>NC_014041.1:3897500-5128187 GCF_000023465.1 Zunongwangia profunda SM-A87
CTAATACGCGTTCGCTCGCCGCTACTAGCGTAATCACTTTTGTTTTCTCTTCCTCCGGGTACTTAGATGTTTCAGTTCTCCGGGTTCGCCTCCTTTCGGATACTATATCTTCAATATAGTGGGTTGCCCCATTCGGATATCTGCGGATCAATTTGTATGTGCCAATCCCCGCAGCTTTTCGCAGCTTATCACGTCCTTCTTCGCCTCTGAGAGCCTAGGCATTCCCCATACGCCCTTAATAAGCTTGTATGCTTTTTACCTAATATGCTCGCACAACCACCTTAACGATGGTCGTTAACTTTTTTGTTTTGCTATTATTACAATAGAATTCTTACAAACCCTATCTCATAATAAGCGTTAGTTTCTCGTATTCTTTATTTCTCAATATGTCAATGAACGATCGCGAGTCGCGATAGACGTATAAACAATCTATGCTTCCCACTGCAAACTCTGAAGATTATCTTTCAAATCTCCAGGCATTGCCTGGTGGAGAATATCGGAGTCGAACCGATGACCTCCTGCGTGCAAGGCAGGCGCTCTAGCCAGCTGAGCTAATCCCCCATTTTCAGTGATCAGTTAACAGTTATCAGTTAACAGTACTTATAACGGCTACTCAACCTCTAAAATTTCCTTTTTGTTATTTCAAATGAACTTCCGTGTCTCAAGTTTAACTTTAAACTTTTAAACCTTCAACTTTAAACTCGCGCTTTGCGCGGTCGTAGTCTCAGGCAGACTCGAACTGCCGACCTCTACATTATCAGTGTAGCGCTCTAACCAGCTGAGCTATGAGACTGTCCATAACAGTTTTAAAGTTTACCAGTTAAAAGTCACAAAGCAATACTACTTTCTACTTTTCAACTTTTTACTTTAATACTGTAGTTTATCGAATTGACATTAAGAATCAAGACCTTAAAGGCTTGCTTTTGAACTTCCCTTTATTTAATTGCGATTCTCTTTTGAAAGAGAATGCTCTAGAAAGGAGGTGTTCCAGCCGCACCTTCCGGTACGGCTACCTTGTTACGACTTAGCCCCAGTTACCAGTTTTACCCTAGGCCGCTCCTTGCGGTAACGGACTTCAGGTACCCCCGGCTTCCATGGCTTGACGGGCGGTGTGTACAAGGCCCGGGAACGTATTCACCGCATCATGGCTGATATGCGATTACTAGCGATTCCAGCTTCACGTAGTCGAGTTGCAGACTACGATCCGAACTGTGATAGGGTTTATAGATTCGCTCCTTCTCGCGAAGTGGCTGCTCTCTGTCCCTACCATTGTAGCACGTGTGTGGCCCAGGACGTAAGGGCCGTGATGATTTGACGTCATCCCCACCTTCCTCACGGTTTGCACCGGCAGTCTGGCTAGAGTTCCCACCATTACGTGCTGGCAACTAACCACAGGGGTTGCGCTCGTTATAGGACTTAACCTGACACCTCACGGCACGAGCTGACGACAACCATGCAGCACCTTGCAATCTGTCCGAAGAAATATCTGTTTCCAAATACGTCAGACTGCATTTAAGCCCTGGTAAGGTTCCTCGCGTATCATCGAATTAAACCACATGCTCCACCGCTTGTGCGGGCCCCCGTCAATTCCTTTGAGTTTCATTCTTGCGAACGTACTCCCCAGGTGGGTTACTTATCACTTTCGCTTAACCACCCAGCCCTCAATTAGGCCGGACAGCTAGTAACCATCGTTTACGGCGTAGACTACCAGGGTATCTAATCCTGTTCGCTACCTACGCTTTCGTCCATCAGCGTCAATATAGTATTAGTGATCTGCCTTCGCAATCGGTATTCTGTGTAATATCTATGCATTTCACCGCTACACTACACATTCTAACCACTTCATACTAATTCAAGGTCTACAGTATCAATGGCAGTTCTACAGTTAAGCTGCAGACTTTCACCACTGACTTATAGACCCGCCTACGGACCCTTTAAACCCAATGATTCCGGATAACGCTTGGATCCTCCGTATTACCGCGGCTGCTGGCACGGAGTTAGCCGATCCTTATTCATAGAGTACCGTCAGCTCCTTACACGTAAGGAGGGTTCTTCCTCTGTAAAAGCAGTTTACAACCCATAGGGCCGTCTTCCTGCACGCGGCATGGCTGGATCAGGCTCTCGCCCATTGTCCAATATTCCTCACTGCTGCCTCCCGTAGGAGTCTGGTCCGTGTCTCAGTACCAGTGTGGGGGATCTCCCTCTCAGGACCCCTACCTATCGTAGCCATGGTAAGCCGTTACCTTACCATCTAGCTAATAGGACGCATGCTCATCTCTTACCGTAACCTTTAATCATAAACTGAGGCCAGTCTATAATACTATGAGGTATTAATCCACGTTTCCATGGGCTATCCCTCAGTAAGAGGTAGATTGCATACGCGTTACGCACCCGTGCGCCGGTCGTCAGCAGAGTGCAAGCACTCCCTGTTACCCCTCGACTTGCATGTGTTAGGCCTGCCGCTAGCGTTCATCCTGAGCCAGGATCAAACTCTTCATCGTTGTTTCATTAATATGTGACAACTAAATAAATGTTTTCCTTCTCAAGAAGTCTAAAGCTCAAAAGTTTGACTCTTTATAGTCTTAATTCTTAATCTTTACGCTATACCAATCTTAATAAATTAAGATTGATATCGTCTAGTCAATTCAATATGTCAATGAACTTATTCAAAGTCCGGGTTCCTAAAAACCCTTTCGGTAGAAATTAAGGAATCGAACCTTACCAACACCCCATCCGGTATCTCCTAGTCACTCAGTATATTAAGAGCATTTTTACTTGTTCTAAAAGCGGTTGCAAATGTACAACTAATTTTTAAACTCACAAGAAAAAATTAAAATTTATTTTTTCTTAATTTTAAACCCTCAACCCTTCCAAAGAACCTCGCCGTTAAAGCGGCTGCAAATATACAACTCTTTTTCTTTAACCACCAAAACTTTTTTTAAGTTTTTTTTCAGTCTAAAATATCACGCTATCCCAATGAACATCCGCCATAACACCCTATCTACTCCGGCGTTAAGCGGCTGCAAATATACAGCCTTTTATTTCTTTCCTGCAAAACTTTTTTAAGTTTTTTTTTAGAACCTTTTTTCACTATACCTCTCAATGAACATCCGCCTCCAAAATACCACCTCAGCGGCTAAGCGGATGCAAATATATATCCTAATTTCGATTCAGCAACATAAAAATCAACAAATTTTAAAATTAATTTAATACCTAATTATACTCTGTTAATTTTCAACTATTTAAAATGAAATAAAAATTGCGTTAGGGATAGCAACGGCATCCTTGGTGCAACTGTCCTCAAATATTAATAGATTTTGATATCCTACTTACACCTTATGTATAGTTGTGACCACCTATAATATAAAAGCACCAAGATATAGTGAATAGCCCGATCACTATATAATAGTGAAACGTCCATAAAATACTAAATACTTGTATTGCGCAAACAACTACAACCTCTTATCTTTGCCAACTATAATAACGACTATAATATATAGACATGATAAAGGTAACATTGCCGGATGGCAGTATTAAGGAACTTGAACAAGGCTCTACTCCTATGGATGTGGCACAAAGTATAAGTGCCGGGCTTGCGAGAAATGTGATTTCAGCAAAATATAATGACACCATTGTAGAAACCTCTACTCCTTTAACAACAGATGGTAATCTTACCCTATACACCTGGAACGATGATGAAGGGAAGAAGGCTTTTTGGCATTCTACCTCTCACGTTATGGCACAAGCTATTCAGGATTTATATCCTGGAGCTAAATTAACCATCGGACCAGCCATTGAAAATGGTTTTTACTATGATGTTGATTTTGGGGAACAAAAAATTTCTGAAAGCGATTTCTCTAAAATCGAAAATCGCATGTTAGAAATTGCTCGTGGCAAACATGATTTTAAAATGCGCGAGGTTACCAAAAAAGAAGCTTTGGATTATTATAAGAAAATTAATAATCCTTTTAAAGTGGAATTAATCGAAAATCTTGAGGACGGCACTATTACTTTTTGTGATCATGACACATTTACCGATTTATGTCGTGGAGGTCATATTCCAAACACCGGAATTATAAAAGCAGTAAAACTTATGAACGTTGCCGGGGCTTATTGGAGAGGTGACGAAAAAAATCCACAACTTACCCGTGTGTATGGTACAAGTTTTCCCAAGCAAAAGGAATTAAAAGAATATTTAGAACTTCTGGAAGAAGCTAAAAAAAGAGATCATAGAAAACTAGGCAAGGAATTAGAGTTATTTACTTTTTCCCAAAAGGTTGGACAGGGGTTACCTTTATGGTTACCTAAAGGAGCTGCTTTAAGAGAACGCCTGGAAAATTTCCTAAAAAAAGCCCAGAAAAAAGCTGGCTACGAAATGGTCGTTAGCCCACATATAGGTCATAAAGAGCTATATGTAACTTCTGGCCATTACGCTAAATATGGTGAAGACAGCTTCCAACCTATTAAAACACCCCATGAAGGTGAGGAATTTTTACTAAAACCGATGAATTGCCCTCACCATTGTGAAATGTATAATTCGCAATCATGGAGTTATCGCGATCTTCCTAAAAGATTTGCGGAGTTTGGCACCGTATATCGTTATGAGCAAAGTGGAGAGCTACATGGTTTAACCCGGGTACGTGGATTTACTCAGGATGATGCTCATATTTTTTGTACTCCAGAGCAATTGGATGAAGAGTTTAAAAAAGTTATTGATCTTACATTATATGTATTCGACAGTTTAGGTTTTGAAAACTTCACAGCCCAGGTTTCTCTACGTGACCCTGAAAACAAAGAAAAATATATTGGAAGTGATGATGTATGGGAAAAAGCGGAAAACGCAATTATCAATGCAGCTAAAGAGAAAGGTCTAAACTACGTTATCGAGACTGGTGAAGCTGCTTTTTACGGTCCCAAGTTAGACTTCATGGTAAAGGATGCTTTAGGCAGAAGCTGGCAACTTGGCACCATTCAGGTAGATTACAACTTACCAGAGCGTTTTGACCTGACATATAAAGGAAGTGACAATGAGTCTCATCGCCCGGTAATGATTCACCGAGCGCCATTTGGAAGTATGGAAAGATTTATCGCTATTCTTTTAGAGCACACCGCAGGGAACTTTCCGCTATGGTTAATGCCTGAGCAGGCTATCATTCTCTCACTCAGCGAGAAATACGAAAAATATAGCCAAAAAGTTTTAAGTTTATTAGAAAATCACGAAATTCGCGCCGTACTTGATAACCGAAACGAAACCATTGGTAAAAAAATAAGGGAAGCCGAAGTGCAAAAGTTCCCTTATATGCTTATTGTTGGAGAACAAGAAGCAAAAGATGGTACGGTTTCTGTACGAAAACACGGCGAGGGAGATATTGGTACAATGCCAGTTGAAGAATTCGCTCAAATAATTAAAAATGAAATCGAGAGGACGCTTAAAGCGTTTGAAGTTTAACTAAAATATTGAAGCCATAGCAATACGAAGAAAAAAATCGAGACAACAAAGAACAACTCGTAAAGAAGATCAACACAGAATTAACCAAAAAATTCGGGCTAAAGAAGTTCGTTTAGTAGGTGATAATGTTGAAATGGATGTATATCCTATCGAGAAGGCTTTAGCCATCGCTGAAGATCTTGGACTTGATTTAGTGGAAATTTCTCCAGATGCCAAACCACCAGTTGTAAAGGCAATGGACTATAAGAAGTTCCTTTACGAACAAAAGAAACGTGAAAAAGCCATGAAGGCTAAAGCTAGTAAAGTTGTCGTTAAGGAAATTCGTTTTGGCCCTAATACAGATGATCACGACTACGAATTTAAAAAAAGAAATGCTGAAAAGTTTCTTAAAGACGGGGCTAAATTAAAAGCATTTGTATTCTTTAAAGGTCGTTCTATTGTATTTAAGGATAAAGGAGAAATACTTTTACTACGTCTGGCCACAGATCTAGAAGAGTTTGGAAAGGTGGAACAGATGCCTAAACTTGAAGGTAAACGAATGACAATGTTCATGGCACCTACAACCAATAAAAAGAAATAATAAATTAAGAGAGTTTTAATTATAAAAAAAGGATAGCATGCCTAAAATGAAAACAAAATCCAGCGCTAAAAAGCGTTTTAAGCTTACAGGTACTGGAAAAATTAAAAGAAAGCACGCGTTTAAAAGTCACATCTTAACAAAGAAGTCTAAAAAACGTAAGCTTGCGTTGACGCACAGTACATTAGTATCTGATGCTGATACCAATAATGTTAAACTTCAATTACGTTTAAAGTAATCTGAAAGCTTAACGGTTTAAATCATTTATAAACCCTGGAGTTGGGCAAATTAGAGTTTATCCTCTAATTTAAAAGTATCGATTTAAGATCGCCTGCTACAAAATTTTAAAATTATGCCAAGATCAGTAAATTCTGTTGCAAAAAGAGCTAGAAGAAAAAAGGTTCTTAAGCAAGCAAAAGGCTACTTTGGAAGACGTAAAAACGTTTGGACAGTAGCAAAAAATGCAGTTGAAAAAGCTATGCTTTACTCTTATAGAGATCGCAAAGCTAAAAAACGTAATTTCCGTTCATTATGGATTATGCGTATTAATGCTGCTGCTCGTCAACAAGGAATGTCTTATTCGCAATTTATGGGTAAAGTAAAAGCTAATGAAATTGGATTAAACCGTAAGGTTTTAGCTGATTTAGCAATGAACCACCCAGAGGCGTTTAAAGCAATTGTTGATAAAGTAAAATAAATAAAAACAATTATTACTCTCTTATAAAAAAACCGGTTTCAAAAGAAGCCGGTTTTTTTATAAGAGAGTAATAATTAAAACTCCTAGTAATGTCCCGATAGTTAAATTGTGATCTCTTTTGTAAAAGAAACAAAGCATATGCACAAAATTGATCATTTGATTTTATCCAAGTTTACAGATGCTACATATACTTATAAAATAATCAAAAGAAACCTGGGAAACATAAAGGCCAACCACCTACGCACTAGAAAACCTGTCTACTGCTTTAAAAAATTCCCAAAATTATACCCGAAATACGATATCCTTTATCTTTACCCACTAACATGAAGCTCTAAAGTAAGCGAAAAGAATTTGCTGAAATATAGCATACGGTAATTGCAAGCAAGCATATCCTTTCCCTATCATTATTTCTAAAAATTGGTTACATTGACCATTGATCTTTACATTCATTCCTCTCAACTAAGCTAAAACGACACATCATCTAAAAAAAAATTAAAGCAGCTCAATGCTTATTATTTTTACCCTATACAAAAGATGAAAAATTAGTGGTTAGGTGATAAAAAGCAGTAGCGGAATTTGTTATAATTGGTGAATTATAAATGTTTTCATTATAATGCTACTGCTTTTTTTAGAATCTTACTTAAAAAATAAAAGCTCCCTTTAGGAGCTTCTTTTATAACGTCAAATATATTTAGCTAATTGCAGAAAGTCTTCAACCGGCAAACACTTCCAAACATAGCTAATTCTAATGATTACTACCTGGTTCAAAAAATTAAGACTCAATTATTCAGAAAGAAAAGTAGTGGTCGCGCTATCTAAAATAACAACCTCTTCTACTTCTTGATCGCTTTGGTCTATAATTGGAATCAAAAAGACCTACTGCAAGACTCACCATGAATTGATGAATCCTTCTGTTTTCAAAAGAGGCAAGATTAATTCTATAAGCACTCTCAATCATATCGATGGTATAAGGCTCATTAGAACTAAAGTTATACTCATAACGCGCATCCAGTTCAAACCGACCAAAATGTGCTTTTAAACCAATATTCGCTGATAGATAACTACTCGCAATATCTACCACACCTCCCTGAGTTTCCATACCTTCTAATGTAGCATCTCCAACCATACTATTATAAGCAGGCCCTATATAAGCATCGATAGGCCCCCAAACATGATATCCAAATAAAAGAGGAACATTAATTTTATTCATCTTATACTCTGCAGGCCTGGCATCAAAAGGAAATTCTGTCACTACTGTGTTATACAGACCCTCAAGTCTTAAGAAATATTTCCCCAAATTATACTGTCCAAAAATCCCGCCATGAAACCCTTCACTTGGATTCGAAAAATAAGTATCTCCCGTATAATTTGCTCCTGAAGTTAAGCCTTTAATTTCACCACCATGACCAATATTAACACCTCCTTTAAGGCCGATCCTAAAATCCTGTGAAAAAGCACTGTGACTAATAAATAAAATAAAAATAAAAAGAGTAATAATGTTTTTCATTAACTAATAAGTTTAGTGAAAAGTTAATGAGGTAAATATATTAATTCTGAAATAAACTCATTAATTTTTTTTAAAATTACCTAAAAAGAAACATCCAATACAATCTATTGATTATGAATATAATAAATAAAAATAACTCAATTAAATGCAAAAAACACATCAATAAATTAAAAATAAAAAATGGAGGTAAGCCAAAAAATAATTAGATCGCATTTATATCATTTTCCGCTATCCAAACAAAATACTAATTTCATATCGCCACCCACTTCAAATCATAAAAAAACCTCACAGCGGGTAACTGTGAGGTTCTTGTTTCAGTATAAAAGATCAATTAAATAATCTTATTTCTTTTTCTGTCGTTTTCTGTCAGATAAATCTTTCTTAGACGTAAGTGATTTGGAGTAACTTCTACATACTCATCTTTTTGAATATATTCTAAAGCTTCTTCCAAAGAGAACTTAATTGCAGGAACGATCTTCGCTTTTTCATCAGCTCCTGAGGAACGTACGTTAGAAAGCTTTTTGGTTTTGGTAATATTTACCACCATATCATCCTGGCGTGAATTTTCACCAATCACCTGACCTTCATAAATATCTTCTCCCGGATCCACAAAAAACTTCCCGCGGTCTTGAAGTTTATCAATAGAATAAGGAATTGCAGTACCTTTTTCCATAGAAACTAAAGAACCATTTAAACGCTCTGGAATTCCACCTTTTAAGGGTTGGTATTCTTTAAAGCGGTGTGCCATAATCGCTTCTCCGGCAGTCGCAGTTAATAACTGGTTACGTAAACCTATAATTCCACGAGAAGGAATAATAAATTCACAAACCATACGCTCTCCTTTAGCCTCCATAGATAACATTTCTCCTTTACGAAGCGTTACCATTTCTACCGCTTTACCAGATACATTCTCTGGAAGGTCGATCGTTAGTTCTTCCACCGGCTCACATTTTACACCATCAATTTCCTTAATGATTACCTGTGGCTGTCCTATTTGTAGTTCGTAGCCTTCACGACGCATTGTCTCGATAAGTACCGATAAATGCAATACCCCACGACCATACACTAAGAATTTATCTGCACTATCTGTTTCATTAACCCGCAATGCAAGATTTTTCTCTAATTCTTTAGTTAGTCTTTCTTTAATATGTCTCGAGGTTACAAATTTACCATCTTTACCAAAGAAAGGAGAATCGTTAATAGTGAAAAGCATACTCATTGTAGGCTCATCGATAGCTATAGTTTTAAGACCTTCAGGATTTTCAAAATCAGCAATAGTATCCCCAATTTCAAAACCATCTAATCCAACTACCGCACAAATATCACCAGCTTCTACAGTCTCTATCTTACGCCTACCCAGGCCTTCAAAAGTATGAAGCTCTTTTATTTTTGTTTTCTTAATAGAGCCGTCTCTTTTAACCAAAGAAACATTCATCCCTTCTTTTAAAATACCTCGTTGTAAACGACCAATTGCAATTCTTCCTGTAAATGAAGAAAAATCTAAAGAAGTAATAAGCATTTGTGGTGTTCCTTCTTTATCTACTTTTGGAGAAGGAATATGCTCGATCACCATATCCAGTAATGGCTCGATATTTTCAGTTTGGTTTTTCCAATCTTCACTCATCCAGTTGTTCTTGGCAGAACCATACACCGTTGGAAAATCTAACTGCCATTCTTCAGCTCCAAGTTCAAACATTAAGTCAAAAACTTTTTCGTGTACCTCATCTGGCGTACAGTTTTCTTTATCGACTTTGTTTATAACAACACAAGGCTTAAGACCAAGATCAATTGCTTTTTGTAACACAAAGCGAGTTTGCGGCATAGGCCCCTCAAAAGCATCTACCAAAAGTAAAACACCATCTGCCATATTTAGCACACGCTCTACCTCTCCACCAAAATCGGCGTGACCAGGAGTATCGATAATGTTAATCTTTGTATCTTTATAAACTACAGATACATTCTTAGAAGTGATGGTAATACCACGCTCTCTTTCAAGATCGTTATTATCCAAAATAAGATCACCTGTATTCTCGTTTTCTCGAAATAAACGACAATGGTACATGATCTTATCAACCAGGGTAGTTTTACCGTGGTCTACGTGCGCAATAATTGCAATATTTTTAATAGCTGCCATAAAAGCCTGTTTTTAAAGGGCGCAAATATACAGCTATTTTTCGCCAAATAAATATTATTTAAAAAAATAATTTAAAAGTAACATTTTGTTTCACAAACACTTACACACCAGATAAGCTTTTAAATTTCAATTAGCTATAAATCCGGGCTATTTACCTCTTAACAACAGAAGTAAATAAGTAGTCTAACATTTTCCCTTTCTTTAACGAAAATCACACGGTGAGCATTAGAATAGAATTTAAATTACTAGAAATCAAACCTTCTATATCTCATAATCATTTGCCGTTATCTTAGTCCAGTATTTGCGGGAGAAGGATGATAGGAAAAATAGCCATGGAATAAAGTTAGAAACTAAGTTTTCAATATGAAATAAATAATACCCCAAAGTACTTTTTAGTGCGCTAATTTTATGCTTACTTTTGACCTAAAGCTCCTGCTATGTCCATTTCAGTAGAAAACATATCAAAATTTTATGGGGATCAAAAAGCCCTAAATCAGGTTTCATTTTCTGTTAATAAAGGAGAAATCGTGGGTTTTCTTGGCCCCAATGGCGCCGGAAAATCGACACTTATGAAAATCCTAACCGGTTATTTAAAACCTTCTAAAGGTACGGCCAGCGTAAATGGATATGACATCGAAACCCAATTAAACGATTTACAAAAAAGTATTGGCTACCTGCCGGAACACAATCCTTTATATGCTGAAATGTATGTACGCGAATATTTAGCTTTTAATGCTAAAATCTACGGTACCGAAAAAGAGCGTATAGAAGAGGTGATTAAATTAACCAATCTCACTCCCGAAGCCAATAAAAAAATTGATCAGCTTTCTAAAGGATATCGCCAGCGTGTGGGTCTGGCGGCCGCATTATTGCACAACCCTCAGGTGCTTATTTTAGATGAACCTACCACTGGTCTTGATCCCAACCAACTTGTCGAAATTCGTAGCCTGATCAAAAATATTGCTAAAGACAAAACCATTTTTCTATCTACCCACATTATGCAGGAAGTTGAAGCCATCTGTGATCGAGTAATTATCATTAATCATGGTGAAATTATCACCAACCAGAAATTAGTCGATCTTAGAAAAGGCCAGGAGCAAATAATCGAAGTAGAATTTGATTATCGTATTGAAATGATCGCCCTACAACAGCTTCCGCACTTAAAAGATGTAAAAAATCCCGCTGGTTTTGTGTATGAACTCACATTTGAAACCGCTGAAGATATGCGTTCAACAGTTTTTGATTTTGCACATGATAACGGACTAAAAACACTTCAACTGAATCAAAAAACCAAAAATCTGGAGAGTTTGTTTACTGAACTTACTCAAAAAAGACATTAATATTTTACTGATGACAAAACACTTTTTCTACTTGATTTCCCTTTTGATGATATCGGTTAGCTGCAATAACCAGAATCAGCAAAACGCTTCAAAAAAATCAGAAACTACAGTAGATAATGTTTCTACACCTATTCAAAAAGTTAAGAGAGACACTTTAAAATCTACTTTACCGTCACAACATTCTACAACCTATTATAGTAGTCAGGATTCTCTAGCTGGTATTGAAGTTAAAAAAGATTCGCTCATCATGTTTTATACAGGTAACACAACTAAAGCTTCAGATCATTATCAAATGAACTTTTCCGATACTTTATATAAAGACGGTACACTTCTAAAAAAAGGTCCATTTTTAACCTTAAAGAACGACTCCTCCGCCCTTCAATATATCGTTAATGAGTGGAACGATACTATTATTTCATTAATCTATTTAGAAAGGGGAAACACCTTAACCTATATTAAAAACTAAACTTAATTGACCAGTATACGTTTGGCTGGGATATCAAAAGTAATTATTTCACCAATCCAGTTAATTCCCATAATCCCTTCGTAGATTAGTCCGTCGATAAATGTTGCTCGAAAACCAATCTGCTCAGCATTTACTTTTAAATCACTAAGCCTGGATACTTCCGCAAAATAATACTGATTTCCTTGTTCGGGCTTAAAAGAACTCGGGATATATTTAGATTCTACCTGTGTAGAATCAATCCCAAGGGCTTCCATATATCTGGAATTAAAACGATAAACATCAAAACCGGCACCGCTATCTAAACCAACGTGTAATTCTAAAGAATCCAGTTGTACAATTGTTCCAACACTCACTTTTACATTTCTGTCATTATTAATTTCCAATGGCATTTCGAACTTTATATTCTCTTTCCTTCGCCGAAGTGATTCTTCAGATTCAATAACCAGTTTATTTTCTTCAAAATTGACCGTAAAAGCTTTGTGCTGAAGTGGGGTTAAAGAAATTAATCCATCTAACGGAAAATCGATATCATACACTGCAAATTGCTCATCTTCTATGCTGAAGTTTGCTATTTTTAGTACCTCAGATTGATATAAATCTGAAGTTATCGCTTCACCGGTGGCGCGATGACCGGTATAAAAATGAGTTGTTTTTTCAAGACTATCGATTTTATCGGCAAAATCTTTGGTGAGCAAATTCATACCCGCCCCAGTATCGAAAACAAAATTACCGGGAACGCCATTTACACTTGCCTTGATCATAATATGCCCATTAGGACTCAGTTTAAACGGAATTTCAATCTTTTCTTTGGTATAATGCTGTGCGTAAAAAACAGTTGAAAACAATAAAAATGTAACTAGTAAAAATCCTTTCTTCATAACTTCCTCTTTATTATTCCACGAATTAAAAGAAGATTTGTTACAAAAAAAGCCTCATATTTTATGGAATATGAGGCTTTTGGCATTTCAATTTTCAGCAATTAAAGCCTACTATTTCTTTTCTGAAAGTTTTAAAATATCACCAAATACACCACGAGCAGTTACGGCAGCACCCGCGCCAGCTCCCTGAATCACGATTGGGCGATCGCCATAGGATTCGGTATAAATTTCAAAAATAGAATCGGCTCCTTTTACCTGCCCTAAACTACTTTCATCAGGCACAGAAACCAGTTTTACTTCTAACTCTCCTTTATCCTGCTGCAAATCTCCCGACAAATCACCTATATATCGTAAAACATGATTAGGTTTTTGCTCTTCTTTTATTTTCTGATAAGTCTCATCTAATTCTTCCAATTTCGCTACAAATGTTTTTGCATCACCACCACGTAAATCTTCCGGCACCAGATTATTTATTTTCACATCAGTAAACTCATTATGAAGGTCAAGTTCCCTGGCCAAAATCAATAATTTTCGACCAACATCATTTCCGTTTAAATCTTCCCGAGGATCCGGCTCAGTAAATCCTTTGTCGATGGCTTCTTTCAACACACTACTAAAGGATCGATCTTCCGCAGAAAAAGTATTGAATAAATAACTTAGAGTTCCTGAAAAAACACCACGAATCCTGGTAATATTCTCTCCGGAAAGATGTAAAATTCTTATGGTATCAATTAAAGGTAAACCTGCACCAACATTGGTTTCATATAGATATTGTTTCTGATTTTTCTCTAAGTTTTCGCGCAGTGCTGCATAAAAATCAAAATCTAAAGTATTTGCAATCTTATTGGAAGAGACCAAATCAAAACCATGATCTACCAGTTTATTATAATGCTGAACAAACTCCTTACTGGCCGTATTATCTACCGCAATCAGGTTTTCCAGGTGGAATAATTTCGCGTATTTAATTACTTCATCAATTGAAGCTTCTTGCTGCGCCTCTTCCAGTTGCGTTTTCCATTCTGAACCAATTCCGGTAGCATGAAGCAATAATTTTCTGGAATTCGAAACAGCAAAAATATTCAGTTTTACCTTTTTACGCTCCTCGATTGAAGCAGCCGAATCTAAAATCTGACTTATTAGAGTGCCCCCAACCGTTCCGTGACCAAAAATCGCGATATTAATCTTTTTACAAATCTCAAAGATCTCTCCGTGAATTACGTTTAAGGCTTTGTTAAGCTGAGATTTTTTCACCACCAAACTCACGTTTTTCCCCGTTACCGTATTATTGAAAAGCAACGGCACGATCTGGTTCCTGATTAAGGCATCGTATGGTTTATGGAAAGTACTTAGATCCTGACCAACGATTGAGATCACCGAAACATCATCGACTACTGAAATTTTGTTGACGTCTTTAGAATAAAAATCACTTTCAAATTCTCGTTCTAAAGCTTTTACGGCCCGTATGGCATTTTCAGCATCAACCACCAAACCAATCCCTCTTTCCGAAGAACCCTGGGAAATAATACTTACACTTATTTGTGCATCCCCAAGCGCTCGGAAAATCCTTGCATCCACACCAGATTTCCCGAGTAGACCACGACCTTCTAGATTTAGCAAGGCTGTATGCTCCAAAACCGAAAGGGATTTCATTCCTTCTTTATTTGGTTTTGCCGTGATCAAAGTGCCCTGATTATCATTATTAAAGGTATTCAGGATACGAAGCGGAATATTCTTTTCGATTAACGGAATTATTGTTTTTGCATGTAAAATCGTCGCTCCAAAATTCGCAAGCTCATTCGCTTCGTTATAAGACAGCTGTTCGATGCGTTGTGCACTTGGCACTAAATCTGGATTTGCTGTATAAATTCCATCTACATGCGTATAATTTTGTAACTCTTCGGCATCCAGGTAATTCGCGATTAAAGAAGCCGTATAATTACTACCATTCCTCCCCAAAGTGGTGGTTTCATTTTTAGCATTCGACCCAATAAAACCAGTCACGATATTCACCGTTTTACCATTGAATTCTTCAAAATGCTTTACGACATTTTCTTTAGAAAGCACCTCTAAAGGCTGAGCATTTCCAAAAATATCATCGGTTTTTATCAACTGGCGGCTATCGGTAAAATTGGCTTTATAACCACGTTTTTTTAAAATTTCAGTAATCAATTTAGCCGACATTAGTTCTCCCTGAGAAAGTAACTGATCCTTAATTTTAGGGCTATAATCACCAAGCAAACAAACACCTTCAAGTAGCTTCTCGATACTTTTAAATTCTTCGGAAAAATCTACAAAATCATATTCGGAAATCTGATAGGCTTTAAACTTCTCGAAAGCTGAAGCAAAATCTTCGTTCTCTGATGCTTTCTCCAGTAAATTTTCAAGCTGATCTGTGGTTTTTCCTCGTGCTGAAACCACCACTGCAATACGCTCTTCATTTTGAATCTTTTCTTCTATAATTTCTAAAACCCTATTGATACCTTCTCCGTTGGCTAGAGATTTTCCGCCAAACTTTACTACTTTCATTTTATTTGCTTTTTGAAAAATGCCTGCAATTATATTCTCCAGTTGTTTAAATTCGATTAAAAATGCATCATGACCGTGTAATGAATGAATTTCGCCATACGTCACTTTATTGCTGCTTTGCGCTAGCTGCTTATAAGTTTCCCTGTTTTCTTCTGCTGTAAAAAAGAGATCTGAATCGACCCCAATAATGCAAATATTGGCTTTAATACTCTCCAATACTTTGTCCAATTCTGGACGGCCACGGGAAACATCGATAGTTTTTAAAAGTTGATTCATTAATTTGTAAGCTCCCACCTGAAAACGTTCCTGAAGTTTCGCGCCGTGATGTAGCAACCAGCTTTCTACATTAAAAACCTGAAGTTCCTCATTTGTGGTTCTTTTAAAACGGGATTTAAACGACTCCGGGGTTCGGTAACACAGCATCGCATGCATGCGCGCATCATGCACCGGATTTTTAGAATTATTTAAAAACAATTCCTGAATCTGGCAATTGGCGATAAGCCAGTCAGTCGATTTCCAATCTGTGGCCACCGTGATTAAATTATCGGTAATTTCTGGACTAAGCGCCGCCATTTCCCAGGCAATTCCGCCACCCAAAGAACCACCAACTAAGGCAAAAAGATGATCGATTTTTAATGAATCTAAACCTAAAAGAAATATTCTGGCAATATCTCTTGCGACAAAGTCTTTATAGTTCTCGATTAAAATACCGTCATAACCATTTCCTGGAACATTAAATGCCAGGATGGTATATTTATCGGTATCTATACATTTTTCTTTACCAACCACATCTTTCCACCAACCGGTTTCACCGGCAACTTCAGAATTCCCTGTAAGCGCATGATTAATCATCACAATAGGTGCCGAATGTAACGGCTGACCGAATATATGATACGACAGGGTAATATCTTGTGTACTGCCACTTAATGTGGTAAAATCTTTAAGCTGTAATTGTAATAGATCTTGTTTCAACTTTTCTATTTTTTAAACTTTTAAAGCTTAAAACAGACTGACATCAGCATACATCCTTGTGATAGGAGTGCGCTTTGTTACGATCAAGAAAAGTTTTTGCGATTAATTCGGTGAAGAATCATTCTGTTATCTATCCGAAAATCGGTAGAACGTAGCACCTTCTTTGTTTGCAAAGGGTTGCTAAGGCTTCTGCGGGTCTATTCCCTCAGCCTTTCTTGATAACAATCAGTAAGTTTCTGAACTTTGTAACCACAAATTACGGTAATAATTTACGATCAACCAACATTTTTTTGGGTTTAGTTTAGTAGGTATTATAGAGAATTGAGTAGTGATACTTTTTTGGGTTCTGCCTTGAGCTATCAGCGGAAAGATTTCGCCGTTCGGCTATGCTTCACTTGCCTGTTAGCAAAATTCAAGACTAATAAGAATTCAATATACTTTCTTTCTTTTTGATTGCTTTGAAAAAGCTATTTTTCAATTCTTTCTATTCTTTTTTTTATCCACTTTTCAATTCAACCTTCAGCATTCAAAATAATTAAGTCCTGACTCTTGATTCTCCAAATCTAAAAGCGCAGCGATCTAAATTCTAACTACTAACAGCTTTAGCGGTCTAACTACTAAAATACCGCTTCAGCAATCTTTTTAATATTCGAGCTTTTTCCCATCGAATAGAAATGTAGTACCGGTACTCCCGCTTCTTTCAATTCTTTTGTTTGTTGAATCGCCCATTCGATTCCCACTTCTCTGACTTCTTTATTATTCTTACAAGCCTCTACATTATCAATTAGGTCTTGTGGCAGATCAATGCTAAATACATGCGGTAGCAATTGTAAATGCTTCTTTACAGCAATAGGTTTAATGCCAGGGATTATAGGTACATTTATGCCCATTTGCTTTGCTTTCTCTACAAACTCAAAATACGCCTGATTATTAAAAAACATTTGAGTCACCACATAATCGGCGCCGGCATCTACCTTTGCTTTTAATTTTTTAAGATCGGTTTCTAAAGAAGGTGATTCTAAATGCTTCTCAGGATAACCGGCCACCCCAACACAAAAATCGGCATGATTATCAGAATCAATAACTTCATTTAAATATTTTCCTTTGGATAGGTCTTTAATTTGACCTACAAGCTCATTGGCATAACAATGTCCACCAGTTGTAGGTTCAAAATAACGCTGATGTTTCATCGCATCACCTCGTAATGCCATCACATTTTCGATTCCTAAATAATGACAATCTACTAACACATATTCGGTTTCTTCTTTTGTAAACCCACCGCAAAGCACATGCGGAATAGTATCTACATCGTACTTTTGCTTTATTGCCGCACAAATACCAACTGTACCGGGACGCATTCTGGTAATTTTACGTTCTAGCAATCCATCTTCCCGCTTAATGTAGATATGCTCTTCTCTAGAAGTCGTTACATCTATAAATGGCGGATTAAATTCCATTAAAGGATCGATATTATCGTATAATTCCTGAATATTTTTTCCCTTTTGTGGAGGAACAATTTCAAATGAAAAAAGAGTTTTTCCTTTTGCGTTTTCTATATGCTCGGTTACTTTCATTGTCTTAAGCTGCTAATCGCTGATAGCTGTTAGCCGTCAGCTCATTTTTAATCTGCAATATTTGGGTTAAGCCATTTTTCGGCCTTTTTATAATCAATGCCTTTACGTTCGGCAAAATCTTTAACCTGATCTTCTTTTATCTTTCCTAGTCCGAAATACCTCGCTTCAGGATTTGCAAAATAATAACCACTTACGCTAGCTGCGGGCCACATGGCTAAACTTTCAGTAAGTTTTACGCCAATGCGCTCTTCAACCTTTAAAATATCCCAAATGGTTAATTTCTCTAAATGATCTGGACAGGCCGGATATCCAGGTGCCGGACGAATACCTTTATAATTTTCTTTAATAAGTTCTTCGTTAGTTAGATTTTCTTCGGAAGCATATCCCCAATCTTCTTTTCTGATTTTTTTGTGCAAATACTCAGCAAAGGCTTCGGCAAAACGATCGGCTAGCGCTTTGATCATAATCGAATTATAATCGTCATGATTTTTCTCAAATTCGGCTGCTAATTCCTGCGTTCCGAATCCCGTAGAAACACAAAAACAACCCATATAATCTTTAATACCGCTTTCTTTTGGCGCGATATAATCTGAAAGCGCGAAATTAGGTTTTCCGGCATGCTTTTTTAATTGTTGTCGTAGCGTTCTAAAAATGGCTGTTTTTTCTTCAGAATCTTGATGATAATACACCTCTATATCATCATGATTTACGGTATTCGCTTCAAATAAACCGTAAATTGCTTTCGCTTTTAGCAGTTTTTCATCTAAAATACGCTTCAACAAAACTTTAGCATCTTCAAAAAGCGATGTTGCCTGCTCTCCTACTACTTTATCTTCTAAAATATTAGGATAACGACCATGTAGATCCCAACTTCTAAAAAACGGACTCCAATCGATATAAGGTACTAATTCATTTAAATCGAAATCTTCAAGAATCTGAATTCCTAAACGATTTGGTTTCGTGATATTGGTTGTTTTCCAATCTATTTTATAATTGTTTTCTCGAGCTTCTTCAATAGACAGAAAACTTTTTACTTTACTACGTTTTCCAAAATTGTTTCGGAAAACCTCGTATTCTGCCTTAAGGTTTTCTTTATAGGTTTCCCTTGTCTTTTTATTCAACAAATCACCAACAACCGTAACTGCTCGTGAAGCATCGTTAACATGTGCCACAGCGTGCATATATTGCGGATCGATTTTTACCGCCGTATGTGCTTTAGACGTTGTAGCCCCACCAATAAGTAAAGGCACATTAAAGTTTTGTCGTTGCATTTCTTTAGCCAAAAAAACCATCTCATCTAAAGAAGGCGTTATTAGTCCGCTTAAACCTATAGCATCAACATTATTCGCTTTTGCTGCATCAATAATTTTCTCTGGCGGTACCATTACGCCAAGATCAATAATTTCGTAATTATTACATCCTAAAACTACGCTTACAATATTTTTACCAATATCGTGAACATCTCCTTTTACGGTGGCCATCAACACTTTTCCGGCAGGTTCTCGTTTACTAGTTTTATCATTTTCAATAAAAGGTAATAAATAAGCTACGGCTTTTTTCATTACCCGTGCCGATTTTACTACCTGTGGGAGAAACATTTTCCCACTTCCAAAGAGATCTCCAACCACATTCATCCCTATCATCAACGAGCCTTCAATTACATCGATAGGCCGCTCTGCTTCCAGTCTGGCTGCTTCTACATCTTCAACAATATAAGCATCTACTCCTTTAACAAGCGCATGGGTTATCCGGTCTTGAATACTACCCTCTCGCCAACTTAAATCGACTTTACTGGTTTTTGCGGTTCCTTTTACTGTTTCAGCAAAATCCAACAAACGCTCGGTAGCATCGTCTCTACGATCTAAAATTACATCTTCTACATGCTCTAGTAAATCTTTTGGAATTTGATCGTAAACCTCCAATAATGCGGGGTTTACAATTCCCATATTCATTCCGGCCTTTATGGCATAATAAAGAAACACAGAGTGCATAGCTTCCCGTACAGGATTATTTCCACGGAAAGAAAAAGATACATTACTTACCCCACCGCTTACGCTACAATACGGTAAGTTTTCTTTTACCCATGCCGTTGCCTCAATAAAATCTATAGCATTTCTACGATGCTCATCCATACCTGTTCCTACAGGAAAGATATTTAAGTCGAAAATAATATCCTCTGGTGGAAAATTTACTTTATCTACAAGGACGTCGTAGGAACGTTTTGAAATTTCAATTCTGCGATCGTAATTATCGGCTTGCCCAACCTCATCAAAAGCCATAACGATAACAGCAGCACCATAACGCTTTATTTTCCTTGCATGTTCTATGAATTGCGCTTCACCTTCTTTTAATGAAATAGAATTCACTACGCATTTCCCTTGTACCACTTGCAAACCAGCCTCGATAATTTCCCATTTAGAACTATCTATCATTATCGGAACACGAGCAATATCAGGCTCGGCTACAATCAAATTTAGGAACTTTACCATGGCTTCTTTACCATCGATAAGTCCGTCGTCCATATTAATATCGATAATCTGTGCACCACCATCTACCTGATCTCTGGCCACATCTAAAGCTTCATCAAATTTTTCTTCCTTGATTAACCTTAAAAATCGTTTAGAACCGGCTACATTAGTACGTTCTCCTACGTTTACAAAATTGCTATCTGGAGTAATAATTAAAGGTTCCAGACCCGACAATTGTAATGGTCGATAATCGGTTTTTCCTGAAGTATTATTGGCTAAATTATGATCTAATCCTTCCATTTTTAGGCCGAAGCTTTTTTATGTTGAAGACTTTTTATAGGTCTAGGTTTGTAATCTTTAGCAATATTTGCAATTGCTTTTATATGATCTGGTGTTGTACCGCAACATCCTCCTAAGATGTTAACTAAACTTTTATCGAGATATTCTTTAGTTTGAATCGCCATTTCATCGGGAGATTCATCGTACTCTCCAAAAGCGTTTGGCAAACCGGCATTGGGATAGGCCGAAACACCATATTGTGTTTTATAAGACAATACTTCTAAATGCGGAGTTAGCTGTTTTGCCCCCAATGCACAATTAAAACCAATACTTAATAATGGAATATGTGAAACTGATATAAGAAAAGCTTCTGCGGTTTGCCCAGATAAGGTTCTACCTGAAGCATCGGTAATCGTACCGCTTACCATCACCGGAATATCCAAATCTAATTCTTCTTTAAGTTCATCTATTGCAAAAAGAGCTGCTTTAGCATTTAAAGTATCGAATACGGTCTCTACCAACAAAATGTCTACTCCTCCTTTTATTAAGGCTCTTGCTTGTTGTTTATACGCGACTCTAAGTTCGTCAAAAGAAATTGCCCGATACCCGGGATCATTTACATCTGGAGACATACTTGCTGTTTTGTTTGTAGGTCCCATCGCTCCGGCAACAAATTTAGGTTGATCGGGATTTGCTTCAGTTAATTCTGTAGCTACTTGTTTAGCGATTTTAGCCGACTCGTAATTTAATTCATCAACGAGTTCTTCCATTTGATAATCGGCCATAGCAATGGTAGTTCCCGAAAATGTATTAGTTTCCACAATATCGGCTCCTGCCTGAAAGTATTTCTTATGGATCGTGGCTATTGCCTCGGGTTGGGTGATAGAAAGGAGATCATTATTTCCCTGTAATGACACCGGCCAATCTTTAAAACGATCGCCACGGAAGTCTTCTTCAGTAAATTTATATTCCTGAAGCATGGTTCCCATTGCTCCATCAAGGATTAATATTTTTTCGGCTAGTAATTCTTCTAATTTCGACATGTTATTCTGTTCTAAACGCTATCAAAAAAGAAGAAAAAGGAAGTCTTGATGTTATCTATCTACGAAAAAAACGTAGTAGAAGGTAGCACCTTCTCTATAATACACAGAGGGTTGCTAAGGTTTCACCGGGTCTAATCCCTCAACCTTTCTTGATAACGCTATTATGTTAATGAACTCAGCCCGCTAATATACGGTGTTCTCTTATAATTACAAGAGAATGAGCGAAAATCTTGATTATCTTCTTTTCAATTTTTACTGAAGAAGGTAGCTAATTCATCAATCCTTTACTGAAATTCATTCTGTTCATTTTTTCCATTGATAAAAAAACAACCAAAAAAAATATAGACTGACGAATCTTGCTTGAAATTGTATGTTCTGAAGTTAAATTTTAGAAACTCGCTTCGCTCAAACAACCTTGTGTTTTTTATGCTTCTCTCCCTTCCAATTTTATAAGGAATTTTCGATAGGCCAAGAATCATTAAAGATCAAAAAGAAAATCAATTATTACTTTACAACTTCCCCATTTACATATACTTCGTAAGATATTTCAGCAGCTTTTTCCAGCATTTTTGCTACCGAGCAGTATTTATCCATTGAAAGCTCTACGGCACGCAGTGCTTTTTGTGGAGTAACATCTCCTTTCAGCATAAAATTTAAATGAATTTTTTTAAAAACATTTGGCACAGCTCCATCTTCTCTAAAGCCTTCTACTTCTACCTGAAGATCTTCTAGCTCTATTTTCTGCTTTTTAAGAATCATCACCACATCAATACTGCTACAACCGGCAATACCACGAAGTAACATATCCATTGGGCTACCTCCCTGTGGGTTTTCTTCAGATTTATTATCTAAATGAACAATATCTCCACGTTCATTTTTGGTCTCAAAGTGATAGGCATCGTTAAGCCTTTTTAGAAAGATTTTCATAGGTCTCAATATTCTTACTATTCTTAAATTAGCTCATTAAAATCTGAGAATCTATATCTAATTAAAAGATCTCATTTCTTCTATTTTAATTCGGAATCAAATATACGAAACGTGCAATGATTCTTTTGTAACCTTTGCTACTTTGAAGTTAGTTATAAAAAACGCCATTTCTGATTTATGAAATGACGTTTTTTACAATATAAGATTTAGATTTCTCCGCTTCGCTACGCTTCGGTCGAAATGACATTGATATCACATTAACACATCACCAAATTGTCTAATTTCTAACAGCAAAGCGATCTAAAGTCTAACTCCTAACCTATACTCTGTACTACTTCTTTTTTGGCTTCTTTTTTAGATCCATCGAATCCTTCTACTCCACCTACCGTAGTATATTTAAGCACATACTTTTTATCTGGGAAAATTCTTTGGTACGCACTCTGACACATAATCGCTGCCTCATGAAAACCGGATAAAATCAGTTTTAATTTTCCTTTATAGGTATTTACATCTCCAATCGCATAAACACCGGGAATATTGGTCGCATAATCATAAGAATTATCCACTTTAATGGCATTCTTTTCGATTTCTAATCCCCAATTTCCAATTGGCCCTAATTTTGGTGATAATCCAAATAGTGGAATAAAATGATCTACATCTCTGAATTCTTCTCCACGTGCTTCATCTTTATGACGAATCACTACCTGTTCTAACTCATTTTCTCCGTTAAGACCCACCACCTCAGCATTAGTGATCATTTCAATTTTACCGAGTTTGGACAATTCAGATACCTTTTCTACAGAATCTAAAGCGCCCCTAAATTCTTTTCTTCGGTGTACCAGGGCTACTTCTTCAGCAACATCAGCTAAATAAATGGCCCAATCTAAAGCAGAATCTCCACCACCGGCAATCACTACTTTCTTATCGCGATATATTTCAGGGTCTTTAATAAAATATTCTACGCCTTTATCTTCATAATCAGTAATATTTTGAATTGGCGGTTTACGAGGTTCAAAAGAACCTAAACCTCCTGCAATGGCTACTACGGGAGCCTGATGCTTTGTTCCTTTATTGGTAGTTACGATAAAGGTTCCATCGTCTAACTTTTCTAAAGTCTCTGCACGTTCTCCTAAAGTAAATCCAGGCTCAAAAGGTTTTATTTGTTCCATCAGATTATTCACCAAATCCCCGGCATTAATTTCCGGGAATGCAGGAATATCATAAATCGGTTTCTTTGGATAAATTTCTGAACATTGCCCACCCGGCTGGGGTAAGGCATCGATTAAATGTGTTTTCAATTTTAATAATCCCGCTTCAAAAACGGTAAATAATCCTGTGGGGCCTGCTCCTATAATTAGGATATCTGTTTTAATCATTTTTATCTCTCTTTACGATTAAGGATTCGGTTATAGTATTTAATTGTTCCACCTTGGCTTCAAAATCGCCTTTAATGGTTTTACGATATTCATTAAGATTTTCGACCATTCGGTTAACATCCTCCGGAATCACTTCTTCAAAAAACTGACGTAAGCGCTTGGCCGTTGTTGGTGATTTTCCGTTGGTGGAAATCGCTATTTTCACATTGCCTTTATTGACAATACCTCCCATATAAAAATCACATAACTCGGGCGTATCGGCAATATTAGCCAGCAAATACCTTCGCTTGGCATGTCGATGTACTCTTTTATTTAACCGGGCATCGTTGGTCGCGGCAACTACAATATGACGTTTTTTTAAATATTTCTTTCGATATCTGCCTTTGATTAATTTTATATCGTGTTTTTTGGCAAGTGCTTCGGTTTCTGGAGCAAACCATTTGGCCACGACCTCTACATTCGCATTAGGACTTGACTTCAATAAGAAATGTAATTTCTCATGCCCTACATTTCCCCCTCCTACAACAAGAATGTTTAGGTTATTTACTTTTAAAAAAACAGGATATAATTCGTTTCTTGCTTTCATATTTTTCTAGCAATTAGCCTTCAGCAAAAATTTCAAAATTCCATGTTTAAAATTCAACAAAACATGATATAGGTTCTTTTTTTTGAAAAAATTTACTTTTTGGTTTTAACAATTAGCTTTAGCAGAAATAACTTACGGTTAACTATCAAAGAGCTTTTAGCTACCTGCCAGCAGTTTTTCTCTAACCTTAATACTAATTTTTCATTAGCTTATTTTCACATCTTCAAATTACCACATTATCACGTGCTATTCTCTTGTCTATGTTCTAACAGCGCAGCGGTCTAATCTCTAACTTCTAATTATGCTGCCCCTATTTTTAAAAATTTTGAATAGGCCGAAGCTGAAAATCCGCTAACTTCTTTGAGTTCTTTAGGCAATTGATGGCTTTCTTTTACAACCTCACCTATTACGATGATTGAAGGTGCAGTAAGTTGTTTTTCTGCAACGACTTTTTCAATAGTCTTTATAGTTCCAAAACCTGATTTTTCATTGATAGTGGTTCCATTTTGAATAATACCCACCGGTGTATCTTCTTTCCCGAATTCACTAAAAATCTTTACGATTTCGGAAAGCTTACTCATTCCCATTAAAATGACAACTGTTGCGGTAGATTGCGCGGCCAGATATACATCACTCGATAATTTCCTAGCAGAAGTTGTTCCTGTAATCACCCAAAAACTTTCTGCAGTTCCGCGCTGCGTAAGCGGAATCCCAACGTTGGCCGGAACAGAAATAGACGAGGTGATTCCTGAAACCACTGCAGTATCTAAGCCTTTACTCCGGGCGTAATTAATCTCTTCAGAACCTCTCCCAAAGATAAAAGGGTCTCCACCTTTAAGTCGAACTACGTGACCACGCTCATTCGCATAATTCACAATAAGATCATTGATTTCATCCTGAGAATATCGATGTTTATTTTTTCGTTTCCCAACATATATATGCTCAGCTTGTGGCGCATAGTCCAATAATTCTCTATTGATAAGCGCATCGTATAAAACTACTTTAGCTGATTTTAGTGTATTTAAAGCTTTTAAAGTGATTAGCTCAGGATCACCCGGACCGGCACCAACTACACTTAATTTTGGTAGATTATACATCTTGTACCTCCTTCGTTCTATAGGCATCTACCCTTTTTAAGAATAAACGCGCATCTTCGATATATTTCTGAGCAAATTCTTCGCTAGGTTCATGTTCATTTAATTGATACGTGAACTCTTTAAAAGAAGTTGAAAGTTCAATTTTACCGGTTTCTACAAATAGCTCGTCAAATTGCGCTATTATTCCGGCTTGGGTATTGGTTTTTACATCGTCGGCTAACAACAATGCTTTTGCTGAATTTACGATTGAAGTATAGGAATGGTAAATAGAATCTGCCCATGCTTTACGATCTAAAGCGCTTTGCGCGTTGTCAATCTTCTCTTCACTTTCAAAAAGTAAGGTGGCAATAAGATCGATCACCACACCGGCACATTCTCCTACTCCAACCGCTTTGATATAAGGTTTTTCATGCCCCCAATCGATAAAATCATTTTCGCTAAGATCTGAGGTATCTGCCAAGTCTTTTAATAAATCGTAGAAATAAGTTTTCCCTTGTCGATCATAATATTGGATAAATTTTTCATCACTTCTTGCATTCGCATCAAAATCATTCAATAAAACTCTTAAGGCTTCCGGGCCGCGTTTACTGGGAACTTTTACCACTTTATCGGCAAAGCGGCCTTCTCCATTTCCTAAAACACCGCCCCCAAGTAATACCTGTAATGCAGGTGCTACGGCTTTCCCCGATTTAATCGACATTCCCTGAAAACCGATTTCAGCCATATTATGCTGCCCGCAGGCATTCATACAACCACTTATTTTTATAGTAATATCCTTCCCATTAATAAACTGCGGATATTCTTCTTTTAAAACATCTTCCAAAACATCTGCAATCCCGGTACTACTGGCAATTCCTAAATTACAAGTATCCGTACCTGGGCAAGCGGTAATATCTACCGTTTTATCGTAACCGGTTTCTGCATACCCCAATTTCTTTAATTCAGTATAGAAAAAGGGTAATAGTTCTTCCCGTACATGACGAACTAAAATATCCTGACGTAAGCTTAGGCGAATTTCGTTTCCCGCGTATTTCTTAATCAAACCGGCTAATTGTCTGGCTCCTCCGGTATAAAAATCACCTAAAGGTACACGTATTCCAATAGCAAATAGTCCTTCCTGTTTCTGCGGGATAACATTGGTATTTCGCCAAACCTTGTAATCCTTTTCATCTTCAATTTTTATTGAAGGAACCTCAATATCCTGAAGTGGTGGAGCAGCCTCGAATTTATCGATATGAAATTCTACTTTTTCTTGAGATAAAGCTTTTTTCTGTTCATCAACTAATTCTAAGAAAGCTTCTAAGCCTATATCCTTGATTAAAAACTTCATTCTCGCTTTTAACCGTTTTGCCCGTTCCCCGTGACGATCAAATACTCGAAGAACCGATTCTATAAGCGGAATAATTTTTTCAGCTTCAATAAAATCATATAATTTATCGGCATGGCGCGGTTGTGAACCCAGTCCGCCACCCAACATTACTTTAAAGCCTCGTTTTCCGTTTTTTAACTTCGGAATAAACCCAAGATCATGGATATAGCTTAAGGCCGTATCCTCATCTGTTGCAGAAAATGCAATTTTAAACTTACGTCCCATTTCCTGGCAAATTGGGTTCCGTAGAAAAAATCGAAAAGCAGCATCAGCATAAGGGGAAACATCAAAAGGTTCATCAACATCAATCCCGGCTGTTGGCGACGCCGTAATATTTCTTACAGTATTTCCACAGGCCTCACGGAGTGTAATATCATCCTTTTCAAGCTGCGCCCAAAGTTCGGGCGTACGATCTAAGCTTACATAATGAATCTGGATATCCTGGCGGGTAGTGATATGTAGTCTTCCGGTAGAATATTCATCAGATACATCAGCAATACGATGTAATTGCTCTGAAGTTACTTTTCCAAAAGGCAGTTTTATACGAACCATTTGTACACCAGCCTGCCTTTGGCCGTAAACTCCACGCGCAAGGCGCAGGCTTCGGAATTTCTCTTCATCTGCTTTGCCTTCGCGAAACAGTCGAATTTTCTTTTCTAAATCGATGATGTCTTTTTCGACAACAGGATTTTCAATTTCGGTTCTAAAACTTTGCATGGATAATTTATTTTAATTGAGAGGAATCTGTTTAAAACAGAAGGAAACAAAAAAGTCCTTTTCAGTTTACACTTAAAAGGACTTTATATATAACTAAATACAATGATGACTTTTAAGTGCATATTATGCTACGCAAACACATCGATTTAAACCACATCACTTTTGTATTTACAATAAATTTCATCTTTAATATTGCTTAAATTAAATATCACTTTTATTACGCGTGTAGTCCACATTCTCTATTGGACAATACTTTTGTCGGATCAAAATATTTATGCTCATTAGGAAGATTATACTCTTCTAAATAAAGATCCAGTTTTTCATCACTCCAATGATAAAAAGGACTTACTTTTAAAAGACCATCCTTACTGTAGCTAAGAATATCGATACTATCACGGAAAGCAGTTTGTCCTTTACGGAGATTGGTAAACCAGATATCCGGCTGCTGCTCTCTCATCGCTCTTTGAAAAGGTTCTAATTTTACCTGACGGGTAAATTCATCGTGATCTGAACTATCTACCTGCGGAATTCCACCAAACATCGCATCACGATAGGCAGCAGTTTGCTTGGGTATATAAATTTTAACATTTAGATCCAGAATATCAATCACCTCTTTAGCATGCTTATAGGTTTGCGGAGTATTATAGCCGGTATCACACCAAACCACCTGAACATCAGATTTGATTTTAGAAACGGCATGTAAAATTGCCACCTCATAAGGTCTAAAATTAGTTGTTACTACGGGTCGCTTACTGTTTAAAATCACCCATTGGATAATTTCTTCAGGGCCTATGCCTTTTAATTGCTGATTAAGGATTTTTAATTCTTTCTCTGTATACCTTTTCATAATCTTATCTTTCCTGAAGTCCACTTTTTCATCTAATTCCACTAAACCTATTGTCCTATAGATTTAGTAGGTTAATAACACAAAAGTAAACTTCCTTTTTTTATACACCAACAAATTGTTGGTTATTTTTTGATTTTTAACATTTTTTATTTAAAAATACATCTAGCTTAAATCGGCCAGTGTATTTTCACCAAGCACATTTAAGGTGCTATCACGAACCTGAATCATTAATTTATGAACAGCACAGGTTTGCTCATCAGGGCAGTCTTCGCATTTTTCATAATAATTAAGACTTACACAGGGAACCATTGCTATAGGGCCTTCTAATACTCTAATGATGGCAGTCATTTTAATATCTTCGGGTTCCTTAATAAGATAATAACCTCCGCCCTTGCCTTTTTTTGAGCCTAAAAATCCCGATTTACGCAGTATTAATAGAATACTTTCCAGAAACTTAAGCGAGATATTTTCACTCTTCGCAATTTCCGAAGTTTGCACAGGATTTCTTTCTGGTTGCCTTGCTATAAAGGTTAAGGCTTTAATTCCGTATTTTGTTTTCTTTGAAAGCATACGGCGAAGATAAATAATTTTAATATTTCAACTTCACCATACACTTTCTCAAAAATTCATTTAATGTTGAAGAACGTACTGATGGTCGCCATCTGCCATCTTAACTGAAGGGACTTAAGATAAGGCTTGTTTTATATCTTCAATAATATCATCAATATGTTCTAATCCAACCGAGGTTCTAATCAATCCATCAGTTATCCCTACTTCTAAACGATCTTCTTCACTTAACTTGCTGTGGGTTGTACTTGCCGGATGGGTAACGATGCTTCTGGTATCCCCTAAATTGGCACTTCTAGAACACATTTTTACTGAGTTTACGAATTTTCTCCCGGCAGCGATCCCTCCTTTAATTTCAAAAGAAATAATATTGCCTCCTAAACGCATTTGTTTTTTTGCAATCTCGTATTGCGGATGGGATTTTAGGAACGGATATTTTACTTGCTGAACATTAGGATGGTTTTCTAAGAATTCGGCTAATTTCAGAGCATTTTCAGAATGCTTTTCTAAACGTACTGCTAAAGTTTCTAAACTCTTTGAAAGAATCCATGCATTAAAAGGGCTGAGTGCCGGGCCGGTATTTCTGGAAAATAAGTAAATCTCCCTAATAAGATCGGCATTTCCCACGGTAACTCCGCCTAAGACCCTTCCCTGCCCATCAATCATCTTTGTAGCCGAATGGATCACCAAATGCGCTCCATACTTAATAGGATTTTGAATATAAGGAGTTGCAAAGCAGTTATCGATTACTAAAATTAGCTTATGTTTTTTAGCAATTTCGCTAAGTACTTCTAAATCGATAATATCGACACCGGGATTGGTTGGTGTTTCGGCAAAAATGATTTTTGTTTCAGGCTTGATTAATCTTTCAATAGCATCTACTTCATCAATCTTAAAATAACTGTGTGAAATATTCCATTTTGGAAAAAACTTTGTAAAAAGAGAATGAGTACTTCCAAAAACCGATCTTGAGGAAATTATATGATCCCCGCTATTTAATAAAGCTGCAAGGGTAGAAAACACAGCACTCATCCCGGTAGCAAAAGCATAACCTGTTTCTGCCCCTTCCATTTTAGCTATTTTTTCAACAAATTCTGACGTATTGGGGTTCGAGAACCTGCTATAAATATTTCTTTCTTTTTCTTCGGAAAATGAAGCTCGCATATCCTCAGCATCTTCAAAGATATAACTTGAGGTTAGGTACAAAGGAGATGAATGTTCTAAAAACTGTGAACGTTCTATCTGAGTACGTATAGCTTCAGTTTCAAAATGTGGAGTAGACATACTATAAGGGTTTTATATCTTTAATTACTAGTATTTTTAAGAGTAAGCTCATCAAAAGTACTCATTATTTTATTCTCACTTTATATTTTTGAAAATACCAATTTCAAATCAGCTTTTAAATCTTCGATATCTTCAAGACCTACAGACAAACGTATTAAATCCTTAGAAACACCAGTGGCTTGCTGTGCTTTATCATCAAGTTGTTGATGGGTGGTGCTAGCAGGATGAATAATTAAAGATTTTGTATCTCCTATGTTAGCCAATAAGGAGAATAATTTTGTTTCGTTAGCGATAATCTTAGCAGAATCATACCCCCCTTTCACTCCAAAAGTAAGAACGCCACTCTGTCCCTCTGGCAAATATTCCTGAGCCAGTTTGTAATATGGACTATCGCTTAATCCCGGATAGTTTACCCAGGTTACCACTTCTTGTTCTTGCAACCATTTAGCCAGTGCCAAAGCATTTTCGCTATGCCCCTTAATTCTTATTTTTAAAGTTTCAAGTCCCTGAATTATCTGGAAAGCATTGAATGGACTTAAGGCCGCCCCGTAATCACGTAATCCTTCTACCCTTATTTTGGCTATAAAAGCAGCATTACCTAAAGCTTCATGATATATCAATCCATGATATCCAGGCGAAGGTTCTGTAAATTCAGGAAAATTACCGCTAGCCCAGTCAAACGTACCGGCATCGATGATAGCGCCGCCTAAAGATGTTCCATTACCACTAATGTACTTTGTTAGAGATTCTATTACGATATTGGCGCCAAACTCAATTGGTTTTAATAAATAAGGGGTGGCTACTGTATTATCTACAATAAAGGGGATCTTATGTGCTTTGGCTTGTTTAGAGATATTTTTTAAGTCTAAGACATCTAATTTGGGATTTCCCAAAGACTCTGCAAAGATAGCTCTTGTATTTTCCTGGACAGCTTCCCCAAAATTCTCAGGTTTTGAGGGATCTACAAAAGTAGTGGTGATCCCAAGTCTTGGTAGTGTTACGCTTAACAGGTTATAAGTACCTCCATACAAACTGCTGGAAGCCACGATATGATCGCCTGCTTTTAGTAAGGTTAATAAAGTGGTATTAATAGCCGCTGTTCCAGATGCGGTTACTACCGCGCCAATTCCTCCTTCTAAAGCAGCCAGTCTTTGTTCTAAGATATCGTTAGTAGGATTATTTAAACGGGTATAAATATATCCCGGTTGTGCTAACGAAAACCTCCCGGCTGCCTCATCGGCATCTTTAAAAACATAAGAAGTGGTTTGGTAAATAGGAACAGCTCTTGTTCCTCCGTGAATGGTTACATCGTGACCTGCATGTAAAGCGTTTGTAGCAAATTTATTTAAACTCATTTTTTTATTCTTTAAGATTCATAAGCGATCTCCCTTTATCAGGCTATTGCCCGGGAGATCTTATTCGATTAACCTTTCCTGTTTGGGCAATAGCAAATCATGCTTTTATTTGTCATCATTTGCAGTATTAAAATTTATGGCAAAAAAAAGCCGCTGTAAAATACAGCGGCTCATTTTGCAAATTATAGTTTTAATTTTAAGCAATAGCGCGCGCTGCGGAAATTCTCCACATCATAAAGCGCATCATATTGTTTAAAATCATTTCTCTCATGTTTTCGTGATACAAAGATAAATGCGAAAATAATTCAAAACCAAAATTTTTTGAGTAAAAAATTTAAATATTAATATGTAGTGAGCTAAGAATTAACTAAAAACAGGCTTAATATGATACCGAAACCTCAGTAAAACAAGCGATATGCTATGAATTTAAACAAACTAATTATTTTAATAAAAAATCCATTCCCAGATTTCAAACTAAAAAGAAGTTAAAGAAAGTTGGAGTAAAAACAATTTTTATACATTTGTAGCCAGATTAATAACAGGGAAAGATTTGACTGATTGCAACCCTAATACTTCTAATCATTTTAGAAGTATGCCAAAGAAAATAATTTGGTTAAAATGCTAAAGCAGTAATACTTTTATAGTCTGCCTTTACGTCAAATTTATCCCTTCTTTTTATAATATAAAGCGTAGATTTATGGCTTACTTATTTACTTCAGAAAGTGTTTCTGAAGGACACCCAGATAAGATTGCAGATCAGATTAGTGATACTTTATTGGATAATTTTCTGGCTTTTGATGAAGAATCAAAAGTAGCCTGCGAAACTTTAGTAACAACAGGACAGGTAGTATTAGCCGGCGAAGTTCGCTCTAACACGTATCTGGACGTACAACAAATCGCCCGTGACGTAATCAATGACATTGGATACACAAAAGGTGCTTATCAATTTAGCGGGGATTCTTGTGGTGTGATTTCTTTAATCCACGAGCAATCACCAGATATTAATCAGGGTGTAGACCGTGCTACCAAAGAAGAACAGGGGGCTGGCGACCAGGGAATGATGTTTGGTTATGCTACTACAGAGACCGCTAACTTTATGCCTTTGGCTTTAGATATTTCTCACAAAATGGTGTACGAACTTGCTGAGCTAAGACGCGAAGGAAACGAAATTCCTTATTTACGCCCAGACGCGAAAAGCCAGGTAACTATCGAATATAGTGATGACAATATTCCCCAGCGCATCGTAGCCATCGTACTTTCCACACAGCATGATCAGTTTATGGAAAATGATGAGGAAATGTTGGCTAAAATTAAGAAAGATATTATTGAGATCCTAATGCCGCGTGTCATTGCACAACTCCCTGAATATGTACAGGAATTGTTTAACAATGACATCAAATATCATATAAACCCTACCGGAAAATTTGTAATTGGCGGACCGCATGGAGATGCCGGACTTACCGGTAGAAAAATCATCGTGGATACTTACGGTGGTAAAGGTGCTCATGGTGGTGGTGCTTTTTCTGGTAAAGATCCTAGTAAAGTAGACCGCTCTGCAGCTTATGCTTCCAGACATATTGCCAAAAACCTGGTCGCAGCCGGAGTTGCAGACGAAGTTTTGGTTCAGGTATCGTATGCTATTGGTGTGGTAGAACCAACTTCGATTTCTGTAGATACTTATGGAACATCTAAAGTGGCAATGAGCAATGGTGAGATCGCTAAAAAAGTAGGTGAAATTTTTGATATGCGACCTTTCGCTATCGAAGAGCGCTTAAATCTTAGAAATCCTATTTATCGCGAAACTGCTGCTTATGGGCATATGGGAAAAGAACCCAAAAAAGTAACCAAGATCTTTAAAAGTCCTTATAACGGCGAAATTAAGAAAGAAGTAGAACTATTTACATGGGAAAAATTAGACTATGTAGATAAGGTAAAAGATGCTTTTGGATTATAGTTATTATACCTAAGATCCAAAAGCTTATTGGCACCTCCAATAGAGGATACCAGAGGATACCACGATACCGATAATTAGTCACCGGGAAGCTCTGAAATTGTAAAAGGTTTTCTGGTCCACTTCTCATGGACATACTGCTAATTTATAGATTTGAATAGCTTATGAAATTACTTGGAACCCATAAAAATTTAAAATATTACCTATCAAATGATATTAAAGCATTTTATTTTTCTCCAATTTTAGCCTATGTAAAGTATAAACTAGACGAAGACTGGGATGATTATAACGAGTTTTTTCATGCGTGCCGCCTTTTCGAAAATTTAAAGAAAAACGATAAGCTTAGCATCGATTCACATTTACTATTTAAAAACGATCATTTGATAGGTTGCGCATTTATTGTGCGTGGTAATATCGCAGATAACGAAGGACGATATACGATTATTGAGGAAAAAACGGCTCTTCAAATCAAATACTTTCACATTACCGAAAAAGGTAAGGGATATGGCAAAAACTGGTTAAAAGAAATAATAATTCCATATTATTCGGAATTAGAATACAAAAGGATTTATGTAAATTCCAGTCACCCGCTTTCCTTCGCTTTCTACGAAAGATTGGGGGAACGAATTGCCAATTATACACAACCTAGCGATAATAATCTATTTGAAAGAAAAGGTGCAAGTTTTCTCTTAAATTTAGAGTATCCTAAATAAGTAGTTACTAAAATAAGCCGTAGGCCATATAAAATTAGATTAACAGTAATAAACTAGCAAAATCCCCTCGTCATAAGGGGATTTTTTATTACACCTACTTTTTTTATTAAAAATATTAACGTTTATTTGAGAGGTTATTAACATTTTTATGAAGCGCTTACAATCAATCTGCACGTTTATCACGTGTATTTGGCTATGTGCTGTTTCAGCACAAAGTAATCAGGTCTTTCAATCAAAAACACCAAACTGGGTTACTCCAATAGAGGCTAAACTCTCTTCAGAAAAAAAAGAACTCGATAATGCTCCTTTTCTTTATCTGCTTGTCGATTCACAATACAATTTAATTGAGCAAAAGGCCTATCGTCACATGGCTTTTAAAGTTCTTAATAGTGAAGGTGTGCAGGAAATGAGCGATTTCACTATTGAATTTGATCCCGATTTTCAAAGCTTGTTTATACACAAAATCAATATTTACCGTGAAGGAAAAGTCATTGACCAGTTAGATTTAAACCAAATTAAAACCGTACAGCGTGAAACCAATTTAGAGCGGCATTTATATGATGGCTCCCTTTCTGCTCTTTTTAATCTAACAGAAGTAAGAGTAGGCGACATCATTGAATATAGCTATACACGCCAGGGATTTACCCCTGTTCATCATGGAAAGTTTTCTACAGAAGAGTATTTGGAATATTCGCTTCCCGTGGTATATATCTACGGAAGATATATTGTTCCTAAGACAGAACCCCTAGAGATCAGGTTTTTTAACGGAAATACTAAACCCGAAATTACAGCGCATGCAAACTATATAGAATATGTAGTAAAAAACGAAAATCCCGAAACCACTCTTTACGATGCAAACGTACCAGTTTGGTATGATGCATCACAATCTTACCAGATCTCCCAGTTTCAATCCTGGAATGATGTGGCTAAAAATTATAATCAGTATTATCAAATATCAGCTGCAGATAGAAACTGGTTACACGCAAAGGCCAAAGAAATTGTGGAAGCCGATACCATTTTCGATGATTCCATTGTTCCGTTAGTTAGGTTTGTTCAGGATAAAATAAGGTATTTAGGTTTCGAAAATGGCTTAAGCTCCCATAAACCCAGTAATCCTAAAGATATTTTTAACCGCAGATATGGTGATTGTAAAGACAAATCCTTTTTGCTGAGTGAACTTTTAAAGTCCTATCAAATCGATGCGCACCCAATTCTGGTTAATTCTTCTTTCGGAAACACCATAAATGAAGATTTACCATCTCCAAATTCTTTTGATCATTGCATTGTGCAGTATAAAAAATTCAATAAGGATTATTTTATTGATCCCACGATAAGCAATCAGGGCATTGATGCTGAAGAAATCTTCACACCAGATTATGGGTACGGACTTATTTTAGATGATAACACTACAGCACTTACTAAATTCGAAAAACCTGATTACGGAAAAGCCAATATCACTGAAACCTTTATTATCGATTCTATTGGAGGGTCAACACGACTTAAAGTAGAAACGGTTTATACGGGTTCTAAAGCAGATAATACCAGGGCCGAATTTAATGCGAACGGTTTAAGCAGTATTCAAAAAAGCTATCTTGATTTCTATAGTCTTGCCTATAATGATATCGAAGTAGCTCAAGATATGTATTTTAAAGATGACCGTAACCAAAAGAATACCTTTACGGTCTACGAAGAATATGTAATCCCTAATCACTGGGCAGCAATGCCAGAGGATCCCGAGCAGATCTATTCAGAATACTACGCATTGGCAATCGATAATTTTATGTTTCCGCAGAAAACTGCAAAACGTAAATCTCCTTATTATATTAACGAAAGCACTAATGTCGATTATAATATCGTCATTTTCACCCCTGAAAAATGGAGCATTAAACCCGACTATTATAAATCAGACAATCCTTATTTTGAATATACCTATGAAACCAAATACTCGAATGCCAGGATTGACCTTATCCATAAATACAAAGCTTTAAGTGATCATGTACCTGCTGAAGATTATTCAGAATTTCTAAAAGCGCACGAAAAAGCCTCGGAAAATATATCGTATTACCTTACCTATAATACAGGAATGGCTCAAAGTTTAGCCGCTACGGGTGATTCTGATATTTCCTGGTTTGCAGTTATTTTATTTTTAGTGGTATTTACCGGTGTGGGATTTCTATGTCGTTTAATTTATACCAACTACGAGATTCCGTCAAAAGCACATCCAGATGATCATCGTCCCATTGGGGGTTGGTTAGTTTTAATAGCAATAGGGCTTTGTATTTCTCCAATACTTAGCTTCTTTCCTATGATCAGCAATGATTATTTCACCTCTAATTATTTTTCACTTTGGTCCACCGGGAATGAAGCTTTAGTATTACTTGTATTTTTTGAAGTTATTTTCAACGCTGCTTCGATTGCTTTTAATATTTTAATATTGATCATTTTCTTTAAAAGAAGATCAATCGCTCCAAGACTGATAATTGCCTTTTATGCCTTTAATCTTATAGGCTTAAGTATAGATGCTCTGGCGGCATCAACTATTCCATCTATACAGTCTATAACCGCGACTGCAGACATCTACAGTGAAGTACTAAAATCATTAATCAGCTGCTTGATATGGATTCCTTATTTTATATATTCTGAACGAGTTAAGGATACTTTTGTAAATACTTATAAAAAGCACAACACAGCAGCAAATGACATTGAAAACATGGATCTAATTAAAGATTAGGGTTAACTATTTAAAATACAAACCCAAAACGACCAAAATCCCCCAAATAGCTTCAGGGGATTTTTTAGTTTAACTATTGTTATGATTCTTTTCGATTTTATCCTTTTCTTCGGAAACCTTTAACAGCAGCGGGGCTTTTTAATCCTTAAATTTAGAAGGATAACAAAAGCAATCCCATGTCCTTTTTCAAAAAAGTTAGAAACACGGTAAACCTGTTAAAGTCGGTTGATATGGATCAACTGGCAAAAATCAACCAACAAATTGATTTATCTGAAGCCATGAAGACTTTAGGTAAATTAGATGAGCGCCAACTTGCCGGACTCATGAAAATGTTAAAAACAAAGCGTCACAAATCGCAAAGTGACCTCCCTCCTATAGATGGCGATTTTTACAATCTGGATTACAAACTTACCAAAGAACAGCGTGAATTGCAGATGAAAGTACGCCATCTTATGGAAGATGAGATTCGGCCTTTAGTCAATGATCACTGGAATCGGGCAAAATTCCCATTCGAGATCATCGAAAAATTCAAAAAACTGAATATTGCCGGTATTCCTTACGAAGGCTATGGTTGCCCTAATCTTCCATTTTTAATGGAAGGGATTATTGCTCAGGAAATTGCCAGGGTAGATGTTTCTACCTCAACTTTCTTTGGTGTTCACAGTGGCTTGGCTATGGGCTCTATTTATTTATGCGGTAGCGAAGAACAAAAGCAAAAATGGCTTCCACAGATGCAAAAACTAGAGAAAATTGGGGCTTTCGGATTAACCGAACCTAACGTAGGCTCTGGTGTGGCCGGTGGATTAGAAACCACCTGTAAGTTTGATGGTGAAAACTGGATTTTAAACGGACAAAAAAAATGGATTGGTAATGCCACTTTCGCCGATGTGACTATTATTTGGGCACGTGATGAAGATAGCAACCAGGTGAAAGGATTTTTGGTAGAAAAAGACAATCCAGGCTTTAAAGCTGAAAAAATGGAAGATAAAATGGCACTTCGTATCGTACAAAATGCCATTATCACGCTTACGGATTGTAAAGTTGCAGAGAGTGATCGATTGCAAAACGCCAATTCGTTTAAAGATACGGCCAATGTATTACGAATGACGCGTGCCGGTGTGGCCTGGCAGGCAGTGGGCTGTGCTCGTGGTGCCTATGAAAGTGCTTTAAAGTATACCCGAAAAAGAGAACAATTTGGGCGACCAATTGCTTCGTATCAATTAGTACAAAACCATCTGGTAGAAATGGTTTCTAACCTTACTGCCATGCAAACTTTATGTTTTAGACTTTCAGAAATGCAGGATCAGGATATGCTTACCGATGAGCATGCCTCTTTAGCTAAAGTTTACTGCAGTATGAGGATGCGGGATGTGGTAAGCCGTGCTCGTGAAGTAATGGGCGGTAACGGAATTTTACTAGAACACGATGTTGCTCGTTTTGTAGCCGACGCCGAGGCTATTTATAGTTACGAGGGAACCAAGGAAATAAACTCATTAATAGTGGGTAGAGCCATTACAGGCTATAGTGCTTTTGTTAGCTAACAATCAAATTAAAAATCAAAACCCTAGATAGGGTAAAAAATTAGAATTAAATGTCAGTATTAGTTGTAGCTCCCGGGAGAGATGTATCCCACTGGGTAGAAACCCTTAAAAGTCAACATCCGGGAATGAATGTTTATGTTTATCCTGAAGATCATGATAATGAAGAAGTAGAATTCGCCATTACATGGAAGCATCCACGCGGACTATTCAAAAACTATCCGAATTTAAAAGTTGTAGCCTCCATGGGAGCCGGTGTGGATCATATCACTTCAGACCCTGAATTTCCGGAAGATGTGAAAATCACAAGAGTGGTAGATAAACAATTAACCAGTGATTTAAGCGAGTTTGTTCTGGCCCTGGTACTAAATCATACCCGACACCTTTCGGCCTATAAACATCAGGAAAAAGATAGTAACTGGAATGTGCTAAAATATTGTCGCAATAGTGATATGAAAGTTGGAATAATGGGAATGGGCGTTATTGGTACTGCCACAGCTCAGCTTTTAGCCAAAAATAACTTTAAAGTCTCAGGTTGGTCCCGTACAGAAAAAGATTGTGAAGACATCACCTCGTATTACGGTGATAATAGTCTGGAAGATTTTTTACAAGCCTCTGAAATTTTGATATGCCTTTTACCGTTAACCGATGCAACCAGCGGAATTTTAAATAAAGAATTGTTTGAAAAACTTCCAAAAGGAGCTTATGTGATCAATGTTGGTCGTGGGGAACATTTAGAAGAAAACGATCTTATAGAAATGATCGATAGTGGGCATCTTGCCGGTGCTGCTTTAGATGTTTTTAAAGAAGAGCCTTTACCAGAAGACCATGCTTTTTGGGAACATGAAAGAATCACCATTACTCCACATACCGCAAGTTTAACCGAAGCTGAATCTGTTATCCCTCAAATTGTAGAAAATTACGAACGTTTTCAGGATGGCGAAGAACTTAAGAACCTGGTAGAACAGGATCGTGGTTATTAATTACTTAAACTATGCTCATCAAAAATATCCTAGTGGCTGTAGATTTTAATGAAGCCGTTGGCGAAATGCTCACCTATGCTGAACATTTTGCTGAAAAATTCGAAGCAAAAGTATGGCTGGTTCATGTAGCTGAAGCAGATCCTGATTTTGTGGGCTATGAAATTGGGCCACAATATATTCGCGATACCAAAGCTGAAGAGTTTAGACAGGAACATCGAATGCTACAACAGCTTTGCGATTCATTCATCCAAAATAATATAGATTCTGAAGCACTTCTAATTCAAGGCTCTACCGTTGAAACTATTTTAGAAGAAGCCAAAAAACTGAACACGGATATGTTGATTGTTGGCACCCACAAGCACGGATTCTTTTATAATCTTTTTGCAGAAAGTGTCGCTATGGAAATTCTAAAGCAATCAAAAATCCCAGTGTTTACGGTTCCTATTGAAGAGTGATAATTCATCTAAAAGATTTTTTACTACTGCTGAAATTGGTTATTTTTCGAACCAATTTCAGCAGTTATTTTTATGGAAGTTTTCACCAAAGAAAGATTATTACAAGTACACGAGCGTATCTCTCCCTACATTCACGAAACCCCAATTTTAACTTCACGCTTAATTAATGAAATTGCTGATTGCTCCATCTATTTTAAATGCGAGAATTTTCAAAAAATGGGTGCTTTTAAAATGCGTGGTGCCACCAATGCTATTTTACAGCTTAGCCAGGAAGATCAGAAAAAGGGAGTAGTTACGCATTCTTCAGGAAATTTCGCTCAGGCATTATCTTTGGCCGCTAAAAGCTTAGGAATTACAGCCTATATTGTGATGCCCTCTAGCGCTCCACAAGTTAAAAAAGATGCTGTTAAAACTTACGGCGGAATAATCATTGAATGCCCACCGACTTTAAAAAACCGTGAGGAAACCGCTCAAAAAATCGTTGAGGAAAAAGGAGCTACATTTGTACATCCTTCTAATGATATCGAAGTGATTTTAGGACAGGGAACAGCTGCTTTAGAATTGCTTCAAAAGCAACCTCATCTTGATCTCGTGATTACCCCTATTGGTGGTGGCGGACTTATAGGCGGTACTGCACTGGCTGTAAATTTATTTGCTAAAAGTGCAAAAACCATAGGCGCTGAACCTTTTGAAGTAGATGATGCCTATCGCTCGCTAATTTCAGGGACAATTGAAACTAACCAGAGTACAAATACCATCGCAGATGGATTAAAAACGCAGCTTGGCGACCAGAACTTCCCGATCATTCAAAAACACGTGGAAGAAATCATTAGAGTGACGGAAGAGGAGATCAAAAATGCGCTAAAATTAATATGGGAACGCATGAAAATTATAGTAGAACCATCCAGTGCTGTAGCTTTAGCAGCCGTTTTAAAAGAACCCGCTAAATTTAAAAACAAGCAAATTGGTGTAATCATTTCTGGCGGAAATGTAGATTTTAATCAAATCCAGCTATAAGCGAGGATAATTTAACAGCTTGTTTAAAGTAATACTATACTTGAACCAAATAATAATTTTCAACATTTACTCTTACCTAATTTAGCTTAAAATAAAAATTCAAATGAAAAAAATATTAATTTTAAGCGTAATGGTCTTATTAGGCTGCGTTACTGTTTCAAACGCACAAATCCAAGAAGGTAACTTTATGATTGGAAGTGACTTTGGTAGCGGACTCATCAACCCGGGAAATAACAGTATCCTTGGGTTAAACTTTGGGTTAAACGATGGTGCCGGATATAATTTGGGATTGAGCCCAAAAGTAGGGTACTTTGTGCGAGATAACTTTATGTTAGGTGCAGTAGCAAATATTGGTTTTACTAAATCTCCAGAAAGCAGTGGCTCTACTGAAACCACCGTTTACGGTTTTCAGGCGCTATCCCGTTATTATTTAAGTCCGGGTGAAAAAGGAGTCGATAATCTTTTAAAACATGGACGATTTTTTATAGAAGCCAATGCAGGTATAGCAGGAGTAAATGTGGCTGGTGGTGCTACTACTAATGGTTTTGCCTTCGGTGTTGGCCCGGGATATTCTTATTTTATTACAAATAATGTAGCCTTAGAAACCAATTTAAAATATAATGGTTTAGTAGGCGGGGGAAATACAACTTATCAAAATGCTTTAGGATTAAATTTTGGTGTTCAGGTATTTATACCATCTTCTCGAGCTAAAGAACTTCGAGATAACCCTGATATGAGATAGTTATCTTACAATATACTAAGTGCGGGCTGTCTAAAAATGACTTTTTAGACAGCCCTTTTTAATTATTTTGATTTCTCAACACACTTATCGTGACCAACATTTGTCCGATATGTCTTTGGCTATGTTCTGCGGCGTGAAAGTATAGCCCAATAAGACTAGAGGGTAATTGCTTTCTTCCAACTGTTCGTTTTTGTGTAAGCTTTTCTTCAGCGGTGTTCTTAAATATGTCTATGGCCTGCGCTACTTTTTCAGTAAAAGCCTGAGTCAAATGATCAATTTTAATTTCTGGAATTTCTGCACCTTCATTCCTAAGATATTCAAACTGTTTTTCAGAAAGTTGCTGTTCTTCCGCATAAGTTAACATTCGATCTAAAACTCCGGTGATATGTTGTAAATGAAATCCAACACTGGCTCTTCCAGCCGGTCGCTTCCAAAGTAAAAACTCGGGAAAACCCTCCGTATATTTAAACACCTCCTCTTTAGACTGTAATAGCGCATGTGCGGCCGGTTGTAGTAATGTCGAAATACCCGGCAGCTCCCCTCTTAACCAGACTTCAGGTTTCTTGTTGTTCATCATAACTCTTAAAAATGGGATAAGTTTATTTCTCCATAAAATTTACTATATCTATTTTGATTAATAAACCTATTTTCAACAAAATTTAAACTTGACCAAAATAGCAGAAGACTGTAAATAAACGACCTCAGGCCACAATCATCAACTATTAATTATTTTTTTCCAGGCATCCCGATCCCGCTATCTTGATGAGAACAGAGCATTATCACGTTAACTATGTTACAACATCAAATAGTTTATGATTTCTTTAAAATTAATGTGCTAAAAAATATACGTTATTTAATAGATTAAACTCAGCCTTACTTATAACCATGGAACTTTACATTACAGCGGCGATAATTTTTATTGGGATTTTTCTTTTTATAAAGGATTATTTCTCGATCGATACCACCTCTATTCTTATCATGGCGCTTTTTATTGTAAGCGGAGTTCTTAGTCCTGAAGAAGGTTTTTCCGGGTTTAACCACCCTGCTACTATTACGCTGGGCTGCATGTTTGTGGTGAGCGCTGCTATTTTTAAAAGCGGGATCATCGATAGCTTTAGTGATAAGATCATCAGGATAGCAAAGATAAATTACGTTTTTGCCCTCATGATCTTTTGTTTTTCTGCTGCCTTATTTTCAGCATTTATAAACGATACCGCTGTAGTAGCTATATTAATACCAATGGCCTTACTGGTTTGTAGAGAAACCGGCATAAACCCCTCTAGGTTATTAATTCCTATTTCTTTTTCGGCATTATTTGGCGGCACCTGTACTTTAATAGGCACCTCAACAAATATTTTGGTAAGCGGAATTGCTAAAAAAAGTGGATTGGAGCCCTTTAATATGTTCGAGTTTACACTACCTGCTTTATGTTTACTTGCCATTGGTTTAACCTACCTTATTATGGTAGGTCCCTGGTTATTACCTAAACGTGCGGGAGCTCATGAAAGTGGTCTTACCAAAGAAGCTCAAAATTATTTAGCAGAAGTTGTTTTAGGCAAAGACAGCACAGATGTAGACCATGCTATCGTACAATCGAAACTGGTAAGCCAGTATGGCGCTCAAATCCTGTCGATTAAAAGAAACCATCATCGTATGTATGAAATCAATGGAGATACGATATTACGCGCTGAAGATTCCATGAAAATTTTGATCGATCCGCAACACCTTTCACAATTGATGGATAAGGGTGGGTATACCTTAATAGGTGATAAAACAAATCTTCTGGAGTCCGAAAATAAAAAAGACAATAAGGACGAAAAAACGATCTATGAAGTAATGATCCCTTATGGTTCTCCCTTAGCCGAGCGTTCTTTGCGACAACTAAATTTCAGAAATATTTACTACGCATCGGTATTAGCCCTTAGGCACCGTAAAGAAATTATCACACAAGATTTTTCAAACGTGGTTTTAAAAGAAGGTGATATGCTATTGCTATATGCCGCACAAAAAGATATTCAGGCCTTAACCTCCAGAAAATTAATGGTGGTGTTATCTAATTACCAGGCTAAAAAAATAAATTATAAAAAAGCGATCCCGGCTTTATTGATCACCCTTGGGGTAGTTTTATCTGCCGCACTAAATCTAACCTCTATCTTAATTAGTGCAATGGTTGGTAGTTTATTATTAGTTACGACCTCTATTTTAAAACCAAAAGAAGCTTACGATGCTATAGAATGGAAAGTTATTTTTATGATGGCCGGGGTACTCTCTATGGGAAAAGCTTTAGAAAAAACCGGAGGATCTGAATTGATATCGCAGTTTATCTTCGAGCAAATTGGCGATCTTAACCCTAGCATTATATTAAGTTTGGTTTTTCTTATTACCTTTCTATCTACAAACATACTAAGCAGTAAAGCCGCAGCCGCATTAATGGCTCCTATTGTTATAAGCCTTGCCGGCGCTTTACAGTTAAGCGAAAAACCATTTTTAATTGGAGTGATGTTTGCCTGTTCATTAACTTTTATGACACCGGTTAGCTATCCAACAAACACTATGGTCTATGGTGCTGGAAACTATAAGTTTAATGATTTTTTAAAGTTTGGAACACCATTAAATTTTATTATTTGGATTGCAGCATCGTTTATTATCCCGGTGTTCTTCCCTTTTGAAGTTTAATTTTTGAAGCTTTTAATTATGAGAAGAGTAAAACTGAGTAATCCTTTTAAAACAAGAATCATTGATGAGAAACTTATCAGGGAACATCTTGCTTTAGAAAGGACAAAACTTGCAAACGAACGGACGCTACTTGCGTACATCAGAGCTTCACTATACTTACTTATAGGTGGGCTTGCGCTCCTCCAAATTAAAGAATATCCCGAATTACATTGGTTGGGATACGGTGCATTTTCAGTAAGTATTATATTTTTGTCGGTAGGGATCATACGGTACATTCACCTAAATAGAAAACTAACCCGACTTTTACGTCCCGAAACAACATCTGAAAATAACGAATCTTAACATCTGTTTTGCTACAGTCTATTTTTCATTACTCCATGCATTTTTTAGCGATAGGAATCATCGCTTATTTTTTTGATAAAAAAACCTGGAAACAAAATTGGATTATATTGGCTGTCACCATGCTGGTGGATATAGATCATATCTTTGCCAGTCCTTTTTTTGACCCTAATCGCTGCGGAATTGGTTTTCATCCCCTCCACTCCCAAATTGCAATTATCTGTTATATTTTAGGAGCTGTTTTTTTAAAAAAAGGAATTTTTAAACTGATTTTTATAGGCTTATGCTTTCACATGCTAACCGATTTTATAGATTGTTTATGGACATTCTCCAAATGCGGAGACTGTTATGAAAATTCAGCTTTAAAACAACTCATTTCAAATAGCATGTAAAAAACAAAAGCCGTTTTTAAGAAAAAACGACCTCTGCATCTTCAATAGAAGATAAAACTAAGCAACTTTAAATCTAATTTCCCTTTTTATAAAATTATATGCCGGTTATCGAATTTGGCCATTTTAAAGTCTATTTTTAGTCAAAATGTTCTCTTTGACTGCATTATTTTTATCCTTTACTTGTTAGGAAGGATTGAAGTATTCCTGTTCTTCTTTGGTCAGCATACGTGATTTTATGATAAACCTTTTTCCTTTGGGTATTTCTAGAGAAAAGCTCGCACCTCTACCTGGTGTTACATCTACAGTAAGATGCGTATGTTTCCAATATGCGAATTGATCATGACTCATGTAAAAAGGTACCTCCCCTACTTCCCCCAAATAAATATCATTATCATCCAGATAAAAATCTTCTTTGGGTAGCAGCATTGGTGATGAACCATCACAACACCCCCCGCTTTGATGAAAAATCACCTTGCCGTGCGCTGCTTTAAGTTTTTCTAACAACACTGCAGCCTGTTTGGTGATATCTACTCGTTTATAATTCATATTTTAAAAGAATCCCAGTTTATTCTTATCGTAAGAAATAAGCATATTCTTAGCCTGACGATAATGATTAAGCATCATTAAATGATTTTCGCGACCAAAACCAGATTTTTTATAGCCGCCAAATGGTGCGTGTGCAGGATAATCATGATAGCAATTCACCCAAACACGACCTGCTTTTATCGCCCGCGGGATTTGATATAATTGGTGCGCATCCCGCGTCCAGACTCCGGCGCCTAATCCGTAAAGGGTATCGTTGGCAATTTCTAAAGCTTCTGCTTCGTCTTTAAAAGTACAAACCGAAACTACCGGACCAAAAATCTCTTCCTGGAAAACCCGCATTTTATTATGTCCCTTTAAAATTGTGGGTTTTATATAAAATCCGTTCCCCAAATCGCCATCCAGTTTTGCAGCTTCTCCTCCCGTTAAAACTTCGGCACCTTCCTCTTTACCTATATTTATATAGGATAAAATTTTCTCATACTGATCATTCGAGGCCTGGGCTCCCATCATGGTATCGGGACTAAATGGATCACCCATTTTTATAGCTTCAGTTCTGGCAATAACCTTTTCGATGAAGGCTTCATAAATATCCTCCTGAATTAATAATCTGGAAGGACAGGTACATACCTCTCCCTGATTTAGAGCAAATAATACGGCACCTTCAATACACTTATCTAAAAACTCATCATCGTGATCCATAATGCTATTAAAAAAAACATTAGGTGATTTCCCTCCAAGTTCCATCGTTACCGGATGCAGGTTTTTAGAAGCATATTGCATAATTAACTGCCCGGTAGTGGTTTCTCCCGTAAAGGCTACTTTATCTACGTTGGGACTGGAAGCTAAAGGTTTACCGGCTTCCGGCCCAAAACCATGAATCACATTAAATACCCCTTTAGGCAATAAGTGCCCTACTTTTTCGGCAAATATTGTTGCTGAAACTGGAGTTTGTTCTGCCGGTTTTAAAACGATACAGTTTCCTGCTGCTAAGGCAGGAGCCACCTTCCAGGCCATCATTAATAATGGGAAGTTCCAAGGTATAATTTGAGCAACTACTCCTAAAGGTTCCTGAATAATTAATGAGAGTGTATTTTTATTTAATTCTGAAGCACTACCTTCCTCAGCCCTAATTACTGAAGCAAAATATCTAAAATGATCTACAGCCAAAGGCAGATCGGCATTTAAGGTTTCACGAATCGCTTTCCCGTTATCCGAAGTTTCGATCTGGGCAAAATATTCAAGGTGCTCTTCTAAAATATCGGCTATTTTCTGAAGAATCGCCGAGCGCTCCGCAACTGAGGTATTTCCCCATTCTTCTTTAGCAGCATTAGCAGCTGCAATCGCATTTTTAACATCTGCATCTTTAGACCTTGGGAACTTTGCAATAAGCGAATTATCTACTGGAGAATGATTATCAAAATACTCTCCATCGACAGGTGCTATAAATGCTCCGTTAATGTAATTGCCATATTTTTCCTGGAATTTTGGTTTAGAATAACTCATAATAACTATGCTTTTAATATTTAAACTTAAAACTCCATAATTATTTGCTTTAAAAATTGAACTTTCCTATTTTTAATTACTACATTACTATCAATTTAACAATTATAACAAGTTTGAATTATAATCTTTTAAAATACGAAAGTTCAAGAAAGCTACAAACTTTCATTGAAAACCGGACGATCTACAGTGCTGATTATGCAGAACTTAATGTTTTTGAAACGCAGCAAATCGCAAAGAAAGTCGACTTGCAATTTTCGTATCCTATTATTGCCAGTATGCTTTCTGGAAAAAAGATTATGCACTTAAAGCACCGTAATCCATTCGATTTCTTTCCTGGCGAAAGTGTTGTGTTGCCTTCCAACGAAAAAATGATTATCGATTTCCCTTTAGCAACCACAACGGCTCCTACCCGGTGTTTAGCCCTGGGAATTCATCCTGATAAAATTCAGGAAACCGTGCGTTATTTTAATGAAAACACCAGAATAGAGTTTGAAAATGACAACTATGATCTTCAGGGAAATTCTGCCCATCTTGAAAATAACATACAGGTCCAATATGTTTTGGATCGCATTTTTAAGACCTTTTTAAGTGATGAAAAAGCCAAAGATGTTTTATTGGATCTTATGGTAAAAGAACTGGTGATTAGGCTACTTCAAACCAAAGCGAAATTAATGTTACTGGATGATTCTTCGCTTTTTGATAATAATCGCATGGCTTTTATCGTGAAATATATGCGTGAAAATTTATCCAAAAACATCTCGGTAGATCAACTCGCGGCAAAAGCCTGTATGAGCAGCTCAAATTTCTACAAGACCTTTAGAAATACACTGGGTGAAAGCCCAATTGATTATTTAAATACTGAGCGTATAAAATACGCGAAGAAGTTAATTCAGCAAACTACAGATAAGCTGGCCGATATTGCATTTCAGGCTGGATTTAACAATGTAAGCTATTTTAACCGCCAGTTCAAAAAGCTGGAAAGCATCACCCCCAATCAATATCGAAAAAATGTAAGAGCTAACAAGTATGTCTCTTAAACTACCTCAGGACGGCCCACTAGGTATTATATTAGAAAATTATTATTCTCTAGAGCTATCAATATCCCGATAGCAAGGAAACGGGAAGTGGGCAAAGCATTTAACCTGGATTTACCGGGTAAAGTTTAAAAAAAACTTAAAATTATCGCATTTTTATATTAGATACTTAAGTTTCTATACCTTAGACATCAATAATTTAAATTTCGATAAAAGGAATTTAAATTGTGGGATTATTGTATTTTGTAAGAATTAGTGGACTTTGTAAAAAGTATGATGAAGTAAATCTTGTATCTTTACACCCTAAAATTTTATCCACACAAACTAAGCGAAGAATAAATATTATGCATGTAGCGATTGCAGGGAATATTGGAGCCGGTAAAACCACGCTAACAAGATTACTCGCCAAACATTACAAATGGGAACCCCATTACGAAGACGTTCTGGAAAATCCTTATCTTGAAGATTTCTACAATAAGATGGAACGTTGGTCTTTTAATCTGCAAATCTATTTTTTAAACAGTAGATTTAGACAAATATTGCAGATTAGGGAAAGTGGTAAAAAGATCATTCAGGATCGTACTATTTATGAGGATGCTTATATTTTTGCTCCTAACTTACATGCTATGGGTTTGATGACCAATAGGGATTTTGAAAATTATCGCTCTTTGTTCGAACTTATGGAAAGTGTAGTAAAGGGACCGGATTTGCTTATTTATTTAAGGAGCAGTATCCCTAATTTAGTTGCCCAAATACAAAAAAGAGGAAGAGATTATGAAAACTCAATTTCTATCGACTATTTAAGTCGGCTTAATGAGCGCTATGAGGCCTGGGTTCACGATTATGACAAGGGAAATTTGTTAATCGTTGATGTAGATAATATTAACTTTGTAGACAACCCGGAAGATCTTGGCGACATTATTAATAAAATTGACGGAGAAATAAACGGATTATTTTAAATTTTAGATTATGGAATCTACTAAACTTAAGCGACCTAAACATAAAGGCTCCCCAAAGCTTTTTGAAAACCCTATGTTAGAAAAATTAACGCATACGCACATTTCTGCACCGTTAATTATTTTCTTTGTTACATCGGTAGCACTTATCTACTACGGTATTTTTGAAAAAGGCTTTAGAACACCTGAAATATTAGCATGGTTTGCCGGCGGATTATTATTTTTCACTTTAATTGAATATCTAGCGCATCGCTATTTATATCATATCCCGGCCACTACACCAAGAAGGCAAAAAATATCGTATACCATGCATGGTGTACACCATGATTATCCAAAAGATAAATCGAGACTGGCTATGCCACCTGTACTAAGTTTAATCGTAGCTTCTGTTCTATTTATAATTTACAGAGCAATTTTGGGCGATTATGTATTTGGATTTTTAGCGGGATTTTTAGTGGGGTACGCAGGTTATCTTGCCGTACACTATTCGGTACATGCTTTTAAAGTACCTAACAACTTTTTAAAAATTTTGTGGCATCATCATAGTATTCATCATTATCGTGAACCAGACCGGGCTTTTGGCGTATCCTCACCATTTTGGGATCATATTTTTAGAACAATGCCAAGACAAACACCTGCCAGCGACAGAACTGCGGTAGGAAAAAGTATAGACGATGAGAATATGGGAAAAGCGCATGCCCATTAGATCTTTTTTTTTAGATCTTAAAAATAATAAAGCCAGATGATTTTATCATCTGGCTTTTGTTTTAAACAATAAATCCGTTTTCCCGGGCATGAGCAATTGCTTCAGTCGAATTATGAACCATTAATACGGGAGTACTTTCAAAATTATCGATAATACTATGTACACGTTCCATCTGCTTTTTATGATTCACGCTTCGTAGATAAATGGCTAATATTCTATCGGAATGTTGCGCTGCAATATCTGTATAAATGGTTGCATCATGCTCGCCGCTATCACCAATCAGAATAAATTTTAAATCGGGATAGGTTTTAAGAATATTAAAAATCTCTCGCTGTTTATGAGGCTTTTCAGGCTTGATGCTGTTTTCAAAGGGATGCCGCATATCCCGAAGCAATATAGGCCCCTTGGGGAACCCATTATAATCCAAAAACAGCTTTAAATACTCATACATATTCCAGGGACTGTTACTTAAGTAAAATACAGGATTACGGTTACCCTCTGCCTTACCTTTATGCAAAAGCTTATATAAATTTGGCGCACCTTTTAGAGGCATCCTTTTATAAGCATTGGTAAGTAACGAATTTTTAAGCAGGCGCCATTTTAAAAATGAAGTGACCCCCGTATGTAAAATCGTATCATCAATATCGCTAATTACACCATATTCTGCATCTACAGAAGGAATTAAAAATCTTCCCTTAAAAGGATTACCTAGAAGCTCGGTTTTTGGTTCTAATTCTTCCTTATAATATAAATGATAATCCACCCACCCCTGATCATCTGCCACTTCTCCGATATTATTCTCTAAAGTTTGATTAAATAGAAAATAACCTTCGTCGTTGGTAGTGGTTTTAAGGTTTATTTTACCGGGAATTTCCAGTTCCACTTCAGCATCAGGAATCTCAAAACTATCAAATTGCTTATAAGTATTTACAAAAGTTTTCCATTTGTTTTGATCCTGGTGTATTTTAAGTGGGGCATTATCCAAAACCCGCCCTTTTACAAACAATCTGGAATAAGTACCATAACTTCGATAAGGAGTTATAAGCACCTGATCCAGGTTTTTATAGCGCCCCAATATTTTTTTTATTCGTTTAAACATTCAAGTAATTTCGTTCTATAAGTTTACTAATTTTATTCGGCATTCAGATTTCCGATTGCTTTTTCCATATCGATGGGTTTGGAAAGCAGACTACTGAAAAGATCCCCTTCTTCTGAAAGTCGATGAGGGACATTAAAAATATTAAAATCAGTAATTTTTAAACCGCTCTTCACCTCATCCCATTTTAAAGGTGTTGATACTGTTGCTCCTTTTCGAGGTCTAACAGCATATGGTGCTGCAATGGTTTGTCCCCGGCGATTTTGTAAATAATCGAGGTAAATTTTTCCTTTTCGGGCTTTTACCGCCCGTTCCATACTAGTGAGTTCAGGCAATTTATCCTGTACAAAATAGCAGAGTAATTTTATAAAATCTCGGCCTTCTTTATAAGAATATATACCAGCAAACGGAATATAAATATGCAGGCCACGTGATCCTGAAGTTTTACAATACCCTTCAATTTTTGCTAAATCCAGCACCTCTTTAACCACCTGGGCAGTTTCAATAACCTCCTCAAAAGTATTATGAGTTGAAGGATCCAAATCAATCACTCCATAGTCTGGCCGATCCAAATCCTGAATTTTAGAGTGCCAGGGATTAATTTCAATACACCCCAAATTTACCATATATAATAAAGTGGCTTCATTTTGGCACAGCATATACTCGATCTTCTTGTTCGCAGATTCTGAGTAAATAGTAGTTGTATGGATCCAATCTGGTAAACTTTCGTTATCCTTCTGATAAAAACCTTTTTGCTGAATTCCGTTAGGATGACGATGTAAATTTTGCGGACGATCTAGTAGATATGGAAGCATTGTGTCTGAAACCTGAAGGTAATACTCTATAAGATCATATTTTCTTATTTTTTCTTTTGGCCAGTACATTTTACCCAGATTGGTAAAGGGTACTGAAATCCCTTCTATATCAAGATTCCCTGAATTTGAAGTCGCTTGCCCCGAAACATCAGGAGGTTCAGGAGTTTTAATTTGGACTTCTGACTGTACTTCTAGAGCGGTCTTATCGTTACGCAAACCTTTAAAAACCGGATGTCGCAACGCCCCAGCTTTGGTCCATTCAGAAAACTTCACTTCACAAATCAGTTCAGGATGTATCCAGTTTGGAGTTTTGCCTTTCAGGTTTATTTTTTTGGCAAAAGGGGACGATTCCATAGCAAGACTTTCCATTTTTCCTAGCAGTTCTTTTTGCTGATCGTTAGAAAAACCACTTCCGCAGTTGCCTACATAGGTAAGTTCTCCCTCTTTATACATCCCTAAAATTAGTGATCCAAAAACAGCTCCTTTAGAATCGGTATATCCGCAAATTATAGCTTCTTCACTTTCTACCGCTTTAATTTTTAGCCAGCTTTCGGTACGATATCCCAGTGCATAGGTAGAATCATTTTTTTTGGCGATCACTCCTTCCATGCCACTATCAATAGCTTTTTTATAAAAAGTCATCCCCATACCTTCTATATGATCGCAATAAAAAGTATGGTCTAAACCTTCCAAAACTTCTGGGATAAGACTTTTTCGGTCTTTAAGGGGCAGCTCTAGCATACTATGCCCATTTAAAAAAAGCATATCAAAAACATAGAATCTTAAGGTTCCGGGAGTTTTGCTATGGTAATTTTGTAGTGCCTGAAAATCCGGAAGACCATTTTTATCCACGATCACCACTTCGCCATCCAAAATCACCTGGTGATCAATCTGCTCTAAATCCTTTACCAGTTTTGGGAATTTGGAATTATAATTTATTCCGTTTCGGGAATAAATACGAACTTTACCATCATCTACATGTGCCATTAATCGATAACCGTCCCATTTTAACTCATAAATCCAATCGGGATGATTAAAAATTTCTTTTGCTGTTGAGGCCAACATTGGTTTTACAGTATCTTCAGGTTTTAGTTTTCGTACTTTGGGCGCTTTTCCCTTTTTATGTGCTACAGCAGTTTTTACAGCATAAGCTTCCGCATCATATATAAGATCTGTTGCAAATTCATCCTTCTTTTTAATTAGCAACCAATGGTTGTCTTTGCCCTGCTTGGTATTTACAAGTGCAAATTCGCCTTTAAGTTTTTTTCCTAAAAATTGAAGTTTCAAATCTCCGTTTTGATATTGCTGAAGCAGATTTTTATCGCTTAGTGCACTGGAAAATTGACCTTCGTCCCAAATATCCATCTGGCCAGCGCCATAATTACCTTTGGGAATTTCTCCTTCAAATTTTAAATATGTAATAGGGTGATCTTCCGTATGTACGGCAAGTCGTTTATCAGCAGGGTTCATTGATGGACCTTTAGGAACCGCCCAACTTTTAAGGGTGCCACCAATTTCAAGGCGCAAATCGTAATGTAAACGCCTGGCCTGGTGTCGCTGAATTACAAATCGATGTAAGTTTTCGCTATTTTCTTCAGCCGTAGGTTCAGGAGTATGACTAAAATTTCGTTTCTTTTGATACTCGTCTAAACTCACAATCAGCTGGCTTTATTCTTTTTCTTTTTATCTAAACTGGCTTTTAATTGCGCCATTAAATCTTTTGCCGGTGTTGGTTTGCTATCATAATCCTCTGTCTCTGGAGTTTCGCCGGCAGCCTTAGAATCGATTATCTTTTGTAATTGCTCGTTATAAACATCTTTAAATTTATCTAAACTAAAGCTTGTAGTATATTGATCGATAAGCGAAATCGCCATATCTACTTCTTTCTTTTGTACTTTGGTTTTTGGTAATTTTAGCTCTTTTGGATTTCTAATCTCATTCGCAAATCTAATAACATGCAGTACCAATGCATCATTATAAACTCCTACCAGGCTAAGATGTTCCTTTTGGCGCATCACAAAAGTAGCTACTCCCAGCTTTTTGGTTTTCTTTAAAGCATTACGAAGCAAATTATACGATTTACCGCCTTCCTTTTCCGGTTCTAAAAAGTAAGGTTTTTTAAATAAGACATCTGCAACTTCTTTTTCTTCGATAAATTCTTCGATATCGATGGTTTTGCTTTTCTTCATATTGGCCTTTTCAAAATCTTCTTTTTCCAAGACCACATACCCTTCATCTTTTTTAAATCCTTTTACGATATCCTTCCACTCTACTTCTTTGCCGGTATCTTCGTTTACACGCTTATATCGAATCCTGCCATGATCACGACGGTCTAACATATCGAGATCGAGCTTTCGATCTTCAGAACCCGAATATAATTTTACAGGGATCGACACCAACCCAAAACTTATTGAACCATTCCAAATAGATCTCATATTTTCTCTGCTTTCTTTTAAAATTAAAGGAAATATGAGCGTACCTACGTTGTAAAGACGTTAAAATAAATGCACTGGGGAAATTTCGAATCCTTATATGCTAAAAAACATATAAAAATAAAAAAGCAATAACTACCGTTATTGCTTCGCTGCCTCATTAGGACTAAATTATTTTAAAATGTATTATAATTTAAGACGATTTTGATCCCCTTCGTAGCTCTCATATCGCTTAATACATTCTTTGATGATTTGTTTTGCTTCTGCAGCATCACCCCAATCACCAACATCAACTTTTTTCTTTTCCAGATCTTTATATACTTTAAAGAAATGTTCGATCTCTTTAATCAAGTGACCATTTAATTCCTTAAGATCATTAAGTCTATTCCAGATAGGATCTGAAACGGGTACACAAATAATTTTCTCATCTGGTCCTTTTTCATCTGCCATATGGAATACACCAATAGGTTTTACTTCCATAACGATACCAGGAAAAGTAGGCTCACTTACAAGCACAAGAACATCTAATGGATCATCGTCTAAAGCTAAAGTTTCTGGAATAAAACCATAATCTGCAGGATACATCATTGAAGAAAAAATCATCCTGTCGTAACGTACTTTTTTTAACTGAAAATCGTATTCGTATTTATTTCTACTTCCCTTCGGAATTTCAATTAGTACATCAAAAGTTTCTGACATTTTATTTGTTTTTGTTGAACTTTAATAGATTATCAAATATAGTGAATTCTATTCTTAACACTGCTGATTTAGAAGTGAAAACCAAAATTTATAGTCACTCCAAATTTTCGTGCATCGGGATTCTCTAAATAATTTCCCCGAAAATGAGCATCGATTCTTAATATCTTAAAAATATTCCCTATTCCTAAGCTATACTCCCAGTAAGGTTCGTCATTAGGCGCTACCAATGGAATATCCGAAGCATTTAAGCGAACATTATCATCTGAGATTTCTCCCCAAACTCCTTTTATCCCAACAATTTCACGCAAATTTAAATCCCTTAAGAGTGGAAGCCGTGAGAATAAACGACCGTTAAAATTATGTTCAAAATGAGCGGCTACATAAGTATCGGTCACAAATTCATAATAATCCAATTGTGAGAAGGTGTTATAAAGCTGGAAATAAGTCTGGTTCCCCGGTACAACGCTTAATAAGGCCAATGGTACTTCCCCGTAAGTTTTACCAGCTTCAAAACTTACATTGGCCCTTCCGAAACCTCCGATCATTAAGGGTTGATTATAAAAAAGCTGAAGCTTTTTATAATCAAAATCACTTTGAAAAATATTCTTAACACCTAGTGTATAATTTAGAAAAATAGTGGCATGATCGTCTTCCACCTCTTCCCGCTCTACACCATAGCCGGCTGTTTTTCTACCGGGGGTATACATAAGAAGATTAGAAATTTCGGTTTGTTTTAGTTCAGAAGACACCTGGGTTCTGGTTTCATCAGTATAAAAATCAAGACTAAAACCTTCAGAGGCTGCTTCAATTTCACGATAAGAACCACTCACCCTAAAAGTTAAATTATTAACCGGTTCAATTTCCACTGCTAACACAGAAAGATTAATCGAACTTAGACTATTATTGCCACTTGTACTAATTAATGCTGAAGAGGCTAAACTTCGTCCTAAAACATCGGTGGTATTGGTTAGATTGGTTCCTAATTGCTCTACATCTCGTCTATTCCCGGCTGAAATTATTAAACGGTTCTCTGGATCCAGTAATATTTTACCCTGAATTCCATATTTAAACTTATTATCCTTAAAACCGTAGGCGCCATAACCTTCAATACGCCATTTATCATGTTGCGAAAAATAGGTGCGCCCACCGCCTCTTAATCGTATCCCTTCTACATCATTAAATCCGACGGAAGAAAATATAGGTCCGTAATCCCAGCCATCAAAATCCAGATAGCCGGTGGCAAGTGCAGTAGACACATTATATAAGCGCTTAAATTGTTTTACGGTTTTGAGCGTATCCAGCATATCGTATACGCCGCGTTCATCACCATTTAATTCTTCAAGCCTGTTTTCCTGCCAAAAATCATCTTCGCGATTATAAACTTCTTCCCTAAACCTGTTTACCTGTTTATTATAAAAAGATGATGGACGCTCTTTATCAAACTCATATTGGTCATAAAGCACCGTTCTTTTTCCGTAGACGCCACGTGAATCTTCCTTATCCCGTAAAGCGAAATCTGCCTGAAAAAAATCTCTTTTTAATAAGAAAACAGAATCGTTTAAAACATCGAATTCCTGCTCTATATAAACTCCTTTCACCCAGTTAAGGTTAGCTCCCTTAGACATTTCTAAATTAATATCTTTTATGGCCCAGGTGGTATCATTAACCCAAAAATCACCGCTAAACGTAAGTTCATTTTCCCTTCTGGGGTAATAAAAAATATTATAACAATATTTACCATCTACATAAGCGGTATCAGCTAACACATAATTGTAAACATTAATACCGGTTTTAGAAAGAGGACTAACAAAGTTTTTATCAAAAAATCGCAGATAATTATCATACACATCGATCTCATCATAAATATCACGTACCGTTGAAATTAATACCTGGTTATCACTAAAACCAGAATTTTTATTTCCTTTTAATTCGGTAAGCTCCTGCCCGGTGGTATTATCCCCGTACACTCTACTAACAGATTCGTTTAAAAAAATAGGTAAATAAGTTTTACCGGTAATTCGGTTAGTATCCAAATCTTCAAAAATAAACTCCATTCCGTTAAATATCCGGCTCTTAATTAGCGCGCTATCAATGGTATTAAGATCGAATTCCAGTTTCTCATACCTGCGGTAAGCGTATTGATCGAATTTCTTTACCCCATTATCCCGTCTGTTGGCCCAAATCTTCCTTAGGATATCTATAGCGGGATTATTCTTTTTCGAGGTCTTGCCCTTGTATATTTTCACTTCTGAAAGCGACTCAGATGAAGCGTAGAGCGTAACCTTTAAATTATTTACATCCTTATTCTTAAGACTTACATCCTTTGTTTGATAACCTAAAAATGAAAAAGTAACCGACGTATAATCTCTGGATGAAGACAGTGAAAAGTTACCATCCCCATCTGTTGTAGTTCCTTCCTTAGAATCGGTAAAAATCACATTGGCAAAAGGAATCCCTACACCACTCTCATCTACAACGATACCGCTAATCTGGGTTTGTGAAAAAACCTGAAAGCAGCTAAAAATAATTAGGGTAGATAAAAGAATATTTTTCATAAAGACATACAAAAAAACCCCTCAACCTTAAACGGGAAGAGGGGTCAAATATAGGTTATCTCTTTTACTTGTACATCACCTTTTTTACAGCTTTAACAACATCTTCACTATTAGGCAACCACTCTTTAAGAAGAACAGGAGAATAAGGTGCAGGTGTATCTGCCGTATTTATTTTGATAATTGGCGCATCAAGAAAATCAAATGCTTGCTCTTGTACCTGGTAAGTAATTTCTGTAGAAATATTTCCGAATGGCCAGGCTTCTTCAAGAATAACCAAACGATTGGTTTTCTTAACAGATTCTATAATCGTTGCGTGATCCATAGGACGGATGGTACGAAGATCGATAACTTCCGCAGAAATCCCTTCTTTTTCCAATTCATCCGCAGCTTTATAGGCTTCTTTGATGATTTTACCAAAAGAAACAATAGTTACGTCTGTACCTTCACGCTTAATATCGGCTTTACCGATTTCGATTACATATTCCTCTTCTGGGACTTCACCCTTATCACCATACATTTGCTCACTTTCCATAAAGATCACTGGATCGTCATCTCTAATTGCAGCTTTTAATAGCCCTTTTGCATCGTAAGGATTCGAGGGTACGATTACTTTTAAACCTGGACAGTTTGCATACCAGCTTTCAAATGCCTGTGAGTGCGTGGCACCAAGCTGACCAGCAGAAGCTGTTGGTCCTCTAAATACGATAGGACAGTTAAATTGTCCACCACTCATTTGGCGAATTTTGGCTGCGTTGTTTATAATTTGATCGATTCCAACAAGGGAAAAGTTAAAGGTCATGAACTCTATAATAGGACGGTTTCCATTCATAGCACTACCAATACCGATTCCTGAGAATCCAAGCTCAGAGATTGGAGTATCTATTACCCTTTCTGGTCCAAACTCGTCCAACATTCCTTTAGAAGCTTTATATGCACCGTTATATTCGGCTACTTCTTCACCCATCAAATAAATGGACTCATCTTTGCGCATTTCTTCGCTCATAGCCTGTTGAACGGCTTCCCTAAATTGAATTGTCTTCATTATAGTTCTTGATATTAATTTTTATAACTTATAGGACAACAAAAATAGTAATTCGATAAAGTTTTTACCACATAAACCATTAAAAATTTACGACGATGCACAACTTGCTGATTTCGCACCTTAACACAACGGTCATATCATTAAAAAATCAAGTATTTTATTATTAAAACTGTGACAAAACCAGAATATTTTGAGGTTAAATTAAATCTCAAGTCATTTTTTATGATTTTTTTACTATGCATGCATAGTATTTTATAATTTATTTATGTAACTTCGTAGCTATATCGTTTAATAGAAAAAGAACTTTAAATATGAAAATATTAGTGTGTATTAGTCATGTACCTGATACAACCTCAAAAATTAACTTTACCGATGGCGATCGTAAATTTGACACCAACGGGGTTCAATTTGTTATAAATCCTAATGATGAGTTTGGTTTAACGCGTGCTATGTGGTTTAAAGAAAAGCAGGGCGCCAGTGTAGATATTATCAATGTAGGGGGAGCAGAAACCGAACCTACGTTACGTAAAGCACTCGCTATTGGCGCAGATACTGCAATACGTATTAATACGGCACCTACGGACGGTTTTCAGGTAGCTAAGGAATTAGCCAAAGTTGCCAGCGAAGGAAACTATGATCTTATTATATGCGGTAGAGAATCTATAGACTATAATGGAGGAATGGTTCCCGGAATATTGGCCGGTATGCTTAAAGCTAATTTTATAAATACCTGTATTGGACTAGAAATTGAAGGCGATAAAGCTACTGCCATCCGGGAAATCGATGGCGGTAAAGAAACCTTAACCGCCAGTTTACCTTTGGTAATAGGTGGACAAAAAGGATTAGTGGAAGAGAGCGATCTTAAGATCCCAAATATGAGAGGGATCATGCAGGCTCGTAAAAAACCACTAAATGTTGTAGAACCCAGCGGGGCTGAAGTTGCTACTAAAGCAGTAAAATTTGAAAAACCGGCACCAAAAGGTGAAGTAAAATTAGTAGACCCTGAAAACCTGGATCAATTAATTGATTTACTACATAACGAAGCTAAGGTGATCTAAACTTTAAGTCGGTTAATATCGATTTTCAATCAAGGTTTTTAATCTAAAAAATTTAAAAAAATGTCAGTTTTAGTATATACAGAGTCAGAAGACGGAAAATTTAAAAAAGGTGCTCTGGAAGCAGCATCCTACGCCAAGGCTATTGCAGATGCGATGGGCACCAGTCTTACCGCTATTACTTTTAATGCCGAAGATACCAGCGAACTTGGTACATACGGTGTGGATAAGATACTTAGCGTTAGTAACGATAAATTAAAAGATTTTAATGCAGAAGCGTATGCTGATGCCATTAAACAGGCAGCTAAAAAAGAATCTTCGAAAGTGGTAGTTTTAGACCAATCCGCTAATGGAAAATATATCGCACCTCTTGTTGCTGTTCATCTAGAAGCCGGTTATGCTTCTAATGTTGTAGCCTTACCAGAAAGCACTTCTCCATTTCAGGTAAAAAGAACAGCTTTTACTAATAAGGCTTTTAATTTCACTGAAATCACTACCGAAGTGAAAGTTGTAGGACTTTCAAAAAATGCATTCGGATTAAAAGAAAGTGAAGGGTCTGCAAGTGTTGAAGCTTTTGAACCACAGCTTTCAGCAGAAGATTTTACCGTAAACGTAACGGCAGTAGATAAGGCTAAAAACAAAGTCACTATTGCTGATGCAGAGATTGTAGTTTCTGGTGGACGCGGACTCAAGGGTCCGGAAAACTGGGGCATGATCGAAGAAATGGCCGATATCCTTGGTGCGGCTACTGCTTGCTCTAAACCAGTAAGCGATATGGGCTGGAGACCCCATAGCGAACACGTGGGCCAAACAGGAAAACCAGTAGCTTCAAATCTTTATATCGCGGTAGGAATTTCAGGAGCTATACAGCACTTAGCAGGAATTAACGCTGCTAAAACTAAAGTCGTGATTAATAACGATCCAGAAGCGCCTTTCTTTAAAGCCGCAGATTATGGGGTTGTTGGTGATGCTTTTGAAATTGTTCCCAAGCTAAATGAAAAATTGAAGGAATTTAAGGCGAAAAATGCATAAATTTTATAACTTGCACCCCTTAAAAGGGCTGTCTAAATTTAGTAAAATGCTCTATTTAGACAGCCTTTTTTAATTTATGGAATATGAGTTTAGTGCGTCTGAATATCAAAGGAATATCTTATAGTCAAACCCAAAATGGAGCATACGCTCTAATATTAAGTGAAGTTGGTGGGGATAGAAAATTACCCATCGTAATTGGTGCATTCGAGGCTCAGTCGATAGCAATTGCACTCGAAAAAGAAATCAGGCCTCCAAGACCCCTTACTCACGATCTATTTAAAAACTTTTCTGACCGATTCGATATTACTGTGAAACAGGTAATTATCCATAAACTTGTAGATGGTGTTTTTTACTCAAGTCTTATCTGCGAAAGAGATAAAATAGAAGAGATAATAGACGCTCGTACCAGTGATGCCATTGCTTTGGCTTTAAGGTTTGAAGCCCCTATTTTCACTTATAAAAATATTCTGGAAAAAGCCGGAATTTACCTCCAGGGCGAAGAACAACAGAAAAACGAAAAAGAAGAAAATCAGGAAGAAATAATTTCTGAAGAACTTCTCCCGGACGATATAGAGATCTCAAAAGAAGATAATAATTACAAGAAGTTATCTTTAAGCGAATTAGAACGCTTACTCTCACAGGCTGTTCAAAACGAAGATTATGAAAAAGCAGCAAGGTTAAGAGACGAAATCTCTAAAAGACATTAATACTCCCCTATTTAAATTAAATATGAAGAGATTATTATACCTTCTTTTCTTTATGGTATTGAGTGTAACGACATTGCAGGCTCAGAACATAACTAAAAGCTGGAAAATCGAAAAAAATGTCGATAGCCTGGCTGTCGAAATCTTTAAACCAGGAAGCGTACTCACCATACAAAAAGGCAGGTTTAGTTTCTCTAAAGAAAAGGATACAGTAGCTCGTGGTGACTATATGTATCAAAATGATATTCTCGTTTTCTTTTATGGTAAACCTAAAAAGGACATGGAAAACTACCGGGTCACCAAATTATCAGACTCTTCCATGATTCTTAAAAGCGGGAGAAATGCAATTAACCTCAAAGCTTATCAACCTAAAATAGCTGAAGTAATCCCAGCTGAAACTGCTAAAAAAATCATTCCAAATCAGGGAATTACCACCACAGGAATTCTACGTGGAATTTTGGGGATGTTTTCGCTTATTGTTATTGCATTTGCATTTAGCAGTAACCGCAAAGCCATTAACTGGAAAACCGTTGGGATAGGTCTTGGAATGCAATTATTACTGGCTTACGGTGTTCTAAAAATCGATTGGGTGAAATCAACTTTCGAATTTGTGGGAAAAATCTTTGTGAAGATATTAGAATTTACCGCAGCAGGAAGTGAATTCCTTTTGGGCGGACTTATGGACACCTCTAGTTTTGGATACATCTTTTTATTTCAGGTATTGCCTACCATTATTTTCTTTTCAGCGTTAACCTCTATTCTTTTTTACTACGGAATTATACAGGTGGTTGTTAGAGGGTTTGCGCTGGTACTTACGAAGTTATTAGGGATCTCTGGGGCAGAAAGCTTAAACGTTGCCGGAAACATTTTCTTAGGCCAAACAGAAGCTCCTTTAATGATTAAAGCTTATTTAGAGCGTATGACACGTTCTGAAATTTTACTGGTAATGATTGGCGGTATGGCTACTGTGGCTGGTGGCGTTTTAGCTGCATATATAGGATTTTTAGGGGGAGACGACCCCATGGCTAGATTAGAGTTTGCCAAGCATCTACTGGCTGCTTCGGTAATGGCTGCTCCGGGAGCAATTGTGATTTCTAAAATATTATACCCACAACAGGAAAAAATTAATACCGATGTAGAAGTTTCTTCTGAAAAAATAGGATCTAACGTACTGGATGCTATTGCTATTGGAACCACTGAAGGTTTAAAACTTGCTGCCAATGTAGGTGCAATGTTGTTGGTTTTTGTGGCTTTAATCGCAATGATTAATTATGGCTTTGCCAAAGTAGGGCAAATCACTCATCTTAATGATGTGCTGGCGGCAAATACGCCTTATCAAACATTTTCAATCGAAGCAGTTCTGGGAACGGTTTTCGCTCCCCTGATGTGGCTTATAGGTGTTGCCAAGGAGGATATGATGTTAATGGGACAACTACTAGGCATTAAACTTGCTGCAAGTGAATTTGTGGGATATATACAATTAGCAGAACTTAAAAATGCCGCTTCAGGATTAAGCTTCACGTACCAGAAGTCGATTATTATGGCAACCTATATGTTATGCGGTTTTGCAAATTTTGCTTCTATCGGTATTCAGCTTGGTGGAATTGGTTCTCTAGCCCCGGGACAACGTAAAAACTTATCTGAATTCGGGATTAAAGCCGTAATCGGTGGAACACTGGCCTCTTTGCTATCAGCTACCATCGCAGGAATGATTATTGGGTAGAACTTTTTAGTATGATTAAGGGAAAGATAAAAAGTCTTGGTGAAATTGTTATTAGAGTAAATAACATGAAAATCATGACTGAATTTTATCATCAAACTATTGGTTTAGAAGTTATTCGAAACTCAGAAAAATTCACCTTTTTCAAAATTGCAGAAGGTAATGCCGGACATCATCAGACACTAGCATTATTCCACAAAGAAAATCCAACAGCTTTCGAGGAAAAATTAAATGACATAAATTCTAAAAACTCTTCATTACATCACTTTGCTCTTGAAATTGCAAAAGAAGATTATGATATTTTTTTATTGAAATGTGAAGAGCTTAATCTCGAATCTACGACTGAAGTTTTCCCATGGATTAAATGGAAGTCTGTTTTTATCAAAGACCCGGAAAACAATATTATCGAATTTGTTTGTTATGATGAAAACATTCAGGAATAATTAATTCGATCTAACTCTAATACTTTTTATATTTCTTCTTTAAGACTTATTTCTCCTTTTGATTTTTCTCCTTGCTCACCTAAAACAATAAGGACATAATCATTTACTGGTAGTGCGATCTCTAGATCATCAGAATTTTTCGTCTTTAAATTAAGAACCGGCACTGCATTCTTTTTATAAATATCGAATTCTTCTTTATTATAAATTTTAGCAAGTAAAGTAGTCTCTAAATTGAAGTTTCTTAAATTCAGTTTATAGTTTTTAAACTCTTTTTCTGGATAAGTATTTTTTAAATTGGTGGGTATATTATTTATTACATAATAGTCATTTGTCTTTTCTTGTCCTGGAGGTAGTTCATGAAATGGTATTAAAGTGAGACCATTGGTCGTTTTATCAATAATTTCAACCTGATTTATCGTCAAAGGATTTATACCAGTGATTTCTTTGAGGTAAACAGCCATTCGCTTCCCTTTTTTGGTTGGCTTTTCCAAAATATGATCAATCCCAGCGTGTACCAGGATTTTAGCCTTTGGATCATTTTCTATTATCGCTGCAAGTTTTTTGGCTTGCCCTAATTCTCTATCTACCGCCATATCGCTACTTTCATAAGCGATAATTTTATATCCCAATTCTTTTGCGATCCTTATAAGATGTGCAAAATAGGGCTCCTGTATATAATATCCAGCACTTAATGTAGGATAAGGTCGTTCTTCAGTAATCTTTGAAGCCTGAAAAGAACTACTCAATGCTTCAAGTGCCAGATAATTAAACCCGTTCTTTTTTAATTTCTTCAGTAATTGAATTGTAAATATTCGATGTTTTGGATACCAGTGATTTTCATTCACCATAACCACATTAGTAGATTTCGACTCTTGTGAAATTTTACCAAAGGCAGCGGTATCATGATAAATCTTTGAGGTATCAATACTTGCTATATTTATTTTTTGCTTACGTATTCTTTTTTGTTCAAATACATTTATCAGGCTATCATACATAATATTATTTTGTACAAATGAATTGATAGTAGTCAAAAACTGGTATTGCATCCAATCTTGCCCAAGGCTATCTTCAACTGGTGCATTTATTAGTTTTTTACTCGCTCTTAGATAATTAATATCGTCCCTTACGTTTTCGAAAACACTGGAATAGGTTAAAGCATTACTACTATCTATCTTAAATCGAATACTTTTTAAAATTTCTTCTCCATCATTAATCACACTTTTCATAGTTATGCTGTCCTGCCTTATTAATAAGAGATAGGCCCTTTTTTGATTATTAGCAGTTTGAAATAATACCGACTTCGCCAAAGTGTCTTTTATGGGAAATTCTAAAGTATCAATATCTTTTACATACTCATTAAGAAATAAATATGCCGCATATCTCGGTGCTATCGTTGTTTCCGAAAAAGCAAGAATATCTTTCATCCTCAGGAAAGGATATTTCTTCAATAAAGATCGAAGTGAAGTTTTATCAATTTGTTCTAAAGAACCGAAATGCGTATCCCCAAAATATTGAACAGTAATTTTTGCTTTAGTATTTATAAGCCTGCTCTTATTTACGTAATTATATTTAGCCAAATGATGATAAGGACTACAACTTAAAAGGAGAAAGAAAATAAAGACTAAGAAGTAATATCTGTAATGAAGCATGATTGATAAATTTATTTTCGTAATATACAACTAAATAATTAGTTTAAAAGTTTTGCTATAACAAATGCGTGGGCAAAGTAGTATTACTGTAATCCAAATTCATTATTTTAGCGCCTTATTAGTTAGTTCATTTTTTGAAAAAAGGGTAGCAGAATTATGAAGCAATATCACGACTTATTACAGTATATTTTAGATCATGGAGCAGAAAAAGGAGATCGTACCGGCACGGGTACTAAAAGTGTTTTTGGCTACCAGATGCGATTTAATTTAAGTGAAGGATTCCCGATGGTCACCACTAAAAAAGTACATTTAAAATCGATCATTTACGAGCTACTTTGGTTTTTAAAAGGAGACACTAACATTAAATATCTGCAGGAAAATGGCGTTAGAATTTGGAATGAATGGGCTGATGAACATGGCGATTTAGGACCGGTGTATGGCCACCAGTGGAGAAACTGGAATAGTGAAGAAATCGATCAAATTTCAGAAATTATAGAAACCTTAAAGACCAATCCTAATAGTCGAAGAATGTTGGTTTCAGCCTGGAATCCTTCCGTAATGCCGGATACTGCGGTTTCTTTTTCAGAAAATGTAGCCAATGGTAAAGCAGCACTTCCACCCTGCCACGCTTTTTTTCAATTTTATGTAGCTGATGGAAAATTAAGTTGTCAACTTTATCAGCGCAGCGCCGATGTATTTTTAGGCGTTCCGTTTAATATTGCTTCTTATGCGTTATTTACGATGATGATGGCTCAGGTTTGTGGATACGAACCGGGAGATTTTATTCACACTTTTGGTGATGTACATATTTACAGCAATCATATGGAGCAGGTAAAACTTCAGTTAAGCAGAACACCAAGAGCCTTACCTATTATGAAGATGAATCCTGAAATCACTAATATTTTTGATTTTTCGTTTGAAGATTTTAAATTAGAGGGATATGATCCGCATCCGGCTATTAAAGGCAAGGTTGCGGTATAATCAAATTTTTAATTTAAAATTGTTAGTATTATGAAAAGCGTATTGCTTATAGCAAGTTTTGTAATTGGAAGTATCACCACCGTGGCAGCACAGCAAACCTCACCAGTTTGGCCCGGATGTGAGGATAGCAAAAATGTAAAAACCTGTTTTAACAAGAAACTTAGTAAACACGTTAGAGAAAATTACAAATACCCAAAAAATGACGCCGGTGAATATGTTCGCGGTGAAGTGACCATCAAATTTGAAGTTGATGAAGAGGGTAAAGTAAATGTTTTAAATATTGAAGGTGACGAACCTTTAGTAAATGAAGCGGCTAAAGAAATGATCGAAAAAATGCCAAAAATGGAACCTGGTACACTTCAGGGAGAACCTGATGCGCGCGAATTTACTGTTCCATTTAAATTCTAATAAAAATTACCAAACTATATTATCTTCAGTTTTTATGAAAAATCTACTATTTACCATTTGCTTGTTGGTGAGTTTTATAAGTTGCGGACAAGAGCATGTAAAAACTGAAGGTAATACGGTTACTGTTTCAGAAATAGCTCCGGTGTGGCCTGGATGTGAATCTCCTACTAATGATCAGGACGACTGCTTTCGTAAGAAATTCCTGGAACTGGTAAAAACTACTTATAAATACCCTCGTAAAGAAAACGGTGATTTTATTCGTGGCAAAGCCACTATCAAAATGCATATCGATGAAAAAGGAGTGGCACAAATCGATAAAATCGAAACCAAAGAACCCGAAATAAAAGTAGCATTAGAAAAAATGCTTAAGGAATTACCTAAAATGACCCCCGGTAAAAGAGCGGGAAAATCTATCTCAATAAAATATACGATACCGGTTAAGCTTTAAAGTTTGCAGTACAATTAACCTACAGATTAATTATTTAACCCTGATTCATTTTTTTCAACAAATACGAAATAAAAAATCTAAGCTCTAATTTCTTAGTTCTCAATTCTAAAAGGGAAGCGGTCTAAATTCTAATATCTAATAGCTCAAAATAACGTTTTTCAACTCGCTACTAGCACTATTCCTTTTTTAACTTGGGATTAACGCTGGTGAAAACTTATCACTTCTAAAAAATTGTAAATTTGAGAGATACGCACAAATCGCAGACCTCTTTTTATGCTTTTACAATCTGAATTATTAGATTTCTTCAATGAAACCAGAGCAAAATCTGAACTTATCTGTTCTTTTTTGGAAACTGAAGATTACGTGGTTCAACCTATCGTAGATGTTTCTCCGCCTAAGTGGCACTTGGGACACACTACCTGGTTCTTCGAAGAATTTGTTCTAAAACCTTATAAAAGCGGATATCAGCTTTTTGATAATCACTCTGCTTATGTTTTTAATAGTTACTATGAAAGTGTAGGTGAAAAAGTAATTCGTACCGATCGAGGAAATCTTTCGCGCCCAACCGTTGCCTGGGTGTATAAATACCGAAATTATGTTTCTAAAGCATTACAGGATTTTATTGAATCTGAAGATTTAAATAATAAAATTCTTGAGGTGATCGAGATTGGTTGCCATCATGAAAAGCAACATCAGGAACTTCTCTATACCGATATTAAATATATTTTAGGCAATAATCCGCTTTTCCCTAAATATAATGACCAGTTTGAAGAAAACCCAATTCAGGATTTTCCCCAGCAATGGATTACTATAGATAAAGGAAATTATGAGATTGGGCATAACAGTACCGATTTTTGCTACGACAATGAGCTTGGCAGACACAAAGTTTACTTAGCCGATTATCAAATTTCAAATAAACTGGTTACTAATAAAGAATATATCGAATTTATCGAAGACGGAGGATACAATGATGTTTTACTATGGCATGCTGAAGCTTGGGATTGGATAAATTCCAATCAGATTTCAGCCCCATCTTATTGGCATAAAATCGATGACGCATGGCAACAGTTTACCCTACAGGGACTACAAAAATTAATTCCCGATGCACCGCTAAGTCACATTAGTTATTACGAAGCTTTTGCTTTTGCTCAATGGAAAGGTTTACGCTTACCTACCGAACAGGAATGGGAAGTTGCAAATAGCAAATTTAACTGGGGATTACGTTGGGAATGGACAGAAAGTGCTTATACTCCCTACCCCGGCTATATAAAAGCCCCAGGAGCTTTAGGGGAATACAATGGTAAATTTATGGTGAATCAAAAAGTCCTTCGAGGAGGCTCTGTTGCCACTTCAAAAAAGCATACAAGACCCACCTATCGCAATTTTTTCCATGCGCCATTACGTTGGCAATTCACAGGAATTCGCCTTGCTAAATAACCATCAACCTAGATTATGAAATCCACACCTACTACCACAAAATACGATACTGCTTTTGAAGAAGATGTTGCCAAAGGTCTAACTAGCTTCCCAAAGTATCTGCTTTCCAAATATATTTATGATAAAAAGGGTGATAAGCTGTTCCAGCAAATCATGAATATGCCAGAGTACTATTTAACCAATTGTGAACTGGGCATTATAGAACAGCATACTGCTTCCATTGCCGATTCTTTTAATGGTAAAAACGGATTCGATTTAATTGAACTCGGCGCAGGAGACGGCAAGAAAACCAAGGTTCTACTGAAACATCTGGTAGCTAAACATTATGATTTTAATTACTTACCGGTAGATATTAGCCAACATGTGTTAGACGAACTGGAAGAAGCCCTAAAAACTGAAATCCCTGGGGTTAAGATCAGAACCCAGCAAGGTACTTACTTTAAAACTTTGGAAAAATTGGCCGACTATAATTCGCGTAAAAAAGTGATTATGGTGTTGGGATCTAATATTGGAAACCTTTTACACGAAAAAGCCATCGATTTTTTAAAAAATATCTGCGAAGCCATGAGCGAAGAAGATATGTTATTTATGGGGTTTGATCAGAAAAAAAATCCCCAACAGATCCTCGATGCTTATAATGATCCCCATGGAATCACAGAAGCTTTCAATAAAAATCTTCTGGTACGGATGAATAATGAATTGGATGCCGACTTTAATATTGAGGATTTTAAACACTGGGAAACTTACAATCCTGAAACGGGGACAGCTAGTAGCTATCTGGTAAGCAGCAAGCAACAACAGATTAAAATCGACAAACTGGGCTTAACTATTCATTTTGATGCCTGGGAAACTATTCATACTGAAATTTCTCAGAAATATGATGATCATATTGTACAGTGGCTGGCGAAAGAATCAGGGCTTGCTGTTACGGATGAATTTAGCGATTCGGAAAACTGTTATAAAAATTATATCTTTAGAAGGAAAACTTTTTAAAGCTACAATCAACACCCTATACCATGAAAAAGTTACTATTCCTTTTTTCGGCAATTCTTTTAAGTTTCGCGTTTATCCCGGTACAGAATCATTCTGAAACATCAGAAAATATAGCTTTACAAGAGTTTATCCCGCAGGGAAAAATCAGCTTTTCTGAGATAGAATCGATTGAAAAATCTGCTATAGATACTAATTTTGAAACAAAACTCACATTTGTTGATATCGAAGACGGTAATGTAATAAAATATCTTTCAGAAAAGACCAAAATAAAAAGTGACCTCGCGTTTAATCAAAATGAATATCTCAAAATTGTTAAGCTAAAAGGAAGTTTTGCTTACGATATAAAAAAGACTTTAAAAAACATCGAGTTTGGGACGACTACAACAACACATCCTGATTTTATTCTAAATACTGAAGAGAATAGCATTGCACTTGATAAAAATATCTATTCATTTTCCGCTAAAATGAGTATTGAACATTCAGAAAATGCTTTTAACAGTGCCTGGACGGGGTTTGTATATACTAACGGACAATCTAAAGTAGTTTTAGCAAAACTTGAAGATAATCGCTTCGGAATTTTGATTCAGCAACCAAATAAAAAACCTCAGGTTTTTATCGAAAATCAGTAATTATGAAAGCGATCTGGAAAAATACGGTTATTGCGGAAAGTACTGAAACCAAAACGGTAGAGAGCAATCATTATTTTCCCATGGAAAGTATTAAAAAGGAATATTTTAAAAATAGTAAAAAACAAACACGTTGTCCCTGGAAGGGATTAGCTTCCTATTTCACTATAGAAATTGATGGTGAGAAAAACGAAGATGCCGCCTGGTATTATCCAAAAACCAGTCATGCTGCCAAACCTATCCAAAATCACGTCGCCTTTAAAAATGGTGTCGAGATAAAAGTTTGAAAATTAGTTTTTTTACGCAAGTGAAAAAATCTTACCTATTTAACGATAATAATCACAAAGACTATGAGATTTTGAGTCAAGTTGAAAATAAAGACTTGTAATGTTCTTTTTATCAAAAAATAAACTATTTTTTATAAGCTTTCAGCGCCTTTACCAAAACCCCTAGTTCTTCTTCTGTATTAAAATAGTGAAAACTTACACGCAGTCCTTCTCCACGTTGTGAAACAATAATGTCTTTTTCCCGCAAATATTGATATAATTTATCGTCGCCTTTAATATTAAAAATGGATGAATGCTCGCCTCTTTTTACAACAGCTTCTTCCAGCAAATTCATTTCGGTAAAGACCTGCTTGGCGTGGCTTTTTAAAACATTTACCAGACTTTCAATGGTTGAAATTCCAATATCTTTTATCAATTTAAGAGCTTCACCTAAACTTCCATAGTTTAGCGTATCCTGATGCCCTGGCTCAAATTTTCCAAGAAAGTTACCTTCCTGTGCTTTATATTTTCCCTGCAACGATCCAAAACCTAAATGCTTTGGAGATATTTTACCTTCAATATCTTTGTTGAACAGCATAAATCCATTTCCGTAGCCGGCATTTAACCATTTATAGGTACTTGAAATAACGACGTCTATCCCACTCGCATCAAAATCAAAAGCCTCTGTTCCCAAAAACTGTGTCCCATCGGCCACAAAAATCACTTCTGGAAAGTCCTTTTTAAGCTGGGTGAGAAAAGCGGTACTTAGTTTAATTCCGTTAATATATTGAACGATACTAAAAGCAAAGAACTGAGGCTGTTCTTTCTTTAAAACCTCAACAATGTTTTCCTCTAAAAATTCATTGATTTCTGCATAACAAATCTCAAAATCTCTGGATTCTACCGGCCAATTGATCGATGGATAGTCATTATTTAATAACAATACTTTTTTAGGCTTTTCAATACCTTCTAAAAGCGTATTAAAGCCATACGAAAAGTTAGGCACCAATCCTACCCTGTTTGGTTCGCAATTAAAAGATTCCCCAACCTCTTCACGTACTTTCGCTAAAAGTCGACCCTGATTTTCTTTCAGCACACTTCCGGAGATCAAAAAGTCTAAATCATGTTCCTGCCTGAACTCTAAAACTTTTTCGTGTAGTAGACCGGAAGCTGCAGTGTTTAGGTAGGTGTATCGCTCTAAAACGGGAAAGCCTTTTCTTAAATTACTCATAAGCCTTAAAGAATTCAGTTCTAAAAATGTAAATTTGTTAAAAGCACTAAAGTACCTTTATTTATGTTCTCTAAAAAGAAAAATACTTCTAAAATGGATGCTGAACAACGGGAGTTGTACGAAAACGCCAGAAAAAGAACACTTCAGAAAAAAAGACTATTTCAGCATTTTATCGTATTTCTTGGCGCTTCGATTTTAGCTATTATTCTAAACGTGGTTATTGGCTTTAAAGAAGAATATCAACCTTTAGGCTACGACTGGTTTGTTTGGATCGTCCTTATTTGGGGGTTTATCTTTTTAATTCATTTCTTTAATGTGCTTTTGGTTAACACCTTTATGGGTAAAGAATGGCAGGCCAAACAAATTGAGAAACTGGTCGCCAAACAAAAAGAGAAAATTGCCAAATTACAGCAGCAGGTAGAAAAAGACCATCCGTTACCAACTAAAGAAAGCAAAAAAAGTTTTCCCGAAAATAAAGACCCTAACGACAAGTTCAAGCCTATTTCCCCAGACAATAAACCAGACCAAAACTACAATCACTAATTTATGGTAACCATGATCGCGGCTGCAGCCGAAAATAATGCGCTAGGAAAAGATAATGACCTGTTATGGCGCCTGCCAGACGACTTCAAACGTTTTAAAAAGTTAACCAGCCACCATCCTATTATTATGGGGCGAAAAACTTTTGAAAGTTTTGATGGATTATTACCAAACCGAACTCATTTTGTAATTACACGAAACGAAAACTACGATCCCGGGAAAGGGGTGTATGTGGTAAAAAGTTTATCCTTAGCCCTAAAGATCGCGCAGGATTTAGATGAAAATCCTTTTATAATTGGTGGTGGTGAGATCTATAAAATGGGACTGGAAAGAACCGATAAAATTGAACTTACCCGTGTTCATGAAAGTTTTGAAGATGCCGATACTTTTTTTCCTGATATCGCAGAAGAAGAATGGAAGTTAACTGAAGAGGTTTTTCACGAAAAAGACGAAAAGCATAAATACTCTTTTAGCTATCTTACTTATGAGCGTAAATAAAGGCTACAAACCACTTTTTAAAATTATTGAAGAAAAAAGCAACTTAAAAATCAATAATATCGCTCCATTATCCGGCGGCGACATTAATGATGTGTTTTTACTAAACACTTCGGAAGGAAAGAAAGTAGTAAAAGTTAATAGTGCTATAAGGTTCCCAGGAATGTTTGAAGCTGAAATGGCAGGAATGAAAGCCCTAAAAGCAACTAACGCGATCGACGCTCCTAAAATAATAGATGTCTATACTAAAGGGGACTACTCCTGTCTTTTAATGGAATATCGCGAGACCGGATCTAAATCATCAGATTTTTGGACGGTTTTTGGTAAACAAATGGCTCATTTACATAAAAATACACAGCCCAATTTTGGCTTTTCTGATGATAACTATATTGGCAGCTTGCCGCAACGTAATAATGCACATAAAAATATTGTAGATTTTTATATTGAAGAGCGACTTCAACCTCAATTTAGATTAGCTACTGAAAACGGATATAGTTTAGGAGATACTAAAAAATTCTGTTCAGTATTATATCATCTCATCCCACAGGAAAAACCAGCTTTAATACATGGTGATTTATGGAATGGTAATTACCTGGTGAATGCTAACGGCCACCCTTGTCTTATTGATCCGGCCGTAGCTTATGCGCCACGGGAAATGGACTTATCCATGATGAAGCTTTTCGGCGGATTTTCCGAAGAATTATTCAATACATATTTTGAAGAGTTTCCGGTAGAAAATGATTTCGAAGAACGTGTCCCTATCTGGCAACTTTATTATTTACTCGTCCATCTTAATCTATTTGGAAAAGGATATTTAGGCTCCTGTCAAAATATTGTAGCCCGCTTTACCTAATTTCACAATTCTTAACAGCACTGCATTTGTTTTTAGCAATTTATTAGCTGCAAAGCTCTACACTGAATTGTACCTTCATAATAAATTAAAAAACTATGAGTACAGAAAATTTAGAATATAGCGAAGCCAGAAAGAAATTAAAATCTCTAGTAGACGATATTAAAACCTGCATGATGGTAACCAATATTGGTAGTAAACCAGTAGATGCCATACCAATGACCACGAAGAAAATTGATACTGAAGGGAACATTTGGTTTTTAAGCGGCTTAAATAGTGACCATAACACCAATATTGTAAAAGATAACGATGTCCAGTTATTATATAGTGATGTTAAGGATTTCGAATTTATCAGCATTTTCGGAAAAGCAGCTATAGTAACCGAAAAAGACATTTTGGAAGATCTATATAGTAAAGTAGATGACACCTGGTTTAGAGGTACAGATGATCCAAATTTAAGTGCAATCAAGGTAAATCCAGAAGAAGCCTATTATTGGGATACGAAATCCAATAAATATGTTTCATTATTCAAAATGGGGGTATCTGCCATTACCGGGGATCAAAAAGATATCGGAGAAAAAGGAAAATTAGAATTATAAATACCAAAGTGTATTTGATGAAGGACCTCATAACTGTATTTTGTTGTGAGGTCTTTTTTATTCTTACTATTTTTGCTAAAATTTCACCGTTTTATATTTTAAAAAAACGGCGCATTAATTTATAATTTCGCGTTTCTATCATAGGTTGATGAAGACCGGAACAGCTATTAAACCCTGATCGAAGGGATAAAAATTAGAAAATGAAAGCATATGTTTTTCCCGGACAGGGAGCACAATTTTCAGGAATGGGAGCAGATTTATACGAGAAATCTGCTGAAGCAAAAGAACTGTTTGAAAGAGCTAACGAAATTTTAGGTTTCTCTATAACCGAAACCATGTTTAAAGGATCTGCCGAAGATCTAAAACAAACTAAAGTTACCCAGCCTGCAATATTTTTGCATAGTGTTATTTTAAGTAAAGTATTGGGAGCAGACTTTAAGCCAGATATGGTAGCGGGACATTCTCTAGGAGAATTCTCTGCCTTAGTTGCTAATAATACTTTAGAATTTGAAGATGCACTAAAGTTGGTTTCGCAACGTGCTTTAGCGATGCAAAAAGCATGTGAAATTACTCCATCTACCATGGCTGCGGTTTTAGGTTTAGAAGATGAGTTAGTAGAGGCTGTATGCGCAGATACAGAAGGAATAGTAGTTGCGGCAAATTATAACTGCCCAGGGCAGTTAGTAATTTCTGGTGAAATTTCTGCAGTTGAAAAAGCCTGTGAAAGCTTAAAGGAAAAAGGAGCTAAACGCGCCTTACTACTTCCTGTTGGGGGTGCTTTTCATTCACCACTCATGGAACCGGCAAGAAAAGAATTGGCTGCTGCTATTGAAGCTACAACTTTTAAAAACCCTTCTTGTCCTATCTATCAAAATGTGAGTACTAACGCAGTAACCGATCCTACAGAAATCCAGAAAAATCTGGTATTTCAATTAACAGCTCCGGTGAAGTGGACACAATCTGTACAAAATATGATTAAAGACGGCGCCACAAGTTTTACGGAAGTTGGCCCGGGAAAAGTGCTACAAGGATTAGTAAAAAAAGTAGATCGTAAAATGGAAACTGCCTCTGCTGCGATTTAATTTTTAAAAGAAAATATTTCAGTAAACTACCTCATAATGGCACATGAGGCATTTATTAAAAAATTCGATCTCGATAATCGAGTAAAAACGCCTAATCCTGGGATTAGGCGTTTTTTAATTCATGAATTTTTCACGCCTCTTCTCAATGCTAATGACCAAGACTTAAAACAATACATTTAGTGTATCAATTTGCAATGTTGTACCCTTTAATTATCATTCTCACGGCTAAAATTTACCAAACCTATCTATTTTTTTGCATGTAATACACAATTTTAGTTATTCCTAAACTTTAAATAAGTTAATTTGAAATCAATTATTTTAACAAATAAATATTTATTAACATTTTAAATTTAATTAAATACATGATTTATCAAAAATTAACTATTTATAATTATTAATTTGGTTTTTAATTAGTGTTTTTTCATATTTGTTAACATACTAATTCAAAAACTATATTATGACAAGAAAACTACAAGGCTTTTGGACCTTATTGTTTTTATTCTCCTTTTGTAGCATGTTTGCTCAGGATAGAACAATTTCAGGGACAATTACAGACGACCAGGGTATGCCTTTACCTGGAGTAAACGTCAGGATTAAAGGAACCTCAAGTGGAATCCAATCCGACTTTGATGGAAACTATTCAATTCAGGCACAAAAAGGCGATGTCATCGTTTTTTCTTTTGTAGGACTAAAAACAGCAGAATACACTGTTGCAGATGTTAATACTATTGATGTAATAATGGAAGCCGACCAGGCCCAGCTAGATGAGGTCGTTGTAACAGCATTTGGGATTTCCAGAGAGAAAAAATCATTGGGATATGCCGTATCCGAAGTAAGTAGTGAAGATTTAGAATCCAGAGCTGAAGGCGATGTTGGCCGGCTTTTAAGCGGGAAGGCTTCGGGAGTACAGATTACACAACAAAGTGGTATTTCAGGCTCAGGAACCAACATCATCATTAGAGGATTAAGTTCGTTTAGCGGTAGTAACCAACCCCTGTTCATTGTAGACGGGGTTCCTTTTAGTAGTGACACCAATGCGCAGGGCGATTTTGTTCAGGGCAACAGTGGAGGTAGCAGGTTTTTTGATCTGGATCCAAACAATATCGAAAGCGTAAACGTCTTGAAAGGACTTGCTGCTTCTACACTTTACGGGACCCAGGGTAGAAATGGAGTAATTCTAATTACCACCAAAAACGGCAGTGGTGCTGCCAGTCGTAAAAAACATGAGGTTACGGTAACCTCATCGATATTTTTTAACGAAGTGGCTTCTATTCCAGATTACACCATGAGCTACGGCGGTGGCTTTGACCAGGCCTTTGGTTGGTTTTATAGTAACTGGGGACCAAGCTTTGAAAAAGATGGTGTTGCCGGTTGGGGTTCTGATTCGGCTATAGACGAAAACGGCTATTTACCCCACCCCTATTCTACCGCAAGTTCGGGAACAGGTATTCCTCAGGCATTCCCAGAATTCGCAGATACACCATACCCATGGCAGCCGTATAACAGTGTAGAAGAATTCTTTAGAACGGGCGTTGTTTCGAATACCAGTATTAACTTCTCCGGTTCTTCTAACGACGGTAAAGTCACCTACAATTTAAGTGGTGGTCATTTAGAAGATGAAGGCTTCACGCCCGAAAATAAAGTAGTACGTAACAACCTGGGGATAGGAGGAAAAGCAGAGCTAGCTAATAATTTTATTATCGATGGAACTTTGAACTTTTCGCAAACAGATTTTAAATCTCCACCTGTTTCCGCAGGTGATGGTAATACCGTTTTTGGAGGTGGTGGATCCTCGGTTTTTTCTAACGTCTTCTTTACTCCTAGAAACGTAGATCTCATGGGATTACCTTATCAAAACCCGTTAACTGGGGGGAGTGTTTATTACCGCCAGGCTAACGACATACAGCATCCTTTATGGACAGTTTATAATGCTAGCTCACAGCAGCTTACCAATAGAGTCTATGGAAGTGCAGGAATTACTTATAACTTTACAGATAACTTAAATCTTACTTATCGACTGGGTATCGACCTTTATAATGAAGGTAACTCCAGTTATCAAAATAGAGGCGGATCTACCTCGAACACCAGAATAAGAAGTGGTTTTTACGACACCTGGAACAATGCTAACACCATTTGGGATCACAATCTTACCTTAAACGGGATGTATGACCTTTCTGAAAAAATTGGATTAAACTTTAACATTGGAGCAACAACCAGAAGAACAATTTACGATCGCCAGGGAGTTAGCAGCTCTAACCAGCAAGTCTTTGATGTATTGCGTCATTTTAACTTTATGTTACAAGATGAAATTCAATATTCTGAAGAAAGAAATATAGCTGGGCTTTATGGACAGGTAGAACTAGATTATAATCGATTTTTATATCTAACCATAAACGGCAGGAACGATTGGGTTTCGAACCTTGCTAAGGAGAATAGGTCTATTTTCTATCCAGGGGTTAGTGCTTCTTTTTTACCCACCTCGGCATTCTCAGGACTTAGCAGCGATGCTCTAGGCTTTTTAAAACTAAGAGCAGGTTTTGGAACTTCGGCGAACTTCCCATCTGGATATCCTATTGCAAATCGATTATCCCTAGATACCCAAAGATGGCTGGACGATTCTGGTAACCTGGTTGTAAGTAATACTACCAACAGTGTTCTGGGAAATCCCGATCTAGAGCCAGAAACAATGACAGAAATCGAGTTCGGTGTGGAGTCCAATTGGTTTAAAAACCGCTTTACCTTAAATGCTTCTTACTTTAATCGAATTACCAAAAACCTCCTGGTTAATCGCAGTCTAGATGCCTCTACCGGTTATACGAGTGTTAGAACAAATATTGGTGAAATTAATGTGGAGGGATTAGAGATTGAAGCAGGATTGGACATTTTTAAAAATTCAGATGAGGGTGCTTTCAACTGGAGGATTAATGCAAATTTTAGCACTATAGAACCAACAGTGAAAGATCTTGGACAGGACACAGATATTATTGTTTATGCCGGTTTCTCTAATCTGGGGAATGCTGCCATTGCAGGTAAACCATTAGGAACTATAGTTGGATCTCGAATATTAAGAGACGATAACGGGAATTTTATTACAAACAGTCAGGGAGATTACGTGGTAGAAGCGGGACAATTTGAAATTGGTGATCCAAACCCAGATTATACCTTAAATGTAAGTAGTAATATTTCGTTCAAAAATTTTAGCCTTAATGTACTGTTTACTCATGTATCAGGCGGCGATATTTACAGTCAAACCATCGCAACTTTACTAGGTCGAGGCCTCACTACAGATACTGATAACCGTATTAATCCCTTTATTTTACCAGGGATAAATCAGGACACTGGAGAGCCTAACACAATCCAGATCAACAATTCCCAGTATTATTTTAGTAACATTTTATTTGGACCAGACGAGCTGCAAATTTACGATGGCTCTGTGATAAGACTCCAGGAAGTATCACTGGGCTACTCCTTACCCAAATCATTTTTAGAAAAAACTCCTTTTGGATCTCTATCACTAAAAGTGTCTGGCTATAATCTTTGGTATGATGCTTACAATACCCCAGATGGTATAAACTTCGATCCCAATGTTGCCGCGTTAGGAGTAGGAAATGGACAGGGATTTGATTTTTTAAGCGGACCTAGTTCGAAGAGATACGGAATTAGTATCACCGCTTCATTCTAAAAACTAAAAACAATATGAAAAGTATACGTAAAATATTCGGATTGATCGTTCTGTCAGGACTTTGCTTTTACTCCTGCGAAACGACCGACATGGATTTAACCGAGGACCCTAACTACCTGACGCCTGAACAGGCAAATGTAGATTTCTACCTAAATGCTATTGAAAGATCATATGTAAGTCTTATGCAAAATTTTGGAAACTATGGTGCACAGGTAACAAGAATAGAATATTTAGGAAGTCGGAATTATTTAAATGCCTATGCCCCTACATCTTTTGATGATGAATGGGATCTGGCCTACAGGCAGATTTTAGCAGATGTAGAAGCTATGACCCCAATTGCGCAGGAAAACGAACAATTTCACCACATAGCAATTGCTCAACTACTTTCTGCTAATGTTTTAATTACTCTTGTAGATTTTTTTGGCGATATTCCTTACTCTGAAGCCTTGATGGCCGACGAAGGAAACTTCAATCCTAACTTAGACAATGGTGCTGCTGTTTATAGTGCTGCAGCGCAGTTAATCGATACTGCTATTACCAACTTTAATAAGGAAGCCGCACTTGAGCCTGAATACGATCCATTTTACAATGGGAACTATGAAAACTGGATAAAACTCGCGAATACCTTAAAAATGAAAATCTATCTCCAAACCCGGTTAGTAGACAACTCGGCTTTAAGCAGCTTTAATCAAATTGTTGCCTCAGGAGATTTCATCACCAGTACTGATGAAGATTTTCAGTTTAATTATGGAACTAACGAAAACCAACCAGATACAAGAAATGGAAAATATGCAGGTAATTACAGACCTACAGGAGCTGGAAGCTACCTATCTAATTGGTTGATGGGAACTATGTTAGAAGATGGTGATCCAAGGATCCGGTATTATTTTTACCGGCAGGTAAATGCTGTACCTGGGGAAGAAATAGAGCCCAATGAGCAAACACTAACCTGCTCTATGGAAAATGCTCCACAACATTATATCGATGGCGGATTCACCTTCTGTAGTTTACCAAATGGTTACTGGGGCAGAGATCATGGCGATGATGATGGCACTCCCGGAGACGGTTTCTTAAGAACAACCTACGGAATTTATCCTGCAGGCGGAATGTTTGACGACAGTAGATTTGCACCGGTGTCTCAAGGTGCCGGAGCTGCCGGCGCCGGTATAACTCCATTAATGCTTGCATCCTGGGTAGATTTTATGAGAGCTGAAATGGCAATGGTAGAAGGAGATGTTGCTGCCGCTCAAGAATTTGTTGTAAGTGGTACAGCAAAGTCTATAACTAAAGTACGTTCTTTTGGTGCTCTAGATGAAGACGCAGATTTAAGCCTTGCTCCATCTGAAGAACAAGTGAATAGTTTTTTATCTGGAATTGAAACAGCCTTCATAGAAGCAGATACAGAAGAAAAATGGAATCTACTTGCCGAAGAATTTTGGATTTCTTGTTTTGGAAATGGTATTTTGAACTATAATTTCTATCGAAGAACTGGCTATCCAACCACTTTACAACCTAATAGAGAACCAAACCCGGGAGGTTTTATAAGATCCTTTAGGTATCCTGCCAATTTAGTAAATAACAACTCGTCTATTTCGCAAAAACAGGAAGTTACCACTACAGTCTTCTGGGATACCAATCCGGCCTCTCCTTCTTTTCCTGAGTCGAACTAAATAAAAAACTATGATGAAACATTATACAAAATATATCATTCCGTTTTTTGCCTTCTTTCTGTTACTTGGTTGTACGGAAAAAGACAATACTGTAGACAAGGTATTTCAGGATACTGTTTACGGGGCAATATTAAGAACAACACAAACCATAAGTACTTCTTACAATGCTTTTGACCCCTCCTCTCTCTTTTCGATAATGTTGGAAGAACAAGATGAAGAAATGGGAAATTTATTAGCATCTGTAGACATATATATCTCTTTTGAGGACAATCAGGAAGATGCTATGGATAAAAGTGTTAGCGAAGTTTTATTGGTAAACATTCCGGCATCAGATTTTACTACCGGAGATAATGGTTTGCCTGTAATTCAATTTGAAAGATCTTTAGCTGAAGCTGCCAGTGCAGTTGGAATTTCTGATAGCGATTACAGCGGAGGCGATCGCTTTATCTATCGTATGGTTTTAAATTTAACCGATGGAAGATCATATACCAACACCGATTATGGGGGGACGGTATCCAATAGTTCATTCTTTAGGTCACCACTTATTTATTATGTTGGAGTAAACTGTACGCCGATTACTCCTATTCCCGGCACCTATAGTATAGATCTACAGGATAGTTACGGGGATGGCTGGAATGGCGCCTCTATAGTGGTTACCATCGATGGTGTTGCTGAATCCTATACCTTAGATTCTGGCTCATCCGGTTCTTTTTCTATAAGTGTTCCTGAAGATACAGAAGAATTATCTTTTGTATTTAACTCAGGAGATTGGGATGGTGAAGTTACGTTCCAAATTTACGCTCCCAATGGAGAAATAGCTTCTGAGCAGGGACCAAGTCCAGGCGTAGGGGAAATACCGCTTAGTATATGTCCAGATTAATTTAATACCTATTTGTTTTAGCTTTAAGGCTGTCTGTAATAATTAAGGCAGCCTTTTCTTCTTAAAATATTTCATTATGAAAAAAACAAATATAAGTTGTTTAGTATGTTTCCTACTTGCTATTACTTTATCAGTTACCGCACAGGTAACTACGCCTAAACCAGACCACTTCAAGTCGATAACAGACGGCGGCACAGGAAGTCAACCTATTCTTAATACGATTATGCATGACCTTTTGGATGATAAAATAACCTATAAATCAAATCTTAAAACCATAGGATCGCCTTATTTAAAAGAAAAGTACCAAATCGCAACTTTATTTTATAAAGAAGAATTACAGGAGCATTTTTATATTCGTCACAATATTTTAAATGACGAAATTGAATTAAAGAAAAGTATGCTACCTAACGAACAACCTAAAGCATTAATCAGAGATCCAGGTATAAAGCTAGTTCTTGAAGATGGTAAGGCAATTTGCTTCAAAAAGTATCGCTCAAAAAAGGCGACATTAAAAGGGGATTTATCTATACTCTAAATGACTCTGCCACTTATACTATTTATAAAGCTATACATGCAAAATTTTCTAAGGGTCACACTGCACACACTGCAACAAGTTCGATGGTAAAAGAAGTTCCTCATCGATTTTCGCATTTCAGTAGTTATTATTTTACTTCTATTCCAAAAGGAACCTTATATCCTTTACCGTCAAATTATAAAAAATTTCTCCAGAATTTGAAGCCGGAAATTCAGAAAAAATTAAAAGCCTACATCAAAGAAAACGGACTGAATTTTAAAGATGAAAATGAGATTAAACTAATTTTCGATTATTTGAAAAGCATTTTATAAATAAAAGTCATAAAATTGAACAATTTGATAAGGGCTAATGACTTAAACTTTATGCTCACAAGAGTTTTCATGATAAATTCCAACCTACTCTTTATATAATTCTGTATGCATTGGTAAAGAAAATAAAGAAAGTTTTTGGAAGTAATGTTAAGATTTAAGATTATGAACCGCCATTTCAAAACGACTTTTATGGAAGAAAATCAAATGGAATAGCGGTTGATCGTCCCGGTCATGTCTATTTCACAGGAATTATATAATAATCTAAGATTCTCAGACTAAGAAGGGCAGTTTACCTATTCGAGATGATGTAAAAGTACAAGACCATAAATTAAACACTCCTGAAGTTACACTTTTGGCAATTCCCATCCGTTGTGGTAACGGGCGCTTACCAGAGCATCAGCCTCTGAATCTTTAAAAGAACCGCTGGTGGCATCCCAATAGATTTTTTTACCGGTTTTATAAGCGATATTACCCATATGTGCGGTAATCGCGGCTACACTCCCTGTTTCTACCCCGCATGCCAGTGCGCTTTTATCGTTGTTGCGTATAGCAGTTACAAAGTTTTTAGCGTGTTTATCAAGCGCATTACCTTCGGGTTTAGTGAGTTCTACCCGGTCTATTTTGTTTTTCCACTCACCTTCTACACGCTCGCCTTCGGGGAGGACTTCCCATCCACCACGGTTAACTATCAGTGTTCCGTTATTGCCGATAAAGGCAATGCCTTCGGTACGGCCATAGGGACCACCGTCAATCCCGGTAGCGTGTTCCCAGAGAAGGTTATAATTATCAAATTCATACACGGTTTGAAGGGTATCCGGTGTTTCGGAAGCATCATCAGGGTAGGCAAGCTTTCCGCCAGAAGCTAAAATAGATTTTGGCGCTTTAGCTCCCATCGCAAACAGTGCTATGTCGAGTTCGTGCACCCCCCAATCGGTCATCAAGCCCCCTGCATAATCCCAAAACCAACGAAAATTGAAATGGAAGCGGTTTTCATTAAACGGACGTTTGGGAGCAGGACCTAGCCACATCGCATAATCTACTCCGGGAGGCGGAGTCGTATTGGGTTTTTCGGGAACAGGATTCATCCATCCCTGATAGGCCCAGCATTTCACGAGTCTTATTTGTCCAAGTTTACCCGATTGTACGTACTTAATCGCCTCGTCATATTGCTGCCCGCTACGCTGCCACTGTCCTACCTGCACCAACTTCTCTGAAGCATTGGCAGCTTTAAGCATCACGTTACATTCTTCAATACTGTTAGCCAAAGGTTTCTCTACATAAACGTGTTTACCGGCCTGCAGGGCATCTACCATATTGAGGCAGTGCCAATGGTCTGGCGTACCGATGATCACCACATCAATATCTTTATTCTCAAGCATTTTTCTATAATCGGTATACAGTTTCGGAGCCTTTCCTGTCATTTTTTTAAGTTCACCTGCACGGCGGTCCAGCACCCGCTGGTCTACATCTGCCAGTGCAATGCAGGTAACGTTAGGCAATTTTAAATGCGCCTGCATATTAGACCATCCCATCCCGTTACAGCCTATTAAACCAAAGTTAAGCCGGTCATTGGCTCCAAAAATAGAAACCGGGTTTGCCAAAAGAGAACCTGACAGGCTAAGACCAGCAGTAGCTAAAGTAGTTTGCTGCAAAAATTTTCGTCTGGGAAGCTTACTCATAACGTATGATTTAAAACTATTTTTCACAATATAGTCAATTTTACTCTAACGTTTTTAAAGAATTAGTAATTCTCCCGGAAGTCTGTAATTAAACTCTGACGCGAAACCTAAAACAAATATTAATTGGGTACAATCAAGGAAACGGATTTTACTTTTTCTATTTATATAACTCAAAAAATAACCCTGAAATTAAGCAATTCTAACTGTAGTGGTTTAGCGCAATGCAAACATTAAGAAACTATACAATAATTTTTACGTTTCATTTTATTCGCCTACGTAAACAGAATACGCTATAAGCGTATAAATGTTTTATACGCGACACTGTTTTGGTCACCCGTTTATTGCGAAAAATAACACAATAATCGAAACTACACTTTGGAGTAATTCGAAGTCTGGGGGTCTCTCCCTTTACAGAGGTTGGTTGGGTTTAAATCAGGCAAATTTATTTCATCAGATGACAAATTTTAAAAAACAAACATAAAAATAATTTAAATTCATTAATTATAATAAAAAATTAAACAATAAACTGTATTTAACTTAATTTAACTAATTATAATTAATTTTAAAAATAATTAGTATTTTAGCATTAGCTAAATCCTGTAATTGAAACAGGATGGGAATAAAAATTATAAAATTAAATTACTGATCGGTAATTCGGTAATTTGTAATTTAGCCGAAAAGAGCTGCTCAAAACTGAACAGCTCTTGTTTTTAGGCAAAAAATCTCCCGAAATTTGAAGCCTTAAATTCAAAAAAAAGCAAAAAGTTTACATCAAATAAAGTCGACTGAATCTTGAATAGGTGGATAAAACTCAACTAACTTTGATTATTTGAACAGCTGTTTATAAATAAGCGGCATAAAATTAAAAAATCTCATGCCGCTGTCATCACTTTAATTCTAATATCCATTAAGCATTCACAAATGCTATCAACGTTTTTGTGATAAATTCAATCTGCTCTTTATCTAATTCGGTATGCATTGGTAAAGAAATCACTTCTTTTACCAATTGATTGGTAACTTCAAAATCAGCTTCGTTGTACCGCTCATCTGCATAGGCCTTTTGTTTATGAAGCGGAATTGGATAATACACTCCACATGGGATATTATTTTCCTGAAAATGCTTTACTAAAGCATCTCTTTTGCCATTTGTAATTTTTAATGTGTATTGATGAAATACATGAGTATCATCATTTCCTACACGAAGCGGCGTAATTATATGCTCCTGAGCTTTAAAAGCAACATCATAAAGATCTGCCGCTTTTCTTCTAGCATTATTATAGGAATCTAATTTTGGTAATTTGGCTCTTAATACCGCTGCCTGCAAACTGTCCAATCTTGAATTTACACCTACAACATCATGATGGTATCGCTCGTACATTCCATGGTTCACTACTCCGCGAATAGTATGTGCCAATTCATCATCATTGGTAAAAATCGCGCCGCCATCACCATAACATCCTAAATTTTTAGAGGGAAAGAAAGAAGTGGCTCCAATATGCCCAATAGTTCCGGTTTTATGGCTTACTCCCGTCTTATCATGATAATTTCCACCTATTGCCTGCGCATTATCTTCTATAACGAAAAGATTATTTGCCGTCGCAATATCCATTATCTCATCCATATTTGCCGTTTGCCCAAACAAATGTACAGGTACAATCGCTTTGGTTTTTGGTGTAATTGCGGCTTTAACTTTTTCAGGATCGATATTAAAAGTATCAGGTTCTACATCTACAAGAACAGGAGTTAAACCTAAAAGGGCAATAACCTCTACAGTGGCGGCAAAGGTGAAATCTGCTGTAATGACTTCGTCACCGGGTTTTAGACCCAAGCCCATCATAGCTATTTGCAAAGCATCTGTACCGTTCCCGCAAGGGATCACATGTTTTACGCCAAGATATTCTTCCAGTTCTTTTTGAAAATTCTGAACTTCAGGTCCGTTTATAAAAGCTGTTGAGGTAATCACCTCCTCAAAAGAAGAACTAATCTGATCTTTTATTCCTTCATATTGACCTTTAAGGTCAACCATCTGTATCTTTCTCATTTGTTTTTTCTTGTGGAGTCAAAATTACGAAATATAGCAGCTATTGCCATACATTTTTAATGAAACCCCTACTTTTGTAATCCAAATTCTTTGTTTTGCGAGGTACTTATAATTTACTCACTTATGTAGCCAAAGCTGCACTTCCTTTACCAGCCATGTTTAATCCAAAACTTAAACTATTTGTGGAAGGCAGAAAAAAGGTTTTTAAGCAATTGGAGAAAATTGATTTTTCTGAAGATTGGGTTTGGTTCCATGCCGCTTCTTTAGGAGAATTCGAACAGGCAGTACCTATAATGGAAGCCATAAAAGAAAATTATGCAACTTATAAAATTTTAGTAAGTTTTTATTCGCCCTCGGGTTACGAGAATAAGAAAAAACACCCATTGGCTGATGCCATAGTGTATTTACCGCTGGATACGCCAAAAAATGCAAAACGCTTTGTATCAATCATTAAACCAAAGCTAGCATTTTTTATCAAATACGATATCTGGCCTAACTTTTTAAAAGAATTACAAATCCAGAACATTCGTACGTTTCTAATTTCAGGGGCATTTAGAAAAGATCAGATCTATTTTAAACCCTATGGTGGTCTATTTAGAGAAGCGCTTCGGGTTTTTGAACATATTTTTCTTCAGAATGAAACCTCGAAAGAGCTTTTAAAAACAATTAATATTACAAATACTACGGTAAGTGGTGACACCCGTTTTGACCGTGTTGCCAGGCAATTAGAATATGACAATCAGCTTGATTTTATTGCGCAATTTAAAGATCAAAAAACCTGTATTGTTGCTGGAAGCACGTGGCCTGAAGACGACGCGCTGTTATTAGAGTACATCAATACCGCTTCAGAAGATGTGAAATTTATCATCGCCCCCCATGAAATTAAGAATGAAAAAATTCAACGTTTAAAAGCTCAAATTGTAAAGAAAACCGTATTATTTTCAGAAAAAAAAGATTCTAAAATTAACCAATATCAGGTACTTATCATTGATACTATCGGATTACTAACCAAGGTATATAGCTATGCGGATATCGCTTATGTTGGTGGCGCTGCCGGAAAAAGCGGACTTCATAACATCCTGGAACCGGCTACTTTCGGGCTACCGATAATTATTGGTAAAAACTTCGATAAGTTTCCTGAAGCCAAACAATTGGAAAAACTAGCTGGCTTATTTTCAGTAGCTTCTGCTGAAGAATTATTTAAAATCATGACCAAAATGGTCAAAGACGAGCAATTCCGCTCCAAAACCGGAATGATCAGTGGTCACTTTATTAATAGCAATACCGGTGCTACACAAAGTGTATTATCCTACTTAAAAAGAAATCATTAATTTTTTAGCTGGATATTAAGAAATTCTATTAAAATTCATTTAAAAAATACCGTTAAAAGCTTATTCGTTGTAATTTCGACCTATTCAACAATACATAAAGATATGAAACGATTAATTTTATTAGGTGGATTTTTGGCAATAAGCGCAACTTCATTACTTTCTTGTCGGGAAGAACCTAAAAAAACCGTTGTAAAAGAAGTTGAAGTAGAAAAAACCGAAAACGAGGGTATCCTAGAACGTACTGCTAAAAAAGTAGACAAAAAAGTGAACGAACAGATCGATGAAGAGATCGACAAGATCGGCGACGACAATTAAAGCATTTAACATAAAAACACCACACATTAAATTTTTAAAACAGTTTTATTAAAATTTTACAACAACTTTTGGATAGACTGTTCAATTTCATTTTAATTTTGTTGTAAACCACTAAACCAAAAACTATGAAACGTTATTTTTTAATATTAGCTTCTTTCTTAACGATTTCTTTTACGATGAATTCGTGTAGAGAAACTACTGAAGATAAAACTGATGATACCGAACTTAATGATGGTATGATTGAAGATCAGGAAGACGAAATGGATGATTACAATGATGATGACAACGGTGTAATAAATGATGTAAAAGAAGCTGGGGAAGACGTTGGGGACGCTGTAGAAAATGCAGCAAACGAAACTGGTGATGCTGTGAATACTGCAGTAGACGAAACAGGAAATGCCATTGACGAAGCGACTGATGAAATCGATGGATCAGACGATAATTAAAAATAAATAAACAAAAAATATAACTTATGAAAAAAGGTCTAATTATTTTAGCAGCTTTTGTGGCCACTTTAGTTTTAACTTCCTGCCGAGAAGAAAAATCTGGTGTAGAAAAAGCCGCAGATAGTGTTGAGGATGCAGCTGACGATGTTGGTGATGCTGTAGAAGATGCTGTAGATTAAATTAATAGTGTACAATTAACATATTACTAGCCAAAAAATAAGCCCTTTCGTTTTGAAAGGGCTTATTTTTTGGTTTCTTTTCTTAATTTCTATTGATAGACTTTGATATAATCAATATAGAATTTTGCAGGAAAAATACTATCGTCTACATCAGGTCCTCCAAAGTTACCTCCAATAGCCATATTTAGCAAAAAATAGAATTTATGGCGAAAAGGATAATGCTCATCATCTTTTATTTCTGGCGAAAAAGTATATACCTTTTCTCCATCGATATAATAAACTATTTCTTGTTTAGACCATTCTACCTTATATATATGAAAATCGTCTTCTACATTATCGATTTTCGTCACTGTAGTACTGGCATGATCCCCATGAGTTGCGGGGGTATGCAAGGTCGTATGCAAGGTATCTTTCATTCGTCCAACATATTCCATTATGTCGATTTCTCCGGAAGCGGGCCAACCTACCTCTCCAATATTATCTCCTAACATCCAGATTGCCGGCCAAATCCCGTGTCCCCCGGGAACTTTAGCGCGGGTTTCTATAATACCATACTGAAACTCGAATTTATCTTTAGTATTTATGCGAGAGCTAAAATAGGAATCGCCATTTTTTTCAGCGGTAATAACCGCCAAGCCATCTTTTATTTCAAGATTTTCAGGGCGATAAAGCTGTCGCTCGTTATTTCCCCAACCACAAATATCAGGGCAGCCGTCACCATTTTCATAGCTCCAATAATCCATATTTAAGCTATTTCCATCAAAATTTTCTTCCCAGATCAATTCTTTTTCTTGTCCTTTACAGCTCTGCAAGGTCAATAACACAAGGGCTAAAACCGCTAATCTTTTCTTCATATTATTTAAATTCAAAATTAGCCTTTTTAAGATCCACAGAGTTACCACCAATCATCACTTCAAAATCCCCAGGTTCAGCTTCCCATTTCTTATTAATAGTAAAATATGTGATCATTTCTTTATCGATTATAAAATTCACCACTTTACGTTCGCCTGGTTTTAATGAAATTTTCTCAAAGGCTTTTAGTTCCAGATTTGGTCGTGTAATGCTTCCCACCAGATCATGTAAATACAACTGAACGGTTTCTTCTCCTACCATATTACCCGTATTTTTTACTGAAATTGATGCTTCTATTTTTTCGCCTTCTGAAAAGGAATCAGCACTTAGCTCGATATCCCCATATTCAAATTCGGTAAAGCTTAGTCCGAATCCAAATGGATACAATGCTTCTCTAGGAGAATCGGTATAATGCGAATAAGTCACCTGCGCCCCACCCTCTGGTCTACCGGTACTCTTTTGATTGTAGTACAAAGGTTCCATTCCTGAATTCTGAGGAAAAGATACTGGTAACTTCCCGGAAGGATTATACCTTCCAAAAAGAATTTCGGCAACCGCATTCCCATGCTGTGAACCTAAAAACCAGGATTCTACAATGGCTGGAATATTTTTAGAACTCCAACTTAAATCCATAGGGCGGCCGTTCATCAATACCATCACCACGTTTTTGTTAGCTTTTTGAACCGTTTCAATCAAATCATCCTGCACTCCGGCAAAACCAATATTGGTCTGGCTACGCCCCTCGCCCGTTTGAAAAGCATCTTCACCAACCACTAATACCACTAAATCTGCCTGTTTAGCTAATTTTTCAGCTTCGGCGAAACCACTTTTATCATCTTTATTAAAAGTCATAGGATTTAAAAAAGACCGATCTCCGGTTGAAAGTTTTGCCCCTTCAGCATAAGTTATCTTCACGCCTTTTGGCGTATAATTTCTAATTCCTTCTAAGACTGAAACTGCAGAATTTTCTACCGCATGCGCTCTCCAGTTTCCTAAAGGCGAATCTTTATCGTTTGCCAATGGCCCTATAACCGCAATGTTTTTAATAGAATTTTTAATGGGTAAAATATCATTCTCATTCTTTAAAAGTACGATCGATTTTTTACCGGCTTCCAAAGCCACTTCCTGATTTGCTTCAGAGTATAATTCAGATTTCTCGAAAGCTTCATCGCAATACTTATAGGGATCATCAAAAAGTCCTAATCTGAATTTTACACGAAGAATCCTTTTTACGGCATCGTCGATCAATTTTTCAGCAACTTTACCTTCTTCCACCAGTTCTTTTAAGGACGACTCGTAAGCACCACCTTCCATATCCATGTCGCTACCGGCTTTTACTGCTAATTCAGCAGCGGCTTTTTTATCTTTAGCAACGCCATGCGGAATAAGTTCGGTTATCGATCCCCAATCTGATACTACAAATCCATCCCAATGCCACTTGCCTTTTAGCAAATCTCGTTGTAAATAGGTACTTGCAGTTGCCGGCACACCGTCTATCTCGTTAAACGAGTTCATAAATGTAGCCACCCCTGCAGCTGCGGCAGCTTTAAACGGTGGTAAAATGGTATTATTTAATTCATAAATACCAATATTTACCGTGTTATAATCTCTACCTCCTTCAGCAAAACCATAACCGGCAAAGTGCTTGGCACAGGCCGCGATAGTTTTAGGATCTGAAAGATCATTTCCCTGAAAGCCTTTAATTCGGGCTACTGCTATTTTTGAGTTTAGATAAGGATCTTCACCGGCACCTTCCATAATTCGGCCCCATCGTGCATCGCGAGAAATATCCATCATTGGGGCAAATGTCCAATGAACACCTGCCGCTGCAGTTTCCCTACCGGCAACTCTTGCCGTTTTTTCCATGAGTTCTAAATCCCAGCTGGCACTTTCACCAAGCGGAACAGGAAACATGGTTTGATAACCATGAATTACATCATACCCAAAAATCAACGGAATTTTGAGTCGGCTATTTTCCATGACGATCTTTTGTGCCTGGCGAGTATGTTCTACAGAGGTCACATTAAGCATCGATCCTACCAGTCCGTTTTTAAGATTTTCGAGTTTCTTTTCGTTATCAGTTCCAGTCGCGGGACCGGTAACATCCCAGCTACCATTGTACTGCACCATCTGCCCTATTTTCTCATCAAGGGTCATTAAAGCTAAAACCGAATCTATTTTCTGCTCGATATCTCGAGGATCCTGATCACTTTTCTTAAACCCTGGCTTTTCATAGGTCGAGAATGCCAAGAAACCCAGTGACAGAACTACTCCAATTATTGCTACTCTTTTTTTCATATCCAAAAATTAAAAAGGGGCTACGAGGAAGAACAGCTTAACCTCCAGGCAACCCCTATTTTATTAAAAGTTAATCCGATATTATGTGTTATGATTTATTGATAAACTTTCACATAATCTACTTCCATGGTATCTTCACTGAAATTAGGGTCTATATCTCCTCCTAGGTTACCACCCATGGCAACATTTAGAATTAAGAAAAACGGCTGATTAAACGGTGTATCTGCACTGTTTTTATATTCATGAAATACGATATCATCTACAGCAAAAAGAATATGATCTGCCGTCCATTCCAAAGTATAGGTATGGAATTCTGAATCTACATTTTCAACTTCAGTCCCTTTAGAAATTCCGTCTCCGCCTGAGTTCCCGGGCATATGAAGTGTTCCTAACACATGACCAAGATCATTACCTACATGCTCCATAATATCAATCTCTCCGGAAGCAGGCCAGTTTACCTCGGCAAAATTTGATCCTAGCATCCAAATCGCAGGCCATGTACCTGCTGCACCTGGAAGTTTAGCTCTTACCTCTACTCTACCGTACTTAAATTCCTGCTTATCCATTGTAGTAATTCTTGCAGAAGAATAATCAAAGCCATTCGTACTTTCAGCAATCGCATTGATCTTTAAGCTACCATCACTTACCACTGCATTATCTGCTGTATAATACTGTTTTTCGTTATTTCCCCAGCCATTGTCACCATTACCGGTTTCAATATTCCAGCTATCGGCGTCTAGCGCATTCCCATCAAATTCTTCTTCCCACACCAGGTTTTCGAATTCAGTTTCCAGCTCTTTTCCTTCGGCAGAATTATTTCCGCCACCTGCTCCACCTTCAGGATCAGTAGTAAGTTTTAAATACCATGCTTCTGCAGCATTTCCTCCAGATTGTGTTCTAACCTGCATATAATCTTCAGTAATTTCCAGAATCTCATACGTACTGGTTCCTAAATAATAACTTAAGAAACCTCCATCTGAAATCATCATTTGGGTTCCAGTGGTTTCATCTTCCGGATAAATAGTTGGTGCTGCAGAAAGACTTACATTTTTAACTCCCGAAGTATCATAATCGAAACATTGATCCCCAGTTCCATTAGTTCCTCCAGCGGCATTTAATGAATTGGTATTAAAAAACGTAGCTCCATTATTATCCAGTTCGTATAAAATATTTCCGTTTTCATCAAGACTAAAGGTCATACTATCATCATAAATACATTCGTCTTTCTTCTCAAAAGGAGCAGCATTATACCAATCTGATGTTTTAACATCGATTGGTCCAAGCGCTAAGTGCGATGGCAAAGCTGCTGCAACATACCATGTTTTAGAATCGTCTCCTGTAAGCAACGATTTAGTTTCTGGATCATCAAATTCGCTAAAAACTGTTACGCTTGTTGTCATTGATGATGAAGTACCACCCGTACCGGTAGCAATTACAGTCACTATATACTCATTTACTCCGGTTGACGTAAACGAGTGCATTACATTACCGTTAGATACGTTTGTTGAAGTATTATCTCCAAAGGCGAATTTATAATTTATTGCATTATCTGCTGAAGCCATAAACTGCACCTGCCCGCTACCATCTCCATAAGGATTATCGGCATCTGCATTTACAATAGTTGCTTCTAAAGAAAGATTTGAAGGCGCCACGACTTCTCCAAAGTCGTGATCATCATCCTGGCAGCTTTGTAAAAAGCTACCAAGAATGATCATAAGGCCTAGTATATATTTAAAATTCTTCATTTTTTTAGTCATTTTTAATTTGAATATCATCAAAGTAGAACGTACCACCTTCTGTGTTTCCGAAGCCATAAAAAACAACCACGGTATCATAACCGGCATTAGGATCAAAGGCTCCAAAACTTGTAAGATCAAAATCAAGTTCTTCCCACGCGTTTGCTACAGTGGTTGTTTGCTGTACCTCTGCTATCACTGATGGATTGCCATTAGCATCTGGTTCTGACTTAGAATTTTCTAATTTCAATAGAATCGTTGCTCCTGTTTTAGGTGACCAGGTTTTTATAGAGATCGTTGTCCCCTTGCTAAAGTCTATTGCTCCACCCAAACGTTGGGAAACACCGGCCCAGGTTTCTGCTCCGTCATTCTTCACAAGCTCGGTTACTTTTGTGCTGGTATTAATTCCAGAAGCATCCGGATTTTCGATAACAGTTGCATTTGCGCTCCCAAATCCAGACCAGCTATAATCTACCAAAACTGAATCGAAAGTTAATGGAAGTTTTGGAGCTGTCATTGGCTGATCGCTTACATAAGAAAGATCATCAAAATAATAATCTAATCCTTTTCCTGCAGTATTTAAATCCATAAAAACAATAGCGCGTTTCCAATTTTGATTTGCATCTGCCTCACTAAAGTCAAAAGTTAATGTTTGCCAGGTATTGGCTTCAGTTACGGTCGCATTGACTTCGAAAGCTATATCACCGTCACTTGGGTCTTCAAATTTTAAAGTTACCGGAATACCTGCTTCTGGTGACCAAACTTTTAAACTTAACTGATCGTCTTTGGTAAAATCTACCGCATTATCCAAATCGAAATAAGCACCCGCCCAAATTTCAGATCCTTGTGTTTTAGTCATTTTAGCTACAGTTTCGCTAGGATTAGCGTCGCTCATATCTGGATTTGTAACAAGAGCGGTTGGCGCCCCTCCAAATTCGAAAAATTGATATGCATTTGCATTACCTTCAAAAGTTACCGGCAACTCTACTATCGTAGGATTTGCTAATCTAATATTGTCGAAGTAATACGTATTGTCGTTACCAGAGGTATTATAATCAAAGAACAATGCGATAACACTATAAGTTTGTGAAGGATCGATTGCTGAAAGATCAAAAATCAATGTTTCCCATTCATTTTCTTTAGTCGTCATTGTAGTCACTTCAGCATTGATATCTGAATTCGCTGAATTTTCAACCTTAAATAATACCGGAATACCTGCTTTTGGAGAATAAACATCCATAGCAATGTACGTAGTACTACTAAAATCGATATTTTCGTTTAAAGTAGTGGAAGTTCCCGCCCAGGTTTCAGAACCTGATGGCTTGGTATATGAAGCTACAGTAGCACTTTCGTTCACCTCATTTGGTGCGGGATTAGCAACTAAAGAAGCTGTAGGGGCACCTCCGCCAAAATTATAGAAGTTGTAAGCTACGGTTTGTGATTCAAAATCGATTGGCAACAGTAAAGGATCTACAATCGTAACTTCTTCAGTATATTCTGTAGTTTCAGCTCCTCCACTTAAAGCTACAACACGAATGGTGTACGTACCTATATTCCCATATTCATATTCAGCAGTCTCGCCTTCCATAATCATTGTTGGCTGATCATCTGTATCTTCCCCAAAATAAACCTCGTAACCAGCAGCATTCTCTGCAGCTGCCGTAACGCTTACCTTAAAAGGATTCGACTGATCTTTAGTGATGACTACTTCTAAATTTTCTGGAGCGAGGAAGGATACATTTAAAGATTGCGAAGCTTCGGCAACTTCGCCATTTAAATTCATCGCATAAATAGTAACATCATATTGCCCTTCAGCATAGGTATGTTCTACATGGTTACCCGAAGTAAATTCATCGGAAACTTCACTGCCGTCTCCAAAATCCACACTAAACATATTTGCGCCATTTGCCGACGGGAATATGCTTACCTCACCAGAATTATCCTGCTTTATTGTAAACTTGGCAGAAATATCTGATGGTATTGCGATATCTACACTTTCTAAACTATCATCATCTGAACATGAGATAACAAAAAGAATAGAGAAGCATGCTATTATTGATGTAATATAATTCTTCATAATTTATATTTTAATAACCAGCGTTTTGATCCCAGTTACCCTGAGCAAATTGTATTTCTTCTAATGGAATAGGGAACACTTCATTTTTACCAGTAGTAAATCCATCGATAAACTGTTCGGCTCTACCTGTTCTTACCAAATCAAAGAATCGGTGGCCTTCTCCTATCATTTCAGACCTTCTATCCATATAAATTTGTTCAGTAAGACTTGTACCGCTATCATCTACCGGTGCTAAACCGGCACGATCCCTAACCATATTTAAATAAGCTCTCGCCTGGGCATCATCAATACCGCCACGGTTTAAAGCCTCTGCTGCCATTAACAATACATCTGCATATCTAATCGCTCTGTAATTATTTGGTTGCGTTAAATTGGCATCACCAAGGTTATCGTTTTGTCTTGGCAAATATTTACGGTTATAATAACCGGTATGTCCGGTAACCTCATCCTGATTACCTATATTGTAAGTGGCTCCGGTTTCTGCAGCCCAGGCTTCGATATCAAGTAAGCTTACCTCCTGTCTGGCATCTCCAGATTCGAAAGAATTGTATGCTTCTTCTGTAGGTAGGTTAAAGCCGTAACCCGATTCAAAAACAGGACCGGCATAACCTCTAATTCCGCTAAAACCAACCATTACATTACCTTCGCTACACTGTAAACATCCAAATCCAGCCCCCTCAGTACCGGTATATTGAATTTCGAAAACTGATTCTGCACTATTCTCTGCGGAATACTCGAACAGGTTAGCGTAATCTTCATCACCCTGAGTACCATAAAGATGATATTTACCAGAATTGATCACTTTTTGAAGTTCGGTCGCAGCTTCAGAAAATTTATCCTGATATAAATAAACTTTCCCCAATAAAGCCTGCGCTGCACCTTTGGTAACACGACCAACTTCGGGAGCATTTACCGCTAAATTTTCTTCGGCATAGGTTAAATCCTGTTCGATCAGTGCATAAACTTCAGCTTTTGATGATCTAGGAATTGTTTTTGCTTCCCCTAACGTAAATCTACCTTCAGGTTTAATAGGAATGGGGCCAAACCATTTTAGTAACTCAAAATTAAAATAGGCTCTTAAAAAATGGGCTTCCGCTAATAATTGAGATTTACCTTCAAAATCGATATTATCGGCATTTTCCAACATAAAACTGGCACGGTATACTCCCGCAAAATTCCAGTCCCAAATATCGTCAAGGTTATCGTTTACCGGAGTATGTTGCATACGATCTACCTGTTGCCAGCCAATCACATCTGTTGCACTTTCCCCGCCGGCATGAGCATTATCCGAGGCGATCTCACCCAGGATTACATTCGCATAGGTACTTTGTAAAATATCATACGTTCCTATTAATGCATTGTAATAATCATCTTCTGCAGTGAAGTAGGAATCAGAGTTAATTCCATACGGAGGATCTACTTCTACAAAATCATCCCCGCAGGAGGTAATTCCCAGCGAAGCGGCAATTGCTGCCAAAATTATATTTCTTTTGATATTTATCTTCATCATCATTTTTTTAAAATTCAAGATTTACACCTAACATATATGTTCTTGGCAAAGGATAGAATCCTAAATCGATTCCTCCACCTATTGGCGCACCTGTTGAAGCAGTTGGATCGTATCCTGAATATTCGGTAAATGTGTACACATTATCCACTTTTCCATAGATCCTAAACTTATCGATAGATACCTTCTGTGTAAATTCAGACGGAATAGTATATCCAAGGCTCACAGTTTGGATTCTCGCAAAAGAACCATCCTCTATATAGAAATCTGAGAATACCTTATTAGCAGTAGCTGCCGTAGTCACTCTTGGCACCGTATTGCTTGTTCCCGCACCCGTCCAACGATCCAGCACGTAACTCATTTTGTTTACGTTAGGCTGATCTCTTTCGTAATTACGTACAATGTCGTTCCCAAGATTAGAGAACATATAGGTTGCGAAATCGAAATTCTTAAAATTAAACCCTAAATTGAAACCTAAGGTTACTTTTGGGATTGGATTACCAAGATCGGTACGGTCTTTATTATCTATGACTCCGTCTCCATTTAGATCTTTATATCTAATATCTCCCGGCATAGCTTCTGCCCCCAATGCTAATTGCGACGGATGTGCATCTACCTCAGCCTGAGTCTGGAAAATTCCATCGGTTTGATAACCGTAGAAATAACCTATTGGTTTTCCTTCTTCCATTCTGGAGATCAGAGGCTGCCCTACACCAAAGTTCCCTCCTTCAATAAACTCGGTTCCGTTAACCTGAGTCACCTCATTTTCTAAAGTACTTATGTTGAATGAGGTATTGAAAGAGAAATCATCGCTAAAGTTGTTGCTATAGCTTAAGGCAAATTCCCAACCTGAGTTTCTAACAGATCCCGCGTTAATTGTAGGACTACCTGAAGCAGGTGCTCCCACTCCATAAATTCCTGAAACCGGAATATTAGAGATTAACAGATTATCACGATTATTAATAAAATAATCTACAGTGAATTCGAATTTGCTATTTAAGAAGTTAGCATCTAAACCAACATCAAACTTTTTCGCTTCTTCCCACTGTAAATCTGGATTAGCTAACTGTCCTAACGCTCGACCGTTTACTAATAGCTGGTCCTGACCAAGAACATAGGTTGCTTCTCCTCCTAATAACGCTAAATAACCAAAATCCGGAATCTGATCGTTACCTAAAATACCGTAACTACCGCGTAGTTTTAAGAAATTAAGGAAACCATCTTCGTTAAAGAAATTTTCTTCTGAAATTACCCAACCTGCAGTTGCTGATGGGAAATACGCAACACGATTGTTAGGTCCAAATTTGGTTGAACTATCACGACGTAACATCGCAGATAATAAATACTTATCCTGAAAAGCATATTGAATTCTTCCAAAATAAGATAATCTTCTAAGCTTATAAGCATACGAAGAGTTTGTTTGTTCTTCTCCAGTACCGTTAGCACTACTTAAATCTGCAAATTTCCAGCTATTGGCCTGTACCCCGGTTCTGGATCCATAAAGACCTTCGCCATTGGTTTCATAGGCTGTCATACCGATAAGGAAAGTTACATCGTGATCATCTCCGAAAGTATTTTCGTAGGTATTAAAAAGATCGAATGTATAATCATTATCATTAATCTTACCCAGCGTAACCGAGCTATTTGCATTGGTATAAATCTTCCCGGTACCATAGTTAAACAGGGGGGTAAAATCCCGGTTTTTAGTATTGCTGGTATTAAAACCTATACGTGCCTGTAAATTTAAATTCCTGGCATAATCTAAACTTGCCTGTACCGTACCGCTTAAACGGTTAGTAATATATTTATTATACGTATTATCTAATTGAGTTAACGGGTTTACCACCTCGTTCCCCAAATTAATTTGCCCATCAAGATTGCTAACAGAAGGATCTATAGTTGGTGCAATGTTAGCAGCATTAAATAACACAGAACCTAAACTAAAACTATTTACCGTACTACTCTCTGTACTATTATAAAATAATTTCGTTTGCAGATTCAGTTTATCCGTAAGATCAGCGTTTAAGGTGATTTTTGCCGTACTACGTTCAAACTGTGATTTTTCAGGAGAAATAATACCTTCCTGCTTTAGATTTGAAGCACCGATAGAATAGGTGATTTTTTCTTCACCTCCTACGACCGAAAGGTTATGGCTGGTTACCAAAGCTTCTTGAAATACCTCGTCCTGCCAGTCTGTACCTGCACCAAGATCACTAATATTGGAAAAAGGTAATGCCTGCCCAGCATTGGCATAACTCTCATTTAAGATCAACGCGTATTCTGTAGCATTTAATACCGGTAATTTTCTGGTTGTTTCCTGGATACCGGTATAACCCTCGTAAGAAACTTTAGCTTTTTGGTTTTTCTTACCGGCTTTAGTCGTTACCAGAATCACACCGTTTGCACCAATAGTACCATAAATAGCTGCCTGAGCATCTTTAAGAACGGTAATGTTTTGAATATCCTGAGGGTTAATGCTATTTAATCCTCCTTCATATTGAAAACCATCCAGAATAATAAGTGGTTTGTTCTGCCCGTTTGTAGAAATTCCTCGAATCCTGATATTGGATTCAGCTCCGGGAGAACCTCCGGTTGGGGTAACGTTCACCCCTGAGGTTGTTCCCTGTAATGCCTGGGCAGCATTTACCGGCTCTAATTTAGAAATTGTTTCAGCGCCTACGTTAGAAACCGCTCCGGTAATATCCCTTTTCTTTTGCTCTCCATAACCAATTACCAAAACTTCATCTAATGCCTGGGAATCGACACTTAAGATGACATCTATAGCATCCTGGTTGGTAATTTTCACTTCCTTACTTGTATAACCTATAAAAGAAAATACAAGCACATCTCCTTGAGAAACATCATTTATGGAATAATTACCGTCAAAATCGGTAGTCACTCCATTTGTAGTTCCTTTCACTACAACATTTACTCCGGGTAGTGGCATTTGTGTTTCATCTTCTGAAACTGTACCCGAAACCGAAAACGTTTGAGCATGTATGCCAAATGAAAGCATACAAAATAAAATAAGTAACAGTACTCTATTCATTTGTTGATTGTTTTGTTTAGTACGCAAATTAGTATTTAATAAAAGCTTAACACGAATTTATAACCCTTACAAAAAGTATACATCATAAATTTTTAGTGTTAAAATTGAGAATATGCTAATAAACCGTGGTGAAAATGATGTTTCAAAAGGATTTAAAAAAGATAGATTAACTTACCATAAATGAGATTTTTACAAAAATGTTGAGGTAATGTTGAGGTAAATTTTAAACTTGTAAAGGAATTAGAAACTTAGGATGTATTCTACCAACCCTTCTTCGTGAGCTAAATCCATCTTTTTTCTCAAACGATATCGTTTAATCTCTACACTTCTTACAGAAATATTTAAAAGGGGAGCAATTTCTTTTGAGGATAAATTCAGTCGCAAGTAAGCACACAATTTTAAATCATTTGAAGTTAGATTAGGATGTCTGGATTTTACCGTTTGTAAAAAATCTTTATCAGCATTATCAAAAGCTTCTTTAAAAAATTTCCAGTTATCCTCTTCATTGATATTTGAATCCACGGTTTTCAACACTGATTGAATATCATCTAATTTTTTTATGGAAGTAAGCTCGTCTTTAATCTGATTTAAAACCTCACTCTTACGGATAATACTCATAGTAGAAGCTGCCAATTCCCTATTTTTAGAAGACACATCTGCTTCCAATTGTTCATTTTTAAGTTTCATGATCTCCTGCTGCGCTTCAAGCTGTTGCATTTCAGCTTTCTTTTGTTGCACCTTAATCATTTGTGCATGCCTTTTATTATAATATCGGGTGTAAAAATGATGAGTAATAACAATGATAACGACCAGTAATACAACATAGATAAAGATGGCAAAGTTTGATAAAAACCAGGGTTTTTCTATAGCAAACGCATAGGTTTTCTCCTTAATATCTTTAGTATTATATCTTGCTCTCACCTGAAATTCATAATCCCCGTAAGGTAAATTCTCGAAAGAAGCCATACTCGAGGATCTAAATGGTGTCCATACATCTGTGAATCCCTTCATCCGGTAGCTATAAGTTACATTAGCAAACTTCTGGTATACGGGTGTATTAAAATAAAAATTGAAATAATTTTCCGAATTCTTAAATTCTGGATATCGCTGCTTCTTATCGATTAATTCAAAATCCAGACCTTTATCTGCAATTTCAATCCTATTAATTTCTAATTCAGATATCTTATTTTGTGTAAAAGGTGTATTAAATATAGCATACCCATGATTGCTTCCCACCAGATATTGATTTTCACCAATTTGGGATAGATTTTCAAAACCGCTGGAAATATTCCTGAATTCATAAGAAAGTGGGATGGCGGATACATTCATACCATCCTGAAAAGCATCCTTTACGGTATAATAGATCTCACTTTCTGCAAAAGTCCACCATTTCCCATCAGGGGTAATTTCAGAAATACCGGTACTTCTGCTCAAATTATTAAATGCCTGCTGTAGCTTATTCTCAGCAGTAAATGCATCCAAAACCGCATCATATTTAAAAATGGTATGTGCGGTAGCATAATAAATATCATTGTTAAACCGGAAAAGTTTAATGCCAGAGGCATCTTTATAATCTACCGGGTAATTTTTTACAATTTCGATTTTAGAACTGGAGAGATCTGGTCTCAATCTAAAGATACCTTTATGATCATGACCTACCCATATTTCTTTATCGTTTTCATTCAGAATATTTCTGGAAGAAAGATTAAAACCATCCAAATAAGAGATATTATTAAAACTTTGGCCTTCTTTAAAATAACTTAAACCATTATAATGCCCCTGTAGAAACCCACCATCAAAAGGAATCACCTGCCAGGTACCCAAGCTATCAAAAATATAGTTTAAGTTCTTATTTTTTAGAATAAAAGTACCGCGATCGTGACCAATAAAAAGTTGATCATCATACTCTTGTAAACTCCATACCTGTCCGCTGGTTCCTTCAATTAGCTCGAAACTATTAGATGTTTGATCCCGCCTGTACAGCCCCTGGTTAGTGCCAAGATATAACTGATCCTGGTACATCACACTACAATAAACGGTACCAAGCTTGCCTGTAATGTCTGAGAATACAGAAAATTGACTGTCTTTTTCTATTAAGCTTATCCCATTATCCAATCCGCACCAAATATGCCCTGCATCATCTTCAAATAAAGACAAAACCGTATTATTAAGGATATCGGGCTGAACGATTTGCTGCAAATCACCGCTTAGTAAATTCAGAATAAATAAGCCATCTCCAATACTGCCCAGCACCAGCATATTATCATCGGTATACCTTGCACTAAAAAAACTGGAGGACATTGGATAATTTGGGATAGAAATTTTTTCCCAATTGGACTGTGTAAAAGAAAATAAGCCATCATCACGGGTTACCGCTACTTTTTGATCATTCCAATGAAAAACCTGTATAATTGCTTTGGCCCCGGTTTGATTAAAACCGACTTCCTTTTGTATACCTCCACTTTTTATGGAATATAACCCATCTTCGGCCACCTGAAAGTAAACGGTATTACCAGATTTATAAAGATTTGCTATCGTCTTACCAAGATCGATCACATTGATCGTCTCATTTTGGATGTGGTAGCTAAACAATCTGCTAAGACTTTGAAAAACGATATAATCCCCAAACTTTTCAATATGCCAGATCTGCTCACCATCCCGTATCCCTGTAGGTAATTTTTCTAAAAGTGAGGTGTAATTTAGTGCTCCAAAAGAATTCTTTTGCCAATACCCAAAATCCATATAAGCACCTGTAAAGATTAAGCTATCCACCACTTTCACAGAACGCACGGGACTCCCCGCTTTCATTTTATGCAGATTCCATTGTTCACCATTAAAAGACAATAAGCCTGAATTATTAGCGAAATACATCCAATCATTCTCTGCCTGGCTTATCATCCAGTTCTGGTTTCCACCATTATAAATTTTAGTATCAAAATTGGTAATTGGAGGAAGTTCCTGACTTTTGGATAAAGACGGAAGAAATAAAATTAACAGAACTAACCAACGCATAATAATAGCTTTTGGTAAAAATATCAATTCTGCTAAAACTACAATAAAAAGCGTATGCCTCCCTAGGAAATTTTTGGAGAATTATTGTTTTTAAATTGTCGCAACTCCTTTTTTAAATCCTCCATTGATTGCTGTAATTGCTGAAACAAGCCATTTTCTGAAGGATTATCTATATTAAAAGTTAGCTTACTGTTTACCTGCCACAACTCTTGAATGTCCCCAAGCTTCACTTCTATAGGTAAATATTCTTCATTTAAAGAAATAAGCAAGAGCTTAGAAGGATCTGGAAGTCGCTGTATTTTCTTAATCAAAACAGAATCGTACATCACTACTACATAAACGCGATTATTATTCACTTCTTCCATACCCGCAATACCTTTAGCCATCACCCATTCGCCAGGACGATAATTAGGGAGCATACTGTCCCCTTCTACCTGAAAACCACGATAACTGGCGTTTCTAAATTCGGGCAACGGGATTTCGAAAGCCGGTAATTGAGTATACCATTCTACATCCTGAACATTATGGGGATACCCGGCAGCCGCTTTTTGGTTCACCATTACGATATTTTCATTATCAGTATTTCTATCTACCGTAACTACTTTTGGGCTTACGTCCCCTTTAGAAATCTTTAGGTATTTTTGCCCACTATCCCCAAATAACCAAAGTGGATTAATACCGAATTGTCGTAATAATTCAGAAACTACTTTTCCGGAAAGCTTAGTTCTACCCCGCTCAATATCTGCCGTAGAATTTTTTATTCCTAAAATTTCTGCAAATTCGGCCTGAGTAAAATTATTTTCTTCTCTTACTTCTTTAAAATGCTTAATTTCGATTGAAGATGCTGCCATAACTCATTATTAGGAAATATTCCATGCAAGATGCAAATTATTTGGACTAATTCCTACTGATAAAACATTTTTATGCTAAAGAAAATATTCATTATTTGTTCCTTATTTTTTTTCCAATTTTCTTACCCTCAGTTACCCGACGGTTTTGTTTATTTGAATGATATTATTCCTGATATCCAGATTGAATTGCGTTATCTTGGTAGTAATAACTTTACCGGTAAACCTGTACCTGGTTATGAAGCCGAAAAAATAATTCTAACCAGAGAAGCTGCGTTAGCCCTGCAAAAAATCCAGCAAAAACTGGAAAATGATGGCTATTGCTTAAAAATTTTTGATGCCTACCGTCCACAAAGAGCCGTAAATAGCTTTATAGAATGGGCCCGTATCGCGGAAGATACACTTACTAAAGCTGAATTTTATCCCGAAAAAAAGAAAAGCAATCTCTTTAACCTGGGTTACATTGCCACTCGATCTGGACATTCCAGAGGCAGTACTGTAGATCTGACTATCATAGATGCCGAAAGTTTAGAAGAGGTTGATATGGGAGGCTCCTACGATTTTTTTGGGGAGCGTTCACATCATAACTTTATGAATATAACTGAAAAGCAAAAAGCTAATAGGTTATATTTAAAATCTATAATGAGTACTTATGGTTTTAGGCCATATAGTGAAGAATGGTGGCACTACACACTAAGAAACGAACCTTATCCTGACACATACTTTAACTATACTATTAAATAAGCTTTAACAAAACACCTTATACTTTATTGATTTTTAACCTTATATTTAAAAATGATTATAATTATTTAAAATTATAGTCGATTAATTTTGTGAAAAATCAATCAAAATATGGAAAACCTCAAATCCCTAAGATTACAAAACCGATTACAGCAATTAAAAGACAGCTACGAATTAAAGAACCTGGATCTTCAAATTCTTCAAAAAGTTCAGCAATACCAGATTATTAGTATTTGCTGTACCACAGAAGGTGGCTTTGACAAAAAAACAGGTGCTTTTTATACCCAGGATCGAACGCTTAATTATAAGATTAAGATCAGTTTTAAACGAACTCCTACTTCTCCATCAGAATTTGTACTTATAAAAGCTGAGGAAGCGGAAGAAGATTTTTTCAACTTTCCCAATAAAAAAGCTGTACTAAACAAAGCAGGTTAATAAATATTCATTTTTTATCCCTTATTTTTTACTTTTTATCAGAAAATCCTATTTTCTTTAATTTTCATACATTATTTTTTCTATTTTACCGCAGTTAATGGTTTACAGTAAAATGGAAGAAGAGCTACTTCGCCAGGAGGTTTTAAGCAGTTTTAAGTTTAAAGATAAAACCTCAGAAAAAATTTTAGATGAATTAACACAAATGGCAGCGGCTATATGTGATACTCCTATTTCTTTAATCAGTTTTGTTGGCCTGGAGAAACAGTGCTTTAAATCTAAAATTGGCCTTAATATAGCAGAGACTCCCATAGAAGATTCTTTTTGTAAATATGCCATAAAACAACCGGATGAAATCTTTATTGTAAAAAATCCATTACAAGATATTCGGTTTAAAAATAATCCACTCGTTGTGGGCTATCCAAATCTTCGCTTTTACGCGGGTGCACCTTTAACTACCGCTGGGGGAATTACTTTGGGCACTTTATGCGTTATCGACACAAAAGATAGAGATTTAACTAACTTACAAATAAAGGCACTTAAGATTTTAGCTAAACAAACTATCAATTATTTAGAACATAAAAAGGAACATATTCAGCAAAACAACCTCCTTAAAAATAGCATTTCGAAGTTCAATAAACTGAGTAATCATTCTCTGGATGCCCTTTTTCAGCTTGAAGTGAATGAAGATAAACGTATTCATTTTACCTATATTAATGAAACTATAAAGGATTTACTGCCGCACCTGGATACAGAAGATTTTAAAACTCATCCTTTTAAAGCATTAAATTTTATACACCAGGAAGATCGTATGATGGTAGAAAATACTTTTATCGATGCTGTGAGGCATAAAAAAGACTGGGATATTACCTATAGAATCTTAAATCCAGACGGAACTATCTCGTGGCATCAATCCAGAGCATTCCCTGATAACTTCCCGGGTCGTAAAATTGTCTGGTATGGAAGTTTTAGAGATGTAACCGATAAAAAAAATTACCTGGAGTTAATCGAAAAGATCATTTTCGATATCTCTCATATTATGCGTCGCCCTATAGCCAATATGCTAGGATTAATTAACTTATTAGAAGTTTCTGATGATAGTGATATGCTAAACAACAGGAAAATCATCAAGTATATCAAAATTGTATCTGAAGAAATCGACGAGGAGATCCAAGGGCTTAACGAAAACTACCAGAAAATCAAAACAAGTTTTAAAGACATCTATTAATACACAGAAAAAGATAGTCCATCAATATTTTACATAAAAAAATCGCCTTACTTACATAAGGCGATTTTTTTATTTTAATCTTAAAGAATTGTTGAAATACTTAATTTTTCACTACTGCAAAATAAGGCTCAAAACTGTCGCCGGTAGACCAGCTTAATTTACCATTATAATATATTTTATCCTGAATAATATAACGATCGCCTTTTAAATATTCACTTTGAATAGTATCCACATCTGTTTCATTCCACTGAATTAGCGTTAACGGACGATCTTCGGTTTTTGACGGATTTTGAATAATTCTCATTCTGTAAGAATCCCCGCTTCGAAAAACCATAAAGCTTTTTGGTAAATCGCTCGTTTCGTCATAAACCTCCTGAGCTTTTCCTCCCTCTACATAATATAACTTTACATCTTCTGGATTGATTGCTCCTTCCGTTCTAGGATCTAATAGATTTTCTCCTGATTCATTTTGCAAAGTAATCTCAAAGGCAACATCTAAATTAAATGTATCTGCCCCTGGTCTTTCATGACTGCATCCAATTGCTAAAAAAGCTCCTAAGATCCCTAAAAGTAATTTTGATTTCATACGATTCTATTAAGATTTTAAATTTCAGTTATTTCGATGAAGTAAAATTAACAAAAAAGAACGTTCAAAAAACATCAATAAACGACGAAATACACCTTAGACACTAAAAAAACCCAATTTAACACATTTTTGTAGGTAGTATATTACAAAAATTAAAATATCATGCAATTAAACTAGTTTGAAAGTAAGAATTTACCTTCTTAAATAATGCTTTAAAGTCTATCAAAAACGACAAAAAACAGTAAACATGATCTAAAACATCGATTAAAGGCACAAAAAAACCTCCAAGAAGGAGGTTTTTTATCGATAAAATTCACATATCAACTGCTAGTCATCAGAAAAAACTCGATCAATTCTTGCTATTAAATCTTTATAATGATATCTGCTTAAACGATCTGAAGTTGAATATTGCATACGTTGCAACTGCGATTTTAAGCTTTCTAACTCTCCCCTCATTAAAGCGATAATATCTGTACCAGCAACTTTATTATCTGCTTCTATATTATTTAAATACCCAATCGCTACATCTACATACGCCCGCTGTAGGTTTCTTCGGTAAGCATCAACCTTTTGTCCGTTATACAATTCGGAAAAAATACCCTTACGTAAATCTTCTAATAATTCCACAACCGCATAATCGCTATTGTGCAATTGTTCGTTCTCGATCATTCGCATTAAGCGGTCTTCATTCAGCAAATAATTTAAAACCCTGGATTGCAGATTTTGTACCCGCGCTATCGCTCCACTCGATTCAATACGATCTAAAATATCCTTATTTAATAACCAATCTGGAGTGGTAAAGGCATTTTCATTTAAAAACTGTACGGCATTTTTTTGAATGTCATCTGGTACCGGTGTATAAATGGTACCTTCCTGATCTGAAGTTTTCCGCGTTTCATAAACTCCTCCCACATTAGTAACAACATGGTAAAGATAACCTCTCCAAAGGCTAATAAGCTCACCATAAACCTCTTCCAACTCATCGTAAGCATAACCATCCTTTGTAGTCCATTCTATTAAATTAGGTACTACTTTCTTCATATTAGCCAAGCCATATTCACTGGCTTTTACCTGATCTTTACCTAAACTTTCTCGTTGGGCCTGCGGATCAAAACCACCGTAACCTCCACCAAATTCATACACTGGATCCCCTGCTTTTTCAAGAATCCATTGATCCAGTTTTTCTTTTTCATCATCAGGAGTATCAGCGTCAGGCAAGTAACGATAGCCCCAATTAATAGCATACAAATCGTAAGGTCCCATCATTCTAATATAGCGCACCCCTTTATCTTCTGGCTGGGCTACATAATTTACCCTGGCGTAATCCATTATCGATGGTGTAAGACCGTATTTTTGAGTAAACTCCGCTGAGCGTAGAGAATCTGTAGGATAAGCTGCACTGGCTTTCATATTATGAGGTAATCCTAAAGCATGACCTACTTCATGGGCAATAACCATTCGCATCATCTCTCCTATTTCTTCTTCTGGAGTATCTAATGTACGGGCATTTGGATTTTGGGCTCCTGCCTCTATCATAAACCTATTTCTGTAAGAGCGTAAATGATTATGGTACCAAATAATATCACTTTCAATAATTTCACCTGTTCTGGGATCTACAACAGATGGCCCTACCGCATTACGGGTAGTACTGGCGACATAACGAACTACGGAGTATCTTACATCCTCTGGACTAAAATCTGGATCTTCTTCTTTAGTAGGAGGATCCTTGGCTATAATTGCATTTTTAAAACCTGCGGTTTCAAAAGCTTTATTCCAATCTTCGATTCCTTGTTTAAAATACGGCCTCCAGCGCTTGGGGGTTGCAGGATCCAAATAATAAACAATGGGCTTTAACGGTTCCACCAGCTCGCCATTTTTATAGGCTTCTATATCTTTAGGAATCAGTCTCCATTTTCTGATAATCTGGTAATCATCAGATTTTAAAGCCTCCGAATCATAATCATATTTCCCGATCGTAAACCATCCTACGCGATAATCTGCAATTCGGGGCATCATTTTATCCTCAGGTAGCAACACCATAGATTGATTCATTAATATAGAAATAGTCCCGGCCTGTCCTCTTTCCGGTGGCGTTTCAGCTTCATAGGTCATTACATGCCTTACTTCAACATTTTGAGGAAAAGAATGAACTTCATCGATATAAGATCTACTTTTATCAAGACGTTTTACTTTATATCTTTTTCTGTAAGAAGCATTCATCCCATTAATAGCCGCCACCTCATCTTCAAATAACCCGGTAACATCAACCACATAAGCACTACTGTCTGCCTTCATGGTTTCGATTTTAGTACTATACAGAATAGGTTCAAAATTATTGGCTTGTACAGATTTATAGATGGGTGACTCTTCGTTGCTCTGGTTTTCAAAACTCATCACCTTAATATCTACATTTTTACCCCGTTTATTCCAACGTACCACCTGTTCATTTACTTTAGAACCGGCATTTATATAGCCACCACCATATCCCGAAGGGACTTTAGCGATCCTGCTCACCCATAACAAATCCTTATTAAAAAGAGAATCAGGAATTTCAAAATAAAGTTTATCATCTACCCTATGGGTAGTAAACAATCCTTTATCTGATATTGCTGCAGGGGTAATTACTTTGTTGTAGGGTTTAAAATCTCCTTTCTTTTCAGTTTCAGGAGCTTTAACGATGGGGTTCGAAGTTTTACAGCCTACACTTAAAGCTGCCAACACTCCCATTACAAGTACTTTTTTAATCATGAAGTTTTGAATTTGATCACAAGATAAGGAAAGCTTCTAAATTGAATAAATAGCCGAAACGATGATTATTATAAATTAAAGAATCTATAATTAATGCCCCCTCTTTTTAAAAATTTGATTTTATTTTGAAATCACTATCACCGGCTTTCACTTTTTCAATAAATGCCTGCATGGCGTCTGTAAGCAATAATTGATTTTGATCATTCCAAAATTCATCCTCATATCTTGTTTTTACTTTGAAGATGTCTTTATCTGCCCTAACATTTCTTTTTACACCGAAATCTGAAAAATGATCACTGCTTAAATATTTAATACGCTGCACATAATTATAAATCTTATTTTCATATTTACATTCTAAAACAGCTTGTTGAGTGCTTTTATATAAAACATAACTCCCATTGGGAAGTCTATCGTAGAAAGAATGAATAATATTTGATATTGTACGACTCTGGGTATTATGATTTGGTTCAAACTTAGCATCAGACATATCCATTTTTATATAGCATTCTTCAAAGGCATAGGTTTGCGTATTGATAATAAGATAAGCTTCAGAATCGCTTTTACTTGACTTTACCTGAAGTTTTACCAGTCCATCACCATAATTTTTTAATTCGGCTTTAGTACTATCGGCCAAACTTATCACTAAAGTAGAAAGATCAAAATAGGTTTCAAAAGAGGGAAATATAAATTCAATATCATCTTCTCTAATTTCTGCTTTTCTCAGATTCTCAATTTCTAAGGTATAATTTTTTTTAGGTCGTGCATTGTTTTTTAGATCTCCCAATAGTCTTTGCCGTTCTAATTTTCCGTTTACATCTACCAATTTAGTGATATTCCCATCCCTTGCCACCATCGCTCGCAAGAAAAAGCGTTCTTTATAAGGACGTATAGAGTAATTATCGTCCAGGTGATCGATCATCTTTTTATAAATATCTTGATCTAATAAATGAACCTCATCCAAATTTTCGGCAGATTGCTTTAAATAAATAGTATCATTCTTTAAGGCTGAAATTGAAAAGCTTTTAGGTTCATACCCCAATCTATTGAACTTAATCATATCTCGATGGGTTTTGAATGCAAAATGCCCATCGCTATTAGTAGATGTATAATTTTGATCATTATAGACATCTACAAATTCTAATGGTTTCTTAGTCTCAGCATCTAAAACAATAGCTCGAATTTCAGATTGAGCCCGAATTTGAGAAGACCATAGCAATATAAATAAAAGATAATAACGTATCATAAAACATAACGTTTATCGGTAAAAATAATGATTTTCAACCTCTCTTTGTTTTATGAACTCAATTATTCCTCGGATAAAAAAACATATTAAATTTATTACATATTATTAAGATATTTTCACCAATAACTTATAATTCGCTATTTTTAAGTGGTATTTTTAACTATTTGACACTTCTATATTCGATAACTATAAATACCATATTTAAAACAATAGTTTTTTACTATTGAAATTAAATAAAACATAGTGTTTCATTATATATTTTTAACCAGCTATTAATTAAAATCATAAACCATGGCAAACAATGATCATCAAAACAGTTCAGATAACCACAAGGTATGGGAAGTAAATGATTCCAGTAAGTGTCCCTTTTTAGGTGGAGCGAAAAACTTTACCGCAGGAACCGGAACAACAAATAAAGACTGGTGGCCCAACCAGCTCAATTTAAAAATATTAAGTCAGCATTCCTCTAAAACCAATCCGATGGACGAGGATTTTAATTACGCTTCAGCATTTAAAAAACTAGACCTGCAAGCGGTCAAGCAGGATTTGTATCATTTAATGACCGACTCCCAAGATTGGTGGCCGGCAGATTATGGCCATTACGGGCCATTTTTTATCAGAATGGCTTGGCATAGCGCAGGGACTTACAGAATTGGCGATGGCCGCGGTGGTGCAAGCTCGGGTTCGCAACGTTTTGCTCCTTTAAATAGTTGGCCAGATAATGCCAATTTGGATAAAGCACGATTACTTTTATGGCCTATCAAACAAAAATATGGTAAGAAAATTAGTTGGGCAGATTTGATGATCCTTGCCGGAAATTGTGCTTTAGAATCTATGGGATTTAAAACTTTTGGTTTTGCCGGTGGCCGTGAAGATATCTGGGAACCCGAAGAAGATATTTATTGGGGTGCTGAAGGTGAATGGCTGGGAAACAAAGAGCGTTATGAAAAGGGAAATACATTGGAGAATCCTCTTGGTGCTTCTCATATGGGCTTGATTTATGTAAATCCTGAAGGTCCTAATGGCAATCCAGATCCTATTGGTGCCGCGAAGGATATTCGTGAAACCTTTGGACGTATGGCCATGAACGACGAAGAAACAGTTGTATTGATTGCTGGCGGACATAGCTTTGGAAAAACACATGGGGCTGCCGATCCAGAGAAATATGTCTCAGCTGAACCTGCCGGTGCAACCCTTGAAGAAATGAATTTAGGATGGAAAAATACGTTTGGGACGGGGAATGCCGGAGACACGATTACAAGCGGACTTGAGGGTGCATGGACTACCACTCCTACGAAATGGAGTAATAACTTCTTTGAAAACCTGTTTAACTTTGATTGGGAACTTACTAAAAGCCCGGCAGGAGCACATCAATGGAAACCCAAAGACAATGCAGGAGCAGGTACCGTTCCAGATGCACACGATCCCAATAAAAAGCACGCACCTTTTATGCTTACTACCGATCTTGCATTAAAAATGGATCCCGAATACGCGAAAATCTCCAGACGATTTTTTGAAAACCCAGATGAATTTGCCGATGCTTTTGCCAGAGCCTGGTTTAAATTAACGCATCGGGATATGGGACCACTTTCCAGGTATCTAGGCCCCGAGGTTCCTAAAGAAGAATTGATTTGGCAGGATCCGGTTCCGGCTGTAGATCATGAATTGGTAAATAACGATGATATTGCTAACCTAAAGGATAAAATTTTAAATTCGGGATTATCAGTTTCAGAGCTGGTTTCTACCGCCTGGGCTTCTGCTTCTACCTTTAGAGGTTCTGATAAGCGTGGTGGCGCCAATGGTGCCAGAATTCGCTTAGAACCACAGCGCCACTGGGAAGTAAACAATCCTCCACAACTTCAAAAGATAATATCGAAATTGGAAGAAATTCAAGCTGATTTTAATGCTTCTACGGAAAGAAAAATATCTTTAGCAGACCTAATCGTTCTTGCCGGAAACGCAGCGATCGAAAAAGCTGCAAATGATGCTGGAAGTGATATAAAGCTTGAATTTAGCCCAGGGCGTACTGATGCTACTGAAGCACAAACCGATGCTGATGCCTTTAATGCATTAGAGCCGGAAGCTGATGGATTTAGAAATTACGTAAAAGGCAGAGAAAGTATAAGTACTTCCGCAGAAACCATGCTTATTGACCGAGCACAATTGCTAACATTAAATGTTCCTGAATTGACTGTTCTCTTTGGCGGACTTAAAGTTTTAAACATTAATTACGACGGTTCTAAAAAAGGTGTTTTCACCCATAAACCCGGCGTTTTAAGTAATGATTACTTTATGAATTTGTTGGATATGAGTACTACCTGGAGCTCTACAAATGATGCGCAAACCGAATTTGTTGGAAAAGACCGAAAAACAGGAGAAACAAAATGGACGGCCAGCCGTGCTGACTTAATTTTTGGCTCAAACTCTGAATTACGTGCACAAGCCGAAGTTTATGCCTGCCATGACAGTCATGAGAAATTCTTAAAAGATTTCGCCAAAGCCTGGACTAAAGTAATGAATTTAGATCGCTTTGATTTAAAATAAAATACAGATTAAAATGTCGAAAAGCAGCTTTTAAAAAGGCTGCTTTTTTTTTGAATAAAATACTACTTTCCTTTATTTATTTTGATTACCTGAGGACGATACTCTTGACTATCCATTCTTTCCAATCTACCATTTTTAAAATAATAGTAACCGGTTCTTTCCCATTCATATCCATAAACTACTTTATAAACCGTATACTCTTTGTCCATTGCCACAAGCTGTTCATATTTGGCGATATCTTTAAATTCCTCTAAAGACATTCCAATTTTTATAGCCGGAGCTTTATAGGCATAACAAGAAAGTAAAAACGAAGAAACTATAATGGCCAGGCAAGTATTTTTAAACATAAGTTTGGTTTATTTTTTCCAAATACAAAAATTCAGCCAAAAATATATTAGAAAGGATTTAAAAATCTGACTAAAAGTGGGACGCATTAAAATAGGGTCCAGGATCATTTAAATATGGGAACAGCGAAACTCATTTAAACATCTCTAATCTATTAAATTAGCACTAATAAGAGCAAAGCTCTTTCTCGTTTGAAACATCTACATGTAAAATATCTTAAATCCAGAAATTTTCATCGCTTTGATAGGTACTGATATGCCGATCTACTTTCAAGATAAAACCAAAAATGAATAAAAAAAACTGCAAGCCTAAAAAATAGCGAATGGTCTGCATTAAATAAGTATTAAGATAAGGGAATATAGAAGACGAAACGAATATATCAATTTAAGATTATTATAAAATCATTGCGACTATAAATAACCTGTACCCAGCATGTAAACAATAAATACTTTCACCCTAAAATGTTAAAATAAAACTAAAAACATAACCTTTAACACTAAAAAATAGCATCACCCCAACAACAATATTAAATTGATACTCTTAACCACTTAAATTATTATTATGAGAAAATTATTTTTATCCGTCTTTGCATGTGCTTCTTTATTATTTGGAAGCACTTTAGTCTCTAATGCAGAAACCAAATCTTCAGCGGCCACATTACTGCCTCCCCTGTTCCAAAATTGCGACCAAGCCAATGACTTTTTGGCTAGCATTCGTGAAAACCCAGAAAATTACGCGCCATATCTCTATTATTATACAATAGATTACTTAGAGAATAATGATTGTCCTTATGCAACATCGCCAAACCCTTATATTTTAGTTCCCTAAAATTTAAATCTCTTTTTAATTTATAGAAAACAGTTAATATTAACGGTTTTCTATAAATTAAAAGACCATAATCAATCCTTCAAATTAGAAATAAAAGAAACCGATTACGATAAAATAAGGTCTTTTCAAAAAACCAGCAAAACATCATCCAGTCTAAAAACGATAATCATCATATATAGCGCGCTCTGAAACCATGTCCGCTATTCCCTGAAAAATATTTAGTGGATATTCCGCCTAACGGTTACATAAATACAAATATCACTCTTTTCCATACACAATATAAATTCGGCAATTATAACCGTCATCTTTATACTTTTGAAATTCTTCGTTTCTAATTCCCAACAGTCTTTCGAGCACATAATTGTTTGGCTTATATTTTTCGATTAATGCAGTCGTCTGCTTATGTATTTTTTCATCGTACGAGGCTATAGCACCTATGGTTGTTCCTTAAAAGTTTCTCTACATATCCTAAATAAATTTCATCAAGCTTATCTCCGCGTTCTATCGATAGTCCCTTTGCAGTTTCATAGGCTCCTTTTACCATTTACCAGACAACTGGGATACTTCTTTAAAATCATCGCTTGTCCTTTCCAGTTAAGCCTGAAGCGTTATTCCAAGATTTTTATGCGCTTTTAAAGTTTCTTTATACACCTCCAGAATACTATCGGTTCGGTCAGTGACTGCCATACTGATAATAACTTCCTGATTCATTTTACCGCCTCTTCACAAATGGCTTTTAAGTTCTGCATTGCCGTTCTTTCGAGATAAGCAAACCAATATGTGATAGATCTAAAGAAATAGAAGAATGTAGATGATTTTTTTAACTGCCCTGGCAAAATTCATAAATTCAGCGGTCGCTTCGTTAGCATCTTTTTCATTCCATTCCTGAACCGACAAGAGCGTTTCCTTTATCGTTTCCCCACCAATATATCGATTCGCTGCTTTCTTTAAAACCTTAAATACGACTTCATTATTTAATATAAAATTTTTCGCTTCTTCATTTAAGGCTGCTTTTTTCAGGCTATCTGCCCCAAGCCTTAATAAGTTTTATTCATGTTTCATGACACTTGAATATTTTATGGGATTATACTTTTTAAAAACCGATTTAAAATCGCCTAATACCTCTATTTATTGTTCTTCCCTAATTGCTCTATTTTGGACAAATATTTTTTTCTGAATTCCTCACTCGAACTCTTTATAGGAGCGATATAACTAACTTTAACCGGATTGACTCCACAAAACTGAAGGGTTCCTTTTTTAAACTGATTCAGCGCCGGACTTTTCATAAAAAGACGATCATACCACTTTGGCGTATCGGCCGTCATGATGATCCTTGCTGTTTTCCCTTTTAATAGCTTTTTGGGGACCGACTTTCCCGGTTCATAATCAAACATAATTCCGGGTAAAAAAGTCCGATCAATAAAACCTTTCATCAGCGCAGGATAACCATACCACCACATCGGGAATACCCATACCAAATGATCTGCCGCTTTAATTTTTTCTATGGAAGACAAAAGATCTGGCTCTAAACTTACCCGCTTACGATAACCGAATTGCAGATTGGGATTAAAATCCAATTCCCGAATATTAAGTAAGTTTACTGAGGCATTGGACTCTTTCGCACCTTTTTGGTAAGCTGCTGCCAATGCACTATTAAAACTTTCCTGATCTGGGTGCCCGTTTATAATTAAAACCTGTTTATTTTTCATATCCTTCTTTCTTTGATGCAATACTACAGACATCAGGAAAGTGTAGAAAGGACAAATGTCTAATTATGAAAGTTGACTTCGAAGCCTACTTAAATGTCTTTGCGTGATCCCAAGGTAAGAGGCAATATACTTTAAAGGCACCTGCTGAATGATTTCTGGATGGTTGGCTATTAAATCGGCATAACGTTTTTCGGCAGATACCATTTGCAGCATCAATAAGCGTTCTTCCATTAAAACATAGGATTGTTCCGTAAAATGATTTGAAAACTTAAGCCATCCGTAACTAGAACGTATTAATTCCTGATACTGCTTTTTTTGTATCACTAATACCTCAACATCAGTTAAGGCCTGAATATATTCGAATGTCTTTTTCCCTGTAAGAAAAGAAGAATAGGCCGTAATAAATGTATTAGGAAAAGTTAAACAATAAGTAACCTCTTCATCCTTGCTGGAAAAATAGTAGTTTCTAAGCGTCCCGGAACTTATAAAAGCGATCCAGTCGCAAGTTTTCCCGGCTTCTATAAGCAGTTCATTTTTCTTGTAAAATTTAGGAGTAAAAACCGCTAAACCTCTTTCTATATCATCTTCCGATAAATCATTAAAAGATCTAAAAATTTTTTCCAGCATTTCTTTCATCCTGATGGTATTTCGGTTAACACGAACCTTTTTCAACTACTCTTTAGTGGTTTAAGCACATGTTTTTATGAGCCTCGCCATCTGAATTTTCAATAATTATTTATTCTCCTATTTATATACATTAAAATCGATAACCTAATTTAATCCCATAGCGAATAAGCTGGTCGTGATCCGTTTTATCAGCATTAAAAAGTTGTCTTCCATAACCAAAATTAAATTCAAAAATAAATCCACTTTTCGTAATCCATTTGCTACCTAGCCCTATACCTAGAGATAAATCATACACATCTGGATTTTCAGTATATGTGAGCGGCTCTTCAGTATCATAGACTTCTTTACCGTCAATTGAACTGAACGTTCCAAAACCTTCCAGGAAAAACCCTGCTGCATATTTCTTACCAAAATACCTTCTGTAATAAGGTGTAAGGGAATAATTCATATCCTCATCAATTTTGTCCGTAAACATATAAAGACCTGAAACCCCTAAAGATGATTTACTATTTAAATTCCTCTCATAAACTGCTTCAACTGATCCACTAATTAAAGGTTGAATTATATCAACTTTTATTTCGTTTTGTTTCTTATACTGATTGCTCGTACCATTCTGCGCATTAGTAGCAAAAAATGAAAATAACAATGCTAAAATAAATAGGGATTTTTTCATAAGTATGATTTAAATTATTTGAAGGCAAATTTCAAATATCGTGGATTAGAAAATGTTCCAAAAGCTTAAAATTCTATAAATTGGGACTTATTTTACTGAGTTCTTATACTCATTTGGTGTCTGACCAGTAACTTTTTTAAAGGCTTTGTAAAAAGTAGTTTTCGAAGTAAACCCAGCTTCTAATCCTATGGCCAACAAACTATAGTTTTCATATTCAGGATTTGAAATCATTTCCTTTACAGCCTCAACTCGATATTGATTGATGTAAAAAGCAAAGTTGTCCCCTGTTACCGTGTTTATAATTTGTGAAACATATCCTGTACTTATACCTAGTTTTTGAGCAACTTTTTCTCTATTTAATGTATTATCGGTATAAATGTGATCATCTTTGCAAAGTATTTCTAGTTTTTGAAAATAAAGATTATCTGCCGTCATAGATTCCCTATATGCTGCTGGCTCACTATTTTCTACAAATTCCTTATTGGTATACGAAAGAGCTAAATCTTTATTCAGAAAATTATGAATTGCATCTTTGTTTTTGGCTAGTTTGCATTTATAAATACCTATATAGGCTGTCCAATGAACTATCAAGGTAGCAGCTATCGCTAGTACATTCATAGTAGAAGAAATATCATATTGAAAAAATAAGCCGGCTAGGCAGGTCATAAGCCAAGCAAATAACAATGTAGAAACAATTGTCAATAAAGTAATTATCCACTTTTTTTCCTGTGAATTTTCTAAATATCTTATCATAAAATAAGAGTACAGCGGCAGGAATGGAATAAAAATAATGGCTAAAATAAGATGAATCAAACCGAGTATTTCGATTAGATCAATACCAGGCCCAGGAATGGTATAAAGCCCTGTAACGCGATCAAGATCGTATGCAATATTAAGGATAGCAGAATAGGCAAATGGAATAAAATACAAATATCCTTTTTGTATACTTTTCACAGTATCATCAATCCTGTTTATCACAAACAGGAATAGGAAAGCAGGGATTAGAAACACCCACTCGATGTGCTCAATAAAGCGCAGCATAGGATAAAAACTAGATGCTTTTTCGATTTCAAAAACATGATTCAATAAAATAATTGAAAGCGTAAATATCAGATATGCCAGATATTTATTTGAATTACTATTGAATAAGGAAGACTTTAAAATAAGTAAGCCCAGAACAATCCCCTGAAATATTGCAATATTTAAAAACGTTGTATAAATCAAATTTTAATAGAAAAGTTTTTTGAGATTTGTGTGGAAATATTATTCTTTAATCGGTAGCTAATTTAAGTCGAATTGACAAAACGAGCATATTTTATACTATGACTTCCTTAGAAGATTAAGAAATGATTAAATCAAATAATCCATTTTTAGCTTCAAATTTATTCCAGAAACTAATTATAAATCTAGATAAGTAACTAAAAATCAAAAAACATAAAAAAAGCTATTATTTAAGGAGCGGGACTTGAACCCGCACGAACGTTGCTGTTCATTGGATTTTAAGTCCAACGTGTCTACCAATTCCACCATCCGAGCATAACATTATATATACTGAGCGAAAAATCAAAGAAACATAGAACGGATAAATGTGCCAATCCAAAATGGAGGTAAATGCGAAGGGTAAACACCACAAAGCTTCTTTACAATTTTAAGCCAGGCATCTATCTATTTGCCTCTTAGAGGTACCAATCTTTTACTTTTATATGCACTACGTAAAAAAACATTGCAAACGGTGAAATTTCAAACCTTAAAGGGCTCAGAAATATAAACTTTTAATGGATGGGTTACAAAAATCATTCACTGTATATAAGATAAGGTACTTAAAACTACCCAGTAACCAAAAAGTAAGAGCCCTAAACGCATCACTCGCTAAATGCAAAGCAAGTAACCCGATTATTTGAACTAGCGGCATCTGAAGATTCTAAACCTAATACAATACGCACCTAAGTAAATTTAAAAAAATTAATCAATTGATTCATTAAAAAGTAAAACATTTCACCTTAGGGTATTTTTCCATTTTTCTTAGTCCTTTTGCTCCTTATTTATATAATGCTAGATTTACAAAAATTCATAAAATATACAATGGGAAAAAAATATTTTTTAATTACTTTAATCACTCTAATAGTATCCTGTAGTTCTGACGATATTACAAATAAAAGCAACCAAAATGAAACTGAAACTGGGTTGACGGAAATAAGTAAAGTTTTAACTAATAGAAAATCTGATTCTGATTTATCACCGTTATTCTTACGATTGGGTGTTACGTCAGTTACGACTTCAAATAATAAATTATCTGCCAAAACTCAGAAAACATTTAATTTTAGGGGGAAGCATATAGACTTTTCTGTATTCTCGGTCAAAATTGAGAAAAATTTCATTACTTTAGAACAAGATGATGAGTTTAAAATAGGCATTCTAAATAAAAAATCTTATTTAATAACCACAGACTATAAAGGTCTTTTAAAAAAAGCAAGTGCTGAAATTTTAAAACAGAAAGAAGTATTTGCGTTGATCGCTTATTTAAATGAAATCACTTACAACCAGGATCAAAGGGTTTCTTCTAAAAATAGTAATTCAACAATGAAATCTGAAGGTTGCAATTTTTTCACAGAACAAGGGTTTAGCGTTGGTGTGGGAGTTAATGAAACATCAGCAAAAGCTGATTTAGCCTCATCAATGGAAGACGATATCGCATCAGGTGCCACTGAAGGCTGTACTAAAATTGGAGAACCAGAAGCTGTTGCATGGACTAATGGTACAGTTTGGGTTCAAACTTGGTGTTGTAAATAAAAAATAAAATGAATATGAGACTTTTAATGATTTGGCCATATCAAATTGTACTTTTTATAGTCGCTATTTTAGGATTGTTTCTACTTGCTTTTACGCTATTAATGAGAAAAGAGAAAAAATTAAATTTTTTTCTTTGGCTTATTTTAATAATCGTAATTCCTATTTTTGGCCCACTAACATATATCGCTAATTATTTTTATATAAAAAAATCTAGCATAAATCAATTTCATGAACTATAGAAAGTTATGAATCGTCGTAAAATTTAATAGGTTTTAAAGATTTCATTGAATCCTGTGAAGCTAGCTTCACAGGATTTTTGCTATGTATTAAGTATAAACCTAGGTATTTTTAAATGAAGACCCTGGATGTGGTCTTTTATTATTATAAGTATCTATCGATTGCCTGATTAATTTTTTGAATTGTTTCAAGCGGTACTGCATTTATTAGGCTTGATCCGAAATACCGGAGAAAGAAAAGCTTATAAAAACAAAAAACCCTCTAAATCAAAAAGATAAAGAGGGTCTTTGTACTCGGAGCGGGACTTGAACCCGCACGAACGTTGCTGTTCATTGGATTTTAAGTCCAACGTGTCTACCAATTCCACCATCCGAGCATAATATTATATATACTGAGCGAAAAACGGGATTCGAACCCGCGACCTCCACCTTGGCAAGGTGGCGCTCTACCAACTGAGCTATTTTCGCGTATTTAAAAGAACTTTCGGTTTTTACCGATGCGCAATTGTTTATTGCGGATGCAAATTTAGCACATTTCTTAAAACGACAAAGCTTTTTTTTAATTTTTTGCGTTTTCTTGCTTCTTTTTTTGTTTTACCGAGAGCATTCGCTTGATCTCATTTAGTTTCATCAAGGCTTCCACCGGCGTAAGTGTATCAATATCAATATTTAACAATTCATCACGCAAATCTTCCAATAGAGGGTCATCCAGATTAAAAAAACTGAGCTGCATTTCTTCTTCAGCAGATTTTTTTAAAACCTCACTGCTTTCTTCCATTTTATGGGTTTGTTCGAGCTTCTGTAAAATTTTATTGGCACGATGTAAAACTTGCTGTGGCATTCCCGCCATTTTTGCTACATGAATTCCAAAACTATGTTCGCTCCCACCGGGAACCAACTTCCGCAGAAAAAGGACATTATCCTGTAATTCCTTTACAGATACATTATAATTCTTAATTCGGCTAAAAGTATCACACATTTCATTTAACTCGTGATAATGTGTGGCAAATAGCGTTTTTGGGCGTGATGGATGTTCGTGCAAGTATTCACTAATCGCCCAGGCAATCGAAATCCCGTCATAAGTACTGGTACCACGACCAATCTCATCTAAAAGCACTAAACTACGCTCAGAAATGTTATTAAGGATATTAGCGGTTTCGTTCATCTCTACCATAAACGTAGATTCACCCATCGAGATATTATCGCTGGCACCAACTCTGGTAAAAATTTTATCCACTAAACCAATATTAGCCGATTTTGCCGGCACAAAACTTCCCATTTGAGCCATAAGTACAATAAGTGCCGTTTGACGTAGAATAGCCGACTTACCACTCATATTAGGCCCGGTAATCATAATCACCTGCTGTTCCTCGCGATCTAATAAAACGCTGTTGGTCACATACGATTCTCCAATAGGCAATTGCTTTTCGATCACCGGATGGCGACCGTCTTCAATTTGTAACTCGAATCCCTCTTCAATTTCAGGCTTGCTATATTGCTCGATTTTGGCCTGCTGTGCAAACGAGCATAGACAATCCATCTGCGCGATCAACTGCGCGTTTTGTTGTACCGGCTGAATATAATCGTTCATCCAAAGCACCAGTTTCGAAAATAATTCCTGCTCTAATTGCAGAATCTTCTCTTCAGCACCTAAAATTTTCGCTTCGTATTCCTTTAATTCTTCGGTAATATAACGTTCCGCATTTACCAGCGTTTGTTTTCTTACCCACTCGGCCGGCACCTTATCTTTGTGCGTGTTTCGCACTTCGATATAATAGCCGTACACATTATTATTCCCAATCTTTAGCGAAGTAATCCCGGTAGCAGCACTTTCACGCTCCAACATATTATCCAGGTAATCTTTTCCTGAAAATGCAATATCCCGCAATTCATCTAATTCTTTATGAAAACCTCTGGCGATTACATTTCCTTTCTGAATCAAAACCGGTGCTTCCTCATTAATACTTTCGGTTATTTTAGACCGAAGTAATTCGCAAGCATGTAAATTATCACCAATAACTTTTAAGGCTTCGTTATCACATCCTAAAGCAGTTTCTTTAACCGGAATAATGGCTTCTAAAGAATTTTTAAGCTGAATGACTTCTCTTGGTGAAACTTTACCGGTGGCCACTTTGGAAATTAAACGCTCTAAATCGCTCATTTCCTTGATCTGCTCTTGTATTTTATATAAGACCTCAGGATGATCTAATAGAAAACCAACAACTTCGTGACGTTTTTTTATTTTTTCTGAATTCTTTAAAGGCAACGCCAACCAGCGCTTTAACAACCGACCGCCCATAGGCGAAATCGTCTTATCGATTACCTCTAAAAGCGTTACCGCATTAGCGGCTGTACTGTGATATAGTTCAAGATTCCTGATGGTAAATCGATCCATCCAGACATACTCTTCTTCCGCAATCCGGCTAATCGCTGTAATATGCTGAAGTTTGTTATGCTGCGTTTCTGCCAGATAATGTAAAATAGCTCCTGAGGCGATAATTCCTTCTTCCAAGTGAGATACCCCAAAACCTTTTAAAGAAGCGGTTTTAAAATGATTATTTAGCGTTTCACTTGCAAAATCATTTTTAAACACCCAATCTTCAAGATAGAAAACATGGTAATCTTCGCCGAAATCTAATGCAAAATTCTTTTTATATTTCTTCTGAATTAAAACTTCACTCGGACTAAAATTCTGAAGTAATTTATCGATATATTCCTGAGTTCCCTGCGCGGTTAAAAATTCACCTGTTGAAACATCCAAAAACGAGATTCCAAGGTTTCTTTTTCCGTAGTGAATCGCACAAAGAAAATTATTCGATTTACTGTTTAATACCTCATCGCTTAAGGCTACACCCGGAGTTACCAGTTCGATCACACCACGTTTAACGATTTTCTTGGTCATTTTTGGATCTTCTAACTGATCGCAAATCGCTACCCGTTGTCCGGCCTTTACCAGTTTTGGTAAATACGTATTTAAAGAATGATGTGGAAAGCCCGCAAGTTCACTACGCTCACCGCCATTATTTCTATTGGTAAGTACAATATTTAAAATTCGGGCGGCCACCACAGCATCTGCTCCAAAAGTTTCATAAAAATCCCCTACTCTAAACAATAACATTGCATCGGGATATTTAGCTTTTATCGCCAAATACTGCTTCATTAAAGGGGTCACTTTTGCTTCTTTTTTTGCTGCCAAACCATGAAAATTTTAGAACCGCTAAAATACAGAAACCTGCTTGCCAATCGATAAATTGAAGCCTCATTTTTATTCACAAGTTTTTTACAGTTAGATGTTGTGAGTAGTGAGTAGTGAGTAGTGAGTAAGGTTTGCATTCTTAGCTGAATTACAAACCTGAACAAGAATTTTATCAACCGCCTGTCGGCAGCCAGGCTTGATTTCTTGCTCCTGAGTTTTGATTCTCTATTTCCTAACTCCTAATTAAAAAGATTTCTCGACTTCACTTTGTTACGCCCACCTGCCGGCAAGGCAGGCTCAAAATGACGAAGAACTGTTTTTTTGCTTTCCCTTATTCTATTGAAATCTATTCATTATTTCACGAAATTACCATTCACAAACATAGGATGACATACATTGAAGTCATTTCGACTGAAGCGCAGCGCAATGGAGAAATCTCTTTAAGGATTTAAATTCAAAATAATGTCATAAATCATTATTCCCACGTCTTGCTTTTATTATCAATCCTCTCACATCTCTACTCTTATTCTCCTACTAAAACATTTCAGATTACATCACAGCTGCTGTAGTTTCGATTCCCATTTGCTATCGGCTAAGAACTTTCGATAATCCTGAATGGTAAGCATATCCTGAATCGCCTGCTTTTTATCTTCCGCATTTTCGTAATAGGATTTACAGATTTCATAACCAATCCAATATCCTAAATCTGGATAACTATCTTTTGAAGCTTTACTATAATTGCCAATCCAATTGCTGTAGCGATCGTAGTACATATCCTTATTAAAGTCGGCCCAAATTTGTTTTTCTTTCCCTTTGGCCCAATCAAATATTTTCCTATTTGCAGTTTCACCGCTAATTAATTCTCCTATAAAATCGGCCATACCTTCACTTATAGCATAACCAAGGGTAATAGTATCATTTTTAAGGCCATCTTGCTGAAAATGTATTAATTCATGTGAAACGATATACGGAATATTTTCTGATTGATTCATCAATAATTTATCTCCAAAATCCAGTTCTTGCGTATTCACATCTTCTCCATCACTCATCTGGTTTATTCCAATAAGCAAACCAGCAGATGAAACTGTTCCTCCACTGGTAAATGCCCCCATAACAAAATAAACATCCGGAAATTTAGCCGATGGGTAAATCTCCTTAAGTTCTTTAAAACTTTTTTGGATATCCTTTTTATACTCATCTACTTTAAGCGTATTCTGTCTTATGGTTTGATAAAGTTTAGGATGACTATTAATATGCTTTATAAAATAATCTTTAGACCTTACTTTCAATCCCATATAATCCTGCATTCCTGGACTAGCTTTTTCGAAATAATATTGGTTATAAATGCTCGCTGCCTGATTTGAGCTATCCTGCGCTAAATCATAAGCCTCCCAAAAATTGTGGACATCCTGTACTACAATATTTGCCAATTCTGGATCTGTATTAAACGTATCTGATTCTGAAAGTCCACTAATCAATTTTTCCCATCTCTGGTCTTGATGTAAAATCTCCAAATCCGAATCTGATAAAAGATGAGATTTCTCTGCTAAACCATAATCAATTGCTTTATCTAACATTACAAAAGCACTATCTATGCTTTCCTGTAAAGCCAAACAGCACGCAGCATTATAAGCTGCGCTCTTTTTCTGAACTTTGAAATCGGCAACTTCAATAAATTGAATATAATTTTTAGTTGCTAACGCATAATCCTTGGATTGGTAATTTCTATCTGCTTCTTTTTTAATCCTGAAAGGATCTATTTTCTCTTGAGCGTTTAATTGATTGATTAAAATTGAAATAAATAAAAGAAGTACTATTTTCTTCATAAGATGTTTTTTCTAAAGACGCACAACTATCAAATTCGTTACAACTAAAAACTGCATGGACCACATAATTTATTGCCTACGATTTCTAATACAAATCAAAAACCAAATGTAATATCAGGAGCCGAACTCAGCATGACCAACCTTTCCAGATTAGGTTAGCGCTTCGTTAACTTTCAATTTTACGAGAAATTTTCGATAGACCAGGTTTTATTCAAAATTCAATATTTTTGATCCTGTTTCCAGGTTCTTGCTTCGTGATCTTTTCTGTAACAGCGAAGCGGTCTAATTCCTCATCACCCAATTCTAACGCTTACATCTGCACATCACCGCATTATCAAATCAGCACATTTTCAAATTGATCATTGATCATTGTTTATTGAATCTTGATTTTTCCAACAGATCCGTTTTCCGTAGGAAATAATTCATATTCAAAATCGGGATGTAGTCCTTTTTCTTTACGATGTGAAACATAAATAATTGCCGTATCACTTTGTGCCGCAATATGATTGATAAGATTAGTAATTTTTAAGGCACTTTTATCATCCAGCCCGGTAGAAGGTTCATCCAAAATCAATAATGGTGGATGTTTAATCATCGCGCGGGCAATTAGCAACATCCGTTTTTCGAGATTCGATAAATCATTAAAGACTTTTTTTGCTTTCTCCTGAAATCCTAAAGTCTCCAACCATTGCTTTGCCAATGCTCTTTGTTTATCTGAAGGTTTTTGATACAATCCAATACTATCTACCAATCCGGATATTAGCATTTCCTCTACGCTATTTCTACGAATAAAAAGTTCAGTAATCGAAGGTGAAAAATAGCCGATTTTCTTTTTGATTTCCCAAACCGATTCACCGCTACCTTTTTTCTTTCCAAAGAGAAAAAGATCGACGCCATAAGCTTTTGGATTATCGCCATAAATCATACTTAAAATGGTGGTTTTACCCGATCCGTTTGGTCCGGTAAGCTTCCAGAATTCGCTGCGTTTCACTTCCCAGCTAATATTGCTTAAAATTGGCCGATCTTCATAAGCAACATTTACATTTTTTAATTGTATCAAACTTTCCGGAATACCTTCAAAAACCTTTGGAGCCGCCGGAATCCTTTTTATTTCTTCTAAAAATCCCTGCTTGTTTTCAATAAAATCAGCTTTATTTTTAAAAACCGTATTTCCGGCTCCATCAAAATCGAGAATAATATCTATAAAAGGGAGAATATCTTCTTCTCTTCTAAAGATTTGCACAAGGATGAAATCTGATTTTACTTCAGCAAGCCGCTCTTTAAAATTCGCTACAGATTGCACATCTAAACAATCAAAAGGATCATCTAAAATTAGATATTCCGGCTGCTTTTTCAGTAAATATTCTAATAGCGCTTTTCGCTTTTCACCACTGGAAAAAGTACGCAGACTGCGGCTTTCATCTTTTACTAAAACCGAATTTCCATGCTTTTGATCGTCCTTTATAAAATTTTGCAGAACAGCTTCAGAATGTTCAAAACCATTTTTGTGTTGCAATCCCTCAAATCCGGGTACTTTTTTATCTTTTTTAAGATCGTCTATCAGTCTGGAAACCAGTTTGTGATCTCTCGCATAAATCGCTAAATGTCTCATAAATTAATTTAAATTCCGCAACCAATCGGTTAATCGATCACTCCAGCTTTGCAGGTAATAAATTTCGTTTGCCAGCGAGAATCCATGACCACCTTTGGGGTAAATGTGCATTTCGGTGGGCACCCCATGTTCTCTTAAAGAGGTATACATCCTAAGACTATTTTCTACCGGCACCACATCATCATCGCCGGCATGTATAAGAAATACAGGAGGCGTATTTTCGGTTACCTGAAGCTCATTGGAAAATTGTTTTTCTAATGCTGCAGTTGGTTTTTTACCTAACAAATTATCATGAGAGCCCTGATGGGTTATTTTTGAATCCATGCTAATTACCGGATAGACTAAGACCATAAAATTGGGACGAATTTCTTCGGAATCTGTACTATCTATTGCGGAATAAAATGCTTCCTGATAATGCGTTCCCAAAGTGGAAGCCAAATGTCCACCGGCCGAAAATCCCATAACACCAACTTTGTTTTTATCGATATTCCAGTCTAAAGCATTTGCTCGAAGTATTCTAATACCCCGCTGCGCATCCTGAAGTGGTGCTTTAAAACTTTCCTTTACTGAAGCTGAACCTGGTAATCTATATTTTAAAACTCCGGCTGCAATTCCTTTTGAGTTCAGATATTTAGCAATCTCGGTACCTTCCCAGTCATAAGCCAGACCAGCATAACCACCACCGGGACAAACCAAAACTGCCTGCCCGTTAGCGGATGCTTTTGGCGGAAGATAAACTTCTAATGTTGGCTTTTGGACTTTTGTAATCCAGGTGATATCATCCTGATTTATGTCTTCCTTTTCATCAGATTTTTGCTTATTAGGCATTTCATCTTCCGGCCAAAGAGGAAGGGTTGATACTTGTGCGGCCAAAGAAAAGCTAAAAAACAGAACGAGAATACTAAAAGTTTTCATTAAAAATTGAATTGTTTAGTATAAATGTAATTAATTATCCGGGGATAAGGTAAAAAAACGGAAGCAAGAAGTAAGAATTACGAAGTTAGAAATAGAACTTAACGCAAAATTCAGGATCTAAAATTACTGCCTTTTATACTTGCTCGATTGTCTCTGAGGGATTCAAAACCGCATTTGTTATTGTGTATTATTTTATGAGTTTTTTTATCTATCCCAACCATCTATCACATAGTTTTTTTCAGTCAGTTTTTTTTCAATTTCGGAACTTTCTGATTTAAACCATAATTCAAAGCGAGTGGGATAGTAGTTTTTAAAAGTTCCTTCGTCAATTACAGTATTTCCATCGTAAAGTTTATAATTATCGCCTAATTCAGATATTTTATTTCTCGTCCGATTACTTAATTTCCATTCCGATAATTGTATGTTTTGAGTCAATTCAAACGCTTTTATATAAATTTCTCCTTTTTCTGTTGGTCTATGCCACATATAAAAATCATAACCACTATATCCGTCTCCAATAACAAGAATTTTTTCCTCAGTTACAGTGATTTCTTTCAGAGAATCTATTTGTTGATTAGTTAGAAATTCAATTGGTTTTTCAAAGGCTAGGTTTTTTGGAATTTGAATATTATAAAATTTTGTTTCTTCATAATCTTCTACAAAAAGTACAATAATAATCCAGCCGATAAAAAGTCCAATTAGGATTAAAATTCCGAAAATTATTTTTTTTTGTGATGGTCATATTAAATATTGTAGAACTACCAGTTACCGAATCTAAAACTCAAATTGGGCATTTTCAAACTCTTTTTAGCAGAAACCTCACAGGTTTTGAAAACCTGTGAGGTTTGATTTTCAATTTAAATACTAAAATTAGCTTCAGTTTAAATATCAAACTTTCAACGTCTTACTGATAACCCGCTGCCTGAAGATTAAATAATTCGGCATATAATTTATCGTTTTCCATCAATTCTTCATACGTACCAATTTCTAGCACCGCGCCATTTTTTAAGACCATGATTCGGTCGGCAATTCTCACCGTACTAAATCGATGCGAAATCATGGGGCGCAAACAAGATTGTGTCCACAGACACACATCTTGAATTAGCACGCAATTTGATAAAAAGTACCTATTTCAAATTCGTGTACACTTCTTATCCGAAAGCCAATTCTAGGAATTTTCCGTAGTAACTTTATTTTCTAGTTCTATATCTTCCAATAATTCCGAGAGCTTATCGACTAAAGCCAATTCTTCCGATGGTATAAGCTGGGTTACAAAACGAAGTACTTCCATAACATTTTATTTGGGATTGGGTACTTCTAGATCACATAATTGTTCATTCTCTTCTAAGGCTACAATACATACCTTAATTAGGTTTATGATCAAAAACATGAGATCCAAGTAGCTATCAACTCTATAAGTGCCCTTATAACATTTTCCTTTTCTACTGGTGTCAGGGGTTAAATGCATCATATGATGTTGCTTCAATTCCAGAAGCTTATTGATGAGTTTTTCCTTTTTCATAAGGTTCTTGGTTTTTAATGATTTGTTTTTTGAGTTTCTTAGGGAAATGAATGTAGTCCGTATCATTTTCCAGTATGGCTATAATTTGTTCCAATTGAAACATATCACCATCGGGCATTAGTTCAATGACCATTTCTATAACTAATTGAACACTGGAATTTTTACTTTGGTGGCTTAAGTTTTTAGAATGAAAATCACCTTCACCATCTAAGGCTAAGACACAGACTTCCAGTAGTGATGTAATGCGCATGATGTAATCGGTATGATCTCCAAAGCGAACGGTGGCGTTTCTAAAGGTATGACGCTTCGTTTCTTCTTTTTTTAAACCATAGGCTGTCGCTCCGATTCTCTTTAGCTGTTTTAATTTTAGTTGATCAAGTTTTCTCGTTTTCATGGGATGCTGTTTTTAAAGTTTGTAATTGGTGATTAACAATGGGTAAGAGATAATCTAAAAGACATTGGCAATAAGAATACGCCATGTGAAGGTCTGTTACTGAAAATAAAGAGCTACTTCGGTAGCGAAGTTCAGTATGATGAAAGCAAAAGATTCTTTTTAGTGGGGACTGTTCAAAAAGTTGTTCTGAAAAAATATTAGGTGGTATTTCATGGCAAAATTGAACAAGTTTAAATAAATAAACGGGATGATGATGTTGCGGATGATAATGCAGAAACGCATAAATACTGCCTAAGCAAAGTTGCTCAAAAGATAATCGTATTAAATGAGCGCTTAATAGTTCAGTGTTTTCATTAATAACACTAAAATTTAGACAATGCTTGGCTATTGCCATTCGATCTTGTGTGTAGTTGGTTATGCCCTTAATATCCAGTTCAGGGATTTGGCTGAGTTGTAAAGGAGCTAATTCAAAAAGAGAACCCTCAACCAAACCACCTGATTGGATTATTCTAAAAAAGAAGTATTTATTATGATCAGAAGCTGCTATAAGTTGCTTCGGCATATAAAGTAGCAAGCTAATGGTATATTTTCCGCCGGAATCTTGACGAACAATATCTGAAAGGTTAGCAACCGAATTGGAGGGAATATGCTTGCTTAATAGCAGTAAATAAAAATGATAGTGTTGCTGTTGCTTGGAAGCATCATTATTCAAAGAATTATGAATTCCCTGTGCCGATGATAGCATACCGAAATAGTATAAACTTGTAATTTCGATATGCTTTTTGAGGATTTCCGTAATTTGGGTTAACGCAAATTCTATAACTTTGGATGGATGCAAGTTGGTAAGCATAGATCAAAAGGTGTTAAAATGAAACTTTAGTGATGATCAATGAGCCTTCAAGTTTTAAAAAGAAGCGACCGTAGCGAACCAGAATAACCAGTAAAAAACAATAAAGAACTTGTTTTTTACTGCAAAGAGTGAGGAGTGCAACTTTTAAAAAGAATGTTTATCTTTGAGATTATGAGCACAGCAACAAAAACCAGTCATATCGGTAGAAAAATCAGCCGAATCAGAGAACTTCGAGGAATGAAGCAAGAAGCCCTTGCCGCAGAATTAGGGATCAGCCAACAAAGTGTGTCAAATCTCGAGAAAAGCGAAAACGTTGATGAGGGTACACTAAAGAAGATATCTGAAGTTTTAAATGTATCGCCTGAAGCAATTCGTCATTTTACAGAGGAAGCTGTTTTCAACATTATTAATAATACATTTAAAGATAATAGTGCAAATAATAATAACTATTTCTGTACCATAGATCCAGTTGAAAAGATAGTGGAACTTTACGAACGTCTAGTTCAAGCAGAAAAAGAGAAAAATGCTTATTTAGAGAAGTTGTTAGATAAGAAATAGTGAAGAAGAAAATATTTAAGATTTGAAAAAGTGTCGATAACCAGATAATATTCCGGTAAATCGGCACTTTTTTATTTTTAATAACTGTTAGGCACAAGCTAAAAAAATGACAGATAGTTCAATTAAAGACTTATATCTATACGATGAATTAACAGCTTCAATTAAGTTGATTAAGCTTGGTTTCGGGGAGTTTCAAAATTTAGATTCTATAAATGATTTTTATCACTTACCGTTTCAGCTACTTTCAAGTGGGTTAGAAAGGCTTATGAAATGTTTTATTTGTTTAGGGTATTATGAAATTCATAATGAATATCCTGACAGTAAATATTTAAAAAAATGTGGAGGGAGAAACGGCCACGATTTAAATGAACTTAAAAACAACATTCTTTATAATTATTTTAAAAACAGAGAAATAACTGCACTAAAAATTGATGAAAAATTTTTAAAAGAAGATAGTGATTTAAAGGAATTAATCTATCTGCTCTCAGAATTCGGAAAATATGCTAGATACCATAACTTAGACATCATTACATCTGCATCCAAACCAAGTATTGATGTTAAAAGACTTTGGGAAAAATACGAAACTGATATTCTTCTTGCTGATCCAAGTTTATTAGAGAAATTATCTGATTTTGAATATCAAAAAGAAGTTCATTCATATGTAACACAATTTATTATAAGCAAACTCGAAAAATTTGTTCGTGGTATTAGTAGACAATTTACAATAGGTCAATTGGGCGAAAAAGCTCAACAATTCTCATCTGTATATTACGATTTCATATTACTTAAAGATGAAAAAATAGGGACTACAGATTACAGAAAACACACAACACGATTTAAACAAAAAGAAAAAAATGCATATAAAAGAACTACAATAGATAATATTAATAGAAAAATCAATCCAGATATTAAGTTTAAAAAGATATTAAAAGATGATTTCGTTGGAGATTGGCCTTTTTATGCAGAAGAAGTTATAATTGAATGTAGACAAAAATATTGGTGTACTATTGAAATTGATGGAATCGATTATGCTTTGAATGGCTCTGCTTCTGACCGATATAAATTAGACTCTGTCATCGATGCTGGAATGTCAATTAGAGGAAAATCGATTAGTCCATTTATAAATATGGCATTAGAACTAAACGAAAAATAAAGCGAGTAGCTAATCGAGATGATGGCACCGCCACAATAGACAAAGTGATCCTCCCTAACACCAAAAATAATTATGTTCAAGGCGGTATCATATACTTGCACTCACTAGAATAATATTATATCTTAGGAATGTAAAGACGTCCATTTTGAAAGTACAATTTATGAAGTAAGTATTAAACTTTGGATGCTACATGACTGACCTCGTATTTTAATAAATATTATGTAATGAAACCTCAAAAACTAGAAATAGGCTTATTAAAGTATATAAAATCCTCTAGTAATACCTATGGTTATGTCGAATTACGTGATTTCCTACTTTATAATTTTCCTCAGAAAAGTGATATGGCAGAAAGGATAGAAATAAAGAGATTTTTAAAATTTCTAGAAGGAGGAGAATATATTGAAATAAAATCAAAACGAGGTATAAGTATTATTGTAGAGGCAGGGAGAGCAGTTCCAAGAAATGAAATATCGGTAATCGCAAAAATAACTCCAAAAGGCTTGGAATTATTAGAAAGAGAAAAAAATAATTTTTTAAACAAGTTTGGAATAATTAGTGCGTTTGGTCTAGGTGTTTTATCACTTGCTTATAGCTATTTCGAATCAAAAAAATCTGAAGATCTTGAACTTAAAATAAATAAATATTTAAATGATATCTCAGTTATCGAGTCTAAACTTAAGGAACAAAATGAACTATCAAAAGCAAATAGAAAAAAAATTCTATATCTGAAAAAACAAATCGATGTAACGATTAAATCAGAAGAGAATAAGTAAAAACTTTACCTAACAAGCAAGAGTATGTCTAATTACTGATAAATTCTTCTTTAATATTTCTTGTTTGACCTAAGTTATTTTAAGCGGATATAATTTGGTAAACCAGCCATTATGACAATAAAAGAAAACGAAGGCAACACTTTATAGTACTTTTTATGTATTTTTATAGGAATAAGGTACCAAACAACTTCACTATGTTCTAATTATAATGTGAGTTAATCGTGAGTTCCAAAACTGGAAACCATGGTAAACCTTATAAATACTGCGGGTTTCAGAATGTTACAAGCGTTCTGCGCCCCCCCACAAGCAATTAAATAATTACTATTACATCTTCGCCTTGCGTCAGGATATTAGACATTAATCCTACTCTTCCGGTAGTTTGGCGCCTTGCTCTTTCCAGCTTATCATAAAATTCTGAATCTTCTAATTGATCCAAATTCAGTTCGGCTGTTTTTTCAATAATCTTCACTGAAGTATTTATCGAATATTGATCGCCCAACAAAGCATCGGTTAGGGAAACTGCCCTACTCAGTAAATCCGATAAAACCGCTAATCCCAATTCCGCAACAACAAAAATCCATAATCGGGAAAAATCTTTTACTTCAGCATCGATTTGTACCACGACCTCATCGATAATAATTTTCCCGACCCACAGCAAGGCTAACGGAATTACTGCACTTAAGATCCGGCTAGCAATATTGGCAAAAAACAACAACGGATTTACTTTTCGAATCTCTTTAAAGAATCGCGGTACAAATTTTAAAGAAGCAAAACTTTCTTTAAGATTGATCTTATTGGGTTCTAAAGACTTTTTTGGTTTTGGCAAATGATTCTGTTTTTATTACGTTCTTAAAAATGGTCTTGTAATTTACTAAAACCTTACTTGGGAGGATATAATAAAAAAGCCCCGAAAATGAATTCGGAGCTTTTATATTTTTTGGCTTCATAGAAATTTACTTTTCCTTTGGAGTAACCTGATCTAATAAAATTTCTATTCCTTTTTCTAATTGCTGATCGCGACCTTCGCTAATCACGCCCGGCATATTTTTCACTATAATATCGGGTTCGGTTTGGTTATTTTCCATCCATTCACCGGCTTTATTTTTAGCACTTACCGGAACAACTCCCCAATATGTACCATCGGCAAGACCTTCCCAACCGGCAAAACTACAGGTTCCTGGTACCGGCATTCCAATAGTAGTCCCGATATTTAAATCGGTATACCCACTGGCATAACAATGCCCATCTGAATACATACTTTCATTAAATAGAGAGAGTGTTGGCTTCGTCCATCGTGAAGTTGGTTCTCCTCCTACAACTTTATCTTCAGTTTCATAAGTGATAAACGGAGTTCCTGTAAAGAAAGCTGCAAGATCTGCAACCAGATCGCCACCTCCATTAAAACGGGTATCCACGATCACGCCTTCGGTTTCAAAATATTTCCCCATCATATCCTCGTAGATCGAGCGATAAGGCTCATCGCTCATTCCCGGAATATGTACGTACCCCAGTTTCCCGTTACTTTTTTCTTCTACTTCTTTTCTATTGATTCTTACAAAGCGGTTATACAACAAACTGCGCTCTTGCCCTAAAGAGATAGGCTTCATGGTGATTTGCTTTGGCTCTTTTGCTTCAGGGTCTTTAATCTCCAACAACACAAATTTGTTGGCTTTATGATTTAGGTATTTTGCAATGTCCTGATCATTTTCAATCGTTTCGCCATCAATAGCCGTAATCACCATTCCCGGTTCGATATCATAAGCCGCTTTATCTAGTGGACCGCCTTTGATAACTTCAGCAATTTTAATTCCGTTTCCTTCAAAATCATAATCCATAAAAATACCAAGCGATGCGGTTTCGTCGCCATCATTGCTTCGGTTACGGTATCCCGCTCCAGAATGCGAAACATTTAGTTCGCCTAGCATTTCGGAAAGCATTTCAGCAAACTCATACGAATTACCAATATGCGGCAGGTATTTTTTATACTGAACGTACAACGAATCCCAGTTTTTCCCGTGGAATGTTGGCTCATAGAAAATATTCTTCGTTCTTATATATACATGATCGAACATTTTTTCACGCTCAGCATCTTCATCATAATACATATCTCCGGCAATCTTAATTGCTTCTGACTTTTCTTTATCCACATCGATTTTAGAAATATTTCCACCGCTTAACAGATAAAGATTTTCCTGTTTTTTATCCCAAACTAAGCTTCCCCCTCTGGAATTTAGTTTTACCGACATTTTGGTTTCACCGGTGCGAAGATTGGTTTCCCAAAGATTGTTTTTATCCTCGAAACTTGACAGGTAATAAATTTTCTCTCCATCTTTAGAAAGCACGGCATCACTTAAGCTGCTGGAATGCGTGGTAAGACGTTTTTTTCTCTCTTTCATCCCGTCCCAATCAAACTTTAGATCTTTAATTTCTTCCTCTTTCTTCTCTTTCTTATCTTTTTTATCCTCTTCTTTGTCCTCATCTTTCTCGGCTTTCTGAGCTTCTTCAATAGCTTTCATGAGCTTATGATCTTCTTCAGACATATTGAATTTATCATAAGCTTCCTGGGTAAAAAACATCGAATAAACATCGGCCTCTGTTCTTCCGCTAGTGGCGTAACTTTTTAGCCCATTGCGGTTACTAAACCAAAGCATCTGCTTACCTTCGTTTACCCATTTTGGGTTATAATCCTGATAGCCACTTTCGGTTAAATTTTCCCGTTTACTACCATCTGCAGCCAGTAACAACACTTCATTATTACTTAATAATTTTCCCCAGTCCATCAAAATCCACTTGCTATCAGGACTCCATGTAAAATATTGATCACCATCACTCATGGTAAATAGATCATCCGAAGTTAAAAGGTCGATTTCTTTTCCCGAAGACAGCTCTTTTACTCGTAAGTTTCTTCGTCCTGAAATATAAGCTAGCTTTTTACCATCAGGAGAATATTTAGGGATATAACTATCGGTATCGGCTTCAATTACCGGTTCTTCTTTTAGTAAGGTTGAAGCATAGAAAAAAGGTTCCTCTTTTCTTACAATTTCGGTTTTATAAATATTCCATTTTCCATCTCGCTCACTGGAATACACCAGTGATTTACCATCAGGTGTAAACGACACAAAACGTTCCTGATTTGGCGTATCGGTAATTCGCTTGGTTAAAGATCCATCTACCGAGGTTACAAAAACCTCTCCTCTGGCTACAAAAGCAATTTCTTTACCATTTGGGGAAACATCCATTTCCTGTACACCATCTTTAATACTTATATAATTATCATTATTGTCTACAGGCTGTGTTCTGATATTTACATCAACTTTTTTAGGCTCCTGCCCTTCCCTCATGGTATATAACTCACCATCGTACCCAAAAGCCAAAGTTCCATTTCCAAAACTTAAAAAACGAACAGGGAAACTTTCAAAACTGGTTAATTGCTCGGTTTCCTTAGGATTTTCTATGGATAACTTATGCACGTTAAAATTTCCACTTTCTTCACTTAAGTAATATAAATTCTCTTCTGAATCATCAAAAATAGGCTGGCGATCTTCTCCTTTAAACGACGTAATCATCGTATGCTTATCCTGATCAACATCGTATGTCCAAAGATCACGGGTTACTGAAGATACGTGATGTTTACGCCATTCGTTCTCGCTACCAACTTTATCGTGATATACCATGGTTTTTCCATCTTTACTTATCTGAACATATTCTGCCGGTATTGTAAAAATCTGATCTACACGTCCACATGTCGTAGGAACGCGATATAATTCGGGCTGATAACTTGCTGGAAACTGCCGATGTGTTGCCAAATCCTGGCGAACTGCACCAAAAATAACCGATTTGTTATCTGCAGAAAAACTAAAAGGTTGCTCATCGTTGCTATGATACGTTAGTCGAGTTGCCGGGCCGCCCAAAGCATCCATCACAAAAACATCAAAATTCCCATAACGATCTGAAGCAAAAGCAAGCTGTTTACCGTCTTTACTCCAAACAGGCATATAATCATGAGCTTTATGAAATGTGATCTGTTTTGCATCGCCACCACTTGTAGCAACGGTATATAAATTGCCTTTATAAGTAAAAGCAATAGTTTCCCCATCTGGAGAAATCGTTTGGTATCGAATCCATTTTGGGGTAACCTGGGCAAAACTTTGCCCTACTCCCAAAAGTATTGCGAAAAGTGAAAAGAGAATTTTCCTCATGTTATGAATTATTACAAAAGATTTAACTTAATATTCCAAAGATGCCAAAAAAAGCTGAGCTTTGAAACAGCGGGAACTTGCAGCATTTAGCACTATCGCTTAGCTTTTGACAAAAGTTTTATTTTTTCGCAAAATTCCATCAAATCACAATTGATTTTTCAGCAAATCGTTTTTCAATTATTAATTGTGAAATTTTCACAGTTTTAAAACAGGTACTAAAGCCAACAAAAATTTTTATTTTTGCGATATGAAAAACCGGAAGATCAAAAACAGTGAGCTCAATCGTAAGTCGGTTGAAGAATTTAAAGAGGCTAGAAAGACTCCCATTATTGTTATTTTGGACAATATTCGAAGTCTGAATAATATTGGATCTGTTTTTAGAACTGCCGACGCGTTTTTAATCGAAAAAGTTTATTTGTGCGGAATTACTGCTAAACCGCCTCATAAAGACATTCAGAAAACAGCCCTTGGCGCTACTGAAACGGTGGTTTGGGAACATGTTGAAGACACTTTAGATTTAGTCGAAAAACTGAAAGAGGATAACATAAAAGTATTTTCTATCGAACAAGCAGAAGGTGCCGTAATGCTCAATAATTTTAAGCCTGAAATTGGTGAAAAAATAGCGGTAATTTTTGGGAATGAGGTAAAAGGTGTACAGCAAAAAGTAGTTTCGGCTAGTGATGGCGTAATTGAAATTCCGCAAGCCGGAAGCAAACATTCTTTAAATATCTCTGTAAGCACTGGTGTAATCCTGTGGGATTTGTATTCAAAACTAAAAGCCGCCGATTATAGTTCTGCCGGTGGACACGGACATTAATTTAGTAGTGAATATTGAGAGCTTAGAACGCTTATTTAGAATATAGCAGTCAGAAAATAGAGTATAGAAAAGAGACAGCAGGAATCAGGAAACAGGAATCAGGACAAATCTTAACTTTTGAATTGACTGTAAACTGTATATCGTAAACTTTTTCGGAACTCGATCGAAATGACAAAGATTCTTCTCATTTCCACTGTATCGTAACGAAACGGAGAAGTCTTAACAATCAATTAAAAAAACTTCTCGATACAACAAATTTCTCCATATCATTTCGAAATCTGTCACTCGAAGTGACATCATCTTACTATAAACTAAAGTGATTTTGAGGGACGAAAAATTATATCAAGAACTGTAAAGCGCTGCGCTGTTAGAATATGGACTAGAGGGAAGAGACTGCTAAGAGGTACGATTCAAGAAACAGGAATCAGGAGTATTTAATTTTAAATCTCAATTTTGAATTGACTATAAACTTATCATAGACTTTTTGGGAATTCGATCGAATGACAAATATTCTCCTCATTTCCACTTTATCGTAACAAAACGGAGAAGTCGTTAACAATCAACTAAAAGAACTTCTCGATACAACAAATTTCTCCATTTCATTTCGAAATCTGTCACTCGAAGTGACATCATCTTACTATAAACTAAAACCTATAGCTTAATTTCTCCTAATAATTTCAAGTAATCTTTGCGATTGTTTACAAAATCCAGTTCAGAAATATCGATAATCTGAACTTTCATATTGGTTTGAGACTTTATAAAAGAGAGGTAGCTTTTATTGATATCCATTAAATATTCAGGCTGAATATTCTGTTCGTATTCCCGCCCTCTTTTTTTGATATTCTGAAGTAATTCGGTATTTTGATAAAGATAAATGTACAAATCTGGCTTAACCAACTCTTTAAACATTAAATGAAATAACTTCTCGATACAACAAATTTCTCCATTTCACTTCGAAATCTGTCACTCGAAGTGACATCACCTTACTGTAAACTAAAGTGATTTTGAGGGACGAATCAGGAATCAGGAGTATTTAATTTTAAATCTCAATTTTGAATTGACTATAAACTTATCATAGACTTTTTGGGAACTCGATCGAAATGACAAAGATTCTCGTTATTTCGACTATAACGTAGCGAAATGGAGAAGTCGTTAACAATCAACTAAAAAAACTTCTCGATACAACAAATTTCTCCATTTCATTTCGAAATCTGTCACTCGAAGTGACATCATTTTACTATAAACTAAAACCTATAGCTTAATTTCTCCTAATAATTTCAAGTAATCTTTGCGGTTGTTTACAAAATCCAGTTCAGAAATATCGATAATCTGAACTTTCATATTGGTTTGAGACTTTATAAAAGAGAGGTAGCTTTTATTGATATCCATTAAATATTCAGGCTGAATATTCTGTTCGTATTCCCGCCCTCTTTTTTTGATATTCTGAAGTAACCTTTCGGTATTTTGATAAAGATAAATGTACAAATCTGGCTTAACCAACTCTTTATACATTAAATGAAATAACTTTTGATACAGCGAATATTCATCTTCTTCTAAAGTGATTTTAGCAAAAATCAGGGATTTAAAAACGTCATAATCAGAGATCACAAAATCCTTAAACAAATCGTACTGCGCCAAATCATCAGATAATTGCTGATAGCGATCGGCCAAAAAAGACATCTCTAGCGAAAAAGCATAGCGCTCCTGATCTTCGTAAAATTTTGGTAAAAACGGATTGTCCTTAAAACGCTCTAAAATTAGTTTGGCGTTAAAATCCTGAGAAATCATTGTCGAAAAACTGGTTTTACCGGCTCCAATATTCCCTTCCACCGCAATATAATTACAGGAACTAAACTTGTTATTGAGCTTGGGTGTTTCAAGTTTCGCATCGATTTTAGACAATCCAGCATCATCCTTTACTTCGAGCAATAATTGCTGAATTTTCTTTTTTAGTACAGGATGCACTTCTTTAGAAGCAATATCATTTAAAGGTTGTAATACAAAACGTCGATTTTGGATTTGCGGATGCGGCAAAGTCAAGGTTTCTGTTTCACTCACTTCATCTTCAAAAAGCAAAACATCCAAATCTAAAGTTCGATTTTGGTAATTTCTAGTATCATTCCTTTTTCGGCCAAAGTAAGCTTCAATCGCTAATAATTTCCGTAGTACCTCTTCCGCAGAAAAACGTGTAGAAACCGAAATACAGGCATTAAGAAAGGTGTTTCCGGCAAAACCCCAGGAAGCGGTTTCATACACCGAAGAAATTTTTAGAATTTCACCAACATCTTCAAATATCCTGTTTACTGCATTTTGTAAAATATCAAAACGCTCTCCTTCATTGCTTCCCAGCGCTATATGTACTATCTTAGGGGATTTCAAACTGTAATTAAGAAAAGTTTAATAAGGGGTATGCTATAATTTCACAGCAAATTAAGCAAAACAAATGCACATACCCTTAATTTTGTTGGTAAGTATTTTAAAAAATAAATTTGGCAAAACTCTACTTAAAAGATAAACTAACGGCCTATAGATTTTACCTGATTCTAGCCGCTTTGTTCATTGCATCTCTGGTAGTTTCTAATTTAATATTTCAGAAGTTTTTTAGCTGGGATTTTTTCGGCCTTTATACTTTTGAAATTTCGGTGGGTATTTTGCCATATCCGGTTACGTTTTTAATTACCGATCTTATTAGTGAGGTGTATGGGAAAAAGAAAGCTAACCAGGTCGTGACCGCCGGAATCTTTGCCTCGCTCTTTTCTTTATTGATTATTTATACCGCAGATGCTGTACCGGCAACAGACTGGTCCCCTATTGGAAATGAATTATTTCAAAAAGTGTTTGGAGCTACCGCCATTGCTGTAATTGCTTCGATGCTGGCTTACTTACTGGCTCAATACATCGACATTCAGCTTTTTCATTTTTGGAAAAAACTCACCAAAGGGAAACATCTTTGGATAAGAAATAACTTTTCAACTTTTCTTTCCCAATTTGTAGACACCTTTTCCGTGCTTTTCTTGTTGTGTAGCTTTCATAAAATTGAATGGGATCGTTTTGGTGCTCTTTTACTAAGTGGGTTTTTATTTAAAGTAATTGTAGCGATTTGCGATACACCTTTTCTATATGCCGCGGTATATGCAATGAGAAAACGATTTAAGCTTGCGGAAGGGGAAGAAATTATCCTGGAAGAACAAGATTGATTCGGTATTACTTTTGTATGAGTAACTAGCTCGAGGCATTTATTAGAAAACAAGTTTATTTCTAGGCAAACATTGAAATATTTAATCTCGATTATCGAGAAAAAACTACTACTTAACCTTAATTGCGATGAAAAAAGTATTTAAAATTATAGGAATTACGCTACTTGTAATTATTGTATTATTGATTGCAGCCCCGTTTTTATTTTCTTCACAAATAGAGAATTTCGTTAAGAAGACGATTAATAATAACGTAAATGCCAAGGTTGAATTTGCTGATATCGACCTTAGTTTATTTAGAAGTTTCCCACAAGCTACCGTGGTTTTAAGTGACGTGAGCGTAATTAACAACGCTCCTTTTGAAGGCGATACTCTGGCCGATGTTAAAGAAGTAACCTTGCAAATGAGCATCAAAGAACTTTTTAAAGGGAGCGAAGAACCAAAGAGAATAGACCAATTTAAAGTTAATGATGCTTATATTAATATTTTGGTAGATTCACTGGGCAGAGCCAATTATGACATCGCTAAAATTGATACTACCGCAACCACAACAGGAACCCCTGCAGACACCACCGGCGGTTTTAGTTTAGACCTTCAGCATTACGAGATCAATAATTCCCGATTACACTATAAAGACGTTGGGGCTAAAATGGCCTTAAAATTAGAAGAATTAAATCACCAGGGAACCGGAGATTTTTCGTTAGACCAAACCGAATTGGATACCGATACTGAAGCTATCGTTTCTTTTGAATTTGATAGTATTAACTATTTAAACAAGAATAAAGTAGATCTAGATGCCGTAATCCAAATGGATCTGGAAAATATGAAATATACCTTCCTTGAAAACGAAGCGCATATCAATCAATTACCATTAACTTTTAATGGCTTTGTGCAGGTTGATGGGGACGATACGAATATTGATCTTACGTTTAAAACACCATCATCTGACTTTAAAAACTTCCTGGCGGTAATTCCTGAAGTGTACGCCAAGAATATCGAAAACGTTGAAACCAAGGGAGATTTTGTGGTTGATGGAATGATTAAAGGTACCGCAAACGACAAATACATTCCTAAATTAGATATTAAAGTCACCTCAAATAATGCCTCTTTTAAATATCCCGACTTGCCAAAAAGTGTGCAGGACATAAATCTCGATCTACGTGTTTTAAACGAAACCGGAATTGTAGAAGATACTTATTTAACTTTTAAAAATGTAAAATTCAGAATCGATCAGGATCGTTTTGCGGCTAATGGAAGTGTAAAAAATCTTATGGGTAATATGTTAGTAGCCCTAAATTTAGACGGAACCCTAAATTTAGCAAACCTTGATAAGGCTTATCCTTTAGATATGGATCTTGATCTAAACGGAATCCTTACCGTAGATGCTTCTACGAGTTTTGATATGAACAGTATCGAAAAAGAACAATATCAAAATGTAAAAAGTAGTGGTACGGCAGGGATCAAAAACTTTAGCTACAAATCCCCTGAAATCCCTAATGAAATTAAAGTCTCTAGCGCCAAGGTGAATTTGAGTCAGGGTAATGTCACTGTTCCAGAACTTGATTTAACCACTGGTCAAACCGACTTACAGGCTACAGGAACTATTCAGAATTTAATGGGCTTCTTGTTTACAGATCAGGAATTAAAAGGGATCTTCAATGTAAAATCAAACACTTTTGCAGTGAATGATTTTATGGTTGCCCAAACCGAAGAGAAACCAGTAACAACTTCCGAAGAAAACACGTCTGAAACATCAAAAACCGAAAAAGTAGCCACCGGTGAAGAAGCGATAAAAATACCGTCTTTCTTGGATGTGGTACTTACCTTCAATGCAAACAAGGTTCTTTACGATAATCTAAAACTAACCAATGCTAAAGGAAAATTGATTATCCGTGATGAAACCGCAACCTTAGAAAATATCACTACAGATATTTTTAACGGAAATATCGCTCTTAACGGTCATGTTTCTACAAAAACTGCAACGCCAACATTCGATATGTCTTTAGATCTAAATGCGATAAGTATTGCTGAATCTTTTAACGGACTGGAACTTATGCAAGGATTGGCACCTATCGCCAACGCATTGCAGGGAAAAATACAAACTAACCTAAATTTAAAAGGAAATTTAAACAACGATCTTACCCCAATTTTAACCAGTTTAGCCGGTGATGCTTTAGCTCAAATATTAACCGCGGATGTAAATCCAGAAAAAATGCCGCTTTTAGCGAAACTAGACAGTCAACTCAATTTTATCGATCTTGATAAAGTTGATTTAAATAATCTAAAAACAAAATTATCTTTTAAAGATGGTGCGGTAAATATTCAGCCATTCGATTTTAAAATTAAAGATGTTCTGGTACAGGTTTCGGGTAGCCATGGTTTTGATATGAACATGAATTATAAACTGAATTTAGATGTTCCTGCTAAGTATTTAGGAAACCAGATTGGAAATACCTTAAGTCAGCTAAGCGGATCGAGTTTGCAAAATACCAAAGTTGAAATTCCTGTTGGTTTAAGCGGAACTTTCCAAAGTCCGCAGATCAATTTGAATATGCAGCAGGCCATTAGTAGTTTAACGCAGAAAATTGTTGAAGAGCAGAAAAATAACCTGAAAGAAAAAGGTACGAATGCCTTAAATGACCTGATTAATAAACAACTGGGTAAAAACAATCAAAACCAGCAGTCTACAGATAGTACGGCAACAAAGACTCCACAAACAAAAACCGATTCTACTAAAACAACGCAGGAGAAAAAAATTGAAGACGCTGCAAAATCGATTCTGGGCGGATTGCTAAATAAAAATAAGAAGAAAAAGGACACGGCGCAGTAGTTCTGCTCGCAGTCACGGTAAACAATTTACAATGCTAATTACCGTATACATTATCAACCCTCACAGGCCTATTCTGGATAGCTATGATCTGTGAGGTTTTTAATTTTAATAATAAATTCATGTTTCGGTCAAAAAGCTTTAGAACCTCAGTTCGATCTAAGAAAATTTCGGAGACTGAGTGAAATCTTGGCAAAAGATTTTGTATCGAAGTTTCCATTTTGGTAGCATTTCGATACAAATTTTCCTTGAAAATTCACTCAATGAACCAAAATGCCTGCAAAAACTTTTATATCAAACTCAGGTTTAGAATAAAAGTAGATTATTAGCTTTCAGAAAAAAACTTACCGAATTCTCGGATTCTAGTTCTTAGCGAAATCATCGCATAACACATTCCCCAATTAAACAACCTCAACGCTATATTTTCTCTATTCTAACAGCAAGTGATCTGCTTAGAGAGAGTTTATAGTTTACAGAAAAGCGATATGCTTTTAGCCGTTAGTTTTCAGCTCAAAAAATCAAATCCAACATTAAAAATTTTATCTTGATTATTGTTTTCTTCTCTCTACTCTAAATTTCATTTTTACTACAAACAAAAAGCCCCACAAAGTTGTGAGGCTTTCATGTAAGGCTTTATGTTTTTCTATTTCAAACTCGCTAAACTTGTCTTTAAAGCTTCAATTTTAGCTTCTGCATCTGCTTGTTTCGCTTTTTCAATAGCAACAACTTTCTCTGGAGCATTGTTCACAAAGCGCTCATTAGAGAGTTTTTTATTTACTGAATTTAAGAAACCTTCGGTATATTTTAATTCTTCCTCTAGCTTGGCAATTTCAGCTTCCACATCGATTGCTCCACCAACCGGAATAAAATAATCATTTGATTTTACACGAAAAGATAAGGCTCCTTCTACCTGTTCATTTACATAATCCAGGTTGGCGATATTGCCCATTTTAGCGATCACTTTATCAAACGAGTCCGACACATTATCATTGTTCTGAACCTTTAAATCGATCTCATTTTTAAACGCAATATTTTTATCTTTTCTAATCTTACGCACCCCAGAGATTACCTCTGAAGCAAAAACAAATTCATTGATAATTTTTTCATCATAAGCTACTTGCGCTGGCCATTGCGCTACAATTAGAGCTTCCTCTGGTGTTCTTTCACTGATGGTCTGCCAAATCTCCTCTGTAACAAAAGGCATAAAAGGATGAAGAATTCTTAAATTATCTTCTAGAATAGCGATTACCGAATCGAATGTCATCTTATCTATCGGTTGCCCATAAGCAGGTTTTACCATTTCTAAAAACCAGCTACAGTAATCGTCCCAGATTAATTTATAGGTTCCCATTAGCGCATCACTAATTCGATACTTAGAATAATGATCTTCAATTTCTGCTAAACTCTTCTGGAATTTTGCTTTATACCAGTCGATTGCGATTTTAGAAGTCTCTGGTTGCTTAGTCGCTGCTGAAACTTCCCATCCCATAACCAGGCGGAATGCATTCCATATTTTATTAGCAAAAGCACTACCCTGCTTACATAGATCCTCGTCGAACATCAGGTCGTTTCCTGCAGGAGAACTAAGTAGCATTCCCACACGAACACCATCTGCACCGTATTGGTCAATCAACCCTAGTGGATCTGGTGAGTTCCCTAAAGATTTAGACATTTTACGACGTTGCTTATCACGAACAATTCCGGTTAGGTACACATTTCTAAATGGTCGTTCCCCTCGATATTCATAACCCGCGATAATCATTCTTGCCACCCAGAAGAATAAAATTTCTGGTGCGGTGACTAAATCATTGGTTGGATAATAATAATTTATTTCGTCATTTTCTGGTTCCAGTATCCCGTTAAAAACACTCATTGGCCATAACCAGGAAGAAAACCAGGTATCTAAAGCATCTTTATCCTGAGTAAGATCTTCAGCTGTTAAACTTGAATTTCCTGTTTTTTCCTGTGCTTTTTGAACTGCATCTTCAAGCGTCTCTGCTACTACAAAATCATTAGTTCCGTCACCAAAATAATAAGCCGGTATTTGATGTCCCCACCAAAGCTGACGAGAAATATTCCAATCCCGTACATTTTCCATCCAGTGACGATATGTACTTAAAAACTTCTCTGGCACCAAATTAATATCATCTCCAACAACCGCATCAATAGCCGGTTGTGCTAGATCCTTCATTTTTAAAAACCACTGGTCACTTAGTTTGGGTTCGATCACCGCACCGGTACGTTCGCTGGTTCCTACTTTATTAGTATGATCTTCGGTTTTCACTAAAACACCAGATGCTTTTAATTCAGCAACAATTTCTTTTCTTACCCTAAAACGATCCTTCCCTACATAATGCATCCCAAAATCATTGAGTGTAGCATCCTCATTAAAAATGTCAATAATTTCAAGATTATGCTTATCCCCCAACATTTTATCATTTTCATCATGCGCCGGAGTCACTTTTAGACAACCAGTACCAAACTCAATATCTACATACTCATCTTCAATAATTGGGATTACTCTTCCGCAAATAGGCACAATTGCTTTTTTACCTTTAAGATGTGTAAAACGTTCGTCGTTAGGATTAATACAGATGGCAGTATCGCCAAGAATAGTTTCAGGACGAGTAGTAGCAATAGTTACAGATTCATCACTTCCTTCGATCTTATAGTTTAGGTAATATAAATGTCCTTGTTTTTCCTGATAGATCACCTCTTCGTCAGAAAGCGTAGTTTTTGCTTCAGGATCCCAGTTTACCATCCTAAATCCGCGATACACCAAACCTTTTTCATAAAGATCCACAAAAACTTTAATTACAGAAGCAGACATATTGTCGTCCATTGTAAATTTTGTACGATCCCAGTCACAAGAAGCGCCTAATTTTTTAAGCTGATCCAGAATAATACCTCCATGCTTATGTGTCCATTCCCAGGCATGTTCTAAAAACTCCTCACGAGAAAGATCGTTTTTGCTAATCCCTTCGTTTTTAAGTTTTGCCACAACTTTTGCTTCGGTAGCGATAGAAGCATGATCTGTTCCCGGCACCCAGCACGCGTTAAAACCTTTTAAACGCGCTCTTCGTACCAATACATCCTGAATAGTATTATTAAGCATATGCCCCATATGCAGGACTCCTGTTACGTTTGGTGGCGGAATTACAATCGTATAAGGTTCTCTTTCGTCTACCTCTGAATGGAAGTATTTATTATCCATCCAGTATTTATACCATTTATCCTCTACTTTATTTGCACTGTATTGTGAAGCGATTGCCATATTTGGTCTAGTTTTTGAAAATAAAGGCAAAAGTAATTATAAGTGGAGGATTTTAAAAGAAGTTGAATTGAATATAATTTTTGAATCTGTTGTAATTCAGCGTATCTTTACTCTTCCGAAAATTATTGAATTATGAAAAAACTAGCATTAATTGCCATTTTAGCCTTTGTAGGATTTAATTCTGCTATGGCACAAAAAACTGCCAAAATGCAGTTTAAGTCTGAAACAATAGACTATGGTGAAATTAAAAAAGGAAGCGATGGCGTTCGTGTATTCGAATTTACAAATACAGGAGACATCGATTTGGTGATCACCAATGTAACTTCCAGCTGCGGCTGTACGATTCCTAAAAAACCAGATGGACCAATTAAACCGGGAGCATCTGGAAAAATTGAAGTAAAATACGACACCAATAGACCTGGACCGATAAGAAAAACGGTTACCGTATATTCTAATGCTGAAGAGCCTACCAAAGCCTTAAAAATAAAAGGTAGGGTTTTGGACGATGAAACCCCCAAAACCGATGGTGGTGATACGGATACCAAATAACCAGAAATCACTGTAAAATCTTAAAACTCCCGAAATTTCGGGAGTTTTTTTATGTCTCATAAAATGTGGCGCTTAAAAGTAAACTGCCTTAGGGCAAGCCCATCAGTCTGTCAGAAAATTATTTTTATTTCAAGGTATCTTGATAACTATCCTTACAGCACCGGAACATTTAATATCAATTATCGAGTCAAATTTCAATAAAAGCTTCCTTAGATTCTTACTTAAATTTTGCATTTTTGCAACGAATATAAAACGCACAAGAATGCCTTCAATTTCTAAAAAAGGGCTTAGCATGCCCGAATCTCCGATAAGGAAATTAGTTCCGTTTGCAGAAGCGGCAGCCAAAAAAGGTAAAAAGATCTACCAGTTAAATATTGGACAGCCCGATATTAAAACTCCTGAAATTGCTATGCAGGCCGTAAGGGATAACAGTATAGAAGTTTTATCTTATAGCCATTCTGCAGGTTTTGCAAGCTATCGTGAAAAACTGGCTAAATATTACGAAAGAAATGACATTCACGTCACTGCAGAAGATATTATTGTGACCACCGGTGGTTCTGAAGCCCTTTTATTCGCAATGGGAACTATTACAGATCCAGGAGACGAAGTGATCATTCCTGAGCCGTTTTATGCCAACTACAATGGTTTTGCGACATCAAGCGGAGTAACAATTGTACCAATTAAATCTTCTATTGAAAACAATTTTGCCTTACCTCCAATTTCGGAATTCGAAAAACTAATCACAGAAAATACAAAAGCCATTCTTCTTTGCAATCCTGGCAATCCAACAGGATATTTATATACAAAAGAAGAAGTACAACAAATCGCCGATTTGGCTATAAAACACGACCTCTTCGTTGTCGCTGATGAAGTGTATCGAGAGTTCACTTATGACGGAGTAAAACATAATAGTATTATGAGCATTCCTGAGTTAGCGAACAACGCAATTATGGTAGATTCGGTTTCTAAGCGTTTTAGTATGTGTGGTGCTCGTATTGGTTGCTTGGTTTCTAAAAACAAAGAAGTAATCACCACCGCAATGAAGTTTGCTCAAGCACGACTTAGTCCTCCAACCTTAGCTCAAATTGCCAGTGAAGCTGCTTTAGATACACCGCAAGAGTATTTTGAAGAAGTAAATAAAGAATATACTTTACGAAGAAATATTCTTGTAGAAGGTCTTGAAAAGATTAAAGGTGTAAAGGTGGCTAAACCTAAAGGAGCCTTTTATTGTATCGCAGAACTGCCAATAAAAAGTGCAGATGATTTTGCGCAATGGTTGTTGGAAGATTTTGAATTCGAAGGTGAAACCATAATGGTGGCTCCTGCTGCCGGTTTTTACTCTACTCCAAATACGGGATTAAACCAGGTGCGTATTGCTTATGTATTAAAAAGAGAAAATCTTGAACGTGCCTTACAAATCTTAGAGGTGGCGATTAAACAATATACCAGTAAATAGGATATGAAGGTAATCCACAATGTCTCTTTAAAGCCCTACAATACCTTTGGGATTGATGTTAGAGCCAGTAAATTCATCAAAATCCAAACGATTGAAGATTTAAAAAAGATTTTAAGGAAAACCTATGCCGAAGAACTTTTTATCCTGGGTGGCGGTAGCAATATGTTACTAACAGGAGATATTCATAAAACGGTACTCCAGATCGATTTAAAAGGAAAAGAAGTTCTAGAAGTAAAAGATGATTATGCCATTATAAAAGCTCATGCCGGCGAAAACTGGCATGAGTTTGTTTTATGGACGCTAAAAAATGATTTTGGCGGATTAGAAAACCTCTCCCTTATCCCGGGAAATGTAGGAACCTCTCCCATCCAAAATATTGGGGCTTACGGCGTAGAGCTTAAAGACAATTTTGTGTCTTGCGAGGCCATTAACATCCAGACTTTAGAAAGTCGAACTTTTACGCTTGAAGATTGCGAATTTGGGTATAGAAATTCCGTTTTTAAAAATAAACTGAAAGCACAATACATTATCACCAGTGTACATTTTAAACTAAGTACCAAAAATCATCAACTTAAAATAGATTACGGTGCTATCCAATCTGAATTAGAAGGCATCGAAAATCCAACTATAAAAGACATTTCAGATGCGGTAATTCGAATTCGGGAAAGCAAACTTCCCAATCCTGCCAAGATTGGTAATTCTGGTAGTTTCTTCAAGAATCCTGTAATTTCTATGGAAGTTTTTAAAAATCTACAACAAGATTTTCCAGAAATCCCAAATTATCCCATTAGTGAATGCGAAGTAAAAATTCCTGCAGGGTGGCTTATTGATAAAGCAGGATTAAAAGGCCATCGTGATGGCGACGCCGGTGTACATATAAAACAAGCATTGGTTTTAGTAAACTATGGGAATGCTAGCGGAAGTGATATTTTAATGCTTTCGATAAAAATCAGGGAAATTGTCAAAGAAAAATTCGGGATTGACCTGGAACCTGAAGTGAATATCATTTAATTCCGCCCCACAATTCTGTTTATTTTATATAAAAATCCGTTTGAAGCTTTGGCCGGCTTAGCCAATTTCAGCAATTCTCCAGAAGCCGATTTTATATAAACATCGCCATCTTTTTCTATAAATTTTAACCTTGAGCCTTCCATATTTTCTACTAATAATTGATGCCGATTTTCGAGAATTTCAGCTTTTAATTTTTCGTAAGGCAAAGCGCGATTCAGTATGAATAACTTAGAGAATCCTGCCGATTCATTTTCGTCGAATTCATCATAATTTATAGTTTCAAAAGCTTCATCTTCCGGAGCAAAAACAGTGTACGGCCCACGTCCCTTCAATAAAGTCGCCACAAGATCTCCATTTTGAAGCACTCGATTAAAACTAGAAAGCTTAATATCTTCTGCTGCGATAATAGCTATACTTCTTGATTTGGTTATTGCTTTCATTCGCTTTGTATTGCTAACGCTAAGCAAACTATCTTCGAATTTCACCTCGTCGATCATATTTTGCCGCTGTTTTTCTTTTATTTTACCGCAAGAGACCACTAAAAAAAGAGCTGTAAAAATTAATATTATCTGTTTCATACTTCTAAAGTACAGCCACTTAAAATCTCAAAACGGTAAAACTTCGTTAAAGAATGTAAAGCAATTACTAAACATGCGACTTATTTTAAAAAAGAGCGAATAATTCGTATTTTTGCATTACAAGATTTAATTATGGAACTATTTATTATAACAGCAGTTTTATTAGGATTAGCCTTTGCAGGTATTGCAATTAAAATATGGGGAAAGAAAGATGGGGAGTTTGCAGGAACCTGCGCTAGCCAGAGTCCATTTTTAAATAAAGAAGGTGAACCCTGCAGTTTCTGCGGAAAGATGCCAGACGAGAAGTGTAAAAATCCAAAGCAACCGTCCAATTAATGCTGAATGGCAACAGTTCTATTTGCCCTTTTTCTTCTATTCGCGGCAATTAATATAGGTTATTTTCTAGCTTTTTTTAATTTTTCGGGAGCAGCAACTTCTGAGGCCAAACCAGTAACATTTCCTGTTTCGGTAATTGTTTGCGCAAAAAATGAAGCTGAAAATTTACAAAATTTCCTGCCTTCCATATTAGAGCAAGACTACCCTGATTTTGAGGTAATAGTTATTAACGACGCCTCTGCAGATCACACCCTGGATATTATTGAAGAATTTCAACAATTGGATCCCCGAATTAAAATCGTAAATGTTGTAAATAACGAAGCATTTTGGGCCAATAAAAAATACGCGCTTACACTGGGGATCAAAAAAGCGCAAAATGAGCATTTAATTTTTACCGATGCCGATTGTGCGCCTCAATCAATTCATTGGCTTAGACATATGGCCTCAGGATTTTCTGAAGAAAAATCTATCGTTTTAGGGTATGGTGGATACTTTCAATATAAAAAATCGTTTATCAATAAGTTAATACGTTTTGAAACGCTTTTAACTGCCATACAATATTTTTCTTACGCAAAACTTGGTAATCCCTATATGGGTGTAGGTAGAAATCTTGCCTATACCTCTAGCCAGTTTTATAAAATGAATGGTTTTGCCTCACACTTACAAGTTCGATCTGGCGACGATGATCTTTTTGTAAACGAGGCTGCCACCAATAATAACGTAGTGCTTTGCGATCATCAGGAAAGTATTACCAGAAGTGTACCCAAGACCAGTCTTTCTGGATGGTTTAGACAAAAAAGAAGACATGCCTCTGTAGCGAAATTTTATAAATCCAGGCATAAATTTTTATTAGGATTATTTTACGCCAGCAGATTGCTATTTTGGGTCTTGTTGATTATTCTATTGGTTTTTAAATTATACTGGCCGTTCACTTTAGGTGTCTTGGGATTAACTTTAATAATAGAAGGCATCGTCTATTTTCAGTCAGCTAAAAAATTAGATGAAAAAGATGTAATTTGGATATTTCCTATTCTCGAACCTTTCCTAATCCTAGCGCAATTAGGTATATTTATAGCAAACATTATTTCAAAACCCTCACATTGGAAATAAATCAGGAGTTATTATTACAAAAAATCCAAGAGGCAAAAAAAGGAAGCCAGTCGGCTTTTAACTATTTGCTTGATAAATTTTGGAACGATGTTTATGGATTCCAGCTAAAAAAAACACAAAATGAGTATGAAGCTGAAGACATTACCGTACAAACCTTTTCTAAAGCTTTTAAAAGATTAGAAACTTTTGACGAAAATTACTCGTTTAGTACTTGGCTTATTGCGATTTCTAAAAATATTCATGTAGACATCCTTCGGAAGAAAAACAGCCAGTTACGCATCAATACTATTTCTGAGTCAACTGATAAAGTAAATACGATTGTAGACGAAACACCTTCTATTGAGGACAAGCTCATTACCGAACAAAACCTGGCACAACTCCTTCAGGATATCAAAAAATTAAAACCACATTATCAGGAAGTTTTAAACCTTCGGTTTTTTCAGGAGAAATCGTATAAAGAAATTTCAGAATCTTTGGGCGAACCTATGAATAATGTGAAGGTTAAATTATTAAGAGCCAAAAAATTACTTTCAGAAATTATTGAAGACCGAAAAAGCTAGTTAAGTTTTTAAACTAGCTACGTCTAATTATGCAATTAGATAGAATATTGTATCTTTGAAAAAGAGATTTTTGCTATGAGTACAGAGACACTTACACCTACAAAAACAACACCTAAAGGAAAACCAAAATGGCTTAGAGTTAAGCTTCCTACAGGTAAAAAATATACCGAATTACGTAGTCTTGTAGACAAATACGACCTACACACTATCTGTACTTCGGGGAGTTGCCCGAATATGGGAGAATGCTGGAGCGAAGGCACTGCCACTTTTATGATTTTAGGTAATATTTGTACTCGCTCCTGCGGTTTTTGTGGTGTAAAAACCGGCAGACCGGAAACGGTAGATTGGGATGAGCCAGAAAAAGTAGCACGATCTATTAAATTAATGAAAATTAAGCATGCGGTGGTGACAAGTGTCGATCGTGATGACTTAAAAGATATGGGATCTATCATTTGGGCCGAAACGGTAAAAGCGATTCGCCGTATGAATCCTGAAACCACCCTTGAAACGCTTATCCCCGATTTCCAGGGAAATACAAGGAATATAGACCGTATCGTAGAAGTAGCTCCTGAAGTTGTTTCCCATAATATGGAAACCGTGCGTCGCTTAACCCGTGAAGTTAGAATTCAGGCAAAATACGATCGCTCCTTAGAAGTTCTACGCTATTTAAAAGATCAAGGTATTAATCGTACAAAATCGGGAATTATGCTTGGTCTTGGCGAGACAGAAGAAGAAGTTATCCAAACGCTTCACGATCTTAAAGACGCTAACGTAGATGTGGTAACCATCGGGCAATATTTACAACCCAGTAAACGCCACCTGCCTGTTAAGCAGTTTATCACTCCAGATCAATTTAAAAAATACGAAGCTATAGGTTTAGATTTAGGGTTTAGACATGTAGAAAGTAGCGCACTGGTAAGATCTTCTTACAAAGCACAAAAGCATATTAACTAAGAAAATGCCTAAAATTAATCTTGGAATAAACGGTTTTGGCCGCATTGGCCGAAATTTGTTTAGATTACTTATTGATCATCCTCAAATAAATGTAGTCGCGATAAACGACCTGGCCGATGCAAAAACATTAGCACATTTATTAAAGTATGATAGCATACATGGGATTTTTAATGCTAGCATTTCTGCACAAGAAAATAAGTTAATCGTAAACGGAAAAACGATCACTGTTTTTAACGAAAATCATCCTTCTACAATCGATTGGAAGTCTACTGCAGTAAATGTAGTGGTCGAAGCTACCGGAAAGTTTAAAACGCGACCAGAACTCGAAAAGCACCTAAAAGGATCCGTAAACAAAGTAATCTTATCGGTTCCACCACAGGACGACAGCATTAAAATGGTGGTTCTAGGAGTAAATGATAATATTTTGGACGGTAGCGAAGACATTATTTCAAATGCATCCTGTACTACCAATAATGCAGCACCCATGCTAAAGCTTATTCATGAAAATTTTCAAGTTGAGCAAGCTTATATCACCACAGTACATTCGTTTACTTCAGATCAAAGTTTACATGACCAGCCACATCGGGATTTAAGACGTAGCCGTGCGGCAACACAGTCTATTATTCCTACCACAACCGGAGCTGCCAAAGCACTAACCAGTATCTTCCCTTATTTAAATGATGTTATTGGAGGCTGCGGTATTAGAGTTCCAGTACCCAACGGATCACTTACGGATATGACAATCAATGTTTCGAAATCAACTTCCATAGCAGCAGTAAACAGGATTTTCAAAACAGCGGCAGAAACTAGTTTAAAAGGCATCTTAAGTTATACTGAAGATCCCATTGTTTCTAAAGATATCTCTGGAAACACTCATTCTTGCGTTTTTGATGCTCAAATGACATCTGTAATCGATGGTAAATTAATCAAGCTTATTGGCTGGTACGATAATGAAATTGGATATTCAAGCAGGTTGATAGATTTAATTTCAACTTTCTATTAATTTAAGTATCTTTAGTTCCAATTTTAAGCCGTTTAGCTATAAAATGGATAAATTAAAGCTTACGTATATCCTGCTTTTTTCGTGCTTTTTAATTTTTTCATCTAGTGCCCAAAATCAGAACAGAGAAGAAATTACCCGTCAAATTGATAGCCTGCTAAGGAGTGCAGAACTTTCTGTAAACAGATATGAATTCGACAAAGCCAAAAATGAACTTAACCGATCATTAGAATTAGCCAAGGACAGTAATCATAAGAGGTATGTTGCTTTAAGCAGTAGTATATCCTCCAAACTCGATTATATTCGTCATAATTACAGTGATGCTACAACGTCACTAAATAGAGCTATCGCCATCCAAAGAGAAATTATGGATGAGACCGGTCTTGCTTACAGCTATCTTAGTTTCTCTAAAATCTTAATTTCCCAGCAAGAACGGCAGCGCGCCATCGATTATTTAAATCTATCTGAAAGTCATTATAAAAACTCTAAGGAAAAAAACCTACAGGATTACCTAGCTCTTTTAAACCTGCAACGCGCTATTTTATTTTTAAATTTAGATGAACAACCTAATAAGGCTTTTTTATATTTAAAGGAAGCCCGAAAAAATTTAGATTCCCTTTCCAATCCCTACGAGTATGCCCGGCTTCACTATTATTTAGCCAAAACAGAACTGAGTAGGAACAATTTTGATGCGGCCATTCGCTCTGCGAATATTTCTTTGGCCATTTCAGAGCAGCATGAATTTAATGGCATGATTATGAGCTGTTATGAAATTCTTAGCCAGATCTATGAATATAAAGGGGATAGTTTGGAGGCGCTGCAATATTTAAAACTTTCGAATATTGAAAGAGATAATATCTTTGATATTAATAAAAAAGCTCTGGCGCAAGATCATTATAGCAAATATGGTCGTGATGCACTTAAAAGCGAAATCAAGGAACTTTCTGCTCAAAAAGAAGAAAACGAGCGTTCTTTAAAAGTAAATAAGCTTACCACCATTTTAAGCGTGGCCCTTATCACCATTCTGTCTTTACTTACTTTATCGTTATATAAAAACAACAATCTTAGAGCCAGAGCCAATGGTTTACTACAAAAGAAAAACCGTGAACTTACTTTAGCGAAAGAAAATGCTGAAAGAGCAACTACAGCCAAGGCACAATTTTTAAGCACCATAACACACGAGCTAAGAACTCCGCTTTACGCTGTTACAGGCTTAACACACTTACTGCTAGAAGAAAATCCTACACCTAATCAAAAAGAACACCTTAATTCTTTAAAATTTTCAGGGGAATATTTGTTGAGTTTAATCAATAACATTTTAGATCTCAACAAACTTGAAGCAAACAAAGTGGAGATTATAAACTCTTCCTTCGACCTAAAAAAGAGAATTTCTGATGTATTGATAGCCCTTAAAAATTCGGCTGACGATAAGAATAATAAAATCCATTTCGACTTTGAAAAAACAATTCCAAATAGATTAAAAGGAGACCCATTAAAACTATCACAAATTTTAATCAATCTCATCGGGAACTCTATTAAGTTTACTGAAGACGGAAACATATGGATAAAAGTTGGTCTTCTAAAACAGGTTAAAGATGAAGTATTGCTCCATTTTGAAATCGAAGATAACGGCGAAGGAATTTCTAAAGAAAAGCAAAAAGCAATTTTCGAGAATTTTACCCAGGGCTCTACACAAATCAACCGCAAATTTGGGGGCACCGGCCTTGGACTTTCTATTGTTAAGAACCTACTTAGTTTAATGGAAAGTGAGATTAGTCTGGAAAGCGATTTAGGAAAAGGCTCTAAATTCTCTTTCGATTTAAAATTTGGAATTGTTGAACCGGCTTTAAACACTGAGGAGCAACAAGAAGAAAAACCGGCTACAAAACAAGATTATCTGGAAGGCAAAGAGATATTGGTGGTAGAGGATAACAAGATTAACCAGATGATCACTAAAAAAATTATAGAAAAAAATAAAGCAATTTGTAGAGTTGCCGATAATGGTAGTACCGCCATCGAAATGGTTAGAGAAGGAAGCTTCAACCTTATCCTAATGGATATTCATATGCCGGGAATTAGCGGTATTGAAGCCACAAAAGAGATTAGAAAATTTAATACTGAAATACCGATTATCGCTCTAACCGCAGTAACCTTAGATGAAAATCTTGATGAATTTTACCTTAATGGTTTTAATGATATCATTCCGAAACCTTATAAAACTGAAGAGTTCTTTGCTAAGATCAATAAGTATCTAGCCAAACAGGAATCCAAAACTTAATTTGATCATTAAAATTTGTTTAAAGAAAGGGCTATTCTTTATATGCTATAGAAAAGACCTGAATAATTTGAATTGGCAACAAAGATTGTACGTTCTAAATTTATTATTTATACTACTCCTTAAATTCAGTTATAAACCTATTAACCCTGTTTAAAAACTGTTCTTCATTTTCTACAAACGCAGTTTCTATAGGTAAATAATAAAGCGGAACGGTTATGTTGTCTTTTAAACGCATAAAATCCTTCTCGGTGGTAAGAATACATTCTTTGGTATTCAACTGCGCTATTTCTACTTCGGTAAAGTTGTGATGGTCTGGAAATTTTCGATGCTCAAAGTGTACATTTTTGGCTTTTAAATATTTAGTAAAAGGCGCTGGTTTAGCAATCCCCGTTACCACTGTAATAGTATCACACAATTCGCTTAATGGATACTGATTTTCACCATCTGAAATAGTTTCAGCATATTGAATAGTAGAGAAAAATAAATTTTGATATTGTTTAATTTGAAGCTTAAACCTTATGTGCTCTCTTTCTTTAAGCGTAATGTTTTGAGGACATTTAGTAACGATAATCACCTGTGCCCTATCCGCACCAGAATAAGTTTCTCGAAGATTTCCGGTAGGCAATAAAAAATCATTAGCATAAAGATCACCATAAGCGGTTAGTAAAATATTAAAACCAGCTTTTACTTTTCGATGCTGAAAAGCATCGTCTAAAAGCACAATTTCTGCATGTTTTTTCCTCAATTCTGCAATACCATTTCTACGATCGGCATCTACGGCTACCATAACCTCTGTAAATTTATTTTTAAATTGTAAAGGTTCATCTCCGGTTTGTATAGCTTTCTCCTTCCCATTCAACAACAAAAACCCATCTGTCGATCTTTTATACCCTCTACTCAAAACCGCAATGTTTTTATAGGTCAATTTACGTAGTAAGTATTCTATCATTGGTGATTTTCCTGTGCCGCCCGTACTTATATTCCCCACGCAAATGACCGGAAAATCATAACTGGTACTGTTTAAAATCCCGGCATCAAAAAATTTGTTTCTAAACCATACAACTATACCATAAACAACGGCAAAAGGAAAAAGGAATTTTCGTAGTAAATCCATATAAGGCAGGCTATAATATTTATCTTTGAATCTTAATTTTGCTAAGCGTTATAGTTTTTCGCATTAAAGCTATAGCGATTTAAAAAATCGTATTCACTTTAGCATCAATACATCGCTTCTAAAGTTACCCGATCTTTACTGAATTAGCAAAAAGAGCTAAAAAAGGCAATTAAAATTTAAAAATATGATTATTCAGGATATCATAAAAGAAATTGAGGAATTTGCTCCTTTAAATTATGCTGAAGACTTTGATAACGTAGGCCTTTTGGTAGGTGATAAAACCGCTGTAGTTACCGGAGCACTTATCACCTTAGATACGCTTGAAGCTACCGTAGACGAGGCTATTAGCAAGAATTGTAATCTTATTGTAAGTTTTCATCCTATTATATTTTCCGGACTCAAAAAAATTACTGGAAAAAATTATGTAGAGCGTGTTGTTTTAAAGGCCATAAAGAATGATATCGCAATATATGCAATCCATACTGCTTTAGATAACCAGTATAAAGGAGTTAATGATATGATCTGTGAAAAAATTGGACTCATAAACCGTGAAATCTTAATTCCCAAAAAAAACAGTATCAAAAAACTACTCACCTTTGTACCTGCAGATGATGCTGAAAAAGTTCGAAAAGCGATCTTTGATGCAGGTGGAGGCAGTATTGGAAACTATGACAACTGTAGTTTTAATGTAAATGGAACGGGAAGTTTTAAAGGAAACACCTCCTCTAATCCTGTGATTGGAGAACGCGGAAGCCTTCACTTTGAAAAAGAAACTCAAATTGGTATCACATTCCCGGCTCATTTAGAAGGCAACATTCTAAATGCTTTATTTACTTCCCATCCTTATGAAGAAGTAGCTTACGAGATTACCAGTCTGGAAAATAGCAACCAGCATCTTGGGATGGGAATGATTGGTGAATTAGAAAAACCGCAGGAAGAAAAAGCCTTTCTAAAAACAATAAAATCAACTTTTAAAACCGGCTGTCTACGCCATTCAGAATTATTAGAAAAGCCGATAAAAAAAGTGGCTGTTTTGGGTGGTAGTGGCGCTTTTGCGATCGAAAATGCGAAAAAAGCAGGGGCAGATGTGTACATCACAGCAGATTTAAAATATCACGACTTTTATAAAGCCGAGAAAAATATAGTGCTGGCCGATATTGGACACTATGAAAGCGAACAATTTACAAAAAATTTACTATATTCTTTTTTAACGAAAAAATTTAGTAATTTTGCACTTATTTTAGCAGAGACAAATAGCAATCCTATCAAGTATATTTAAGTATGGCAAAGAAAAATGATCTTACTGTAGAAGAGAAGTTAAGAGCTTTATACGATCTTCAGTTGGTAGATTCCAGAATTGATGAAATTCGAAACGTGAGAGGCGAACTTCCTTTAGAGGTACAGGATTTAGAAGATGAAGTAGCCGGATTGAATAAACGTTTACAAAAATTAGACGGTGATATCGAGGTGATCAACAACGATATCAAGAATAAGAAAAATCTTATCGACGAGTCTAAAACTACTATCAAAAAATATTCTGAGCAGCAAAAAAATGTTCGTAACAACCGTGAATTTAACGCTTTAAGCAAAGAAGTTGAATATCAGGAATTAGAAATCGAACTTGCTGAAAAACACATCAAGGAATATAAAGTTCAGATTGAGCAAAAGAAACAGGTGATCGAACAAACTAAAGAACGATTAAAAGATCGCCAGGCACATTTAGATCACAAAAAAGGTGAACTTGATGCCATCCTCGCCGAAACTGAAAAAGAAGAGCAGGCGCTTATTGACAGATCTGAACAGTACGAAAATGAGATCGACGCTCGTTTAGTAAAAGCTTACAAACGTATTCGTAGCAATGTAAAGAATGGATTGGCAATTGTACCGGTAGAACGCGGTGCTTCAGGAGGTTCTTACTTCACCATTCCACCACAGGTTATTATGGAAATTGCTGGTAGAAAGAAAATTATTACCGATGAGCACAGTGGCCGTATCCTTGTTGATGAAGATTTAGCAAAAGAAGAAAAAGAAAAAATGGATCAACTTTTCCATAGCATGTAATCGCTTAAAAGCTGATTAATATTAAAAAAACTGCTTAAAAATATTGAATATTTTTAAGCAGTTTTTTTATGCATTCAATCCATCAATCCCATTGATTAACAAGGATTTCACAATAATAAGTGCGCAAAAAGTTAACTTTACTGTATAACTAGTACTCATAATTTAATGAAAAAAACAATTTTACTTTTACTTCTTTTTATAGCTTTTTCCTGTAAAAACACCAACAACGATAAATCTGAAATAGCACCTAATGAGACTGCTCCGGTAGAATCTAACGAATCTGCTGCGGATAAAGAAAGTGATATTAATCGCTATGATAATATCGATAATCTTGAAGAACCTGTAGACACTTCTAAAACTAATAGTGGCGCCGGTGAAATTTCAGGAAGATACCTTAAGCAGGGAGAACTAGATGAAGCCTGCAACTGTTATTGCATAGAAGTAAGTCTTACCGGAAATTCAGAATTTTGTCTTCAACCAGATCGTATGTATATTAACGTACGGTTTGAAAAAACAGGTAATGGTTACGATGCCTTTTATGTGAGCCCTTCTTCTAGAAATAAGGATAAGAATTTACCATGGGAAGATTTTTCTAAAAAAGATGCCATTGCCAGCCTTAAAGCTACAAATGATGGCCTGAAACTTGATTGGATAGGTTTTAAAATTAATGGCCAAATCGCTACAGACTATGCCATTTTTGGAAAGAAAACCTTAGAAGGAAATTTTACAAAAAACTAATTATAACATGAAATCAATTTTCTTAACTGCCGTATGTATATTATGTTTTGCCTGCGGAAATAATGCCCAAAATAAACCGGCTACAAAACCTGAAATTGCCAATGCCAAACCCGTTGAAGTACCTTTAGAAAATGGCATGGCTAAAGCCTATTTTGCCAGTGGTTGCTTTTGGTGCGTGGAGGCGGTTTATGAAAGCGTAAAAGGAGTGAAAGAAGCTGTTTCTGGATATTCAGGCGGTCATACTAAAAACCCTACTTATGAACAAAGCAATACCGGAAGAACCGGGCATGCCGAAAGCGTAGAAGTTATTTATGACCCAAAAGTTGTAAGCTTTGAAACTCTCGTAAAAGTGTATTTTGGATCCCAAAACCCTACTCAGGTTAATGGGCAGGGACCGGATCATGGTTCCCAGTATCGCTCTATCATTTTTTATCAAGACGAACAGCAAAAACAAACTATAGAAAAAATAAAAGCTGAAGTTGCTAAGAATTACGATAAGCCCATCGCGGCAGAAATTTTACCATTTCAAAAATTCTGGATCGCCGAAGATTATCACCAGGACTATGAAAAATATCATCCCGAAAATCCATATATCCAAAAAGTCTCAATCCCAAGGATTAACAGGTTTAAGAAAAAATTTCCAGAGCTATTAAAAAAAGAGGTGCAGTAAAAGTCCAAAAACACTAAAAAAAGCAACCCGAAATTATCGAATTTCGGGTTGCTTTTTTTTATTTTAAGTGCAAGCATCTCATCATTTAAAGATCAATTATCGAGTAAAAGTGTATTTTAGTAAAAAAATTAGAGCACCCCATGAGCATCACCATCGAGAACATTCTTTTAATAGGTTCACTACTACTTTTTATAAGTATTCTTGCTGGTAAAACATCGTATAGATTTGGTGTCCCTACTCTGGTTTTATTTCTCTCTGTAGGAATTTTAGCTGGTAGTGAAGGTATTGGGGGCATCTACTTTAATGATCCAGAGATCGCGCAGTTTATCGGGATTGCTTCCTTAAATTTCATCTTATTTTCAGGAGGCTTAGATACGAACTGGAAAAGTATAAAACCGGTCGTTTGGCAGGGAATTTCATTATCTACGCTTGGGGTCTTATTTACAGCGCTTGGAGTGGGCACTTTTGTTTGGGCTATTACCGATTTTTCTATCTACGAAGGATTATTACTGGGTGCCATTGTATCTTCTACAGATGCGGCGGCGGTTTTCTCTATATTAAGATCAAAAAACCTGGCTTTAAAATCTCATTTGCGCCCCACATTAGAATTAGAAAGTGGTAGTAACGACCCGATGGCCTATTTTCTAACTATTGCTTTTCTCGGGTTAGTTTTAAACCCCGAACAAAGTATTTGGAGTATTATTCCACTTTTTATTCAGCAAATATTAATTGGTGGTTTATTGGGGTTTATTTTCGGGAAACTTTGCAAAATCGTCATCAACAAAATAAAATTAGATTTCGACGGACTTTATCCTGTACTGGCCATCGCGCTGATGTTTATTGTTTTTTCAGCAACCAATTTTATGGGAGGTAATGGTTTCTTAGCTGTATATTTAAGTGGGGTTTATCTGGGGAATCAAAACCTTATCCGGAAAAAGACCATCATGCAAATGTTCGATGGGCTTGCATGGCTCATGCAAATCGTTCTTTTCCTTACGCTAGGCCTATTAGTCTATCCAAGTCAGATTGTACCAGTTGTAGGCATTGGAATCGTAATTTCGATCTTTTTAATTTTCATTGCAAGGCCAATAGGTGTATTAATAAGTCTTTCATTTTTTAAAATGAAAATGCGGCGCCGCTGGTACGTAAGCTGGGTTGGGCTACGCGGCGCTGTACCCATCGTATTTGCTACTTATCCATTACTTGCCGGTGTGGATAAGGCTAACTTTATTTTTAATATTGTATTCTTTGTATCCTTAAGTTCAGTAATCATCCAAGGAACAACTTTATCTGTTGTAGCAAAGTGGCTGCATGTAGCACTTCCCGATCGGGTAAAACCAAAAAGCCAGGTTGAAACTTTCTTATCTGATGGAGCAAAATCCATCATACGGGAAATTCTTATTCCTAAACATAATAAAGCGGTAGGAAAACGAATTGTAGAAATTGGATTTCCCAAAAAAGCGATCATCGCCATGATCTCAAGAAACGAAAAATTTATAACTCCTAAAGGAACTACTGAGATCGAAGCTAATGATATCCTGATCATTCTTAGTGAAGACGAACGTACAATGACGCACGTTTATGATACCTTAGAGATAAAAGAAGGAATAGAAGAAATTTAAATTCCGCTTCTAAACAGGAATTTCTTCTCCTAATAATTCCAGGATTCGTTCCTCGATTTCCACACTATCCCATTTAGTTTCAATATTTGGTATTTTTAAAACCTCCGCCATAATTTTTTCCTGCTTATCCCCTATCTTTAAAGCTTCCGCATAAGGATGAGCTGAAAAAGTTACTCTGGAATAAAGCGGCACCCAGGCACTGGGATGGTTTTCAGCAAATTTCTTTTCTATTTTTTTCTGAAGTAAAAACTTAGGATTCGCCGTTTTGCTACTCATTTCTACAAAGTTCCTGTAGCTTAATTCAGCAATGGCATCGCTATTGGGTTTTCGTGCAATTTGGTATTCAGAAAAGATCTTATCCCAGTCATCGCCGTATTCTTCCATCTTATCAAAAAGTACTGAAATATCTTCAAAGCCAGCGTTCATTCCCTGTCCGTAAAATGGTACAATGGCATGCGCAGAATCACCAATTAAAGCTATCTTATCATCGTATCGCCAGGGAAAACATTTTATAGTAACCATGGCACTGGTAGGATTCTTGAAAAAATCATTTTTTAAATTGGCAATATCTTCTTTGATATCGGGAAAATATTCTTCAAAAAAGCGTTCTGCTTTCGCTTCAGTATTGATACTTTCAAAAGAAATTTCACCTTCAAACGGCATAAATAAGGTACAGGTAAAACTACCGTCCAAATTAGGCATGGCAATCAACATAAATTTGCCACGTGGCCAGATATGAAAAGAAGCATGATCTAATTTGTGCGAACCATCGGGATTTGCAGGAATCGTAAGTTCTTTATAAGCCACATCTATAAAATGTTGCGAATAGTTAAACCTGCTTTGTCGCTGCATTTTATGCCGAACCCTAGAGAATGCACCGTCAGCACCAAAAATAAGATCGAATTTATACTCGGTCCATGGGGTTGTTTCTGCAGTACCGGTATAGATTTTCGCCTGATTTAGATCAATATCCCAAACTTTCTCTTCAAACCTAAAAACCGCACCTGCTTCTTCCGCAAGATCGATCATTTTTCGGTTTAAAATCCCACGGGAAATCGAATAAATCGCCTCTCCTTCTTTTCCATATTTCTGAAAATAAAGAGGTTTCTCATTTACATGCATAGCTCGTTTATCCAGAGGTAAGGCGATTTTCCTAATTTCGTCCTCCAGACCTATTCTCTGCAAAGCATTCCATCCTCGATTAGACATTGCCAAATTGATGGACCTGCCTGAAAACTCTACCTTTCTGACATCTGGCCTACGATCAAAAATAGTTACCCGATGACCGGCTTTTCTTAAATAAATCGCCAGTAGAGAGCCTACCAGGCCAGAACCTACGATTGCAATATTCTTGGATTGTTGCATGAATTATTTGAAGTACGCGATCTGCTTTTTATAAAGAAAACAAATACAATTTACAATACAAAAATACAGATATTTTATGAAACACCTTGTCCTTTAGCATTTATGAAACATTTGAGCAGTCTCCACTACAAATTATAAAGCAAAACTTTAAAATTACCTAATCCGCAACAATTCATAATCTTTCACTAAAAACCTACTAAAATTGGTTAATTGCTTGATTTTAAACAATTCAAAGAATTACTTTTAGTAATACAATTAAAATTCAAAAATTATGGATCAAGAAAAAATTGATAATATGCGTTCGACGCTAAGTAAACTGGAAGACATTAAAAACAGTCAGGAAAGTATTATCGATAAAATAAACCATGTGATTACAGATTTGTTTGAGCATCCTGATAAAGAATTAGAAAAAGCTATGGAAGAAGCCCACCAGCGATCTTCAGATAATATAGAGGCTGTAAATGAAGCAATCGAAGATTACGAGATGAAAATTAATCAATTAGAATTGCAGGATTAATTTAAAAATCTGTTAACAGCACGTCTAAAAACAGAGTTGTAAATTGAGGTTAGTTAAAAAACTAACCTCTTTTTTTATTAATATTAAGTAGTACTTCAAAATAAAATTCCACATGAAACATGTTAGCGCCAGCGAAATAGAAGGTATGGAAAGAATCTTCAGGTTAAACCTTATCAATAGCCTCTCTGGGTACAAAAGTGCCAACCTTATAGCTACAAAATCGAAAGAAAAGGGAGCCAATGTCGCCGTTTTTAGCTCGGTTACTCACCTTGGTAGTGATCCTGCACTTATCGGTTTTGTGACGCGACCAGCCACCCTACCTAGAAATACCTATAAGAATATTAAAGACACTAATTATTTTACAGTAAATCATATCCACCAGGATATGATTGCAAAAGCACATCAAACCGCGGCAAAATATGAAGAAGCTGTCTCTGAATTTTCTAAAACCGGACTGGAAGAGGAATATTTAGATGAATTCTTTGCTCCCTACGTAAAACAATGTGCCGTTAAAATTGGTTGCGAATATGTAAATGAATATCAGATCAAAGAAAACGGAACTGCTTTGGTTATCGGAGCTATCAAGCATGTTTATTTTGATGAAAGCATCCAAACTCCAGATGGCTGGCTACGATTAGAAGATGCCGGCACTGTTGCAATTAATGGCTTAGACGGCTATGCGCTACCGGCGCTGTTAGATCGATTTCATTATGCAAGACCGGGACAGGAAATCAAAAGTTTTTTCGATAAAAATGCCCCTAAAGATTGAAGTATGTAAAGAAAGAAAACTTACCACAAAAAAGCTGTCCGGTTTGCAAAAGGCCATTTAGCTGGCGTAAAAAATGGGCGAAAAAATGGAATAATGTAATTTATTGCAGTGAAAAATGTCGAAGAAATAAAGTAAGAACAAATTAATGAGTACAGGATTAATCTGGTTTGAAAATAATCTGAGGGTAAAAGACAATAAGGCATTATTTGAAGCCTGCGAAAAGCATGAACAGGTTATTGCTGTATACTGTTTTGACCCTAGGAAGTTTAAAAAAACAAAATATGGATTTCCAAAAACAGGGAAATTCAGAGCTAAATTTTTAATTGAAAGTATTAAAAATCTTCAGGAAAATTTAAACCAATTAAACATTAGTCTACTCATTTTTCTACAAAAACCGGAAGAAATTATTCCTGAAATTGCAAGAAATCATAAGATTGAAGCGATTTACTTTCAGGAAGAATGGACTACAGAAGAAAAACAAATTATAGCGGCGCTAAAAAAGAAACTTCCTACTATCGATTTTCAATCGTTTTACACGCAGTTTTTATTTCATCCAGAAGACATTGCTTACGGTGATTTTAATGAGATCCCAAAGGTTTACACTGAGTTCAGAAAAAAATGCGAGCAGTATGTTGATGTTCGTAAAGAAATTGAAATTCCAAAGCAAAAGCCGGAAAGTAATCGTATCAAAAATACTTCAAAAACACCTAATCTTAAAGAACTGGGATTGGAAGATTATCAGCAAGATTCCAGAACGGCTTTTTCGTTTAAAGGTGGTGAGGACGAAGCATGGAAAAGGATCGATTACTACTTCTGGAAAACAACAAAACTTTCAGAGTATAAACAAACTCGAAATGGATTATTGGGTAAAGACTACAGCTCTAAACTTTCAGCTTGGCTAGCCAATGGTAGTATTTCCGCAGTAAGTATTTTTCACCAAGTCAAAAAATTTGAGCACGAAATCACCAAAAATCAGGATACCTACTGGCTGATATTTGAGCTTATTTGGCGGGATTTTTTTAAATACACCTCCCTAAAACATGGCAATTCAATCTTTAAGCTATCTGGGATTTTAGACAAGAAGCTCGATTGGAAATTCAGCATAGAAAGCCTGCAACAATGGATTAACGGCGAAACCAAAGAGGACTTTGTAAACGCGAATATAAACGAAATCGCGGCTACCGGCTTTATGAGTAATCGTGGCCGGCAAAACGTCAATAGTTTTTGGGCAAAAGAATTAAAACAGGATTGGCGGGCCGGTGCTGCTTATTTTGAAAGTGTTTTGGTCGATTATGACGTACATAGCAACTGGGGCAACTGGATGTACAATAGTGGTGTGGGTAACGATCCTCGAGATCGAAAGTTCAATATCAAAAAACAGGCAGACCTTTATGATCCTGATAACCAATACGTAGATACATGGCTAAAAAAGTAAAGAAATTACGCTTAATTTTAGGGGATCAGTTAAACCATCAGCATAGCTGGTTCCAAGAAGAACAGGACGATACGATCTACGTCTTAATGGAAATGCGTCAGGAAACCGATTATACGGTTCATCACATTCAAAAAGTAGTAGGCTTCTTTTTAGCGATGCGAAATTTTGCTGAATACCTTACCAATAGACAATATGAAGTTATCTATTATCATATTAATGATAAAGAAAACAACCAGACTTTAGCTGAAAATCTAAAGCAACTCATTAAAAAAAATGATATTGAAAAATTCGAATATCAATTGCCTGATGAGTATCGTCTTGACCAACAGTTAAAAGAAATCTGCAAGTCACTTTCAATCGATTCTGAAGCTTACGATACCGAGCATTTCTTGACTACGCGGAACGATCTCGAAAAATTCTACGACGGGAAGAAACAAATGACCATGGAGTATTTTTACCGTGATATGCGGAAGAAATATGATATTATGATGGCTACAAAAAATGATCCTGAAGGAGGCAAGTGGAATTTTGATAAATCGAACCGAAAAAAATGGACAGGCACACCTGAAATTCCGCATGAACGCGGTTTCAGAAAAGATGTTTCCCATCTGGTAAAAGAGATCGAACAGGCTGGTATCAAAACCATGGGAAACATCAATGAGAAAAGTTTTAACTGGCCAAGCTCACGAGAAGACAGTCTTTCAGTTTTAAATTATTTCTGTAAAAATCTTTTAGTACACTTTGGTGATTTCCAGGATGCGTTGCATACAGATCATGCCTATCTCTTCCACTCCAGATTGTCCTTCTGCATGAATACAAAAATGCTAAGCCCAAAAGAAGTGATCGATTCGGCTATTAGTTATTATTATGAGCATAAGGACAAAATTGATATTTCTCAGGTAGAAGGTTTTGTACGGCAAATTTTAGGTTGGCGGGAATATATGCGAGGTATTTACTGGCTAAAAATGCCAGGATACCGAAGAAGGAACAAACTGGACAATCAGAATGAATTACCACCATTTTACTGGGATGGTAAAACAAAAATGAATTGTTTGCATCATGCCATCACGCAAAGTTTAGATAATGCGTACGCGCATCATATTCAGCGTTTAATGATTACCGGCAATTACGCCTTACTTACCCAGTGCCACCCCGATGAAGTTGATGCCTGGTATTTAGGAATTTATATCGATGCGATCGAATGGGTTGAAATTACCAACACCCGTGGAATGAGCCAATTTGCCGATGGGGGAATCGTAGCTACAAAGCCTTACGTATCTAGCGGAAGTTACATTAATAAAATGAGTAACTACTGCAAAAACTGCCATTATAAGGTGAGTAAGAAAACGGAAAACGACGCCTGTCCCTTTAATAGTTTGTACTGGAATTTCCTGGATGATAAAAAAGAATTCTTTAAAAACAACCAGCGAATGAACATGATGATGAGTTTACTAGAGAAAAAAGATGCTAAAGAAATCTCTAAAATTAAAGAACGTGCAGCCCTAATTATTAAAAACCCTACAGATTTTTAACAAACGAGTTAATTACGAGTTAAATAGCTTTTAGCCCGGCCTGCTATTCTATAAATTAGACTTAACTAACTGGTGGATAAAAGCTCATAGCGCTTGATTAACTAACCAAAAAATTAAAATTCGAAATTAACTAATGTGGCCCTAAGTCACTAAAAACCAACTAAAATGAGAGATATAATTTGGCTAATCATCGTACTATTAATTATTGGATGGCTTGTAGGTTATTTTGCCTTCCCAGATTTGGGAAGTATTATACACATCCTAATTGTACTAGCGGTAATTTTACTACTTTATAGATTGCTTACAGGACGCAGATTATAATTTATTATGAAATCGAATCTATCGAAAACCTCCAAATATTTGGAGGTTTTCTTTTTTATATATTTACTAGATAATCGGAAATTAAATGCCGCATCCCAATAGTTATTGGGATGCCACTAAATAAGTATTTTCTAATAAATTATTTCATGGACTTTCCATGAGATAGCTTGACATGAACTAAGATTAGTCACTATAACTATAAATCTTCACCCTAAAAAACTGAGCTACATGTGGAATTTAAACAATAAAATCGCCTTGATTACCGGGGGATCCAAAGGCATTGGTAAAGCATGCGTAGAAGAATTTGCCCGGCTGGGTGCCAGCATCATTTTTACCGCAAGAAAAAAAGAAGATATCGTAAGACTTGAAAACGAATTAAGGGCAAAAAATTATGATGCAACAGGCCTTGTTGCCGATGCTGTTGTAAAAGAAGATCAGGATAAAATTATCACTACCATACAAGAAAAATGGGGTAAACTGGACATTTTGGTAAACAATGCGGGAATCAATATTAGGAAGAAAGCTTTGGAATATACCGAAGAAGAATATCGCAAAGTAATCGAAATCAATCAATTTTCAGTCCTGGAGATCAGTCTAAAACTTCATCCTCTTTTAAAAATTTCAGGAAATTCAAAAATTATCAATATCGCATCTGTTGCAGCTACGCAGGATGTTGGCACTGGCGTACCCTACGCCATGTCTAAAGCCGCCATGCTTCAGCAAACAAGAAGCTTAGCCGTAGAATGGGCAGGCGATGGCATTCGGGTAAATGCAGTTTCTCCTTGGTTTACCTCGACCCCACTTACCAAAGGACTATTAAAAGAGGAAGAGCGAATGCAGCCTATCATAAGAAGAACTCCGCTAAAAAGAGTGGCAGAAGCTTCAGAAATGGCAAACATCGTCGCTTTTCTCGCTATGGATCAATCTAGTTATATTACAGGCCAAAATATTATTGCTGATGGTGGAATGAGTATTAATGCTATTTAATTGTTTTGTACCTTTAGAACTTACAGCTAAACCATTAATTATGAAAAAAATATTTTTTCCCCTTTTAGTGATGCTAAGTATTATTTCCTGTAAAAATACCGAAAGCGATAAAAGTGATTCTGAAATGACTTCTGCAAATACTACAGTAGCTGCCGCAGAAGAAAAAGACGGCATCGCCAATACCATAGCGATAGCTAATGGGTTCGATAAATTTAAGGATGCTACAGAAGTTGAATTTACTTTTAATGTAAAAGTAAATGACACTGTGCGCTCTTCGCGCCACTGGAAATGGAATAAAAAAACCAGTGAGATTAGTTTAACCGAAGGGGATAGCACTAAAACTTATACCAAAAACGATTCGATTCCTAAGAATAAAGTAAGTATCGATCAAAAATTCATTAATGATTCTTACTGGCTGCTATTTCCTTATCAATTGGTATGGAGCGACCCAAAACTTACTGAAGAAAAAGAAGTAGCTGCTCCGATTAGTGGTGACACCCTTAACAAATTAGAGGTTGCCTATAGCACTGATGGTGGTTATACTCCAGGCGACACCTATGATATTTACTACGGAAACGATTACATGATCGAGGAATGGGTCTACAAAGCTGCGGGTGGTGATCGACAAATGGCGACAACCTGGGAAGATTATAAAGAATTTAAAGGTATTCCCATTGCAACCATGCATAAATCTGGCGATGGAAGTTTTCAACTCTATTTTACTGATGTTTCTATAAAGTAGTTGGATTTTATAAAATATTAAGGCCAGAGATTTATGTAAAAACTAATGGATCTCTGGCTTTTTTTATTAGTACTATAGGTTGCTATTTCTATAATTCTTTCCAGTTGGGTGATCTAAAATCCTCTTCTACTACAGTCTTTAGAACTTCAATCTCCTTGTTGCTTATCTTATGATTTCCACCGGTTAGTAGTAATTTTAAATTCTTTAAATCTTTAAGTTTACTAATACTTTCAATATCATTATCTGCAATCCCGAGTTCCTCAAGATTCTTAAGGTTTTCGATTCCCTCTACAGTCTTGATTCCCGTATGCCACAAATACAATATTCGAAGTTGATTTAACTGAGCTACTTTGCTTATAGTATTCAAAGGATTATCTGAAGCAATAAAACTTGTGAGATTAGGAGTTCGATCTAAGAATTGTAGTTCACTTATAAGGTTAGTAGAAACATCCAAGCTTTCTAAATTGCTATGTAACTCTTCAAATTGAAGTTCTGATATTCTATTTTTCGAACTATCCAAACTTCTCAATCGCTGCATCGATTGGATCTTAATTGTTCCTTTTATATTATTATCGGCAACGATAAAATGACGCAGTTTTCTATGAGCTTTAAACTCATTTATTTCTTCTATAAGATTTCCGCTTAAATTAAGTGTGGTAAGAAATTTGCAGTACGCTAAATTAGCTACCTTTCTTATTGCATTATTACTCAAGTTTAACCAAGTTATTTTATGCTGATCGGTAAAACAATCGATATTAGAAAGGTTATTATTACTTAAATTCAATGCAGGTAGGGTTTTAAGCTTTTTTAGAGCAGATATATCTTGTATTGAATTTCTTTCCAGAAATACTCCGGTTAGATTAGACAATTCGGCTATCGGAGCTATATCTTTAATTTTATTTCTTCCTAAATTAATTTTTCGAAGATTAGACAAATATTGTATTCCTTCTAAATTTTCAATTTGCTTATCCCTGGCATCCAATTCGGTTATAGTACCTAAATCTTCTGTTTGAGTTTGTGCGACAACTTTTTTTAAGTTATTATCCTTAATTTTCTGTAATCCATCCATATTTTCCTCTTGCTTACTTCTCTAAAATACCTCTTTTCAAGATTTGGCCAAATTCGTACATATCTTCATAAGAACAGTAAAATGGTGCCGGCGCTAACCTAATTACATTAGGTTCACGCCAATCTGGGATTACACCGTTTTCCATTAAGTAATTAAAAAGTTCTTTGCCCTCACCATGCAAGAAAACAGATAATTGTGTCCCGCGTTCTTCCTGATTCGACGGAGTGATGATTTCAAAACTGCTTTCCACTTCTTTATCAATTTCGTGCAATATAAATTCGAGATAAGCCACAATTTTATTTCGCTTTTCAATAAGAGCATCCATGCCAACCTCATCAAACATTTGTAACGAGGCCAAATAGGGTGCCAACGCTAAAACCGGCGCATTACTAATTTGCCATGCATTTGCTCCATCTTCTGGCTGAAATTCGGGTTCCATTAAAAACCGGCGGTCTTTATTATGGCCCCACCAGCCTTCAAAACGCGGAATATCTTTTTTGTTATGATATTTTTCATTTACAAAACAACCCGAAACATTTCCCGGTCCGCTATTCATGTATTTATAACTACACCATGCTGCAAAATCTACATTCCAATCATGCAATGCTAATTTTATATTTCCGGCGGCATGCGCTAAATCCCATCCAACAAAAGCACCAATTTTATGCCCTGCTTCGGTAATGGTTTTCATATTAAAAACCTGCCCGGTATAATAATTTACGCCTCCAATTAAAATCAAAGCACACTCCTCTCCTACTTCTTCAATTTTCGCAAGAATATCTTCTGTTCTAAAATTATGTTCACCATCCCGCTTTTTTAGTTCAACAATAGCATCCTCAGGATTTAAACCATGGAAACGAACCTGACTCGCAATCATATATTGATCGCTAGGGAAGGCCTTTTCTTCACAAATGATTTTATAACGCTTTGTTGTTGGACGATAAAAAGACACCATCATTAAGTGCAAGTTTACCGTAAGCGTATTCATCACTGTAATTTCTGTTGGCTTTGCGCCTACCACTTTGGATAATTGATTTGCAAAACGCTCATGATAATCCCACCAGGGCTTTTTGGCTCGAAAATGTCCTTCTACAGCCAGATTACCCCAATCGTTCATTATTTCATTTACATAACTTTGTGCCAATTTTGGCTGTAACCCTAAAGAATTGCCGGTAAAATAGATCGCATTTTTATTATTGATCTGCGGAAAAATAAATTCATTGCGATATTTTGCTAAAGGATCTTTAGTATCTAATTGCTGAGCAAATAAACGGGAATTTTCAAATTGCATGTGGATTGTAATTTTTGCTAAAATACAACTTAGGCTTTAGAATGCCAGTATGAGATAAGTGAAGCTTTTCTAAAGATCTGAAATCAAAATTTGATAAAATACCAAGCCGTTTATTTTAGTATTTTTGCTGAAAAATTTTTTATGGACTTTTTACCTCAGGATATTATTGAGTATTGTGAAAATCATTCTGAAAAAGAACCTGAATATTTAGCAAAACTAAATAGGGAAACACATCAAAAAATTTTACAACCACGGATGCTAAGCGGGCATTACCAGGGTAGATTATTAAGTTTAATCTCAAAACTGGTAAATCCGAAGTATATTCTTGAGATTGGCACCTACACTGGATATTCTGCACTTTGTCTTGCAGAAGGGCTTCAACCTAAAGGACAACTTCATACCATTGATATCAACGAGGAGCTTTTCGATTTTCAGCAAAAGTATTTTAAGGAATCTGCATTTAAAGATCAGATCATTCAGCATTTGGGGGATGCCACTCAAATAATCCCGCAATTGGATATGAAATTTGACCTTGTTTTTATCGATGCCGATAAGCCAAATTATCCTACCTATTTTGAGATCATTATCGAAAAAATGAATCCCGGCGGATTAATATTATCCGACAATGTTTTATGGAGTGGCAAAGTTCTGGAAGAAGTAAAAAAAGAAGATATTTCTACTAATGCGCTTGTAAAATACAACAAAATGCTTGCTGAAGATGAGCGAATTGAAACGGTGATTTTACCACTTCGTGACGGATTAACATTAAGCAGGGTCAAAAATCAGTAAAACCGACTTTCGTATTTAAGATAGATTTTATAGAAAATCCAGGCCATTAATACACCTACCAATCCTCCCACAAAGAGATCACTTGGGTAATGAACACCTACGAATATACGGCTTAGGGACAGCATAAAAGCCCAAATATAAAGCACCCAGATCCATTTATAGGTTTTACGAAGAACCAACACTACAAAGGTGACCAAAACAAATGCTGAGGAGGTGTGTCCTGAGAAAAAACTAAAGTTTGTGGGTTCCTGAAGAATTCTTATGATTTCGTTGATTTCCGGATTATTATTAGGTCTTAACCTATCTACTATATTTTTTGTCCAAAATGTAAGGCCAAAAGTTACTGCCCAGGAAACTAATAAAAATATAGACGCATAAATCGCTTTCTTTTTGCGAAAAGCGAGAAAAAATAAAACAAAGAAGAGAATATAAAGCGGTATCCAATGCCGAATCTGAGTAAACCAAATCCAAAAATTATCGTAATCTTCGATACCTAAACCATTGAGATACACAAAAAGTTCCCTATCCCACTGCTTCAGTTGTTCGAACATTCAGAAATTAAAATTTAAAATTTACGTTTTACAGAACCGGTAATTTCATCGATATCTTCTTTTACCTTATCAATTTCACCTTTTACATCTTTAGTGATGCTTTTGGTATCGATACCTTGTTTATCTGCGCTTTTAGTGATCTCATTTTTAATATCATCTGAGGCATTTCTAAGCATTCTCATGCCTTTACCCATCCCACGTGCGATTTCCGGAATCTTATCTGCTCCAAAAACCATCACTAAGATAAAGATGATAAAACCAATCTCTGCGCCACTAATAAAAAACGGAAGTGTAGTCACCATAATAATAACAAATATAGATACAAATATCAGCATAAAAAAAGCCGACCCGTTAAAGTCGGCTTAAAAATTTATCAACTTTTTTAGACTATCCGTCCGTATTGTTTTTAAATTGTTCAAACTCATTAGGAGTTTCTTCTTTTGGCCAGCTGTTATTACTTAAATCAACATCTGCTGTTTCTAAATCGGGATCTACCACTACCTTCGTGATTTCTTTATTAGAAGCAATAGTTTTAGTTACGGTATTATCGTTCTTCATCCAAACCTGTACAGGATATTTTTTCATTTCAGTAGAACCATCATCATAAGTAAATTCTACAATCAAAGGCATTACTAATCCACCTGGTTTATTAAATGTTACCTGATAAAAGTATTTAGGCACTTTTAAGTTATTTCTTTCTTCAGAAGAAAAATTATCCATTACATACTCGTTGAGTTTTTTAGAATTTTCAAGTATAGATTTTCCTTTCATACTTTTTTCAAATTCTTTATCACCTTCTTCTACAACATAAATAGCGTCTACTTCATCTGGATTTGCGCCATAACGTTCTAAAAGTTCACGGCCTTTTTCAGTTTGTTTATCGGTTACGTAATATTTTTTCACATCTTCTACACCTATATCTGTATAATCTGTAGTGTAAAACCAACCTCTCCAAAACCAATCTAAATCTACTGCAGAAGCATCTTCCATTGTTCTAAAGAAGTCCTCTGGAGTTGGGTGTTTAAACATCCATCGTTGTGCATAGGTATGGAATGCATGATCAAAAAGCTCACGCCCCATTACCGTTTCCCTTAGGATATTAAGAGCTGTTGCCGGCTTACCATAGGCATTATTCCCTAATTGATAAACTTCCTCTGGATTTGCCATAATCGGAGCAATAAAATCTTGATTTCCCCTCATGTAAGGAACTATATTTGCTGGGATACCACGACGTGAAGGATAAGTATCGTAACCTTCTATAGCTTCTGGATAGCGTTCTCCAAATTCCTGCTCGGCAAGATATTGTACAAAAGTATTAATCCCTTCGTCCATCCATCCCCATTGGCGTTCGTCACTATTAACGATCATAGGAAAAAAGTTGTGACCAACCTCATGTATGATTACTCCCATCATTCCAAATTTCACACGATCACTATATTCTCCATTTTCATCTGGACGACCATAGTTCCAGCAAATCATGGGATATTCCATCCCCTGATTTTTAGCATGTACAGAAACGGCTTTATGATAAGGATAAATAAAGGTATGATCTGAGTAACTTTGCAAGGTAGAAGCTACTACCCTCGTTGACCATTTTTCCCAAAGTGGATTTCCTTCCTTTGGATAAATAGATACCGCCATAACATCACTGTCATCGTTCATTTTAACCGCCATCATATCCAGGATAAATCTTCTTGACGTTGCAAAAGCAAAATCCCTAACCATTTCGGCTTTGTATTCCCAGGTTTTTGTTTTTCTCTCAAAGTCTTTAGAAGCTTCTACTGCCTCTTCCTGAGTTCTGATAACTACCGGTTCATCATAAGATTTTTGCGCTTTTTTATAGCGCTTCATCATATCTTTTGTATACACATCATCACGGTTTTGAAGCACTCCGGTAGCTTCCATAACGTGATCTGCAGGAACCGTAATACTCACCTCATAGTCTCCAAAAGGAAGAGCAAACTCACCGCTTCCCCAAAATTGCATATTCTGCCATCCTTCAACATCGTTGTAAACAGCCATTCTGGGAAAAAACTGAGCGATCTCATAAGCCCTATGCCCGTCTTCAAACTGCTCGTAGCCGGATCTTGCTCTATCTACAATATGATTATTGATATTATACCACCATTTTACACTAAATGTAAAACTCTCTCCTGCCTCTAAAGGTTCAGGAAGATCAATACGCATCATGGTATTATTAATGGTATAAGAAAGTTTATCACCACCCGCTTTTACTTCTTCTATATTAAAACCTCCATCAAATGGTTCTTTTAAATATTGATCGGCAAAACGAGATGCCGTAGAAGCAGGAGACATTCCACTTGATCCTTTCTCTAAGGCCGGAGCGTCTTTCTTACGAATGTTTTGATCTAACTGCATCCATAAATACTCCAATTTATTTTTTGAATTATTGTGGTAAGTTATCGTCTCTTCACCGCTAAGCCTGGTGTTTTCATCATCTAAGACGATATCCATCTTATAATCGGCTTCATTTTGATAATACGCCTCTCCAGGAGCTCCAGAGGCCGTACGGTACATACTTGGATCTCTAAATTCCTGATATAATTGTCTAAATTTGTTTTGATTAGTATGTCCTTGCGGTTTTTGGGATTCTTGTTGTTGCTCCTGGGCGTTCACTCCCGCTATAACAAACATTAAAAACGCAGTACATAATAGTTTGACTGTCTTCATGTAGGATCGATTTATTAAATATTGTTAAAAATAAATAATTTATTACCGGTTTTAGAACCAATCACCGAAATTTAACACATTGGTTTCAGCATCTCTGCGAAGCATAAGGCTTTTTACCTCTTTTCCTATTTTAACATTGACCACATTTTTTTGATCATCGAACATATCGGTAAGTACCGCATTTGTGATGCTTATTTCTTTAAAGGGTTCAAGATTTTCAGCTTCAATAAATAAGATAAGCTGGTCTTTATCATACTTTTTACCAAGATAATTTAGGGATACCGGCTTGCCGTCTACCGATATTTTAAGTTTGGCGGATAAATATTTCTGAATTAATGGATTTACCGGGCCGGCTTCAGCTTCTTTAGATAAGGTGATGGTTTCTCCGTATCGTTTTTCTAAAACATTTTTAAAGTCGTCTATAAACACTTTTGAAACAATTTGAAGATCTTTTTTCTCCTTTTTATACTCAATCTCTGTAACACTTAAATAAAATTTATGTGCAATAGTTTTAAAAGAAAGACTTGCAAAAACAACCAATATTAGAAGAGCGGCTTTTTTCATTTTAAAAATTTATTTCAGAAATAACAAATACTAGTCCAAAATACGAAGTTCAGCAATTTAAAGGACTTTTTAGGAGACGAGGTGATAATTATCGATTCTGATTTTCTAGTTCTGGCACATCCCCTTTACGACTTATGGTTTTAAAAGCTTCAGCTTCGGCTTTAAAATAATCGATAAGTTTTAAAGTTTCATCTTTAGCGACTAATTGCTGAAGTTGTGAATCGCTTTTACGCGTGCAGTAAAACATAAAATTGATAATTTCCCACTCTTCCAGGCCAAAATCTTCAGTAAATATCGATTTTGGTATTGTCTCTAATAATTGCTGCGCCTCAGCCTGTAATTCGTAATTTCCCTGGGCTTTTTTTAGATATTTTAAATCGCCATTTATCATCCCGATAAGCATTCCTAAACCTCCCCCGTAAGAGCCCATTTTTCGTTGCGCCATGCTTAGTTTTTTTCGCGGCGGTGGTATAAACATTAGCGGTTTTACCTTCATGTGTTTAATATCACTTTCCAGATCACCAATAAGTTTTACATTACTTAAATAAACATTCTCTAGTTGATTGATTTCTTCGGTTAAAGTGACTTCCAGGAAGCCTTCATTTAAAATTTCTCTTGTAATAAGAATGTATTCTTTTTGAAATTGCACTGAAGAAAATAAAATACTGTCGTTCTCTCTCACCAAAATACCAAATCGGCCATCGGGCTCGTTTACGGTCCCTGTTTCTGCCGTAATATTTACAATATTTATAAAGGTTTCTCCTATGGAATCGTTAGTGATTTTCCCTAAAAGCTCTTCACGCTCCTGAGAAAATCCTAAGGAAATATTGAAAAAAATTATCACCAAAAATATCCAATATCGCATTACTAACTTTTTCTTTGCTTCCACGATTTTACTTTATGCTGAAAAAACTCAAAAAGAGGTCCTTTGCTTTCCTGATCTACGTACAAATTGAATAGTTCATCCTCTGCACAGAAATAGATAAACAACATTAATTCGTCCTCCTGAATTCCCATTTTAAGAATATTATCTGGCGCAATTAATTCCAAAGCCTTTTCTACACGATCATCAAAAACCATATTCGCCTTTATCTTTTTTACTTTTTGCCGTTCTCCTGTAATGGTATTTAAAAGAAGGTTAGACGGATCACCACCTGTGGCCGCTAATTTTCTGTCGATTAAGGAAGGAATATCCTGTTTTAATTGCGGGGCATTTAATTGGTATTTATCATAAAAATCGATCTTGGTAAAATCCTTTTCCAAATTTCCAATCAGATTTGAATCGAAGAGATAGACTTCGTCTAACTGATTAACGCCAGGCAATAAAAAGACTTCTAAAAACTTTGCATTCAAAATAGCCTTAGTGATCACAACTTCTTTCTTTTGATACTGAACTGATGAAAATTGCAACGTATCATTTTCTTTTACCTTAACAACAAAATGGCCGTCTGGATCGTTGGTCGTACCAACATATGAACTTATATTGATGATGTTTATAAAAGTATATTCTAAACTATCGGCCAGGATTTTACCTTCCAGTTCTACCGGTTGCTGGGCTTTTAAGATCATACTTAAAAACAAAAAAATAACTACGAAAAAAGGTTTTTGCACTAAATTTTGTTTTAATGAACAGAATCGATTTGGATCTCTGTGCGTTGCTGCGTTAATAATTTAAGGAACTTAACCGATTCTCGCTTATAAAACTCCAACAGCTGAAGCTTATCGGGATCGTTGCGCAATTCTTTAAATTCAGATTGAACAAGGCAATAATTTATAAAAAGATATAATTGTTCTTCGGTCAAATGGCATTTATCGAGTAGAAAGCTTCTTCTTAAATCTAACTCAGTTTCCAATATATTCTGATCTAACACACGCTCATTTAAGCTTTTAAGCATTTTTGTTCTTCCACTTAATCCATTGATAATAGGATCTAACGGAACTATACCAAATAAAGCACTATACCATTTTAAACGCATACCACCAGGGCCTGTAGTCGCGGTATACAATAATTTTTCTTCTTGCCGAAGCGGCATTTTTAAAGACATAGGTGCCTTTAGCGCATATTTATCGTAAATAGGCATCGATTTGATATCTGCAGCTAAATTCCCTGAGAGATTGGGCAATTTAACTTCATCTAATTGATTGATGGCCGCCTGAAGATGAACTGTAAAAAAAGCTTGTTCGTAAGTCGAAGAAGTTACTACCACTTCTTTCTTTTTATACTGGACTGAAGAAAATAAGATGGTATCCATCACGGAAGCCGAAATCATAAAACTTCCAGATTTATCACTGGTGGTTCCTCTACCTGAGGATATATTTATGATATTAATTAAGCTCCCATCTAAAGAATCAGCTACAATTTTTCCTTCAATCACCTTAGATTGTGAAAAACTGATAGCTGGCATAACTAAAATAAACGAAAAGAAAATTTTAATTCGCAAAGGATCATTGATTGATGAAAACTAACTACGAAAACTTACCCCAGCCTAGCATTCTCCAAAACAACATCCAGTAAATCTCCAAATACTATAACTTTAAATGTCTAAAAAAATTATACCGAAATCAACAAATATTAATCTAAAGTTTCTACGCTCGCATCCAAATGCGCTTGGTAAGCTTTGCGTTGCTCGATTAAAAACTGAATGATATCAAGTTCGTTTTCTTCAGAAAGCATTTGCCCGTTTAATCCATTATCGGCAGCGAAAAATATAAAATCATTTACCTGATTAGCTTCCAGATCTAATGTTTCTTTAAAGAAATCATTACTATACATTTGCTTGATTTCATCATCTAGCTGTGCATAAGGTATTGCTCTGTAATCTTCTTTTTCTTTACCGTATTTTCCTGTTACCAGCTTGAAAACATTGATCAGGTTTAGACCGTTTACCATGTATGTTTGACTGGACAACTGTGCCTGATTCCGAACAGGATAAGACTCCGGTGATTTTACCTTAGGAGTTTCTAGCATTGAAACATTCATATTTGGGATTTGTGCAGGAGTAACTTTTATTCGGTTTACATCTACGTTTATTGAGCCCGATAATGTTCCGGCAGAAACCCGTACTTCAGGAAGTTTGTTTAGTGCTATATTAATAGAAACATTCAGCATTTTAGAAGCTAAAATATCTTTAGTAATTCTTACGGAAAACTGCTCAAATTGAAGTGAAGAAAAAACAATTCGGTCATTTAAACGGGCATTAATCTTAAATTCTCCTTTTTCATTAGAAATTGTCCCTTTACTATTGGCCTCATTAAAGATTGTAATGCCATCCGGATCATCTCCCTCGGGCACTGTTATTTGACCATCGAGTTGCACGTTAGCATTTTGAGCAAAACCAGTTGCTGAAACAAATAAAAAAAGGAAAAAGAGTGTACGGTACATAGCAATAATTTATAGCATTAAAATAACGATTCTTAACCTAAAATTAGCTATATACACAGCGTAAACTTTTGTTAAAAGTCAGTTTTCTAGCTACTTTTACCAAAAAATAATGAAAATGATGAAAGCGATATTAGCAAGTACTTCTACGCTGCACGGCGAGGGCTATCTGGAATACTTAATACCACATCTCACTGATCTTTATGGAAATGACAAGGAGGTTTTATTTATACCTTACGCAAGACCGGGTGGTATTTCTCATGATGAGTACACACTAAAAGCGAAAGAAGCTTTCAAAAAAGCTAACCTTAGTCTAAGGGGAATCCATGAATTTGAAGATGCGGTTAAAGCAATACAAAATGCTGAAGGAATCTTTACCGGTGGCGGCAATACTTTCTTGCTGGTAAGTGAATTGTACAGAAATGGATTGATCGATATTCTAAAGAATGTAATACTAAACGGCACTCCTTATTTAGGAACCAGTGCCGGCACAAATATTGGTGGACTCACCATGGGCACTACAAACGACATGCCTATAGTTCTTCCTAAATCTTTTAAAACTTTAGGCTTAATTCCTTTTAATATCAATCCGCATTATTTAGATCCCGATGTAAATTCTACGCATAAGGGAGAAACAAGAGAAACACGTATTAAAGAGTTTCATCATTTTAACAGCCAGCCTGTTGTAGGTTTACGAGAGGGCAGCTGGCTGGAACTAAATAAAAATGAAGTAATTTTAAGAGGAACTCCTTCTGCCAGAATATTTAAATGCAATAAAGATGCCTACGAAGCGGCAACAGGAACCAATTTAACCAATCTTAACTGATGATAGATTATCACGAAATACTAAACACCATTCAGGAAGAAATGAGTTATCGCGATGTAAAGGGAAAAGTTGCATCATACATTCCTGAACTTGCCCGAGTGGATCCTAAAAAATTCGGAATGCATTTATATCGGAATGAAAACGAATTTTATGGATTTGGTGATCACGAAGAGAAGTTTTCGATACAATCTATCAGTAAGGTCTTTACACTTTCCTTAGCTATAAAAAACTTAGGTACCAAGGTTTGGGAACGCGTTCATGTAGAACCATCAGGCAATCCTTTTAATTCGTTAATGCAATTGGAGCAAGATCGTGGTATTCCCAGAAATCCATTTATAAATTCTGGTGCTTTGGTGATTTCAGATATTCTTGTTGATGTTTTAGATAATCCTAAAAAAGAATTGCTGGAATTTGTTAGGAAAATCACCGGAGAAGAGGATATTGATTATGATGAAAGTGTTGCGCAATCAGAGCTTTCATCAGGATACAGAAATATAGCTTTAGTGAATTATATGAAAGCTTTAGGCAATATTAAATGTGATGTAGAGGAAATTATTGATTTTTATTTCTATTCCTGTTCTATAGCCATGTCCTGCAAATCTTTGGCTAAAGCATTTATGCTCTATGCTAATAAAGGCGAAATTCTACATTCTGGCGAACAAATATTAAACCCAAGCACGGTAAAGCGTTTAAATGCGCTAATGCAAACCTGCGGATTTTATGATGAATCCGGCGAGTTTAGTTTTGAAGTTGGCCTACCCGGAAAAAGTGGTGTTGGTGGTGGTATTGCTGCTATTCATCCTCAACAATATTCAGTAGCAGTCTGGAGTCCTGTTTTAAATAAGAAAGGAAATTCTGAATTAGGAATGAAAGCGCTGGAAAGACTTACGACCCTAACAGGCTTATCTGTATTTTAAAACAGAAATCACTGGAAATATGAAAAGCTCCTTCAATCTACATGAAGGAGCTTTATTTTTTACTAAAAGCCGAACAATAAAAAAATGCTCCCTAAAGTAGAGAGCATTCCTCTATAAATTGAACACTTATAAACTCTAAATTAAAGTGCAGCTACGTGCTTAGCGAGCTTAGACTTTAAGTTAGAAGCCTTATTGGTGTGTATAATGTTCTTTTTAGCCAACTTATCAATCATAGAAACTACAGAAGGATAAAGAGTCTCTGCCTCTTTCTTATCTTCAGTGTCACGCAATTTTTTAATAGCGTTTCTTGTTGTTTTATGTTGATAGCGATTTCTAAGCCTTTTAGCCTCGTTGCTACGGATTCTCTTTAACGCTGACTTATGATTTGCCATTACAGATAATTTAATTAATTCTTTAAAAGTAGTCCGTAGGGGAATCGAACCCCTGTTACCAGGATGAAAACCTGGCGTCCTAACCCCTAGACGAACGGACCAAATATTATTAAAATTTCATGCCAATTAAGGCTTCTCGACAACACAAACTACTTGTGTTTTTAGTAGTCCGTAGGGGAATCGAACCCCTGTTACCAGGATGAAAACCTGGCGTCCTAACCCCTAGACGAACGGACCAACAATTTTTTGTTTCAATTGCGGATGCAAAAATACAACTATTTTTGAATGCCACAAGAGTTCACGAAAAAAAATTGAAAAAAATTAATACGCCTTCGCAAATAGCACTCTACCGCTAGATGGTTTACCTGTTAAAACACAGATTCCCTCCTCTTCTTTACGATCAAATGGAACACATCTAATAGTAGCTTTAGTTAATTCTTTAATTCTATTTTCGGTTTCTGACGTACCGTCCCAATGCGCCGATATAAAACCTCCCTTTTTCTTTAAAATGGCTTTAAACTCATCAAAACTATCTACTTTAGTAATATGCTCATCTCTAAAGTTCTTGGCTTTATGATATAAAGTTTCCTGGATTTCCTCCATTAAAGCCACTACTTTTTCTACTACGCCATCCATTTCAACAAACTCTTTGGTAAGCGTATCCCTTCTGGCAAGTTCTACCGTTCCCTTTTCGATATCTTTTGGACCAATAGCTAATCGAACCGGCACACCTTGCAGCTCATACTGGGCAAACTTCCATCCAGGTTTGTGCGTATCCCTATTATCAAATTTTACTGAAATACCCTTAGCCCTTAAATCTTTTACCAAGCCGTTAGCTACATCAGAAATTTGGTCTAATTGCTCTTCGCTCTTATATATAGGAACGATCACTACTTGAATTGGCGCTAATTTTGGAGGCAACACCAAACCTTTATCATCGCTATGCGTCATTACAAGCGCTCCCATTAAGCGAGTGGAAACACCCCATGACGTTGCCCAAACATGCTCTAAGCCTCCTTCTTTGGTTGCAAACTTTACATCAAAAGCTTTTGCAAAATTCTGACCTAAAAAATGAGAAGTTCCCGCTTGTAAAGCTTTACCATCTTGCATTAAAGCCTCAATACAATAGGTTTCTTCTGCCCCCGCAAAACGTTCATTCTCCGTTTTCGCCCCTTTTATAACCGGTGTAGCCATAAAATTCTCTACAAATTCGGCATAAATATCATTCATCTGCATGGTTTCAGCCAAGGCTTCCTGTCTGGTTGCATGGGCAGTATGGCCTTCTTGCCATAAAAACTCAGAGGTTCTAAGAAACAATCTTGTTCTCATTTCCCAACGTACTACGTTTGCCCATTGATTAATAAGAATTGGCAAATCCCTGTACGATTGTATCCAGTTTTTATAAGTATTCCAAATAACTGCTTCAGAGGTGGGTCTTACCACCAGCTCTTCCTCTAATTTTGCTGCAGGGTCCACAATAAGTTTTCCCTTATTTTCCTCATCGGTTTTTAGTCGGTAATGGGTTACTACCGCACATTCTTTTGCAAAACCTTCTGCATTTTTCTCTTCAGCTTCAAAAAGGCTTTTAGGCACAAACAGCGGAAAATAGGCATTTTGATGCCCGGTTTCTTTAAACATTCTATCTAATTCGGCCTGCATCTTTTCCCATATGGCGTAACCATAAGGCTTGATAACCATACACCCTCTAACTGCTGAATTCTCAGCAAGATCGGCTTTTACGACAAGCTCGTTGTACCATTTAGAATAGTCTTGTTCTCTGCTAGTTAAATTCTTACCCATTATTGTTTTTTGGCATAAATATTGTATTTTAAAGAAACACAATATAGACTTATTTTGTTAGCGCAAAACTAACTAAATTTGTAATGTTCAACAATTAAAAAACAAGCTAATGATACGCAATGATAATTTACTTCACAGAACTTCATTTTTAATAACACCTGTGTTATTGCTATTATTAGCATCATGTGGTTCTTACCAATATTCAGGGTACAACGATGGTATCTATGGTGAATCTTCCAGAACTGTAGATCGTCCACGTACCGGTTATGAGAGACCTCAAAATGCTAATGAGCAGCGAGAGGAAAAACTTAAAGAAGCTAACTCTTACTACAAAAATGCGTTCGCACAGCAGTCTGCAATGTTAGAAAACGCGATGCAGCAAGATGTAGTATTTACAGATATTGATTCTTACTCCTCTAATTCGGGATATCCTGAAGATGAAGAAATGTATAACGAAGAAGGAACAATGGCCTACAACGGCTCCTACGCTCCTTGGGGTCAGGGTGATCCAGACGACACTACCATAAACATCTACAACTACGGAGGCGCATGGGGTAGAGGATTTTACAACCCATACTTTGCAATGGGATACGGATGGGGCGGCTTTGGCTGGGGCGGCTGGAACGGTTTCTATGATCCTTATTTTGCAAACCCATACTGGGGTAGCTGGGGTATAGGCTGGGGCGCTCCCCTCTACGGTGCTGGATGGGCTTATGGCTATGGCTGGGGTGGATTTTCCCCATGGTATTACGGAAGATGGAACCGTGGTTATTACGGTGGTTATTATGCTAATAATTACCATAATTATTATCAGCCAACATATTCCTACACCAATTCTCGACGTAATTCCAGAAGTTCTTATTCTAATGTATCCAGCCGTAGAAATGACGCTACTACAAGAGCAAGAAGTAACTCTTCATATTCCAGAAGAATTAGAGATATAAGAAATATAGATAGTAATTCGAGAAGCAGCCGATCTACATCTACACGAAATCGTGTTACCGATAGAGAAAATACTAATGTTTACTCACGATCTAACAGGAGAAGTTCAACTACTTATAGCAGAAGTAACAACTCCGGTTCCAGATCATCCATAGGCAGATCTTCAGATAATTCTACTTATCAGCCCAGCAGATCGAGATCGACAACACCAACGCGATCTTCTGTTAGAACATCTTCTCCTTCAAGAAGTTCTGGCTCTGTAGGAAGAAGTTCTTCTGGAAGTAGCAGATCATCCGGAGGCAGTAGATCATCTGGAGGAGGCAGTTCCCGCGGTGGCCGAGGAGGAAGAGGCTAGAATAAACTTATATATAAATACCTTACAGCGAAACACTGTAAGGTATTTTATTGCCTAAAATTGAATATAACACCTAATTATGAAAAAGATTTTAACTTTCACTTTACTGGCAATCATTACATTCTGTGATTTGAAAGCTCAGGATATAACCGATGCCTTCAGGTATTCTCATACCGATCTAAAGGGTACGGCCAGGTTTCAGGCTATGAGTGGTGCCTTTGGTGCCCTTGGCGGCGATATTTCAGCCATTAGTATTAATCCTGCCAGCTCAGCAGTATTTATAAATAGTGCAGCAACATTAACCTTTAGTGATATATCCAAAGAAAATACTACTACTTACTTCTCTGGTATTAATAATGCAGAGCACAGTGATTTTAATTTAAATCAGGCCGGTATAGCATTAATATTTAACTCTAATGGTGATAGCGAGTTTACTAAATTTAGTTTTGGTGTTAATTATGCTGAAGAAAATAATTTTGATGATTCCTTTAAAGCTGCAGGATTAAGTAATAATTCAATTGATCAATATTTTGTAAGTTATGCCCAAGGGGTTTCTCTAGATCTTCTAATCCCATATGATGATGAAAGCATCGACGACCTTTATGCCTATCTTGGAGAAAACGAAGGATATGGCGCTCAACAAGCACTCTTAGGATATCAGGGATTTATCATTAATCCAGAAAGTGATGATATTGAAAATACTAAATACTACTCGTCACTATCTCCCGGACAATTTCAAAATAGTTATAATTATATTTCTACAGGGCTTAACGGTAAAATCTCTTTTAACTTCGCTGCTGAATTTCAAAAAAAATTATACCTGGGGATTAACTTAAATAGCCATTTCATTAATTATGACCGTACTACCAGATATTTTGAAAGCAACGCAAATACAGGTAGTGAAACAAATGAAATTTCATTTGTAAATTCACTAAGTACTGATGGGGATGGCTTTTCTGCTCAGATTGGTGGAATTTATAAGATCACCGATCAGTTTAGAATAGGAGCTACTTACGACACCCCAACCTGGTACAATATTAGAGAAGAGGCTTCTCAATCTTTAAGAACGTATAGTGATGTATACGATGAAAGCGTTATTGTAAATCCAGATGTTATTAATGTTTATCCTGAATACAAACTTAGAACCCCTGGGAAAATAACCGGAAGTGCTGCACTTGTGCTTGGTGGACAAGGCTTAATTAGCCTGGATTACAGCTATAAAGATTACGGAAACACTGAATTTCAGCCTACTGATGATGCAGATTTCATCATACAAAACAATATTATCGCTGAAAACTTAAAAGGAGCATCCAGCATTAAGGTTGGAGGAGAGTACAGAATTGATAACTGGAGCTTAAGGGGAGGGTACCGTTACGAGGAAAGTCCATACAAAGACGGGGTTACTATGAGCGATTTAGATGGATACTCTGCAGGAATTGGTTATAGTTTTGGTGCCTTTAAAATCGACGCAGCTTATACTAACACCCAGTATTCTGAGAGCAGGTCCCTTTATCAGGTTGGTTTAACAAATACTGCGGCTATCGACAGGGAATTTTCTAGCCTCGTGTTTTCGCTAAGCTTTGGATTATAATAGCAGCCAGATAGTTTTTAACCATAACATTAAACAGCAAATAATATTTTTCTACGATTGGTAAAAATCTAAGAAAATCATAGCCTTAATAAGGAATTAAAAATCTCGATTTATCGAGTAAATCTCGCGATTTACAGAAAAGCCTAATAACTGAAAAATTTCAATTCATTAGGCTTTTTTATTTTATTAAACTAAAATGAGCACTAAAATTGTGCCTACTACTTGTTTTAAAGTTCACATATTCCAAATTGAACCAATAATCATCTTCAGGCAAAAGTTTACCATTCACAAGCCCATCCCAACCTTCTCCATCCGGGTCTATATTCTTTAAAAAAACACCATTACGATCAAAAACCCTAATCTTAAGCACCTTATAATCCGCATCCTGCGTTACTGACCAACGATCGTTATAACCATCTCCATTAGGAGTAAAGAAAAAATCATAGCCTACAACTGTAAACTCTTTTACAACAACTCCTCCACAACCGCCTGCTTCCCGAATTTGTAATTCATGAACTCCTCGCTGGATATTACGAAAAACAGGATCGGATGTATAGGCCCCATTATCCAGGCTGTACTCAAATTCCGAGGAATGCCCAATATTGCGTGACGCATTAATTTCTACAGTCCAGCTATTTTCAAAATCACCCTTTAAAATGTCTACTTTTACCGAATTCGGTTCAGACACGTAACTAACAGTAGTGGAAAAACGAACTTCACAACCTGTAAATTTTTCAGTCAACACCAACGTGTAATTGGGATTAGCAGACTCTTCATATAAATATAAATCGTATTCCGAAGATATTAACTCCTCTCCATTGTACCAGGAATACTCATAACTTTTGCCAAAATCTTTTCCCAGTACAAGCTCATCATTAAATAATCCGTAAGCATCCACGCAAATTCTATAGTTTTCCTCCAAAGGTGCTTCGGGAAGCGTCCGAATATCTAAATGAATTGCAGCAATATCTGATATGCAACCTGATTCAAGATTTACTATACGGGCCAAAATTGTCTCTCTACTTACGCTATAATTTTCAGGATCCGGAATTTTATTGTTATTAAGAGCACCTTCTTCTGTCTCAAAATATTCTACTTTGTAAAATTCTGGAGAGGCATTAAGTGATAATAGTTCAGTTTGTTTTATGGTTAAATCAATAAGGCTATCCTGTTCACAAACAAATATGGCTTCCACAGGCTGCTTAATTACAGGGCGATCATAAAAAGCCACCTCCACATTATCTTCTATAGTGTTATCCCCATCAGCATTCTGGATTAAAACTCGGTAGGTACCACTTACGGTAACCTTTAACTGTGCTTTATTTTCAGCCTCTAATTGAACAAAATCATCGTTATTTTCGTCAAAGACAAACCACTGATAGCTTATTGCTCCTTGTTCCTCTGCATTAAGTATAGTTTCATTTTCCCCACAAACTACTTTATCTGCTCCCAAAATTCCGTTTAGAATAGCACAATTTGTAGAACCTGCATTGCTACCATTATTGGTTTGCTTCAAATTTATAAAACCAGGAAGTTCACTGTAGTTGGTTAGCAAAAAAACATAGACCTCACCTTTTTTAGCATTATTGATCGCAGCCACTTCTACAGCATCTTCGGAATATGAACAATCCACATGATTTTTTTCAGACAGTAACTCGTTGTTACAATAATCCTCTGAAGCGTTAAATGGCCCCCAAATTACGAAATCAACATCTAAAGCTTCTCCGCTCCCATCTTCATTTTCGCTTTGAGAAATCAAAAACTCTAAATCTCCCGAATCTTCTATTTGCAAATAAAACCAGGAAGGATACCTGGGAAACTCTACGCACCCATAATCCGGACCGCTTTCCCCGGCCACCACCTCGCTATTCAGCCTATTCGAATTTTCAAAAACAAGCTCTTCATTACCCGCACAAAAAGGACGAATATCTGCACAACGGGAACCTTGTGCAAAAAGAGTGGTAACCAGCAAAAAAAGGGATACAAAAAGACCTGTTTTCAACGTGTTTGCGCGCATTGCGCGCAAATTATAAAATTATATAATGCAAAAATCCATTAATAGACAAGAGGCAGGAAAATCAGTATTAAAAGTATTAAATGTGTATCTTTGCAAGCTAAATGAATACTTTACGACTTATAGCGTAAAACGGCATGAAAATAGACAAAGTTTTGAATGAAATTGACGAAATGGGTGATGCACACGCCGGAAGTAGTGCAGAAACACCTATAAGAAAAGATGCTTTTGAAGTTAGTGATACTGATAAGATTGCACTAATTAGAGAAGATGTTGAACGTATTATGCAAACACTTGGATTAGATCTTACCGACGATAGTCTAAAGGGCACGCCTCAACGTGTAGCAAAAATGTTTGTAAATGAGATTTTCTCTGGGCTGGATCCAAAAAGAAAACCAAAAGCATCGGTTTTTGACAATAAATACAAATATGGTGAGATGCTTGTAGAGAAGAATATTACAGTTTATTCTACCTGCGAACATCACCTTCTACCAATTGTTGGAAAAGCACATGTAGCGTATATTTCTAATGGTACCGTTGTAGGTTTATCCAAAATGAACAGAATAGTAGATTATTACGCCAAAAGACCACAGGTACAGGAACGAATGACCATGCAAATTGTACAGGAACTTCAGCAAGTGTTGGGAACTGAAGATGTAGCATGCGTTGTTGATGCCAAACACCTTTGCGTAAATAGCCGTGGAATAAGAGATATAGAAAGCAGTACCGTAACCAGTGAATTTGGCGGTGCTTTTAAACAAAAAGAAGTTCGTAGAGAATTTTTGGACTATATTAAGCTAGATACTACATTTTAATTAACTTGCTTTCTTAAAACTACGCTCTTTATGGCGCTTTTCGAAGAACAACAGCTAAAAATTTACAATTCAATTTCTGGAGAGAAAGAAGTATTCAAACCTATAAACGATAGCTACGTTGGAATGTATGTTTGCGGTCCAACCGTATATAGCAACGTTCATTTAGGAAATTGTCGCACTTTTATTTCTTTCGACCTGGTGTTTAGATACCTAAAGCATCTGGGATATAAAGTGAGATATGTTCGAAATATTACCGACGCCGGCCATTTGGAAAATGATGCCGAAACCGGAGAAGACAGAATTGCTAAAAAAGCAAGACTTGAACAGATTGAGCCTATGGAAGTGGTGCAAAAATACACCGTAGATTTTCACAATATCCTGGAGAAATTCAACAATCTTCCCCCTAGTATAGAACCTACAGCGACAGGACATATTGTAGAGCAGATAGAAATCATTAAAACGATTATCGATAGAGGATTTGCTTACGAAGCTAATGGTTCTGTTTATTTTGATGTTTTAAAATATAACGAAGAAAAGCACTATGGTAAATTAAGCGGTAGGGCAATCGAAGATATGATTGCAAATACAAGAGAGCTTGCCGCACAAAGTGATAAAAGAAATCCGCAGGATTTTGCACTTTGGAAAAAAGCAGAACCACAACATATTATGCGCTGGCCCTCACCATGGAGTGATGGTTTCCCGGGATGGCATTTAGAATGTACCGTAATGAGCACCAAATACCTTGGAGAAGAATTTGATATTCATGGCGGGGGAATGGACTTAAAATTCCCACATCACGAATGTGAAATTGCCCAGGGCGAAGCTGCTACCGGTAAAGATCCAGTTCACTACTGGATGCACGCCAACATGCTTACCCTTAACGGGAAGAAAATGGCTAAAAGCACCGGCAACAATATTCTCCCTGAAGAGCTTTTTAGCGGAAAAAATGAAGTAATTGGTAAAGCTTTTTCTCCTAACGTAGCACGTTTTTTTATGCTACAGGCACATTATCGCAGTATTTTAGATTTCTCTAAAGAAGCACTAAGCGCAAGTGAAAAAGGCTTCAACAGGCTAATAGAAGCCTACGCATCTATAGATGATCTACCTGAATCTTCTGCTAGCACCATTAATCTTGCTGAGTGGAAGCAATCTTGCTACGACGCCATGAACGATGATTTTAACAGTCCTATATTAATTGCAAAATTATTTGACGCTGTAAAATGGATAAACGCTATAAAAGAAGAAAGCTTAAAGATATCTGCAGAAGATAAATTAGAGTTGAAGCAGGTGCTTCACGATTTCTTATTTGATATTTTAGGCTTACGCGACGGCGAGAAAAGTTTAGATAATAATTCAGATAAACTTTCGGGAGCAGTAGAGCTTCTTATAAAACTTAGAGCGGAAGCAAGAAATAACCGTGATTTCGCTACAAGTGACAAAATTCGAGATCAATTACAGGAAATGGGGATCCAGCTAAAAGATGGTAAAGACGGAACCACTTTTTCCATCAATTAAAAACAAACAATCAATAAATGGATAACTATGCTTAAAAAAATGCTTATTTATCCATTTATTATTTTGGTAAAATGCTACCAGAATTTTATTTCTCCTCTTACACCCGCTACCTGCAGGTATACCCCCACCTGTTCTAATTACACGATTGCGGCATTACAAAAACACGGACTTTTTAAAGGTGGATGGTTAGCTTTAAAACGAATATTTAGTTGTCATCCCTGGGGTGGTAGCGGTTATGATCCTGTGCCTTAGCATTTTTTCAGTATAAGTGTAAATAAGATATCAGCCAATAGAAGTGATTAAGCTTCATTTTATAGGCGAAGTTTTTGCAAATATGTATCTTTACAGCTCAACCGAAATTCAAAATAATGCTTATTGACGCCATGAGATGGAGCCCTTCCGAAGGGATAGATTTAGGGATCCTAACAATACACTATTATAGCCTAATGTTTCTAATTGCCTTTGGTCTAGGCTGGTATATCATGAAGGCCATCTATACCCGGGAACGTATTCCTCTAGAAAAATTAGACTCTCTTTTTATCTATACTGTACTTGCTACGCTCATAGGAGCACGTCTTGGTCATGTTATATTTTATGATTGGGATTATTTCCAACACCATTTATTAGAAATATTCTTACCAGTAAAGTTTGAACCAGAATTTCAATTTACCGGTTTTAGAGGGCTTGCCAGTCATGGTGCAGCAATAGGGATAATCACCGCTATGTATCTTTACCGTAAGCGTGTTCTGGACAAGCCGGTTTTATGGATTTTAGATCGTATTGTTATTCCCGTTGCCTGCGGTGGTATATTCGTGAGAATAGGAAATTTTATGAATTCTGAAATCATCGGTAAACCCACTAATAGCGATTACGGAGTGATTTTTGAAAATCTAGGCGAATCTTTCCCCAGGCACCCCGCACAGCTTTACGAAAGCTTTTGCTACTTGCTAATCTTTCTTCTACTCTATTTTCTTTATTGGAAAACCAATAAAAGATTCAAGGTTGGATATATTTTTGGCTTATTTTTAGTGCTGCTTTGGACGGTAAGATTCTTTGTGGAATTTGTAAAAGAAGCTCAGGTAGAAGAACGCGCCACGTGGCTTTTAAACACAGGACAATGGCTTAGCATCCCATTTATTATTGCAGGATTTTATTTTATGTATCGCCCGCAGGCAAAACAACAAAACACAGCGCAATAGTGATAAATAAACTTTTATATTTTGGATTAACGGTGATTATACTTTTTTGTAGTTCCTGTAAAAATGATGAAGGAAAAGAAATTGAAGTTCAAAATATCGAATTTCGGGATGATGCAGATTTATACCTAATAAATAAGGCAGATGACACCATTAAAACCCTTGATATCGAAATAGCAGATGATGACTATTCCAGGGCAACAGGACTAATGTATCGTGAATCGATGGAAGAAACCCAGGGAATGCTTTTTGTTTACCAAAGGGAATCGATACATAATTTCTATATGAAAAACACCTATATACCATTAGATCTTATCTTTTTTGATTCCGATAGCACTATAGTTAGCTTCCAAAAAGATGCAAAACCTTTAGATGAAAGTCTTTTGCCATCACAGGTACCCGCCCAGTTTATATTAGAAATAAATGCTGGTCTATCTGAACGCTGGGGTTTAAAAACAGGAGATCGCTTTAGCGTTCAGCAATAAGTTTTTACAAAGTATTAAATCATAGCTTTAACGCTGAAAATAAGGGTTAAAACGTCCTAAAACCGGGTGTTTTAACCCTTTTTGTTTCTGAATTCATAACTTTTCAAGAGCTTTATAATATCGATATCTATTCGTTAGGTCCTACAATTGTAGCATGACGATTTACACAATCTTTCTCAAGAATTCAAATTCAATCCTAACAGGCTTTTCTTCAATTATTTACAGACAGCATCTACCTGAGTCGTTAATCACTTCCTTTAAATTAAGACGTAAATAGCTGGTTGACTCTAATTATTGGTCTTTAGGAAATTAATTTAAGCAGATACGATTGGGTATTATGCACTAAAAGATAAAATCATTTCAACACTAAAAACATCAAGATGGGAAGCTTTGGTTTTGCCTAATTTAATTTACCGGTAATAATAGTTGCACTCATTTCCATATTTCTAGTTTTTTTTGCCTGAACTATATTTACTTTTAAAACATCACTAAGACTTAGAGGTGATTCTCCCAAAATGATTAAAAATTAACTGAAGTGCTTTTATAAAACCATGAATACACTTAATACGTCTTACGTAATCCATCCCGTTACAAAATTTTCGACTGGATGATGTTGCTCAAAAAATGTCTATACTAGCAACCTGAAACCACGCTAAAAAAACGCTATTTTCATTGCTTTAATCTCTTTAGTTGCCAAAAGCAAAATACAAAATTTAGGATAGTTATAGCAGGCTCTATTTCTATATAGTAAATATAGCTACCAGCGAACTTTCTTCAATTGCCACAGCGGTTTGCAAGGGCTGGTAATATCCCTTATAGCTTCAAGTTCTTTCTCATCAGTTCTCCTTAAGAGTTTAATTACTTCCAAAAGTATGCTAAAAATATTTACGATGAATAAAGAAGGCTACTTAGACAGCTCTTACAAGATAAAAAATAGTGCAATAAAAAAGCCTCGCAGATTAACTCTGCGAGGCTTTTTTATTTAAAAGTTTCGATTAATTAAGCCGTAGCTTCTTCTTCAACCTTTTCTTCTTTATCCTGAATAGATGATTTCTTTTTCACACTATCAAACATTACAGGTGTTGCAATAAAGATAGAAGAGTAAGTACCAACTACCACACCAACGATAAGCGCAAACATAAATCCTCTAATGCTTTCTCCTCCAAATATAAAGATAGCAAGTAACACCACTAAAGTAGTTAAAGAGGTATTTAATGTACGGCTTAATGTACTATTTAAAGCAGCATTTACCGTTTTACCTAACTTCCAAGTGGTATGCTCATTAACGTATTCCCTAATCCTGTCAAAAACAACCACGGTATCATTCAGCGAGTAACCAATTACAGTTAAGATCGCAGCAATAAACGCCTGGTTAATTTCTAAACTAAAAGGCATAAACTTATAAAGCAATGAGAATACTCCAAGAACGATCAACACATCATGGAATACCGCTACAACCGCCCCTAAACTAAACTGCCATTTTCTAAATCTTAATAAAATATAAAGGAAAACTACAATTAAAGAACCTAAAACTGCCCAGAAAGATGCTGCTTTAATATCTTCTGCAATGGTAGGCCCTACTTTCATAGATTCCATAATACCTACAGTTTTGTCTGAAGAACCATTAATAAACTCATCTTCACTAAGATCTCCTGGAAGATAGGGCTGAAGACTTTCAAAAAGACCTTCCTGAATTTCTTCATCTATAGCAGTACCTTCTTCCTCAATTTTATAATTTGTAGTAATCTTTAACTGATTATTTGGACCAAAAGTTTTCGCTTCAGCATTTCCGAATCGTTCTTCCAATATGTTTTGTACTTCAGTCGGGCTAACATCCTGATCGAATCTCACTGTGTATGTACGCCCCCCAACAAAATCAACACCAAGGTTTAATTGCTGGGTCAATAAAGATCCTAAACTTATTACGATTAATATTCCAGAAATAATATAGGCAACTTTTCTTTTTCCAAGAAAATCAGTATTCATTCCTTTGAAAAGGTTCTTGGTAATTCCTGTAGCAAATTCTAATGACTTTCCATTTTTACCGTAACCATCGATAAATAATCGAGTAATAAAGATCGCTGTAAATAAAGAGGTAGCAATACCTATTAATAAAGTAGTCGCAAAACCTTTAATTGGTCCAGTTCCTAAAATCAAAAGGATAAAACCTGTAAGGCCGGTAGTAATATTTGCATCTAAAATAGAAGAAAGTGCATTACTAAATCCATCTTTAATAGATTCTGCCTGAGATTTCCCTTTAGCAAGCTCTTCCTTAATCCTTTCAAAGATTAATACGTTTGCATCTACAGACATCCCTATAGTTAATACAATACCAGCAATACCAGGTAATGTAAGTACGGCACCAAGACCTGCCAGGATTCCGAAGATAAACAAGATATTTACAATTAAGGCAACATCTGCAAAAAGACCAGCTTTACCGTAATAGAAAATCATCCAGAGAAGTACTAGCACTAGCGCAATACCAAATGACAGCATACCGCTATCGATAGCTTCCTGTCCTAATGAAGGACCAACGATTTCACTTGAAATAATCTCTGCTGAAGCTGGAAGTTTACCCGCCCTTAATACATTGGCTAAATCTTTTCCTTCTTCAATACTGAAATCTCCGGTAATTTCACTTCTCCCTCCAGAAATCGCTCCAGTAGAAACACCAGGAGCAGAATACACCACGTTATCTAAAACAATAGCGATTTGAGTTTGATTATTCGACGCATAGCCCGTCATTTCTTCCCAAATCTTAGCTCCGGTACCATCCATTTGCATAGAAACGGCAACACGACCTACCTGATCGTAAGTTTGCTGTGCATCGGTAATCACACTACCACTTAATGGTGGTTGATTTTCTCTATTTGATTTTAATGCGTATAATCCCGTAGCATTCGTTTCGTCATCTGGAACTCCCCATACAAATCTGGCGTAACGTTGTTCAGCAGGAAGAAGATTTCTAACCTGAGGCATTGATAAATAACTATTTACCTTTGCCGTATCCTGAACATTAAAGTAGGCTAAAACAGGACCTCCTTGTGCACCAGGGCCGATTACTAAATCAAATAAAGGATTATTGGTTTGTACGGCAGTACTATCTTCAGCATCCGCAAGTAAATCATCAATATCACTATCGGTTTGTTTAGTTGTATCTATAACCTCGGTCGCTTTCTCCTCTTCAGAAACCACATTCTTTAACACCTGATTTGCCTGCGCTAAGAAACCACCGAACTCAGTATTTTTAAATACATGCCAAAATTCTAATTGTGCTGTACTTTGTAATAAATTCTGAATACGATTCACATCCTTTGCTCCAGGAAGCTCTACCAGAATTCTTCCTGAATTCCCTAAACGCTGAATATTTGGTTGAGTAACACCGAATTTATCGATACGCTTACGTAAAACTTCGAACGCAGAAGTAATAGACTCGTCTACCTTTCTTCTAATAATAGGCTTAACCTGGTCATTAGACATATCATAAGTGATATCATCGCTTAAAGTTTTATTGGCGAAGATATCTGGAGACGCTAATTTAGCATCAGGAATAGCATCAAATTTCTCGAAGAAAATATCGATATAATCATCCTGACTGGTTACTGATTCTTCTCTAGCTTCAGTAAGTGCTTTATTAAAAGCAGGATCTTTAGAATCATTCGCCAGGCCTCTAATAATATCTTCTACAGAAATTTGCAGGATAACGTTTATCCCACCTTTAAGGTCAAGACCTTTATTTAATTCCTTATCCTTTGCAGTATTATAAGTAATCCCGGCTATAATATCCTTATTCCCAATGGAATCAAGATATTTCTGCTCGGCCTGATCTCTTAAATCCGAATAATTCTCTACACTCGCGTCAATTTTCTGAGCGGCAAATTCTTCTGCTTCACTTTCAACATTATTGGTAATGTATGTAAACGATAACTGGTAAATACACACTAAACCAAATAAAATTGCAAAAACTTTAATAAGTCCTTTATTCTGCATTATTCCTCAAATTATAATTATATAGGTCTTTTTTAAAAACGGACAAATATAGCGTTTCAATAATGAAATCCCAATAAATTCTTTTTGAAAATTTTAACTTTTAAACATAAAAAAAAGCCACATAATTTGTGGCTTTTTGATTTATCATCAAGCATTATATGATTACAGCTCTAATAAGCCGTTAGTCTTTTTAACACCTTCTGCACTCTCTTTAATTTTAGCTTTTTCCGCATCATCCAGCTGAATCTCCACAATTTTTTCTAATCCATCTTTACCGATAATAGCAGGCACTCCTATAGATATATCATTTAAACCATACTCTCCTTCTAAGAAGGCTGAACATGGAAAAATTTTCTTTTGATCGCAAGCAATAGCCTGAACTAATGCAGAAACTGCTGCACCCGGCGCATACCAAGCGCTTGTACCTAATAGTTTGGTTAAAGTCGCTCCACCAACTTTAGTGTCTTCTGACACCTGATTTAAACGCTCTTCTGAAAGAAAAGCTGAAACAGGAACACTATTACGAGTAGCTAGCCTTGTAAGAGGCACCATACCGGTATCACTGTGTCCACCAATTACCATCCCATCTACATCAGAAATTGGAGCTTCTAAGGCCTCTGCCAATCTATATTTAAAACGAGCACTATCTAATGCTCCTCCCATTCCGATGATTTTATTTTTTGGAAGCCCGGTAGTTTTATGTACCAAATACGTCATCGTATCCATTGGGTTACTCACAACGATTAATGTAACATCTGGCGAATGCTTGATAAGGTTACTTGCAACTTCTTTTACAATACCTGCATTAATCCCGATAAGCTCTTCACGAGTCATACCTGGTTTTCTTGGGATACCACTGGTAATTACAGCTACATCACTACCTGCTGTTTTAGAGTAGTCATTTGTACTACCTGTAATTTTAGTATCAAAACTATTTAAAGAAGCAGTTTGCATAAGATCCATAGCTTTACCTTCCGCATATCCTTCTTTAATATCTAATAAAACAACTTCTGAAGCGAAGTTTTTAATGGCAACGTATTCAGCGCAGCTAGCACCTACTGCACCAGCTCCTACTACTGTAACTTTCATTTTATGAATTTATCGATTAATACTATCCCAAAAATACGAATTATGAAAATGCTTTACTAATAAAGACCAGTTAAATACTTGGAGACTATAGGCTAAAATTATTTTTTCTGAGTTCATGCCCCAAAAAAAGGATTTATTTAAAATAACAAAGCCCCGAAATTTTCCGGGGCTTTGTTCAATGTGATAAAATATTATTTCAATTAAGCATCGATATTAGCATATTTGGCATTTTTCTCGATAAACTCTCTACGTGGTGGAACTTCGTCTCCCATTAGCATAGAGAAAATACGATCTGCTTCTCCACTATTATCAATTGTTACCTGTCGTAATTTTCTACGCTCAGGATCCATAGTGGTATCCCAAAGTTGTTCGGCATTCATTTCTCCCAGACCTTTATAGCGTTGAATCTGGATTCCCCCACTGTATTCGTCAGCAATTTCATCACGCTCCTTTTCATTCCATGCGTAACGCTTTTTGCTTCCTTTTTTCACTAAATAAAGTGGTGGTGTTGCGATATAAATATGTCCCTGCTCAATCAACTCTTTCATATATCTAAAGAAGAAGGTTAGAATCAAGGTTTCGATATGGCTACCATCAACATCTGCATCACACATAATTACGATTTTATGATAACGCAATTTGGACAGGTTAAGCGCCTTACTATCTTCCTCGGTTCCAATTGTAACTCCTAAAGCAGTATAGATATTCTTAATCTCTTCATTATCAAAAACCCGATGTGACATGGCTTTTTCCACATTCAGTATTTTACCCCTAAGCGGTAAAATTGCCTGAAAATTACGGTCACGGCCCTGTTTCGCCGTTCCACCTGCCGAATCCCCCTCTACAAGAAACACTTCACACTTTTTAGGATCCTGCTCTGAACAGTCGGATAATTTTCCAGGTAACCCCCCGATACTCATGGCTGTTTTACGTTGCACCATTTCACGGGCTTTTTTCGCAGCGTTACGTGCCTGAGCAGCAAGAATTACTTTTTGAACAATGGTTTTGGCATCATTAGGATTCTCTTCGAGATAATTCTCAAGCATTTCTGAAACTGCCTGAGATACCGCTGAAGTTACCTCACGGTTACCTAATTTAGTTTTGGTTTGTCCTTCAAACTGAGGTTCTGCAACTTTTACTGAAATAATAGCAGTTAACCCCTCTCTAAAATCATCTCCTGTAACTTCAAATTTCACCTTTTCAAGTAAACCTGAAGCATCAGCATATTTTTTTAAAGTTGTAGTTAACCCCCTTCTAAACCCAGAAAGGTGTGTTCCTCCCTCATGGGTATTAATATTGTTTACATACGAATGAAGGTTCTCGTTAAAGGTGTCGTTATAAACCAGTGCTACTTCAACAGGAATTCCGTTCTTTTCACCTTCCATGCTAATCACATCAGCAATAATCGGTTCTCTTGTTCCGTCCAGAAAACGAATAAATTCCTTTAGACCTTCCTCAGAATGAAATTCTTCTGAAAGAAATTCTCCTTTTTCGTCTTTTTCTCTTTTATCGGTAAGAACAATTCTTATCCCTTTATTAAGAAAAGCCAACTCTCGCATACGTTTCGCCAGAGTCTCGTAACTATATTCTAAAGTTTGCTGAAAAATTGAGGGATCAGGCTTAAAGGTAACTATAGTACCGCTAAGCTCTGTTTCCCCAACAGGTTTTACCGGGTACATAGGTTTCCCTATTTCATATTCCTGCTCCCAAATCTGGCCATCTCTATAAACTGTAGCTTTTAAGTGTGTAGATAATGCATTCACACAACTAACGCCTACTCCGTGAAGACCACCTGAAACTTTGTAAGAATCTTTATCAAATTTTCCTCCTGCACCAATTTTAGTCATTACAACTTCTAATGCAGAAACTCCTTCCTTTTTATGTAGATCGATAGGGATACCTCGACCATTATCCTCTACAGTTATCGAATTGTCTTCGTTTATATCAACTTTTATAGCATCACAGTGCCCTGCCAATGCCTCATCGATTGAGTTATCAACAACTTCATACACCAAATGGTGCAAACCTCTTACACCAGTATCTCCAATATACATCGAAGGTCGCATGCGAACATGTTCCATCCCTTCTAACGCCTGTATACTATCCGCCGAATACTTTTTCTCTTTGGCTTCTTCGCTCATACTATATCAATTAAGTTCTTCTCTTTTATGAATAACGAACAAATATAACAAAACGTTAATTTCTTTATACCTCTACCTGACAACAAAGCCTTTAAGTTATCAACAATTTGTGCAAAAAAAGCCCATGACACTATTGGGAAATCCCAGGCGTCACGGGCATAACAAACCACACGTTTACTTGAATATTTTTAAAACTTCACAGTGAATTGAACTAAACTAACTTAGAGTACGCCTCGGAGCATTTAATCCCGAATCGAGTAAACTAAGATTCAAACAAATTTATAAGCACAAACTTAAAATTCGGGAACGAATATCTACAATTACTTACAATTATTAAACCATAAAGAACATTTTAATTACATTTAAAAATTTAATCTACGCAATTAGAAAATCACGTAAACATATTTTCTGGTAATTCCCAAATTGAGTTTACCAATGTAACTTCTGTAAATTTTAACAGGTTATAAACAGCCTAATTCCCAGCAGCTATTATATTTACTCAAAACATAAATGATAAAAGTCTTATGAAAAAATTACTGATACTGACTATTTTAGGTTTTGGCCTTAGCTTGCCTTCTAGCCTTATAGCCCAAACACAAGGACCTAACTTTGCCAAGATGGACGTTAGTCCTATGGACATTGCCCTTTATCGCAATGATAATAATGAACCTGTTGCAAGGGTAATCTATAGCCGACCTCAAAGAAGAGACCGGGAAGTTTTTGGAAAACTGGTTCCTTACGGTGAAGTTTGGAGAACAGGAGCAAACGAAGCTACTGAAATCACCTTCTATAAAGATGTAATGATTGCTAGTGCAAAAGTAAAGGCAGGAACTTACACGTTATATTCAATTCCTAACGAAAAAGAATGGACAATAATTCTTAACAAGAAAACACTTACCTGGGGAGCTTACGAATATAGTGACGAACTGGATTTAGTAAGAATCAATGTTCCTGTTAGACAAATGCAAAATCCTATCGATGCACTTTCTATGGCCTTTGAAAAAGAAGGTAACAATACTGCAAATATACTTATTGGATGGGATAAATATTATGTAAAAGTTCCTATTGAAGTTGCAAAATAGTAGCAATAGTACCTAATCAAAAAACATGGTACAAGCCTCTGCCGGCAGTATCATCTCTTTTAAAAGTGCTAATAAATTAAAAAAGGCGCTCTGTTTAAACAGAGCGCCTTTTATTTAAGGTATATTAAGATATTTATGTGTTTGTAAGGACACTTTCCACTTTGGGTTTCGCATTACATAATCTACGATAAGCGGAATCATTTTTTCACGGTTACTCCATTCTGGTTGTAAATATAAAATACAGTGTTCCCCCACCTGAGCCGCCTGCTCTTCAGCAAACTTGAAATCATGCTTATTGAAAATAATTACTTTTAATTCGTTAGCTACTGGATAAATCTCTGGTTCCGGTAATTTTATCTTTTTAGGCGATAAACAAATCCAGTCCCAAATCCCTGTAAGAGGGTAAGCACCAGAAGTTTCTATATGAATTTGGCAGCCTTGCTTTTTAAGACTATCAGTAAGCGTAGTCATATCCCATGTTAAGGGCTCACCACCGGTTATTACAATAGTCTTACTGTATTTCAATGCATTTTCCACAATCTCACCCACATGTGTTGGTGGATGCAAACCGGCATTCCAGCTTTCCTTAACATCGCACCAATGGCAACCCACATCACAGCCCCCTATTCTTATAAAATAAGCAGCAGTACCTTTATGATATCCTTCTCCTTGTATAGTATAAAACTCTTCCATTAAAGGAAGCATAATACCTCTATCTACCAGCTCCTGTGTCTCTTCTGTAATCATAGCCTGCAAAGATATGTAATCTTTCACTTTATGATGCATGCCTTTTCGATAAATCTAAATCACTGCTATATCGCTCCTTTTAGATCAAGATACTGTGTTGCCTTCCTAACTTTCTTCATAAAATTTACCCCCGGGTCTATCTTATTTGTCCTATAATTCTCGTCCTTTTCTAACCATAGATTTGAATTTTCAAAAGTTTTATACTCATAATGCCCAATAAGATATTCTATCGTTTCATATTTTGCTTTCAAATATTCAACCAGCCAGATATTCGATTTTAATTGCGCTTTAGTTAAAGGCTTTTTTGCACCTCCTACATTTTCTACTCCTATAGCAACATGATTCAATCCAATAACATGTCTTGCCATCCAGGTCTCTGGCATCAATCTATAAATTTGACCATCTCTATCAATCAAAAATTGAATAGAAACATTTAACGTACTTGCATCTTTAATCTCAGTTCTCGCGTTCGGTAGATGTACATCGTCAAACGCATCAAAGGATTTTTTAAAGGAAGGAATGGCCGTCCAGTGCAAAACAATCATTCTAGGTGTAATAATTGGCTCTTTTTGCGCTATACCATAATGTTGCTCTAAATATTCTAAACTTAATTGCTTTCTCTCTTCTGTAAATTGAATTGGTTTATCAATAATTTCTTGCGAAAAAAGTATTGATTTTACAACAATATTAAACAGCAGAAAAATTATAATTGATCTATTGATCCCACCAAACTCGCCCATAAATTAAGTCTTCTCCGTTAAACTGCCTATTTACCGCCTCCTCATAGTTATCAGAATTATTGAAAGATTCATTATCAGGGTAACTTAAACGTAATGGGATTTCAGCTCCATTAGGAGTCGTAAAACCAGTTGGAAATCCTGTTCTCCGCCATTCAGACCAGGATTCGTAACCATGCATGTATAAATGGACCCATCTTTGGTTGGCTATACTTTCTATAGCGTTGTTCACGTCAAAGGCAACTTCTGGCTGGCTTAAGAATGAATCTACACCTTCACTACTTCCCGTCCACTGTAAAAATGACTGCTCTATAGCCATATTATAATTCTCTTCAGCACTTTCTCCAACCCAACCACGTGAAGCGGCTTCAGCAATTGCAAAATAAACCTGAGCAGCAGTGACAAGATAAACAGGAGCGTCCTGAGCATAAATAGCTGAACCTAAAAGAGAATATTCTTCTGTCCCTATCGCCTCTTCTTCCCCATATCTAAGCCCTACAAAATTATTATTCGCTCTTGCAGGATTTCCATACACTTCTAATCTTGGATCACCAAAAGGCAACATATGAGAAACCAGTTTCTCTGTTAACGCCCACCATTCTCTATTTTGGTTCACTACCTGTCCATACCAGTAATTCTGATTATTTGCTTCTGCCAAATGATTGTATACCAGATTATCAGCATTATCTAAAATTACTCCATCGCTCAAAGCTTCTGTGAATTCGGTTTGCCCAAGATCGGGATCCACTTCAGATAATCTTAAAGCCATAAATAACCTAATGGTATTTGCCAGCTTACGCCAGTTATCCATATTTCCATCGTATACAATATCGTTATTGATTTTTCCAGCCATCATCATAGAAGTAGCTTCTTTTAGTTCTTGAAAGAGATCTAAATAAATTGATTGCTGAGTATCATAAACTGGTGTAAAATTTTCTGATCCCATCAAAGCTTCTTTATAGGGTACATCACCCCAACGATCTGTAATATTCCAGTAAAAATAAGCTCTAAGAATTTTGGCTACTGCCACCTGATTATCCACTGGCCCTTCCGTAGAACTTAAATTCTCCTGATTATTTAAAACGGTTTGTAAATTTTCCAAAGGCCCCTGATAATAAGAATAAAAACTTGTACTTTCTTGTGGATACAAAGAAGTTCCTACATACTGTGTTTCTGCGAGATATTGAGCGAAAAACTCACCTCTGGGCGATGAGGATAGGCCAGGCAAATAAAGCTCTGCATTAGCTATTAACTGGGTACCTGAAGCCTGGCTGGGAAGATTAGGATTTATATTAATATCCTCGTCGAAATTATCACAACTCTGAAAAACCAAAGCCAGTAATAAAATACTATATATTTTTTTCATCATTTTTATTTTGCTTAAAACGTAATATTAAGATTGATTCCATAAGATCTAACGGTAGCCAACTGTCCCGACTCATACCAACTAATCGATTGTGATCCGGTAGAAATTGCCGAGGGATCAATACCGTCTGGCGCATTTTGCCAAATCATTGCAGGGTTACGCGCTATAAAAGCCACATTTACAGCCTCAAAAGGAAGCACCTCCATTATTTTTGCTCCAAAAGTATAGCCTAATCTTAATTCGCTTAATTTAATGTATGAAGCATCATATAACCACTCTTCATAAATCCTTCGACCTAACACATTCCTATAGTAAGAACGTGCATCTACAAAATTTTCTACTTGTTCTCCAGTTTCTGCTGAAATACCAGCTACTCGCACTCCTCCTCCATCTTCTAATGCATCTCTAACATTCATTCCGTTTTCATTGATTGCTACTGTTAAAGGATCCTGTCCCGTCCTTACCCCTAACATTTTAGATCGACTAAAAAACTGTCCGCCTCCCTGAAAATCGATCATTGCATTTAAGCTTAAGTTTTTCCATCTAAAAGTATTCTGAAAACCACCGGTAAAATCGGGCAAAACCGTTCCAAAATCATGAGTAGCATCAGTGTACAAAGGCATCCCATTATCATCGATCAAGATATCGCCAGTCGCTTCATCTCTTTGGTAAGCCTGCCCTACAAGACTCCCAAAAGGTTTGCCCTCATAAGAGTTCAGATAACTGGTCACACTAGAATAGGTTGTAGCACCATAAGTATAAACATCGATACCTGGAGCAAGCTCGACTACTTCACTTTTATTTCGGCTTATATTAAAAATCGCATCCCAGCTAAAATCATTGGTCTGAATTGGTTTTCCTGATAAGCTGATCTCTACACCATCATTTTCTATCAACCCTGCATTGATAGTACTCGATTCATAACCGCTAGCTCCAGAGACATCTAAGCTTATTATCTGATTTTTATTACGCTGCTTATAATATGTAAAGTTCAATCCCAGTCTATTTCCAAAAAAGCGCAGATCCAACCCTGTTTCATAAGAATGAGAGAATGAAGGTTCTATATCTGGATTATTTAAATTATCTGGAACATATAGCGTATTTATCCCATCATAAACAGTTCCTACTCCATAAGCCACTGTAGTTCTATAGGGACTTAGATCTGATCCAGCCTGGGCATAACTTGCTCGAAACTTACCAAATGACAGGATATCCAAATTTATTAGCTCACTAAATACCAAACTACCAGAAATTGAAGGATACCAGTACGAATTATTATCTTCTGGCAGAGCCGAAGAATTATCATTTCGAATAGAGGCATCCAGAAAATAAGTATCCAAATAACCTAAAGAAACCATAGCAAAAAGGCTACGTATTTGTTTCTCCAACTTGTACGATGTCGTAGATGGACGATCTATAGAAGCATCAATATTATAAAATCCAGGGGCAGAAAGCCCACCAACAGTTGCCTGCGATAGATACGAATAATTTCTATTAAATATATTCCCTCCCAGGGTTCCATCTATAGAAATAGTGCCAAACTTCTTATTGTATTGTGCCAGTAACTCATAATTCCATTCTTTATTTTGGTATTTTCCAACAGAGTAGGAAGGCACTCCAGTACCGCCAAATGCAGTACGATTTTCGATATTCTGAGTATACATATCAGACCGAATCGCTCCTCTTATCTCCAGTTCCGGCAAAATATTATAACTTAAAGTTACATCCCCAAAAAACCGATCTCTACTATCGTTCGACAAGTTCTCGTAGGCATTAAAATAAGGGTTATTCCAGTATAAAGGATTAAAATTCGTGATTTCACCGGTCTCTGAATCCGGTCTTCTTAAATTCCAGTGCAATATCGTACCATCATCATACCTATAATCTTTTAACCTATCCATATCAAGATTTCTTTGAAACCACTGGTTAAGATATGCTACTCCGTATTCTGAACCCTGCCCTGGTCTCTGCGCTTCATTTCTGGCATAATTAATAGTAGTAGAAACTGTTAGATTTTCCGCCAAATCCAAACTTGCATTTACCCCGAGGTTATTCCTATTAAGCTCTGTATTGGGTTCTACCCCTTCAATTCGGGTATCATTAAGACTTAAACGATATGTCGAATTTTCATTTCCTCCAGATACGGTTACTCCATTATTTAAGTTCACTCCCGTTTCATAATAATTTTCAACATTATCTGGGTGCGGTACAAATGGCGTTAACTGCCCATAAGTAGGATCTTGTGGATAAAAACTAAATACCTGGCGTACCGGCGTACCATCCATTCTAGGCCCCCAACTTTCATCTACGCTAAGGTCTACATAAGGATCGCCATTAGATAAAGTTCTAAATGACTGACTAGATCCTCCTCCATACATATTTTGCTTGGGAAGAAAATTACCTGCAAATTCAAACATCAAAGAAGAGTTTACCTGCACCCTAACTTCTTTTGGTCCTTTTTTACCTTTTTTGGTAGTAATCATAATCACACCGTATTGCCCCCTAATACCATACAACGCCGAAGCTGCAGGACCTTTTAAAACATTTACAGATGCTATATCACTAGGGTTTATATCCTGAGCAAGGTTCCCATAATCTGCTCCTGAACTCCCAGAGAAATTACTGTTTGAAATTGGTGTACCGTCGATAACAATTAATGGTTCATCTCCACCATTAATAGAATTTACACCTCTGATCTTAATTTTGTGGGTTCCTCCCATACTTGCCCCCGAGGAACCGGTTACCTGAACACCAGCTACCCTTCCCGATAATGTCCCCAATACATTTTGCTGATTTGTAATATTCAGATCTTCCCCTTCTACTTCTTGCGTGGCATAACCCAAAGACTTTTTATCTCTTGAAATTCCTAATGCCGTCACCACAACTTCATCAAGACTTTCGGTATCCTGAACCAAGCTTACATTTAATTCCTCCTGTCCACTAATTTCAATCTCCTGACTTACGAAACCAATTGCAGAAAATACCAATATAGCATTTGGCGTAACCTCTAAACTATATTTACCTTGCATGTCTGTAACGGTCCCATTATTGGTACCTTTTATAATAACATTTACTCCAGGTAAAGGCATATTATCCTCTGAGACTTTTACAGTTCCAGAAATAATTCGATTTTGTGCAAAAAAGGGAGTCGTTATCATAATGCTCATAAGAGCGAAAAGAATTAATTTTTTCTCCATTCCTTTTGTGTTAAATTTTAAAATTACAAAAAGAAATATACGTACTTTATGATTTTATTCACATTTATTATCAACAATAAAAACATTTTTAACAAAAAATGTTTTTAAAGCTAAAAAAAAATAACATTGCCATTTTAAACCGTTAAGATTCTAAAAAATGCAAATTAAAATAAAACTCATCTTTCTCTTACTCTCCATTTCCTGTCTTAGCTGCGCCTCTTTAAAAAACACAAAAAATATTAATCAGATTTTTGACCACTCGCCTGCTTTTAAACAAGGTTTTACAGGACTCGTAATTTATGATCCAGGAAGTAACAAGATCTTATTCGATAAAAACGGCAATAAATACTTCACCCCGGCCTCAAACACAAAATTATTCACCTTTTACACAGCACTTAAAATTATAGGTGATTCTGTGCCAAGCTTAAAATATGCAACTCACGGAGACAGTCTTATTTTTAAAGGAACAGGCGACCCTGCTTTTCTTTATGCCGAATTTGATGCTAAAAATACACTTGATTTTTTACGAAATTCCGATAAAAAGCTGTTCTTACTTTCCCCTGGCTTTACTGAAAAAAAATTTGGTCCCGGTTGGGCATGGGATGATTATAATGATTATTATTCGGCAGAAAGAAATGCCTTCCCACTATATGGAAATGTAGTTGAATTTCGGTTTCAAAATGGTCAAAATTTACCCAATAGCTATCCGGTGATCTTTAAAGATTCAATTTCTACCGAAACAATTAAAGACTTAGGAATGGGTGTTTACAGGGATATCGACAGTAACGTCTTCAGGTTAAAAAACATAAAAAGAAAGGAAGATGCTACCCGTGCTGTACCTTTTATTACATCTGAATTTACTTCTGCTAAATTATTAAGCGATACACTGCAAAAAGAAGTTATGCTTTTGCGGCAAAAACCGAAAAACTTAGCGTTAGATCGTATTATATACAATACCTCTTCAGACAGTTTATATAAAAAAATGCTTCAGGATAGTGATAATTTTATTGCAGAACAGCTTTTACTCGTTGCAGCAGGAGAAATTTCAGACACTTTAAAAACAGCTATTGCAATAGATTATGCTCAGAAAAATTTATTAAGCGATCTTCCTGACAAAATAAACTGGCATGACGGCTCTGGCCTAACTCGCTACAATCTTTTTACTCCACGCAGTATTGTGAAGTTAATTTCAAAAATCACTGATGAAATTGGGGAAGAAAAATTTAAAGCCTTATTACCGGCAAGTGGTGAATCCGGCACGCTTAAAAATTCCTATAAAGCAATTAAACCTTATATTTACGCTAAAACGGGGACACTTAGAAACAATCACTCACTAAGCGGACTTTTAATCACCAAAAGCGGAAAAACCTTATATTTTAGTTTTATGAACAGCAACTACATCGTTCCTAATTCGAAGCTTAAACAAGCAATGGAAGAAGTTTTAACCACTGTTCGTGATCAATATTAATACTTGAAATACTCATCATGCAAAGACGTAAATTTCTACAAAATATTGGACTAAGCAGTCTTGCTATTCCTTTAAGTTCCTATGCGACCACAAGTTTCTATAGAAATTATGAATCTAAAGATATCATTAAACCTAAGGCTTTAAAAGTAGGAGATACTATAGGAATTGTGAGTCCGGCAAGTGCTATTTTTGAAACCGAACCTTATCAAATCGCCAAAGAATCTTTTGAAGCGATGGGACTAAAAGTAAAGTTTGGCGAATTTGTCAAAAATAGATATGGTCACCTGGCAGGTACCGACAAAGAACGGGCGGGTGAATTAAATGCCATGTTTAAAGATAAATCTATAGATGCGATTATTGCTTTACGCGGTGGCTCTGGTTCTGCCCGAATTCTGGAACTTTTGGACTACCAGGCCATTAAAGAGAATCCAAAAATCTTTATTGGCTATAGTGATATTACCGCTTTACATTTGGCTATTTTCGAAAAAACAGGTTTAGTAACTTTTCACGCTCCGGTGGCAGTTTCTACCTGGAACACTTTTAGCGTTTCCCATCTAAAGGCTATTTTATTCAACAAAGAAAGTCCGCTATTGGAGAATCCAAAATCACTTGGCGATAATCTTACGCAGATCGCCAATCGAACACGTACTATAACACCGGGAACTGGAAAAGGTAGACTATTAGGAGGCAACCTTTCTGTGTTAACAGGGATTATGGGCAGCAAATATTTCCCTGACGACTGGAATAACAAAATTTTATACATCGAAGATGTTGGCGAAAAAGTATATGCTGTAGATCGAATGATGACGCAACTACAACTTGGCGGAGTTTTTAAGCAAATTACAGGTTTTATTTTTGGGAAATGTACAGAATGTGACCCTGGAGGAAGTGGCTATGGAAGCTTAACTCTGGAAGAGGTACTGGACCATTACATTAAACCTTTGGGCATTCCGGCTTTTAGCGGAGCCATGATCGGACATATCGATGATAACAGCACGATCCCTAATGGAATTGAAGCTAAAATAGATGCTAGCGCGGGAACAATTCAATTATTGGAAGCCGCCGTAATCTAATTGCATACTAAAAAAATCTTTGCCCGCCATTACAAGGTATTGTTTACTTTTATAAAAATTTAAGAAATCTAAACCGATTGAAATCCGAAAAATTTAGCAGGTATTTTATATTCAAGAAATACCAAAATTTAAGTTTTTCCGTTAATCCAGATACGCCAAATTCAACAAATAGAAAAGTAATTAAATTAACTATGAAGAAACACTTACTGGCAATTTTCACTTTAACTGCCATATTCCTAAGTTCTTGCCAAAAAGATGAAAACAATCCCTTTTTAATTACCGCCACGCAGGTTGGAAAATTAAAAAAAGATATCAAAATCAATCAGTTAGATTCGTTATATCACGAAGATTCCCTGGTAAAAGAAACCAGTGGTCCAATGCAATTAAGAGCAACGAATGAGGTTAAGGTTTTCGAAAAAGGAGGCGATCCTTTGCTCATCCTTGAACCTGCACAGGAATTCGATAGCACAAGCACTATTGGTTATATACGAGTTTTGGACCCACGATTTAAAACCAAGGCGGGTTTAAATACCGCAAGTACTTTTAAAGATATTGTAGAAAATTATCAAATCTCAAGAATTGAGAACACGATTAGTTCAGCCGTGGTATTTCTAGACGAAATCAACGCCTACATCACCATTGATAAGAAAGAATTACCATCCAGTTTACGTTATGATACCGATACAAAAATCAGATCTTCACAAATTCCAGATGATGCTAAATTTAAATATTTTATGATCTACTGGGACTAAGATATCAATCATGCAAAAATTAAAGATTCTCATATTCTGTAATATATTTATCGCTTTTAGTTGTAACACTCCTCCAGACTATGAGAATCTCCCTTTAAAAGACAAAAACGGAAATTACCAGGCCGTAGTCGAAATACCTTCTGGCACTAACCTAAAACTGGAGTTTGATCATTCATCAAAGAAGTTTATTCCCGATCAACGAAACGGAATCGACAGGATTATAGAATTTCTCCCTTATCCCGGCAATTACGGTTTTATTCCTTCAACCTATTCAGATCCTGAAAAAGGTGGTGATGGGGATGCCTTGGATGTGCTTATTTTAGGACAATCTGTAAAAACAGGAGAGATTATCCCCATAAAACCAATAGCAGTTTTAAAATTACTGGATGAAGGAGAGCAGGATGATAAGATTATCGCCGTACCTGCGCTAAAAAAAGATCAAATCTTTAAAGCTGAGTCTTATAAAGTTTTCCTAAACAATTATCCCGAAGCTAAAGAAATTATTGAGCTTTGGTTTTTAAGCTACGATAAAGATAATAGCCTGAAAATAAAAGGTTGGGAAGATGAAAATGAAGCTATAAACCAAATTAAAAAATGGTCTATTCCATCTACATAGAATTTTCTAAAAAGCCTTACAATTTGTTAATTACAAACTGAATATCAGTTAATTATATAAATTAGTGCAACAATTAAATAAAATCGACAATTATGATTAAGATTTTTGCACTTATATTAACCGTAGGAGGCGCTATTGCGCTAGTGATGGGAATATTAGGTATCTTTGGTAGCCTTGCGTTAGCATTAAGCCCGTGGGCTTTGAGCATTATTGGGTTTATCTTTTTTTTAGCGGGTATTAGCCTTCTTAAATATAGAAAAGACACAGATGTGATTCAGGCAGAGAATAAAAAAGATTTATAATCCGCAGCGATTTAATACAAAAAGAAAGGAGGCAAATTGCCTCCTTTCTTTGTATATAATAAATGATTGGTTATTTAGTCCACATTATCATGTAAAAACGAATTATTTCTTCTAAACTGAAGATCGTTATTTTCGTCTTGCCCTAAACTTGTTCTGGACATTTTATTCTCACCGTAATTTGTGCTATCCAGATTAATCCCAGCTCTTTTATAAGCAGGTTGTTTTTCAATTTCCTCTATCTGCGAAGCATTACCTCTAAACTTATAATTAAATTCCTTCATTTTAGCGCGACGCTCTGCAGCACGTTCTACCACATGCTCTGGAATTGGATTATTAAAAGGATTTTCATCCTGCTCCTCTTGCTTTTTTGGTGTTGGCTGTACCGTACGCTTCTCAAAAGCAATAGTTTCATCTTTAGGTGCTTCGCTCTCTTGTTTCTTTGCAGGCTTAGAGTTTTCTAATTGCTGCTCGAATTCCATATAATCATCCAGGCTATATCTTTTTACCGTTCCGTTAGAAGCATTCTCAGTGGCTGGAATAACTTCTACCGGCTCGTTTACTTCGATATTCTTTACCTCGTAACTGGGCTCTTCGGCATCTTCAGTATTCAGCACATGCCTTTTTACCGTTTCCTGCTTAGGTGTTTGTTCTACCTCTGGCTTAGGAATTTCAGCTTTTGGTTGCTCCCGCTTTTCTTCTTCCTGATTTATCGGAAAATCAAAAGTGAACATAAATTGTTCTTCATCGTTCTCATCATCCTTTACTTCCACTTCATCAACTTCTGCATTGGTATCATTGATCACAAAATCTTCCGGGTTTACCTCATCATAAAACACATCCATGTTATATGCTGAAGGTGGAGTATAAAGATCTGGATCTTTAGCAGGTGTTGGCTGCACCTGTTTTACCTCAGTAATTTTAGCCTCTTGCTGAACTTGTTTTTGGACTACCTGCTGGGGACTTTTAGGTGTGGGAGCTTCAACTTCATCCAAATTTTCATCTAAGGTATGAACGATCTTTTTTGGCTGTTCCGGTTCTTTCTTTTCCTCTGGTAAAGGAAGTTCGGTAAACGAACCTGCATGAGAACGATTAGAAGGGAATTCATGCTCCGCTTTCTGCTCGTCTTCCAGCGTATGGATAATTTTTTTGGTTTCAGTATTGGTGATTTCATCCTGCTGCTCTACATTGAAACCAGTCGCAATGATCGTAACAGAAATCGCTCCTTCTAAGGCTTCATCTTCACCAACCCCCATAATGATATTGGCACTGTGACCAGCTTCTGCCTGAATATGATCGTTAATTTCACCAATCTCATCAATAGTAATTTCTTCGGAACCGGAAACAATTAATAGCAATACATTTTGAGCACCGGTAATCTTGTTATCATTTAATAATGGCGAATCTAAAGCTTTGGCAATAGCATCCTGAGCTCTATTTGCCCCTGACGCCGACGCAGATCCCATAATCGCCGTACCACTATTACTCAATACAGTTTTAGCATCCCTAAGGTCAATGTTTTGAGTATAGTGATGGGTTATAACTTCAGCAATACCACGGGAAGCAGTTGCTAAAACTTCATCGGCTTTAGAAAAACCGGCTTTAAAACCTAAGTTTCCATAAACTTCACGAAGCTTATTATTATTAATCACAATTAAAGAATCTACATGAGAACGAAGTTTTTCGACACCTCTTTGAGCCTGCTCATTTCTCATTCTACCTTCAAACTGAAAAGGAATAGTTACGATACCTACCGTAAGAATATCCATTTCTTTAGCCTGTTTTGCGATTACCGGAGCGGCACCAGTACCGGTACCTCCTCCCATACCTGCGGTAATAAATACCATTTTGGTATTTACATCAAGCATGTTTTTAATCTCATCAAAACTCTCTACTGCGGCCTGTTCTCCAATTTCAGGATTTGCTCCCGCTCCAAGTCCTTCGGTTAGGCTAACTCCCAACTGGATCTTATTAGGAACAGTACTGTTTTCCAATGCCTGCGCATCGGTATTACAGATTACAAAATCTACTCCTTTAATCCCTAATTGGAACATGTGGTTAATAGCATTACTACCGCCACCACCTACACCAATAACTTTGATGACGTTCGATTGATTCTTAGGTAAATCGAATGAAATGTCTCCGAATTCTGTATTGCTCATAAATTCAATTTTACTGGTTCTCTATTGTGCTATGTATTACTCTGCGTTATCTAAAAAATCTTTGAACTTTTCTGCCCATTTATCGAAAATACTTTTTCGGGGCTTAGGCTGTTCTACCTGTACTTGCGATTCTTCTCGCTCTGGTTCTGCTTCTTCAGCTACTGTTACCGGCTCCGGCTCTTTCTCCTTAAGAACGGCTTCTTCCTGAAAACTACTTTTGCTGGTTTCTAAACTATTCATTACCAATCCTACTGCCGTTGCATACATCGGACTGGTAGTTTCACTATCATTATTTCCTGCCAGGTGCTCATTAGGAAAACCTATTCTGGTATCCATTCCGGTGATATACTCCACTAGTTGCTTAAGATGCTTTAACTGTGCACCTCCGCCGGTTAACACAAGACCACCAATCAGTTTTTTCTTCTGATCTTCGTGTCCGTAATTTTTTATTTCTAAATACACCTGTTCGATAATCTCTACCACACGCGCGTGAATGATTTTCGAAAGGTTTTTAAGCGTAATTTCTTTGGGTTCCCTTCCTCTTAATCCCGGAATAGAAACGATCTCGTTATCCTTATTCTCTCCGGGCCAGGCTGATCCAAATTTTATTTTTAGCAATTCTGCCTGCTTCTCAATAATCGAGCAACCTTCTTTGATATCTTCAGTAATTACGTTCCCTCCAAAAGGAATTACCGCAGTATGCCTGATAATACCATCTTTAAAAATTGCAAGATCAGTAGTTCCGCCACCTATATCTATAAGTGCCACCCCTGCTTCTTTTTCTTCCTGACTAAGGACTGCATTTGCTGATGCCAAGGGCTCCAGGGTAACGGCTGAAAGATCTAAACCAGCACTTTTTACACAGCGACCAATATTTCTTATAGAAGAAACCTGGCCAACTACAACGTGAAAATTGGCTTCAAGGCGACCACCATACATCCCGATAGGCTCTTTAATTTCAGCCTGCCCATCTACTTTATATTCCTGCGGAAGTACGTGAATAATCTCTTCCCCGGGTAACATTACCAGTTTATGTACCTGATTGCATAAGCTATGAATATCTTCAGCATCGATGACCTCTTCAGGGTTTGGCCTGGTGATATAATCACTATGCTGTAAACTTCTAATATGCTGCCCCGCAATTCCTACCACTACATCTTTAATCTTTTGACCAGAGTCTGCTTCAGCTTCCTGAATCGCCTGCTGTATAGATTGAATAGTTTGTGTAATATTATTTACCACACCACGGTGCACACCAAGGCTTCTGGACTTCCCAATCCCAACGATCTCTACTTTACCATACTCATTCTTCTTGCCAATCATGGCAACAATCTTTGTCGTCCCTATATCTAATCCTACTGCAATATCCTTTTGCTCCATATCTTACTTTTTAGTGCATACAACCTGATTACCAAACTGTAGATTCACTCTTTTATAGGTATCTAACTTTTTATCTTTTAATGCCTTTTTATAAAATGCTTTGAAATTATTGAATTTTAAAGCTATGTTTTTAATCTCTCCAAAATAAACTACAAAATCTGCTTTTCGCAGTTTCAGCTCATATCGTCCGTTTTCCAAACGTTGGATAGTAGTAATATGCTTACTTAAGAAACTATCATTTTTTATATAGCTTACCAACGGATAAGCCGTTAAAATATTCGATTCATCAAAACCTAACATAAGAGGCACTCTTGCTGAAAAATTTTCTGATAACGGCATTACCTCCCCGTTTTTATCCAGGTAAAATGAAGTATTTCCTACAGCTCTTCCAATAGGTTTACGCTGCGTAACAATTGCTGAAAGTTTCCCATCTAACCTTAAGAAAACCTCGGCATTCTCTATCATATCGTGACTATTGAGCAGTGTTTCTACCTTATTCAAATCTAAAGTTTCCTGCCCCAAGTTTGCGTTGGCCTCTTCATTTTGTATCAACAACTTATTAACCGCATCTACAGTAACATACAGGTTTTCGTTATCTGTAAAATGAACTTCAGAACCTGTTAATTTTCGTTGACTGTGCCTTTTTTCAGCAAAGCCATATAAAAAAGCCATTAAAGCCAGCAAAAGCACAAATTTTATGTAACCTAATTTAGATTTCATCTTCCAGGGCTCTTTTTACGGTTTCAACTTCATTTCCTATATCTCCGGCGCCAAGCATTAAAACAACCTTAGCTTTAGACGTAATGATTTTAGCCGATAATTCTTCTCGCTTTACCAATTGCTTATTAGGATTATTTATTTTCTCTAATAACCATTGGGAATCTACTCCTTCTATTGGCTTTTCTCTGGCCGGATAGATATCCATAAGCATTACCTCATCAAATTGTGATAATTTTTCAGCAAAGTCATCTACAAAATCTCTGGTTCTGCTAAATAAATGTGGCTGAAAAACCACCAAATTCTTCATTTTAGGATACATTTCCCTTACCGCTTCAAAAACGGCTTTAATCTCGGCCGGATGGTGCGCATAATCATCAATTAAAACTTTTTGATCTGTCTTAATTTTATACGAAAAACGTCTTCTTATTCCTTTAAAGCTTTGTAACGCATCCCTCAACTGTTCTGCTGGGCTACCATACTCCAGCGCCATAGCCAGTGCGGTTACAGCGTTAAGAACATTATGCCTACCGGGGAGGTGTAGCGTAAATCCTTCAATAATTTCTGTAGGCGTCTTAAGATCAAAATGATAATTTCCACCTAGTATTTTTATGTTGATTGCTGAAAAATCTGCATCATCTTCAATTCCAATTGTTTTTCCTTCAAGTGGAAGTCCGTTTTTAACGAAAAGTATTCCATCTTTGGGAAGCAAGGCTGCAAAAGCTTTAAATGAAGCCTGCAAATGTTCGTTCACACCATAGATATCCAAATGATCAGCATCCATAGAATTTATGGCAGCGATATTTGGCGAAAGATGAAGAAAGGAGCGATCAAACTCATCAGCTTCAGCCACTATCACCTCATCGCCTTTCAAAATTAAATTACTCTGTATATCTTCACTCACTCCACCAAGAAATGCCGTTACCGGAGCATTGGTTTCTTTTAGTAAATGACCTAAGATTGCGGTTGTTGTGGTTTTACCGTGTGTACCCGCAACAGCAAGTGTAAAGCGATTACTGCTAATCAAGCCCAGTACCTCAGCACGCTTTTTCAGGATAAACTGCTCTTCAATAAAATATTGAAGTTGCAAATTCTCTTTAGGAACTGCAGGAGTATATACCACCAGTGTCTTTTCTGAATCTTTGAATTGCTTAGGAATTTCACTAATATCATCCTTAAAAGTCACTAAAATACCTTCAGCCTCCAGTTCCTTGGTAAGCACTGATGCTGTTTTATCGTAACCGGCAACATATTTACCCTGGGATTTAAAAAAACGCGCCAACGCACTCATCCCAATACCGCCAATACCGATAAAATAATAGTTTTGTATGTGACTTAAATTATTCAAATTAGGCTTTTCTGATAATTAGCTTTTCAATTTCATCTACAATACTGGACGTTGCGTTTGGCAAAGCCATTTTCTTAATATTTCTACTTAATTCTTTTTGCTTACTTTGATTCTCAAGCAAATCGAAAAAAGCACTTTCAAATTTTTCTTCCAGCTGAGTTTCTGCTATGGTGATAGCCGCTTCATTCTTTGTAACCGCCATCGCGTTTTTAGTCTGATGATCTTCAGCTACATTAGGGGACGGAATAAAAATTACCGGTTTTCCCACGATGCACAATTCTGAAACACTACCCGCTCCTGCTCTGGAAATAATCACATCTGCCGCAGCATAGGCCAGATCCATTCTATTTAAAAACTGATGTACCTGAACAGTACCTTCAGTATAAGATTTATAGTCCTCATAATATAATTTTCCACATTGCCAGATTAACTGAATATCTTCTTTTTTTAATTTATCAGCATACTCAGCGATTAACTGATTCACCCTTCTTGCCCCCAAACTTCCTCCAAGTACTAATACTGTTTTTTTGTCTGCATCCAACTTAAAGAACTGCTGGGCTTCTTCTCTTTTAGTATCAATATTGAGCAAGTCCTGTCGTACCGGGTTTCCGGTTTTTTTCACCTTTTCCTGCGGAAAAAATCGCTTAACTTCATCATAGGCCGCACAAATGATATTAGCTTTTTTTGCCAGGATCTTATTGGTAATTCCTGGAAATGAATTTTGCTCCTGAAGCAAAGTTGGTATTTTCTGTTTATTAGCTACATGCAGTAAAGGACCACTGGCAAATCCACCTGTACCCACCGCAACATTTGGTTTAAAGTCCTTAATAATCCTTTGGGACTTCCTAATACTGCTTATTAATTTAAATGGAAACATCAGATTTTTAAGCGTAAGCTTTCGCTGCAAACCACTTATCCAAAGACCTTCGATCTCGTAACCGGCTTGTGGCACTTTCTCCATCTCCATTTTATCCTGTGCTCCAACAAATTTGATCTGCGCATCGGGATAGCGGCGCTTTACCTCATCGGCAATAGCGATAGCCGGGTAAATATGACCACCCGTTCCTCCACCGGATAATATGATGCGTAAATCTTTACTCATATTGCTTCACTTAAAATATCCAAAGGATTTTCGTCCTCCGCATTTCTTTCAGCTTCCTCAGTTTCTTTTTCTTCTTCTCTTTTTGCACTTACACTAAGAATAATTCCCAATGAAAGGCAGGTCATCCAGATTGAGGTCCCCCCACTACTCACTAGCGGAAGTGTTTGCCCCGTTACCGGAAATAATTCTACCGCAACTGCCATATTCACCAATGCCTGGAAAATAATGGGAATACCTACCCCCATTACTAATAGTTTTCCAAATACGGTATTAGCCTTAGTGGCCACGATAATAATCCTGAACAAAATCATCAAATACGCCAGCATGACTCCAAGAGCACCAATAAGCCCCATTTCTTCGACAATTATCGCATAGATAAAATCCGAAGAAGATTGTGGCAAAAAGTTTCGCTGTACGCTTTTTCCAATCCCAGTACCCGCAATACCACCTCTGGCAATGGCTATCTTTGCTCTTTCAATTTGATAATCGGCTTCGGTATCTTCGTCGTTCGTAAAATTTTCTATCCTACTTGTCCAGGTATCTACCCTGTTTGGTAAAACACCGGGAAACGCCTTAGCCGCTAAAACAAAAATCCCGAATAAAATCACTCCCGCAAACACAATTGCTAACAGGTATTTTACCGGATAACCACCTAAAAACATGAGTACCAAAACCATAGCAAAAATGATCGCAGTAGTGGAAAAATTGGCCGGCAAAATTAACATTAATACTGAACCTACAGGCACCCAAAGCGGTAAAATTGTTTCTTTAAAAGTGATTTTCTTCTCGGTAATTTTAGACATATACCTTGCGACATAAATCATTAAAACCACCGCTGCAAACGTAGAAGACTGAAAGGTAACCCCTAAGACGGGAATCCTTATCCATCTACTGGCATTTGCCCCGTCGATAACCGTTCCCTGCGCCATGGTGTAAATCAATAATACAATGACCACCGGCAACATTAAAATCGATAAGCCCCTATAATAATGGTATGGCACTTTATGTGCTGCGAACAACACACAAAAGCCCAGTAGTAAATGAAAAAAATGAACGATCAAATATTTAAAAGTACTTCCATCTCCATACAGGTACGCGATGTTACTACTGGCGCTGTAAACCGGCAAAAATGAAAATATCGCCAGTAGCCCGGCAGTAGCCCAGATTACCTTATCTCCTTTAATATTTGCAAAAATGTTTCCCATTCCGCTTTTTCAGTTTAACTAACTGATCCTACTATTCTATAAATTTCTAACCGCTTCTTTAAACTGCCTTCCGCGATCTTCATAATTCTCAAAAAGATCGAAACTTGCACAGGCAGGAGAAAGCAACACCGTATCTCCTTTTTCAGATAGTCTATATGCCATTTTAACCGCTTCACTCATACTTTGGGTTTCTATCAAGGTTTCTACACAATTCCCAAAAGAATTCATGATCTTGGTATTATCTACCCCAAGGCAGATAATTGCTTTTACTTTTTCGTTCACCAGGGGTAAAAGTTCGTCATACACATTCCCTTTATCAACCCCGCCTAAAATCCAAACGGTTTGACCTTCCATACTTTCTAAAGCATAGTAGGTAGCATTTACGTTAGTTGCTTTAGAATCGTTGATATACTGAACATTATTAATTTTAAGTACTTTCTCCAAGCGGTGCTCCACTCCCTGAAAACTCTCCATGCTTTCACGGATTGTATTCTTCCTTATTTTTAAAAGCTTTGCCACAGTAGCAGCCGCCATTGCATTTTTTGTATTGTGTTTCCCTTGTAATGTTAAATCTGAAGTAGCCATAGTAAGCTCTGTATTTTCTGTCTTTATAATAATTGTATCGTTTTCTAAATAAGCGCCATTCTCCAGCTTTCTCTCCAGCGAAAATGGCAATAACTGCGCTTCAATTTTGTTGGTTTTTAGCCAGTTTGTGATAACCTCATCATCTGCGTCATAAATAAAATAATCGTCCTTAGTTTGGTTCTTCGTAATCCTGAACTTAGCTTCAATATAATTTTCAAACTTATACTCATATCGATCTAAATGATCTGGAGTAATATTGGTTAATACCGCTATATGTGGCCTAAATTTTTCAATTCCGTCTAATTGAAAGCTACTCAGCTCTAACACATAGTAACCTGCATTAGTTTCGGCCACCTGTTTTGCAAAGCTATCTCCTACATTACCGGCCATTCCCACCTGCAAACCACCATCCTTTAATATATGATGGGTTAATTTTGTGGTCGTTGTTTTCCCATTACTCCCGGTGATCCCCACAATCACAGCACTGGTATATTGGGCAGCAAATTCTATTTCAGAAATTACCGGAATTCCTTTTGCTCTAAGCGCTTTAATCATGGGCACCGTATCTGGAATACCCGGACTTTTCATTACCACATCGGCATCAAAAATCTGCGATTCGGTATGCTTTTCTTCCTCCCAGTCTATTTCAAGATGTTCAAGAACATTTTTATATTTCTCTTTTATTTTTCCTTTATCTGAAAGCCAAATCTTATAGCCTTCTTTTTTAGCCAAAATAGCAGTACCCACACCACTTTCTCCCCCACCAAGTATGACAATCTTCTTCTTCAATGTTATCGAAGTTTAAGTGTCACAATGGTTAGAATAGCCAGGAAAATACCTACTACCCAAAAGCGAACAACAATTTTACTTTCATGATGTCCTTTCTTTTGGTAATGGTGATGCAAAGGAGACATCAGGAAAATCCTTCGTCCTTCGCCAAATCTTTTTTTGGTGTATTTAAACCAGGCTACCTGAAGCATTACCGATAGATTTTCTACCAGAAAAATTCCGCATAAAATAGGGATCAATAATTCTTTTCTAGTAGCAATAGCCAGTACAGCGATAATTCCACCAATCGTTAAGCTTCCAGTGTCTCCCATAAAAACCTGAGCCGGATAAGTATTATACCACAAGAAACCAACCAAGGCTCCGGCGAATGCCGTAATATATATGGTCATTTCCCCAGAATTTGGGATATACATGATATTCAGATAATCTGAAAAAATGATATTACCAGAAACCCATGCAAAAATGCCCAATGTCAGTACAATGATTGCGGAAGACCCTGCAGCTAAACCGTCAATTCCATCGGTTAAATTAGCGCCGTTAGAAACTGCCGTTACAATAAATATCACAATAGGGATGAAAATAACCCAGGCGTATTTCGCCAAATCCGGATTTATCCATGAAATAATTCTAGAATAATCGAACTCATTATTTTTAACAAAAGGAATAGTGGTCGTAAGTGTTTTTTGCTCTGGTCCCATTTCTGGCAATTTGTTAGTTCCCAGCATCATTTCCTGAGAGATTACTTCTTTAGGGTTTGCCTTTTCTTTAACGGTAATACCGTCATTGAAATACATAATGCACCCCACGATCAATCCCAAACCTATCTGCCCTATAATTTTAAATTTACCAGGTAATCCTTCTTTATCCTTTTTAAACGTCTTTATATAATCATCCAGAAAACCAATGGCTCCCATCCAAAGCGTGGTAATGATTAATAAAATCACGTAAATGTTCTCTAATTTAGCGAGAAGCAACACGGGGATAAGAGTAGAAATAATAATGATAATACCACCCATGGTTGGTGTACCAGCTTTTTCACTTTGCCCCTGTAAACCCAGTTCTCTTACACTTTCTCCAATTTGTTTGGTTTGCAAATAGTTGATAATTCTTTTACCGTAGATAGTAGAAATTAACAGTGACAAAAGTATAGCCATTGCCGAGCGGAATGAAAGATATTCAAACAGCTGAGCTCCTGGGAACTGATATTTATCTTCTAAAAATTGAAATAAATAATAAAGCATATTCTAATATTCTGCCTTTTGGCATTACTTTTTTAGCTGTTTTAAAAATTCACTCACTATCTTATAATCGTCAAAATCATGTTTTTGACCGTTCACTTCCTGATAGGTTTCATGACCTTTCCCTGCGATTAATATGATATCATTGGCTTGTGCCATTTGGCAAGCGGTTTTAATGGCTTGTTTTCTATTGCTTATTGAAACTGTTTTATTAAAATTCTGAGGCTCCACCCCTTTTTCTATCTCTTCAATAATAGCATCTGCATCTTCAGTTCTTGGATTATCACTGGTAAAAATCACTTTGGAACTTAATGCCGAAGCAATATGCCCCATTTTTGGTCTTTTAGTACGATCCCTGTCACCTCCACAGCCTACAACCGTAATCAGTTCTTCATTTTTGGTTCTAATTGCATTAATGGTGTCCAGTACATTTTTTAATGCATCTGGTGTATGCGCATAGTCCACTATTGCCGTAATTTTTTCTTCGGGAGAGATAAAGTACTGGAAACGACCATTAACAGAATGGAGTTCACTGATGAATTTCAGGTTTTCTAAAGTTTCTAATCCTAATAATTCCGCAGCGGCGTAAATCGCCAAAATATTATAAGCATTAAAACTCCCTATTAGTCTTGACCAAACTTCCTGATCGTTGATTTTAAGTAATAATCCGGTAAATTGATTTTCGAGGATTTGTGCTTTATAGTCCGCGTAATTCTTTAACCCGTAGGTATACTGCTTAGCTTTGGTATTTTGAAGCATAACCTCTCCATTCTTATCATCTACATTTGTTAACGCAAATGCTGATGCCGGTAACTCGTCAAAGAACCGCTTTTTCACATCGCGATATTCCGCAAAACTGGAATGATAGTCTAAATGATCATGACTAAGATTGGTAAAAATCCCTCCGGCAAAGACTAAGCCCGTGGTACGATGCTGGTCAATCCCATGAGAACTTACTTCCATAAAGCAATATTCCACACCTTCTTCGTTCATTTCAGCTAAATAATGATTGATGGTTAACGAATCTGGTGTTGTTCTCTCGGCATCATAAAATGTCTCGCCCACCATTACTTTTACTGTAGAAAGTAAGCCTACTTTAAAACCTGCTTTGGTAAATAAATCATACAATAAAGTGGCGATAGTCGTTTTCCCATTGGTACCGGTAACGCCAACCAATTTTAGTTTATCTGAAGGATTTTCATAGAAATTGGCTGCCATATAGGCCAGCGCTTCCTTAGAATTTGCTACCTGTACATAAGTAACGCCATTTACAATATCATTTGGAAGCTTTTCGCAAATAATTACCAAAGCTCCCTGGTTAATGGCTTTTTCTATAAAATCATGTCCGTTGGAAACGCTACCCGTAATTGCTACAAAAACATCATTCATTTCAACTTTTCTCGAGTCAAAATGAATATTCTTGATCGCAACTGCGGTATTTCCTACCACAGATTCCATACTTACCTTATATAATATATCCTTAAGTATTATCAACTTAATTTCAGATTTACTTTTTGGTTACTTTTTATTTTTTGTCCAGCGGTGATCGACTGACTTTTAACAATCCCATCACCATTAACCTGCACTTTTAAACCTAGATTCTCTAAAAGCGGAATAGCATCCATTGCCGGCATCCCTTTTACATTGGGCATAAGTACTTTTTCGTTCTGAACCTTGGTATAATATTTTTCAAAATCCTTTTCTACCGCTTCGCTTTCTACTTCTAAAGAAGGAAGCTCATCCATAATTGGCGTATCGGTATAAATTTTTTGCGCTATTCTTTTAAAAACCGGTGCTGCTACGGTGTTCCCGTAATAGCCCTTGCTTCGATTTGGTTTATGTATCACGACAATACAGGAGTATTTTGGATTATCGGCAGGAAAATAACCGGCGAAAGAAGCAATATATCTTCCCGGCTCTATCCAGTATTCGGTTTGGCAGGTACCGGTTTTTCCCGCCATCGAAAAATTTGGTGTGTAGATATTAGCGGCTGTACCGCGTTTTACGGTATTTTTCATCATTTCCCGCACTTTCTTTGCCGTCTCTGGAGAACAGATAGCGGGATTCATCACCTCACGCTCCATTTTCACAATGGTTTTATCCCACTCTTTTACTTCTTTTATAAAACGGGGCTTTACCATTTCGCCATCATTGGCTATCGCATTATAAAAAGTTAAGGTTTGTAACGGAGTAACCGCTACACCATAACCAAACGCCATCCAGGGAAGACTTAAACCATTCCATCCCTTATCATCGGGATGTGGAATTCGAGGAGTTCCTTCCCCTTTTATTTCTAAACCAATTTTTCGGGTCACCCCCATATCGTCAAGCCGGTCTACAAATTTGCCGGGATTATTTTTATATCCTTCAGAAATCATTTTTGTGAAAGCCGTATTTGAAGAAACCTCGAAAGCTCTTGCCGCAGAAATTTTACCATAACCTCCATGATGCGAATCCCGCACTGCTCTCCCGTAAAAACGAACCACACCATTCTCTGTATCCACAATCTGGCTCGTATCGATCACTCCATCTTCAAGGGCAGCCACCATCGCCATTAACTTAAATGTAGAACCAGGCTCGTGTGCTTCGTACACCGCATAGTTTCTTTTTTCGTAATATGTACCTTCGTCTGTACGACCAAGATTGGACATCGCTTTGATCTCGCCGGTTGCGGTTTCCATAACGATCACGGTACCATGCTCAGCTTCAAAATCTTCAAGCTGCTTTAACAAAGCATGATGGGCAATATCCTGAATATTCACATCGATGGTAGAAATTACGTCATAGCCATCTCTAGGTTCCACTTCATTATTATCACTAATAGGCTTCCATTGTCCTTTAGCTATTTTTTGCTTTAAACGATGACCATCCGTCCCTCTTAAATAAGGTCCAAAAGCCCCCTCGAGACCTACTCTTGTAAAATACCCTTCCTCATCCTGACGCTCGTAACCCACGGTACGCTCGGCCATTTTACCCAAAGGATGTTCCCTTACCGTCCGTTGCTCCACAATGAGTCCGCCCTTATAGGCTCCCAAATTAAAAATCGGAAAGGTCTTGATCTTCATATATTCAGAATATCCAAGACCGCGGGTGATTAATACGTATCGTTGATTGTGTGCTCTGGCAGTTCTTAATTTATGTACGTAATAAGAAGAGGTATTTCCCAGCATCTTAGCTAACTCTTTAGAAAGCGGTAGCACATTCTCTTCAAAAACTTTATCTGAAACTGTTACCGCATCAAACCTAATATCATATTTAGGTACTGAAGCTGCTAAAAGGCTTCCATTAGAATCATAAAGATTACCACGGTTTGCAGGAATGGTAAAGTTACGATATACACGTTCTTCAGAAAGCTGCTTATAATGCTCCCCTTCTACAAACTGGATATCCATTAGCTTCACAACAACAGCTATTGCAAAGATGAACATACATCCTGCAACGAAATATAATCTGTTTAATATGCCTTTTTCAGTGGTTGCCATACTGCTTAACTACTCGCTAACTTTTACTCTTAATTTATAAGGTGGATTATCTGAAGGGCCAATACCAATTTTCTTCATTTCACTGGTAACGGTAGATTCCATTTTGATTTTCATCAAATTAGAACGTCCTTCTAAAAATTCACTTCGTAATTCTAAAACCTCTTCATGCAATCGTGCAATTTGATGAACTTTACGCTCGGCGCTATGTGAACTGGCGATCATGATAATGGCCAAAACAGTACAGAATACGATAAAACGCCAGTTTTTAAAGGCGTCTTCATTAATTAAAAAATTGGCTTTAAGAATATTGTAAAAACCCTTTTTCATAAATCATTACCGGTTTTTATAGCTTCTTCGCTATTCTTAATTTCGCACTTCGTGCTCTGTTATTTTCACTAATTTCTTGTTTTGAAGGCACAATTAACCCTCCTACTTTTTTAAAAGGCACTGAGATGTTTCCGTAGAAATCTTTTTCTGGCTCTCCTTCAAAAAGCCCGCTTCTTATATATCTTTTTACCAAACGATCTTCTAAAGAGTGGTATGAGATCAAACTAATTCTCCCATTTTTCTCCACTAGGTCTTCCGTTTGAAGTAAAAATTCTTTTAGCACTTCTATCTCCTGATTTACCTCTATACGAATCGCCTGATAGATCTGTGCTAAAATTTTATTTTCTTTCCCTTTAAATAAATGAGGCTTTAAAAGTTCATTTAAATCCTCGCTATTTTCAATTGGTTTGTTTTTACGTTCACTAACAATAATCCTTGCTAGTTTTGGAGCATTTTTTAAATCAGCATATTGATAAAACAAGCTTTTTAATTGCTCTTCGTCATATTCATTAATAACCTGATAAGCGCTAAGCGAATTGCTTTGGTCCATACGCATATCCAACTTTGCATTAAAGCGCGTCGAAAAACCACGTTCAGCTTCATTAAATTGATGAGAGGAAACTCCAAAATCACCTAAAATCCCGTCTACTTTTTTTACACCGTAAAACCTCAAAAATCGCTTTAGAAACCTAAAGTTCTCATTGATGAGTGTAAAACGAGGATCCTCTATTTTGTTTTGCAAAGCATCGGTATCCTGATCGAAAGCAAAAAGCTTCCCATGCTCGCCAAGCCTTTTTAAAATTTCCCTGGAGTGACCACCGCCACCAAAAGTAACATCTACATACACGCCATCGGGTTTGATATTCAAACCGTCTACAGACTCTTTTAATAATACCGGATTATGATACTCCATCAACATCGAAATCGTCATTTCCCATTACCTCTTCTGCCAAATCTGCAAAATCATCGCTTGCAGCCTCGATTGCTTCTTCGTACTTATCTTTATCCCAAATTTCTACAATATTAATTGCCGAAGACAATACGATTTCTTTCGTAATACCAGCAAAACCAATAAGGTCTTTTGGGATAAGCAACCTGCCATTCCCATCTACCTCTACGGTTTTTACGCCAGCTGTGAACCGTCGGATAAAGTCGTTGTTTTTCTTTTTAAAGCGATTAAGTTTGTTCATTCGTTGCATCAGTTTATTCCACTCTTCCATGGGATACAACTCTAAACAATGCTGAAAGACAGCTCTTTTAATCACAAAACCTTCCTGAAGCATAGGCATAAGTTGTTTTTTAAGGGCTGAAGGCACCATTAGCCTACCCTTAGTGTCCACTTTACACTCATATGTTCCAATAAGATTTACCACAAATTTGCTTTACAAAGTCAAATATATTGAAAATATTACCACTTTTTACCACATCTTACCACTTTGTTGATAAGTTTTCACAGCGTATTTCACTGAAACACTATTAAATAGCGCTATTCTCTTCGGTTCCAAGAGTTTATTTTATCCGCTTAAATTTGTGTTAAAATTCCCACTTCTTAATTGCTTTAATAAATATTATCTAAAAGCGGGAATCACTTTGCTATTACGTAAAAATGATTATACTTGTAATGAAATCGCTATATTTGCGATTGCTAACCGCAAAGGGTATCAATGAAAAATAATTTAAGGAAAGAGGGAAAATTCACATATTTAGAGATAGGCGAAGGAACTCCGATAGTTATTTTACACGGACTTATGGGTGGCCTTAGTAATTTTGACGGAGTGGTAGATTATTTCCCTTCTAAAGGATACAAAGTTTTAATCCCAGAACTTCCGCTTTATTCTATGTCCCTTCTTAAAACAAGTGTTGGAACTTTCGCAAAATATTTAAAGGAGTTTGTAGATTTTAAGGATTTAAACAAAGTTATTCTGTTAGGAAATTCCCTGGGTGGGCATATCGCTCTTTTAACCACTAAACTTTATCCTGAAATTGTAAAAGGTCTTGTAATTACTGGAAGCTCTGGTCTTTACGAAAATGCCATGGGCGAAAGTTATCCACGTCGTGGTGATTACGATTTCATTAAGAAGAAGGCTCAAAATGTATTTTACGATCCTGCTGTGGCAACCAAAGAAATTGTAGATGATGTTTACGAAACTGTGAGCGATCGCAATAAACTGGTAAAGACACTGGCCATTGCTAAAAGTGCTATTAGGCATAATATGGCAAAAGATTTACCAAAAATGACAACACCTACCTGCATTATCTGGGGAAAAAACGATAATGTTACTCCACCGGAAGTCGCGGAAGATTTTCATAGACTATTACCAGACTCTGATCTGTATTGGGTAGATAAATGTGGACATGCAGCTATGATGGAACACCCAGATCTTTTTAACGAGTTATTATGTGACTGGTTAACGAAAAGAAATTTCTAAAAATTAAATCATGAAGATTAACACTGCTGAATTTGTAGTTAGCAACTCGAAAGTTGCTAAGTGCCCCAACAGCCCATTACCGGAATATGCTTTTATTGGCCGTAGTAATGTGGGGAAATCTTCATTAATCAATATGCTTACCGGCCGGAAGAATCTGGCAAAAACCTCGGCAAAACCGGGGAAAACCCAGCTTATCAATCATTTTTTGATCAATAAAAACTGGCACCTCGTTGATCTACCGGGGTATGGGTATGCAAAAGTTTCTAAATCTGCGAAAAAGGTTTTTCAGAAATTTATCACTAATTATTTCGAAGAACGCAAACAACTGGTCTGCGCTTTTGTATTGATTGACAGTCGCCATAAACCACAACCAATAGATATGGAATTCATGCAATGGCTAGGCGAACACGCGATCCCGTTTTGTATGATTTTCACCAAGGCCGATAAGCTAAAGCCTAAAGAACTTGAAAAAAATATCCTAAATTATCAGGAAGAAATGCTTCAGGTTTGGGAACAAATGCCACACTTTTTTGTAACCTCGTCTACCGCTAAAACAGGTAGCGACGACATTCTGGAATTTATTGAAAACCTGAATAATGAGGTTACCGAGTAAGCTTTACAATTCTTTTTAGCGATTACTGAAAAAGAATATCACAAAATCCCTACACAGAAATTTTACTAATAACTATCCTTGATGTTTAAATATCTAGGGGTTTAATTATTCTATAATGAATAACTCTTTCTATGTATTCGCTTTTATTGTTATAATACTGCAATCTTGTGCAACTCCCAAGATCACCAGAAGTTATCTCGATGAAAATGGGACAACTATTTCAAAAGAGAAATTTTACAATGAGTGGCGTTATAATGACAATAAGGGAAGATGGGATACACAAAATGGAAATACTATTAAAGCACAATTATCTTTAAAACCTAAAATAGAAACCCTTAAAGGTGATTACCAGTTACTCTCGGTTATCCTTGAAGAATTAAGCCATAAAAGATATCCTGGAAATACCACTTTTTTAATTTCCTACTACTATAAAGACGACCATTGTACTCTAGAAAGCAATAGCAATAATAACAATTGGGGAAAATATAGAGTAAGAGAATTAAAAAAACACTTAGCTCCTCAAAAAAGAGCTCTAGAAAAAAAGTATAAAAATGTCGAGACCTTAGTTATTACTCAGGAAGGTATAAATTTTGAAAGTATAAAAAAACTCGATTATTTATATTCCGATACAAACAATCGAATTTTCAAAAACCTCTTTAGACAGCCCAACCTTTGTGGCAGCTATGCTATTATTAAACCAAACGGTCTTATTTTGATATATAATGGTGAATCTAGATTAGATATTACAGCCAGATTTTTAGAACCAGACATTTGGAATAAACACTTCAAATAATCAAACTCGATTTTCGATAATTTCAATCAATTTTTCTACGGAAGAAATTTTAGCAAATTCTTTCGCAGAAATTAAAACCTCTAGTTCCTCATTTTCCGCAAAAAGTACTACTGGGAATTCAAATCTTAGTAAATATTTTGAAGCAAAAGTTTTAAGAAACTCATCCTTGTGATAAAACTCCATATCGATATTCGATGATATTCGATAGTTTTTCCAGACCTTACTTTCACCGGCCAGGCCATGAGTTACCGCACAAAGCTTACAGGAATAAGTATCTGGATTTAGCACTTTACGAGCAGTATCTAAAACCGAATTCCATATACCCGAATTTGCATTGTAAACAAAGATGAGTTTCTTATTCAAAATTTATTTTTTGGCGATATCTAATTTCTCAGCGAAATAGTCACAAAAATCGCCCATAGTATCAGCCATTTTATCATCCTGAGTTGCTCGATAGTAGGTTTCCTTCATAGAAACTAAAGTTTGATGAAAGAATTTTTTCATTTCATCTACCGGCATTTCTTTTGTCCAAAGGTCGATTCTTAAAGTTTCCTGAGACTTGCTATCCCAAACAGAAAGCATTAAAGCTTTTGCTTCTTCTTTATAAATATTTCCATCTTCGGCACTCCAATAAATTTCTTCAGGAACCTTATTTTCATCGGTTACCACTTCAATATTTATATCAGATTTTTTAAAAGCTGCCATTATTTCTTTGGTTTATAGTTTGCGTTATTAAAAATTGTTTCGGCATCGGCCTGTAGCATTTGTTCAATAGAAACCTCATTTCTACCCATATACGATTTCACCATCTGCCAGCCAATATACTGTCCCAGTCTGTCGGGAGTTTCGGCATCTAATGACAAATAAAATTTAGAAAATGGTGCGGGATATAAAAACCGGGGAGCTAAATTAGAATCGGTATCAAAAATAAGCTCATTATCCACAAAATATCGCCAGATCATTTCTTCATTTGCTTCGGCAAATTGCCACTGTTCTTTTGTATATCCAATTTTTCGCCAATTAGATAACTTAGGAAGCCATATATCTTTAAGATAAAGTAATTTTCCATAGTAGATCATATTCGCTAAAAAAGTCCTTGATTTTGCACGCGGCACATATTTTTCAGCTATACTATTGGCTGCATCCGGCACAATTTGGTCTTTGGTAAAGTTCCGTTTAAAATATTCTACTATCCCAATATAAAATTTGTGATCTTCACCCAGATAGGTATCCAACGAAACAAAAAGATAATCTCCGGTATAAATTGTTTTATTTTTATAATCAACCTCTGAAGTTACCGTAATCACATCAGGCACTTCAAAATCTGGAAAGTAAAATTTTATATGCTGAAAAAGAGCATAAAACTCATCTTCAGATTCACTAAAATCGGGATATTTTTTTTCGACTTCCCTGTTAATCTCAAGTTGAATGGTATCTTTCATTTTATGAATCCATACGCTATCAGGAAACTGTTCTGGAAACAGGTAGGGAAATTCTTCTTTTAACCGTGGCAGTTGCTTTGGCGAAGCTTCAGCAAAAAGCTTATCGAATCTTATAGTTTTAAAATCTACGTTTACTTTCGCTATTTCCTCCTCTCGTTTTGATGCAGAATTGCACGAAATCAGGCTAAGAAATAAAAAAAAGGCAAATAAAATTCTCTTCATCATAAGCTTTTATCAAAAATCACGGGTTTTAGCTTTTGCCCTTTCATTAGTAATGTTTAAGTATTAGATTTGTGTGCAAAGGTATTATTTACAAACTAATTCACCCAAAATTATGCAAACCACAAAAGTAATCGATCACATTGTAAACTGGTTAAAAGACTATGCTAAAAACGCCAAAATGAACGGATTTGTTGTTGGTGTTAGTGGCGGAATAGATTCGGCTGTGACTTCGACACTTTGTGCAAAAACGGGAATGAACGTTTTAGTACTGGAAATGCCTATCCATCAGGATCCTTCGCATGTTAGCCGCGCCCAAAAACATATCGCCTCTCTAAAAGAGCGATTTTCTAACGTAAGCAGTGAGCGTGTAGACCTTACACCGGTTTTTGATAATTTTAGAGACGCTTTGCCCAACGTTGAAGAATCGGCCAATGTAGATCTGAGTCTAGCAAATTCAAGAGCCCGCTTAAGAATGACCACCTTATACTATTTTGCCGGGTTACACAAATACCTAGTTGGTGGCACAGGGAATAAGGTAGAAGATTTTGGGGTTGGCTTTTACACTAAATACGGTGATGGTGGTGTGGATCTTAGCCCAATTGCCGATCTCATGAAAAGTGAAGTATACGCTCTGGGAAAAGAGTTACATGTTATCGAAGATATTATGCTTGCTGCGCCTAGCGACGGTCTATTTGGTGATAGCCGTAGTGACGAAATGCAACTGGGTGCCAGTTATGATGAGTTGGAATGGGCAATGAAAATGCAGGATTCTGGAAAAACCAAAGAAGATTTTGAAGGGAGAGCGCAAGAAGTTTACGCTACCTATATCCGCTTAAATACAGCAAATTCCCATAAAATGAATCCAATCCCGGTATGCGAAATACCTGTTCATCTTAAAAACTAAGCGCTTTATCGAAATTGCGATGAATACAGGCGGTTTATTGACATTATCTCTTAATTTTAGGTTAAAGTATTACTTTAAACAAAGCATAACCATCCCTAAATGAGTACTGTTTTAATCGCGGATCAACATCCTGTAATTGCTGAAAGTATTAAATATATCCTGGAAACCAACGATTTTATAAACGTTATTGGCCAGGTTCTTACCGGCAAAGAATTATTTAAATATCTTGAAAACAGGGCGCCCGATGTATTAATGATCGAGATTGATCTGCCGCAATTGAATGGGATCCATGCGCTACGGCAAATAAAGCAACAATATCCTCATATTAAAATCCTGGTATTTAGTTGTCACCCTGAAGAAATGTACGCACTAAGTGCCATTAAAGCGGGCGCTGCCGGATATATTTCGAAAACAAACCCGGCAGATATTGTGTATAAAGCAATAAAGCAGGTGACCCGTGGCGGAATTTACTTAAACGAAGAAATCACCCAAAAGTTAAATAGCGGCATTTCTAATGGACAAAATCAGATTTCCAGATTTAAGAAGCTTTCTTCCCGGGAGACCGAGGTTTTAAATCTTCTTAGTAGCGGTAAACGAAACAAAGATATCGCTGAAGCTCTTAGTATTAATGAAAAAACGGTAAGCACTTATAAAGCAAGATTGCTAAAAAAATTAGATGCCGATAGCGTTGCAGAGCTTATTACTCAATCCCGACTATTACAAATAAACACGGTTATTTAACTGGTTACCCTGTTTAGTTTTTCTTCGATAGTTTTACGAAGCTGAATATAATCCATAATTTCTTCCAGCTTTTCTGAATTATCAACCTCAGCATTCAGCTCGGTAATCGAACTTTGCAGTTCTTTTATTTTACTCATTAATAAATGACGCCTAAAATTCAGTATGGTTTCCGAAACCAAACGATCGATTTGCTCATTTTTAGATTTCACAGGAATATCCTGACGCATCCAGTCACTTAGCTGATATTGCTCCTCGGCCATTAAAATATCGGTAACAATAGCCGATTTTTCTGGTGGGATTTCACTAACAAACTTCTCGATAATCAGCTTCTCCTCGCGGTTATAATATTCGATCAAATGCTCATAAATCGCTCTAAAATCAGGATTAGCTAAAGCCACCTCATCTTCCTGTAAGTCTAAATAGATCTTTCGCGATACCTTTCGTTCTACATGGGCGCTTTTTAAAACCGGCTCTCCAGATTCATCGGCTTCCAGAAACATTTCTTCGAATTCCCGTTTTTCATTCCCATAGAGTAATAACGCGCTTACAATACCTCTTTCCAATACATGTAATTCATCTACCCGCCTTATGGTTTGTTGCTCTTGGTTTGGTTGATTATCCCTTACAACCTTAAAGCTCTTTTGGTCTTTTTTCGCCGCTCTCTTTTGATCTTGTTCTCCTTTTTTAGTGAGCTGTGCCAAGGTCGAAAACAATACATCTTCTGAAATGTCCATAATCCTTGAACATTCCTGGAGATACACTTCCTGCTGGATAGTATCAGGAATTTTAGCAATACTACTTACCATATCACGAATAAGAGCTGCCTTTTTCACCGGATCGTTCTTCGCATCTTTCATTAATAAAGATGCCTTAAAACTTATAAAATCGGTTGCATTTTCTGCCAAAAATTCCTTAAGCTGGTCTTCTGATTTTTGTCGGGCAAAACTATCGGGATCCTCACCTTCGGGAAAGGTGCAAACTTTCACATTCATCCCCTGCTCCAGGATCAAATCGATACCGCGCAATGAAGCTCTTATTCCTGCGGCATCACCATCAAAAAGTACGGTGATATTTTTGGTCAAACGACTTATTAACCGAATTTGCTCGGTGGTCAACGCAGTTCCTGAAGAAGACACCACATTCTCTACCCCGCTTTGATGAAACTGGATCACATCAGTATATCCTTCTACCAGGTAGCAATTATCTTCTTTTGCAATGGCCTGTTTGGCATAAGAAATTCCGTAGAGAACCTTACTTTTATGATAAATCTCACTTTCCGGTGAGTTTAGGTATTTTGCTGCTTTTTTATCTGAAGTTAAAATTCGGCCTCCAAAGCCCAAAACCCTGCCCGACATCGAATGAATGGGAAACATCACTCTGCCTTTAAAACGATCGAATTGCCTTTCCCCTTTTACGATAGACAAGCCAGTTTTCTCCAGATAATCGAGCTTATAACCTTCAGCCAAAGCTTCTTTGGTAAAAGCATCCCAATCGTCTAAACAATAGCCAAGCTCAAATTTTTTAATGGTTTCATTGGTAAAACCACGTTCTTTAAAATAACTAAGTCCGATCGCCTGACCGGCATCGGTTTTATGAAGGATCTTCTGAAAATATTTATTGGCAAATTCAGAAACCAGATACATACTTTCACGCTCATTGGCCTGCTCTTTTTGCTCGTCGGTTTGCTGCGTTTCCTCAATTTCGATCCCGTATTTTTTTGCCAGGTATTTAATAGCTTCTGGATAGGTATAATGTTCATGCTCCATTAAAAAAGCCACAACATTACCTCCTTTTCCACTAGAAAAATCTTTCCAAATCTGCTTTACCGGCGATACCATAAAACTAGGTGTACGCTCATCGGTAAACGGACTCAATCCTTTAAAATTTGTGCCCGACTTTTTAAGCTGAACAAAATCCTGAATCACCTCCTCTACCCGGGCGGTTTCGAAAACACTGTCTATGGTACTTTTAGAAATCAAATTTGGATAATTTTTGAAGGTTTTCTTATTTTCAGAAAACAAAAAAGACCTCATCGCATAAGCAACAAGGTCTGCAAAAATACAAATTATATAGTGACTAGTCTACATCAAATCTTAAGCCTAAAGAGAAATTATTAAGCTCTGTATTTGGACTGGAAAATATTGGATTTAAATCGTATTTAGCATAAAGTGCTGTACCTCCAAAACTTAAGTAACCGCTTAAGCCATATACAAGATCATTAGTATTAAAACTGCTTTTATTCTTTTTCTTCTGGTCGTCACCATCATTAAATTTTAGTTTTTGGCGTTCACCAATATTGAATCCACCATATCCCCCAAAGCCAATTTTGAATTTACCCTCAGTAGAATATTTACGATAACCATTGGCTTCTCCTCTTGAGGAAGGCCCGATTTCGAAATGAATAGGCATTACAAGATTATCCATTCTAAATTTTGATTTATCTAAATCGTATTCAAATTCTTCTAATCTTGTGATGTCTCCATCTTGTACAAAGTAGCGATTATCTGTAGGTTTTAATCCGTTTAACTGGAAAGAAAATCCATACTTTACTCTTAACCAATTTGAGTTTTCAAAAACTCTGGTCGTCCAAGCCAGACCAATTTCAAAAAATCGACTTCCTGCTAATTTAAAATCCGAGTCATTTATTGATTGTCCATCCTCCAATGCATTATTAAAACCAAAGGCTAATACTAAATCACTTTTAGTTCTTTTAGTATCTGGATCTTGTAATTCTGTATCATTTATTCGTTTTTTTATATTTAAATCGGCTATTTTTCCATTTTCAGCAAATTCCATTGTCATTAAATAACTACCGTGATATGATGTTGTATCTTCCTGCTCTCTTAGTAAAAGTTCAGCGTTATTTTCTGCAATAGCGATTCGATTTTTAATATTTTCTGCTGCACGCTTTGCTGCTTTTTTCTTTTTTTCTTCGCCTTCTTCTTTAGACAGCTTTCCTTCTCTAACTAAATTATCAATATATCTTATCTCTTTCTCTAAATTATGCTTCTCTTCTTTTGTTGCATTTTCAATGGCTTCTTTTCGGGTTTTTTCTATATTCTCAATTTTCTCTTGTTCTGTGATTTTTTGTTTTTGTGCGTTAACTGTATTAATTGTAAATACCGATAATAAAAAGGCAACATAAATGATAATTGTTTTCATAATAAGTATTAGTTTTTAGTGTCTTGGAGCAACTGCTCTAAAACCGATTGATGAATGACCCGTTTTGGGCGATGATATTTACTGTATTATTTAGTCGAGCGCTACTGCATTTTTAGCTTTAGAATAGCCTTCTTTTAGCAATTGAAAGATCTTATCTCTAAAGGATTTTTCGATTTCCTTTTCGGCTTCAGCTAGTAGGGCTTCTGCACTATATTGATTGCTATATTCTTTTTGATAATTCTCTTGCAAATCGCTTGCCGCAGCCAGCAACAAGGCATTAACCTCAGCATCAGTAATAGAATCTTCGGCATTTGTTTCCAGAGAGCGCAGTACTTCTTCAATTTTATGCTGAATTAAACTCTCATTCTGTGCGATATAATCTTTTTCGGTTTCCGTAGGATTTATAAAATTAGGGTTGATTTTATCGATTTTCGCCATTGATTTTTCAGATGCTTCTGTATTCGCTTCCTTTACCTCTACTTCCGCCAATCCTGTTTTATTATGTACCGAAATACCTTTTTTAAGCTGATTTTGGATAATTTCAGGCTCAGTTTTTTCAGTTTCTTCTTTAATTTCTTCCTTCACTTCTTCCGCAGCAATAGCCGAATTTTTATTTTTTTCTTCGGAAAGAATTCCTGAGTTTTTAGCTGGTTTTGTAATTTCTTCTGAAGTTTTTTCAGTAGGTGTCTCTACAATTTGTTCTTCTATAGTTCCATTTTCAGACTTCAGCATAAAACCTCCTACAGAAATGGCAATTACCAGCAAAGCTGCAATCCCCAACCACCATTTTTTATTCGTTTTTTGTTGATTTTCGTTTTCGTCTAATCGCGCATTAAGCTTTTCCCAACTTCCTGCGGACGGAGAAATACGACGCTCTTCCAACTGCTCCTTTATATGCTCTTCAAATTTAATTGGCGCCATAACCTGTTTCTTTATTCGTTAATTTTTCCTGTAATAATTTTCTCGCTTTAAAAAGCTGAGATTTGGAAGTTCCTTCTGTAATATTCAACATTTCAGCAATTTCCTGATGTTTATACCCTTCTACCGCATACAACACAAAAACCATTTTATAACCTTCAGGCAAATCGTCAATTAACCGCTGAATGTGCGCTACGCTTAATTCTTCATCAATATTATTCGCGCTTTCTGCGTATTTGCTAAATCCATCTTCCTGAAATTCGAGATTCTTTTTCTTCCGAAGAAAACTTATCGCTTCCCTAATCATAATCCTACGAACCCAACCTTCAAAACTTCCCTCAAACTTAAAATCCTTTAAATGGGTAAAGACTTTAAAAAAAGCGCTTAACATCACATCTTCGGCATCGTGTAAATCTCTAATATACTGCCGGCAAACGCTAAGCATTTTCCCCGAATGAATCTCATACAGCTTTTGTTGCGCTTCGCGATTGTTTTGCGCAGCACGTTTTATAAGCTGAGATTCGTTTTTAAAGAGTTGAATTACTTTCACCTGATGATTTTAATAATTGGTGTTTTTTGTTGATCGCTATCTTATCAAAAGACCTTCTATTTACATAGACGCAGAAAAGTTACAAAAGGTTGCCCGGGTTTTAATTTTTTTTGAAAGTTTTTAAATATGGGCATCAATTCTTAATCTTGTATCTTTGCGAAACACTTGTTTTATAATGGCTGAAGAGAATTTAACCCGTATAAATAAATTTTTAAGCGAAGCTGGATATTGTTCCAGAAGAGCTGCAGATAAACTTATCGACCAGGGGCGTGTAACCATAAATGGTGTTGTGCCTGAAATGGGTACAAAGATCGCTCCCGGAGACGAAGTTAAAGTGGATGGTGAATTAATTGCCACAGAAGAAAAAGAGAAGCCAAATGTGTATATCGCATTTAATAAACCTATAGGGATTGTTTGTACAACCGATACAAAACGGGAGAAAAACAATATTATCGATTATATTAATTATCCTGAACGTATTTTCCCTATTGGTCGTTTAGATAAGCCCAGTGAAGGCTTGATTTTTTTAACTAGTGATGGCGATATCGTCAATAAAATTTTACGTGCCCGTAACAACCACGAAAAGGAATATATTGTAAAGGTGAATAAACCTCTTCAGCCCGACTTCGTAAAAAAAATGAGCAAGGGTATACCCATTTTGGACACGGTGACCAGAGAATGTTTTGTAGAGCAAACCGGTGAAAACGAGTTCAGAATAATCTTAACGCAAGGGCTTAACCGCCAAATTAGACGCATGTGCGAATATTTAGGCTATGCAGTAACCAAACTTAAGCGTATTAGGATTATGAATGTTCCTTTAGATATTCCTGTTGGAAAATGGCGCCATCTCACCAAGGCAGAACTTAAGGAAATCGACCGTTTAGTAAATACTTCTTCTAAAACCGAGGAAGCTTCGCAGCTTTCCGAAAACAATGACAATAAAATAGCGAAACCAAAAGGAATTAAACCTAAAAATCCAAATAAGCACAAAAGACCTCGCAAAAAATCTTAACAGAGAATTAGCGAAAAACCTGATTTGAATCGCGTTTATCTTCCTATTTTTAATAGAAAAATATGGCGAAACGTGTAAAAAATCAGGAACAGTACGAAGCCTTAAGGGATCAGGGGTATAGTAAAGAAAAGTCGGCCAGAATTGCTAATACTGAAAATTCTGGAAAAAAAGGTGGCGCAGCTGAGAAATATGAAGACCGTACTAAAGAAGATCTATACCAACAGGCTAAAAAAGTAGGTATAGAAGGACGCTCTAAAATGACGAAAAACGAACTGATAAAAGCATTAAGAAATAACTAATATGAAAGTACAACCATTTCATCTGGCCATACCTGTTTATGATTTAAAATCCTGTAGAAAATTTTATGGGGAAACTTTAGGCTGTGGTGAAGGCCGTAGCAGTGATCACTGGGTAGATTTTAATTTTTTTGGACATCAGCTCGTTATACATTATAAACCAAAAGAAGAAATTGCCGGAGAACACAGCAATCCGGTAGATGGCAAAGATGTACCTGTACCACATTTTGGGGTGGTATTAGAATGGAAGGTATTTCAGGAATTTTCGAAATTATTAGCCTCTAAAAATATCGATTTTATAATCGAACCTTATATTAGGTTTGAAGGTCAGGTTGGTGAGCAAGCCACTATGTTTTTTAAAGATCCCTGCGGGAATGCACTTGAATTTAAATCTTTTAAAAACATGGATCAGCTTTTCGCAAGCTAACCTAGAAAAACAACAACTACTAATCAAATCTATATATGAATAAATTAAGACCAGCTCTGGTACGGCAGATTTTTGTCTTATTGCTTATTCTTTTTTTAGGAATTTTAATCTTCCGTGAACTGGTTCCCTATTTAACCGGGATATTAGGAGCTATAACGCTATACGTGTTAATGGCCAGTTGGATGGAAAAACTACTTAAAAAAGGTTGGAAGCCATCTGTTGCTGCCGGTGTACTCATGTTTGGTTCGTTTATAGGTATACTTATTCCTGTAAGCGGAATTATTATCATGCTTACTTCAAAAATTGGAAAAGCAGTGAATAATTCTGAAATGGTGGTTTCGGCAATAAAAAAACAGTTACAGCATCTGGAAGAATATGTAGGTTACGACATCACTGGCGCGATAGATACCTCTGCAATATCTGGCTGGGTATCAGAAAAACTCCAGAATTTGGCAGGAGGAACTTTTAATGTGTTTGTGGCAGTAGGTTTAATGTATTTTATGCTCTATTTTATGCTGATAAACCGGGAGAAAATGAAGACGGCACTTATAGACTATATTCCTCTTGGAAAAGCAAATTTAAGTACTATCGCTAAAGAGAGTAATTTACTGGTAAAATCTAATGCTCTTGGGATTCCTTTAGTAGCTTTTGTACAAGGTTTAATTGCACTTATTGGATATCTTGTTTTAGGGGTTCCAGATCCGTTTTTTTGGTTTGGTATCACCGCAATTGGCTCTATGATTCCTTTTATTGGCACGGCCATAGGTATTGCCCCAACCACCATACTTTTATTTGCCGATGGACAAAACTGGCAAGGTGTGGCCCTTCTTATCTATGGTATTGTAGTAGTAGGATCTACAGATAATTTAATTAGAATAATGGTTTTAGATCGATTGGCCAAAGTACACACCTTAATAACGTTGGTGGGAGTGATTGTAGGAGTGCAAATATTTGGCTTTATAGGATTAATATTTGGTCCTTTACTGGTGTCGTTATTTTTACTAATTCTGAAGATCTATAAAAAAGAGTATGGTAACGAAAATGATCGATTATAAATCAAGGACCACCAAATAGAGCTGATTCTAACAACACGAAATTTAAAAAAAGACCTGGAAATTAACCCCTTTATAAAAAATTAAAACTAACTTATAACAACTAAAAATATGTTCAGCAAAAAGAAAAAAGAAGTTAACGAAGAGTACTTTAAAGAAGGAGTGGTAAGTGTTGACGAAGGCGATGTAGAACTTGCTGCTGAATCGCAGGAAGAAGTAGCTGATAAGATCATCAATTCTGGTATGCTTAAAAAATATACCGAAATTGGTAAATTAATGTATGCGATGCTTAACGATTATAGAAAAGGAATTTATAAAGACATCCCATGGTTTACCATTGCGGCGATAGCCTTTTCTTTTTTATATATTCTAAATCCTTTAGATGTTGTTCCGGATTTTATCCCGGGATTAGGATACATTGATGATTTTGCTATCATAACCTTTGCTATTCGGTTTATAGAATCCGATATTCATAAATATTTAGATTATAAACTGGAAGAAACTAAATAGTTAAAAAAAATTAGTACATAAAAAAGCCCGCAATTTGCGAGGCTTTTTTTATATAATTTAGAAGTAATCTTATTTCTCTTTTTTTCTTAAACGGTGGCGCTCCCTTGCCAGTAAGGTATTTTTTAGCAACATAGAAACCGTCATTGGCCCTACTCCGCCAGGAACCGGAGTGATATAGGAAGCTCGTTTACTTACATTTTCAAAATCTACATCCCCCTTAATAATGTATCCTTTTTCAGTACTATCATCTGGAACCCTTGTAATCCCTACATCGATAATCACAGCATCGTCTTTAATCATTTCTCCTTTTAAGAAATCCGGAATACCTACAGCGATGATAATAATATCAGCCTGAGAAGTAATTTGAGTAATATTCTTGGTAAACTCATGGGTTAGGGTTACTGTCGAATTCCCAGGGAAACCACTTCTTCCCATCAAGATACTCATTGGGCGGCCTACGATATAACTTCTACCAATCACCACGGTATGTTTTCCTTTAGTTGGAATATCGTAACGTTCCAATAGTTCTAAGATCCCAAAAGGTGTTGCCGGAATAAAAGTCGTCATATCCAACGCCATTTTACCAAAGTTGGTTGGATGAAACCCATCCACATCTTTATCTGGATCTACTGCATTTAAAACTTTTTGCGTATCGATTTGAGGGGGTAATGGCAATTGAACGATAAAGCCATCAATATCATCATTTTGGTTAAGCTCCTCAATCTTATCTAAAAGTTCGATTTCACTAATCGTCGAAGACATTCTAAAAAGAGAAGATTCAAAACCTACTCTTTCACAGGCTTTCACTTTACTGTTTACGTACGTTTTACTTGCTCCATCATTACCAACGATGATAGCCGCAAGATGTGGCACTTTTTCACCACGTTGCTTCATTTTTTCGACTTCAGTAGCAATCTCATTTTTGATATCGTTACTTACTTTTTTACCGTCTAAAATTGTCATTATTATATTATAAGCCCCTCCCGACCTCCCCGAGGGGTAGGAGGTTTAAGTTACATATTAAAACTCCCCTTTGGGGTTGGGGGAACAACTAACGCATTCCTTTCATCATGTTCATCATCTGGCGACCACCGCCACCCTGCATCATCTTCATCATTTTACCCATCTGGTTGAATTGCTTCAATAACTGATTCACTTCCTGAACTGAAGTCCCTGAACCTTTTGCAATTCTTTTCTTTCTACTGGAGTTGATGATTTTTGGCGTACTTCTTTCATCTGGCGTCATGGAGTGAATAATCGCTTCAATTCCCTTAAAGGCATCATCATCGATATCAACATCCTTAAGCATCTTACCTGCGCCAGGAATCATTCCAAGAAGATCTTTCATAGATCCCATTTTCTTGATCTGCTGAAGTTGTTTTAAGAAATCATCAAAACCAAAAGCATTTTTAGCGATTTTCTTTTGAAGTTTTCTCGCTTCTTCTTCATCATATTGTTCTTGCGCACGCTCCACAAGAGACACCACATCTCCCATCCCTAAAATTCTATCGGCCATACGAGAAGGATAGAACACATCGATTGCGTCCATTTTCTCACCGGTACCAATAAATTTTATAGGCTTATTTACTACAGATTTAATTGAAATTGCCGCACCACCACGAGTATCACCGTCTAATTTGGTAAGTATTACCCCATCAAAATCCAAACGATCGTTGAAAGCTTTTGCCGTATTTACCGCATCCTGACCAGTCATCGAATCGACCACGAATAAAGTTTCGTGAGGTTCGATAGCAGTGTGAATGTTTGAAATTTCGGTCATCATCGCTTCATCTACAGCAAGACGACCCGCGGTATCGATAATCACCACATTGTGTCCGTTTTCTTTAGCATGCGCTATTGCAGCTTTAGAGATCGCCACAGGATCCTGATTACCTTCATCACTAAAAACCTCAACCCCAAGCTGCTCTCCTACCACATGCAACTGATTGATCGCTGCAGGACGGTACACGTCACAGGCTACTAAAAGCGGCTTTTTGGTTTTTTTATTTTTAAGATAGTTAGCTAGTTTACCAGAAAAGGTAGTTTTACCACTACCCTGTAAACCCGACATTAAAATTACCGAAGGATCACCGCTAAGATTCACACCGGCTGCCTCACCCCCCATAAGATCGGTAAGTTCATCTTTTACCAGTTTCACCATTAACTGTCCTGGCTTTAAAGCTGTTAAAACGTCCTGTCCTAAAGCTTTTTCCTTTACAGTATTGGTAAATTCCTTGGCAATTTTATAGTTAACATCGGCATCAACAAGGGCGCGACGCACCTCTTTAAGGGTTTCTGCAACGTTAACTTCGGTTATTTGTCCATGCCCTTTTAAGACATGTAAGGCACTATCTAACTTATCACTTAAATTATCAAACATATGCTTTCCTGTAGTTTAAGATTTCCGTCATTGTGATAACGGGTTTGCAAATTTAATGATTTGGTAGTGAAGTGAAAAGTTTTTTATCCTGACTAATTACTTTTCAATTAATTTTATGCCGAAGTTTTAAATAACTATCAAAAACAAGGGCTGAAATTGTACAATTTCAGCCCTTGTTTTTTAGTTCTATTTTAAAATTTCAGTCTACATTCTATCGGGTACCTGGATGCCTAGTAATCCAAACGAACTTTTAATGATATTGGCTACCATTTTAGAAAGCTGTGTTCTTAATTGTCTTTCCATATCCTTTTCGGCTCCAAGAATAGATACATTTTGGTAAAAGGAATTAAATTCTTTTACTAAATCGTAGGTATAATTGGCAATTAGCGCCGGACTATGATTTTCGGCTGCTAACTGGATGGTTTCCGGATACAGCTGAATTTGTTTTATAAGTTCTTTTTCTTTATTCTGAAGTTCGTACTCGCTTACCAGTTGAGATTCGTATTCAAAATCAGCTTTTCTTAATATCGACTGAATCCTGGCGTGGGTATACTGAATAAACGGACCAGTATTCCCCTGAAAATCTACCGATTCCTCTGGGTTAAATAAGATTCGTTTTTTAGGATCTACTTTTAAAATATAGTATTTAAGCGCTCCTAAACCAATCATTTTATAGAGCTCTTCTTTCTCTTCTTCACTTAAGCCGTCTAGCTTTCCTAATTCTTCAGAAATAGTTCTGGCCGTTTCCGTCATTTCCTGAATAAGATCATCAGCATCCACCACAGTTCCTTCCCTACTTTTCATTTTTCCGCTAGGTAGATCTACCATCCCGTAGCTTAAATGATATAAATAATCTGCCCAGGCAAAACCTAGTTTTTTAAGAATTAAGAATAACACTTTAAAGTGGTAGTCCTGCTCATTCCCAACGGTGTACACCATTCCGTTTATGGCAAAATCTTCTACTCGTTGTATAGCGGTACCTATATCCTGGGTCATATAAACTGCGGTACCATCACTACGCAATACGATCTTTTCATCCAAACCTTCATCGGTAAGATCGATCCAAACGCTACCGTCTTCTTTTCGGTAAAAAACGCCATCTTCCAAACCTTGGTTCACCACATCTTTACCTAAAAGATAGGTATCACTTTCGTAATAATTTTTATCGAAATCTACGCCAAGGGCGCTATAAGTTTCTTCAAAACCATCGTAAACCCACTGATTCATGGTTTTCCAAAGTTTTACTACTTCTGCATCACCAGCTTCCCATTTACGAAGCATTTCTTTAGCTTCTACTAAAATTGGAGCTTCAGCTTTTGCTTCTTTTTCAGATTTACCTTCGGCTATTAACTTTTCGATTTCAGCTTTATACTCCTGATCGAACTTCACATAATAATTACCAACCAGCTTATCCCCTTTTAAACCCGTAGATTCTGGTGTTTCTCCATTTCCGAAGCGTTGCCATGCGAGCATCGATTTACAGATATGGATACCACGGTCATTAATAATCTGGGTTTTGTAGACTTCATTACCGGCAGCTTCTAAAATTTCGGCTACAGAAAAGCCTAATAAATTATTTCGAATATGCCCAAGATGGAGTGGTTTATTGGTGTTTGGCGAAGAATATTCTACCATGATTTTTCTGGGATCTTCAAGCTCTTTTACAAAACCATAATCGGGATCGTTTTTAATCTCGTTGAAGAAATCAAGGTAATAGGCATCGTTTAGCAGGATATTCAAAAATCCCTTTACAACATTAAAACGGCTAACGATGGTTACATTTTCCTGAAGATATTTTCCAATATCTTCCCCTAGTTTCACGGGATTTGTTTTTACCTGCCTTAACATAGGGAAGCAAACTATGGTAACATCACCTTCAAAGTCTTTTCTTGTTGGCTGAAATTCTACCGTTTCTAAAGTTACATCGTAAATATTTTGCACTGCTTCTTTTACGTAGCCAGTCAGCATTTCCTGAATATTCATCATTTCTAGTTTTTCACTCACTTCGTGAGATTAAAATTTTTTAAATCCTGAAAAGTTTAATACTTGTTTACATCGATAAAATTGAAATTTATCAATAATCAGTAAGCATTACAGGACAACCAAAGTAGTTTATTAAAAACGCTGCAAAGATAACAGAAATTGAACTTTAAGCTAAAGCTTGCATAGTAAATCCTTATATTTCAATCAAAGCCCAATGTTTATTCCTTAACTCAAAGAAGTTTCTTATCTTAAAAGAAAAAAATGCTCCTGAATGTTTCTTATAACAATCCCGACATCAAAGAAAAAATAGATCGTGAAGTTGGCAAAACACTTACGCTGGCAGATCGTTTTAAACTTAAAGGCAGTGGCTCGCCAAGGCTCATTATCACCTCTGTAAGCATCGATATTCATAACCTGCTTATTTTAGATAATAACCGAAATACCTGCAACATCGAAATTCGACCTGGCGGAATCATCGTCAGGTTTCGATCTATTTTAGAAACTTTTGCATTGGTAATTCCATTTTGGAAATTAAAAATCTATAAAGGTAAAGCTGAAGAATACTCGATTTACCGGGACCATTATTTTATTAAAGTAGAAGCTAAAGACGACAATGTGCACAAATTTTTTAAAAAGCTTATCGCTTATAAAGAAGATAATGCCCCCACCCGTATTGATGATCTTTGAAAACTAGATGGTTCTCATTTTGAGATTTTAAACTAATCGTTAATTAAATTATTACTTATTGATTATTGAAACTGGCTTAACATTGTATAGCTTGACATTGCTTTTTGGTAATCTAAGCCTAATTTTTATTTAATTTCCAGTGACTGCACTTAGCGCATATTTGCCGAAAAAATTATGGATTTGTTTATCTATGTTTTTGCAGCTTTATTTTCGGTGATCAATCCGCTTGGCACAATCCCAATTTTTGTTGGTTTAACAAAAGAGGATACTGCAAAAGAACGCTCTAAAACTTCGCTTTTAACCGCTATTAATATTTTTGTCATTCTTACCATCTGCTTTTTTAGTGGTCGGTATATTCTACAATTCTTTGGGATCAGTATCGAATCATTACGCATTGCCGGGGGATTAATTATTGTAACTTCCGGTTTTGCTTTGCTTACTGGTTCTTTTTCAAAACATAAAGGAATGAACGAACGAGTAAAGGATGATGCGCAACAACGAGAAGGAATATCTTTAACTCCGCTTGCGATCCCAATGCTGGCAGGACCGGGATCGATTTCACTTTTAATAGGCCTGTACGAAGATTATAGCTTAACTTCAGAAAAATTGATCACGATATTAGCCATTTTTGCTGTATGTCTGTCTACTTTTTTAATGCTTAAAAGCGCTCATTATATCGCTAAATTCTTAGGCGCTTCAGGGATAAACGCCATTTCAAGAATTATTGGATTTATTGTGATCGCGATCGGGATAGAATATATCAGCTCCTCTGTAATGACGGTTTTAGGGATTACCTTCAGTCACCAGTAATATTGTTTAACGTTTACCAAAAGCCAGACCGGCAATAAGCGCCAACAATCCAAAACCCATCATGGCATAGGATTGGGTATTATCGCCTTGTGCTTCAACAGTAATGGGACCGGCTTCTAAAGAAACTTCTGGGGTAATTAAGGTATATAAACCATATCCTATTAATCCTATGCCTATTACTAAAAGTGAGATTTTCAGCACGTTATTCATTTTATAAAGTTTTATTAATCCTAAGGTAAGGTAGTAATTAATATGCTAATTTGAGAATATAACATTTAAAAGAAAACTGCTATATGCGAATCTTACTTACCGGTGCCAATGGCTATATAGGAATGCGATTACTCCCTGAACTTTTAGAACAGGGTCACGAAGTAGTTTGCGCTGTTCGCAATAAAAATAGGTTTTCGAGTAAAGAATTAATCAATCAGGTAGAGATTGTTGAAATTGATTTTTTAGACCTACCTGAAACTCCTGAGAAAATAAAGAATATCGATATTGCCTATTATCTAATCCATTCGATGAGTGGTAACACCAAAAATTTTGATAGCCAGGAAGCTGAAGCTGCTAAAAACTTTAATAAGCTAATGGGCCAGACCAGCGTAAAACAGGTGATTTACCTGAGCGGGATGGTGAATCAGGATAAACTTTCTAAACATTTAAAATCACGTAAAGCGGTTGAGGACACTTTATATAAAGGTAATTTCCACCTAACCGTTTTACGCGCTGCAATTATTGTAGGTTCTGGTAGTTCTTCTTTTGAAATTATAAGAGATCTGTGTGAAAAATTACCCGTTATGATCACACCGCAATGGGTTCGCACCAAATGCCAGCCTACCGCTATTAGAGATGTAATAAAGTTCCTAACCGGTGTTATTGGTCACGAAGAATGCTATGACCAGTCTTTTGATATTGGAGGTCCGGATATTCTGAGTTATAAGGAAATGATGGAGAAATACGCTGAAATTCGCGGCCTAAAGATCTGGATTTTTAGCGTGCCAGTAATGTCCCCCAAACTTTCTTCCTACTGGTTATATTTTGTGACCTCAACATCGTACAAGCTGGCTCAAAACCTGGTGGATAGTATGGAGGTTGAAGTCATCGCACGAGATGATAAATTAGCAAAAATCCTAAACATCGAGACCATTTCTTATAAGGAAGCGATAGAAATGGCGTTTTATAAAATTGAACAAAACCAGGTCATCTCGAGTTGGAAAGATTCATTAAGTAGTGGACGATTTAAAAAGGAACTCAATAAATATATAAAAGTCCCTATCTACGGTTGCCTGCTGGATAAACAACAAAAGAAAACGGAAAATCCCGAAGAAGCTTTAAAAAGAATTTGGTCTATTGGCGGACTTAACGGCTGGTACTACGGAAACTGGCTCTGGAAAATAAGGGGCTTCATGGATAAAATCGCCGGTGGCGTTGGTTTACGTCGTGGCCGCACACATCCTACAGAACTTGCGCCGGGTGATTCCCTGGATTTTTGGCGGGTGCTTTTAGCCGATAAGGAAGAAAAACGTTTATTGCTTTTTGCTGAAATGAAAGTTCCCGGGGAAGCCTGGCTGGAGTTTTGTATCGATGAAGATAACGTGGTCCATCAAACCGCTACTTTTAGACCTAAAGGCCTTATGGGAAGATTATACTGGTATTCTATGTATCCATTTCATTATTTTATATTTGAGGGCATGATTACAAAAATCGCCAACGCCAAACCCAAAAAACAACTCGCTAATTAATTTAAGAAAGCTCCATACCGATATTAAAAACAATCCGCTTTTTTATAGCGCAGCATTGATTTTATTTATTTTTTCTGTAATTATTTTTTCTTTTACTACTGAATTTTATGCTTTCATCGACACGGCATCCATATGGGTAAGAGAAATTTTTGGTGAATTTTATTTATGGCTGGGATTAGCCTGTGTACTCTTTCTGCTTATTATCGCTTTTTCTAAATACGGAAGGATACGTTTAGGAAATTCCCCGCCACAATTTGACAGGCTTTCCTGGATCGCGATGCTTTACAGCGCCGGGATGGGAGCAGGTATTTTACTTAGGGCCGTGCAGGAACCGGTTTTTATGTATCAAAATCCGCCATTAAAAACAGCTTATCCAAACGATATTATCGCTTTAGAGTTCACCTTTTATCAATGGGGATTTACCGCATGGGCGTTCTACGGAATATTTGCACTTTTTATTGGCTATTCTTTATTTGTTCGAAAAAACAATATGCTGCTTGGTACCAGTTTACCACAACTGAAAAAAATAAAGGCAATCCCGCAAAGTATCGATCTTTTAACGATTTTGACCACAGTTTTTGGTCTGGTTGCCGCAATTGGACTGGGAACCACGCAAATTGAAGGCGGTATTAGTCATCTTTCAGATCGAGAGCCGGGCACACTTTGGATAGTGATCAGTCTCGTTTTTCTTATTTGTTTACTGGCCTTTATTTCGGCATACTCTGGAGTAGAAAAGGGGATTAAACGAATCTCTAACTGGAATATTTATATCACCATCGCTTTACTGATCTTTGTTTTTATACAAGCCGATATTATTGAAGTTCTAAAGTCTTTTTCTACTGCTACCTGGTTTTATATAAAAGACTTTTTCCAACTGAGTTTAGCGATGGGAGACTTTAACCCGGGAAAACAATTTTTAACCGACTGGACCTATTATTATTGGGCATTTTGGCTAGCCTGGGCACCATTTACTGGTATTTTTATTGCCAGAATTTCTCAAGGCCGAAGTATACGTGAAATGATATTGGGTGTTTTAATCTTGCCTTCTTTAGGGAGCTTTCTATGGTTTAGTGTTTTTGGCACATCGTCATTTGAGATTATAGAAAACATGGCTGCTTACAATGGGGAATTTAGCGATGTATTCACTTCGGTTTTTAAATTCTTCGAATCTTTTCCGCTTTCTAACTTTACAAATATTGTGACCGTTTTATTACTGATCAGCTTTTTGGTCACTTCAGTAGATTCTGCGATTTATGTGCTAAGCATGTTTAGCGATAAGGGCAATGAAAACCCTAAAAAGAAATACCGCCTTGTTTGGGCGGCATTAATTCTTATTTTTTCTGAAGCGATTATTCTTTTAGGAAACGTAAAACCAGAAAGCGATGTGCTAGACGCCATGCAAAAATTCCTAATCATCGGTTCTCTTCCCTTCGCTATTTTTACAGCACTAATGATGCTCCTATTTGTTATCGAAATTAGAAAGAAATATTAAGCTTTAGGCAAAAAAACCTCTGCAAGCATACATCGGGCGCTACCGCCACCACAGGTCTCGATCACATTAAGATCACTGCTCAAAATTTCTGAATGCTTCTCTATTTTCGCTACCTGATCTGGTGTTAAACTTTGGTGCGCTCGCTCGCTCATCACCAAATATTTCTTATCAAAAGCACCCCGAACTTGTAGCATATTACCTGCAAACTCGTGCATTTGCTCTTCAGAAATCACAATTAGTTCTTTTTTATCCTGCTTTAAATGCTTTAGCACATTTTTGCGTTCTTTAGCATCATCGATACTATCCAAACAGATTACCGCAAACTCCTCAGCCACACACATCATGACATTGGTATGGTAAATTTGCTTTCGTTTCCCTTCTACAGTTTGGTAAGCATTAAAAATAACCGGAGTAAATTCAAAGTCCTCACAAAATTCTATTAAAAGATCTTCATCGGCTCTTGGAGATAAGGCGCAATATGCTTTTTCGTTTTCACGATCTAAGATTAAGCTTCCGGTTCCTTCCAGAAAAATATCATCATCTTCTGCAGAGGTATAATCTACAATATTGGTGATTTTAAAGCCTTCTTCCTCAAGATTCGCAAAATAATCTAAACGACGCTCTTTTCTTCGGTTTTCAGCAAACATTGGATACAATGCAATTTCTCCATTTTCATGAAAGGACACCCAATTATTAGGGAAAATTGAATCTGGTGTATTATCATCAGCCACATCATCTACAACCACAACTTTCACCCCTACGCTTTTAAGTTTTTTTACAAACGAATCAAATTCTGCCTGAGCGTCTTTATTTACGTCTTTGCCTTTTAGATTTTTCTGAAAATAATTGTTTACCGCCGTTTCTTCATTCATTCTAAATGCTACCGGGCGTACCATTAAAACGGTATCTGTTATCTGATTCATATTAATCTCTAATTAATGGTAAGGTTGAACAACGCAATAAACCTTCTTGTTTTGCTATTTGTGAATACGGAACTTCCTCGACGGTAATCCCGTAAGAGCGCAGCCAATTATTTAAACGAGTAAATTTTTCTTCGGAAATCACTACATCTTCAGAAATAGAAAATATGTTTGAGTTCATATCGTACATTTCGTCTTTGGTGATTTCAAAAACATTTTTTTCTCCAAAAAGATGTACTAACCACTGATATTCCTTGGAATCTAAAAATCCACCTTTGTATATAATTGCCTTGTCTTTTCCTACCGGTTGAAAACAACAATCCAGGTGCAGTGCATTTTCTTTAGGATCTTGATTACTTTTCTTAAGGTTGAAAGGCACTACTTTTTTATTAGGAAATAACTGTTGAAGCGCATTTACTGCATGAACATTCGTTCTTGCTGTAATATAATTTGAATAATCTTCACCCGTATACGTTCCCACCAGAATATAATCTCCAAATGGCATAACATCCCCTCCTTCTATATGAGCGTCTTCAGGAAGTTTTATGATTTTATCAGGATCAATCTGATCAACAACATGCTGTATGGCCTTTATTTCTTTTTCCCGATCTGGCAATATATTGGCTTTAACAAATTTATCCTCGATAACAAATGCAATATCCCTAGTAAAAATCTGGTTATAATTTTCTATAACCTGAGGTCTAAAAACTTCTACTTCATACTTCTTTAAAACAGCAGCTACGGCTTCCATTTCTCTCACCATATCTTCTTCTTGCGGGTATGTACCTGCTTTAATATGTTCTATAGATTTTGGATCGTAAGCTTCATTCAGTTTTGGCGGCCCACCATTACTTTTAGCGGTACCTAAAACAACTGCTCTTAGCCTGGAAGTTTCGTTATTAATCTTTAAGTGCATCACTAAAAATTTTTTCAAATATAAAAAAAGCCCCATTTAATAATGGAGCTTTTTAAATGATTTATAATTAAGAAAAGTTTATCTTTCACTTACTGGTTTAAACTCCCTAAGGTTTTCACCCACATAAATCTGGCGTGGTCTTCCAATAGGTTCCTTTTTAAGTCTCATTTCTCTCCACTGTGCAATCCATCCGGGAAGACGACCTAAAGCAAACATTACCGTAAACATTTCTACTGGTATACCTAAAGCTCTATAAATAATTCCTGAATAAAAGTCTACATTAGGGTATAACTTTCTTTTCACAAAATAATCATCCTCTAAAGCTTCTTTCTCAAGACCTTTGGCGATATCTAAAACCGGATCTTCAATTCCTAATCCACCAAGAACTTCATCAGCAGACTTTTTAATAATCTTAGCACGTGGATCGAAGTTTTTGTATACACGGTGACCAAAGCCCATTAAGCGGAAAGGATCCTCTTTATCCTTTGCTTTTTGCATAAACTTATGCGTATCGCCACCATCTTCTTTAATTCCTTCAAGCATTTCAATCACCGCCTGATTAGCGCCACCATGAAGAGGCCCCCATAGTGCAGAAATCCCAGCTGAAATTGAAGCAAACAGACCTGCATGAGAAGAACCTACCATTCTTACTGTAGACGCTGAACAGTTTTGTTCATGATCTGCATGAAGAATTAGTAGTTTATCTAAAGCCTCTATAACAGACTTGTCTACGCTATATTTTTTACCAGGTTTTTCAAACATCATTTTATGTAGGTTTTCTACATAACCTAATGAATCATCTCCATAGTTAAGTGGAAGACTATTTTTCTTTCGTAATGTCCAGGACACAAGCACTGGAAATTTACCAAGAATCTTCACTATAGCTTTATACATATCTTCTTCAGAATCTACGTTTACTGAAGAGGGATTAAAAGCAATTAAGGCACTGGTTAAAGAGGAAAGTACGCCCATTGGATGAGCTGATTTTGGAAAACCGTCCAAAATCTTCTTCATTTCTTCATCTACCTCAGACTGATCCTTAATATCCCCATAGAATTTATCTAACTGTGCTTTATTAGGTAATTCACCGAAAATTAAAAGATAAGCTACTTCAAGAAAATCTGCTTTTTCAGCAAGTTCTTCGATTGCGTAACCTCTATATCTTAATATTCCTTTTTCACCGTCTAAAAAAGTGATGGCACTTTCACAACTACCTGTGTTTTTGTAACCACGGTCTAAAGTTATCATTCCAGCTTCAGATCGAAGGGTTTTAATATTAATACCCAGTTCACCTTCGGTTCCCTCTGTTACTGGAAACTCATATTTTTTTCCCTGATATTCTAATATAGCTTTATCTGACATTGTGTTGAATTACAAAATTTAAATTAATCGTTTGCGAATTTAATAAAATCTAAGCTTCTATTCAATTAAAACCAAGCAATTATACTATTATTAACAGGGGTTTCAAGAGATTTTGGCTATTTATATATAAGAATCTTTTATGCTGGTAATTTGTATAATGATTTGTAATAATCATCAACTGATTTCTCCCATGTAAAGCGTTCCTTTTTTGCATTTTTTTCGATTAGTCGCCATTTGGTTTTATCTTCAAAAAACATATTTAAAACATGCTTAAATGAATCTACCATATTCCTTACTTTTTTATCGTAACTATTACCATCAAACACAAAACCGGTTTCCAAGTGCCTTACGGTATCTATTAAACCTCCTGTATGGTGCACTAAACAGGGATGACCATTACGCATAGCAAGCATTTGGCTAATACCGCAAGGCTCAAACAAACTGGGCATAAAATAAAGGTTTGTTTCCAGATAAATACTATCGATTACATCCTCGCTCTGTCCATTTATGAATAAAAAGTTTTTCTTTTCGTGGCTTATTTTTCTTAATAGCTCTTCGTACTCTGGTGCTCCTGTACCTAGCAGAATAAAAATCCCATTCACCTCTGCCAATAAATCCAGAATTTCTAAAAAAGCTTCTGGTGAACGTTTAAAGAAATAAAACTTTTGTTCGGTAAGTCTGGCTACACTAGAGCACACAAAATCCGGTTTTCTTTTCAAATAGGGCATTACTTTCTCTCCTGTATGTGCTAAAAAATCAGACTTATATTTTTTAGATTCCTGTTGTAACCATTCAAATATTGCTGAAGCTATATTGAAATAAAGATTATTTTTTCGAGCTCTTCGAATATTTCTATAATTACAACCGTTGAGGATCCCAATAAATCTTCCCTCACGATCTGCCTGATTTAAATCTTCCTCCAAACCTTCCCCTCCAATAAATTCTGGTGGATTACTGGGATAAAGCACATCATTCTTATAACTAGGAGAAACCGTATGAACTGCATCGGAAAAACGAATCCCTAATGCCATCATGTTTATACAATCCTGATAACGACGATCTTTAAGCTCATCGTAATTAAAATCCACATCGGGGAAAAAATTACGCACAGAAGAATAATTATTTTCAAATGGGCGAATTCCCTGAATGGCCAGATTATGTATGCTATAGATCACACGAATATTTTTAAGGCAGGCATATTCTTTATGATATCGTCTTAAAAATAAAACCATACTGGCATGCCAATCATGCAGATGAATAACATCCAGATCACCAAAAATATTAGTTTTAACCGCCTGAGCTACAGCAGTACAAAAAATAAAATATTTTATCGCATCTGTATAAAAAGGCTCATTTAGGTCATTATGATAAATATGGGCTATATCACCAGCCTGGATCTCGGGATGGTGTATTACGTAATGAGTAATCCCAGAAAAATCTTTTTTGGGCTTAACTTCATAAATTTCTGCAACATACTCTAGGCCTCGAAGGCTAAAAGATAAATCAGAAATAAATTTTGCATTTTGATGTAGTCTGGAATAAGAAGGAACTACTACATGAACAGTATCTCCTTTTTGAGAAATCTGCCTGGGTACATCACGTATTACGTCACCCATGCCTCCTGCTTTGCAATGGGGAATAGCATCATTCTCTGAAGCTACAAATAGGAAATTATGCATGAAAATCTGGTTAGGATTAGGTTAGAACATTTAATAGACAAAAGTTAATTATTAATCTTCAAACATTTAATTAAAGGAATATTAAATTAAAATAAAAAAGCCTTTCAAATTAATGAAAGGCTCTATAATATATAATTATGTAAATAAATTCTTATTTCACTTTAAAAGCTTTATCTTTTGGAAAATAAGCAACACTTCCTAATTCTTCTTCAATTCTAATTAACTGATTGTATTTTGCCATACGATCACTTCTTGAAGCAGAACCGGTTTTTATTTGCCCTGTATTTAAGGCTACTGCCAAATCTGCGATAGTATTATCTTCTGTTTCACCAGAACGGTGGGACATTACTGAGGTATAACCAGCGTTGTGGGCCATATTTACAGCAGCAATTGTTTCGGTTAATGTACCAATCTGATTTACTTTAATTAGGATTGAATTTGCAATCCCTTCTTTGATACCTCTTGATAAACGCTCTACGTTAGTTACATAAAGATCATCCCCTACTAACTGCACTTTATCTCCAATCTTATCAGTAAGTGCTTTCCATCCATCCCAGTCATTTTCATCCATACCGTCTTCTATAGAAATGATTGGATATTTAGAAGCTAATTCAGCAAGATATTGAGCTTGTTCTTCACTAGTACGAACCACACCTTTATCTCCTTCGAATTTAGCGTAGTTATATTTACCATCCTCATAGAATTCAGCAGCTGCACAATCTAAAGCGATCATCACTTCATCTCCACCTTTGTAACCAGCTTTTTCAATAGCCTTCAAAATTGTCTCCAAGGCATCTTCAGTTCCGTCTAAAGTTGGAGCAAATCCTCCTTCGTCACCTACAGCAGTACTTAAGCCTCTGTCATGTAATACTTTCTTAAGATTATGGAAAATTTCGGTTCCCATTTTTATTGCTTCAGAAAAACTTGCCGCTTTAACCGGCATAATCATAAATTCCTGAAAAGCGATAGGAGCATCACTGTGAGACCCCCCGTTAATAATGTTCATCATTGGCACAGGAAGTGTATTAGCACTCACACCGCCAACATAACGATACAATGGAAGACCAAGTTCGTTAGCAGCCGCCTTTGCAACCGCAAGAGAAACACCTAAAATTGCATTAGCTCCCAGTTTGGATTTATTCGAAGTACCATCTAAATCGATCATTGCCTGGTCGATTAAATTTTGTTCAAAAACTGAATATCCTAAAAGTTGTTCTGCAATTTTAGAATTTACATTTTCAACAGCGGTAAGAACACCTTTACCCATAAAGTCTTTTCCACCATCGCGAAGTTCTACAGCCTCATGCTCGCCTGTAGAAGCTCCAGAAGGAACAGCTGCCCTTCCTAATATTCCGTTTTCTGTGATTACATCTACTTCAACTGTTGGGTTACCTCTGGAGTCAAAAATTTGACGTGCATGAATATTTACTATAGCACTCATAGTCTGTATTATAATTTAATTAATTGATTAGTCTGCAAGATACAAATACAGCGATAAAAAAACGAGGAATAATTTATAATATAACAAGTATTTTACCTAAAACGTTTTCGATAAAACAAGATTCTTTATCTTCTAGTAGCAATCTCTTAACTTTAGAAAAAAAGAGTAGATTCTGCTTACTTATTTCTCGGATACTCCTAAGAGTTATTAGAAACAAATATTTAAAAAATCAAAAAGAGGTTGCGAGATTTAATAAAATGGAAAATCATTCACCCCTTCGAAGCATGCCTTTAAGATATATACTAAAGAATAATTATTATATCAACGTTATAAGATATAAATATGTACTGAAAGAAAAAAGCCGGAATTATTCCGGCTTGTAAGTAAAATAGCTCGTGGCATATCCATAAGACATTTACATTTGTTCGATTCTTTTTATTTAGAAGCATCTCTAAAGCTATCGGAAAGCAGCATTAAATCTAAATTATTAGCCAAATTAAACTTTTACCTGCTTAATACGATCGATAAATTCATCGAACAAATAACTGGCATCGTGTGGGCCAGGACTGGCTTCTGGATGGTACTGCACAGAAAAACAGTTTTTATTCGTCATTTGCAGTCCGCCTACAGTATCATCATTTAAACAAATATGGGTGATCTCTACATCCGGATGAGCTTCTGTAGCAGCCTTATCTACAGCAAAACCGTGATTTTGTGAAGTAATCTCCCCTTTACCTGTTTTTAAATTCTTAACAGGATGATTAATCCCTCTATGCCCATGATGCATTTTATAGGTAGGGATTCCATTTGCCAAAGCAATAATTTGATGGCCAAGACAAATTCCAAATAATGGATGATCTTTCTCTATAATATCTTTAGCCAATTGAATAGCTCCTTTTAGCGGTTGCGGATCTCCGGGTCCGTTTGATAAGAAAAAGCCATCTGGATTCCATTCACTCATCTCTTCATAACTGGCATCATAAGGAAATACTTTTACGTAAACATCGCGTTGAGCCAGATTTCTTAGAATATTTCTTTTAATACCTACATCTAAAGCAGCGACTTTATAGGTAGCATTTTCATTACCAAAATAATAGGCTTCTTTAGTAGAAACTTTAGATGCCAGCTCAAGGCCATTCATATCAGGTACTTCAGCTAATTGAGCTTTTAATCCTGCAATATTATCCACATCTGTAGAAATAATTGCGTTCATTGCTCCATTTTCACGAATATATGTCACTAAAGCGCGTGTATCCACATCAGAAATAGCAAACAAATTATTGTCCTCTAGGAATGCTTCCAAGGTTTGATCTGCTGCTGGTCTTGATTGGTCATAACTAAAATTTTTGCAAATTAAACCGGCAATTTTGGCTCCATCAGATTCATTTTCTTCTTCACTTGTTCCATAATTACCAATGTGCGCATTAGTTGTTACCATTAACTGGCCAAAATACGATGGATCTGTAAAAATCTCCTGATAACCAGTCATTCCGGTATTAAAACACACTTCACCAACAGCACTACCCTCTTTGGTTCCCACCAATTTGCCATGAAAAATGGTTCCGTCTGCTAATAAAATGATAGCTTTTTTTCTTGTTTGATATTTCATACTAAAAAAATAATACGACCTAAATTTAAGGAATATTAAAAATGTATACTTATTAGATATAAAAAAAGGACAAACCCGGTGAGTTTATCCTTTTAAAAATTATTGATAGTAAAGAATCATTTACTCTTCTTTTTTATCGTCTTTTTCTTCCTGCTTCTTTTCTTCAGCTTTAGGAGCCTCAGCAGTTTCAGCATTAGTCTTTTTACCCGCTCTACGAGTTGATTTCTTTTTAGCAGGCTTATTAACGTTATATGTTTCGTTAAAGTCTACTAGCTCTATCATCGCCATATCAGCGTTATCCCCTAAACGATTACCCAATTTGATAATACGGGTATACCCCCCCGGACGATCTCCTACTTTAGGAGCTACTTCACGAAATAATTCACTTACAGCATACTTATCACGAAGTTTACTGAAAACGATTCTTCTATTATGTGTAGTATCTTCTTTAGACTTAGTTACCAATGGCTCGATAAAAACTTTTAAAGCTTTTGCTTTAGCCACAGTAGTGTTAATGCGTTTATGCTCAATTAGTGAAGACCCCATATTTGCCAACATCGACTTACGATGAGCGGTCTTTCTACCTAAATGATTTATTTTCTTTCCGTGTCTCATTACTATTCTTTTTAGAGTAATTCACAAAAGTGAATTAGTCCTTATCTAATTTATATTTTGAAAGATCCATACCAAAGTTTAATCCTTTGTTACTTACCAGCTCTTCAAGCTCTGTTAATGATTTCTTACCGAAGTTACGGAACTTCATAAGATCATTTTTATTGTAAGAAACAAGATCACCTAAGGTATCAACTTCAGCCGCTTTTAAACAATTTAATGCTCTTACCGAAAGATCCATATCCACTAATTTAGTTTTTAGCAGCTGTCTCATGTGAAGAGATTCTTCATCATAAGTTTCGGTTTGAGCTATTTCATCAGCCTCTAACGTAATACGCTCATCAGAGAACAACATGAAATGGTGAATTAACGTCTTGGCAGCTTCAGTTAACGCATCTTTAGGATGAATAGAACCATCACTAATAATTTCGAAAACAAGTTTTTCGTAATCAGTTTTTTGTTCTACACGATAATTTTCGATACTATATTTCACATTCTTAATTGGAGTGTAAATAGAATCGGTAAAAATAGTGCCTAAAGGAGCATTGGCCTTTTTATTTTCTTCTGCCGGAACATAACCTCTACCCTTTTCAATAGTAATCTCCATATTGATATTAACTTTGCTATCAAGATGGCATATTACTAATTCAGGATTAAGTACCTGAAAACCAGAAATAAATTTCTGGAAATGACCAGCGGTTAATTCTTCTTCACCAGAAACAGAAATTGTAACGGCTTCGTTATCTATTTCATCAATTTGCCTTTTGAATCTAACTTGCTTTAGATTCAATATTATTTCTGTAACATCTTCCACAACTCCAGGAATTGTTGAGAATTCGTGATCAACGCCTTCGATACGAACCGAAGTGATCGCGAATCCCTCTAAAGATGATAACAGCACTCTTCTTAAAGCGTTACCAACGGTTAACCCATATCCAGGCTCCAAAGGACGAAATTCAAATTTCCCTTCGAAATCTGTAGAGTCAATCATTATAACTTTATCGGGCTTCTGAAAATTTAGTATTGCCATATTACGACTTCTGTGAATTATTATTTCGAATATAATTCGACGATGAATTGTTCATTTATGTTTTCTGGAATCTGAACTCTTCCAGGTACAGAAACAAAAGTTCCTTGTTTTGTTTCATTATTCCAAGTAATCCATTCATAAACATTGCTATTATTAGCTAACGAATCCTGAACTACCTGTAGAGATTTAGATTTCTCTCTTACTCCAACAACATCACCAGCTTTCAATTGGTAAGAAGGAATATTTACTAACTCTCCATTTACGGTTATATGTCTGTGAGAAACAAGCTGTCTAGCCGCTCTTCTTGATGGAGCAACACCTAATCTAAAGACAACGTTATCTAACCTTGATTCACAAAGCTGAAGTAAAACCTCACCGGTAATCCCTTGAGATCTTGTAGCTTTTTCAAACATGTTTCTAAACTGACGCTCTAATATACCATACGTATATTTTGCTTTTTGCTTTTCCATTAACTGGATAGCATACTCAGATTTCTTACCTCTACGACGGTTATTACCATGCTGTCCTGGAGGATAATTTCTTTTTTCGAAAGATTTGTCATCTCCGAATATAGCCTCGCCAAATTTACGAGCTATTTTAGTCTTAGGACCAGTATATCTTGCCATTTAAAAATGATTTATAGAGAGGGATTATGAATTAAGGCATACGTCCTTCGATAATCGTAATTTCCTCTCTTAATTATATAATTAATTATACTCTACGTCTTTTAGGAGGACGACATCCATTATGTGGAAGTGGAGTAACATCAACGATTTCAGTTACTTCGATACCACTATTATGGATAGATCTGATAGCTGATTCTCTACCATTACCAGGCCCCTTAACATAAACTTTAACTTTACGAAGACCAGCTTCATGAGCTACTTTAGAAGCATCTTCAGATGCCAATTGAGCAGCATAAGGAGTATTTTTCTTAGATCCTCTAAATCCCATTTTACCGGCTGATGACCAAGAAATAACATCTCCTTTTTTATTTGTCAAAGAAATGATAATATTATTAAAAGAAGCAGTAACATGAGCTTCTCCAATAGACTCAACGTTTACTTTACGTTTCTTTTGAGCAGTTTTTGTTGACTTTGCCATATTACTTATTATTTAGTTGCTTTTTTCTTATTAGCAACAGTTTTTCTTCTTCCTTTTCTAGTTCTAGAGTTGTTTTTAGTTCTCTGACCTCTTAAAGGTAATCCAGATCTATGACGAATACCTCTGTAACATCCAATATCCATTAGACGTTTGATACTCATTTGAACTTCAGTACGTAATTCTCCTTCGATTGTGTAGTTACCTACCGCTTCACGGATACGACCAATTTCATCATCGTTCCAATCTGAAACTTTCTTACTTTCATCAACTTTAGCTTCAGCAAGTATTTCCTGAGCCCTGCTTTTGCCAATTCCGAAGATATAGGTCAATGCTATAACTCCTCGCTTTTGTTTAGGTATATCTACCCCTGCAATTCTTGCCATAATTAGCCTTGTCTTTGTTTAAATCTAGGATTCTTTTTGTTAATCACGTAAAGGCGCCCTTTTCTGCGAACTATCTTGCAGTCGGCACTTCTTTTCTTTATTGATGCTCTAACTTTCATCTTTCTAAATTTTTATAACGCCAGATGCAAAAATAAAATTTACATAAGGCTTATTTGCCTAATAATTTTTTCAGTGTGCAAAAGTAAGGAAAAAATTATTAATAGCTTAATTTACTTCTTAGTATCTGTAAGTTATGCGCGCCTTACTTAAATCATAAGGGCTCATTTCCAATTTCACCTTATCGCCGGGTAGTAATTTAATATAATGCATACGCATTTTACCCGAGATATGAGCAGTCACAACGTGACCGTTTTCTAACTCTACACGAAACATTGCATTAGACAATGCTTCGATAATCGTTCCATCTTGTTCAATTGCTGGTTGCTTTGCCATAATTAAGCTACTGCTTTTCTATTTTTACCTGTTTTCATTAATCCGTCATAGTGTCTATTCAACAAATAAGAATTTACCTGCTGCATAGTATCGATTGCAACTCCAACTAAAATTAATAGAGAGGTACCTCCAAAAAACAGTGCCCATCCTTGTTGAACACCTAACAACTTCACAATTATCGCAGGAAAAATGGCAATAATTGCTAAAAATACAGATCCAGGAAGTGTAATTTGTGACATGATTCGATCTAAATACTCTGCAGTCTCAGAACCTGGGCGAATACCCGGTATAAATCCTCCACTACGTTTAAGATCATCTGCCATTTTATTTGTTGGTACTGTAATCGCAGTATAGAAATAAGTAAATACAATAATCAATAATGCGAAAACTAAATTATACCAAAAACCAAATATATCACTAAATGCAGCAGTCACACCTTGCGCTGCATCAGAATCTGAAAGACCGGCCAAAGCTACTGGGATAAACATAATAGCCTGAGCAAATATAATTGGCATTACACCTGAAGCATTAAGCTTAAGAGGTATATATTGTCTTGAACCAAATACATTTTTCTCATAGCCACCAGTAGCAGACCTTCTGGCATACTGTACAGGTATTTGGCGAACAGCCATTACCAACATTACAGCAGCTAGAATAATCGCAAACCAAATAGCCAACTCGATCAATACCATAATAAGTCCGCCACTACCATCAAACCTAGAGACAAATTCCTGAAGGAATGCTTTAGGTAGATTGGCAATAATACCTACCATAATTAATAGAGAAATACCATTACCAATTCCTTTATCTGTAATCTTCTCTCCAAGCCACATAGCGAAAATCGTTCCTGTAGTAAGGATAATCACAGAAGAAACAATAAAGGATAAACTATCTCCTAATAAAAAAGCATTTTGTGGCAAGGTATTAAACAGATTATAAATATAACCTGGTCCCTGAACTAAGGTAATTGCTATGGTTAACCATCTGGTAATTTGGTTTATCTTTTTACGACCACTCTCCCCTTCTTTTTGAAGCTTTTGCAAATAAGGAATTGCAATCCCCATAAGCTGAACAACAATAGAAGCTGAGATGTATGGCATAATACCTAGCGCAAAAATAGAGGCATTAGAAAAAGCACCTCCTGTGAAAGCGTTAAGTAAACCTAATAAACCGCTATCTGTCTGATTAGCTAAGTTCGCTAACTGACTGGCATCTATCCCAGGAAGTACAACCTGAGTTCCAAAACGATAAACTAAAAGTAAACCGAGGGAAACTAAAATACGGTTTTTTAGTTCCTCGATTTTCCATATATTTTTTATAGTATTGATGAATTTCATTTGGCTATCTATTATAAAGTAACAACTTCACCTCCTGCAGCTTCAATAGCTTCCTTGCCTGAGGCCGTAAATTTATGAACAGATACTTTTAATTTAGCCTTTAATTCACCTCTACCTAAGATTTTAACTAGCTCATTCTTTCCAGCTAAACCGTTCTCCACAAGTACACTTAGGTCTACCGTATCTTTAACTTTACCATTATCTACTAATGTTTGTAAAGTATCTAAGTTAATACCCTGGTATTCTTTACGGTTTCTGTTGTTAAAACCAAATTTTGGCACACGGCGTTGAAGTGGCATTTGCCCTCCTTCAAAACCTATCTTCTTAGAGTAACCAGAACGTGATTTAGCCCCTTTGTGACCACGAGTAGCGGTACCACCTTTACCGGATCCTTCTCCACGGCCAACACGTTTATTGTTACTTTTAACTGAACCTTTTGCAGGTTTTAAGTTACTTAAATCCATGTAAACCTATTATTTTGTTTCTTCTACAGAAACTAAGTGTTTAACTTTATTTATCATACCAAGGATGTTTGGTGTATCCTGGTGCTCTACAGTATGTCCTATTTTTCTAAGACCTAGTGCTTCTAAAACTCTTTTTTGATTCTGAGTTCTATTAATTGCACTTTTTACTTTAGTTACCTTTATTTTTGCCATCTTATCCCTGATTTTATCCTTTGAAAAGTTTTTCCAACGTGATACCTCTTTGCTTAGCCACGGTATCTGCACTTCTTAATTGTAATAGTGCATCAAAAGTAGCCTTCACAACATTATGAGGGTTAGAAGAACCTTGATTCTTAGAAAGTACATCATGTACTCCTACAGACTCCAGTACGGCACGAATCGCACCACCGGCAATAATCCCTGTACCAGTTGCAGCAGGTAATAGTAAAACTCTTGCTCCACCATATTTACCTTTTTGCTCGTGTGGTAAAGTTCCTTTATGTAAAGGAATACGTACCAAATTCTTTTTTGCATCTTCAACGGCTTTTGAAATAGCATCGGCAACCTCTTTTGATTTACCTAAACCTTGTCCAACAACACCATTTTCGTCACCAACTACTACAATTGCAGAGAAACCAAATGCTCTACCACCTTTAGTAACCTTAGTAACACGTTGCACTCCTACCAAACGATCTTTAAGTTCAAGACCTCCTGGTTTTACATGTTCTACGTTTTTATAATCTTGATACATATCTTCTTAGAATTTTAGTCCTCCTTCACGAGCACCTTCTGCTAATGATTTAACTCTACCGTGATACAAGTACCCCCCTCTATCGAAAGAAATAGTTTCAACTCCGGCTTTTTTCGCTCTATCTGCTAAATTTTTACCTACTAACTCAGCAATATCACTTTTAGTACCTGAAGCATCTTTTACTTCCTTATCTCTAGAAGAAGCTGCAGCTAAAGTTTTACCAGCTACATCGTCTATAATCTGAGCATAAATTTCTTTATTACTTCTATATACAGACAATCTTGGACGGCTTTCAGTTCCGCTAATATTCTTTCGAATACGCTTTCTTATCTTTAATCTTCTTTTTTCTTTTGAAAATGCCATAACTAAACTTTATTAAGCTGATTTACCTGCTTTTCTTCTAATTATTTCTCCTTTAAATTTAATACCTTTTCCTTTATAAGGTTCTGGTACTCTGAAAGAACGAATCTTTGCAGCAACTTGTCCTAAAAGCTGTTTGTCATGAGAAGTAAGTTTAACAACCGGATTTTTCCCTTTTTCTGATATTGTTTCAACTTTAACCTCTGGAGCTAAATCTATAACAATATTATGGGAGTACCCAACAGCTAAATCTAATTTTTGTCCCTGATTGGAAGCTCTATAACCAACACCTACTAATTCTAACTCTTTAGTAAATCCATTAGTTACTCCTTCAATCATATTATTTACTAACGCACGATATAAACCATGCTTAGCTTTTTGATCACTTTTCTCAGAAGAACGCTCAAAAGATATTACATTATCTTCTACATTAACCTCAATATCGTTAATTTCTTGCTTAAGCTCTCCTAATTTTCCTTTTACCGTTACAAAACCATCTTTAAAGTCTACATTAACACCTTCTGGAATTGTAATTGGGCTTTTACCTATTCTTGACATTTCTTGTTATTTTAAGAATTAGTAAACGTAACACAATACTTCACCACCAACATTCTCTGTTCTGGCCTGCTTATCTGTCATTACTCCGTGAGAAGTACTAATGATTGCAATACCTAAACCATTTAAAATACGTGGTAATTCTCCAGCACCGGCATATTTACGTAAACCAGGTTTACTTATCCTCTGAATATCTTTTATTACAGAGTCTTTGGTATCTCTATCGTATTTAAGAGCTATTTTGATAGTACCTTGCGCGGTATTATCTTCAAACTTGTAACTTAAGATATATCCCTGATCGAATAAAATCTTAGTAATTTCTTTTTTAACGTTAGAAGCAGGAATTTCAACAACCCTGTGGTTTGCTGCTACCGCATTTCTAATACGCGTTAAAAAATCTGCAATTGGATCTGTATTCATTTATATTAATTTGCGATTATGGTTTTCCTATACTATGGAACCTATAATCAATTTATAATTTACCAACTAGCCTTTTTAACTCCTGGGATAAGACCGTTATTAGCCATTTCTCTAAACATTACACGAGAAACACCAAATTGTCTCATATACCCCTTTGGTCTACCAGTTAGCTTACAACGATTATGCAAACGTACTGGAGAAGAGTTTTTTGGTAATTTTTGTAATGCCTCATAATCGCCAGCTTCTTTTAAAGCTTTCCTTTTTTCAGCATATTTATCTACCAATTTTTGTCTCTTCACCTCACGGGCTTTCATTGATTCTTTAGCCATGTTTTAATTCTTTTTAAAAGGTAAACCTAGTTCAGTTAATAAAGATTTCGCTTCTTTATCAGTATCAGCAGTAGTAACGAAAGTAATATCCATACCTGCGATTCTATTCACAGCATCGATATCAATTTCAGGAAAAATAATTTGCTCAGTAATACCTAAGTTATAATTTCCCCTACCATCAAAACCGTTAGCTTTAATCCCATCAAAATCACGTACACGTGGAAGTGCAGAGGTAATTAATCTATCTAAAAATTCGTACATTCTATAACCGCGTAAAGTAACTTTTGCACCAATTGGCATTCCCTTACGAAGTTTAAATGTAGCAACGTCTTTCTTGGAAATAGTTGCAACTGCTTTTTGACCAGTAATAGCTGTTAACTCATCTACTGCATGATCAATTAACTTTTTATCAGCAACAGCACCTCCAACTCCTCGGCTTATAACGATTTTCTTAAGCTTAGGCACTTCCATTACATTGCTGTAACTATATTCTTCTACAAGAGATGATTTAATTTTATCATCATACTCTTTTCTAAGTCTTGGTACGTATGCCATAACTATAATACTTCATTTGATTTTTTAGAAAATCTCACCTTTTTTCCATCTTCTTCTCTATAACCTACTCTGGTTGCTTTACCATCTTTGGTCATTAAAGAAAGATTAGAAATATTTATTGGAGCTTCCTTCTTAGTAATTCCGCCCTGTGGATTAGAAGCACTGGGCTTCTCATGTTTAGAGATCGTATTAACCCCTTCCACAATCGCTTTATTCTTGTCTGGAAATACTTTTTGAACCTTACCCTGCTGACCTTTATGATCACCAGCAATAACTAGAACTGTATCTCCTGATTTTATTTTAAGCTTTGCCATTTTTTTAATGTATTAAAGCACTTCAGGTGCCAATGATACAATTTTCATGAATTGCTTATCACGAAGTTCTCTTGCTACAGGACCAAAAACACGTGTTCCACGCATCTCTCCAGCCGGGTTTAGAAGCACACACGCATTATCATCGAACCTTATATAAGATCCATCAGGTCTACGCACTTCTTTCTTGGTACGAACAACAACTGCTGTAGAAACCGCACCTTTTTTAATGTTTCCATTAGGTGTAGCCTCTTTAACGCTGACAACAATTTTGTCTCCAACAGAAGCGTATCTTTTCTTTGTACCTCCTAATACTCTAATAGCTAAAACTTCTTTAGCCCCAGTATTATCTGCTACTTTTAGTCTAGACTCTTGTTGTACCATAATTACTTCGCTCTTTCAATTATTTCTACTAATCTCCAACATTTAGATTTACTCATAGGTCTAGTTTCCATGATCCTTACAGTATCTCCTTCGTTGCAGTCGTTTTTTTCGTCGTGAGCTACGTACTTCTTAGTTTTCAATACGAACTTTCCGTACATAGGGTGTTTTACTTTCTTAACTTCAGAAACCACTATAGATTTCTGCATTTTATTACTGGTAACTACACCTATTCGCTCTTTTCTTAAATTTCTTTTTTCCATCTTTCAGCAGAATAACACTTATTGTTGTTCTCTTTTAGTTAACTCGGTAGCTAATCTCGCTATACTTCTCCTTACAGCTCTTAACTGTATTGGGTTCTCTAATGGCGAAACAGCATGAGCCATTTTTAAATCTGCATATGCCTTACGAGATTTACCAAGCTCTTCCTGCAATTCTGCAACAGACAATTCTTTTACTTCTGATTGTTTCATAATTCAAAAAAATTATTCTTGATAATCTCTAGCTACGATAAATTTAGTTCTTACCGGAAGTTTTTGTGCTGCAAGACGTAGCGCCTCTTTAGCAGTTGCCAATGGCACACCACCAATTTCAAACATAATTCTTCCAGGTTTTACAACAGCAGCCCAATACTCCACGGCACCTTTACCTTTACCCATACGAACCTCAAGAGGTTTTTTAGTGATAGGCTTATCTGGAAATATTTTAATCCAGATAGAACCTTCTCTCTTCATATAACGGGTAGCAGCAATACGCGCAGCTTCGATTTGACGAGCTGTAATGAAACTAGAATCAAGAGACTTGATCCCAAATGTTCCATTCGAAAGACGGTGACCTCTTTGAGCCACACCTTTCATACGCCCCTTCTGTTGCTTACGATATTTCGTTCTTTTAGGTTGTAACATTTTTCTTTACTTTAAAATTACTTTCTACGACGTGATTTATTATTACCACCTCGTCCGGAACTTTTACCTCCTTGTTTCTTAGCTAGACCTACTAGCGGAGATAAATCTCTTTTTCCGTAAACTTCACCTTTCATGATCCATACTTTAACACCCAATCTACCATAAGTAGTGTGTGCTTCAACTAAAGCATAATCAATATCGGCCCTAAAAGTAGACAAAGGAATCCTACCATCTTTATATGCTTCGGAACGTGCCATCTCAGCACCGTTTAAACGACCTGAAATTTCAATTTTAATTCCTTCAGCATTCATTCTCATTGCAGCCGCAATAGCCATTTTAATTGCACGACGATAAGAAATTCTGTTCTCTATTTGTCTTGCAACACTGGCCCCAACTAAATGGGCATCCAACTCTGGCCTTTTGATTTCAAAGATGTTAATTTGAACCTCTTTGTCTGTGATCTTCTTAAGCTCTTCTTTAAGCTTGTCTACCTCTTGACCACCTTTACCGATAATAATACCAGGTCTGGCAGTAGTGATAGTAACGGTCACAAGCTTAAGGGTACGCTCTATTATTACCCTGGATACACTCGCTTTAGAGAGGCGAGCATGGATGTACTTTCTAATCTTATCGTCTTCGGCTAATTTATCACCGTAGTCATTTCCTCCGTACCAGTTGGACTCCCATCCTCTAATGATACCAAGGCGATTACCGATTGGATTTGTCTTCTGTCCCATACTCTTCTTAGCTTTGTGTATTATTGTTTTCGCCAAGCACTAATGTAACGTGATTGGATCTCTTTCTAATTCTATGTGCGCGACCCTGCGGAGCAGGACGAAGTCTCTTTAGCATACTTCCTCCATCTACACGAATCTCCTTCACAAATAATTCAGCATCTTCAATACTTGCATCCTCATTCTTAGCCTGCCAGTTTGCGATAGCAGATAACAATAACTTCTCTAAGCGAGAGGAAGCCTCTTTTTGACTGAATTTTAAAATTTGAAGCGCTTTTTCTACTTTTTCACCTCTTACCAAATCCGCTACTAAACGCATTTTTCTTGGTGAAGTAGGGCAGTTATTTAACTTAGCAAAAGCTGTCTGCTTCTTAGCTTCTTTTATTTGCTCTGCTCTTTCTTTTTTACGAACTCCCATAGCTTCAATTATTTTCTTCCTTTATTTTTAGCACCTGCATGTCCTCTAAAAGAACGTGTTGGTGAAAATTCTCCTAACTTATGACCTACCATATTCTCAGTAACATAAACAGGAACAAATTGTTTACCGTTATGAACAGCAATAGTTTGCCCTACAAAATCTGGAGTAATCATTGAAGCTCTAGACCAAGTTTTGATCACCGCTTTTTTACCAGAATCTACGTTATCTGCTACTTTCTTCTCTAGTTTATAGTGAACGAAAGGTCCTTTTTTTAATGAACGTGCCATACTCTATTATTTCTTTCTACGTTCTACAATATATTTATTACTCGCCTTTGTTCTTGTACGGGTTTTAAAGCCTTTTGCAGGTAAACCTTTTCTAGAACGTGGATGACCTCCTGAAGCTCTACCTTCACCTCCACCCATTGGGTGATCGATTGGGTTCATCGCTACTGGTCTAGTTCTTGGTCTGATACCTAACCAGCGTTTTCTACCAGCCTTACCAGAAATTTGTAACTGATGATCGCTATTAGACACAGCGCCTATGGTTGCCAAACATACAGAAAGGATCCTTCTAATCTCACCAGAAGGCAACTTTACAGTTGCGTATTTCCCTTCTCTTGCTAACAATTGTGCAAAAGCACCGGCACTTCTCGCCATAACAGCTCCCTGACCAGCTCTTAATTCTATACAAGAAACTACAGTACCCAATGGAATATTTGCTAACGGCATAGCGTTACCAATTTCAGGAGCAACCGCTTCATTAGAAGCAACAATATTTTGACCTACCTGAAGTCCATTTTGAGCAATAACATACCTTTTCTCACCATCCTGATAGTTCAATAAAGCAATAAAGGCCGTTCTGTTTGGATCATATTCAATAGAAGCTACAGTTGCAGGAACACCGTGTTTATCACGTTTAAAATCTACAATTCTGTAACGTCTTTTATGACCACCGCCTTTATAGCGCATGGTCATTTTCCCTTGACTGTTTCTACCACCTGACTTTTTTAACGGAGCAAGTAAACTCTTCTCCGGCTTATCAGTAGTAATGGCGTCAAACCCATTAACTACTCTAAAACGCTGACCAGGAGTAATTGGTTTTAATTTTCTTACTGACATTTTTTAATCTTAAAGATTACTGTATAAATCAATAGTTTCACCTTCCGCCACCTGTACCATAGCTTTTTTATAAGCTTTAGTTTTACCAGTGATCATACCAGACTTAGTATATCTGGTTTTACGATCTGGACGGACGTTAATTGTACGAACAGAAGTTACTGAAACGCCATAAGCAGATTCTACTGCATCTTTGATTTCAATCTTATTCGCCTTATTACTCACCTCAAAAGAGAAACAATTTTTAAGTTCGCTCTCTGCGGTAGCTTTTTCCGTAATAATTGGTTTTATTAAGATACTCATAACGCTTATTTAACTTAAATTCGACTCTAATCCTTCTAGAGACCCTTCCATAAACACAACACTTTTTGCATTTAATATTTTGTAAGTACTTAATTCTGAAACACTTACAACTTCAGAGCCTTTTAAATTACGTGACGACAAATATACGTTTTTATTTGACTCACCCAACACTATAAGAGATTTTTTCTCCTGAATACCAATGGCTTTCAAAACTTCAATGAAGTTTTTTGTCTTTGGAGTATCGAAAGAAAAATCTTCTACAACGGTAATAGCATTATCATTTGCTTTAATAGATAAAGCAGATTTTCTTGCCAAACGTTTTAAGGCTTTATTTAATTTAAAACCATAGTTTCTTGGACGAGGACCAAATATTCTACCTCCACCTCTAAAAACAGGCGACTTAATACTACCCGCACGAGCTGTACCAGTACCTTTTTGCTTCTTAAGTTTACGAGTAGAACCTGTTATTTCAGCACGTTCCTTAGCCTTATGAGTACCCTGTCTTTGATTAGCAAGATATTGCTTAACATCAAGATATACAGCATGCTCATTTGGCTCTATTCCGAAAACAGCATCAGAAAGGCTCACCTTCCTACCTGTTTCTTTTCCTTTAATATCTAAAACTGCTACTTCCATTACTTTCTAATGATTACGTAAGAGTTTTTATGCCCTGGAACACATCCTTTAACAACTAAAAGATTTTTCTCAGCCACTACTTTTAAAACTCTAAGGTTTTCAACTTTTACTTTTTCGCCACCCATTCTTCCAGCCATACGCATACCTTTAAATACGCGTGCAGGATAAGAGGCCGCACCAATAGAACCAGGAGCCCTTAGACGGTTATGTTGACCGTGAGTAGATTGCCCTACTCCGCCAAAACCATGTCTTTTAACAACCCCCTGGAAACCTTTTCCTTTAGAAGTACCAGAAATATCAACGAATTCACCTTCTTTAAAGTGTTCTACATTAATGGTATCTCCTAATTTGTAATCTCCTTCAAATCCTTGGAATTCAACGACTTTTCGTTGCGCAGCAACTCCCGCCTTCTTAGCATGCCCTGTAGCAGCCTTGTTTGCAGTCTTTTTGTCATCGAAACCAAGTTGAAGTGCTTCGTACCCGTCAACCTCATTGGTTCTGACTTGGGTAATTACGCATGGACCAGCTTCAATAACGGTACAAGGAATATTCTTCCCATTTTCGTCGAAAATACTAGTCATGCCTATTTTTTTTCCTATTAACCCAGACATAATTATTGATTATTATTACTTATTTATAAAAAAACAGGACAGAAAAATACTTCTGTCCTGAATGTATCTTTCCCGTTTTTCCCTTGCGAAACGCTCAGGACATTTTACCCGCTAAAATTTTAAACAGGTTTCTTTAAGATCACACTTTGATCTCTACTTCAACACCACTAGGAAGCTCCAATTTCATTAAAGCATCAATGGTTTTTGAAGAAGAACTGTAGATATCAAGCAATCTTTTATAAGAACTAAGCTCAAACTGCTCTCTAGATTTCTTGTTAACGTGAGGAGACCTTAATACAGTAAATATCTTTTTATGCGTTGGAAGCGGGATTGGACCCGTTACCACAGCACCTGTAGTTTTAACTGTCTTTACAATCTTCTCAGCAGATTTATCTACTAAATTATGATCGTAGGATTTTAATTTTATTCTGATTTTTTGACTCATTACCCTAAAATTATTCGTTAGATCCTTTAGCTGCTTTAATTACTTCTTCTGAAATATTAGAAGGAGTTTCAGCATAATGTGAGAATTCCATAGTAGAAGTTGCTCTACCAGAAGAAAGTGTTCTTAATGTAGTTACATAACCAAACATCTCTGATAACGGCACATCTGCTTTCACAATTTTCGCTCCAGATCTGTCTGACATATTGTTTACCTGACCTCTTCTACGGTTAAGATCCCCAACAATATCCCCCATGTTTTCTTCTGGAGTTACTACTTCCATTTTCATAATTGGCTCAAGGATTACCGCTCCAGCTTTTTTAGCAGCAGCTTTGAATCCCATTTTCGCAGCCAATTCGAAAGATAATTGATCGGAATCAACAGGGTGAAAAGATCCGTCTTTAAGAACAACTTTTAAAGTATCTACCTGAAATCCTGCTAGAGGACCGTTTTTCATGGCTTCTTTAAAACCTTTCTCTACTGAAGGAATAAACTCTTTAGGAATACGTCCACCTTTGATTTCATCAACAAACTGAAGTCCTTTTCCTTCAAATGACTCATCTACTGGTCCCATTTCGAATACAATATCCGCAAATTTACCACGTCCACCAGATTGCTTTTTATACACCTCTCTGTGCTCTGCAGGCCTGGTAACAGTTTCCTTATATTCTACCTGAGGCTGACCTTCATTTACTTCTACCTTAAATTCACGTTTTAAACGATCTACTAAGATTTCGATATGAAGTTCTCCCATTCCTGAAATTACAGTTTGACCTGAAACTTCATCTGTTTTAACCTGGAAAGTTGGATCTTCCTCAGCCAATTTAGCTAAAGCCATACCCATCTTATCAACATCGGCCTTAGTTTTAGGCTCTACAGCAATACCAATTACAGGCTCTGGGAATGTCATAGACTCAAGAATAATTGGCTTATTAACATCTGTTAATGTATCACCAGTCTTAATATCTTTAAATCCTACAGCTGCTCCAATATCACCAGCTTCAATTTTATCTATAGGCTCTTGTTTATTAGAGTGCATTTGATATATCCTAGAGATACGTTCTTTTTTACCAGAACGAACATTAAGAACATAAGACCCAGCATCTAAAGTACCAGAATAAACTCTAAAGAACGCTAAACGTCCAACAAATGGATCTGTAGCAATTTTAAAAGCTAAAGCCGAGAATGGAGAATCTACATTAGGCTTACGGCTTTCCTCTTCACCTGTTTCAGGATTTTCTCCAACAATAGCATCTACATCTACCGGAGATGGAAGGTAACGCATTACCGCATCAAGCATCGCCTGAACTCCTTTATTTTTAAAGGCAGAACCACACATCATTGGTATGATAGACATATCACAAGTTGCAGCTTTTAAGGCAGCAATAATCTCATCTTCAGTAATAGAGTCTTCATCTTCAAAGAATTTCTCCATTAAAGCTTCATCATATTCTGCAACAGCCTCAACTAGCTCAGCTCTATATTTATTTACATCAGCCTGCAACTCTTCAGGAATATCGATAGTCTCGTAAGTCATACCCATATCCTCTTCATTCCAGATAATCGCTTTTTTAGAAATCAGGTCTACTACACCTTTAAAATCCATCTCTTCCCCAATTGGTACTTGCAATGGAACAGGATTTCCTCCTAACATCTCTCTTACCTGACGGCATACATTAAAAAAGTCGGAACCTTGACGGTCCATCTTATTAACAAAACCCAATCTAGGTACGCGGTATTTATCTGCCTGTCTCCAAACAGTTTCAGATTGCGGCTCTACTCCATCAACTGCCGAGAACAATGCCACAACACCATCAAGAACACGTAAAGAACGCTCTACTTCTACGGTAAAATCAACGTGACCAGGAGTATCAATAATATTCACAGTATACTCGTGACCGTTATAAGGCCATGTACAATGTGTGGCAGCAGAAGTAATGGTAATACCTCTTTCCTGCTCTTGCTCCATCCAGTCCATCGTAGCAGCACCGTCATGAACCTCTCCAATCTTGTGACTGATACCAGTATAATAAAGTATACGCTCTGTTGTTGTTGTTTTACCAGCATCAATATGAGCAGCAATACCTATATTTCTTGTAAATTTTAAATCTCTTTGTGCCATTTTATTTTAGAATCTAAAGTGAGAGAATGCTTTATTCGCTTCTGCCATTTTATGAGTATCTACTCTTTTCTTAACAGCAGCCCCTTCTTCCTTAGCCGCAGCTAAAACTTCTGCAGCAAGTTTCGCAGCCATTGTTTTCTCGTTTCTCTTACGAGCAAAACTAATAAGCCATTTCATCGCAGTAGAAACCTTTCTATCTGGTCTAATTTGCATTGGAATTTGAAAAGTAGCACCTCCAACCCTTCTACTCCTAACCTCTACATGAGGCATCACATTAGAAAGCGCATCTTTCCAGATTTCTAGAGCTGATTTCTCTTCATCTTGCTTTTTTTCTTCTACGATAGCAATAGCATCATAGAAAATCTTAAAGGCAACAGATTTTTTACCATCCCACATCATCATGTTTACAAAACGCGTAACAAGTTGATCATTAAACTTAGGATCTGGCAAAAGTGGTCTTTTCTTAGCCTGTCTTTTTCTCATTTCTTTACATTAAAAGTTTAATAAATTACTTCTTAGGGCGTTTTGCTCCATACTTAGATCGACGTTGAGTTCTACCCTCAACACCTGCGGTATCTAAAGCACCACGAACAATGTGATACCTTACACCTGGTAAATCTTTTACCCTTCCGCCTCTAACTAATACTATCGAGTGCTCTTGCAGATTGTGTCCTTCACCAGGTATATAGGCATTCACCTCTTTACCATTAGTCAACCTTACCCTAGCTACTTTTCTCATAGCAGAGTTTGGTTTTTTAGGAGTAGTAGTATACACACGTGTACAAACACCCCTTCTTTGAGGGCACGAATCTAAAGCAGCCGATTTACTCTTCTTAGTTATCTTGGCTCTTCCTTTTCGTACTAATTGTGAAATTGTTGGCATAATTTCTTTTACACTAATTATTAATTTAAACCACCTTCTATAAAAAAGGTGCGCAAAGGTAGAAATAAATTTCAAGTATTCAAACAGTTAGGAAGAAAAATAAAAAACACAAGTTCAATGCTTGTATTTTTCTCAGTAATTTCCAGGAAAGGTTAAAATAAGTGTTATGAAAATCCTAAAATTCCTATTCAATTTGTTAATTATAAAAAAAACACAAACTTTAACACTACAACGCTTACCCCTATAAATCAAACAGATAGACCTTAATTTTAACAAAAAAGGGAAATAACGTGCCTTTTAATAGGTTTGCTATGTTTGATTTCTTAACCATTTATTAGCACATTTGACATGGCTAATTCAAACAAATTCAAAATGAAAACAAAACTAAGTAGTATTTTAACACTACTGCTGGCATTGATTGCGCATGTTAGCTTTGCGCAGGAAAAGACCATCAGTGGTACGGTAACAGACGAAGAAGGCTTACCTCTTCCAGGTGTAACTGTGCTGATTAAGGGAACCAATACAGGTACTCAAACAGATTTTGACGGAAATTATTCTGTATCAGCAGACCAAGGAGATATTCTGGTATTTTCGTTCATAGGAATGGAAACTGCAGAATATACAGTTAAGAACATTGACACCATAGACGTCACAATGACGACTGATTCTGCCCAACTTGATGAAGTAGTAGTTACAGCACTGGGAATTTCTCGAGAAAAAAAATCATTAGGATATGCCACGCAATCAGTAGATGGTGCAGAAGTATCCGATGTCCCTACACAAAACTTCATGAATTCTCTTTCTGGTAAAGTAGCTGGATTGCGCATTAACAATTCTGGTACTGTAGGAGGATCTTCTAATGTTGTGATAAGAGGTAACTCTTCTTTAACAGGTAATAACCAAGCATTATTTGTTATTGATGGAACACCTATTAGTAATGATACTCCCAATACTTCTGGACAAAGATCTGGACAAGGAGGGTACGATTACGGAAATGCAGCATCAGATATTAACCCAAATGATATTGAATCCATCAATGTTTTAAAAGGTGCCGCCGCAACAGCACTTTATGGAGCTCGAGCTGCTAATGGTGTTATTATTATTGAAACAAAGAAAGGATCAAAAAGAAAAGGTATTGGGATCTCTATAAATTCATCCCTAACCATTAGTCATGTAAATGATAATACTTTACCAGTTTATCAAACCGAATACGGTGCAGGTTACGGACCTTACTACGACACACCTTATTTCAACAATTATGACAATCTAGATCTTCCTGGTGGTTTTGACCCCTCTATACCATTTACACCATTTACAGAAGATGCTTCTTTTGGAGCTCGCTTTGAAGGTCAGCCAGTGTACCAGTGGAATTCTATTTATCCTCAGCTAGAGGACACTTATCAACAAGCAACTCCATGGAGAGCGGCTAGAAATACACCAAATGCGATTTGGGAAAGCGGTCATACTGCGATCAATTCTGTAGCTTTATCAGGAGGTAGCGAAACTGGAAAATTTAGATTAAGTGTTACCAATTTAGATCAAGAGGGAAATCTACCTAATAGCAGCATTAAAAGAAATAACATTAAATTTAGTGGGCAACAGGACTTAACTGATAACTTTAGTGTCGGAGCAAATATCACTTATACTAAAACAGATGGAAAAGGTAGATATGGAACGGGCTACGACTCTGAAAATCCAATGCAACAATTTCGCCAGTGGTGGCAAATGAATGTAGATGTAAAAGAGCAAAAAAATGCTTACTTCAAGACAGGAGACAACATTACATGGAATCCAAATAGCCCATTAAACAGAAATCCAATATATTCTGACAACCCTTACTGGACACGTTACGAAAACTTTCAAACCGATACACGTAATAGATATTTTGGAAATCTAAATCTTAATTATGAAATTAATGATATATTCAGCGTTTTAGGGCGTTTCACATTTGACACTTATGACGAGTTACAAGAAGAAAGAAGAAATGTAGGGAGTTCAGGAGTTTCTGGATATACGCGTTACAATGGAAGATTTGCAGAGTATAACTATGATCTTATCTTAAACTTCAATACAGATATTGCTGAAGACTTAAATCTTGATGGAAACCTAGGATGGAATCTAAGAAGAAATGACAATAGTTTTATAAGAGCATCTACCAATGGCGGTCTTAGTCAGCGAGGGATATACGCTTTATCAAATACTGCGGCTCCACTTCAGGCCCCCGATGAATATGATGCAACTAGAATGCTGGATGGTGTATATGCAAGAGCTAGCTTAAGCTATCTTGATACCTATTTCATAGAAGGTACTTTACGTCGAGATCGCTCATCTACACTTCCAATTGATAATAACGTATTTTACTATCCTTCAATATCTGGAAATATAATTTTGTCCAACCTAATTGAAGCAGACTGGCTAAGTTTTGCAAAGTTACGCGCAAATTATGCCGAAGTTGGTAATGACACAGATCCTTACAGAGTTATTCAAACTTATCAGATTGAAATGCCTTTTCAAGGTACAGGAGTTGCAAACAATAATGGAACACTTAACAATCCTGATCTTAAACCTGAACGTACAAAATCTTATGAAATTGGCTTAGAAGCGAATTTCTTTAATCGTAGAATTGGTTTCGATGTTTCATATTATAATATGAAAACAGAAGATCAGATCACTCCAGTACCAGTATCTAGAGCTACTGGTTTTAGCAGAATATTATTTAATGCAGGAACCATTGAAAACAAAGGTTTTGAAGCCTCGCTTCGTCTAAATCCAATTAGATCCGAAGATTTCAACTGGAACATGAATGTTAACTGGGCTAGAAACCGAAGTGAAGTTGTAAGTTTAGCGCAAGGAATTAGAAACTTAGAACTAGCTTCTCTTCAAGGAGGTGTCTCTATTAATGCTACTCCAGGACAAGCCTATGGTGCTATTAGAGGTACTGATTATGTTTATGATGAAAACACAGGACAAAGAATAGTTGGTAGCAATGGTTATTATCTAACTACTTCAAGCTCTAACGAAATCATCGGAAACATACAACCAGATTGGACTGGAGGTGTTCAAAACACATTTCAATATAAAAATATAACGTTGAGTTTTCTTATCGACGTTCAAAAAGGTGGAGACATATTCTCTTTAGATACCTGGTATGGTTTCGCAACAGGATTATATGACAGAACAGCTGGCCTTAATGATCTTGGTAACCCATTAAGAGATCCTGTTACAGATGGAGCAGATAGCGGCGGAGCTATTTTAGAAGGAGTCACAGAAAGTGGTGAGCCTAACCAAACTCGCGCAAGCTTTACAACCTACGCGAACCCATACGGATATGCTAGGGATGCCAACAAAGGACATGTATATGACGCATCATTTGTAAAACTTAGAGAGGCAAATATCACTTATGACTTCGGGGAAAAAATAATCGAAAAATTACCTCTTACCAACGCTTCAATCTCATTAATAGGAAGAAATTTATGGATTATACATAAAAACATCCCTTATTCTGATCCAGAAGCAGGACTTAGTGCAGGTAATATTCAAGGGTATCAATCTGGAGCCTATCCCGCGATAAGAGAAATAGGTGCTAGCCTTAAACTTAACTTTTAATTAGAACCATGATGAAAAAATATATATTAACATTCATTGCTTTAGCAACGTTATGGTCTTGCCAAACAGATGAACAATATCAAAATCACAATCAAGATCCTAAAAATCCTACAGATGTAGGGGATGATTTTCTTTTCACTTCATCCGTAAAAAACCTACAGGATCAATTGGCTAGTCCTAACGTAAATTTTAACATTTTTAGATTCATTTCGCAATATTGGACGGCCACCACTTATCTGGATGAACCAAACTATAATTTAAATAACCGAGGTATTCCAGACAATCACTGGTCTCAATTATATCGTACTGTAATATTCAACATTCAAGATGCTAAAGAAAGAGTTCAGAATAATGAATATATCAGCGAAGGAGAAATAAATGCAAGAACGGCTCAATTAGAATTAATTGAAATATATACCTGGCAAATATTGGTTGATACTTTTGGAAATATCCCTTATTCAGATGCGCTTCAAGCAAGAGAGAATACTTTACCTAAATATGATGACGCTCAGGAAATCTATAACGATCTAATTTCTAGAGTTAGAGCAATTGATTTCGGAGATTCTCAAGGATACTCATCAGCTGATGTTATTTATGGTGGAGATATGAGCAAATGGGAATTATTTGCAAATTCTATTCAATTACGTTTAGGTATGAGAATTGCTGATTTTAACCCTTCCCTTTCTCAAGAAGTTACTGAAGAAGCCTATAGTAATGGAGTTTTCAGCAGCAACTCAGATAATGCTATATTAGCATACGAAGCCAACCCACCTAACACAAATCCTCTTTGGGAAGATTTAGTTCAGAGTGGACGATCAGATTATGTGACAGCAAATACGATAGTTGACATAATGAATAACCTGGAAGATCCTAGAAGAACAGCTTATTTTGATGACAACCTGAATAGTGGTGATTATATAGGGGGTACTTATGGAGCAAGTAATTCTTTCCAAAATTTCACTCACGTAGGCGAAGCTTTTAGAGAACCAACCCATCCAGGGATTCTAATGGATTATGCGGAAGTTGCATTCTTACTTTCTGATGCTGCACTAAACGGATATTCTGTTGGAAGTTCTGCACAAGAACATTATGAACAAGGGATTACAGCATCTATACTTTATTGGGGAGGAACACAATCTGAAGCGGATTCGTATCTCTCTCAAGATGATGTATCATACAATGGTTCCGAACAACAGTTAGGTACCCAATTTTGGATCGCAATGTATGATAATCCATTCCAAGGATGGAATGCATGGAGAACTTATGATGCACCAGAATTTAATTTACCTGATGATACTGGAAATGAAGTACCTTTAAGATACACATATCCAATCGATGAACAAAACCTTAATGAAGGCAATTACAATGAGGCTTCAGAAGCAATTGGAGGTGATGAGCAACAAACTAGAATTTTCTGGGACGTAGACTAATTGATATATTATAAAACTATCAGTAACAAAAACCACCCACTCCAGGGTGGTTTTTTTATTAGATAATTTCTATGCCTACAGAAATTAAAGTATTTTTGCATTATGAAAGAAGCTACAACAATTTTTGGAATAAGAGCAGTTATTGAAGCTATTGAAAGCGGAGAGAGTATTGATAAAATATTTATTCAAAAAGGGCTTTCTGGTGAGCTTTTTTCAGAATTAAAAAGAACTTTATCTAAAGGAAATTACAACATTTCTTATGTTCCGCAAGAAAAACTCTACAAACTTAGCAAAGGCAATCATCAGGGCGTTGTCGCTAAAATAAGTCCAATCGCTTTTAAAGGACTTGAAGAAACTGTAGAACCTATATTAGCTAAAAAAGAAGTTCCCTTTTTTTTACTCTTAGATCAAATAAATGATGTACGTAATTTTGGAGCGATTATCAGAACGGCAGAATGCTGCGGAGTAGATGCCATCATTATTCCAGAGAAAGGCGCGGCTCCTATAAACGCTGATACTGTAAAAACTTCAGCCGGTGCAGTATTTAATATCCCTATCTGTAAAGTCAATCATATAAAAGATGCCGTTTTTTACCTGCAGTCTAGTGGGATTCAAACCGTAGCGGCTACCGAAAAAACCGATAATTTAATTTACAATATAGACTTCAAAAAGCCTACGGCAATCATTATGGGAAATGAAGCCAAAGGAATCTCCCCATCTATCCTAAAAACGATAGACCATAAAGCTAAATTACCTATGCATGGCGAAATTGCCTCCTTAAATGTTTCTGTTGCCTGTGGTGCTTTTTTATATGAAGTAGTTCGACAACGAATCTAAATCTTCTCCCTATAATCATAAAATTGATTTCGACCTTATCTTCCAGCCCGTTTTCATAAGCTTCATCGGGTAATTCTTTCTATAAACTTCTATGCTCATCAAAATGACATACAAATCTATTAGAATTAGATATGTCTATATACGTTTTGGTATTTTTCATCATCCCATTTCTAAATAGAAAACGTCATAACAATTTATAAAAAGAATTGATTCACAATTTTTTTATACACATCTATCCCATTTATAAAGACGAAATAAGTTGAATGGTCATGGAGCACTCTTGTTAGATAATAACTGATTCGGATTTCTTAATCTATAAAAATAGATAGCTAAAAAAATCGTTCGAAAAACCACGAAAGGGTGAACTTCAAAAGACTACGGTTAATATTAAAATTGAAAAACTTTAGAAAAAAACTCCCTATCAAAAAAGCTAAAACGAATTATCATTAAACTTTTATGATATTTTTAGATAAAATTATTAAAATTTAAAAACACATTATTTTTAGGTTGTATTTATCTCCGTTTTTTCACATATGATCAACATAATATTTAATAAAAAAACAGTTATATCTAAAATAAAACAGAATTAACATAAATTTTAACATATGTAGAGACTTTATTATTGCTTTCTTAACTTTTTATTATCATTTTTGAAACGGCTAATTCAAACAATTTTTAAAAATGAAGAAAAAAACTATGATTCTACTGGTGTTTCTTTTAACACTGGTATCACAGGTAGCTCTTGCCTACCAACAAAACACCATAACCGGTACGGTTACCGATTCTGATGGCTTGCCCATCCCAGGTGTTAATGTTATCGTAAAAGGTACTGACAACGGAGTTCAAACAGATTTTGATGGAGTTTATTCTATCGACGCAACAGAGGGCGACATTTTGGTGTTCTCTTTTATTGGTTTAAAAACGGCTGAGTATCCCGTTTCAAATGTTTCTACAATAGATGTAACACTTGAAGAAGATGCATCACAACTAAGTGAAGTTGTAGTTACCGCTCTTGGTATTAAAAGAGATAAGCAAAGTTTAGGTTACGCTCAACAAACCGTTGATGGAGGTAGTCTGGTGAAATCCAGAGAGACCAATGTTAACAATGCTTTAGCGGGTAAAGTAGCAGGTGTTCAGTTTAAAGGAGCACCCAGTTCTGGTTTTGGTAACTCCAATATCCGGTTACGTGGTAACACGGGTGTCCTTTACATAGTAGACAACATAAAGGTACAGAATCCTTCAGATATTATTACAGATGATATTGCAGACATGTCTGTACTTAAAGGTGCCGCCGCTACTGCTTTATATGGGCCTCAAGGGCAAAATGGGGTAATCATTATTACAACAAAAAGTGCGAAAAATGGGCAAAGTAATATTACTATCAATCACAGTACTGCTATAGAAAGTTTATATATCTTACCTGATTACCAAAATGAATACGGTGGCGGATACTCTCAGGACTTTAACACTTTTAATTACGATCCTTCCATTCACCCATCAGATTGGGCTTCTTTTGACGGTCAACAAATGGTGGAGTATTATGCTGATGAGAGTTGGGGGCCTAAGATGGAAGGTCAAATGGTAAGACATTGGGATTCTTGGATTCCAAATACACCAGAATTCGGTAAATTAAGAGCTTTTACACCTCAGCCTGATAATGTTAGAGATTTCTTTGATACAGGAATCACAACAAACACTAATCTTACCTTTTCTAAAGGGGGAGAAGGTTACTCTGTAAGAGCATCCTTAGCTAAAATCGACAGAACTGGAATTATTCCAAACTCAGAACGAAATACCGTTCAAGGATCTATTTCAGCTACTTTAGACATTACAGAAAAGCTTGTTGCTTTTGCAAACGTAAACTATCAAGATAGAAGAACTAATAATTTCCCAAACAACGGATACGGAAATATTGCCTCTAACTTTAACCAATGGTGGCAAAGACAATTAGATATCGATCGTCTAAGAGATTATAGGCGAAATGGAGAAATTGTTTCTTGGAACATTAACGGTCCAACAAACACTTCTCCGCTATATTGGGACATGCCTTTTTTCGATACCGAAGAGAATTTAAATCCCCAGGATAAAAATTCATTCTACGGAAGATTTGGCTTAACATACGATATAACTGATGACTTAAATGCCAGTGTAGAGATCAGAAAAACGCTAAATACTTACGAGAGCTCAGACAGATTTGCTTTTGGAGGTTTAGGGACTCCTTTTTATTCCGAAAGCGAAAATACTAAAGGTACTGATGAAGTATTTGGTATTTTAAATTATGAAACCGACTTATCTGAAGATTTCGACATTAGCGCTAGTTTAGGATTTGAAATTTACGACCAAAACTACAAAAGCATTTATGCAAGTACTACAGGAGGATTAAACGCTGAAGGTTTTTATAGCCTGAACACCTCAACAGGCAGACCAGATGTTTCCAGTTATGTAGAAGATTTTGCTAGAAAATCCACTTTTGCAAAAGCTTCTATAGGTTTTAGAAATATGTTATATATAGATGGAACTGCTCGTTTTGACTGGCAATCTACCGCAGACTCAGAAGCGAATCGAGTTGAAACTTATGGTGGATCTTTAAGTTTCATATTCAGTAAGTTATTAGAAAACAATGATTTCCTTAGTTTTGGTAAATTAAGAGCTAGTATAGCTGAAGCTCCTCTTTTCCCAAATCCTTATCAGCTTTCAGAAACCTTTAGTGTTGGTACACCTTATGCTAGTTATGGTAAACTTTCTGTAAAATCACAGTTATTCAATCCAAATTTAATTGGAGGTGTTAGACAAGAATATGAATTTGGTACTGAACTTAGATTCCTAAATAGTAGGTTTGGTTTAGATGTAACTTACTTCACTAAGAAAGATTCTGAACTACCAGTTGCAGTTACCCTAGATCCTGCAACCGGATATAACTCATTCTTAACCAACTCTGGTGAGCAGACGTATAAAGGTTGGGAATTTGCTTTGAATGTAATACCTATTAAAACAGATAATTTCACTTGGGATCTTACTGCAAACTTAGCAACACTTGAAAGAACTGTAGATAAAATTGCCGATGGTACAACTACAAATGTGTTAGCTGAAACTTGGCGTGGAATTCAGCTACAAGAAAGAACGGGTGAAGAATGGGGCGCTATTTATGGTAGAGCATATCAGCGAGATGATAATGGAAATATTCTTTTATCTTCAACTGGATCACCACAATACGACACAAATCAGTACTTAGGTAACCTTCTTCCAGATTTTACTGGTGGTGCTTCAAGTTACATGACGTTTAAAAACTTTAGTTTAGGTTTAGATTTCGACTTCCAAAAAGGAGGAAAACTTTTCTCTGTAACCAGAATGTTTAATGCATACTCTGGATTAGGTGCAGAGACAATAGGAAACAATGCCTTAGGAAATCCTCAAAGAGATCCAGTAACAGGTGGGGGTGCATCGGTAGCTCTTGCAGATGCAGATACAGACTCAGGTGGTATCTTGATCGAAGGTGTAGACAGCAACACAGGGGAGCCTGTTTCATACCTAGTAGAAGCCCAAACATACTGGGGTAGATTATTTGCATTACATGAAAGATGGTTATATGATGCATCTTATTTCAAATTAAGACAAGCAAGGTTAGACTATACTATTCCTAAAAATGTGCTTGAAAATACCTTTATCAAACAGGCAAACATAGGTGTATTTGCGACCAACCTTTGGTTAATTTATACATCTGTTGATGGAATTGACGTATCCGAATTAGAGGATAACCAAGGAGCAGGAGAGTACGGATGGACAGAAGGAGGACAATCTCCTAACACAAGAACTATCGGACTAAACATTAGTCTAACATTTTAAAAATTTAAAGCATGAAAACAAGAATAAAAAAATCGATAGTTATGCTTTCAGCAGCAGTAATGTCTCTTACTGCCTGCGAAACAGCCGAATTTGGATCATTAAACGAAAACCCAAATGAACCAACAAGCGCTTCACCAAGTATTTTACTATCAAATGTCGAAGGTGCAGTTTCAAATTACGTAGCTGCCACGACTCCAAATCTATATGTTCAATACTTATCAAATGGGCAGTATGACGAAGAATCCAGATATCAAACACTAAATTGGTCATATGAATACTGGTATGGCGTTTTAACCGATTTAAATAGAATAATTGCACTCAATACAAATGAGGAAACTAAAGAAGAAGTATCTGCCAGTGATGCATCAAATGCAAACCAAATAGCTGTAGCTACTATATTAAGAGTTTATATATTTCAGGGAATGACGAACCGTTGGGGCAGACTCCCTTATACAGAAGCTTTAGGAGGATTGGGTAATCAATTTCCTGTTTATGATTCTCAGGAAGAAATCTACAAAGGGCTTTTTGCAGAACTTGATTCCGCTTTAGGAATGATTGAAGCTGGTAGTGGTCCCAATGGAGATTACTTATTTGGAGGAGATATGACAAGATGGGAACAATTTGGGCAAACTCTCAAAATGGTTATGGGCTTAAGACTTTCTGAAGCAGATCCTACATTAGGAAAAACTAAATTCAACGAAGCTCTCGGTAACGTAATCACTTCGAATACAGAAAACTTTTTTTACCCTTACTTAGGTGATGAAAATAATGATAACCCCTGGGAAGATAGGTTTTATGCTCCAAGTTTCCGTAGAGATTATTTAGTTAGTGATGTTTTTGTAAATGCTCTGATAGGATCTGGAAACTCCACCACTCCTGAAGATCCCAGACTAGCTAAAATGGCAGAACCTGCATTAAACAGCGGTACTTTTGTTGGAGCTCCTTACGGAAAATCTAACTCTGACACAGATAGTTACTCATTCATTACTCAAGATATAATTAATAATATGCAAGCTCCACTATATATGTTTACATATGCAGAGGTCTTATTTGCTAGAGCTGAAGCCGCTGCATTAGGATGGACTTCTGAAGATGCATCAAGTTTATACGAAGATGCAATAGCAGCTTCTATGGCTCAATGGAGAGTTTCTGACTCTGCTGCAAATGCTTATATCGCGTCCAATCCATATACAGGTTTGGAATCTATAGGCTATGAAAAATGGGTTGCTCTTTACTTACAGGGATATGACTCTTGGGCAGAATGGAGAAGAATGTTAGCTGCCGGTTACGAAAAAGAGCTAACCGCTCCTGAAGATCTATTGAGTAATGCAACAGACATTCCAGACAGAGATGGATATCCGGCTACAGCACAATCTGTAAACGAACAAAATTATAATGATGCGATAGAAGCCCAAGGACCAGATCTGTTAAATACAAAACTTTGGATTTTTAAATAAATTTTATTTAACAATTAAAAACCAGCCACTTAGCTGGTTTTTTTTTATTTTAGAACACATTCATCACTAATCTACGAATAATGAAAAAAATAAAAACTTTTGCAGTATACGCTATATTTATTTCTTCACTTTCTTCTCTAATGACTGCTCAAACAAGCCTGGGATCTTCTAATCTTGCCGACGGTGTAAAAGTTATGAGAAGCAATAGGAATTCTACTCCATTTTTAATGAACGAATTCAAAGTAGGCTATGGCGTTTATGAGAATGGCGAGACCACAACACCACAAAAGATAAACTATGATGCTTATGGCAATTCCCTAGTTTATAAGGATGCGGGATCGGGACAGACCCTTAAAATGTTAGATGCAAAATTTGTAGGATTTATAATTAAATCTGAAGAAGGTGATGTAATCTTTGCTAAAATTGAAGGGAATGCTTTTGACAAAGAGAAGAATGAAGAAAGGTATTATCAATTGGTTTCTCCCCCGTCCAAAGCAGTTATTATTGAGTATGAAAAAGAATTCGATGATCCTAACGCAAATGGATGGACAAGTAGCCAGAACAATACAAAAACTGGTGAGTATGACATGGATACGAAATATTACATATTAAATAAAAACAAGAAATATGAAGAAGTAAAACTTAAAGAAAAATCTTTACTGAAAGTATATAAAGACAAGAAAGATCAATTATCAAAGTACATTAAAACTAATAACATCGATATAGATTCACCTGAAGATATGGTTCCCCTTGTAGAATATTATCTATCACTATAAATACTTTTTCAGAAACAACTGTATTAAAAAGAAGAGTTTAACTACTCTTCTTTTTGATTTCATAAAAGTTATTAAATAATATACTTTCGATTTGGAATATTCGAAATACAATAGATAGCTATATTGAGAAACAGAGAAAATATTGAAAATTCAGAACGACAAAGTGATATAGCGCAGATACGACTATTATTCCAGAAAATGTTGGGTAATATAGAGACCGCAAAAACTTCAGCGGGAACCGCACTTATCCTCCCTTATCTGTAAAAGCGATCATATTAAAGATACCGTTTTTTATATTCAGTAGACAGGAATTCAAAACGTTGCCGCTACAGAAAAAACTAATGAATAATCAACAATATCGACTTTAAAAAGCCTATACTAATCATTATTGAGCTTAAGCCAAAATAGTCCCTCCATATCCTATCCTAATAAATCAGCGATCAAAAAGCTAAACATACCCTTCATCACACTGAAAATGCATCCTTAAATGTTTCTGTAGCCTGCAACCCTTTTTTCTATGAAGTAGTCCAAAACGCATTTAATCTTTCTTATTTTTTTGCTCTTTATAGATATAATTGATTTCGATCTTATCCTCCTGCTCATCTTCAGTAATTTCATCGGGTAGTTTTTCTATAAAATTCCCATGTTCATCGAAATGCCGCATAAAGTCATCCTCTTCTTCATCATAATCAGGATGCTCCCATATATATTTAGGAGGTTCTGCTATATTTTTTTTAAAAATAAACGCAAAAAATAAGCCCACAATTAACCCAGAAAGATGTCCCTCCCATGAAATTTCAGGATCGATCGGCGTAACATACCATAACAATCCCCCATAGAGAAAAACGACCATTAGCGAAAGCGCAACTAATCGATAATATTTGGAGAAAATTCCCTTAAAAAATAAAAATGAAGCCAGTAAATAAATAATTCCACTGGCCCCTATATGATAAGCAGGTCTTGCTATTAACCAGGTAATAAAGCCAGTGAATAAAAAACCATATCCTAAAACCTTCCAGCTAATACTTTTATAGAAATAAAAGAGTGCCATTGAAAGCACAAAAAGCGGTATAGTATTATTGAATAAATGTTTTATTCCACTATGAATAAAAGGTGAAAAAATAATACCCAACAAGCCACTAAGCTTTCTGGGAAAAATCCCCAAATAATTAAAATTTACCCCAAATCGAACTTCTATCCAAAAAACAATCCAGATAGCAAGGATAAACAGCACAGGATAGCCCACTACACCCGGGGTAAAATTAAAATCAGTTTTTCGATTCACACTTAAAAGATTTAAAATAATACTACAAAAAAATAACCAATATCACTTAACAGAGATTTTGTCATTCTAATTTTTACATTTGCAAAATGAATGAGCCATTAGCAGAGAGACTTCGACCAAAAACATTAGACCAGTATTTGAGTCAGACGCACCTTATTGGCGAAAAAGGTGCTTTACGCCAACAAATTAAGCGAGGTATTATCCCTTCCATGATTTTTTGGGGACCTCCAGGTGTTGGCAAGACAACTCTAGCTAATATTATTGCCAACGAATCAGATCGACCTTTTTTCACTTTAAGTGCAATTAGTAGTGGAGTAAAAGATGTACGTGAAGTTATTGAGAAGGCGAAGCGAAGCGATGGATTATTCACGACAAAAAGTCCGATTCTATTTATCGATGAGATTCACCGCTTTAGTAAATCACAACAAGACTCCCTATTAGGAGCGGTAGAAAAAGGCTGGGTTACCTTAATTGGTGCTACTACTGAAAATCCAAGTTTCGAGGTCATCTCGGCTTTGCTTTCCAGATGCCAGGTATATGTTTTAAAACCCTTTTCTAAAGAAGATCTAATCGCATTGCTAAACAGGGCAATGAAAGAAGATAAAATAATTGCTTCTAAAAATATCAAATTAAAGGAAACCGAGGCTATTTTAAGACTCAGTGGTGGTGATGCCAGAAAATTGTTAAACATCTTTGAGTTACTGGTAAACTCCAGCGATGAAGGCACTGAAATTACGAATGATATGGTTTTTGAAAAAGTACAACAAAACACTGTGCTTTACGATAAAACCGGGGAACAGCATTATGATATCATTTCAGCATTCATAAAATCCATTCGGGGTAGTGATCCTAATGGAGCGGTATATTGGTTAGCCCGAATGATTGAAGGTGGTGAAGATGTAAAATTTATCGCAAGAAGAATGCTTATTTTAGCCAGCGAAGACATTGGTAATGCTAACCCTACTGCTTTGGTTATTGCCAATAATACCTTCCAGGCTGTAAACACCATTGGTTACCCTGAAGCCCGGATTATATTAAGCCAATGTGCTACTTACCTGGCCACCTCGCCAAAGAGCAATGCGGCGTACGAAGCGATTGGTAAAGCTTTGAGCCTGGTTAAAAAAACCGGCAATTTACCAGTACCCCTGGAAATTAGAAACGCTCCAACAAAACTAATGAAAGATTTAGGCTATGGTGAAAATTACAAATATGCCCATAGCTATGAAGGCAATTTTGTTAAAGCTGAATTTTTACCGGACGAGATTCGAAATACCATTCTCTACGAACCGGGAAATAATTCCAGAGAAAACTCACAGCGCGAATTTCTTAAGAAACGTTGGTCTGGTAAATACAATTACTAATGCTGAAGTTTATATGTCGTTTTAACAGACTTACCGGCCTGACGATCAAAAATTTCCACAACAAGATCCCCGTTATCGGCGAAATAAGCCATCCCCTGTTTTGTTAGGGAGTTATAAATAAAATTATCCGATCCATCTGAATCTATGAGCATGGCAAAAGGTTCTGCCATTCCTTTTTGATAAAAACCGTAACCCGATTCGTTTTCTTCTAAAAAATAAAGAGCCTTGTCATTGGTATAAAACTTACCTTTAGTTGCTCCTATAGTAGCATCTTCTACGTCCATTTCATTTTGCTCAACGTCTTCAACTTCTTTCTCTGCTGCATTGGTCGCTTCAGTGGTACTAGAAACTGCTACTGATTCTTTTTTTGGAGTTTCGGCAACTATTGGGTCTTCGCTATATGTATAATTTAGATCCTCTAAAGAGGTAAAAGCATCTCTTAAAGCTTCATGATAAGCTTTTTTATAGTCCTTCTCTCTACTCCTACCCTCTTCCGAAGCATACACCACATTCCCATAACAATCTTTTAGCTGAAAAACCATCTTAGTAACAAACAGTCCTGAATTATTCTGAACATCAGCTTCCAGTGCCAGACAATTATTAGATTGCAGTTCTGCCGGCTTTTCTGCGCTTTTCATTACGGTTGAAAAGCCATATTTTTCTAATAAAAATTTGGTCAATGCATTAAGCTGATACTGATTTTTCTCTTTGGCAAATTCAAACTTTTCAGGTACGATTACATATTTATAATCGTTAACACTTTTTTGCCCATAAGTAATTACCGTAAAGAATATCGCGAATAAAACTAAAAGTTTTTTCATAATTATAAGTATTTAAAAATCGGTGTAAAATAACAAATATGGCTTGTATTACCTAAATTAGAGATACAGATTAATATTTTTTAAATTATTCAAACCTATAACATCATTATAGGTCGACTTATTGTAATAGTCAAAATAAATCGTCTGCAAACCAAAATCGGCAGCACCAATAATATCAGCTTCATAATTATCACCTATCATTACTGATGTTTGCGGTATTGCATTTGCTTTTCTTAAGGAGATATCAAAAATATCAGGGTGTGGCTTTTTTACTCCTGCTTCCTCAGAAGTAGTGATGGTATCAAAATAGCTTAGGATATTAGAGTTCTTCAGTTTTCTATGCTGAACTTCTTCAAATCCGTTAGTAATAATATGAAGCTTATATTTTTTAGAAAGATAATCTAATGCTTCTATTCCGCCTTCCAATAGATGATTATATTCAGAAAGATAAAGAATATAATCGTTAGCTAATTTATTTACCATTACGTCTTCAACCTGATAGGAAAGCGCCACAAAAGAATCTTTTAATCTACCGTAACGCAATTTTTCTTTAGACACCAGATTTTTTCGATAATTCTCCCAATATTCATAATTGATAGGAATATAAATTTCCAAAAACCGTGGAAGGTCCAGATCAATTTGATTCAGTTTAAAAATATATTCGAAAGTAAGCGCCGAGTTTTTATCGAAATCCCATAAGGTATGGTCCAAATCAAAAAAAACATGTGCTATATTATTCAATTTCATGAATCTGCTTTAATAGTGAATAATATCTTTTATTATTGTAATATTCAGAAAAATCCTCATTCTTAAAAATCGCCCTAAAAGTTCCGTCTACTTCTTTGACCCTTTCATGAATTTTAGCGATTTCCTTTTTCAATTCTTCAGAACCATATTTTTTTCCCACATTAGAATTAAAAATATAAGGGTGTATTTTAAGCGGACTGGTAATTTCTAAATTAATATCATAAAACAAATAAGAAAAACTAGTTCCCGCCCTAAAACCCAGATCGTCTGGATAGCCCATAGAGTAATCGTTGTCAAATTCCAATTCTGCCAGGGTATTAAAATGTTCTGGAATTCCTAAATCATAACGGGCATTTAAAACATTTTCTAATGGATAATGGATAATATTTTCTAAACGGAATTTTTCTGTCTTAAGTACTTTTAAAGTTTGTGAAGAATAATGCCCTAACAGCAAACCGATTTTAGCATAATCTGAAACATATTTTATATTAGATCGATATGGGATCCTGTTATAATTTATATTCCTATCATACAAAGTAAAGTCGGATACCTTAAACATGAAGATTGCTGAAATTGAATGCTTTTTTATAAGGGAGACTAAATCATCAAAAACATCAAAAGGATCTTTCTTTATCTTCATCCAGGATTTTACACGATCAAAAAAACGATGAAAATGTAACTTCATAAGATCATTGCCCCAACCAACCACACTTCTAATAATCCCTTTATTATTAAACACAAATCCTTGTGCTACCGCAAAAATACTTTCTACCTGAAACTGGGCATTTTTAAATTCCATCTCTGGGAATTTATCCCTTAAAACCTTTTTAAAATTCTGTGCCCAGAGATCTACAACCGGAGTTTTTAAAAAACTCTCTTTATAGGCAAGACTTTCTGAAACCGGAAATCTGCCCGCTTCATCTTTTACATGTGGCAGATATTCTTCGTAACGGGTAAGTAAATAAAAGGAGGCCGCAAAAATATCGAAAGGCAAATCACTATTTTCGCTAACGGGAAAGAAACAAACGGTATTACCCCATGGCTGTACTTTTATCTCTAATTCCCCAAAACCATGCTCTAATAAAATATCGGTATTCTGAATAAAAAATTCATTTCCCAAAGCTTGCTTGCCGTAAGACATTTTAAAACCGTCATGCGCTACAAATTCCTCGATTTTAGAAGTAAACTTTATCTGAATCCCAAGCATATTAGTACAGATATGCTTAAAGATATAGATAATTCTCGGAGTAACTTTTTGGGTGTAGACCAGTAGCATTGAGGGTAGTTTTATAAGATCGCTTCGTCTGCAAAGCTAAAATAGGACATTTCAGTTACAATTATATGATCCAGCACTTTTATATCCAGACTTTCTGAAGCAATCTTTAGTTTTTGGGTTAAATTCTTATCAGCTATACTAGGTTTTAAAGTTCCGGAAGGATGATTGTGCGCAAGGATTATAGCAACGGCTCCAAGCTCTAAAGCCTTTTTCATCGTAAGCCTTACATCTACTAATGTTCCTGTAATTCCACCTTTACTGAGTTGAAGCTTATCAATCACCTTATTGGAATTATTTAAATAAATAATCCAAAATTCCTCGTGTGGTAATTCACCAATTAAGGGCTGCATTAATTCAAAAACAGATCTGCTTGATGTGATTTTGATTCTTTCTAAGGCACTTTCTAAACGTCTTCTTCGACCAAGCTCTAAAGCAGCGATTATAGTAATTGCTTTCGCTTCTCCAATTCCTTTAAACTTACAAAGCTGGCCAACAGAAAGTTTCCCTAATTCGCTAAGATTATTTTGGGTAGCTGCTAAAATTCGTTTACTAAGCTCTACTGCGGTTTCTTTACGATTACCAGAACCTATTAAAATAGCTATTAATTCAGAGTCACTTAAAGCAAGCTTCCCCTTTTTAAGTAATTTTTCCCGAGGCCTATCGTCTATAGCCCACTTTTTAATACTCAAGCCTTTTGATTGCTCTTCCATACCATTAAAATACAATAGATTACGAGAGCAATAAAGATTTTTCACCAATTAATTTTATAATTCGTTTACCAGTCGCTCTAAATCTATTCCTCCGTAATTTCCGCTACTCATAAAAAGTAAGACTGAATTATCGAAATTCGATGTTTTAAGGTAATTTTCTAAATCTGCCGTTTCAGTAATAATTCTTAGATCGTCTCTTCCAAAAACAGATGTTATAATCGCAGAAGAAATAGGCTTCAAATTTTTATGAGTTACGGCTTCCAAAGAGTAAAAAACAATAGCTTCATCTGCTGCATCAAGTGAATTTTTATATTCAGTAATAAAATCTTGGTTCAAGCTACTAAAGGTATGAAGCTCTAAACAAGCAATTATTTTTTTACCCTGGAACTGTTCCTTTACTGCTTTCAAACTGGCGTTTACTTTAGAAGGGCTATGGGCAAAATCCTTAAAAACGATAAAATCACCAGATTCCTTAATTTTCTGAAGTCTTTTTGAAGCTCCTTTGAAGCTTGCTATAGCCTCATAAAAATCTTCCTCATCTACCCCCATATGCTGGCAAACCCATTTAGCTCCTGCAAGATTACTAAGATTATGCTTTCCAAAAATCTCTAAAGGCATATCCCCTTCTGGTGTCACCAAAATTGTCTCACCATCCTCTATGTAATATTCGGGAGTATGGTAAGGATGTTTTCGAATAGGATTAGTGCTATTTTCAACAATCTTCTTTAATTCGGGTTCCTCTTCATTATATACCAGTATACCACCATTAACTATCTTGCTTACAAAAATCCTAAACTGCTCTATATAATCTTCATAGGTAGGAAATACGTTAATATGATCCCAGGCAATACCGCTTAGCAATGCTATATTAGGTTCATAAAGATGAAATTTTGGTCGGAGATCTATAGCTGAGGATAAATATTCATCCCCTTCAATGACAATAAAATCATTATCATCATTAAGCTGAATAGTATTCTCTAATCCTTCTAATTGTGCCCCAACCATATAATCTACCTGCCGATCGTGATAATGCATTACATGCAAAATCATACTGGTAATTGTCGTTTTACCATGAGAACCACCAACTACCACTCGGGTTTTTGTCTTGCATTGCTCGAAGATAAACTCTGGATAGGAATATATTTTTATACCTAATTCCTGGGCTTTGAGAAGTTCAGGATTATCTTTCTTGGCATGCATACCAAGGATCACGGCATCGAGATCGCGAGTAATTTTTTCTGGAAACCAACCAGGATTTGATGGCAAAATCCCGGATTTTTCAAGGGCAGATTTAGACGGTTCAAAAATAGCATCATCACTTCCAGCAACTTTAAAACCTTTTTTATGTAGTGCTATGGCTAAAGCATGCATCGCACTCCCGCCAATAGCTATAAAATGAATGTTCATTATATCGATTTTCAGCAAATGTAATTATTGCTGTATTAAAAGAGAAGCTATACATTACATATCCTTAATATCTTCCTGAAGTTCTAAAGCAACCTCGGCTTCAGCATCATATTCCAAAGATTTTGTAATATATTTTTTAGCTCCTATCTTATTTCCTCGTTTTTTTGAAAGTTGTGCTAATTTAAGATAAGCTTCGGCAGGTGTTTTAAGATCCAGATAATTAAATCCTTTTACAAACTTTGCCATTAACTCATCAACTTCTGAAGAAGCCACCTGAAAGCGCACAGCCTCCTGAGCTAATTCAAAATATAGGTAGTTCCTAATTAATAAAGAGGGATCTTTCTTTGCCTCCTGTATAGCTTTATTTATAAAATCTCCAGCAGTCACAGTATTATCTTTATAAGCATAAATAAAAGTCATAGCAATGCAGTAGTCCAACCTGCTTAGCTGCTTTATTTTTTTGGCATGAGATAAGGCTTTTTCAAAATCACCTCCTAGCATCGAAGGCAATTCAAGATATAATTGTGATAAAGCTCGATGACTTTCTACATGATTAGGATCTAAACTTACCGCTTTTTCCAGATACTTTTTAATATCTGGAATTAAAAATGCAGCCTGGAACTTACTTATTTCCATAGCTTTCATCCCAAGAGCACCGCCTAGTTTAAAATTATAAAGTGCGCAATCTGGTTTTAACTCCAACAATTCCTCATAATAACTTATAGCACTATCCCATTGTTTCAGATGGCTATTAATATCCCCCAAATAGAGTTTTCCATATTCTGAATCAGCATAATTCTCTTTTAAAAAATCCTTCGCGTGAAGAATTTTATTTTCGGCTAACAAAGTTTCTACAATTTCTAATTTTTTCTGCGAAAAAGCGGAAAAACTTGCCCCTATTAAGAGAGCAAAAAATAGTCTTTTTACCTGCAATCGTTAATTTTTTTAAGAAATTGAATACAAATTTTAAGATTTTCTTCAAAAGGATTTTAACACATATCCGATTATTAGGGGAAAAATACTAATAATTAGTAAATAGCAACACTTTTACAACGTACATATTAAAAATTATTTTAATATTTGTGCTACAAATATTTTAACTTTATTATTTATTATTCGAATTTAACACCTAGCCTATGCAAAATTTTACTTTGAGGATTAGGGGGACTAAATTGTTCCTTTTGTCCTTTGTACTATTTATGGGAGGTTTATCAATGTATGGACAAACTGGATGTCCTACTACTGCAAACACTCCCTCTAATCAGAGTTTCTGTTACCTACAAACCGTAGGTGATATAAACACTGATGGAACTACCATTTACAGAACCGAAACATCTACTACGCCTATTCCTACCAATGAACTATTGGAGAATACCGTGTATTATGTTGGGAATGCTGATGGGAATTGTACTACCAGAATTGAAGTAACAGTTAATGTAGATTCTTCTCCGGCTCCCGTAAGTGGATACGGAACTACATTTTCACCTGCTTTAGGATCTCCTGCAGATTCTTATAACGTAGATGATTTAATTGCTACCCTTCAGGAAGACAACCCAGGTGATAACCTTGTTGTTTTTGCTCAACAGTATGCAGAAACTCCTTTAAGTGGGACTACCGAACTAATCGCTGAAAACTCTTATTTTGTTGGAATCGACAATGGAGGCTGTCCATCTGCAAGATTGGCAATGCGATATGATCCTATCGTAGCCGCTGCTCCAACAGGAGATGCAGCACAAACTTTTTGTGCCGGAGCGACTGTAGGTGATTTAGAGGCTCAAGGAACCAGTGAGAACACTCAGGCGATCCGTTGGTACAGCACAGCTACTTCTAATCCAAACTTAGATGATACGGTAGAATTAGTTGATGGAGAAACCTATTATGCTACTCAGATTATTAACAACGTTGACTCTCCACTTCCTCCTACAGAAAGTGAAGATCGATTAGAAGTTACTGTAACCGTTATAGCCCCTGTTAATGCTGGGGATGATAACAGCGCTGCATTATGCTCTAATGATGCCGTTCTTGATTTATCTACACTTCTTTCTACAGATGCTGATACCGATGGTACATTTACTTTAGAAGGGACAAACCTTAACGGTCAATTCGATCCTGCAAATTACGCTGCTGGAACATATACCGTGACTTACGCGGTAGAAGACGATTGTACTGCAGATGAAGCTACTTTTACAATTACACTTACAGATCAACCCGAGGCTCCTATTGTTGCGGATCAGGAATTTTGTGAAACTGAAAACCCAACTGTTGGTGATTTAGTAGTTGATGCTGGAGTTCTTATATATGATAATGCTTCGTTAACTACAGCTCTTGATCCTTCAACTGCTTTAGTGACTGGCACATATTACGCTGTTGCTACAAGTGGTCCTTGTAGTTCTGTTTCAACAGAATTTGAAGTAACTGTTTCTGAACAACCTGACGCTCCGGTAATCGCAGATCAGGAATTCTGTGAAATTGATAACGCTACCGTTGCTGACCTAGGAACTGCCGATGAAGTAGAAGTTTATGATGATGCTTCGCTAACTACAGCTCTTGATCCTACAACTGCTTTAACCAACGGTACATATTACGCTGCGGCAACTAATGGTTCTTGTATTTCAGATGCTACTCCTTTTGAAGTAACTATTACCCCTGCAGTAACACCTGAAGCTGGTGACGATATGGACATCACTTCATGTACTACTGAAACTATAGAACTTACCGATTATCTAAGTGACGATGCATTATTAACCGGTGAATTCTCTGGTGACGGTGTTACCGGAACATCTTTTTCTGTAACTACAGCTGGAACATATACCGTAACTTATACTGTAAATACCAGTAATAGTTGTGTAACGGCAGGAACTTCTGACTCGGCTACTTTTACCATCACTGTAAACGCTCCAGCGGATGCTAATGCAGGAGATGACATGGCTTTCGATGCTTGTGTAAACGAGTCTATCGACCTTTCGGCTTATCTTTCTGATGATGCTATCACTTCGGGTGAGTTCACAGGAGATATGGTGACTGATGGAATGTTCATGGCTACTGCTGCTGGAACATATACCGTAACTTATACTGTAGACGAAAATGATTCTTGTGTAAATGCAGGAACTTCAGACTCGGCTACCTTTACCATCACTGTTAACACTCCAGCTGATGCTAATGCAGGAGATGACATGGCTTTCGATGTTTGTACAAATGAAACTATTGATCTTCTTTCTTATTTAAGTGCTGATGCTAATGATTCGGGAGAATTTACTGGTAACGGTGTGACTGGAACTTCTTTCACTGCTACCACTGCTGGAACTTATACGGTAACTTATACTGTAGATGATCAAGACAACTGTATTACTTCAGGAACTTCAGATTCTGCTACCTTCACGATCACAGTAAACAATCCTGCCGATGCTAATGCAGGTGAAGATGCTGAAATTACAGCTTGTCTTAATGAAAATATAGATCTTGATGCATATCTCTCTGATGATGCAAGCACTTCTGGTGAATTCACAGGCGACATGGTTACAGATGGTATGTTCATGGCAACTGCTGCTGGAACGTATACCGTAACGTATACCGTAGACGAAAATGATACTTGTGTGAATGCAGGAACTTCTGACTCCGCCACCTTTACTATCACAGTAAATACTCCTGCCGATGCTAATGCAGGTGAAGATGCTGAAATTACAGCTTGTGTTAATGAAAATATCGACCTTACCGAATTTATAAGTGCTGATGCTAATGATTCGGGAGAATTTACTGGAGAAGGTGTTTCTGGAACTTCTTTCACTGCTGCAACTGCGGGAACTTACACGGTAACTTATTCAGTTGATGATCAAGACTACTGTGTTACTCCAGGAACTTCCGATACTGCTACTTTCACTATTAATGTAAACGAGCCGTCTGAAGCTGAAGCTGGTGACGATGCTGCTTTCACATTGTGTGCGGGAGAAAGTGTTGACCTATTTACATACTTAAGTGATGATGCTATTAATTCTGGTGAATTTACAGGAGAAATGGTATCAAATGGTATGTTTACATCAACTGAGGATGGAACATTTACAATTACATATACCGTAAACGAAGATGACACTTGTGTTACTGCCGGAACTTCAGATACAGCTACTTTCACAATTACTGTAAATGCTAATGCTAATGCAGGTGCAGATGCTTCTGAAAATGTTTGTGTAGCAGACACTACAATAGATTTAGATACATTCTTGATAGGAGCAGACGACAACGGTACCTTCTCAATGGGTGGAACTGACTTAACCGATACTAATTTTGATATTAGCACTGTTGGAGTATATGAATTCACTTATACAGTAAGTAATAATTGTGGGACAGATTCATCCAGTTTAACGATTACTGTAAATGAGATTCCTAACGCTCCTTCAGTGACAGATGCTGTATTTTGCGCTATTGAAGGGAATACCTTAGCTGACCTAAACATTACTGGTAATAACCTCACATTCTATTCAACTGCGGATGCCGATCCAGCTAATATGTTAGACGCTACAAATACCCTGGCTACTGGAACTTACTATGCAACTCAAACCAATGCCGCAGGATGTGAATCAGTAACTGCTGCAATTAATGTAACAGTTAACGATCCAGGAACTCCAACTATCGCTGCTAGTGAATTCGAAATTTGTGAGTACGACGAAAGAACTGTCGCTTATTTAACTGATGGAATTACAAGTGGTGGAGATATCACATGGTACGATGCTGCTGAAGGTGGAAGTGCGATTAGTGAAAGCGCGCTATTGGTAGACGGCATGACATACTATGCTAGTGAATACAATAGCACTACAGGTTGTGAGAGTGCTGTAAGATTAGCTTACACTGTAAACTTTACAGACTGTACAATTAGATTCCAGGAAGGTATTTCTCCAAATGGTGATGGTCTAAACGACACTTTCGATATCCAATATCTAGAAGATGAATATCCAAATTACGAGATAGAAATCTATAACAGATGGGGTAATATGGTTTACAAAGGAAATGCTAGTACTCCAAACTGGGATGGTACGCCAACTGAATCTTCTCTTGGAGATGATGTACTACCTGTGGGAGTATACTTCTACGTGATTGAATTTAATGACGGATCAACTCCTGCTAGACAAGGAAAAGTATACTTAAGCAGATAATCAGGATAAACACTAGAAAGAAATGAAAAATACAATCACAAAATATCTAATATTTATAGGCATTATCCTTTTTTCTATAAAAGGTATGTCTCAACAAGATCCAGTATTCACACAATACATGTATAACATGAGCGTAGTAAACCCTGCATATGCGACAGATGATCCTGGGATGTTAAATCTTGGGGGAATATATAGAGCTCAGTGGGTAAATGTTGACGGTGCACCTCGCACCGCCAACTTCTTCGCTCACACTCCAATTAGTGAACGAATTGAACTTGGTTTAACAGTAGTTAATGACGAAGTTGGAGATTGGATTAAAGAGAATAACATCACTGCAGATTTCGCTTATGTATTACCATTAAGCCAAAACAGTAAATTATCTCTTGGTGCTAAAGCAGGGGTTACAACCTTCGATTCTAACACAAACGGAATTAATCTTAACCATCCAATAGATGCCGCTTTTGAAAATTACAGTGAAGCATTTCCTGTATTTGGTGTTGGTGCATTCTGGTTTAGTGACAACTATTATTTAGGTGTTTCTGCTCCTAACCTATTCACTGCTACTCACCTTGAAAATTCACAAGGTATTCAGGGAATTGGCGAAGAAGAAATTCACTATTATATTACTGGGGGTTACGTATTTGATCTTAGTCAAAATGTGAAATTAAAACCAGCATTTATGGCTAGAGGGGTACAAGACTCTCCTTTATCTGTAGATGTAACAGCAAATGTTCTTTTATACAATCGCTTAGAAGCTGGTCTTGGATATAGATTCGACGAATCTGTAACAGGATTAGTGAACTTTAAGATCACTCCTCAACTTCGTGTAGGATATGCTTACGATTATACTACTACGAATTTTGGGGACTACAACGACGGTACTCATGAAATCATGGTATTGTTCGATATAGATTTATTCGGTTTAAACAAAGGATACGACAAGTCTCCTAGATTCTTCTAAAAAAGATTAATATGAAAAACATTTATAGCACATTAATAATACTTCTTGTAAGCATCGCAGCTTTCGGTCAAAAGGCCGAAATTAGGAAAGCAGACAAGCTTTTTGCTCAGCGTGCTTATGTAGATGCTGCCTCGACCTACGAAGGTGTGGTAGATAAGAACCAGGAAGTTCTTCAGAATCTTGGAGACGCCTATTTCTACACAAATCAAATGCAAAACGCAGCTGAAGTTTATGGAACTTTATTCTCCAGATATGAAGCTACAGTAGAGCCAGAATACGAATTTAGATATGCTCATTCTCTTCGTGCTACAGGCCAGGATGATGAAGCAGATAAATATTTCGCTTCTTATTACGATAAAGATGTAGATATTACTGAATTTGAAGAAAGCATTGTAGACTCTAGCAACCTTTACATCTACGAGCCAGAAATGCTTCCAGCTGAAAATGCTGCATCTTCAGATTTTGGAATCTCTTATTTTGGTGAAGACAAAATCACTTTTGCTTCAACAAGAAATACTGCTCGTCCTATCTATCCTTGGAACAAAAAACCTGCATTAGATCTATATACAGGTGAAATTTCTGAAGAAGGTGAGATCAGTAACATTGTTCTTTTCTCAGACGCTATTAATACGGACGAGCACGAAAGTTCTGCTGTATTTAACGAAGAAGGAACTGTTATGTATTTTGATAGAACTAATGAAAAGCGTTTTAAAACTGAAGAAGGCCTAAGAGTAGCTAACATCAGAATTTATAGAGCTGAACTAGTTGGTGAAGAATGGACCAATGTTGAAGCACTTCCTTTTACAAGCGAAGAGTTTTCTACAGAGCACCCCGCACTTAGCCCAGATGGTTCTACACTTTTCTTTGCTAGTGATATGCCAGGAGGACAAGGTTCTTTCGACCTTTACAAAGTGGCTATCAACGAAGATGGAACTTATGGAACTCCAGAGAACTTAGGGCCTGGAATTAACACTGAGCATAGAGAGCAGTTTCCTTTTGTAAGTGAAGACAACATTCTTTACTTCGCTTCAGATGGTCACCTAGGATTTGGTAATTTAGACGTTTACAAATCTGAAGGAAATTATACTGAAGCTGAAAACTTAGGAAGCTCTGTAAATAGTGCTTATGACGATTTCGCTTTCATCATTAACGAAGGTGAGAAAAAAGGTTTCCTAACTTCTAACAGAAGTGGTAACGATAATCTTTATTCTTTCACAAGAACTAAGTACGTTAAGAAAACAAGACAAATTGATATTCCTCACGAAAATAGAATTTACTTCGAATTCGATAAATCTAAAGTAACTGAAGAATATCAGGAAGTTCTTGATAAAGTAATCGACATCCTTAAAGGTAGCGACGCAACAGAGATCAAAATTGCTTCTCATGCTGATGCCAGAGGTACTGAAGAGTACAACCTTAAATTGTCACAAAGAAGAGCCGATGCTACCAAAGAATACTTAGTAGCTAAAGGAATTTCTTCTGAAAATATTACGACTAAAGGTTACGGTGAATCTCAACCGGTAAACGATTGTACTGAAGAGAGAGGATGTACTGAAGCTGAATATGCTAAAAACCGTAGAAGTGTAATTACATTTACTACAATGGAAGTTGTAGAAGATTAATTGCATCTCTAAGAATAAATTAAAAGCTCCGGTAATCCCGGAGCTTTTTTTATTTACAGACTTTTCGTAAATTACGTAGTACTTCCCTACTATACATCAAAGCATCAGTTATGAAAAGACTTCTAGTATTTCTAATTATTACGATTTTCAATTTAAATACCATTATCGCCCAGGATTTCTACAAAATTCAATGGAGCAAAGTTGAAGAACAGGAAATAATAGGAAACACTAAAACAGCTAATAAACTGGTAGAAGCAATTGTAAAAAAAGCTAAGGAAGAAAAAAATGACATCCAATTCATTAAAAGTCTTTTCTATCGTTCAAAATTTACAATGAATCTCGAAGAAAATTCGGCAGAAGTAATCCATGACATGATCTCTGCTGAAATAAATAACGTAGATAATGTTTCCAACTCAATCCTATTATCAATTTTAGCCGATTTTCAATCACAATATCTTCAGAAAAATGCCTACAGAATTCGCGATCGCACCAACACTGAAAATGACACTTCTAACTTTCAATTTTGGAGCGTAGAAAAATTCAATTCTGAAATAATAACAAACTATCAAAAATCGCTCAAAGAAAAAGAGGCACTAAAAAACACCAATATTGCCGATTATTCCTATTTATTGGATACGGTTGATACTCCAACAATTCCCTTCAGCAACACTTATCAGCTTCTTGCCAATCGTGCCCTGAACTACGCTAAGTCTACTAATTATTATCTGACAAAAAGCTCAGAATCGTTTAAGATCACAAAAAAGTACCTGATTCCTGCCAACAAGTTTATAGCAATTGATTTAGACTCTTCTTCACTTTTCAATAAAGACTATCTCGCTCTAAAACTTTACCAAGAACTTGAAAAATCACTCTTTCAAAATAAAGAATATGAGCTATTGGCCTATTTTAGTTTAGATCGATATAAATACATAAAATCGAAAATTCCTATTTCTGAAAGCCAATTTCTAGAAGCTATAGAAGAACTGGAAAATAGATTCAAAAATCCACTTGCAAAAGATCTAATATCGCTTGAAAAGGCGATGAGCTTAAAACGAAGAGCCAACAAGCAGGAATATCCGCTGGATAATAATAAAGCTATAGCTATTGCTAACAAAATCATAGAGCATAACTTAAATCCCCTTCTGGTAAATAATGCAAAAAATATCATTTCTGAGATCTCCAGTAAAGAACTTAGCGTTCAGGTAAATCCTTACCAAAGCCCAAATAAAAACTTCCCGATTTTTATTTCATATAATAACCTGGATTCTTTAAAATTGAAAATCTATAGTATTAGTACTGCCGACTTCGAATTTCTGGATAAGAAAAATTTTTATTCCGAAGAGCAACGTAAAAAACGCCAAAATCTTCTAAAGAAGTTAAGTTCAGGTGAGGCTGAATATTCCAATTCCATTAAACTACTCAATAAAAAACAACATTTAAAAAGAACTACAGTAACAATTGCACCACAACTTGAAATTGGTAAATATGCAATTCTCTTACTCGACAAAAATTTAGACCATTTATACGCGCTACAACCAATACAAGTAAGCCAGTTAAGCCTAATATCTAGTCAGGATGATAATATCAGCCTAAAAGTAGTTCATCGTGAAACGGGTAAACCTATTGCTAATGCCATGGTTAAAGCTACATTCTCTTCGCACAATAAAACTGATTCTAATGAAGAAACATCAGATAAAAACGGAGATTTAAGCTTCCCTTCTATTTCTGATCGTTTACGAAGTATTAAATATCATATCAAAAAAGATAAAGATGAAATTGTTCTAAACCATCGCTATTCTTATTATCAAAAAAATGATGAACCCGATAATACAGAACGTGGTTTTCTATTCACCGACCGTAGTATTTACAGACCGGGACAAACCATCTACTTTAAAGGAATATTAGTTTCTAAAAAGAACAATGTTACCCAGGTGATTGCCGACAAAAAAATATGGATCAACTTCTTAGATGCCAACGGAAATGAAATTGAAAAAAAACAGGCCAAAACCAACAATTTCGGCAGTGTTTCTGGAAGTTTTCAAATTCCAACAGGCTTAAAAACCGGACAATTTACAATTCAACTTAAAGAAGATAGCAATAATGAACCGCAATATTATATCACTAAAAGTGTCTCTGTCGAAGAATATAAAAGGCCCAAATTTAAAATAGAATTTAAACCAATCATAGAATCCTTTGCCGTAAATGATTCGGTAGTTATTGAAGGATTTGCTGAAAGTTTCTCCGGAGCTCGGTTAAGTAACGCCGGCGTGAATTATCGCATCTTAAGATTTGAAGATTATGGTTACGATTTTAGATTTCCCAGAATGAACCCTGAAGAAATCGCCAATGGAGAACTAAAAACAGATGAAAATGGAGATTTTACGATAGAATTCATAGCAAAACCGGAAACCTCACCAATACAACAAAAACACCAGGTTTTCTCGTATCGCATTGAAGTTTCGGTAACCGATATTAATGGCGAAACGCAATCTGGAGAAACTACCGTACATGCCGCAAACCATTTAAATATACTTCGGTTTTCAGGACCCGCCGATCATTACAAAGAAAACGGTATAAAATTCACGCCAAAACTCACCAATCTTAATAATGAAAAAGTTGATTTACCGGTGACTGTAGAAATCTACAAACTACAAGCGCCAGATAGAGTTCTTAACCTCGGAAATAACATGCCTTCGCCAGATACTTTAGCCATAAGCAAAGATAAATATTATCAATTATTACCTCATACTGCATTCTTAGATGAAGATGATACATCCCACTGGAAAAACGCTAAACTTTGGTATCAGGACACCAAATCCTCAAATCGAGAAATTGAGATCAAAAACCTTAAAAAATGGCCTGCCGGAAGTTACCGAATAGTCTTAAAGACAAAAGATAAAAAAGGAAATGAAATCGCTCAAGAAAGCATTATCAATCTGCAAGATAAAAAAGCTAAAGTAGCTTCAGACCATCAGCTTTTTCAATATCATATCATCAATAAGGATTTTACTGAAGATGGCTTTGTTGAAGTCTCTTTATTAACGGCAGCCAAAGAGTTATTTGTTTATCTAGAAGCCTTTATTGAAGACAAATCAATATTTCAAGAGTACGTTCATCTAAAAAAAGAAGTTGAAACTATTAAGATTCCGGCGAAAAATCATGAAGGTAAAGTATTAACATTACGATTTAGTAGTATTAAATACAACTCTTCGTTTACAACTACTAAAAGACTTACTCTTGAAACTAAAAAGCCAAAACCAAAAATCATTTTAAACACCTTTAGAGATAAGATTGAACCGGGAAGCCGCGAAAAATGGACGTTAAAAATTATCTCTAAAAATAAAAAAGATCAATTTGAAGTACTTGCCGGGATGTACGACGCTTCTTTAGATCAATTTAGAAAACACTCATGGTCAGAGAATATTAACATTGGCGGGCGATATTACCAACTTCCTAATCTAGACCTTCTCGAATTTTCCCCAGTCAATTTTAGTTTACATAATCCAGACTATTTCTATTTTTCTTATGCGCAACCTAAGCTACCCAAACTAGATTATTTTGGATTTAGCTATTCTCAGCCTTATCAGGCGAAGCGGAAATACCTAATGCAGTTACTATTTAAGGGCAAAGATTTTAAAACAGCATACACTTCTAAAGGCGGACTTATAAAAGGAAAAGTACTTTCTATTGCCGATCGAAATCCGCTACCCGGAGTCATAATTAAAATTAAAGGTTCCAATAGGGAAACAAAAACCAATTTTGATGGTGAATTTGAAATTAAAACTGAAAAAGGCGATCAATTAGACGCATCTTTTGTGGGATTTCAGGGAGCCTATTTTATAGAAAATGACGATAAGAGCCTGACTATTTTAATGGCCGAATCTATCGAAGCTCTAGAAGAAGTAGTTACTGTCGGCTATGGAAGCAATGTTAGAATACGAGGCGTAAGTAGCGTACAGGCAGAAGCAGTAGAAAGCATCCCTTTCGCTGTAGTTAATGATAGTGCTGAAATGAAATTACCAGAATCGGACCTGAAGGTTAAAGCTCGGCAAAATTTGAATGAAACTGCATTCTTTTATCCAAACTTAAAAACCGATACTGAAGGAAATATCAATTTAGAGTTTACTTCTCCCGAAGCCTTAACGCAATGGCGATTAATGTTGTTTGGCCATAATCAGCACACTGAATCTGTCTATAAAGAAGCTTACACAGTTACCCAGAAAAAGTTAATGCTTACGCCCAATGCTCCACGATTTTTAAGGGAAAAAGATAGCATCGTTATTTCGGCTAAGATTAGCAATTTGAGTGACGAATTGTTATCTGGTGATGCTCAATTAAAATTATTTAATGTAGAAGATGAATCCAGAATCGATATCGACCTCAGCAATACCAAAGCCATTAAGGAATTTACTGTAGCGAAAAATGGAAACACTCAGCTAAGCTGGAAACTTTACATTCCTGAAGGCTTTAACCTGATTCGCTATGAAGTTATTGCCAAAACCAAACAATTTGAAGATGGTGAAACCAATATACTACCCGTGCTTAAAAATAGAATGCTGGTGACTAAAACCATCCCAATTTGGCTTCAGGGACAAGAAGAAAAAGAATTCAGTTTAAAGAAAAATGATTCCGAAACCTTACAAAATCACCAAATCACTTTAGAATATACGTCCAATCCTGCCTGGACCGTACTACAAGCACTGCCCTATCTTATGGAATATCCTTACGATTGTAGTGAACAAACGTTCTCCAAGTATTTCGCAAAGGCTATTTCGGAAAAAATACTCAAAGAAAACCCGAAAATCGCAGCAGTGCTAAAAGACTGGAATAAAAATTCAGAAACCAACAAATTAGCAAAAAATGAGGAACTAAAAAGCATTCTTTTACAGGAAACTCCCTGGCTAAATGATGCTAAATCTGAAGCCGAAAACATCCAAAACCTATCAAAATTATTAGATACCAAAAACCTGCAATCTTACCTTTTAAAATTGCAGAATATGCAAAATGGTGATGGTGGCTTTCCATGGTTTAAAGAAGGCCGCTCTAATTTTTACATCACCAGCCATATCCTTGGTGGTTTTGCGTATTTGCTTCAGAACAACTCGATCGAATTAAATAAAACTTCTGAAGAAATCATCGAAAATGGACTCCGATTCTTAAAAGAGTACATGCTAAAACATTACGCAGACAAGTTTAACAACAACCTTACCGGCGCACGCTTCTCTCCTAACGAAATTCTATATCTCTACATCAAAACCATCCTGGCAGATGAATTTCACCTTGAGGAAAAAGAAGAAGAATTTATCGAGAAAATGATAGAAAATCTTAAACAAAACTGGCTTAACCTTAGCCTGCAATCTAAGGCAATGCTAGCCGTAAGTTTCCAAAATTATGATGAAGAAGCGGAAGCTGCAAAAATTGTGAACTGGTTTAAGCAAAATAGTATCAAAGACGATAAAGGAGGCATGTATTTTAAAAACAATACTACCGGAAGGTTTTGGTACCACCACCCTATCGAAACACAGGCAAAAATCATCGAAGCTTTTGCTGCTGTAAATCCAAAAGATGATGACATCGATAAACTAAAAAACTGGTTATTGCAGCACAAACGTAAAAATAGTTGGGCTACTACAAAATCGACTACGATGGCGGTAAATGCGTTTCTTTCTTATGGAAAAAACTGGCTTCAGGAAAGTAATCAACCTAATATAAGGATGAATAACGAGCCTATTCCTCTCGATTCCATTTTTTCCAATAGGAACAACTTAGGCTACCTTAAGAAAACATGGAATGATAAAAATGAACTTCAAAAAATAGCGAATTTCACCATAAAAAATAACAATAACACACCGGCCTACGGTGGCATTTACCATCAATATTTTGAAGATCTGGATAAAATTGAACGATCTAAAGGGGAAGAAATCATCATTAATAAGACGTTATTCCTGAAAGAAAATACTAGTGCTGGGCCACAGTTAAAATCCTTACCAGAAGTACTAAAAGTTGGCGAATTAGTCACCGTTCGTGTAACTATTAAAGTAAAATCTGATTTTGAATTTGTGCATTTAAAAGATATGCGCGCCAGCGGACTTGAACCTACAAGTGTGCTTTCTAGGCATCATCATAAAGATGGCTTAAACTATTACCAAAGCATCAAAGATGCGGCTACACATTTCTTCTTTGATTATTTACCAAAAGGAACGTATGTATTTGAATACGACTTAAGAGTAAACAACGCAGGAGATTTTTCTAACGGAATTACGCAAATGGAAAGTATGTATGCCCCGGAGTTCTCTAGCTTTTCTAAAGGTATAAGAATTAAAATCGAAAATTAATCTTTGGGCGGATAGCCCTCTAACGCTTTGGCAAAAACTTTATCAAACAGAGCCTGACGCTGATCTGGCTCCGCATTATAGTTGAACTTCACCTCGACTTCTGCTTTCCAGACTAAAGCATCTTTTTTAACGTCGATAAAATCGATAATAAAACGCACATAGTCTTTTGGGCCGCCAAGCGGAATTCCGCCAGAGACTCCTACTCCAACATTTCCACCCCCGCTGCCTACACCTACGCCAAGGGTATTCCTACTTTGTTCCTGAAATTTTTCAGTATACACATTGATGTACAGATCTGGATTTTCCTCAGCTAAAGCTAAATTCTCCTCACGCATAAAATGATCGATACTATTGATGATCCTCTTTTCGTCTAACTGACTCATATCAGTTCTAAAATCAGGAAATAACTTATAGGTTTTATATTGATCAAAATTAGTTTTTGCATCGTAATCGAACGTAGTTCTTGGTGTATTACAGGAACTAATGATCAAACAAAATAAAACGAGTTTAGCGACTAACTTCATATTGGATAATTTTTGACTACTTTTTAAAAGTACACAAAAATCAACCCACTTCTAAGCTCTCTAAAAAATTAGCAAAAAGAAGTTTTAAAAATCGCAAAATTAGATAATTAAAGTTACTGTTTGTCCTCTGGATCTTTATTCAGCATTTCCCAAAGCTTGTCTTTAAGCTCGGTTAACCCCTGTTGGGCCACTGAAGATATAAACAGATATGGAACCGGAAGGTTCTCGTCTAATTCAGCTTTCAATTCGGCTTTCAGTTCATCGTCTAGCATATCAGTTTTCGAAACGGCTACCAAACGATCTTTATCGAGCATCTCTGGATTATACCTACGGAGTTCATCCAGTAAAATTTCATATTCCTTCGCAACGTTCTCTGCATCTGCCGGAACCAAAAACAATAGTGTTGAATTTCGTTCAATATGCCTTAAGAAACGATAACCAAGTCCTTTTCCTTCGGCAGCTCCTTCTATAATCCCCGGAATATCGGCAACTACAAAAGATTTAAAATCACGATATTTTACAATGCCAAGATTTGGCTTTAGGGTAGTAAATTCATAATCGGCAATTTTGGGTTTTGCCGAAGTAATTACCGATAGTAAAGTAGATTTTCCGGCGTTTGGAAAACCTACTAAACCTACATCGGCTAAAACTTTAAGCTCTAGAGTAATATCTAATTCCTGACCATCGATACCCGGCTGTGAATAACGAGGAGTTTGATTTGTAGATGTTTTAAAATGCCAGTTTCCCCGGCCTCCCATACCGCCTTCGGCGATTATGATTTCCTGACCATCTTCAGTAACCTCATCAATAATCTCTTCAGTTTCGGTATCTCTAATTACCGTACCTAGCGGCACATCTACGATTTCGTCTTGCCCATCGGCGCCAGAACTTCGTTGCTTACCACCATTACCGCCATGCTCGGCACGAATGTGTCTTCTAAAGCTAAATTCAAATAACGTCCAAAGGTTTTTATTCCCACGTAAAATCACGTGACCTCCACGACCTCCATCTCCTCCATCCGGGCCACCTTTTGCCACATATTTTTCACGGTGCAAATGCGAAGATCCAGATCCTCCATTTCCCGAAGACACATGCAACTTTACGTAGTCTATAAAATTCCCTTCTCTCATTATCTAGTTTCGAATTATAAGTTATCGATTACTTTGCTGATTCTTTCGGTAATTTCTTCTATAGAACCTACCCCGTCAACACCGTAATATTTATTTTGCTTTTTATAATATTCTTTTAAGATCGCAGTTTCCTCATAATAAACCGTAATTCTGTTTCTTATTACCGCTTCGTCTGCATCATCTTTTCTCCCAGAAGTTTTCCCTCTTTCTAACAAACGCTTCACTAAAACTTCATCTTCAACCTCTAAAGCGATCATCGCTTTAACTTCAGTACCTTTTCCTTTAAGAAGTTCAGCTAAGGCATCTGCCTGGTTTTCGGTTCTTGGAAACCCGTCAAAAATAAAGCCATTAGCTTCAGCGTTTTTATCTACTTCGGCATTAAGCATATTTATAGTAACCTCATCTGGCACTAACTGGCCTTTATCGATAAAAGACTTTGCGGTTAACCCCAATTCTGTTTCATTTTTGATGTTATATCTAAAAACATCTCCGGTAGAAATATGTACTAACTGATATTTCTCTTTAAGAATATCTGCCTGTGTTCCTTTGCCCGCTCCCGGAGGGCCAAAGAGTACCAAATTTGTCATGTGTATTTATTTACGATTTACGTTTGTATACAGAAGTAAGATTACGTCCCAGACCGTCATAGTCCAATCCATAACCTACAATAAATTCATTTGGAATTTCAATTCCTGTATAATCTAATGTGAATTTTTCCCGATACATAGAAGGTTTATAAAAAAGTGTCGCTATTTTATATTCAGCAACATTCTTTTCTTTTAAAATTCGATCCAGTTCTTTAAGAGTTCCTCCTGTATCCACTATATCTTCCAGGATGACCACTTTCTTACCAGCTAAAGATTTATTTAAACCAATTAATGTCCTTACATTTCCGGTAGAATCCGTTCCTTCATAAGAACCGAGTTTCACAAAATGGATTTCACATTCCTCTTTAAACCTCTTCATTACTTCAGATGAAAACATAAAGGAACCATTAAGCACACTTAAAAAAATTGGACGTTCCCCCTTAAAATCCTCGTTTAATTTTTCAGCAATAGTTTCTATCGCCTTATTAATTTCTTCACCGCTTATGTAAGGCTCAAATACAAGATCGTGTAGTTTTATCAAAACTTTCAAATTTTAAAGACGCAAAGATAAGGAATCTCATTTACACCTCTCTACCAATTTCTATAAGAATAAATAGGGCAATCTGAGCTAAAAATTTATTTTTGCACAAACAGCACGACTATGATTAATTATTTTTCTTCAGATTTTAAACTAGGAATCCTTGGCGGAGGGCAGTTAGGAAAAATGATGCTATACGACACCCTTAAATATGATATTCAAACCTACGTTTTGGATCCCAGTAACGAAGCTCCCTGTAAAATTGCGTGTAATTATTTTGAACAGGGCGATCTTATGGATTATGATACGGTTTTAAACTTCGGAAGAAAAGTAGATGTGCTCACTTTTGAAATTGAAGGCGTAAACATAGAAGCCTTAAAAACACTGGAAGCTGAAGGGGTTAAAACCTACCCAGATGCTGCAACGCTAGAGAAAATTCAGAATAAAGCAATACAAAAGCAGTTTTATACTGAAAAACAAATTCCAACCGCTGCGTTTAAAACCTATCAAAAAATTGAAAATCTTATCGCCGATGTTGAGTCTGGCGCAAGATCTTTACCTTTTGTTTGGAAAAGTGCCACAGGTGGTTACGACGGAAAAGGAGTTTCTGTAATCAAAGTAGCCGATGCTTTAAAAGATCTACCAGATGCCGAGTGTATTGCAGAAGAAATGATTCCCTTTAAAAATGAACTTGCAGTTATTGTTGCCAGAACACCCGGTGGGGAAGTAAAAACTTATCCTGTGGTAGAAATGGAATTTCATCCAACCGCCAATCAGGTAGAATATGTAATTTGCCCTGCACGAATTGAAGATCATGTTGCTGAAAAAGCCAGAGCCGTGGCAACACAAGTTTCTGAAGCTTTTGAACATGTGGGACTTTTAGCAGTGGAAATGTTTCAGACTAAAAATGACGAAATTCTTGTAAACGAAGTAGCCCCCAGGCCTCACAATAGCGGACATTATAGTATCGAAGCAAGCTACACCAATCAATTTGAACAACATCTGCGTGCTATTTTAGATTTACCTTTAGGAAACACCGATAGTAAAGTAGGCGGAATTATGGTAAATCTTGTGGGCGATAAAGACTACGAAGGTGAAGTAATTTATCAAAACATCGATAAGATCATGAAAATGGACGGTGTTACTCCACACATCTACGGAAAAAAGATCACACGTCCTTTTCGAAAAATGGGCCATGTCACCATCGTAAACGAAAATATCGACGAAGCACGAAAAGTTGCGGAGAAAGTTAAAGAAGAAATTAAAGTAATTAGCAAAAGTTAGAAGTCACCCTGAACTCATTTCAAGGTCCCACTAGATTTTTTAACTAGGATGAGATTCCGTGTCAGTCACGGAATGACAAAAACAAGAGATACTATAAATTAAAAGTTAATCGCTGAAAATAAACAAACTATGAGCAAAGTAGGAATAATAATGGGAAGTACCAGCGACCTGCCGGTAATGCAGGAAGCAGTAGATATTTTACAAGGATTTGATATCGAAGTTGAAGTAGATATAGTTTCAGCACATCGAACTCCGGAAAAATTATTCGACTACGGAAAAAATGCTCATACCCGCGGCATTAGCGTAATTATTGCCGGTGCCGGCGGTGCTGCTCATTTACCCGGAATGATCGCTTCACTTTCTCCTTTACCGGTTATTGGTGTTCCCGTGAAATCCAGAAATTCTATCGATGGTTGGGATTCTGTGTTATCGATTTTACAAATGCCGGGCGGAGTTCCGGTAGCAACCGTTGCTCTAGATGGAGCTAAAAATGCCGGAATATTAGCCGCACAAATCATTGGTGCTGCCGATAAATGCGTTCAGGATAAAGTATTGGTGTATAAAGAAGGGCTTAAAGAAAAAGTGATCAAGGGCGCTGAAGAGGTTAAGAAGAAGTAAAGATTAGATCGCTGCGATGTTAGATGTTAGAATTGAGTATTGAGACGCTTCGCTTTTAGATTTTGAGGGATGATAAATTTATTTTGAATTTTGAATGCTTAATGTTGAATGAGATTTCGCCATTTCTTTAGAACTAATCTGTAATGAAATTTGCTAATTGCTGAAAGCTAAAGACTGCCTGCTAATTGATAACTGTTTATTGATTATTGCTAATTGACATCCTGCCAATTCGTCCGAAAAAAACGCTTCAAAATCGATAATTCTGGCAATCAATCTTTAAAACCTGAAATAAGATACCTTTTCAAGTTTATGGCTTAGGCTTTGCTCATTTTATTTTCGAAAAAATTTGAAGGTATTATGAGTACAGATAATCCGTTATTGCAAGACTTCAAATATGCTCCGTTTTCAAAAATTAAAACGGAACATTTTAAGCCTGCCATTACCGAAGCCATACAATTAGCAAAATCAGAAATCGAAACCATCGCTTCAGCTGAAACTGAACCGACTTTCGAAAACACTATAGAAGAATTAGAATTTTCGGGAGAAAAACTAGATCGCGTCACCAGTATTTTCTTCAATCTTAATTCTGCAGAAACTAATGCTGAAATTCAGAAAATAGCTCAGGAAGTTTCTCCGCTACTCTCTGAATTCAGAAATGACATTATCCTAAACGAAGATTTGTTTAAACGTGTAAAAGCGGTTTATAAGCAAAAAGATCAGCTTAATCTCACCACAGAGCAAAAGACGCTATTAGATAAAAAATACAAAGCTTTTTCTAGAAATGGTGCCAATCTTCCAAAGGAAAAACAGGAAGAATTACGGGAAATCGATAAGCAACTTTCTGCGTTAAGCCTAAATTTTGGTGAGAATGTTTTGGCAGAAACCAACAAATTTGAGCTCCAGATCATCGATGAAAAAGATCTTGACGGTTTACCGGAAAGTTTTAAAGAGGAAGCAAAAAGCGTAGCTGAATCCAGCGACAAAGAAGGCTGGATTTTCACTTTAGACTACCCTAGTTATATCCCGTTTATGAAATATGCTAAAAAACGTGAGCTTCGTAAAAAAATGTCCCTTGCTTTTGGCGCAAAAGGATTTCATGGTGATGACTTAGACAATCAGAAAAATGTACTAAAAATCGCCAAACTAAGATATCAGCGAGCGCAACTTTTAGGTTTTGACACTCATGCACATTTTGTATTACAGGAGCGAATGGCTGAAACACCAGAAAAGGTTGATAATTTCTTAAATGAACTTCTGGAAAAAGCAAAACCAGCTGCTGAAAAGGAATTTGCTGCCCTTGAAAAATTCGCCAAGGAATTAGATCAAATCGACCGACTGGAAAAATGGGATTCAGCATACTACAGTGAAAAATTGAAGCAAAATTTATTCAATTTGGATGACGAAAAGCTAAAGCCTTATTTCAAATTAGAAAATGTAATCGATGGTGTTTTTACGGTGGCAAGCAAGTTATACGGACTTCAATTTAATGAAACCAAGGAGATAGAAAAATATCATCCAGATGTAAAAACATACAATGTTACCGATGAAAACGGCAATGACGTAGCCTTATTTTATGCCGATTTTCATCCAAGACCGGGAAAACGCGGTGGCGCCTGGATGACCGAATATAAATCACAATACGTTAAAAACAAAAAAGAAGAGCGTCCCCATGTATCGATTGTTTGCAATTTCACAAAGCCTACAAAATCAGAACCTTCATTATTAACTTTTAATGAAGTAACTACGCTTTTCCACGAATTTGGTCATGCCCTTCATGGCATGTTAGCCAACACAGTGTACCCAAGTTTATCGGGACCTAATGTATATTGGGATTTTGTAGAATTACCCAGTCAGGTTCTGGAAAACTGGTGTTATGAAAAAGAGGCGCTACAATTGTTTGCTAAGCACTATAAGACCGATGAGGCCATCCCGATGGAATTAGTAGAAAAAATTAAAGAGTCCTCTAATTTCCAGGAAGGAATGCAAACCCTTCGCCAATTAAGTTTCGGAATGTTAGATTTAAGCTGGCATGCGATTAACCCTTCTGATATCGACGATGTAAAAATGCATGAAAATAAAGCTTTTGAAGCTACGAAATTATACCCCGATGTTCCAGAGAATTGCATGAGTACGGCTTTTTCTCATATTTTCCAGGGAGGATATTCAGCGGGATATTATTCGTATAAATGGGCAGAAGTCTTAGATGCCGATGCATTTGAATACTTCAAAGAACAAGGAATTTTTAGTAAAGAAGTAGCTGATAAATTCAAAAACAATATTCTTTCTATGGGAGGAACAGAGCATCCGATGACGCTTTACAAACGCTTCCGCGGAAAAGAGCCGCAACCCGATGCGCTATTAAAAAGAGCAGGATTGATCGAAAAATAGAATGTTAAGAATAGTCGTCATTCCATACTAGATCCGGATTGGCGACTTACTATCATTTTAAGGATATTCAAAGTATATAAACCTTATTCAGAGTAAATAAGTTTTCTTATTTTTGGCTGATAATCTCACGACAAAAACAATGTCAACGCATACCATAGATCCTACAAAGTGGGTAGACAAATACTCAGATTATCTCTTCAATTATACAATTGTAAGAGTAAATGATCGTGAGATTGCTAACGATCTTATTTCAGAAACTTTTCTTGCCGGTCTAAAATCGATGGAAAATTTTAAGGGTGAAGCTAGCGAAAGAACCTGGTTAATTTCGATCCTTAAAAGAAAAATTATCGATCATTACCGCAAGATGAATTCTAAGAAAGGTCAGGCTGAAGTTCATATTAATTATCGTGATGGAGAAAATGATGGCGACTGGCTGGAAGAGCAGGTAGCTGATCAATTTGACAAAACTGCCGAAGATGATATGGAAAATACCGAACTCGGGATGGCCATATTGGATTGTTTAGAAAAAATAAATGCTAAACACGCCGAAATTTTTAAGATGAAAACGATAGATGGTGTGGATACCGAAGTTATTTGTAAAGAATTCGACATCACTCCGTCTAACCTCTGGGTGATCATTCACAGAGCCAGAACGGCATTAGCTGCTTGTCTGGAACAAAATTGGTTTTAATTATGCAGGAAGAAAAGAAATATATTGATTGTGATAAGGCCGAATGCTGTTGTGATAAAGGCCAGTATAAAGAAGCTGATAATATTGAAAAAATTCAATTATTAGAACATTTGGCCGAATGCCCTCGTTGCAGAGAATACAGTGAAAAAAACACACGCCTTACTGAGCTTATCGAAAAAGCAAAACTGAAATGTTGCAGTGAAGAAGAAAAAGAGTGTTGGCGTAAAGCTATAGAAGAAGAACTTAAAAAATCACATTCAGAATAACCAAAATCAGCACCCAGAAAATGGGCGCTGCCTCTACCCAAAAAGCAGCATAAAATGGCTTTTGCTTTATTCTAGAAGCCCACAGCATCAAAACTACCACTATAGAAAATATGCTTAGACCAATTAAACTATGATGACCAATATTGGTTCTAAAAAACGAAATACTTACCGCTAGTACCATCAATACAACACCAAAAAGTTTCGTATTTTTCACCCCTAACAATTGCGGAATTGTTTTTAAAGAAGGATCATCAAATCTTAGATCCCGAATTTCGAAAGGCAACATTAAGACAACATGAATCAATATTCGTTGAAAAATTGCTAAAAATTTATCCTGAAACGAAACATCGTATTGATGAAGTAACGGCAATAGAACTCCGGTCCCTGTAGCTGTTATAGCAATAACAAAAACCTTAACACCTGCGATATTTCTTAGATTTTGGTGTCCCCTTAAAACCGGAGTCGCGTAAAGTAAGGTAAGCATACCCAAAATAGAAGATGCAAACAAGGTTTTATAATCCTGCTTTAAGGTGAACCACAAAAGTGCCACAAAACAAAAAAAAGAAAATACCTGTATTATCTTAAGATTCCCGGCTAGACTGGAATGATGTAATCTCGCGACACTGGCATATTTTACAAAATTATAGCTGGTAATGGTCCCGAAGAAGATAAAACCCAATAGATTATGGTCGATTTTAATCCCGAACTCTAAAAAAGTGACCAGCGTAAAACAAACCACCGCAATCCCGGTATGAACACTAGAGTTTATATAAAGTTCAAAAAGATTTTTAAGCCGTTTCACGGGGCTAAAATAGCGATTTAAAACTTCAGTTTAATACTGGGCTAAATCAGATTCAATTTTATTAATTTTCAACAACTTAGATCAGGTTAAAAAATCTTTAAAAGTGTATCCCCTAATCATTAAATATTTACATCGAAATTATGTAATTTCGCGGCATCAAAAACACAACTATTTTATTTAATGAGAACAGATTCTTTTGCCCTTCGCCACATTGGTCCTAAAGAAGAAAATCTTAAAGAGATGCTTCAAACTATCGGTGTTGATAGTTTAGAGCAACTTATATACGAAACTATCCCAGACGATATTCGTTTAAAACAGCCCCTAAATCTACCAAAAGCGCTTAGTGAAAATCAATACGCAGAGCATATTGGGAAATTAGCGGCTAAAAACAAGGTTTTTAAATCTTACATCGGGCTAGGTTACCACCAGGGAATTCTACCTGCGGTAATACAGCGTAATATTTTAGAAAACCCGGGATGGTATACTGCATACACCCCTTATCAAGCAGAGATTGCTCAGGGAAGATTAGAAGCTTTATTAAATTTCCAGACGATGGTAAGCGATCTTACCGGGATGGAAATCGCCAATGCGTCTCTTTTAGATGAGTCTACTGCAGCAGCAGAAGCTATGGCTTTGTTGTTTGCGGTTAGAGATCGTAAGCAAAAGAAAGATGATGTAAATAAGTTTTTTGTTTCTGAAGAGGTTTTACCACAAACCATCTCGTTAATTAAAACCCGTGCAGAATTTTTAGGTATCGATATCGTACTTGGAGACCATGCAGAATTTGATTTTTCAGCCGAATTCTTTGGAGCTTTAATACAGTATCCTGGAAAATACGGACAGGTTTTTGATTATGCAGATTTTGTAAATAATTGTAACCTGAACTCTATAAAGGTTGCGGTTGCCGCAGATATTTTAAGTTTAGTAAAACTACAGGCTCCTGGTGAGCTGGGTGTAGATGTTGTGGTAGGTACCACCCAACGTTTTGGAATTCCGTTAGGTTACGGTGGCCCACATGCTGCTTATTTTGCTACTAAAGAAGCTTACAAAAGAAACCTTCCCGGTCGTATAATTGGAGTCACCAAAGATGCAGATGGCAACCATGCCTTAAGAATGGCTTTACAGACCAGGGAACAACATATAAAACGTGATCGTGCAACTTCAAATATTTGTACCGCTCAGGTTTTACTGGCCGTAATGGCAGGAATGTATGCGGTCTATCACGGACCAAAAGGATTGCAATACATTGCAGATACCGTTCACTATTCTACGACAAGCTTAGCTTCTCAATTAGAAAAATTAGGATACAAACAGGTAAATTCAGCTTACTTCGATACACTTCAGGTGAAAGCAGATGCTGAAAAAATTAAAGCTGCTGCGGAAGCTAAAGAATACAACTTCTACTATCCAGATGAAGAAACGGTTGTTATTGCTTTAAACGAAACGACAACTACTGAAGATATAAATACAGTGGCCTCGATTTTTGCTGAAGTAGCTGGTAAAGAAACCGAAGTACTTTCAGCATTAAAAGAAATTAATGCCATTCCAGAAGGAGTTTCAAGAAAAAAAGATTTCTTAAGTCATGACGTTTTTAACGCATATCATTCAGAAACCGAATTGATGCGTTATATCAAAAAATTAGAACGTAAAGATCTTTCCTTAAATCACTCGATGATTTCTTTAGGATCCTGTACCATGAAGTTGAATGCTGCTTCAGAAATGCTACCGCTTAGCAATCCACAATGGGGTAATATACACCCGTTTGCTCCGGTAGAACAGGCAGAAGGTTACCAGATCGTTCTTAAAGAACTGGAAAATCAACTTACAGAAATTACCGGCTTTTCAGCTACTTCGTTGCAACCAAACTCTGGGGCGCAGGGAGAATATGCAGGATTAATGGTCATTAGAGCTTACCATGAATCTCGTGGTGAAGGCCATCGTAACGTATGCTTAATTCCTTCCTCTGCACATGGTACCAACCCGGCTTCTGCGGTAATGGCAGGAATGAAAGTAGTGGTAACTAAAGCTACCGAAAACGGAAATATAGATATTGATGATCTAAGAGAAAAAGCGATCGAGCATAAAGATCATCTTGCTGCTTTAATGGTTACCTATCCTTCTACACATGGGGTATTCGAATCGGCTATTCGCGAGATTACCCAGATTATTCATGACAATGGGGGGCAGGTGTATATGGATGGTGCTAATATGAACGCTCAGGTTGGTTTAACCAATCCAGGAAATATTGGAGCCGATGTTTGTCACTTAAACCTACATAAAACCTTTGCCATTCCTCATGGAGGTGGTGGTCCGGGTGTTGGCCCTATTTGTGTTGCAAAACAACTGGTACCATTTTTACCAGGTAACCCCATAATTAAAACCGGGGGAGAAAAAGCAATTGGCGCAATTTCTTCAGCACCTTGGGGATCATCTTTAGTTTGTTTAATTTCTTACGGATATATAAAAATGCTGGGAAGTGGCGGCTTACAAAAAGCTACCGAGTATGCTATCCTGAATGCAAATTATATTAAAGAACGACTTTCAGAGCATTATAAAACCTTATATTCTGGCGAACGTGGACGTGCAGCTCACGAATTGATCTTGGATTGCCGCCCATTTAAAGACAACGGTATTGAGGTTACTGATATCGCGAAACGCCTTATTGATTACGGCTTTCATGCACCAACAGTATCTTTCCCTGTAGCGGGAACGGTAATGATCGAACCAACAGAAAGCGAAAGCAAAGCAGAGTTAGATCGTTTTTGTGATGCTTTGATTTCTATTAGAAAAGAAATCGAAGAAGCAAGTGAAAATGAGCCAAACAATGTACTAAAAAACGCTCCGCATACTATAAAAATGCTTACAGCAAGCGAATGGAATTTGCCATATAGCAGAGAAAAAGCAGCTTTTCCATTAGACTATATTGCAGATAATAAATTTTGGCCTACCGTTAGAAGAGTTGATGAAGCTTTTGGTGATCGAAATTTAATGTGTACCTGTCCTCCTATAGAAGAGTATATGGAAGCATAATCAAAAAATAATAAATTGGTGAAAGGCTATCAAATGTGATAGCCTTTTTTATTTTTTCCAAAAAGCCGTTAACATTTTTTTAGCAAAATCATATATAATTCTTATCTTCACTTTATAATTGAAAACGCAAGATGAATATTAAGATCACAGGAACGGGAAGTTACATCCCCAATGTTATTACGAAAAATGCTGATTTTCATCTGCATGAATTCAAAAATCTGGATGGCACCAGGTTTCCGCATTCCAATGAAGAAACCATTAAGAAGTTTAAAGATATTACAGGTATCGAAGAGCGTCGATATTTAGATGATAATTTAAACGCATCAGATATTGCGTTTCTCGCCGCTCAAAAGGCAATTGAAGCATCAGCTATAGACATTGAAACCTTAGATTACATTATAGTAGCTACTAACTATGGGGACGTTAAAAAAGGTGCTATTCAAAGTGACACCGTACCAAGTATGGCTGCCCGTGTAAAATATCACCTACGTATTAAAAATCCAAGATGTGTGGGGTATGATATACTTTTTGGCTGCCCCGGTTGGATTGAAGCAATGATACAAGCCCAGGCATTTATTAAATGCGGGATGGCAAAAAAATGCTTGGTAATAGGAGCTGAATCATTATCGCGTGTAGTAGATAAGCATGATCGTGACAGCATGATCTTTTCTGATGGTGCCGGTGCTGCAATTTTAGAAGCCAGCGAAAATGGTGGTGGTATTTTAGCCCATGAGTCGGCTACTTATTCTTATAACGAAGCTCATTACATCTACTTTGGAAAATCCAATAGCCCACAAGCAGATCCTAATGTGCGTTACATTAAAATGAATGGCCGTAAGATCTATGAATTTGCATTGATAAACGTTCCTAAAGCCATGAAATCCTGTTTAGAGAAAAGTGGTAAAAGTATCAAAGATCTAAAAAAGGTGTTTATCCATCAGGCTAATGAAAAAATGGACGAGGCCATTCTAAAACGTTTTTATAAACTTTTTGGCGAAGAATTTCCTGAAGGCGTGATGCCTATGACCATTCAGGAGTTAGGAAATAGCAGCGTTGCCACCGTCCCAACTTTACTGGATCTGGTCATCAATAAACAAATTGATAAGCAGGAACTAAAAAAGGGAGATATTATTATGTTCGCCAGCGTGGGTGCCGGTATGAATGTGAATGCCATAGTATACGAATATTAATATGTACGAAAACACATATCCCAACAAACGATTTCAAAAAACACTCGAATTTTTAAATAAGCATATAAAAGCACCTTCCAATATCCTGGATTTAGGCGTTAAAAATCCTTTTTCTGAAATTATGCTAAATCAAGGGTATGAGGTAACCAACACTAACGGCGAAGATTTAGATGAACAATTTGAGATGATCAAAAAGAATTTTAAAGTCGTAACAGCATTTGAAATTTTTGAACATCTTTTAAACCCTTATACCATTCTAAAAAATATAGAAGCCGATAAACTGGTTGCCAGTGTTCCTTTAAATCTTTGGTTCTCTAAAGCATATCGCAGTAAAACCGATATGCGAGATCGGCATTATCACGAGTTTGAAGACTGGCAATTCGACTGGCTTTTAGAAAAATCTGGCTGGGAAATAAAAGATCGTTTAAAATGGACCAATCCTGTAAATAAAATCGGAATTCGACCAATTTTAAGACAGTTTACCCCGCGCTATTACGCGGTGTATGCCGAACGAAAATAGATTTTTTTAATGAGTTTTGAGCTTGAAAGACATTATAAAAACATTCATGCCAACGGATTAAAGTTAGTTAAAAGCGGAAGTTATTTTATAGATAAAAATATTTATAATCCTGAAGATTTGCGTCGGGGAATTACACTGCTTGCGCGTCCCGATAAAAAAGTCTCCTCACAAATTCATACTATTCTTCAGGAAATCAAAGGCATCGAACCTCTTCAGTATGCATATCCACCAGATGATTTTCACATTACGATCATGTCGATCATTTCCTGCTATTCTGGCTTCCACCTGGATAAAATTAATACTCAGGATTATATTTCAGTAATTAGAAAAAGTCTATCTACTATCCATAACTTCAGAATACATTTAAAAGGAATTTCCCTTAATCCTAGCGGAATTTTAGTAAACGGTTATCCCGAAGATGATACTCTGGAGATACTTCGTAATTCCCTTAGAGAACATTTTAAACAAACAGACTTAACTCAAAGTTTAGATAAACGCTATACCATCAAAACCGCGCATAGCACAATCTTAAGATTTCAAAATAGATTACAATATCCTGACGAATTGATTGAATTTATAGAAAAGCACCGGGACACCGAATTTGGCACTTTTCACGTTAAAAATATCGCATTAGTATTTAACGACTGGTATCAAAAAACCGAAAATACCAAATTGCTTAAAACTTTTATTCTATAAATATCCCTCACAAAATTCATAAAATGAAAATTATCAAGCTTCTCGATATTTTTTTACTTTTCAGTCAGCTTTGCGTTGGCCAATCCCGGGCAAAAAAAATAGATTCTATTAGCCATATCATCCATAGTAAAAATCCAGAAGTTGCTATAAGCATTGGATTTATAGATCATGGCAAAGAATATTTTTTTAATTATGGGACGCTTAGTAAAACTAGCTCTAAAAAAGTAAATGAAACTACAATTTACGAAATTGGCTCGATCACAAAACTATTAACTGCCAATCTAATCGCACAGGCTCAATTAGAAGGAAGGTTAGCTATTGATGACCCCATAGGCAACTATTTTCCCTCTAAATATAAGCTGCCTAAAAATATACTAGAGACCATTAAAATTTCAGATCTCGGTTCCCATCAGTCGGGCTTACCGGATTTTGATTTTCAAAAACTTATGAAAAGTACTCCAAAACAGCCATTAGCGATTACAGATAGAATACTACATGACATCTTAAATGATAGCACCTCACTAATAGATTATGGAAATTACCGTTATTCCAATATCAGTTACACTATATTGGGGCTGATCTTAGAAAAAGTTTATAACAAAGATTTTGACCAAATTTTACAAGAAAAAATAGTAAAACCGGCCAAACTAAAAAACACGCTTACCAAACTGTATCATGTAGAAAATAGAGTAACAGGCTATGATATAGAAGGGAAACAACAAGATTATTTTATCTGGAACCATTTAACGGCGCCGGCAGGACTTCTAAAATCAAACACCAAAGATATGGTGAAATTTATAAAAGTTTTAATAAGCGGTAAGAATCAAATTGCTGCGGCAACGAAACTTACCGAACGAACTTTCTATAAAAATACGAGAAGGGAAATAGGTTTAGGTCAGGAAATGGCACGAGATAATGAGGACTTATTTTTCTATAAAACCGGCGATACTTTTGCATGCTCTTCCATCCTAACTTATGATAAAAAATTTGAATGGGGAATGGTTATTTTAGTGAATCAGCATAACTCAGATTTAATACGGGATTTAATTAATACCAATTATGAAGCTGTTTTAAAACCAAATTAAATGTATAGAAAATTGTAAGTTTACATATAAAAAGATTTTTTGAGAATTTATATCGTCATCCCAGCACATAACGAGGCAGATTTTATTAGTTTAACCCTTCAGTCGTTGGTAAAACAAAGTTTTTTGCCTTCAAAAATTGTAGTGGTAAACGACCAAAGTACTGATAGTACCCCAAACATTGTTCAGAAATTTATCGAAGATCATCCTTTTATTCATCTAAAAAATACAACTTCGTCTGAAGCACACCAACCGGGAAGTAAGGTGATTAATGCTTTTAATACCGGTTTAGCCGAGCTGGACGAAAATTATGATTTGATCTGTAAGTTTGATGCCGACCTGATCTTCCCTGAAAACTACCTTAAAACCATCGTCGAAATCTTCAAAAAAGACCCAAAAATCGGCATGGCTGCAGGACATTGCACGATTAAAAAAAACGGAGAATGGATCATCGAAAACCTAACCGACAAAGATCATATTAGAGGTGCTTTAAAAGCTTATAGAAAAGGTTGCTTTAAAGAGATTGGCGAATTAAAAGCTGCAATGGGTTGGGATACTGTAGATGAACTTTTGGCTCAGTTTCATGGATGGACAATTGAAACTACCGAAAAATTACACGTAAAACATCTAAAACCTACAGGAGCAAACTACAACACTAAAGCTTCCCGCTACAAACAGGGAAAAGCTTTTTATCGTTTAGGATATGGGCTTTTAATTACAACAATTGCTTCAGCCAAATTAGCAACCTTAAAAAATGATCTTAGTTTATTCCCGGCCTATTTAAAAGGCTATTTCCAGGCCAAAAAAACTAATGAAACTTTATTGGTTTCCAAAGAAGAAGCAAAATTTATTAGAGCTTTACGATGGAAAAAAATGAAAGCTAAAGTTTTTAAATAATACATTAAAAAAAGCTCCTGAAATTCATTAATTTCAGGAGCTTTTTCACTAGTTAATCAAGATTAAAGGTTCCTTTAGACTCCGATTTTTCATTAATTATTCCGAATCTTTATCCAGCATTATTGCTAACGGGTTACCACTGGTTGCATTAGGATATTCTATCCCTAGTAATGCGGCCATTGTAGGAGCAACATCTACTATTTCTGAACGCTCGTAAGTTTCCCCATGTGGTACTCGTGCTCCAAAAAATAATAAGGGGGTATGGGTATCATAGTTAAAAACACTACCATGAGTGGAACCTCTACCGTAACCACTACCAGGATGCTCTACGATCATAATATCTCCGCTTCGCTTCTGGTTAAATCCGTTTTGTACCAAATAGCCTATTCCGTTAGAAAAATTATTAGACTGCAGTTCTGTACGTGTATATACCTTATAGACTCCGGGTTGCTGAATTAAAAAATGTTCGATCTTGGTTTCTACATCCGCTGGGTTTAAATCCTTAGTAGCCATATAATCATAATCAAGAAAGATTTGATCGTTCGAAACATTTTTTATGAGTCCTTCTCCAAACTGCTTCGTAGCAAAATCTGTAAAATCCTTTTTTAATTTTCCATAATCTAAATTTCCTGTTGGGATCTTAACAGAATTCAAGTAACCACCAACGTGACCACCAGCATGATCTGCCGTTAAGAAAATTGTATACTTACCTTCACCTACATTTTTATCTAAATAAGTTAAAAGATCTGATATATTCTTATCTAACCTCAAATATGTATCCTCTACTTCTTTAGAATTCACACCAAAGTTATGTCCAACCTTATCGGTACTGGAGAAACTAAGAGCTAGAATATCGGTATCTTCATCTTGCCCTAATTCTTCAGCTTCGATAGCGGCAAGGGCAAAATCTAAAGTAATATCATCACCATAAGGTGTTTGTGGGATAATACTATAATTTCCATTTTCTTTACTCAGCTTTTTAAGATCGTAAGGGAAAGTAGCTTTTTCTTTTCCGCGAAAACCACCTTCAAAAGTGTTTTCATCTATACCGCTTTCTACATAGGTTTCAATATCCAGCAGCGTATTCCATTCCTTTAAATAAGAAGCTGCTTTACCGGATGAATTGAATTTTTGCACCCATTTTGGTAACTCGTCCATATAATAAGTACTGCTAATAAACTTTCCATCACCACCACCAGAAAACCAGTAGGCAGCATTTGCCGTATGTCCAGCCGGTAATATAGCGCCACGATCTTTAATGGAAACACCAATGGTTTTTCCTCTAAATTGGGTATGTAACCTATTTTGATCACTTAAAGTTGTGGCTTGCATGCGATGTGGCGACATTTTACCTGCATTAGTTTTAGTACCTAATGATGCTACATCATCGTCCTGTGCACAATATACCATCTCCCCGGTAAACTTATCAAACCAGTCATTACCTATAATCCCATGATTCATTGGACTGGTACCTGTCCAAACCGAGGTATGTCCGGGACCGGTATAAGTTGGCGCATAATTGTAATGGTTATTCTTAAAATTGAATCCGTTATTAATGATTCTTTTAAAACCACCTTCTTCATACTTGTCCCAAAATTTATTCAGGTAATCGTAGCGCATTTGATCGACTACAATTCCCACCACAAGTTTGGGCTTATTTGCATTATTTTGAGGGGTTTGTGCTTTGGATGAAAAAGCAAATAGCAGCATAAACGCCGCTGAAAATATCCGTTTCATAGTAAATTATTTGAAGAACACGTCAAAAGTAATAAACTTAGCACGTTAAAGTTTAATTCTACGTTAAATACTTTCGAAGTAAAATTTAGTATTTTAGCTTTACAAAAATTGTTGAATGACCTATCTCCACTCCATCGGTGAATATTTTTTGATGCTAAAAGGCGTCTTTGGCAGGATGACCAAGCGATCGGTTTTAAAGGATCTTATTTTTAAGGAAATAGATGAGCTTATTATCGGGTCATTAGGGATTGTATGCTTTTTGTCCTTTTTTATCGGGGCTGTTGTTGCCATACAAACCGCACTAAACCTTAACAATCCTCTTATTCCCAAGAGTCTGGTGGCATTTGCAGCCAGACAATCGGTAATATTGGAGTTTTCCCCTACCTTTATTTCCATAATTATGGCGGGAAAAGTGGGCTCATTTATAACATCCAGTATTGGTTCTATGAGGGTTACTGAACAAATCGATGCACTTGAAGTAATGGGTATCAACTCTAAAAACTATCTTATTTTCCCTAAAATTATAGCGATGCTTACTTATCCGTTTGTAATTGCAATCTCTATGTTTTTAGGCATTTTAGGTGCTTATGTAGCTGCCGTATTAGGTGGATTTGTAAAACCTGATGATTTTGTAAGCGGTCTTCAGGATGATTTTGTGACTTTTCATCTTATTTACGCATTTATAAAAACCTTTTTATTTGCTTTTATTCTGGCTACGGTACCTGCTTATCATGGATATTACATGAAAGGTGGAGCCTTAGAGGTTGGTCAGGCCAGTACCACTGCTTTTGTATGGACCAGCGTGGTTTTAATTATTACGAATTACGCTACTACTCAATTATTACTTAGTTAATTATGATAGAGGTAAAAAATTTACGTAAGGCATTTAACGGTGAAGAAGTTTTAAAAGGGCTAAACTTTGTTTTTGACCGCGGAAAAACAAACCTTATTATTGGCCAATCCGGATCTGGAAAAAGTGTTTTCCTGAAAAATATGCTTGGGATTTTCACTCCAGAGGAAGGAACTATAGAATATGACGGAAAGCCTTACAGTGAGTTTACCGATGAAGAACGACGGGAACTTAGAAAAGAAATAGGAATGGTTTTTCAGGGAGGTGCGTTATTCGATTCGATGACGGTAAAGGAAAACGTAATGTTTCCCTTAAAAATGTTCACCAAAATGAAGAAAGCAGAAATGGAAGAACGCGTGGATAACGTTTTGGAACGAGTGAATCTGGTTGGCGCCGATGATAAAATGCCCTCAGAAATCAGTGGAGGAATGCAAAAACGGGTTTCTATTGCACGTGCCATTGTAAACCGCCCCAAATATCTTTTTTGTGATGAACCTAATTCTGGATTAGATCCCACTACCGCAACAGTAATCGACAATCTAATACAGAAAATCACTCACGAATTTGATATCACGACGATTATTATTACCCACGATATGAACTCGGTCTTAGAAATTGGTGAAAAAATAGCTTTTCTAAAAGATGGCCTTTTAGCCTGGACAGGCACAAAAGACGAAATCTTTAAAACCCAAGATAAAACGGTGACCGATTTTGTATATTCATCAGATCTTTTTAAGAAAGTAAGAAAGGCACAATTAAAAGGTTATTAATTAAGTGACTGTACGGTTAGCGTATCTAATTGCAAACGTACGTTTAACCATTTTTCAAACTTCTGCCTGTTGGTTTCTTTTTCTCGCGAAGACAAATTGTTTTTCCAGGTTATCGAGAATGTAGGGATGGTATCGGTACTTTTAAAATCCGTAATAATTTGATTTGAATACCCAAGATTTTCGATCTCTTCATAATTTGCCTGAGCTTCTTTACTAAGTCCGTTAAAATCAAAAAGAGAAGTTCTATAACTATTAATCCGATCTTCTAAAAGTTTGATTCGCGAATCTTTATCCTCTATAACCTCTCGATTTTTAAGATAAAGATCTTCCAGAATACCACTTCGTACCTGTGTAGAGAGTTCGTCTAAATTCCCGCCATCTTCAGCACTTTGATGCACAATCAATTTTGATTCTTTTAAGGCTTCAATTTCGATAAGCTTTGAGCGCCAGGTGGCAATCGTTGCTTCAGGCACACGTTTTCCTATCAAATAAATATTAATGGTTTTCTCATCAAAATCGGCTTCCTGCTTTAAAACTTCAGCACCCAGATATCGAACATCGTTAGATACAAAATCTTTGGCTTTAGTCTCAAAAAGAGTTTTATTAAGCAGGTTAATAAAAAGGATAATACTTGGAATCATTACAATGACTGCCACCGCAGATGCTACCTGAGCAGTTCTTCTCCTGCTTTTACTGTTCGCATAGCGCACCAGGGGAAATCCCAGTAATTTAGTCACTGCAAAAGTAGACAACGCTATAAAAACTGCATTAATCGAAAACAAATAAAATGCACCACCTGCATTTTGCCATTGTGAATTGGCCAAACCAAAACCAACGGTACAAAGTGGAGGCATTAAGGCAGTAGCGATTGCAACTCCCATAATTACACTGGCAATAGTTCCTTTTTTCGACTTTCCTACGATAAGGGCCAGACCACCAAAAATAGCTACTAATACGTCCAGTATTGTTGGATATGTCCGCGCCTCTAACTCGGGTGTAATTTCAGTAACCGGAGAAATTTTAAAATATATAAAAGCGGTGAGCACGCTTAAAACTACCATTATACCCAGGTTCTTAATGGATTTTCTAAGCGTATCTACATCATTAATAGCTACAGACATTCCCACACCTACAATCGGCCCCATTAGTGGAGAAATAAGCATGGCACCAATTACTACAGCGGTACTACTCACATTTAGACCAATAGAAGCCACAAAAATTGAAAAAATAAGAATCCAAGCATTATGACCTTTAAAAGAGATATCCTTTCTTACAGCTTCTAATGTAGATTCCCGATCACTATCGGTTCTAATATCCAAAAGGTCATTTATAAAAATCTTCGTACTCTGCAAAAATCCTTTGGCCTGCACGCGGTACTCTTCATTTTTTTCTAAATTGTCATTTTCTTTTTCCATAGCTTCAGAAAAATATAAAATATCAAGCTTTAAGAAGTTCTACTTCAGCATTAGGTTGAAATAAATAAATCTTCCCGGTGCTAACTTCAAGACATTCGTATCGCTTAATTCTTTTTGGTCCTTTTTTAAAAATTTTTCCGTTATAAATTCGAAATAAAGCCCCTGAGGGCACTTCAAAAATATAGTTTTTATCGTTAGGCTGGTCGAAACTTTTTAAAGCTATAGAAAGCCTCGCATCGGTATCACTGCTTGCGGTAGGATTTCTAAAATGGCTGGCTATAATTGGTAATAATTTGGTCGGAAAAATTTCTGGCCGAATAAATGGCAACATTAAATTCCGAAAAGTCAGCTTCCATTCTTGCCCATGAGGCTTTATCCTTCTACCATATTTTTCAAAAGCCAGCAAATGAGCGATTTCGTGCACCAGGGTGATCAAGAATCGATATTTATTAAGGTTTGCATTAACGGTAATTTGCTGTGTCCCATCTGGCATTCTACGATAATCCCCATGTCTTGTACGTCTTTCGTCTACTACTTTAAGGTGCACATTATTATCTTTAATGAGCATAAAAGCGGGCTCTACTGCATGGCTTGGCAAATATCTGGATAACACCTGATTCATTTTAAAGTCTTACGGGGTGCTATTAGAAACCTGAAGTAATTTACCGTTATAGAATTTACTTCCTGTAATACTAAAATCTTTAATGTATGTAGCCATTTCTCGCGCAGAAAGCGGCGCCTCCAATCCCGGGAATGCAGCGGCTAACATTTCGGTTTGGACAGCTCCTAAGGCCAAAACATTAAAAACAGGCCCATTTTCTTTATATTCTTCAGCAAGCAATTCCGTTAATGTAATAATGGCTGCTTTACTTGAAGAATACGCTGATAAACCGGCAAATTTTAAACTTCCCTGAACGCCCCCCATACTACTTATACTCAGAATATGAGATTTAGCAGTCATAAAAGGAAGTAATTGCTGAGTCAAACCTATCAAGCCAAAAACATTGATCTCATAAATTGCTCTAAACTCCTCTAAAGTGGTTTTCTGAAAGGGTTTATTTAAAAATGCCCCGGCATTATGGATAAGAATATCCACTTTACCGCCCCATTCTTTTTGCACAAAATCTGAAGCTTTTTTTAAATCAGACTCATTTCCCAAATCACAAGAAAAGCTATTTACATTGTCCAATTTTAGCTTAGCTACGGGCTCTTTATTTCTGGAAAGTGCCAATACGTTAAAATCCTCTTCAGCAAAAAGCTTTACCAGTTCAAAACCAATTCCCCGACTTGTGCCGGTAATAACAACATTCTTCATTTCTAATTCATTTTTATCTCTTTCTCTGGAGTATTCAGGATTTGGTGAATTCCGGGAATAATTGCTTTCACTACATTCGCCATGTGTTCGGGATTCATTTCTGAAACTTCATCTTTTACATGATGGTAGTATGGATAATTTGTGAAATCGAATGTACAAATAGTTTGCGCCGGAACATTAAATTCTGCATAAAACGGATAGTTATCACTTCTTTTAAATAAGTTCATTTGTTTGGCTCCTTCAAAGAAGCCTAAAGTGTTTTTTCCTGTATACTCATTAAATTTCTCAGCTAGATTTGTTTCCTCAAAGCCTGTTACATAAGCAAGATAATCTTTATCGGTCATTGGCACCCCTATCATTTCCAAATTGATCATGGTGTAAATATCGATACCTTCTTCTTTAAGTCTTTTTGCGCTATGGTAAGATCCTTTTAAGCCCATTTCTTCTCCGCTAAAAAGGATAAATAAAACACTACGCTTATTATCTTTAATATTGGCAAAATACTTAGCCAGTTCTACAACGGCGGTTGTTCCAGCTGCATTGTCATTCGCTCCGTTTGCAATGGTGTCTCCATCAACCTCTTTACCAACACCAATATGATCATAATGAGCCCCAATAACAACAAATTCGTCTTTAAGTTCAGGATCATTGCCTTCCAGATATCCAACAATATTAAAGGCGTCTACATCACCAATCTTAAAATAATCACGATAGGTATCATAATAAGGTTTCACCCCATTTTCCTCAAAAATTGTAGTGATAAAATCGGCCGCTTTATCAATACCTTCCGTACCGGTTTTACGTCCCATTAAGTCATCAGAAGCCAGGTATTCCAGATTCGTTTTCATTTCGTCTGCAGAAATATGTATCGCTGCGCTTTCCTGTGCATTACAAGAAAGTACTCCGGCTAAACCTAAGGCCAGAATTCCTAAATTTTTAAGTGGTTTTCTCATAAAAGCTAAAATAAAAAAATCCCGCGAGTAAACGCGGGATTCTATAATATTCTAAAATCACCAGCTTGTTAAGCAAGCATAGTAACTGGATTCTCAATATAAGTTTTAAGATCCTTTAAGAAAGCAGCACCGGTGGCACCATCTACCGTTCTATGATCACAAGCCAAGGTAAGCTTCATGGTATGACCAACAACGATCTCTCCGTTTTTCACTACAGGTTTCTCTACAATTGTTCCTACCGAAAGAATTGCTGAGTTAGGCTGATTGATAATACTTGTAAACTCAGTAATACCAAACATTCCTAAGTTAGAAACCGTAAAGGTACTTCCTTCCATTTCTTTTGGCTGAAGCTTCTTGTTACGCGCTTTACCGGCAAGATCTTTTACATTTCCGCCAATCTGCGTCATCGACATTTGATCTGCGAATTTAAGAACAGGAACAACAAGACCATCTTCTACGGCTACGGCAACACCCATATGAATATGTTTGGCTATTTTCATAGCATCTCCAGTCCATTGGCTATTTACCTGTGGGTGCTTACGAAGTGCCATTGCACTTGCTTTAATCACCATATCGTTAAATGAAACTTTCACATCTGGCATCTCGTTAATTTGCTTTCTGGATGCCATTGCATTTTCCATATCTACCTCTATAGTAAGATAGTAATGAGGAGCACTAAATTTAGATTCTCCAAGACGTTTTGCAATCGTCTTTCTCATTTGAGAATTCTTAATTTCTTCAAAACTTTCTTCACCAGCAGGCACATAAGGAGCAGCTACTGATGTTTCTGCTTCTTTCTTAGTTTCTTTTGGAGCAGGAGCCTCAGAAGGTTTGTAAGATTCGATATCTTTTTTAACGATTCTTCCATTTTCTCCGGAACCTTCTACTTTAGAAAGATCAATCCCTTTATCCTCGGCCATTTTCTTAGCTAATGGAGAAGCAAATATTCTACCACCTTCCGACGACGAATCTGAAGAAGTTGTAGTCGTTTCTTCCTTTTTCTCTTCTTTAGCTTCAGACTTTTCTTCTTTTTTAGGTGCAGCTTTTTTGCCAGTAGAATCACCAGTCACATTAGACACATCAGTCCCCTCAGGGCCAATAATTGCCAAAAGACTATCTACGGGAGCAGTTTCCCCCTCAGGAATGCCAATTTTAAGTAAAGTTCCTTCGTAGAAAGATTCAAATTCCATTGTTGCTTTATCGGTCTCGATTTCCGCAAGAATATCACCTTCAGAAACTTTATCCCCTTCTTTTTTCAACCAGGAAGCAACAGTTCCTTCTTCCATCGTGTCACTAAGGCGCGGCATTTTAACAATCTCTACACCTTCTGGGATTTCACCAGCTTCAGATGCGCTGTCATCATCCTCAGTTTCTTCTTCGGCTGCTGATTCTTCTTTAGCTTCTTCAGTAGAACCACCTTCACCATTTAACAATCCAGAGATATCTTCACCTTCTTCACCAATAATCGCTAAAAGCGTATCTACCGGAGCAGTTTCTCCTTCTTCAATCCCTATATGCAATAGTGTTCCTTCATAGAAGGATTCAAATTCCATCGTTGCCTTATCGGTTTCGATCTCCGCAAGGATATCTCCTTCAGCAACTTTGTCGCCTTTTTGTTTTAACCATTTTGCCACAACACCTTCTTCCATGGTGTCGCTTAATCGCGGCATATTAATTACTTCTGCCATAATTATTATAGTTTATGTGGTAAGAATGGGTAATCTTCCTGTTCGTAAACCACATCGTACATTACGTTCTTTTCTGGGAAAGCCGATTCTTCTGCGAATTGCTCACATTCTTTAACTTTATCCTTAACGCGCTTGTCGATTTTTTTAATATCATCCTCGGTTGCATATTTATTATCGATAATGATGCTTCTCACTTTGGTGATTGGATCTATCTTTTGATATTCTGCAACTTCATCTTTAGTTCTGTAATGTTGAGCATCACTCATAGAGTGTCCTCTATAGCGATAGGTTTTTAACTCTAAGAAAGTAGGCCCTTCCCCTTTTCGGGCACGGGTTATTGCTTCATCTAAAGCTTCAGCAACTTTCTCTGGATCCATAGCATCTACAGGTGCACATGGCATTTCGTAACCATTACCTAATTTCCAGATATCTGTACTTTTAGCAGTTCTGGCTACAGAAGTTCCCATGGCATAACCATTATTCTCAACACAGAAAACTACGGGGAGATTCCAATTTACGGCCATCGTTAAGGTTTCGTGTAATGACCCCTGACGCGTAGCTCCATCACCCATAAAAGTTAAGGTAACCGCATCTCTTTTAAAATATTTATCTGCAAAGGCAAGTCCGGCTCCTAAAGGAATTTGTCCCCCAACAATACCATGACCACCATAAAAACGATGTTCTTTAGAGAAAATGTGCATCGATCCTCCAAGACCTTGAGAAGTCCCAGTACCCTTACCGTAAAGCTCTGCCATTACTCTCTTGGGATCTACTCCCAATCCTATTGGCTGAACGTGATTACGATAAGCGGTAATCATACGATCTTTTTCAGTATCCATCGCATGTAAAGCACCTGCCAGGATAGCCTCTTGCCCATTATACAAATGTAAAAAACCTCTTACTTTTTGCTGAATATAAACTTGCGCAAGTTTATCTTCAAACTTACGCCAAAACAGCATATCCTCATACCACTTTAAATATGTGGCTTTTGTTATTTTCTTCATTTAATTAAAAATTTTTATGGCTTTACAGATAGATTACGCCAAGCGAATAACAAAAATACTATTTATAATAAGAATGTAAAACTGTTTTACTGCAAAAATCTAATAAACTAAAGATTAAATTTATCGAATATAAAAGGCAATAACTCCTTTATCGATTTCGCCCGGTATACCTTCCCTTTTTCTCCCATAAAATAAATAGGAATCCCTTTCTCCTGATTTACTTCATATTCTGAAATAGCCTGACGACAAGCTCCGCAAGGAGGTATTGGAGAAGTAATTTCTTTATGCAAGGATTTTGCAGAAATCGCTATCGCTTTTATCAACATTTGTGGATATTTTGCCCCAGCATAATAAATAGCTGTACGTTCTGCACATAATCCTGAAGGATAAGAAGCATTTTCCTGATTACTACCAATAACAACTTCATTGTTATCCATCAAAAGAGCTGCGCCAACTTTAAAAGAGGAATAGGGTGCATAGGCATGATCCCTGGCTTGGATAGCCTGTTTCATTACCTTCTGAATTTCCTGCGGTAGTTGCGATTGGTCTTCAAAAACATCTAATTCTGCTGAAAACTTTATTTTTTCCATAACACTAATTTCGGGGGAACAAATTAAACAAAAAAAGCACCAATATCATCTTACTGGTGCTTTTACTAGATTTTCTCTATTATTTTATCCGTAAATTAATTTAGATATGAATCCCCAAAATTAAAAGTGAGCCCAAAACGTAAAGTTTTATCTAAAGGGCTGGGAAATTGTGAAGTTGAGAACAAATAAGAAATATCGATGATTACAAAATTCTCATATTTAAAGCCTCCACCTACAGATACAAATTTACGATAGCCCTTCTCATTACTTTCGTTAAAGTAACCTGCCCTTAATTTAATTGCATCCCTAAAGCTATATTCGGTTCCCAATGCCCAGGTCACTTCTTTAAGCTCTTCACTCAATCCACCTGGAGCATCGGTAAAAGATTCAAAAATTCCTCCTATCGCAGTCGTGGTATTATAAACGTCATCATCTTCCTGATCTATAACCCCATCACCATTAAAATCCTGTGGTGTTGGCACTAAAAGTTTATTAAACTCTAGATACACCCCTAACCTGCTATCGGGATTCAGAATAAAATCAAAACCTCCACCAAGTCTTAAATTCGTGGGTATAAAATTTTCCTGCCCCGCATCATCATAACTCATTTTAGGACCAATATTACTTATATTGACTCCAAATCGCCAAACCCCATCAAAATTATTATAAACAATTTCATCACTTTGATAAAAGGCCGCCACATCTACCCCAAAACTTCCGGCAGCACCTAAATCCTGGCTATCACTTACTCCAAGATCAGACCTTAAATATCTCCCTGCTACGGCCATAGAAAAAGTTTCACTTAACTTTAATGAATAGGAAACATCAAAAGTTAATTCATTTGGATTTACCAATAACGGTATTTGCTCGATATTCTGACGGATTTCAATAGTCCCCAGACTAAAATAACGTAGGCTCCCGGCAAATGCACTACGATCATCTATTTTATAATAATAGCTAAGATCTCCTAAAAAAATATCACTCACGATATCACTTAAATAAGGTGTATATGATATTCCTATACCATGTTCTGAAGTTGCAAAAGCAAATTTTGCAGGATTCCATTGCTGTGAAAAGACATCTGCAGAAGTAGCGACACCCTGATCTCCCATCCCTGCCGCCCTGGCATCTGCAGCTACAAGAAGAAAAGGAACGGCAGTAGTTATCACTCTATCCCTAATATCCTGAGCCTGTAACCAACCTGAAGTAAGAATAGAGCCTAATAATAAAATCGTTGAAATTTTTTTCATCTCTTAAACTAAATGATAAACAAATATATATTAATATTATTAGAAGCTAAGTAGCTGCGTTTTAAAATTCGCTTAAAGCACCTTATCATTCGTTGAGCAGAAGAAATTTCAAGATCACCTGAATACCAAAATTCACAAAAAACAGCAAAGATTTATTTCATTAAATGACATTAAAAAAATACTAATTTTGCAGCTAACGCCATTAATTTGTGCATATTTGCCTAACTTTTTAAAAAAGTAAAGGAGTATAGCTATAGCAGCCTCTTATATATTAATATGAAGGCGGTTAGAACAAAATAAACTTGTACTTTTACCGTTAATTATTATATTGCAGAGCCTAAATTCTACCTAAAGAGAACATGAGAATGAGAAAGAAAACTGCTTTTAGAGCAATTTTTACCATCGCCCTTGGCGTTGGTCTAGTAGGATGTAACAATTCCAAAAATTACAAAAACAGCTCAAGAGCTACCGGATGGAGTATTAATTCGAAAGACGGTGGGTTTCAATACGATACAGACTACAAAGAACAGGAACCAGCACCAGGACTGGTATTTATTGAAGGAGGCACATTTACTATGGGCCAGGTTCAGGATGATGTAATGCACGACTGGAACAACACCCCTACCCAACAACACATCCAGTCTTTTTATATGGATGAAACTGAAGTAACCAATCGTATGTATCTTGAATATTTAGACTGGCTAAAAAGGGTTTTCCCTCCATCAGAACAAAACTACAGAAACATTTACTACGGGGCTTTACCAGACACTTTAGTATGGAGAAACCGACTTGGTTATAACGAAACCATGGTAAACAACTATTTACGACATCCTGCTTATGGAGAGTATCCTGTTGTTGGTGTTAGTTGGGTTCAGGCCGCGGAATTTAGTAAGTGGAGAACAGACCGTGTTAACGAAAAGCAACTGGTAGATGCCGGTTATATCTCTGAAGAGACATTATATAAAACTGATGCCGGAGCAACTTTTAGCACTGAAACTTACATCAATGCTCCAAGCCGGGTATACGGAGGGAATACCGAAATGACACAAAGTGGTAAAACATCTCAAAAATTAGCACAAAATAATACGACCACTCAAACTGACCCTCAAGGCAATACGGTGACAACCTCATCAGGCAAAAAACAATATGTACAACGTAAAGATGGAATCTTATATCCTGAATACCGTCTTCCTACCGAAGCGGAATGGGAATATGCCGCATTAGGCCTTGTAGGAATTCGCGATTATAATATCTATCGCGGCCGAAAAAAATATCCATGGGACGGAAGATACACCCGTAGCGGAGACCTTAGAAAACAAGGCGATCAACTTGCTAATTTCAAGCAGGGTGCCGGTGATTACGGCGGAATTGCAGGATGGAGTGACGATGGCGCAGATATTACAGCCCCGGTAATGAGCTACGAAGCGAATGATTTTGGATTGTATGATATGGCTGGCAATGTAGCAGAATGGGTTGCTGATGTGTACCGACCAATAGTGGACGATGAATTTAACGACTTTAACTACTACCGCGGAAATGTATATACTGAAAATGCAATTAATGAAGATGGTACCGTTCAGGTTGTTGGAGTAGATAACATTAAATATGACACCTTAAGTACAGGAAGAGTTGTTGCTAGAAATTTGCCAGGAGAGATTTTACAAAAACCTATCACAGAAGACGAAACTTACATGAGAACCAATTTCTCAAAAAGTGACAATAGGAACTTTAGAGATGGAGACAAAAGTTCAAGTAGATATTATCAGCCTTTTCAGGACACAGACAATTCCAAAAGAATGTACAACTCTCCAGATTTCGATCGTCTCGCGATAGGAGATACCACTCAGGCAAAACCTAAATACGACGATAAAGAAAGAACCACTTTAATTAGTGACGATGTTAGGGTGTATAAAGGAGGCTCTTGGAAAGATAGAGCTTATTGGCTAGATCCTGCTCAAAGAAGGTTCCTACCTCAGGATATGGCTACAGATTACATAGGATTTAGAAATGCCATGTCTAAAGTAGGAGCAAAATCAATGGACAATGTAAAAAGAGCTAGAAGCAACTAAGCAAGACTTTTAAGTTTTAAAGAAATATTCACAAAAAAGGCCCTAATTTTTAGGGCTTTTTTTATACCTTAAATTCATGAACATAGCTAAAATACATCGTCGGTTTCTTACCAGTTCAGGGGTAAGCACAGACACCAGAAACATCAAACCAAACAGCTTATTTTTTGCACTTAAGGGAGAAAATTTCAATGGAAATGAATTTGCCGAAGAAGCTTTAAACAAAGGTGCCGAAGTTGCCATCGTAGATGAAGAGGCCTATGCAAAAGACCAGGATAATTATATTTTCGTTGAAGACTGCCTTGATGCCTTACAACAACTGGCTACTTTCCACCGGCATTTTCTGGGTATTCCAGTACTCGCGATCACTGGAAGCAATGGCAAAACAACCACCAAGGAATTAATTAACGCTGTACTTACCAAGAAGTACAAAACGATTTCTACAACCGGAAACTTAAACAATCATATTGGTGTACCGCTCACTCTCTTAAGAATGGATGAAACGACGGAAGTTGGCGTAGTAGAGATGGGAGCTAACCACCAGGGAGAAATCGAATTTCTTACTGAAATTGCCCTACCGGATTACGGATATATCACAAATTTCGGAAAGGCTCATTTAGAAGGTTTTGGTGGCATAGAAGGAGTAATTAAAGGCAAAAGTGAGCTTTATACTCATCTTAAAAATCATAAAAAATTGCTTTTTCTTAATCTGGATGATGAAATACAACAAAGACAGGATAGCTATTCTCATGTTTTCACATTTGGAAGTTCGGAAAAAGCAGCCGTAAGCATAGATTATACTATTTCACAAAATGGCCCTGAATATGCTTCCTTTACTTATAATAACGACGTCTTCAATACTCAATTAACAGGACAATATAACGCTTATAATGCTGCCGCAGCTCTAACCATAGGCTTATATTTTAAAGTCCCTTTTAAAGCTATTAAAGAGGCGATTAAAGAATACTCGCCTAGCAATAATCGATCACAAATCCAGAAGACCAAAAATAACACGCTTTTACTGGATGCTTATAATGCCAATCCAACAAGCATGGGTTCTTCAATCATCAACTTTAGCAACCTTAATACTCCACTCTCTAAAACACTAATCATAGGAGACATGCTGGAACTAGGCCAATATAGTAAAGAAGAGCACCAAAGTATAGTAGAGCTTTGCAATAGTAAAGGACTTAAAAATGTTTATTTAGTAGGCAAACATTTTAAAGAAACCTCAACGCCCGAAGAATATCAGAAATTTGACAATACTACCGAGTTAAAAACTTTTTTAACCGCTAATCCCATCAACAATTCCTACATTCTTATAAAGGGCTCCAGAGGAATTGCATTAGAGAAAATCATAGAAAACCTATAGCACTCTGGTAATGATTAAAAATAAAAAAAGCTTCCTAGTTAGGAAGCTTTTTCTTTTTGTGGGCGCGAAGGGATTCGAACCCCTGACCCCTTGGGTGTAAACCAAGTGCTCTGAACCAACTGAGCTACGCGCCCTAATGAATGTTTTAGCTAAAAAAAGCTCCCTTTTTGGAAGCTTTTGAATTGGTTGTGGGCGCGAAGGGATTCGAACCCCTGACCCCTTGGGTGTAAACCAAGTGCTCTGAACCAACTGAGCTACGCGCCCCATTCATTATTGCGAGTGCAAATATAGACTAGTTTTTCTTCTACGCAAAGAAAAAAATTAAAAATTTTAAATAATTTCAGCTACCGTAAAATTACTACCTCCACAAAAGATCAAATCCTTTGTTCCTGCCGCTTTTATAGCAGCCGCATAAGCTTCTCCCACACTATTAAACACTTTTCCTAAAAGCCCAAATTCAATAGATTTTACCATTAATTTTTCCGCTTCCAATCCTCGGGGAACATCTGGTTTGCAAAAATAATACGTAGCCCTTTTTGGAAAGATAGGCAATACCTCATCAAGGTCTTTATCATTAACGACTCCAAAAACAAAATGTAAATGCTCAAAAGTTTCGTCTTCTAGTTGATTAAAAACATATTTCAGTCCGTCACTATTATGAGCGGTATCACAAATCACCTTGGGAAACTCCTGGAGAATATCCCACCTTCCCCTAAGATTTGTATTTTTACGAACATTTTTTAATCCTTCCCGAAGATGCTCTTCAGAAATTTTCCAGCCTTGAGAAATAAGCTGTCTAATAACAGCTCGCACCCCTTTAATATTCTTTTCCTGATAACTTCCCAGTAAATCAGTACTTAGATGTACAGGAGCTTTAAGTTCTTCAGCGAATACAATTGCAGCGTTTCTTTCTTCGGCGGTCTTTATAAAAACCTCTTGTGTTTCAGGATGCTTTTCAGAAATAATAACAGGAACGTTTTCTTTAATAATTCCAGCTTTCTCTCCCGCTATTTCAGGAAGTGTAGTACCCAAAAACTGCGTATGATCTTTACCTATGTTAGTAATTAAACTAACTTCAGGAATTATAATATTAGTAGAATCCAAACGACCTCCCATGCCTACTTCAACAACAGCGATATCAACTTTTTCCTTAGCAAAATACCAAAACGCCATTCCTACGCTCATCTCAAAAAAAGACAGGTTTTCTGCTTCAAAAAATGTTTTATTATTTTGAATAAAATCGATCACAGCTTCCTCGGAAATATAAGATCCGTTAATTCGAATGCGCTCCCTATAATCTTTCAAATGTGGTGAAGTATATAACCCAACATTATAGCCGGCTTCTTGTAAAACAGAAGCGATCATGTGACTACTGGAACCTTTTCCATTAGTTCCTGCTACGTGAACGCTTTTAAAATCGCGCTCTGGAAACCCAAGATGAGCTGCCAATTTTAAAGTATTGGAAAGATCTTTTTTAAATGCGGAACTCCCCACACGTTGATACATGGGTAACTGCTGAAACATCCATTCAACAGTTTGCTGATACGTCATTGATTATTCTGATAATTTGAAGTTATATACTATGGTTCCTACCTGCCGCGAAGGCGCATCAGAATCACTGTTAAACCGGGTAGCCAAAGCTGCTTTTCTGGCAGGCTCTGTTAAACAGGATGCATTATTTGTAGTACCTTTAACCCCTGGGGTTGCGGCAATAACCTGCCCCTGGCGGTTCACTTCTATACGCACCACAACGATCCCGGATTCATTACAATCCTGCACAAATTTTTCTTTATTTAAAGCACGTCGACCACCTAGACGATAATTACCATCACCATCAAGACCGGCTCCATTACCATAATAACTTTTAGCATTGGGATCACCATCTGGAGAACCTTTATCTCCGGCAGCATTATCATTACCTTCTCCTCCACTTTCTTCACCGCTACGCTCTGGTCCATTTAAAATACTACTCATCGCATCGGTAGTAGATTTATCTGGTTTTGGATCAGGTTTTTTTGCCGGCTCTTCCTTTTTAGGTTCGACCTTTTTAGGTTTCTCGGTTTCAACGGGTTTTTTCACTTCCTTTTTTTCCTCAACAACCGGAGCTTCTTCAATTTCCTGGGTAACCACTTTCTCTTCTACAACAGGTTCAGGCTCTGGTGGAGTAACTTCAGGACTTGTGTTTTTTGGAGCAGACTCTATAGGTTTGGTTGGTTGCTGATTTCCCGAACCTACTTCTGAAGTTCCAAAATTAACCGCTATACCATTTTCAGGTGGAGGGTCTAAATATGTAAAACCAAAAAAGAATAAAATAGCCAACAATAATACATGAAGCACTACTGTGATCGTAAATGATTTTTTTTCGTGATTGGTTTCTAAGAAAGCCATATTTATTCCGGTTTAACCGCTAAAACTATTTTATATCTGTTTCGATTAGCAATATCCATTACGTTTACCGCTTTTTCGATAGGTACTCCTTCTTCAGCCCGTAAAATAATGGTTGGATTTTCTATACCCGCCAATTTACTTTTTAAGGTACTTTCTAATGCCGAGCTACTTATACGCTCATCATTAATATACACCTGCAGTTCTTTAGTAATGCTTACTGAAACATTCTGCTGGTTAGTGGTCTTCCCTTTAGCCTTTGGGAGTATTAAATCCAAAGCTTCTGGGGTAATCACCGGAGAAGTTAACATGAAAAATATCAATAACAGAAATACAATATCTGTCATTGAACTCATACTAAACTCCGGGCTCACTTTATTTCTACCTCTTAAATTCATATTAAGCAGGCTCGTTTAATAAGTCTAAAAAGTCTACCGCTGTAGCTTCCATCTGGTGCACTACTTTATCTGTTTTTACCACAAGATGATTATACCCTATATAGGCTATAATTCCCACAATAAGCCCTGCGACCGTGGTTGTCATTGCAGTATAAATACCTTCTGCCAGTAACCCCATTTGTGCCTGCCCACTACTCGTAGCCAGTTCATGGAAAGCAATCACCATCCCAATTACTGTTCCCAGGAAACCAATCATAGGTGCCGCACCGGCAATAGTAGCCAGAATACTCACGTTTTTTTCTAGCTTATATACCTCTAAACGCCCTGCATTCTCGATAGCCGTATTAATATCTTCTAACGGGCTCCCAATTCTGGAAATTCCTTTCTCTGTTAATCGTGCTACAGGATTATCACTTTGGGCACATCTAATCTTTGCAGATTCGATATTCCCATTTAATACACTATCTTTAATTTGGTGCATAAAATTTTTATCTACCTGGCTTGCAGATTTTATCGCAAACAATCTTTCAAAATAGATATAGACCGCTGCAAACAATAACACAAACAAAACAAAAATAATGATCTGCCCGGCGATACCACCACTTAAAAGCAAATCGAAAATCGAAAGCGTTTTTTCTTCTGAAACCTCTGCAGCATCCTGCGCTGCCTGCGTCACGGCATCCTGCTGAATAAAATATAGCATATTAATTGATTAGGGTTTTTAATGTAACGTGATAAACGGATTAAAATTGTTGCTCAAATTTAGTAAAATAATTATCAGAATAACTCCTTATGTGTATTCATTAAGAAATTACTAACACATAAGGAGTTCTAAATATTATACCAATTGTTTCAAAGCAACCTCGAAGGCAGTTTTACTAATATTTGTCTTATCACTATTATTATTGAAGGTATTCTGAATGGCATTTTTAATAGTCATTGAGGTATCATTAAAAATAGCCTCATCGGTCATTTGCACCCTACGCTCCATAAAATACGCGAAAACACGCGCCATCCCACAATTTGATATAAAATCCGGAATAAGACTTACGCGCTCATCAATAAATTCCATAATCGGCCCAAAGAAAATTTCCTTATCGGCAAAAGGAACATTGGCACCACAAGAAATCACCTCTAATTTTTTATCAATAAGGTTTGAGATTTGTTCTCTGGTTACTAACCTTGAAGCCGCACATGGAGCAAATATTTCAGCATCAAGATTCCATATTTTTTGATTGATTTCTTCAAAAGGGATCAATTCATTTGCATTTAGCGTATTCCCTTCTTTATTCAGAAATAAATTTTTAATCTCTTCAAAAGAAAAACCATCTTCATTTATCAAACCTCCAGCCCGATCAATAATTCCTACAACTTTTGCTCCCATTTGGGAAAGATAATATGCAGCTGCAGAACCTACATTCCCAAAACCCTGGACAATAGCCTTCTTTCCTTTAATATCACCGCCATAAATTTGATAATATTGATTCACTGCTTCAGCCACACCAAATCCTGTTATCATATCTGCCACCGTATACTTCCTGGAGATATCTGGTGAATAATCCGTATTTTCAAGAACTTTAATTACCCCCTGTCGCAACTGCCCTATCCTGTTAATCTTATCAGCTTCAGTAGGTCGAAAATGACCATTAAAAACCCCTTCTTGCGGATGCCAAACTCCACAATCTTCAGTAATCGGAATTACTTCATGGATCTCGTCTACGTTTAGGTCTCCACCAGTACCGTAATAACTTTTCAGTAAAGGAGAGACCGCTTTATACCAGCGCTCTAAAACCCCTTTTTTTCTTGGGTCTTTAGGATCAAAATTAATTCCGGATTTCGCTCCGCCTATGGCAGGACCAGAAACCGTAAATTTCACTTCCATCGTTTTTGCTAAAGAAAGTACTTCATTTTTATCCAGGCCTTCTCGCATACGGGTACCGCCACCGGCTGCACCACCTCTAAGTGAGTTGATCACCGTCCAACCTTCAGCTTCTGTTTCAGGGTCATTCCAGTGAAAAACAATCTCTGGTTCTTTATTTTCGTAAACTTTTAATAATTCTTTCATCTAAATAATTATGTGTGTGATTTATTTCAAATATAAGTATTAAGTCATTTTAAAATCAAGATGGTGTATATATCCTTCCTGATGCATGATCTTTACTTGCCCCGGTAACCAGGCTTAACACATTCACCTTTCCTTCTAACTTAAGTACGCCCAACAATCCGAAGATCAGTGCCTCCTTAAAATCTATAATTCTGTTTTCAGGGATCACGAATTCACATTTAGAATATGCTTTAAACTTTTGGATTAAAAAATCATTAAAAGCACCACCGCCGGTAACCAGAACTTTTGCGTTTTCTCTGGGATCTAAAACTTTTGTTACTTGTTGGGCCACATGGATTACATACGTATGTAAAATATCCGGAATAGGGAGTTCTACAGAATTAAGTATCGGTAAAACTTCAGCTTTCACCCACTCGATACCTAATGATTTTGGAGGCTTAAGACTATAAAACTGAAGGTTATTTAATTGATGGAGTAATTCTTTATTCAGCACACCTCCTGCGGCTATTCTTCCTTTATCATCATATTCTTTACCTAGCTGTCTCGTATAGTGATTGAGGACAGTATTCACTGCGCAGATATCATAGGCCAGGATCTCATCACCTTGTTTTTCAGAAATATTTGCGAAACCTCCTAAATTTAAACAATAGCGATAATCGCTAAAAAGTATTTTATCACCAATAGGAACTAAAGGTGCTCCCTGTCCTCCAAGCGCTACATCCTGTACTCTAAAATCACAAACCACCCTTTGTTGAAGGTATTTAGAGATTTCAGGAAGGTTTCCTATTTGCAGTGTAAAGCCATTTTGTGGCTCATGCTTGATGGTATGCCCATGTGAACAGACCGCATCTAAGCGCTGAATATTATTTTCAGCCACAAATTCCAAAATCACTTCTGCCAGATATTTAGTATATTCTTTATTTAATTCCTGTAACTTATCATCTTCTAAATCGATAGCAGCATCTAATTTCTCGCGCCAGTTTTTGGAATAATCTACTGTCTGAGCTTCCAAAATTTCAAAATTATAGTTATTTTCAACTGCAAAATGAATGTAGGCTAAATCGATCCCGTCTAGGGAAGTGCCAGACATTACTCCAATCACAAAATAGTCTGATTTTTTCATATTCTCAAAATTAACTAATATTTATTGAATAATACATATTTAAAATTTATATTTGGTAACAAAAATTACTTTTTTCTAAATTTATACATAAATGAATTTCGAATTAACTGAAGAACATATCATGATTCGCGATGCTGCTCGCGATTTTGCAAAAACCGAATTATTACCCGGCGTTATTGAAAGGGATGAAAAACAAGAATTTCCCAAAGCCCAAGTTAAGAAAATGGGAGAACTTGGTTTTTTAGGAATGATGGCCTCACCAGAATATGGCGGCGGCGGGATGGATACCATTAGCTATATTTTAGCTATGGAAGAAATTTCAAAAATCGATGCCTCCGCATCGGTAATCATGTCGGTTAACAACTCCTTAGTTTGCTGGGGGCTGGATACCTATGGTAACACAGACCAAAAAGAAAAATATTTATCTAAACTAACTACCGGAGAAAAACTGGGTGCGTTTTGTCTTTCTGAGCCTGAAGCAGGAAGCGATGCTACTTCTCAACGAACTACCGCAATCGATAAAGGAGATTATTACTTATTGAATGGCACCAAAAACTGGATCACTAACGGTGGTACAGCAGATTATTACCTGGTAATTGCGCAAACCGACAGGGAGAAGAAACATAATGGTATCAATGCCTTTATCGTAGAAAAAGGATGGGAAGGTTTTGAAGTTGGCCCAAAAGAAAATAAACTGGGCATTAGAGGAAGCGACACCCATTCATTAAATTTTAATGATGTAAAAGTTCCCAAAGAAAACAGGATTGGTGAGGACGGTTTTGGATTTAAGTTTGCTATGAAAACCTTATCTGGAGGAAGAATTGGTATTGCTGCCCAGGCCTTGGGAATTGCATCCGGTGCTTTTGAACTTGCAAGGGATTATTCAAAACAACGTAAAGCATTTGGTACAGAAATTAGCAACCACCAGGCCATTGCTTTTAAATTAGCCGATATGTATACGGCTATAGAAAGCTCCAGGCATTTGGTTATGAAGGCGGCCTGGGATAAAGATCAAAAACAAAATTATGATCTAAGCGGAGCTATGGCAAAATTAAGCGCCTCTCAAACTGCCATGGACGTTACGATCGAAGCTGTTCAAATTCATGGAGGGAATGGTTTTGTAAAAGAATACCACGTAGAGCGATTAATGCGTGATGCCAAAATCACTCAAATTTATGAAGGAACTTCAGAAATACAGAAAATCGTGATTTCCAGAAGTATATTGAAAAAATAAGTTCGCAAAATACCCAAAATCAACTCGCTAAATCCTGGCGAGTTTTTTTATATTAAAATCCGATATTTTTCATTGCGAAATTCGGAAATAACCGCCTCATTTATTAAATGATTAATAAAAATTAAGACTTTATTTAGTTTTGATGAATTTAATAAGCTCTTTCTTATTATTACCTTCAAATTCTTTATTAATTTAGATATTTTTGTAGTAATAATATAAGAAAGATAGGTTATGAGACCAAAAGAGCAGGGGCTTTACTTGCCTGAATTTGAGAGAGATAATTGCGGCGCGGGATTTATTTGTAACTTAAAAGGTAAGCGCACAAACGACATCATCCATAAAGCTTTGGATATTTTAATACGATTAGAACATCGTGGAGCTGTAAGTGCTGATGGAAAAACCGGAGATGGTGCCGGAATTTTGATTGAAATTCCACACAATTTCTTTAAAAAAGTTTGTGATTTTGATTTACCTGAATTTGGAGAATATGCAGCTGGAATGGTTTTCCTTCCTCGATCTAAGAATCAATTAAATATCTGTAAAGAGATTTTTGAGGAAGAAATTATTAATCAGGGATTAAATATAATTGGCTGGAGACAAGTACCGGTCGATAAATCATGTTTAGGAAGTATTGCTTCTTTAAGCGAACCTAATGTTGAGCAAATTTTTATTGGTAAAGACGAAGATACCTGTGACGAAGTTTTTAGAGCAAAACTTTTTGCTGCTCGCAAAATTGCAGAACATAAAATCTATAGTTCTAATTTAGGAGAAGCAGAGTATTTTTACCTTCCTAGCTTATCTACAAAGACTATTATTTATAAAGGATTATTGATGCCACAGGACATCAATATTTACTATACAGATTTAAATGATCCAGATCTTGTAACTAAACTGGCTTTAGTACACCAACGTTTCTCTACCAATACTTTTCCTACCTGGGATTTAGCACAACCATTTAGATATATGTGCCATAATGGAGAGATCAACACTTTAAGAGGTAACCTTAGCCGAATGAAAGCGAGGGAAGAACTTTTTGAAAGTGAGATTTTTGGAGAAGACATCAAAAAAATCGTACCGGTTACCTTAGAAGGAAAATCAGATTCTGCTTCTATGGATATGGTTTTGGAAATGCTGTTACAAACCGGCCGTTCTTTACCTGAAGCTATTATGATGATGGTGCCTGAAGCCTGGGAGAAAAACCCTTCGATGGGCGATAGCAAAAAAGCCTTTTATGAATATAATGCCTGTATCATGGAGCCATGGGACGGCCCTGCTTCTATTCCTTTTACAGACGGGCAGTACATTGGTGCTTTGCTAGACCGTAATGGTCTAAGACCGTCGCGCTATACCGTTACAAAAGATGGTTATGTAATCATGTCTTCTGAAACCGGGGTTGTAGATGTAAAACCTGAAAATGTAGAATTACATGGGCGTCTGGAACCAGGAAAGATGTTCCTGGTAGATATGGTTGAAGGCCGAATTGTAGGCGACGAAGAAGTTAAGGAACAGATTGTATCTAAACGCCCTTACAGAAAATGGCTGAATAAAAATTTACTTCCGTTAGCTGATGTTCCTTATACCGGGAATAAAACTCCCGTAGAACCCGTAGATTTTAAAACGAGACAAAAAGTTTTTGGGTACACGATAGAAGACATCAAAACCATTATCAGCCCTATGGCTACAGGCGGAAAGGAAGCTATAGGATCTATGGGAACAGATACGCCATTAGCAGTTCTTTCAGATAAACCACAATTACTCTTTAATTACTTTAAACAGCTTTTCGCGCAGGTAACCAATCCTCCATTAGATGGAATTAGGGAAGAGATTGTAACTGATATTAGTTTATCTATTGGGGAAGACAAAAATATATTTGACATTACCCCAGAGCATGCGCAGAAGCTTAGAATCCAGAATCCGGTAATTTCTAATGAAGATCTTGATAAAATAAAATATATAGACCATCCCGATTTTCGTGCAAAATCAATCTCTATATTATACGAAATTGAAAAAGGATTAAATGGTCTTGAAGAGCGACTTGAACAAATTGTTCTGGAAATTAAAAAAGCGGTTGATGAAAATAGAAATATCATTATTCTGTCCGATAGAAATGTGAGCGATAAGCTTGCTCCTATTCCTTCGCTCTTAGCTTGCTCTTTTGTTCATCATGAACTTAAAAAACACAAAAGAAGATCCTCTTTTGGTATTGTTATCGAATCTGCAGAACCAAGGGAACCTCATCATTTCGCCTTATTATTCGGTTATGGTGCTAGTGCCATAAACCCTTACATGGTAAACGAAATCATTTACCAACTTTCTAAAGAAGGTGAAATTGAGGAACAAGAACCAGATGTAGCGATTAAAAACTTCAATAAAGCCATAGGAAAAGGAATTGTAAAAATCATGAATAAGATTGGCATTTCTACTTTACATTCTTATCGTGGTTCACAGATATTTGAAATTCTTGGTTTAAATAAAAAATTCACCAATAAATATTTCACGAATACACCTTCCAGAATTGAAGGAATCGGACTTTATGAAATTGAAAAAGAAATCCAGAAACGATATAAGCGCGCTTTTACACCGCCAGAGACCGAAACAGGTTTAGATCTTGAGATTGGTGGTGACTATCGTTGGAGAAGAAATGGGGAACGCCATATGCTCAATCCTGCTTCAGTAGCAAAGCTACAGCAAGCAGTGAAACAAAATAGTTATAAAACCTATAAGGAATACTCAAACTTCATCAACGATCAAACCAAAAACCTGATGACGATTCGAGGTATGTTTAAGTTTAAACAGCTTAATCCTATTTCTATCGATGAAGTTGAACCATGGACAGAGATCGTAAAAAGATTTAAAACTGGCGCAATGTCTTTTGGTTCGATAAGTAAAGAAGCTCATGAGAACCTTGCCATCGCGATGAACCGGTTACAGGGAAAAAGTAATAGTGGGGAAGGTGGTGAAGATGCAAATCGTTTTACCAGAGATGCTAATGGAAATTGGAGAAACAGTGCTATTAAACAGGTTGCCTCAGGTCGTTTTGGCGTATCGATAAATTACCTTTCTAACGCAAAAGAGATTCAGATTAAAATGGCGCAGGGGGCTAAGCCTGGTGAAGGTGGACAGTTACCCGGTCCAAAAGTAAATCCAGCTATAGCAAAAACAAGAAATTCTACCGCTTATGTAGGATTGATTTCTCCTCCTCCACATCACGATATTTATTCTATCGAAGATTTAGCTCAGCTAATTTTTGATTTAAAAAATGCAAATAGAGAAGCAAGAATCAACGTAAAACTTGTTTCAAAAGTTGGCGTAGGAACCATTGCTGCCGGTGTTGCAAAAGCAAAAGCTGATGTAGTGCTGGTCTCTGGTTATGATGGAGGTACAGGTGCCGCTGCTTTAACTTCGTTAAGACATGCCGGCTTACCTTGGGAACTTGGTATTGCCGAAGTACAACAAACCTTGTTACTTAACAATTTAAGGAGCAGAATTACAGTGGAATGTGACGGACAATTAAAAACAGGCCGTGACGTTGCTATTGCCTGTCTATTAGGTGCCGAAGAGTTTGGCTTCTCCACAGCTCCGTTAGTAGCTTCCGGATGTATCATGATGCGCGCCTGTCACTTAAACACCTGCCCGGTTGGAATTGCCACTCAGGATCCAGAATTAAGAAAAAACTTTAAAGGCACCCCGGAAAATGTAATTAATTTCATGTATTTCGTAGCACAGGAACTTCGTGAAATCATGGCCAGTCTTGGATTTAGAACACTTAACGAAATGGTGGGACAAAGCCAAAAATTAGATATGGATCATGCGATAGAGCATTATAAAGCTCAGGGAATAGACCTATCTAATATTCTTTACAAGCCAAATATTGATAAAGATCTTCCGCTTTATAAAACACAGGATCAAAACCATGGTTTAGACAATGTCCTTGATTTTGATATTCTTAGGAAAGCGCATCCTGCTATCTATCGTAAAGAAAAAATGAGTCTGGATTTCAATATTTCTAATATAAATAGAACTACCGGCGCTATTTTAAGTAATGAGATTTCTAAAATTCATGGTGAAGCCGGTCTTCCGGAACATACTTTAGAACTTAATTTCAAAGGTTCTGCCGGACAAAGTTTTGGGGCTTTCGCTACTCGCGGACTTACCCTGAATGTTACTGGGAATACAAATGACTACTTCGGAAAAGGGCTAAGTGGTGCTACGCTTACTGTAAAAAAACCGGAAGAAGCTACTTTTAAATCTCATGAAAATGTCATCATAGGAAATGTTGCTCTATACGGCGCTATTAATGGTGAAGCCTACATCAATGGAATTGGAGGTGAGCGTTTTTGCGTAAGAAACTCTGGTGCTAAAGCAGTAATTGAAGGTATAGGAGATCATGGATGTGAATACATGACCGGTGGTAGAGCAGTAATATTAGGTAAAATAGGACGTAATTTTGCAGCCGGTATGAGTGGCGGAATTGCATATATCTACAACCCAGATAACAATTTAGATAACAACAATTTTAATATGGAGATGATCGAATTAGAGCATGTATCTAATGACGATGCTACAGAATTAAAAGAATTAATACAAAATCACTACTATCACACCGATAGTGAAGTTGCAGGCCACATTTTAGAAAATTGGGAGGAAAACCTTTCCAAATTCATCAGGGTAATGCCTATTGAATACAAAAAAGCATTACAACGAATGGAAGAAGAAAAAAAGAAAGAAGAAAACCTGGAACTTAAAACGGCGTAATAATGGGAAAACTTAGAGGATTTTTAGAATACGAAAGAAAAGAAGAAACTACAGAAGCCGTAGAGCTAAGAGTAAAAAATTATAAAGAATTTACAAAAGAATTAGATACTGAAGAACTGAATCATCAGGGAGCTCGATGTATGGATTGCGGGATCCCATTCTGCCACAGTGGATGCCCACTTGGTAACTTAATTCCTGATTTTAACCATGCCGTTTACCAAAACGATTGGAAAAAGGCTTTACAGATTTTACATTCAACAAACAATTTTCCTGAATTTACAGGTCGCTTATGCCCTGCTCCATGCGAATCTGCATGCGTACTTGGAATCATAGAACCTCCGGTTTCTATAGAACTTATTGAGAAATATATCGTAGAACGAGGCTTTAAAGAAGGTTGGATTGTACCTAATCCACCAAAAAACCGAACTGGTAAAAAAGTGGCCGTTGTAGGTTCAGGTCCGGCGGGAATGGCTGCAGCACAACAATTAAATCGTGCTGGCCACGAGGTGACTTTGTTCGAAAGAGATGCGAAATTAGGCGGACTGCTTCGTTATGGTATCCCCGACTTTAAACTGGATAAATCTGTAATCGACCGCCGACTTAAGATCATGGAAGATGAAGGCATCACATTTAAGCCTAACACCCATGTAGGTGATAATTATGATGTAGAAGAATTAAAAGCATTTGATGCTGTAGTACTTACCGGAGGCGCTACACAACGCAGAGGATTACCTATTCCGGGAGCCGATGCTAAAGGTGTGGTTCAGGCTATGGAATTCCTTAAAAATAACAACCAGGTTGTAGATAACCTAAAAGAATTGTCTCCCGAGTTATCTGCCGAAGGGAAAAATGTAATTGTTATTGGGGGTGGTGATACAGGATCTGACTGTGTGGGTACTTCGAATCGCCATGGTGCAAAATCGGTAACGAATTTTGAGATAATGCCAATGCCATCAAACAGTAGAACCAACCAAAATCCTTGGCCTTATTGGCCATTTACACTAAAAACCAGTAGTTCTCATGAGGAGGGTGTAAATAGGAATTGGAGTATTAGCACCAAGGAATTCATTAAAGATAAAGATGGCAACTTAAAAGGCCTTAAAACTGTCGAAATTGAATGGGTTAAAGGTAAAAAAGGTGAACGTCCACAACTTAAAGAAGTGGAAGGAAGTGAAAAAGAATGGCCTTGTGAACTCGCTTTGCTTGCCTTAGGTTTTACAGGACCCGAAGCTAGTTTAAGTCAGCAATTAGGATTGGACTTAGACAATAGAACCAACATAAAAGCTGATAATGACTATCAAACTAACATCCCTCATATTTTTGCTGCCGGGGATATGCGTCGTGGTCAATCTTTGATTGTTTGGGCAATCTCAGAAGGGCGTGAAGCAGCTTATCATGCTGATAAATACCTAATGGGAGAAAGCAAACTCCCAACCAAAGGTAATGGTGATTTACCCGCTGCTTAAAATTTAAAAAATAATAATTCACAAATAAGCCACTCTGTTTTATATAGAGTGGCTTTATTTTATGGATTACAACTCTTATTTTACTAGCGTGGCTTCTAACTCAATTTTTAAGGTTTCAAAAAGACTTTTCACTTCAAATACCGTACTTGCTTGTTGAATGTGATGTTTATTGATCCATTGCTCGAAAAGATCAAAACATTCAAAAAACTCTTCAGAGGCGGTGGTATATATGTTTAAACGCACGATATTTCTACATTCATATCCTGCTTCTGCTATAATTTTCTCCAGATTTTGAATCGATTGCAAGAGTTGAGATTTCATATTGCCCGTACTCGAATTGCCATTTTCATCAATGGCTGTTTGCCCAGCTATGTAAAGCGTGGCTTCAGCCTTTTTTACTTCTACAGCTTGTACATAACTTCTTTTCTTCTGCCATTCCCAGGGATTGATTACTCGTTTTTCCATTGCATTTCATTTTTATGCTACTTTATAAGTTGCGATGATTATTAAAAATTCTTTGGCAAAGATGTAAAGTACCCGTTTCCTAAGTTGTGACATACCTCACAATTATTAGGAGGTACTAGAAGGAAAACCTACTAAGAGTTTCGCGGGAAACGCCCAAATAAGAAGCTAAAATCGTTTTGGGCACTCGCTGAAGCAATAAAGGCTGCTGTTGAAGTAATTGTTCATAGCGCTCCTGTGCATTAGCGGTAAGAAAGGATAGAATACGATTTTGGGCAGCACAATGTCCGGCGTTTGACTTCTCTAAAAAGAAATAGCTCATTTTAGGCATTTCAGTCACCAGCTTTTGATAATTTTTAAAACTTAAGGAAAATACGATGGTGTCCTCTATACATTGCAACGACATTTTAGCGGAAGTTTGCGAAAAATATGCTGAAAAATCACTTTCCCACCACTCTTCCATGGCAAATGAAACCAGGTGTGGCTTTCCGTTTTTATCGGTATAGACTAATTTCAAAAGTCCCTTGATGATAAAATAGCAATCATTCACCCGGGATCCTGCTTGAATAATTGACTCCTTTTTCTTAAACTTTTCGGTCCTAAAATGGGATAGCACATACGTAATTTCATCTTCGCTAAGCGTAATGGATTTTTCTATATGGCTTACTAATATTTGCTCCATCAATAATTTTTCTTATACAGTACAATCCAAGCAATACAAGCCTTTCTTATAACTCTTAGAAGCTATTTTGTTTCTATAATGTGAAACACCTATCTATCACTACCGTTCTTGTATTAAACCTAACTAAAAAGAGCTACTAAATTTTCAGATTGACACCGTGCTGATGCCTAAATCCTATTTTCTATACCTACCAAATGATAACATTTTTAGATATTGTTGATTAAGAAAGAAGATCGAAAAGCCTATAGCATCACTATAAGTTGTTATTATAGGATTCTATTTCGTTTAATACGATATCTATTTTATCTTTTAATGCTGCTTTCCCATCTATTGTTAAGGTTTTACAGTTCAATAATTTCATCCAGTTTTTATGGGTTTTCAAGGACCGCCCGTCACAATGTGGATTCTCATATTGGTTGGCCCATTCTAAAAATGCTTTAGAAGTTTCCTGTATAGCTTTGTCTGCGATCAGTCTTGCTCCGTAACGTTCTTCTTCTCTCCTTTTTAATCGATCCATCCTCAATTGATTTTCTAATCTAATGAAAATGGCCAAATCGAAAGAGGTTTCCCATTCTTTTCCCCAACTTACCAGGGAGCCACTTATCACCACATTTTCAAACCTATTAAAATCTGCTTTCAGATGCTTATTTCTTTCTTGTAATTCTACCTTTTCCTGAAAAGGTGGATTGGTTTTTTTCCAATAGTAATAATCAGCATCTAAATGTTTAAAATGAGTTTGCTTTTCAATCTCAATTCCCAAGGTTGTTGTTCCAGAACCGGAAGCTCCGAATATCAAAATTTTCATTCTAAATAAGGCTATTTTTGATTTGGCTAATGATGAAATACAATCAATGCTATAACCATAGTTTATTGTCCGGTTTCAAAAATAACAAAAGGAAAATTTAAAAGAGTCTTCTAAAACTAACATGAACGATGACCTGTGAATTCTTTTATAAGGTTTTATGTACTTTGTTTATATCTCGCTTTTGGTAAATATCCCGCCATATAAAATGTTCTTATGAGTTGAAAAGCTACTATTCTTTTTAAAAAAGTTTCAAATTTTTATGCTTTCCATTTTTAACTGCCTTTAAGTAAGCTTAAATTATTTGCAATTCTGTTTTGTCATAACTTGTTTATTTTTTTCAAAATGAAGAGCTAGCCCAGGTTTTAAATAGTTTTCGAACTCCCTTTAGAGTTCTTTGGCGACTAAATAAATAGTGTATATCACGTAAAAACTTAACAGCAGTAATGCTTCCCAACGATCAAGCTTTTTCCTTTTCCCAGTAAACATTGCTATGATGAGAAAAATGGTTCCTCCAATTAATATGAATAATTGCTGGTTGAAATTGGGATTGTATGCTATCGGTTTTACAAAAGAACTTATAGAAAGGATGAGCAGCAGATTAAAAATATTTGATCCAATGACATTCCCAATAGCGATGTCACTATTCTTTTTTAAAGCTGCAACAATAGAGGTCACTAATTCTGGCAGGGAAGTTCCTGCTGCAATGATGGTTAAGCCTATAATCTTTTGACTAATCCTTAAATCTGTTGCAATGGCGATACTGTTATCAACGACTAATTTTCCACCTATAATAAGTCCGGCCATCCCCAGAATAATCAATCCCCAAATTTTATAATTTGGTTGCGCTTTATAGGCTATCTCCTCCACTTTTTCGTGCTTTAATTGCGTAAAAACATAATAAATGAACAAACTAAAGCCGATTAACAAAACAATTCCATCAATCCTTGAAATTTCAGATTGCTGCTGACTAAAAAAATTATTAGCAAGCAACAATACAAGCACTGCGGAAACCAGGGAAATGGGTATTTCTTTCCACGCGGTGGAAGTTTGTACGGTAATAGGATAGATTAAACCTGCGATACCGAGGATCACAAATAAATTGAAATTATTACTTCCTATAATATTCCCAAATACAATGTCGGGCAGTCCATCAAATGAGGCAACAGAATTTATTACTAATTCGGGAGCAGAAGTTCCAAAAGCTACAATCGTCAAGCCAATAACAAGATCTGAAACTTTGTTTTTTTTGGCTAAAGCAGAAGCGCCTTCCACCAGCCAATTCGCACCAAAAATAAGGCCAGCAAAACCTAAAATAATCAATAAGGAAGCTATAAGCATTTCTATCTCGTATTCATTGTAAATCACCACGTCACATATAAAAAACTTGTTGTGCGTGATGATGATAAAACTAATCAAAAATCAATCACACCCTATTATTGATTCTCTTAAAATACTTTTGAAATTCTTATTTTTGAAAAGCTATATTTTCAGCTTTAAAACTAGAACAAATCACTTATCAACGTTTGTGGCCAGTAATATTATTGATTATTTTTCTGCTGTCTTTTAGTGAAAGGATTGTCTGAAGGAGAAAGTTGAGTCTTGGCCTTGAAAAGTTTGCTGAATGATTGTGAATGTTCAAAACCTAATTCATAAGCAATTTCGCGGATAGCTTGGTTAGAAGTCGATAATCTTTGTTTGGCTTCGCTAATCAATTTATCGTGAATATGTTGTTGTGTGCTCTGACCTGTTAATGATTTCAATAAGTTACTCAAATAGTTGGCGAGATGTTCAGTGTATCAGAAATATATTGAACGGTAGGTATGCCTTTAGTGATTAAATCGTCACTCTTAAAGTAGTGATTCAGCGTATGCTCCAAAGCATCTAAAATTCTATGATTGGCAATCTTACGGGTGATAAACTGCCTTTGGTAAAACCTTTCAGCGTAATTTAATAGGGTCTCCATTTGAGAAATAATAATGCGTTGACTAAATTTATCAATATTGTTATGGTATTCTTGTTTGATGTTTTCAATAATGCCATTGATGATCCGTTCCTCTTTATCTGATAGAAACAGGGCTTCATTTACGGTATAATTAAAATAATCATACTGCTTTATAGTTTTTGATAAAGGAGTATTCCAAAAAAATCGGGATGAATAAGTAACAACCATCCTTGCATTCTTTTAAGTTCGTCTTGGGAATACTCTATCTTTAAAACCTGATTGGGCGCGATAAAATACATTAAACCTTCATCAAAATCATATTCGCTTTGGCCATAACTGAACTTACCATTAAAATTCCTTTTTAAAGAGATTGAATAGTAATCCAACACCATATTGATGGGGTCGCTGTGATGCGTTTTCCCTTAAACATCTCTTTTTTTTCGTTGCAACCATGGGGCGCAATCAAGATTGTGTCCACAGACACACATCTTGAATTAGCACGTAATTTGTAATCTTGTATTTAATTTTTAAACATGTCCACTAATCAAACAACCATATTTAATACATCAATTAGATGTTATGAATTTTGGCTAATTCAGTTAATCGTTTCATTCCTTCAACACGTACAGCTTTTAAAAATTTAAATGCCAAATCGGAAGCATAATATCCGTCCTCTATGGTGATATGATGAAGCGATTTATAATTTAAATTGTATTGCGCATGGCATAATAGATTATAAACTCGTTGAGATCGAAAGGAATGTTTAGGAAGAACAATTTTTATACTCTTACTAAAGTTCTGGCATAGATGAATCATATAATCTAAATCAAATACGGGTGGCTTATATTCCCAATAAACCCAAAGTAGCGCTGCACAGGTTTGTGAAATAGCTTGATTCGCTAAAAGAAGTTTTGCGGGTTCGCTATAGGTATCTTCACTCACATCCAATTTACTATTAAAGTATTCTGCTTTACTCATTCTAGACTTCCAACGCTCTTGTATTCGTTGATACATTACAGGATGGCTATTATATCCGGTAAGAAAAAGAGGACTTTCTTGAAAAATTCTATTATTCTCATTTAAAACTAAACCTAAGAAATTGTCTCCTTCAGTCAATCGGTTTTTAATCTCATTCAAGGTATAATGAATGCTAAAAAGCTTTACTTGTTGCTTCATTTTGGTAAATACCTTACCCATAAAATCCTTTGGATCGTTGATATAAGATTTACTTACAATGAGAAGTGTAATTTCCCAATTTTTATTTTTAGTTGTATTTTTCATATCATTGAAGTAATAATAAGTTTTATGTTCATTAGTTCGTATGCCTATCCAATACATTGAATGAACATCTGTAATAGATTTAATTACAGTTATTAGTTTCTTTAGAATAGCTTCTGGTAAATTGGCTGAGTTCATAATTTAAGATTTAGGTGGATAATGAGGATTTCCATAATTTGGGCTAACGCAAATTCTATAACTTTGGGTGGATGCAAATTGGTGAGCATAGATCAAAAGATGTTAAAGTGAAACTTCAGTGATGGTCAATGAGCCTTCAAGTTTTAAAAAGAAGTGACCGTAGCGAACCAGAACGACCAGTAAAAAACAACCCAAAACTTGTTTTTTACTGCAAAGAGTGAGGAGTGCAATTTTTAAAAAGAATGTTTATCTTTGAGATTATGAGCACAGCAACAAAAACCAGTCATATCGGTAGAAAGATCAGCCGAATCAGAGAACTTCGAGGAATGAAGCAAGAAGCCCTTGCCGCAGAATTAGGAATCAGTCAGCAGAGTGTATCCAGCTTAGAACAAAGCGAGCATATTGAAGATGAAAAGTTGGAGAAAGTGGCTAAGGTATTAGGAGTGAGTAAAGAAGCAATTAAGAATTTTTCTGAGGAAAAAGCAATTAATTTTTTCAACAGTATATATGAAAATAATTTCACTAATAGTCAGGGTACTACTTTTGGAAATAATTTAGGAACATTTAATCCTATAGATAAGATAGTAGAACTTTATCAAGAAAAAGAAAAACTCTACGAAAGAATATTGCAAGCAGAAAAGGATAAAGTGGCTTATTTAGAAAAATTATTAGATAAGAAATAGTGAAGAAGAAAATAGTTAAGATTTGAAAAAGTGTCGATAACTGGATTAATCTTCGAGTAAATCGGCACTTTTTTCATATACAATAACATTTAACGTAAAAAAGGCTAGATTATAGCTAGCCTTTGTTTCTTAGGGGAAGGAACGAACTTAGTTATGAAACTAGAGGAACATTCCAAACCCCTTTCTTTATCTTTGGTATTTTCAATCTTATTTGAAAAACAAATATACTAAAATCTATTCTAAAATGCAGAAATTAAATTTTAACTATCAGCCTAATGATTTGCAACGAATTTTTGTAGAAAAAGGACTAGAATTACTTTATAAAGATACAATTGATAGCTATAGATTACGATTACATAACCCTAAATCCATAATAGAAGAATTAGTTAATAATTGTATCTCTGCTAGGAATGGTCATCTAACTAACAATGAGTATACAATCAATACAGCTTCTGAAACAAGGAAAATTTTAGAGAAAAAAGAAGATGCTTTAAATTTTCAAACAATAAGTAGAGAATATTACTTAGAACTTTTAAAATCAGTAAAAAAGCAGCATTATAACGTAGTTATTCAAGCTTCAAATTTAATTCTTAAAGAGAATAGAAATTATCAGGAATTACTAATTCAAAAATTAGAAGAATATTTCCAAAATTATGACCCAGAAAAAGATTTGTTTGAATCTGATATAAAACATTTTCTTTTAATTGTTCATTATTTAATAATTGAATACATAAATCTAGGATACACAAAACAATATTTATATCACTACTTTAGAACGATATTTGTGTATACTGGTGATAACTTATTAACCTTTAATAATAGATTTGAAATATGGAAAAATCTCTGTATTAAGGAGAAAGAAAAATTTACAGTTATTGTAGAAATATTGGGAGAATCATTTCAACACAAGACACTTCAAAGTATAAATTCCAATTATACGCCTGTAAATGCCAGATTTAGAAATTTAATACCTGAATCAACTTCTGAGAAAGTTAGGAATTATTTAGAAGAAAAAAAGAATAGTAATCTTATAGCTCTAGAACTAAAAGCTCTTGATCATTTTAAATCAATAGAATTAGCACGATCAATAATAGCATCAGATCTGGATATTTATCATTTAGGCTATAATAATCAATTATTTCGCATTGATGATAACGGAGCGATTATTGGCAGCATACAACCCGAAAAAGCATCTACTGTTCCAATAAACTACCAACTTGATGGATATATTCGTAGTAGTAAGAAAGTTTTTAATAAATCACTAGAAAAAATCAAACTACTTAAAATTAACAATGTAAGTGAGGAATCAATAGATAAAATAATCTCAGCAGTTCGTTATTTAAGGACTGGATCTGAATCTCCAGAATTAGAAACAAAACTTTTAAATTATTGGATTGGTCTTGAATACATTTTCACCCTGTTTAATAGTCAAGAAAAGACGATTGATGTAATGCGAAGATATTTACCTACTTGCCACGGGGTTATTTATATTAAAAGAAATTTGTATGATTTTCATAAAGCTCTTAAAAGAATTGGAATTTCTCACCAAATCGAAGAATATAATGATAACATGCAATATCTAACCAAGTTTCGAACATATGATGAAATTAAAGGTGCAAGCACAAATCAACTTATAAAATTTAGGTCTTCATTTTATCAAAAGCTGGTAAGTGATCCAAGCAATATTAATAGATCACTAGAAAAACATCAGGAAAATCTCATCTGGAATATTACTAGGCTCTATAAGATTAGAAATGAAATTGTTCATAATGCTGCGGTAACTGATAATATTTCTGTTAATGTTTCTCACTTGAAATATTATCTAACTTTTATACTTAATTCGCTTATGGATTTTATGTCCAACTCACCTATAGATATTGACGGAGATCAAAAAATAACAATAGAAGATTATTTTATCTCACAGACTATTATTTTTGGAGCCTTAAAAGGTCAAAAAGTGAATGAGTATCTTAAAGTCAATAATCCTATGGAGTCATTATCTTAATTATAATAACTAACAAATCAATTTAATCCTTAATATAGAATATTAAAGAAAAATTGAAATTTCTGTTTTTTCGAAAAATGTAAGTTTATTTATAAATTTGTTATAAACTGTATTAATTACAGACAGTATGAAAGAATGCCTTCTATGCAACAACGAAGCTGATAAAAAGGATCTTCTTATTATATCTCATTTTCTAATAAAACGAATTGATAATGAAGAAAGATCTAGCGAAAGAGACAAGGAATCAGTTAGGATTTCAAATAACGGAAGATGTAACTGAATCATATTTTGGAAAAGCTATTCTACCCGAAAATTGGAAGAATTATATGGAGAAGTAACAGATGAACTTATAGCAAATAACAAATTTGGTGGCTATATAGCTGATTTCTTACATGAAAAATTAAAGAAAAATTTAAGTAATGAACACAGAACTTTCACCTGATGCAATAGCACACATGAACAATATTATTAGCACTTTAAATTTGAAAAGTCAAGTTCACTCACCTCCAGCCAACAAAAATGATTTAAAGTTAGCTTTTGCTCAATTAAAAAATTGGGATATTATTAAAGTTAAAGGTGTAGGTAATAATGCAAACTTTTATATAACATCCACTAATTTTAATGAAGCCAGATTAAAAGGAATTGTAAAATTTATTAAAGATAAAAATTCCGAACTTAATCCGTCATGGTTAAAAAGACAGTGGGATTATTGGAGTAATAATAATTTAATAGCTGGATTTATTGGGGGAATTATTAGTGGTACGCTAACTTATATAGTAATTGAATATTTTATAAAATAAATATATGTCTGATTTAAATAAATTAGCAAATGAACATATTAACAGAATGACTGATGCCCAGAAATCAGTTTATGAGCAAGAATGCTTGAGATTGGAAAAACATTTTGGATTCTTTAGATGGTTGTTACTTACCACTTTTGCATTCTCAACAGTTATTATTGGTTTCACTGACTTTTTGAAGCTACAGATCTACTTACAAATTATCCATATAATTTGTTATGGATTGACATGCTATTTAATAGTAAGAATAGCAGGTTATATTCAAACGGAACCAAATAGATTTAGAATTCTTGCTGTAGGGTACAATAAGGCTATAATGGAAATCATGAAAGGATATAATGTAGATTATTTGTATCATAAAGATTTAAATAGCGAAGAGTATAAAATGGAAAAACACATTTATAAATATTTTTATATTTTAATATCATTATATTTTTTTCGATTTGTACTACCCTTTTTAGAAACCTTTTTACCTTGCTAAAACAGGATAAAAATTTATAGAAAAAATCAATTTTAACTATAGCTGTTTATAAAGATAATAATCAGAAGTTAGACATGAAATAAAATGCGTAATTTTGAATTTGTAAAACGTTGATTCAGGAATATTTATAATATAACTCAAAATGAGGGGTATTTTTAATTAATAGTACTGGACAACAACTTTTGAACCTTGAACTTTTAAACTTTAAACTTATATGATTTCTGCATTATAGCCTATCCAAACATCATTACCGATATTAATATTCCCTTTTTTCGGATAGTTTTTTCCGTCCATGGCGTTTTCCCAACCTTTCCCAAAAATAGCAAAAGGATAAGTAGATAATGAATCTGTCAAATGATTTGCGCCATTCATTATGAATTTAACATCAGAAGCAATCATACAGAATTTCCCAATTATTAATTTGTCATCAACAAAATTGAAATGGTATTTTACATTTTTCTCAAAGTTTTCTATGTTTTCAAAATCATCATAATATGTATAGTCGCCAACAATGATATTGGGGTTCTTCACAACATTTTTTAAGAAACAAAGTCTGTCGTAATTCTCAAGTGGAAATTTTATATCTTTATCTGGCCCTATCATTTATTTTAATCTGTTTAATTTCGGGTGGTCTTAAATAACGCATAGCGTAATTTTATATAGAAAGTTGTTTATGTTTAGCAACACCCGTTTCTCTCCTCCTCTGAAAATCTCTAAAACGTATTAGGTTTTGCCATGAAATGCTTTAAGGAAAGTTCCTCTCGTGGTTCAACACCCTTACTTAAAATTAGTTTTATAATTCCCAAAATTGAATGTTCCCTAAAAGATCTATGGTGACCAATTGGTTTTGATCGCTATTCATTGTCATTCCGCTTATACTGCCTTTGTGTTTGGTATAGGTTGCGGCTAAACTTCCTGATGACTTATTCCATTTACGTATTGATTTATCTAATCCATAGGTATAGATAAATTTAGGGCTTGCCAAGCCTGAAAGTACTTCTAAACTTAAGGGAACGTTGACGATGCTGTCTTTTCGATCTTTTCCGGAGATATGGATGGGCCAGTCTGGATGTTTTTCCTTATAAAGGACGCTATCTACTTCAGCATTGTAAAAAGCAAACTCCTTACCGCCTATAAGTACTACATTTTTCTCAGCATCTACATCGGCTATATGGCCACTACTGTTCAAAGAAGCCATGTCATTTGTTTTATAATTCCAGCGAATGATTTTACTCTTTCCGTCAAAATAAATATCCCCGTTATCGGCTATGTATTTTGGACGCATTTGTTGTAATTCTGTTGGGGTCTCCAAGAGTTTATAATCATTTTTAAGATCCCATATATAATGATTTCCTTTATAGTCGAATGTTCCCAGAAGTCCGCTTTGCTCATTATAGCAAAGTTGAGATGCCCAGGTCTGTTGAATAGGTAAGGTTCCCGTGACTGCACCGGTTGATGCATTGATGATGACCACTCCAGAATTTAAAGTTGCAGCATAGAGTTCATCACTTTGGGCATTATAAACCAGGCTGTATATTTCATCATCAATACTTGCGATTTGTTTTCTGTTTTCTTTATTATTGATGAGCTCATATATTTTTCCGCTATAGGTGGAAACAAAAACAGTATCACGGTTTGATTTGTAAAGGACATCGGTATAGGTAACCGGATTGATACTAGTGAATTTATTTTTCTTTATGGTGATTTTTTGTTCACAGTTGGTGAAAAATAGAACTGTAAGAATGAGTACGGTAATTTTATAAAATTTCATTGCATTAATTGCTTTCTATTAGACTTTGTTTTTTTCCGTTGTCTGAAACATCCAACCAGGTTCCGTCATCAGAAGCGCCAAGATTAATCTGGTTTCCATTTTTACCCCACATTTTTAGCGTGGATGCTCCTTGAGGCTCGGCCATAAATAAAACACGTTGGGAAATTTTGGAATCCAGGGTTAAAAATATATTTCCATAAGAATCGTCGGTGACATAACCTCCACGTTCCTGACCTTCGTGATCGTAAAGCATCACACCGGAAACACCGGAATTGTCTCCTCTATAAAACCGATACCCAAAGGATTGTGGCGGTGGTAGGTGTGTACCTATAATCACGCGTTCCACCCCAGTGGAATCAGTTAGCACAAGGCCCCTCACTTTTAAAACTTCATTGGAGAGATCTATTTCTACATTATTGTTTTTTACAATATAGACCACCAGACCGGCCGTAACAAATAGGTTGAGAACTAATAGAGATTTTAATACCGTATTTTTCATTGCTTGAGTTTTTCAATCTTAAAAAAACTAAAATAACAAGTACTGGTGAAGTAAACAAAGGGATTACAAAGGTTATTGCTAGTGCTACTCCATAAGGAATAAAGTTATCCCTATTTACGCTTTTTGTTAATTTTTCTGATTTTTGAAGCTTTGCTAAGCTTTATAAGAAAACCGCTTCTCCTGATGATTATGAAAGCGGTTTTTATGCTGAAATTAAGTGACTGGATTTGAAAAGGGTTATATAGGTTTTATTCTACATTAAGAAAGAATCGTTCTTTTGATTTTCCTACGGCTCCGATTCTTTTATAAAATTTTATAGCTCTTTTATTGAATTCTGGTGTTTGCCATTGGATCATTGCACAACCTAGTTTTTGGGCTTCTTCTTTAATCTTGTCCATTATTTTTTCCCCAATACCAAAGCCTCTTGATTCTTCTGTCATAAACAGGCAATCCATATAGATATAATTCGTAGCATCCCAGGTTGAAAATTGCTTCATATAGGCAGTATAACCTATAAGGCGACCTTCTTTCTCTACCACCAGGCAGTATAGACTTGGATGATCTGAGAACAGATGTTTATTCAATAATTCTTCTTTTTGTTGAACATCATAGTCGGCCTTTTCATAATCTGCGTGAAGCTTGCATAAATTCACTAATTGCAATAAATCCTTTTTTTGTACAAAACGTATTTTTGGTTCATTCATCATAGCTCTATACTAATCGTATCGTTTAAATATTCTTTAAAATGGGGGTTGGGTATTTGTTTTAGCACATTCTTGATCCACGAGATCCTTTCGTGATTAATTATTTCTAATTCCCAAATACAGGGAGCGAGTCCGTCACCGGATATTTTTTCAAATTCATTGGGTTTTTCGGGATTCGTCATAAATATATGAGTATTCAGCATATTTTTCCCGACCCACCAATTAATCAATGAAAATATGCCTTCTGTCCCGGCGTGTAAAATCAAAAATGCGATCTTATCGTTCGTAGCATCGAAACTGTTTTCTTGTTGAAACCAGCTGGGAAGTTGGCTAATAACACTTTTATAGAAAAGCGGATGGTCAAATGCTCCATTCTTGGAAATGGTATATACTTTTACTTGCCAAGTACCTATTTCTACTATTTCTTTAAATTTAATTTTTCTTGTTTTATAATTTTCCATTTCAATGTTCAGTTTTACAGAAAGTCCGATTTCTAATTATCGCCATTTAGTGTGGCGCTAACTATGAATCTATAAAATACATTTCATTTTTTATACCCCATATGGCATTAAGAAATTAAAATCGGCCCGGTTGAATGATTTTGTAAGTAGAACAAAGCAAAATTATATCGAGAACTTAATTTTAGCTTCAAGTCGTATTATCGATATTAAAATAATAACCAATTTTTACGCGAAGTGGCAGACTTGAAGCTACCATAATAAAATGCATTAGGGTTGATCTCTTTTACTTTTCTGAATACTATCTACAGATCTAACGTAACTAAGTTTCCATTTTTTTAGATGAGTAACTCGTGTAAATGCTACCGTTATTTTAAGTATTTTTATCCTATCTAAATTGTTTGGGTTTTTGGCCTTTACCCGCAAGTTCTGCCAGCTCGTTGATTCGTTTTTGTCTTGTTTCTTGCCTTTTAGCGGAAATGATCCAATACAGTAGCATTTTTTTATTGGACTTGCTAAGCCCATCAAAATATTCTAAAGCGTTTTTATAACCGGCCAGGGCTTGTTTTAAATCCTCCGGGAGGATAAGTGCTTCTACCTGATCTAAAATAGTCCAGGAACCGTTTTGTTTTGCTCTTTCTACTGCTTTAAAACCTGCCTTGGTCATTTGGTTAGTTGAGATTAATTTTTCAATTTTCTCTTTATTGATTTTACTCCAGGTGCTATTGGGTTTTCGTTGGCAAAAGTATTGCTTATAGCTTTCTTTGTCTATGCTTTCGACTTTGCTATCTATCCAGCCAAAACATAGGGCTTCGTCTACGGCATCACTCCAGGAAATGGTTTTTCTGTCCGATTGTTTTTTATAAAAAACCAACCAAACAGCATCTTTACGGTGATGGTTGTTAAATAGCCATTCACGCCAATGCTGTTTATTCTTTGGATAAAATAATTCGAGTTCTTGTTTGTTCACTTTTCTTATTTTTCATTGCGGTCATTATGTGGGAGAACACTATGACCGCTGTTCTATTTACTGGTTGGCTATTGTTAAGCTAAAGAATAAAAAATCGGTTGAAGGGATTTCTGTAAAACCTAATTGGTGGGCCATGCTAATAATTTGTCCGCGGTGATAGGTCCCGTGATTAAACAAATGTTGCAGATATTCGGCAACTGAAATATTGGCTTCAAACCAAGGTGTTTTGATATAGCTATTTTGGATTAGTGCTTCATCTGATAACTGATTTACTTTTTCAACAATGACCGCTGAACGGTGAAGTACCCCCTCAAATACTTCCTGAGAATTCAGGTCTTGCACCCCATAACGGTTAACGGCATCCTGATTTTTAAAAAGATGAGCACACCACATTTCCTCAATCGCCCAAATATGATTTAAAGTGGGGAGCACTCCTTTAAAACTTGAGGGCACTTCTTTTTGGAGTTCTGCTTCGGGTTGATTGCTTAACCAGTTTACCAATTGCCGGTTAGCACTTAAATTGTAAGCGGAATAATCTGTGATCATTTTTTTAAGATTCATTTTATGCTTTTTTAAATTAATACTGGTTCAAAGCTAAAATGAGTGAATGACAAGGGTATGTCAGGGGTGATTATTGATCGTGATTTTTATCAAAAAATTCTTGTAGAGTCATTTGATGGGGTTCAAATTTCTCCGTTAAGAGCTGTAATTTTTTAATTCGGTCTAAACGGAAATACCTAAATTCTTTTCGCAATCGACATTTAGCCAATAACAACCAGTTTTCTGTACTTAACAATGCAAATGGCTCTATAATGCGTGTTGTTGTTTTTCCTTCCGCATTGATGTAATCGATTTTGGTTTGCAAAAAATTGGTCAGTGCAAATTGCAGGTCAGATAAATTGCTGCTGTTTCTTTCCAGGCTTTTAATTTGCTCAAACTGTGTTCTTTCAGAAAGTAGGTTTGCTTTGTCTTTTTGGCTATAACGCAACACGGCTTTTATTTTTTCAATGGCCGCTGAATAATCTCTTATAAAAGAGGTGTCTTTATTTTTAAGGACCAGTTGCTCTGCAATGATCAACGCATTGGCCTGGGCTTCAGTAAACATCAATGGCGGAATGGTATAACCTTCCATTAGTAGATAGCCTTTACCCTCTTCTGTGATGATGGGTACGCCTGCCTGTTCTAAGGCCCGAATGTCACGATAGATAGTTCTAACGCTTACCGAAAATTTGCTCGCTAAGGCTGTGGCTGTGACTAAGCGTTTTGTTTGCAACTGGGTAAGTATGGCTGTAAGCCGTGAAAGTCTTGTGGTGTCGTTCAAGTTCATTCGATAGTTCGTAGTGCTTTTTTAAGGGCGTACTATAAGTTGCTAAAAGTATTGGGGTTATTTTCTTATAAAACTAACTAAAAATCCTCGTTCCCAATTCTGATTGGTCTTAAAATACTTATAGAAAACTATGATTGTTTTTTGAGTTTTGTTGCTTTTGCTCAGGTTATACGGTTGCGGTATTTGGTGATTTTTGAAGGATATATGTTTCATTTATTTTAGTTTCTTTAGAATAAACTGGTGCGTTACATAGGCTGTAGCTAATGAAATTAAAAGCCCTACCAATGTTCCCCAATATATCCCAACCGAAGTGTACAACAATCTTATGGCGATTATATAAGACATTACGTTTATAAATCCACTTATTAATAATGCTTTTGCTAATCCTATAGCTATCTTTGCACCACGACTCTTATGTAAAATAATGAGAGTGGAAACAAAAACTGCTGGAAAAGAGGCCAAAATCCCTCCAAATAACGGACTTAAAAATTTGGAAGCCAGAACGGCTGCACCAATAATTATCCCTGCAAAAAGGGCTCTTGCTAAAAGATTTAAACCCTTATATTCGGTTTTTTGTCCTACCACCGATAATGCACTGAATGTTTTCTCAAAGAGAATAGTACTTACTATAAGGACTACTATACAAATACCCAGCCCCCAACTAAAGTTATTAAAGTCTAAGAGGATGATAAGATAAGAGATGCCAAACCATACTAATAATGCTGCTCCCATTGATAACCACAAGCCCTTTTTGGATAGCGCTGCATAGACCAACATAAAAGGGCCGTTTGCAGCGAAGGCTAATGGAACAACAGATGTGGATGCTACGACACTTTCCACTCCCTGACTTAAGCCTATAAAAAATAATGCAATCACTACGTTGTCGATGGAATAGCTAGTTATATCGTTTCCTATAAATCCAATAAAAGTTAGTATTATTTTCTATACTAGTGTAAATTAGTACCAATTAATCTAAAACGTGTTAAGCTTGGTGTACCTATACTTAAACTGATATAATTAAATAGTAATGGGAAATAGTTTCATCAAATGGAAAACACTGGTACGATGGTGCGCTATACTTTATGGGGTTTATTCGTTTTTCTTGCTTATCGAAGTGCTGGATTTTCTATCGTTACTTCATACGAAAACTCCAAATCAAACACCTACTTATACACTTATAAACGTAGTGTATGTTATTATAGAAATGATTATCTGTTTGGTAATGACTTTTTATTATGCCGTATTGCCTTTACCCACATTTTCGAAGTCGTATAGAAAAACCTTATATGGTGGACTGTTAGTTTTGGTGTTCCGAATTGTAATGGTGTATTACTTGTACATTTATACAACTCCCGAATATAGATGGGTCCCCTACATTTATAAAACTGCTAATGCACTTAGTGATTTTATGCGAATTGTATTTTTGCCTTTACCGATTATTATGGGGGTAATCGCTTCTTGGTTTTGGTGGAAGAATAGGAAAAATCTACATCCGTAATTAGTTATAAAAAATCACGAATTATAAGTGTAGTCTTTAATGGATCACGACTTATTCCATCTTTTTATAGACTATTTTATAATCGGCTTCTGTATTGGTGCTGTAACCACTTAAAATCAAGGTCTCATTTTCAATTTTTAATTTTTCACAGCGTTGCTCTTCGGTTAAACTAAGGATGATCGTGTTCTTATCAACCTCTTTTATATTATTCACCTGGAAAGGGCATTTATTTGAAATTTCGAATGCTTTGAATGTTGGTGGCTCCACTACTCCTTCTTCTGTGAATTTAACTTCTTGTCCGCTAATTTCCATCATTCGATAAGGATATTCCGATTCTTTCCATTTCCCCTGAATATTTTTAACCACCTCATCTTTATTGAGTGGTGAAGAGAAATTTGCTTCGTCACCTGTTTGTTCGATTGCTGACTCATTTTTAGGGGATTGATGCTCATCAGACGTTTTAGTTGCATCTTTACAAGCGAAAACACATACTAAGAGTAATCCTAAAAGAAACTGTTTTTTATTCATAGCTTGGCTTATAAGTTGTTTTAAATAATAGATCCAACGAAACCATTCGACTTCACTCCACGTGAAATGTTCCAATAAAAATAGTCAAATAAAACTCCTGTAGATCACCAAAATTGTTATTGTTTTCTAAATAGAAAAGCAGGTTCATGTATAGAAACAAGTGGCAACAATTGATTGCCAAATTTTTTAATCTTTTCCAAACCATCCCATATGAGTGTTTTTAAAATTGTCTTCATATTTTAGTCCATAACCAAAAATCCGATCCATTGCAGAATGACCGAATAAGATAACACCGGCCAGGCTTAGCGGTGGTTGATTCCATAAAAACCCCAATAACAGAAGGCTAATTCCTAAAAATTTATGATGAAACAGGTTATAAATCCGAGCGCCTATTTTGGGATTTATCAGGTAGCCCAACATCGACAAATCAGGTAAGAGTAAACAGGCAGGGAACACCCACCAGGCATAATCCAGTTGATTAAACAAGAGAAGGGAAAGTAAAAACTGCCCTACTTCTTCAAGCTTTATAAGATTGCTCATTTTTATCATCCTTGCTACATTTAGTTGTTGAGATCAAAGGTCTTCAACTTAAATTCAGCAGCTCTTGATAAAAATCAAGAATTTTCATTTTGGCGTTTTCGTATTCTACTGAGTGTTTCAGCGGTCATCCCAAGCAAGGAAGCAATGTATTGCAACGGCACTTGATTAAATAATTTTTTATTTTGCTGAAAATACAACTCATATCTTTCTTCTGCGGTCATTGATAAATGAGAAAAAATCCGGTCTTCCATCATCATAAAGCACTTCATTATCAATTGTTTTTCAATCTCATTCCATTTAGGAAATTTCTGGCAAAGTTTAAGGTAATTGGTCTTGGTAATGCTTAGTAATTCGGTTTCTGTAAGGGCCTGTATGGCCCACCGATTGGGCTGATTAAAAAAGAAGCCCATTACTTCTGTGAGTAGAAAGTTTTGGGTAGAAATCCATTGGGTGATTTCCTTGCCGTCAGATAAAGTATAAACTCTAAGAATGCCAGATTTTACAAAACTCAATTTGTCACAAGTTTTATCGGTCTGGGTAAAAAATTCATTTTTCTGAAGTTTTTCTTCCTGAAAATAGGGGCGGATAAAGGCTACTTCCCGGTTTGATAATTGCCCAAAATGTTCTTTTATTAAGGTTTCGAAGTTTTTCACAATCTATTTTTTGTATGCAACGCAAGGTGAGGTTTATGTTATTTCTTTATGTTTTTTAGCCCAGTTTCAAGTTCATTAATTACTGGTTTCAACTGATAACCAATGTGTGTTAATTCATATTCAACACAGGGCGGAACTTCAGCATAAATTTTACGGGTTAAAACTCTATTTTCCTCTAATTTTTTAGTTCTAACGTAAGCATTCTTTCTGTTCTTTCTCAATGCTTTTTAGTTTTTTGAATGTTATTCTTGTTCTCCAGGCTTAAAATTATTTATTGTTTATCGTAATTTATTATAGCGGGTATTTTCGTCATTCCCTTTCGATACTTAGTTTGTGTAGAAAAATCAGCTGCTAAAATTATTTATTCAATTCAAGTAGGTTATAATTTTCCTAAGCTGAAGATCGATCGTGATCTAATCAAATTGCCTTTTAAATTGGAAAGAGAAAAAGAACTTATGTGCCAATAATTTTCCTTCTGTGCCTTCTACCCCATTCTGTCAGATTATCGATAATTGTTCCTAATTTTTTTCCATGTTTGGTAAGTTGATAATGTATGCTTACAGGGTGCGTATCTAAAACTGTTCGTGTTATCAACTGATTGATCTCTAGCTCCTTTAATTCCTTACTCAACATTTTGTTGGATATACCATCTACATCATTCAGAATATCTGAAAACCTTCTTTTGTTATAAAAACAAATGGATGATAGCACCTTTATTTTCCACTTTCCCTGTAGCACATCCATCGTGTCTTGAACGGCCATTATTTCTTCTTTGAATTCGTTTTGGTTGAATTCTTCGCATTCCATTATAAGTTACTCTGTCACTTCAAATTTAGCAGGAATTACAGTATTGGAAAAAGCAATTATTGAAAGTGAAATTAAAATAGATATTCTTTTCTTGATTTGGTTCCATTGAACAAGTAGCGCAAGTCGATTTTGATACACAATTCAACACCAATGTAAAAGGAAGTTTCTTTACGTTACAAAAATTACTCCCTCATATTAAAAATGGGGAAACAATACTATTCACATCATCAACTGTAGCAACAGCTGCGAATGTTGGATCAAGCATATATTCTACCACTAAAGGAGCTCTTAATAAAATTGCCCAAATTGCAGCAAACGAGCTATCTGACAGGAATATTAGGGTAAATATCATGAGTCCCGGACCTTTTCAAACAAAAATTCTTGACAGTGCGGTTCCTACTGAAGAAGCAAAGGACTATGTAGCTTCGGCAACAGCTTTGAAAAGGGTGGGCAATCCTGATGAAATTGCAAAAGCGGTATTATTCCTGGCTTCTGATGAAGCAAGTTTTATTACTGGTACAGAATTATTAGTTGACGGTGGCTACACCACCTTTGCAAGAAAATAAAATAGTGGATTGGCACAGATATCTATTGAAATAAAGTGTACCTGTGCTTTTTAATTAATTGCTGAATGATCTAAAAACCAATGCTATAGTTTAGTAACGCCAAAATGTAGCTGTTAATGGAATAGAGCGGTAATGTGATGAGATACATTTTATACAAAGATTTAGCTATACTATATTCAATGAAATCCCTTTACAATTGTGCCAAATAGGATAATCTTTCAACTACCCTTTAAATTATTTTTAAATAACGTAAAATACTATTTACTTTTATATGTGTATTTGTAAAATATATTTAACGTTATGCCCAGAAGCAGTATTATATTATTACCTAAGAATAAGAAGCTTTTACAAGCTGTAGGAGAAAATATTAAGTTAGCGCGCTTACGCAGGAAACTAACGATGGATCAGGTTTCTGAACGAGCTGGGATTTCCCGTCCCACACTTTCTTCCCTAGAGAAAGGAAGTCCTTCAATTTCTTTAGGTATTATTCTCCAGGTTTTATTAGTATTAGGATTGGAGAAGGATATATTGCTTTTGGCTGACGATGATATATTGGGCAGAAAAATACAGGATGCCGATCTAACCGTAAAGGAACGCGGTCCCAAAAACACCAAAAAATAATGGCATTGGGACGAAAAGAAATATTTGTATATGCACATTGGGATGGAATGGAAGCTTCATTCTTAATGGGGAGTTTATTTGCAACACCCTCTAGAGGGAAAGAAATATTTTCCTTTGAATATGATAAAGGGTGGTTACAATCGGATTATGCCCAAATCATAGATCCAGATTTAAAATTATTCGAAGGAGCCCAGTACCTGACTGATGAGAAATCCAATTTCGGTATTTTCTTGGATTCCTCACCTGATCGATGGGGTCGAGTTCTAATGATGCGTAAAGAGGCTGCTAAAGCTAGGAAAGAAGAACGCCGGCCTAACACTTTAATGGAATCGGATTACCTACTCGGAGTTTATGATAATAACAGAATGGGAGGACTTCGTTTTAAAACAACGTCCGATGGTGCATTTTTAGATGATGATGAAGCGATGGCCGAACCACCTTTTGCTGCACTTCGGGATCTTGAATTTGCCAGCTTACAACTAGAAAAAGAAGATGCCTCAGAAAATCCGGAATACCTAAAATGGCTTAATATGCTAATGGCACCAGGATCTTCTTTGGGAGGTGCAAGACCCAAGGCAAACATTCGGGATACCGAAGGAAGTTTATGGATTGCTAAATTCCCAAGTCAAAATGATCGTCAGGATATGGGCGCTTGGGAAATGCTTGCCTATCGGCTTGCCATTCAATCTGGTATTGAAATGGCACCGTCAAGGGTAGAAAAATTTTCGCATCATCAACATACATTTCTAACACAACGATTTGATCGTAACAACAATGGCACCCGAACGCACTTTGCCTCTGCAATGACCTTATTAGGATATACTGATGGAACGGACTATCAAGATGGGGTTAGTTATTTGGAGCTTGTGGAATTTTTGATGCAGAATGGGGCTAATGTTGATAACGATCTAAAAAAATTATGGAGCCGCATTGTTTTTAATATAGCCATATCAAATACCGACGATCATCTTCGCAATCACGGATTCCTTTTGAGGGATTCGGGTTGGATACTTTCGCCAGCTTATGATATCAATCCAACCCCGAACGGTACTGGCTTGAAACTTAATATTTCAGAAACCGATAATGCGTTGGATTTTGACCTTGTACGAGAAGTAGCTCCATATTTTCGGTTAAAAGAAAAAGAGGCCGATGCTATTATCAATACAATTGGTCAGAATGTAGCCCAATGGGAACAAATAGCGACGAATCTAGGTATTCCAAGAAACGAAATGGAATTAATGAAAAATGCATTTAAGTATTAAAATAGTTCATCCATACTATTTCTTGCTACAAAATAATATCATTTGAAATCAAGGGAAATGTCAAATTGAAAATGTGGTGATTCTGTACTATATGAAATAAAAAAAGGCTTCACATTTCTGTGAAGCCTTGTCATTGCTAGTAGCGGGAACTGGACTCGAACCAGTGACCTTCGGGTTATGAGTTTTCAACCCTCACCCTTCAAAAGCGCCTAAAACACCTGTTTTTCAATGATTTATGATTGGTGTAATTTTTTTTAATATTAAAAAATAAGGCTTGAAACTAATAAATGTTGTACCTATGTTGTACCCATAATTTACTATATTTATAATTCAATGTATTTATTATGGCAACCATTAGAGCAGTTTTACGTAAAAAAAAGAACTCAGAAAATAAATTTCCGATAGCAATTAGGATCACAAAAGACAGAAAAAGTACGTTTCTGGGTACCGGTCAATATATTGAAGAAAAATACTGGGATAAAACAAATAGGTGTGTGAGGAAAAAACATCCTAATGCCAATTACATCAACAATTTTATTATATCGAAAATTGCCGAAGCAAATAAGAAAGTTCTCGAAGCTGAAAGCAGTGAAGAATACCAAAACGTTAGATCCATAAAAAGGAAAATCACACAGAATAAAAAAGTCGATTTTTTTGAAATTGCAGATAAGCATCTGGAAAATTTAAAAAACAGGAATCGACATCATCAATATGATACTGAGGTAGGTCGCTTAAAAAAGCTAAAAAAATTTATAGAGAAAAACGAATTAGGTTTTAATGAGATAACTGTTTCACTTCTTAAAAAATTTGAAGCCTATTTACTTCATAATAAAAAGCGTTCACCGCGTACGGTAGTGAACTATCTGATTTTAATACGAACTATTTACAATCTTGCCATATCTGAATCTTTAGTTGACAGAGGTATGTATCCCTTCGGAAAAGGAAAAATTCAGATCAAAATTCCAGAAACCCAGAAAATTGGTTTAAACCTTAAAGAGATACAACGCCTGGAAAATGCCGCCGATCTGACAGAACCTCAGCAAAAAGCCGTGCATGTATGGCTTATCAGTTTTTATTTTGCCGGGATCAGGGTAGGTGATGTATTAAAATTAAAATGGTCAGATTTTAATGATGGAAGGTTAATGTACCGAATGAACAAAAACAGTAAATTGGTAACCCTTAAAACACCAGAAAAGGCTGAGGCTATATTCAAACAGTATCGAAAGAAAGATTCCCTACAGGATTTAATTTTTGATTATCTCAAAGACACAGACCTATCAGATACCCATAGAGTTTCTATTAGAACCCAAAGTGTAAACAGAAACCTAAACCGGCTCCTAAAAAGGGTGGCATCAAAACTAAAGATCAAGAAAAAAATGAGCATGCACATTGCGCGGCACAGCTTTGGGAATATTTCTGGGGATAAAATCCCAATTCAAATGCTGCAAAAGCTTTACCGTCATTCATCGGTGACTACCACCATAAATTATCAAGCGAATTTTATTCATAAGGAAGCTGATGATGCATTGGATAGTGTAATCAATTTTTAAATTTAGGTGATGGCAATTACCTAAATTTTTTGAAAGGTGCCGGTGACCTCAGTAGTATCTTTCCATTTCCAAGAATATCTTCTGCAAATACAGATGCGGGAGAGATTAATTTCAGGGTTATTAAAGATATATTCAGTAATGGATTAACAGAAAATCTGCTAATTATGTCCGTCAATTTTTTTAAATATTTCTGGCATTGACTCTTCATCAATTGCTTTCATATCTATTAATTTCAGAGATTTTACCATTCTCTGGGTATTGGTTTTATAATATTGAAAATGCGGTGCTTCCAAATGAGACTCGTATGCTTTTTTATCAGCATAAATTTCTAAAATCCTTATTTGGTTAGGGTTTTCCGTTTGATACATGGGGAAAATTGAAACGACCCCGGGCTCCACCCTAACAGAGGCCTCAGCTTCTTCTTTCAAAATTTCCTTATATTCCTCTATGTACTCAGGATAAATTTCTAATTCTGCTATTCTGATGAGCATTTCCTTAGAGCTGAAGGCATCTTTACTTACATTATTTTCTTTGCAAGATGAAAAACATAGTATGATTGTTAAGAAAGCAAGCTGGATTTTTAATGACTTCATAACTCCCATTTTTATTTATTATATCTCCCTTAGATTTCTATATTCTCACTGGTTAAAAACCAATTTAGAAAAAATTAAGTTTCCCAGCTTGTAATATACAGTTATTTAAAAGTCCTTTATATTTGAATTCAAGTTGAAGATAGCGGTTAAGGAGTGGCCAACACCTTGCAGATGATGGGGGCGACTTGCGGCTGATAAAGACGGCGTTATCTAATATTAATCTGCAAATAAGTCCCGTATGAGGCGGGGCTTATTTTATCCAGCGCTGAGGCGAGAGTTTCTAGCATATTATATATCTTACCAAGGTACATAAGTGAACCACCCGGAAAAGGAAATTCAGTAATTAAAACTTTACACGATTCTTTATGGTTTTTCAAGTGTTAGGCAAGATTTTATTGCTCTGGTTCTCTCGGCCTTTTTAGTGAAGACTATAATGTATATCTCCCTTCATAATTTTTGGTATGTTTGTGACCTCTGAGCTGCTATAAATAATTGATACTAAAAATTTGCATATACATTCGTCCGTACCACCAACAGGAAGGCTTACTTCCTAGTATCATTCTTTTTCATTCGCAAGTCAGTTATTTTCCACAATTGATAGTCCATTTTATACATAGATTTAAATGCTAAACATATTTCCGAAATCATTTTACTGAAATCCTCGTCAGGCTTCCATTTAACTTTGAAGTTTCCAATATCTATGTCATTATGTTTTTCTGTATGCGATAAAAAGAATTTTCTAAACATTAAGAACAATGTATCTTTGTAAGTATGAAATAATTCAGGATATTTTCTTTGCACATCGATTGAGAAAAATGAATTTTCCTCATACTCAAATCCACTGAATTTTTTTAGCTTAAAAAGTTCTAGCCAAAAAGAATCGCTCATATTTTTCAGGTTATCAGCATGAAGAAATGATGTTGTTAAGTAAATCCCTTCTAAATCAGTTGCTAAATAATAAGTGCCGCCAGTCTTTTTTGATTCAATTATTAATGATGGTCCATATAAATTCACGTACATTTTACTTGTATCAAAGTCATCTTTAAAATTTCCATATTCTATAGCCAAATCAGCAATTTCCCCAAGTATGCCAGAAGTTTCGTAAGTCAAATTTGTTAACTCTTCCTCACTTTGGTTCTCCATATCAAATAAAGAGTTCCTTTGCCGGTTCAAAACTTCAATCCAGCGGTCGAAATTCTTAAAATCACCTTTAATTATATTATTTAATCGATTATTCATTGAATATTAAATTGGTTAGGAGTAATTAATATTAGTGCGTTAATAAACTTAACATCCTGTCATTTACTGACTCAAGTTGGTTGGATTGAATGCGAATACCAAATATGCTCCGTTTACCGTTATTATAATTCCTAATAATATGGGACATTAAGTTCATCTTTTAGAGAAAGAATTTCATCTTCTATTTCTCGAATTTCTTTTCTAAGAATATTGATATTTTCCTTACGTTTATCGCATTCTTCTTCTAAGGTTGCAATTTTTTCAAGTTTAGAATTGTGATTATCAATTAAAAATTTATTCCTCTCAATTTCCTCAAATAAATATTGCTGATAACCCTCTACATAGCTACCATATTCATCCTCGGACAAATATTCCCACTTTTTACTTTTTTTTGAAATAAGATATTTCTTCAATGTCTCAAATGAAAAATTGAAATAAAAATTATCAAGGAAATCTACGAGGTCTATAGACAAAGTAGGCTTTTTGATTCGTGATAATTTTTTCTTCTTATCATCATCTATAGAGTTCGAAAAGAATGGTTCAATAAAATACTCTTTATCACCAACGGTCGCTACAATGTCAATTCTAACCTTCCCCAGCTCGGTATTATACTCCTTTTCGGTTTCTATTCCTTCTATTGCTAAATTTTTACTATCAGTTAGATTTGCTGTATCCGTCCGAGCCAGTGTTTTTAGAAGTTATGGATTCTGGTCATTTCTAGTAGAGATATATTCCCCATCATTCCCTTCCTTATCTATCCCTGCCATCTATAAAACTCTACTGGGTTTCAAAGCTCTGAATAAAGCTAAGAATACCTAAAAGGATTATTCCTTTGTTCTCCCGATCCATATTGATTAGTACTGGTCTGTTATTATATCTGAAGAGCACAGCTGTCCACAAGGATTTAGATTGGAGATTCTGCAATGTATCTGTATAAATCTTTTCTCTGGATTCTTCGGGTTCTCCTTCACTATAATCAAGCATATGCTTATTACCCCTTTGAAGCTTTTCGAACTGGGCCTGGGTCACTTTCCTTTTGGGAAGATTTTCGTTTGATCCAAAATACTCCCATATTAAAAAATAAATTTTCATTATTTCTTCCAACTCCTGCGGGGAAACATCTGCTCTGTAACCTAGAAGAACGGTTAGGAAGAAAGGTTGATGTTTAAATATTTCCTCACAAATCCTATTTACATACTGCGCATCTAAAGTGTCTATTTTTCTGATCAGACCGGCTAATTCAGAAGTTTCACTATTGTCCTTTTCATTATAAGTCACTTTCTTCATAATTATATTTTAGTATAGGATTCTTGTGGTATCTCTCAAGGGAAGCTTGCTAAGCTTTTTGATAGCCGGGCAATAACTCCTCCAGTTTTTGGATGCTATGATTAGGTATTCTTTGCAGAGTATCCTCTAACCACTGTTGGGGATTCACACCCTGCATTTTACAACTCCCAAAGAAGGAATATAACATAGCCGCATTTTGCGCAGCCTTGTGAGAGCCTGCAAACAAGAAATTTTTTCGGCCGAGAGCCAATGGACGAATAGCATTCTCAATAAGGTTGTTATCCAATTCGATCCTGCCATCTTCAAAGATCACCTCGAACTTAGGATATTGATTTATAAAATACGTCATGGCTTTCCCCATCGCACTTTTAGGTAACACCTTAAACTGTTCTTCCTGGATCCAGGTTTTGATCTGTTGCAGTAGCGGCAGCACCTTTTGTAATCTTAGTTCCTTTCGCATCTCTGCATCCCCGGCTGCTGCTTCTTTGATCGCTCGTTCCTCCCTATAAATTTCACTAAATATCGCTAGTGCTTTTTCTGCCCTTGCTTGATCCTGGTCCCGGGCATCCACAAATTTTCGCCTGGCATGCACCAGGCAACCGGCCATAGTAATATCCGGATCTAACCCGATTTTATCATATACCGTGTAACCATCGCATTGAACGTACCCTTTATACCCATCAAGGAGTTCCTTGGGACCATGTTGCCCGCGTCCTTTGCGGTAATTAAAGAGCACCAGTTTTTGCAAGGGGTCGTGATAGACCCATTGATAGCCTTGATGTGTGCTGCCTTTTTTATCACTATCCAGCACCTTTATCGGGTCGAGTAGACAAGGGGAATTTCACCCCAAGTCTCTCACAGCACCGTACGTGATAGTCTCCCATCATACGGCGCTTCCAGATTAACGGTACAATTAGTAAGGTTTTATATCTAAGACAGGTTTCCAATGCTCAAACAATTGTGGGTTAGTCTTGTACACATTTTTTAGCCATTTTCGAGCTTGCACTCTACTGCGCTTTCTGTACCTCCTAATCCATCTAACTATTTTCCTGTTTAACCAATACCATAGTCCACGGGTTGTCCATTTCGAATACTTGCAAAAATATTGATACCAGCCCCTTATCATAGGGTTGATTATCTGTGCCAGTTCTTGGATGGATCCCCGAAACTTTCTATTGACAACCTTCTTAAGTCTTCGCCTTGCTTCTTTCTTTGAGGCGTGGCTCATTACTGGAAAGTAAGTCAGTTTCCAACCATTTTTGGTTGGTCGTCTGAGGGGGCGGAACGTGTAACCGAGAAAATCAAAACTTGTATTCTTGTGACTTTCGCTGTGCACGTGATTCTTGCAATACACAATGTGAGTTTTCTCACTATTGAGTTCCAACTTACAAGCTTTCATCCGTTTAGAAACAGCCTCTCTAATGAAATATGCTTGTTTCTCTGATGTGCAATGTATGATGGCATCGTCGCAATATCGTTCGAAAGGCATATTGGAGTGATGGATTTGCATCCATTTATCGAATGCAAAGTGAAGAAATATATTGGCAAGTAGCGGACTAATGACGCCGCCTTGAGGAGTACCTTTTATTCTATCGGTGATTTCACCTTCTCTGGATACTCCTGTTTTCAACCACCTTCCAATATACATCAACACCCATTTCTCTTTTGTATACCTTTCTACTGCCTTCATCAGTAGGGTATGGTCAATGTTATCAAAGAATCCACGAATATCAAGGTCTACCACCCAACTGTAATAACCACATCTGGACACTGTTTTCTCCAGTGCCTGATGCGCACTTTTCCTGGGTCTGTATCCATAACTATTCTGATGAAAACTGCTTTCCACCTTGGGTTCTAAGTAACTTTTAATCACCTGTTGCGCAATGCGATCCGATACCGTAGGAATTCCGAGACTGCGAAAGCCTCCTGTTTTCTTGGTTATACGAACTTCCTTTACAACAGGCGGAAAATAACTGCCTGAGGTCATACGGTTCCAGATTTTATACAAATTTCCAGAGAGGTTCTCCCTAAAATTCTGTAAACTCTGTCCATCGACTCCGGCACTGCCCTTTTTGGACTTTACTTTCTTGTACGCATCCAATACCATTTTCTTGGTTATTGGATGTTGTTTTGTTTCATAATAATCAATCATCCTTCTTTCAAAGTTGTGTCTTACATAAAACTAATCTGGCTAAGCCCTTCCCTCCATCTCCATTACAGAGACTTCTGCAGTACTACGGCTTAGTCCGCCTCTGTACAGTTCATTGGTTTTCTGCCTCACGGGGTTTCCGCTTGTGCATTTCCCTTACCATCCCTGTACAAATTCCCTTGTTCCGTTAGATCGCCTATTTCAGTGTCCTGCCACCTCTGTACCGCCTGTCACTTAGTCAACTTCAGGTTACTGCCACTAAGTTTTATTCTCGGAGAAGAAACACAATTCTCCGATTTCGACAGAATCTGGCGATATCGGTACTTTAACTTAACCAGTGATTCACTTTCGTTCAGCTCACTGAAATTCACCTGACGAGTATTCTCTCGCCTTTTCCTTGTCGCTCAGCACCTCATTCTTTCGAAATAAAGCACCACAAGGTGGTTTGTAGGGTCTGTCTGTCAACCCCTACGGTGGGTCTACCACCATCAATCTAACAGCCTGCGGCATTACTTTAGGCCGCTTCAAGGCACACACTTTCATCCGCCTGGATGTACCCGTCTTCAAGGATTTTTTGCTTCAAGGTATTATAAAGAGGTTCCAACAGCTGGCAACAACTCGCCATCCAGTCACTTAAAGTACTGGAGGCCGGTTCCCACCCAAACTCTCGTTTAAAGCGCTGGATCTGACGATAGAATGGCAGGTGATCAATATATTTACTCACCAGGATATAGGCCAGTAAGCAGGCCTCGGCAATAGATTTTTCGATAGGACGCGTGGGTAGTGGTGCGATTAGTACCCCTTGCTGGTCTTTCCTGGCATATTTAGGACGAATGGTACGTCTTTTAACCAGGCTGGCCGGGGTATATTCCAGGGTTTCACTAACTTCCTCGCCAATTTTTTTCAGCGTGCTTACATCTTCTTCTGGTTCAAGAATGACTTCCCGCACCGGAAGGTGTTCCGGCAAACTACCACGTCCCGGGTGTTTTTGTTTTTCCCGGGTATAGGTGATCGTTTCTTTAGGTGCAGCTATTTGCCCCGGTTCATCTTGTTTTTCAGAAAAAAGCGATAGTTGCTGTTCCAGGATTTCTGGGATAAAACGTTCCGATTTAAAACCCTGGATCAGTTTATAGAGCTGCCCGAGTTGCACTTCCAAAGCGGAAATTTTCTCCTTAAAGAATTCATTGGACTCTCGAAGTTGCTCGTTTTCTTTTTGTAGCTCCTGGTAGGTCATCGGGTAGCTAAAATACAACCCTTGTTAAAAATATACCAGCATTTATTGGGCTTTTTTATAGCGTTTTCTCCGGGTAATATTAGTGATGGCTACCCCGTCTATGAGCATTACCAGTTGGGTGTAATCCAGCTGGAGTCCTCCCACGGATGCATCGTAATCGGGCAACTCAAAAGTACCACGCTCCAGGCGTTTATAATATAACACAAAGCCCCCGGACTGCCAGTGCAGCAACTTGACTTTATTGCGCGCTTTATTGATAAAGATATAGACCGAACCATCCTGGGGACTATGACCTAATTCTCCAAGCACCAAACCACATAGCCCGTCAAAACTCTTACGCATATCGGTACCAGGAAGATATAACTGGTAATTCAGGGAACTGCTTAAGGCAAACATTACAGGGGAATTTCAATTTCTACGCCATTACCTAAACGGATGTGCATACTCCTGGAGGATGTCGGTGTGGTAGAAGGGTCGGCCGATAAGGAAACAAAATTGCTTTTAGCGGGTTTTGTAACTTGCTCCCTGGGAAATTTCTGGATCCAATAGGATAGCTTGCCTTTGCTGATTCCATGGGCACGGGCAAAAGCGGATTGATTTTGATCTGATTCATAAAAGCTGGTGACCAGCTTACGCATTTCTGAGGTAGAAGATCGAGTCATTTTTAAGTATATTTAGACTGCTAAATTATAACCTACACGGTTCTCAGAAAAGATGCACTTAGACGGACGCATACGATTTGCTTTTAATCCTTTTTTAAATTCTCCCTGAAATGAGTAAGGTATATTTGTATCTAGTATCGCATTAAAATCGAGTTGAAATTTTTGCCTATGTTTTTCGGGAAGGTCATCAATTAAGAGTTCAGGTATATCCAATTCTCCAATTTGTTTAAAAACCTCTTTTGTTAACCAGTGTATATAAGACTCTAAATTGCCGGAGCACTCAGTATTGGGTTTATGTCTGAAATGTGGATTTCGGTGATTAATAATAGCTATAAAATTATCCTTACACACAGGACAAATTAATTTCAACCTATTATCCTTCGTAACCTTCTCTATTGGAACATTTTTTTTGTTGGCTTGGTTAAATGCAACGGGATATTTTATGCTGTATTTATACAAGTAGTACTTTTATTCTTAGAACTTATTTATTTTTCTTATAAACGGCAAGGACTACTTTTCCTAAAGGGGTGGTATAATATTTTTGTAGCTTGCTTGTTGGCTTGTCCTTAATTGTTCTTCCTAGAAGTTTATTTTCAAACAATGATTCAATATGGGTTTTAAAATTTTTTGTTTGGTTTGAAATATTCAAATTATCCTCCAAAATTTCTTCAGTTGGGTTTACATTTTCCGGAAAAAAGCCCTCCAAATTATGTTTGTTAATTAATTCCACCAATTTATTATAATCTACATCTTGGTTACCATCATAGTTACTGTCTTGGTTACCTGCAAAAACATTAAAACACGGCAAATTCAAACTTAACTAACTATTAAATATTCGAGGGGTATACATACTCCTGAATAAATTTTTTAGCAACCTATATTTATAAATTCAAAAAATACTTATCTACCCAAAGCGGCACTTCTTCAGTTTGAAAAGTAACTTTCTTGCCCTGATAAACATCGAGTATTAATTTCGAGGTATTTTCACTATTATCAAAAATAAATGACCGGTAAGAATTTTCTATTGCTTCCGGCAGTAGCTCAAGACTTCTGTAATATCGTTGTTCTGTTTTCTCGGGAGGCACATTATGACCACCGCTCTTCACACGCTCTTCAACCCTCGCTTTATTAATTTCTACATTCTCTGTACATATAAAATATAAGTAGTTCTTATAACCTAATTCCTTGGCTTTCTTAAGTGTTTCTATTTTAGAAGGATGTGACATTACCGTTTCAAATGTAATTTTTTGACCAGCCTGAATTAATTCGGTTCTTAAAAAATCCGTAAGAATTGAAGCCTCATAAGAATGTGTGGCATTATTAGGGTTAGATATTATACCATTTTGGCAATTAAGGTCTATGTTATAACCCTGGGAAGAAGCTTTCTGGAAAAGAGAATGATTTTGAAGAAATTTATTAAATTTTAGTCCGTGGGATTCACTAAGATTAAATGCCTTTAAGGACAACTGGTTCCGGTTGCGCAAGAGATACTCAATCTCATCGGCATTAAGATAAATACCCAGACTAAATTGCGAACGTATTTTATTAAAAATGGTACTTTTTCCGGAGCCATTAGGGCCTGCAAACATTCGCAATCTTTTGCTGGCCATAATAAATTAAGGTATGGTAATTGTCTTTCCTTTTTGTACTGACTTTCGAGGTGCTAAGGTTTGAATAACTTCAAAACTTCCATCCTTTTGTTTGCGAATCACTTTACCATCTTCTACTTCGATAATACTCTCTGAAATCGCTACAGCCTTATGATAAGCCTCATTTGTAGCACTAGCAGCAATCGCTCCTATAAAGGAAAGATCTCTATCATCTTCCAACACTTTAAATCTCCTATTTTTTACGCCAGGTTTTAAAGCTGCCTTTCTTAATTTGTATTTTCTATTATTTTCCATTTGCACTAAGAAACTAAGTTATAAACTTACTATTTTTCGGGGATTTATGCAAACAAACTACTTTTGTAAGCTAAAAATTCTAGTGATTTAGATTAGAAGGGATTTACTAGCTTAAGCACTTTTTCTCTGGTTTCTAAAAATTACACTTTTTACACAATACCCGTTTTTTCCGATGAACCGACTTAAGTTGGCAGTAGTTTTTTATCTCATAATTGATGGTGTGTAATCAACCTTTTCAAGGTCAAATTCCCAGTATTTTCCAAAATTTTCTTTTTTTTCGGTCAAATTTCTTAGTAAATCTCTAAATAACTTTTTTTCTTCTTTATTTCTTTCTAATTCACTTGGTAAATCCGTCATTACGAATTGTTGATATCCCTTTTTAGTGATTTTTATTTCATCTAAATGAAATGTATTTAGCATAGCTTATAAGAATCTATATCTTCCATTTCGAGTATCATAGTCATCTGAACTTACTATTACTTGTCCATTCTGTTTTCGAAAAAAGTTAAGTTTCATCGGTTTCCCATATGATAATCTAGAATTCCAAATGTTGAAGGTTTTTCTGAAGAATGATTAAATTCGCTTAATAAATAATCACATTCTTGATCTGGACTTGCAACAAAAAACTGGACAAATAGTTGAATGACTACGCTGCTAGTTTAAGGTTATACATGTCTAATTCAAATTCTCTTATAGTTCTATTTCCTAAAAAGGAATGTCTTCTTCTATTATTATACCAAGTTTCTATCCATCCAAAGATGGATAACTCCGCTTCAGATCTCAACTTATAATTGTGCCTATAAACCCATTCTACCTTTAATGATTTAAAGAACGATTCAGCAATGGCATTATCCCAGCAATTACCTTTTCTGCTCATAGATTGGTTTACTAAGCCATTGTAACTTTTAATTAATGAGGTAAACTTATGGCTGGCATATTGTATACCTCGGTCGGAATGAAAAATTAAAGACTGGGTTAAAGTAGTTTTCTTTATAGCCATATGCCAAGCCTTAATAATAGTGTCTTCTGTACTTAGATTATCGCTTAGAGCCCATCCAACAACTTTGCGGTTAAACAAATCAATAATGACAGTAAGGTATAACCAGCCCTGTTTGGTTTTGATATAGGTTATATCGCTTACCCAAACTTGATCCTGTCGGCTTACTTCAAAGTTTTGGTTTAATAAATTAGGAGCTATGGGGTAATTATGTTGACTATATGTGGTTGCTTTAAACTTACGTTTTCGTTTTGCAAACAAATAATTAGCACTCATAATACGTGCAACTCTAGGCTTTGATATTTTATAGCCTAATGTCTCTAGTTCTGTTTTTATTCTAGGTGAACCATAGCTTTGAAAGCTATCTTTAAATATAGATTTAATAAGCCCAGTTACCTTTTGATTTTCTAACCATAATTTACTTGGTCCCGATTGTAACCAATGGTAATAGCCACTTTTGCTTACTTTCAATATTTTACACATCGTCTCGACAGGAAATCTCATAAGGTGTTGTTTTATAAACCTGTATTTTTCTTGTCGCTCGCGGAGAAGATGCTGATGGCCTTTTTTAAGATGTCTCGTTCTAACTCGGCTTCTTTTAATGCCTTTTTTAATCGGGCTATCTCTTTTTCTTCATCGGTCATTTTAGGATTACCACGGCCAGGGAAACTGTTGTTACCGTAATCTTTTAACTCTCTACGCCAACGGTAAAGTACAGATGGAAATATATCCAAGTCTTCACATACTTGTTTTACATTGCCTTTAGCATAACTTAACTCGACTGCTTTTTGTTTAAATTCTAAGGTGTAATGTTTAGATTTTCTTCTCATAATTGCTAAGGTAATAACTAGCAAAAATATTCTCTCAACTTAGTGTCCGGTCTAATGTAGTAATTCCAAATTATTATGCTCACATTCAAGAAGACCATCAAATGAGTCTGAGTAATTGCCAAAACTGTAAGATATATTATTCTTTTCAGCGATTAATATGGGATCGACTTGCCCATTTGGAAAGTAGTAATCAGCAATACCACTAGCCAATTCATTAAGTTCTTCAACATCGCTACGTGAAAGGAATTCATTTTTTCTTGGCATTTCTCTTGTCCTTATTCATTTGCTGTCTATCTTTCTCAGATATTTTTTTACCATCTCTTGCCGCCATAGCTAAGTTTTTTGAAGCCTTGTTTTCAGATTTCTCAATGGATATAACCTTAGCAGAAGATTTATTTCCAGAAATAATATCTGCTATGTCAGGCCACCTTTTTGGAGTTACATACCCATCACTAAATTTTTTTTCAAATGCCTTAATTTCATCTGAATTTTTAGGTGTAGAATATCCGTGCTTTCTCAAGAGCTTTCCAATGTCTTTTTTATTAGATGTCATTTTCTATAAGTTTAGAGTTTATCCTTCAACATACTCTCGATTTTCTTTTTTGACCTTGATATGATTTGTCTGATGTTTTGCCAAGTAGTTTCAAAAGTCTTTTCCATTAGGATTATTTTTTCCTTTGTCATTCTTTTTTCATCATCATAAAGCAAAAAGTACATACGTACAATATCTGCTTTTTTACCAGAAAATTCGGCTAAACAATCATCTATCAAGTTACGTTTTTCTTCCAGCTCTTTATCCAACTGATTGAATTCCTCTTCACTTACAAACCATTTCCACTCACTGTCTTCATCATCAATAATTGTTGATTCAGTCTCTCGAACAGATTTAATTTTCTTTAATTCCTCCATCAACTTATAATGAGCAATAGTGGCTAAATACGCTTTAAAACCATCTTCTTGGGTGGAGTGTTTCTTTTTGTCATACTCCCAATCTAAAGGAGAATCCCATATCTTAATAAATACTTCTGAGGTTACTGTTAATGCAAGTTCTTCTCTTTGCAGTGTGAATCCAATATGCTGGTACGTTACATTGTAAACAAATTTTCTGAAATGCTCATATAATATTGATATTGATTTTTTGGCTTCAGAAGGAGAGTCTTCCTTCACAGCAATTTCTAATAATTGGGTTTCTATGTCCATAAACACCTTCAATATTATATGATAAGAGTGTGACAAAATTTTACGTGTCACACATTGTTCATATAACTATATAAATCAAATTATTAATACGTTCATTAGGAGATCAAATATATAGAAAACTCCAAAGGACATAAAATTAAAATTATGGCAACTAATCCACCAAAAGACAATTCCAGAAAAGGTGCTGTGAGAGACCGTTCACAGACCTACAACCCAAAAACTGATTCTTGGGTAAAACGTGATTCAAACACGGGTAGGTTTATGGATGGAAAAACCTCAAGCAACAAACCTTTTAAAGGAGTAAGAAAAGAAAAGTAAGCTTATTCCCCAGAGCTTGATGTTGGGGTAGTGTTCAATTAAACAATTCTTTTATGAATTCTATAAATTTTGCAGAAGGTAGGCTAAGTGTTTGCCATAAGAACAATTGTGTTAATGTTCGAGGCGATGTAGCTAAAGCTATAACCTTTGGACTTGCTACATTAATTGTCATTGGTAGTATAGCTAAAGTTCTTGAACAGCCCAACTAAGTAATTATGGTGGCTCTCATTAAAGTCAGCCACCATAATTATAGCATCGCCATAGTCCACAAAGCAAATTGTCGTTGACAACATCCCAAAGAAGACCATTTAAAATATAAAAACATGACTGAATCCTACAAAAAAGAAATTAATGAAATACTCGAAATTCTGGGTGAGAACTTGGATATTACAGAGAATCAATACAATGCAGCAGTAGAAAGCTACGAAGCGGTTGGTGATTGGCTATCTAAGGAAGGTTCCTTCCTTTTTCCTTACTCGCCAAGAATAATCCCTCAAGGATCTTTTATGCTCGGAACTATTATTAAGCCAATATGTGAAGATGACGACATTGATATCGACCTTGTGTGTAAACTAAACGGAAAGCCTGCCCATTGGACCCAAAAGCATTTAAAAGAAGCTGTTGGTGATAGGCTTAAAGAGCATTCTGTGTATAAAAATATGCTGGAAAGTCAAGATGGTGGCCAAAGGTGCTGGACACTTGAATATTCAGACCAAGCAAATTATCATATGGATATTCTTCCATCCATTGCCGATAAGAATTTTACAGTCTTACTTAACGAAGCTTTCAATAATCATCAACAATTGGATACAAACAAATTGGCCATCCGAATAACAGATAAAGAGAACATTTTCTACTCAATAATGACCGAGACTGAATGGTGGCTAAAAAGCAATCCTTTTGGGTATGCAAAATGGTTTTTTCAAAGAGCAATATACAGTTCAAAACGAATGTTTGCCCTGAGCGAATCCGTCGACCCAGTTCGTCCGTTTCAAAAGGAAAAAATGCCGTTACAGCGTGTAGTTCAACTTTTAAAAAGACACAGAGATATAATGTTTTCCTCAGATGAGTATGACAGTGAAAACAAACCTATTTCTATTATCATAACTACTCTTGCGAGTAGAGCTTATGATAAAGGTGAAAATATTGCCGATGCTTACATAAACATTGTTAGTAGATTGCGGAGTTATATTGAAACAAAACTAAATCCTAAAACAGGTCAACAAGAAAGATGGGTAAGCAACCCAGTTAATGAAGCAGAAAATTTTGCTGATAAATGGGCATTAGTTGCTCAAAAAGAAGAATACTTTTATGCCTGGCTTGATAAATTGGAAGAGGATTTATCTGCGATTAAGTATGGTGAAAATAAGGGACTACATATTTTAAATGAATCATTTTCGGCGCAGTACGGAAATCAGGTAGTAAAGAGAACTTTTGCTGAGTATGGCGAAAAAAATAGGATTCTACGTGAGAAAGGAAATAGAAAAATGGCAATAGGTACTGGTCTTTTAGGCAGTGTTGGTAAGCCAATTCCTAATCATAATTTTGAAGGGAATATTTAAAGATGAGAAGTCAATATTTTAAAACCAATAGCAAGAGAAAGCTTAAAGGGATACTTTCTTCAGAACAGCTAAAAAAGATTAAAATAGATTTCCCAGATTCACAATTGGTCAAAAATTCTTGGGACAGCTTTCAAATCATAATAGAGATTCAACCTACGGCTATTAGCGAAAAGTACCAAATTCTCGTTAACTACGAAAAGAATAGGTCTATTAGAGTGTTTGTGATTGAGAAGGATTTAAAAATTGCTTCAAACAGAACCAAGCTACCTCACGTCTATAATAGTAAACAACAACAGTTGTGTTTGTTTTCCCCCAGTAAAAAAGAGTGGAATGGATTTACTTATATTGTGGATACGGTAATTCCTTGGGCAAGTGAATGGCTTTATTATTACGAATTATGGCTACCAGAAGGGCAATGGTATGGTGGTGGTCATAATGAATACCCTAATGAAGATTATACAAACATTATAAGAGATGAAAAATAAAAAGTTTAAAATACTTTCCATAGATGGTGGTGGAGTAAAGGGTGTATTTCCAGCAATGTTCTTAATGCTACTTGAGGATGAACTAAAAAATCGCTCGGATGGTAAATTCCAGATTTATCAGCATTTTGATTTGATTACAGGGACTTCGACTGGTGGAATTATAGCAATTGCGTTAGCACTTGGCATTCCCGCTAAGGAAATTTATAATCTTTATTTAGATAATGCCAAAGGGATATTTGGCAAAAAGAAGTCTTTCTGGTTTGGACAAATTCGTAATTCTGCACACGAAAGAGAATTTTTAGAAAAGTTGGTGCGCAATAAATTTAAGGAAATAAATGATGGCGTAGAACCAAGGCTTGATGATTGTAAAACAGATGTTTGCATCCCCATATACGATTTGATCCAGGGCAATCCAAGTGTTCTCAAAACAAAATACCATCCCGCATTTGAGCGAGACTACCATATTCCTGCATACCAGGCTGCAATGGCAACATCTGCCGCACCCACCTATTTTAATCCTTACACATCCGAATATGTAGATTTGAAAGGGACAAAGAGAATTTTCTCAAACAAAGTAGATGGCGGTGTGATGGCAAATAATCCAACTTTGGTAGCTTTCTTAGAAGCAATTAAAGCTTTTAAAGTTGAAATGTCTCAATTGGAAATACTGTCGTTAGGTACTGGTCATAAAAAATTTACTGATGGTAATTCTCGGAAAAGATGGGGGCTTTACTACTGGATGAGAAAAGACAAACGTCAACGGCTAATAGATTTATTTATGCAAAGTCAATCACAACTCGTTGCAAATTATATCAGTCTTTTATATCAAGGAATCGATAAGTCGGAAAAGGATAATCCTAATTTTATTTACGATCGAATAGATGTTTTGCTCAACGAAGATAATTTTATTGATATGGATGAGAGTGACCCAACAAAAATTAAAAATTTTGCCGAATTAGCTTCAATTGCATTTCAGCATAATAGAAGTTCAATCTTGCAAAAACATTTTTACTAATAATAAACCTCACAACTAATCACTTTTTGCGGTAAATCAAGAATTCTGCAATAAGCTGTTTAAATATCTTTTTAGTTGTTTTAAAAACTTCTTTAAATAATTTCTTCATTGTACATTTTTTAGAGTAGTTAATAAGATTAGACTAATATGCTTCGGATGTGCTTGGATAAAAGAATTTTCATCCCGATTGCTCATAAGGCCCAATTCCAAGGAGCACCAACTGTTTCCTGAAACACTTGAAAATTAAAAAACTTCACACCCCTACTTTCAAAGCCTAAATGCTTTCTAATTTGGTTTTGTAATTGATAGACAAACCAAGTAGACTCATTTGAATTTCTAGATTCGTATTTTTCAACATACACCTAAATCCCTCTTGCAGTGGGATTATGAGAATGATTGCAGTGCAAAGAAATAAACAAATCAGCATTCAGTGCCTTTGCCAGTTTAGTACAATCGGATAAGGAAATAAGCGTATCGCTATACCGGATCAAATAAATATCCACTGGTTTTTATGACTTTTCGTTGAGCCTTAAAGCTCCAAGGTTATATCCAGTACCACATCTGTTTATTTAATGCGATTTATTCCGATGGCACCAGATTCTTTTCCCCTGTGTCCAACATCAATAACAATTCGTTTTCTGGTTGCCGGTTCTTGTCAAAATTGATGCACATATTCAGGAACAAAATCACAAAATTGATGTTTTTGTCCCCTCCTCCCCTTTCCACATTTCAAGTTATCAACACCCCATTTTCAAAATTTCATAGCATTTAGTGCTAAATGAAACCATTGAAAATCAACTAACTACAAATAATATTTTATCCACAATTTATTGATTTTCAATAATTTAAGTCATTAAATTTCTAATTTTCTCATAACGAAATCGAATCAAAAATTTAAAATTTTCCGTTATGAAAAAATCAATCTTCCTGGCAACTTTTTTATCGTTGCTTTCCACTTCACTTTTTGCGCAAATCGGCGGGATCGAAGATTCTGTGGCTGATATTTCCGATACTATAAGGAATATATTTCCAATTATACTTGGAATCATCTTTTTGGTCGGCTTTCTTTTTAATGCCGGCCACTTCTTTGGGGAAAACTCCGATCTCAAAAAGGGAATTACCCGCGTCCTGGTCTTTGTACTTATAGCAGGAGCCGTGGTAGGCATCTTCACTTATTTGATCAGCATTGTAGTTTAATTCTTAAAAGGTAAAATCATGAAGAAGTATGAACCTTATAGGAACATTCGGAAGGGTGCCGTCATCTTTGGGCTTTCCCTTCCCCTATTTGCACTAATGATGCTTTCAATTATCGCTTCCCTGTTGGTCATCATTTTTTCCTTCAGCCTGGGTATGATTATCAGCGCTATGCTCTTTAATGCATTCTTGTATATCGGGTTAAACCGTACCAGCAGGCTCCTAGAATTTATGCAGATGACAGGGGCATTTCCGAAAATGATTAGTAACAAAAAAGATTCTGGTATCGATTATGAAAAAAATTAAGCTTTCCTCCCACTGGCCAATTGCCGATATCCGAGACAATATCGTTTTTTCCGGTAATGGTAACGTTGTGATATGTTATCAGCTGGACCTCCCTGAAATCTATTCCCTCTCAGAGAAAGATTTTGAAGACCTGCACGCCACCTGGTTCCAGGCGCTTAAATCCCTACCGGTGGGTACAGTAGTGCACAAGCAGGATATTTATGAGAAAAAAGCATTCACTGCAACTGCACTTCCAAACAAAACCTTTTTGGAAAAGGCCACCCGGGATCATTTTAAAGATAGAGAGTTTATGGAACACCGCTCCTTATTATTCTTCACCCTGACCAGGAACAAAGCGTTAAACAACTCCAAATACGTAAACCCTTTTCGAAAAGTCTCCAGAGGCATCATCAGGGAACTTGATGCGAACCTGCAAAGTTTTATCAGCTCGGTAAGTGATTGTGTTTCCTTTATAGCAAACAGCCGAAAGATTTACATACAAGCATTAAAACCAGAAGAAATCACCAATCTCACTACCGAATATTTTAATGGTTTCAATGAGGGTTTCGATACCGATATCCTACTCGAAAAACAACATATTCAAACTGGGGATAATTATTTTGATGCCTTAGCTATCAATAGCGAGCTGTGCTTTGGCGAAAGGGTACAGTCGAGCAAGACCAATGAGAAATTCACATCCGATGATTTTGTATTTCACCAGGGGTTTATTGATGGGCTGGGGCTTCATTTAAAGGAAAACCATATAGTCAACCAGATCCTCTACCTAGATGATAAACACAAGTGGCGCAAGCTACTGGATAAAAAAGTAGAAGAACTTAGCAAAAGTTCCAACTTTGGATCACAAAACAAAGTCGTTCTAGGAAAGATTCAGGAAATCCTGGAAAAAATTAATAGCGATGATAACGCACGGATTATCCGGGGCCATCTTAATGTCATCTTTTGGGATCGGAATCCTCGTAATTTGGAAGGCATTGCCTCTAAAATTAAGGCGGAGTTTAAGGAACTGGATATTACCCCTTACGCTCCGCGGGGCGAAGAACGAAAGAATTACCTGCTGAACAGCTACTGCTGCTTCTCTTCCAATTTTTCCGATGAAGATCTTTATGTGACCGATTTAAAACATGCCTTGTGCCTATTTATCAATAACACCAATTACAAATCGGACCCTACCGGTATCATTTTTAATGACCGCGAGCATAACATTCCTGTGCTAAAAGATGTTTGGGATGAGGGAAAGAAACGCATTAAGGCGCGGAACTTTGCCATCTTCGCCCCTACCGGGGAAGGGAAATCCTTTTTGGCCAATAACATCCTGCGCCAGTATTTTGAAAACGGAGTACGGCTGGTGATTATCGATCTTGGAGGTTCTTATACCAAGTTCGCTAAACTCTATCCTGATAAGTACACTGTATTGCGCTACGAGAGCGGAAAGAGTTTAGGGATCAATCCTTTCTACATATCCAATCCCAATGATGTAAACCCGGAGCGGTTGGAGGATCTTTTAGTGTTCCTATTAGAACTCATTGCTGCAGATGATAAAGTTACCAAAGCACAATCCGTAGCCATTAAAAAGATCCTCCGTTACTATTACAAAAACACCACGGAAAACCATTCCCTAGATAGTTTTTACCGTTTTATCGAGCAGCGAAAAGATGAGCTGCTGGAATCCCTTAAAATCCATCCCGACTACTTCAATGTTATTAACTTTTTGCATGTGCTCTCGGAGTATGTCGGCGATGGTCTATACAGCTTCTTATTTGAAGTTAGCGAAGATCAAACTTACAAGATCGAAGATAAGCGGCTGATTGTTTTTGAACTCGATGAAGTTAAGGACAATAAAGAGATCCTCTCGGTGATGCTCAAACTAATCAAGTCGGCGATCCAGCGTACGATCTGGAAAAACAGGGCAGAAAAGGGAATCATCCTTTTTGATGAATTCGCCAAGCAACTCAAGTTTGACAATGTCCTTGAAAGCGTTGAATTCTACTACCAGGCCATCCGTAAACAGAACGGTGCCATTGGAATTATTTTACAATCCATAAATCAGCTTCCTAATAATGCGACTTCCTCAAGCATCCTGGAAAACACCCAGGTGATCTACAGCCTGAATAATGAAAAAGGTTATGAAGAACTGGCCAGGCGCTTGAGCCTGTCCAGCCACGATCTCAACCAGTTGAAATCGATCAGGAATAATTTGACCGGCAAGTGCAAGTACACCGAGATCTTCATTAAGATAGGCAAGGAAAGCAACATTTTCCGCCTGGAAGTACCACCCGAAGTCTATGCCGCCTATCTCACCGACGGCACCGAAAACGAGGTCATAATGGCCATTTATAATGAGACCAAAAATATGGAAAAGGCTATAGAGGAATTCATCAGGAAGGCCTAAATGCTCATTAACAATTAAAACAATTCGATATGAAAAATAAACACAAAACCTGGATACTCACACTTGCCCTAGCTTTATTTTCATCTGGCCACATTGTGGCCCAGGGGATGCCGGTGTATGATAACACGAACTTTGTCAGCCTGGTTAAATCTCTTGTGGAATCAGCCAAGCAAACCGCTAATCTTGTCAAGACCGTCAACTTTTTAAAGGCACAGAAAGAGAATATAGAGAAGGTCAATAGCGTGGTACAGGATTTAAAAGCCGTTCGTGAGATCGGTCGTAACAATCAGCGGCTTATTGCGGTGATGCAGGATGATCTTCGGGATATTTTGAATTCCCCTTATATCAAACCCGACGAAATAAGCAGGGTGACCGAATCCTTCAGTGCCGTGGTAGATAACTCCCTGGAGACCGCAAGCTTTATCGATGAGATTTTATCAAGTGATCATTTAAAAATGAGTGATGCCGAGCGGGCGGATGTTCTAAAGCGAAAAGAACTCGAGTCTAAAGAAATGGTGACCGATGTGCGGCTAAAAACCAAGCGTTACCGCGAGATCATTTCTTTTCGGGAAATGCAGGACAGGATCAATAATCGGGAAACAGGCTTTTGATGATGGAAGGGGTAATCATATTGGCTGTAGGTGTCGAATATATCGATGGTGTTTTCCAAACCATCCAGGAGAGCGAGTTTTCCCGCTATACTATTGTTAGCATGAAAACTTTGGCTGTACTTTTCTTTTTGGTAAACATCCTTAAAAAGTATAATGAAGGGATAGCCGATAGGCAGGGCTATACCTGGGGGCTTTCCCCCGGTGATTTGGCAAAAAACTTTGCGGTGGTTTTACTAGTTATTTTTTCAACGCAAATCCTGGGTTTTTTTGACAATATTCTTGTAGCTATTGAAAATCAATACCGCGATACAGCTCCTGCCCTATTGCCACTTCAGATGCAGGAGATCCCCATCGAAGAAGATGTCTCCCCTATGGGGGCGATGCGTAAAGCTATGGCTTTACTTTATGAGGCTCTAGTTACGCCGCTATATGGGTTTAAAACCTTTGCTTTTCTTATCAGCCTGTTTTTATGGATTTTGGATTTATTCATTTATCCCTTATTCCTTGCGGAGCGCTACTTCCTGCTTGGGATTATGCAGGCCTTTTTTCCGCTGGTACTTAGCCTGGCGGTATTTGAAAAGTTTCGCTCGATGGCCTATGGTTTTTTCCGGTTGTATGCAGCGGTATATATGCTGGTGCCTGCATTCTTCCTGGTTAATGTATTTATCAATGCTCTTTATACGGAAATCAACACCAATTTTTGGGAAAACCTATTCGGTACGGATTACGGGAGCGGTTTTTTTGCCCCTGTGGTAGAACTGGGTTCGATAGTATTTATCGTTTTTTTAAAATTCAAGCTCTACCGGCGTGCCATTTCATTTACCCTGAGACTGTTCACCACTTAATCAATAGCAACCGATATAACCACTTTAAATCATTGAAAAAAATATTCTAAAAATGAAAACACCTTATAAAAATATCTATTCGGTATTAAAGGTAAACCGCTTTATCGTGCTGGCCGTAGTGCTTTGCTCGATGTTTTGCAGTGTGTTTGCAATTTGGATGGCCATCTCCACCAGGAATAAGGCCTTGAACAGTGCCTTCGCCATCAATACCGACGGCAGTATTATTCCTTTAAAACTGGTTACCCAAAAAGAAAACTTCCGGGTAGAGGCCCTGGCCCATTTGGAGCTGTTTCACACCTACTTCTATAATATTGATGCCAGCAGCTATGAGAAAAACCTGGAAAAAGCATTATGGCTTGGCAATAGTTCGGTAGATAACCTATACAGGCAGAAAAAGGCCGAAGGGGTTTACAACCGCTTATTGCAGTACTCACTGGTTCAAAAGGTATTAACGATCGATTCGCAGCTCGAAGAAAAGGAGGAATCGTTTCATTTTAAAACCACTGTTATTTTTGAAATCAACCGCGGCAATATAGTAGACACCTATGAATTAGTAAGCTCAGGAAAACTGCTCATCGTAGATCGACACTTTCCCCATAACCCTCACGGACTTCTCATAACGGATTATTTCGAAAACAGTTTAAGAAAAGTACCCTCACAAAATTAAAATTAGAACGGATGAAAATTGAAAAGAACAAAATTGTATTCATTAGCGTCCTGGTGGTCATTGTGATTTTTCTTGTCACCTATACCTTAATGATCACTGGGGAGGAGGAAGAGCAACAGGAAAACCTCAGGCAAACGGAAATCCCAGCCCTTGAAGAAGAAAGCCAGCAAACCTATGATTCCAAACTGGAGGCTATTGATAACCTCAAAGAAGTTCGGGATAGGAATGCGCCAAGTATTTATGATGAAACGTTTTTGGATTCTTTAGGTTATTACGACACCGAGCTTTTGGAAAAAGAAAAAGAGCGCAAGATCGATAGTATTTATGAGCTGGGAAAAGCCCGGCAGGCGCAAATTGTAAACCTTACACAAACTCGGCCAACCAGACCACCGGAGAATAACGGCTCATACTCAATTAAAACAATAGCGAAGGCTGATACTGCAGAGATTCAGGAAGCGCAAAAAATAGCGGCCAAAGAAATGGAATTGGAACATCAATTATTCTTTGCTTCTGCATCTATGAAACCCGAGGTTTCTTCCAAAGAAGCTACCGATAAGGAAATTAAGGTGGTCGTCGATGGCACCCAGGTAGTCAAAGCCAACTCCAGGCTTCGGATGCGACTTTCGCAGCCTGCCAGGATTGGTGATAAACTTATTCCCAAAAGCACCCCGGTTTTTGGTTTTGTTAGTTTTCAGCCTAATCGTGTCCTGATTGAGATTGAAAATATCAATAAGCATCAAACTAGCCTAAAAGCTTTTGACCTTGAAGATGGTAGCGAAGGTATCTACATCGAGAATAATTTCCGGGCGGAAGTAACCACGGAAGTCTTGGATGATGTAATCGGTGATATTAATATCCCAAGTGTACCCCAGGTCACTGGAATAAGCAAAGTATTTCGCCGAAATAACCGCAATGTAAAAGTGACCATTCTAAATAATTACAGATTAATTCTCAAAGCCAGCAGACCTGAATCAAATTGGGGATTGGCTAACCAATAAAACAATCATTATGAAAAAGTATATTTTAACCAAGGCCGCTCTACTTGTTTTTATTATGACCAGTGCACAAACCCAGGAAAAACTGGACACTATTTACGCTAATGAGTACAAGAATGTTGCGCTATTTTTTCCAGAGGAAATTAGCCAGGGTATTACCGGTGCTGAGCATTTTGTCTTTACCTACAACCGGGAAAAGCAGCAACACTTCGGACTGCTGCAGGCCAAGCCCGGCAGAGAAAGTAATTTACTTGTTATCGGAACAAATGGTTCGGTATTCTCCTATATCCTGAAGTATAAGAAACAGCTTTCCCGGCTGAACTATTTTATCCCTGAAGCGGAAAGGATTGGAAAAGAAAAGCCAGTTGTCAAGGATTCAGTTAAGGACAAAAAACCGCAAAAGAACTTAAACAAGAAGGAAGATCATTACCGCAGATTCTGCAGCTACCTGCTGAGTAAAAAGCAACACATAGGCCGCATAAAAAAACGCAAGAACGGTATTATTTTAAGTGTTGAGAATATCGTTTATAATAAGGAGCAGCTCTATTTTGTGATCGAAATTGAGAATAGATCCAGCCTGGATTATGATCTTAATTTCTTAAACCTGGCGATTGAAACCCGCAAAAAGGGAAAGAAGAAATCCTTACAACGCTTATACCAGGATCCGGTTTTCAAGTACAACTTGCCGGCTAAGATTGGAAAAAAACAAACGGTAAGATTGGTTTATGTGATGCCAAAATTTTCCTTGTCTAAAGAAAGGAGGGCGATATTGGAACTTAATGAAAAGGATGGGGAACGTAATTTAAAACTAAAGATCTCCCATCGGTTTATTAATAATCCTAATTGATAATTTTGAAAAATTCCGACTTTAAAAGTTTAAATTTTTCTGGCTTTTGCACCCCTGCCAGTCAGTCTATAACGCTGTTTACTACTTTGTGGTTTCTCGGGAATGGTCATTTCAATCAAGCCTTCGGCAAGTGCAGGTTGCAAATAATTTTTTCTAAAATTTTCTCTATCGGAAAGTCCTAAATGATATTGCAACTCACTTCTGCTATCTTCACCATTAATCACATTTAAGAGATCCTGAACTTGCGGGGTTACTTGCGGGGTCTCTTGCAGGGTTACTTGCGGGGTTTCATTAGTAGTTTTATCAAAAACTTCTTCTGAAGCTGGAAAAACCATTCGTAAAAAGTTCTCGGAGAAACGGAAGGAATCTTTACTATAGGATTCTAATATTCTGGGGATCCCCGATCCAAGTTGTTCTACCAAATCTAGGTCTTTATAAATGCGCATTAATTCTTTGTTGCGGGGAATCGAAAAACCTTCAAAAAATTCATTTTTACTTAAGCCATCCGGTAAAGAACCTGCAGAAGTGATTTCTATCCGATCACTAAAAATTTCAAACTTTGGAGCTATTTCACGAGTGTAATCATTATGGACAAAGGCATTTATAATGGCTTCCCGCAGTGCAATGGCATTCCAAAGACGATGTTCTTTTCGTTCACTGTGGGTGATTTTGGTAATCGTTCGATTTTCCAAGTTCATTTTATCCAATACGCTCTTAGTGGCTTTTATTAAAGAGCAGTAACCATATTCATTACTTTCAACTAAATCGACCCGTGTATTCCCTTTATACTTAGCTAATTTAACAGAAACATTATTTTCATCTGCTAATAAATATGCTGCATAATTCAAGTCTCCTCCTGTCGTAGTTAGCTCTAAATTTTTTCTGAATTGTTTGTTGAGGGGCTTTTGTTTTTCCTGGTAATATATATGAAGTTGCTCAAACCTTAAATCCTGTCGGTGTGCTTTTATTTTTCCGATAGAATTTCGGGTACGTGTGGCAAAAAGTTCTTCAATGAGTTTTTGTGACATAGGCTCTGCCGCAGAACCAAGCCGTATAAAACAACCTTTTTCACTCATTCCAAATTTTTTGAGATGGTAAGGTTTTTCTGAACCGCTTGCTACGATGATTTTCAGAATATCATTCCCATCCCGTTCCTCAGTTACAATATCAAATAACCCAAGTGCAGAAGGCCGTATATTGTTCCTTACCCTATCCTTAATTTTCAATTGCACACTATCAGGATCTTTCACCCCAAAAGTTCTTCCTTCCTTATCAATCCCTATATAGATAATACCGCCTTCACGATAATTTAAAAAAGCAACAACTTCTTTCTCCAAACCATCGGAAAGCTCCCTTTTATATTCTATACGGTTGGTCTCACTCATAAAAAAGATTTTAACGCCACAAATATACTTATAATTACTGGTCAAATATAGACTTGGCCTCCTTATACACCCGCTCAAAATTAGATTCCAAATCAGCTTTGGAATAAGGTTTTTGATCTTTAGCCGAAGGCAGATCGCGCCTAATATTCTGCAATCTAAACTGTACCTTTTTATCCTTTCCATCTGCATAGGTTATAAATTCTCCCTGGTTCAGGCGAAAGAAAACATCGGCACGGATTTTTGGGATTTCCTTCTCCCCGGTTGTTACTCGGGTATCAAAATCAAGGCTATACCCGCGGTTGACACTGGTGGTAGGTTTCTTTACAATTTCAAAAAAGCGCTCGTAGTATTTGGCGGTGTCGGGGTCATTTACCTTTCCAAAGAACTGGTAGGACAGGTTGCTTAAAATAGCCTTACTAGCTTTATCCCCATACATCATATCATTTTGGATCTTATCCTGCATTACATAAATAGTAGCGATATCATAACTCCTCAGGGTTGCCGGGATCCGGTGCATATTCAACAAACGAAGGGTGGGGGCTTCTTCCATCAGTAGGAAGGAAGCTTTGGAGTTTCGCACACTCATTTGTTTAGTTATGGTATGGATAATAGTGGCTATTACCGGAGAGTAGGAAGCTTCGTATTTTGGATTGTTCACTACGGAAATAACTGCAGGGTTTTCTTCACTATTAATATTAAGCGGAACCTCATCTTTAGAAAGCACCATAAAAATCTGCTGGGTACTGATCCTTTTAAGCGCATTGGCCAGGGTACTTTTTACACCGGCCGTTTGCCGCTCAGAATCTTTCCCACTGATAAAGGCATCGGCCATTGCTCGGGAGGTGGTATTGGTTTCCAAAAACTGGATCAGGCTATCGGTATCCAGGTACTGGTAGGTAGCGATAAGGTGCGGGAGCGTACAAAACTTCGGGTAATCCGTTTTTAATTTCCAGATCAGTCCCCCGATTAGCCCTTCTGCGGCATCATTAAAAAATTTTGTAGTCCCCGAGGTACCTGACTCTCGTTGTTCAAGTAGGTTTTCCACTAGGACCCGGGAGACTTCATTGACGCTTTCCTCATTTTCCAGGTATCGTGGAGCTATGGGATTCACCCGATGGATGATTTTATCAAAGGAAATAATCTTAAAGGGAATTTCCCGGTCCTTAAAAAGGGGATAGGCCATTTCGGTAAGCTCAAAGTCCTTATAGTCGTGAATCACCCCACAAAAATTTTCCTTTTGAAAATGCTTTAAAAAGCCATACACCACGCTTTCGGTCTTCCCGCTTCCGGCAGAGCCAATAACGGAAACACCGCGTTTAATATTCTCCAGTTTAAATTTTCCGTTGGTGGTCGTAAAACCGACTTGGTATTTTCTATCGATCTTTTTATTATTCTCACCCTTATGTAAAAATACATACATCAGGGTATTGATTAGGAGCAACGGACACCCCAGGAATAATAAAGCCGGAATCCACTGGTTATCCTGGACCCCATAAATGCCAAGGGTCACTATCAGCAATAAATTCAAAATAAAAGCAAAGCGGTTGATCAGCCTAAAACATATATAGAACAATATGCTTACCAGCCCGATGATCAGAAGCAGTCTAACAAGATTTTCTATGTCCATAATAATTAAAATTAAATACCGATTGAACTTGATTTAACGGCTAGCTCCACCCCTTTCTTAAGCCTGTTAAAAATTTTGAGGGCAACTTGTGCCTGGGAAGTTGGAATGCTGGGCATCATCGGGATCCCTGATTCCCGGATAAGTTTAAAAGCAAGTGCTTTTTCGTTAGCCGGTAATCCCATTAGCGCGGTAAAATAGTGGTTCGGGTTTTTAATAAATTCCTTTCGAGCCGTATAGGTTTCCACAAAATTGCGCTGATAGCCGAAGGTTTTATCAAAGGTCTTTTCTGCTTTTTCAAAAAAGCGGTCCCGGTCAAATCCGCGTTTAACGGTCTTACCATTAAAATTAACTTCCGAAGCTTTGTATTTACTTCCCGGGGATAAGCTAACCGAATTGGAAGCATCTTTTCTACTTACGATAATATGAATATGGCTTTGGTTTCCTGCTTTGGGCATCCCCTGTACAATTCGCTTACCATCTTGCCGGTGTGGTGCCCTGGTTTCCAGTTTCTCAATTTCCTTTTCCCGTTTTTGAATACTTCCCTGCATCAGCTCGGTTTCTATTTTTCGGATTTCACTTTTGAGTTGAAGGATTTTAGTGGCATAAGGTTGGTTTTCGCGAACCTGGCGATCTGTACCTTTAAAACTCCGGCTATGTTCAATTTTAGCGTAATATTTAATATCATTGACATTAATTGGCCTTCCGTCTATTTCACGGTTAAAGCAGGCCACATAATCCTTCATCAATTCCCGGGTGTACTTTTTTAGATCCTTACTACTGCTTTGTAGGCGTTTTAATTCATATTTGGAAGGGCTAACGGTAATGGAATAGAACTTGGGTTCTTTCTTTTTGAGCTTGGAGGTATTATTATCAATTTCTTTGACGACTTTCTCAGGGGTAATGGCATCCTCATATTGATTAAAGAAATGTTCCTTTACCCCTTCTTCTATCCCTTCATTTTCTTTTTCCAGGTAGCTAACAAAACCGGCCGAACTTTGGGAGTAATTCCCACCTAATTTTTGGGGAGTGATCGTGATATACATAGCAGGAAATTTTAAAGGTTATTATCAGAAAAATTCTTTTCACCCCTACCATCTTGTTCCTGTTTGGGAATACCATCTTTTTTCTCCCGGAGGATTTTCTTTTCCAGGATGAGGGGTTTCTTTGGAGGTGCTTCGGTTTGGAAAAGTGAGGCGATCATCGCCGCGGTAGGTTTGGTTTGGGTTTTTTCCATATCACGCATAATGGCAATAACCGCATTGATACGTTTCTTAAAAGAAGCTTCGATAGTCCTGCCGGTTGGCCCTAATTTTTCGTGGGGGGAAATTTCATTATAGAAAAAAAACTCCAGCATTGTTTCCAGGGCTTCGGTGTGTGATTTGAAGTGTGTTCTTGAAAATTCCTGGAAACGTTTTGCTGTTTCTTTTTTAAACCTGATGCCAATAAATGAGTCCATAATTCGCCGATTTGTCGCAAATTCTTCCCTAGAAATGGGCGTTGGCAGGCCATTTGTCGCAAATTGCTTAAACACAGGAATTCAAACAAACATTAAATAACTGATTTACAGTTATTTAAAAACGAAAAGGAGTACTTAACATCGCGTAGCGTGTTACCCTCTTGCTACTCCTTTTCGTCCCGCAGCGCGGGACAAAAATTCCGTACAATTTGGCCTATTGCCTGTCTTGATAGACAGTCAAAAGCCCCTTGCCATTTTTCAGGAAAAAATTTCCGTTGTTAATTATTTGATTGCAGGTTTATCGGCGAAAGTCAAAAATGGATACGCCTGCGTAAATTTGAATGCTGAAAGTCAGCGAAATAAATATAAGGATTTTTTTAGTACCAGGTTGTAATAAACAAATATTTCCTATTCAACAGGGTGAGCAAATTCAGGAATTTTTTTATCTTTATTGAATAGGTTTCAATGACCTAAAAAGAAAGGGGAAATTCAGGTAACAGCGAATTTTCCCTTTTTGTTTTCAAGGAATTGGTTTATATAAAAAACTGCCGAATACATTTTAGAATAAAATACTTGGGAGCTTCTTGAATGATTAACCTATTCAGATATTAAAAATATAGGTATAGGAATATAAGTTTTTTAAGCCTTCCTCCTCGATTATTTTCTTAAAATCGGATTGGTGTTCCCTTGCATACCTTTGGATCGATTTCCCGTATTTTTGGGGTTACTTCTTCCCGGGAAATTTTGATTAGCCGTTTTTGGGGTTTTTTGTTCAAATCGTTAAAATTCAGATAAACCATGACTTTCGGGTTTTAAAGCATGCCATTATCGGCAAAACTATAGTAATCTCCACCGGGCGTTAAAATCAAATGATCCAACACTTTGATATCAAATAACCCAGCGGCATTTTTAATTTTACGGGTAAGGTCTTTGTCGGGGTTACTTGGTAGTAGCGTTCCCGAGGGGTGATTATGGCAAAGGATAACCGCTGTACTAAGGCTCTTTAGGATAACTCCGAAAATAAGGCGCAGATCCACAAGGGTATAGGTAATCCCGCCTCTGGACACTTCAAAAATCCCTTTTACACGGTTATTGTTGTTGAGCAGAAGGAGTTTAAAACTCTCGCTCACTTCTATTTCATCTTTATCCCAATTGGAATAAAGGACATCGGCAGCGGTAGCGGAAGATTTTATTTTTGGTGCTTCACTAAGTTTTACCCTGCTGCGATAGGCTATTTTTATTTCACTAACTTTGGTTTTCATAATTATTGATTTTCTTAGATTAATAATTAAAAGAGGGCGCAACTTTGGAGATAGGCGCCCTCTTAGTTTTAAAAATTACTGGTCTGCGTTTTCCTTGTTTCCAAGGAATAGGATTTCATTCACCAAAATTTCGGTAACATATCGTTTCTCCCCGCTTTGGGTTTCATAGGACCTGGAAGTTAGTTTGCCACGGATGGCCACTTCTTTACCTTTATCAACATATTTCTCGATAAGCTCCGCCTGTTTTCCCCATGTCACAACATTGTGCCATTGCGTATCCTGTACTTTTTCTCCTTTTGAATTTTTATAGAATTCATTGGTTGCAATTGAAAAGCTGGCTACTTTTTTACCACTTTCAAGATTTCTGATTTCCGGGGTTTGTCCCACATTTCCGATTAACTGAACTTTGTTTCTAAGCGTACTCATAATTAAAAGATTTAAAAATTAATAATTGATTTACTTATTATATCCGGGGCGTTTTCCTGTTTTTGATTTTTTTTACTTCGCTTCCGGGTATGTTGTTTTGAAATGATTTCATGAGATTTTTATTTGATTTACTTCCTATAGAGTATCCTATGATAAATCCAAATTTCCTTTCATAATTTTCTTCTATAGTTCTGCTTTTTATCCACAAAGCCTTTTTGATCGACATACTTTTTATATCCAGAGCATTTTCCTTTTTTTGATTCTTTTGTGCCGTTGCGATATTTTGTGGTGGATTTGATTTCATCTTTTTTTGTTTTCGACTTACTTCCCATAGAGCCTTTACATTACCTTTTTTTGATGCAAATAATTTTACAATATCCAGACCTGCATAGGGCGTATAAAAAGCGAAGCGGCTTTATGCCGCCCGCAGGAATGGATGTTGTTATTTCGCCACCAAAAAAAGTTAATGTGCTATGTGGACGGCCAGGAAGTCGAAGGCCTGAAGATGAAGAGAAGCTACCTTCAACGCTAAGGCATAAAATGAGGTATGAAGGAATTCTATGCAGAATTTGGAAAATAAGTTTCTAACCGCTAAAAATGTTCACTTGGATTGAACCTTCTTGCAGTACATATGAAGAATAACTGGAGCGGTGAATTAGGAAAAGTAGCCCATTGTATTCACATAAGGTGTCCCTCGCGCAATCACCGCAAATGCCCGGGCCACCAACTTATTTCTTATTATATTGATTGTACTCATTTTGCTCTTACCCATTTCAAGCCTCCTCTCATTGTATATATTATGACAATATCCCGTTGTCCCTACAGTAAAACCTAAAAACTTAATCATGAAATAAGTAGGGAAATCTTCAGAATATCCATGAGAACTAATTGAAATTTAAACTTTCTTACCAATACTTTAAAACCTATTTAACTAATTGCGTAAATAATTATATATAATTTGAAGTTCTAATAATAAAAATTAGAGCTATGAAAATATCTAATATTTTATTTGCATTCGCAGGCAGTATGGGAAGTGGGTATTTAGCCACTAAAGTGATGGAGAAAGTGTCCATGAAGCTGTTTGAGTTAGGACCTCAAAAAGATCAAGAGAAAGAAGAAGAGGTAAGGCCAGGTCCTCCCTTTAAAATCGCGGCAAAAAAAACTCTTAAAAATTTGGGATTTGAATTAAATGAGGATCAGGAAAAAATGATGGGACAGGTTTTCCATTTTGGTCTGGGTATGGGATGGGCAGGTCTATATCCTATTTTAAAATACACCAATTCCTTCTCGACTACTTCTAATGGCTTGATTACGGGTGCTTCCCTTTCTCTAATTGTAGATGAAGGGATTACCCCTGCACTAGGTTTTAGTGCTCCAAACAAAAAATATCCTACATCTACCCATATACGCGGTTTTCTTGCACATTTGGTTTATGGTGTGGCAGTGGCGGTGATTTATGAGGGGATTTCCGGTATAGTGAGTAAAATTGATGAAAGGAGATAATTCAGCAGTATAGGACCTTTTCGGTTGGAAAATTAAGCAGTCTCATCTAACATTCAAATTAAACCAAAAGGGAGGCTAGAGAATTTGCTAATTTTTATATTTAAGTTTTTGCTTAAATAATATATTAATGATACATTTGTTTCGTAATTAAAAATACTATTTATGAGTTTAGAAATAACCTGTACCAGAAATGAAGCTGATCATAAGCAAATATTACGCTGTAAGAACACTATTGACAAATCTTCTTCCAGCTTTCAAACAATGAGTAAAATTTTAACGCTTGCGGGAAATGAGGTACGTTTAAAAATCCTTTTCCTGTTAGATATGGAAAATGAACTTTGTCCTTGTGATATCGCTGATATTTTGGAAATGAGCGTGCCGGCAGTTTCCCAGCATATCCGGAAAATCAAAGATGCCGGTATCATTTCGTCACGACGGGAAGGTCAAACCCTATTTTATTCTTTAAACGATGGAGGGGAAAAAATCCTTTCTTATATATTTCAAGGAATAAAACAATCTAAAATAGCCGTTTAAATAGTTTAATAAATAAATCACAAAAATAAAATAGCTTAAATAATGAAAACGAATTCTAAATCACCTAAAAAAAATGAATCCAGCGGACTTTTAGGAGCTGGATTGCTTACAGCGGCGGCGGCCTCACTTTGCTGTATCACACCGATATTGGCCTTGATTTCAGGCAGCGCCGGCATCGCCTCCTCTTTTTCCTGGATGGAACCCTTCAGACCATATCTTATTGGTATTACCATCTTAGTACTGGCTTTTGCCTGGTATCAAAAATTAAAACCAAAAACCCAGGAGGAGATAGACTGTGCCTGTGATGAAGACGAAAAGCCTTCTTTCTTTAAATCCAAAGCTTTTCTGGGTATAGTTACTATTTTCTCCGTGTTAATGTTGGCTTTTCCTTACTATTCTGAAATCTTTTATCCTGATAATAAAAAAGATATTGTAGTGGTGAGCCAGTCAGATATTCAAACTATAAAGTTTGATGTTGAGGGAATGACTTGTGCTGGTTGTGAAGAAAGCGTAAAACACGCAGTAAATCAATTGGATGGGATTTTAGATGTAATCCCTTCTTATGAAAATAAAAACACCGAGGTTAAATTTGATAATACAAAAACTTCTAAAGAAGATATTGAAAAAGCGATTAATTCTACCGGATATAAAGTGGTACATAAGTAAATTCAAACAAAATATTATGAAAAATCTATTAGTAATAACAGTTCTAGTTTTATCATTAACCTCATTCCAGGTTAAAGCGCAACAATGTTGCCCTACATCAAAAAGCCAAACAATAATGGAAGCAAGTATCAACCAGCAAACAACAAACACAGTTAAGTTTAAAATTGACGGAATTACCTGCGCGGGTTGTTCTAATGCTATTTACAATGCGCTTAAAGAAGTAGAAGGTGTTGTGGAACATTCGGTTGAATATCCCGGGGATATTGCCATTATTAAATTCGAAAACTCTAAAACAAATATCGAGACCTTAAAAAAGATTATAGAAAAGAAAGGCTATAAAGTTGAAAAGGTAATAGAGACTACCCAAAACGAGTCATAATTTTTTATTTACTCATATACTTAAGAAGTTACTTATATAATTAAGGAACAATTTACCTTTTTACATATTCAAAAAAAACAAAATTAAAATGGAGTGGTGAATCGTTATTTTATGCCTTCTACAATTTTAAAACAATATAAAGGAACTGAAGCTGTTGCAGGTGAACTTGATGGGTTAGTTAGTAATATTATTGCAGAAGTAACAAAATAAATCTATAAGCTATGTTGAATAAAAAATCTTTTTTATCCTTATTAGCCTTGTTTACAGGAGGATTTGTGCCTATAAACTTAATTGTGCTTTCTTTTGGCTATGCCCAATATTTCAAGGGAATCACAATGGGACCGAAAGTCATTAAAACAGCCCATGAATTTGGTGAGCCATATATGCTATTTGTATATATCCCTTCTATGCTCATCTTAACATGGATTATTTTTTACAGCAAGAAAAATTTCCCTGATCTATATAAACGAATTGTCGTGGGCCTCTTAGCAGGGGCAATAGCTACTATAGGTCTGGACTGGCTTCGTCAGATGGGGGTGATAGCCAGCTGGTTACCGGGAGATACTCCGGAAATGTTCGGGAAGATGGTAACGGGTAGTTCCGACTTTAATTCGTATTACTGGATAGGTCAATTGATCCATTTTATGAACGGTGCAAGTTTTGGATTGATATTTACCCTGGTATTTGGAAACTTTATCTCATATAATAAAACGGTTTTATGGGCAATAGGCTGGATGCTGATTATGGAGTTAGGCATGATGACCGGCCCTCCTATGGGACCGATGGTTGGGCTTTTTGGCATCAAATATATGTGGCCTCAATTATTTTTGATCACCCTTGCGGCCCATATTGTCCACGGTACCATTTTAGGATTGTTGGTACACCACTGGCTGGGGATTAACCATACCAAATGGCTAATTCCATTTTTAAAAGATAAATCATAATCAAAAATAAATTGGGTAGTAATTACCCTCAATATAAAAATAAAATAAATATGCAGAAAGAGATCACTTTGCCCATTCAGGGTATGACCTGTACCGGTTGTGCTACAGGCATCGAAAAAAAAGTAAAGCAATTAGAAGGAGTTATAGCATTAGATGTATCTTATCCTAAAGGCGAAGGAAAATTCATCTTTGATTCCAGCACCACATCTCAGCAAGATATTATTGATAACATAGAAATGTCTGGCCAATATAAAGCTAGTAACGGCCAACAGGTTTCAGATAAAAATAATTTTGACCTTATCATTGTTGGTGGAGGGTCAGCCGCATTTTCAGCAGCCATAAAAGCTGAAAGTTTAGGTCTTAAAACCCTTATGGTAAACGCGGGCTTGAATTTTGGCGGCACTTGTGTTAATGTAGGCTGTGTTCCTTCAAAAAACTTAATAAGAGCTGCCGAAACGGCATATCACGCAACCCATTCTAATTTTCAAGGGATCAGGCCTAAAGGTGTAGATATAGATTTTAGCCAGGTTATTAAAGATAAAAAAGACCTGGTAGCGGCCCTGCAGCAACAGAAATATATGGATGTGGTAAAAGATTTTAAGAACCTGGCCATGTTAACAGGATGGGCTGAGTTTGTGGATAAAGGTACCATTATTGTTGATGGGAAAGATACTTACACAGCCACAAACATTCTTATTGCGACCGGAGCTACCACCTACATCCCTAATATTGAAGGATTAAATGAGGTTGGCTATCTAACCAATGTATCCTTATTCGATTTAGAAGAAAAACCGCAAAGCCTGACCATTATGGGTGCGGGCTATATCGGGTTAGAAATTGCCATGGCATACAATAGATTGGGCGTAAAAGTGCGTATCATAGAATTCACCGACAGGCCTTTAAGAAGCCAGACCAAGGACATAACAGATGTGCTCGAAGCACAAATGAAGAAGGAAGGAATAGAAATCCTGCCTAATTTTCGAGCCTTTAAATTTGAAAAACAGGGAGCGGATACTATTATTCATTGTAACTGTCCCGACGGTACTACCACACAAATTATTGAAAAAGGCAAAATAGTGGTTGCCACAGGAACAAAACCTAATACTTCTAAACTAGGACTGGATAAGATCAAAATGAACCTTTCAGCGGTGGGACATGTTTTGGTGAACGAAAAGATGGAAACCAATATATCCAATATTTTTGCTGCCGGGGATGTTACCCAGACCCCTCCTTTTGTTTATACTGCAGCCACTGAAGGAAGTACTGCTGTAAGCAATGCGTTCTCACTTTCAAAAACCGGTATCGATTATTCTTCATTGCCTTGGGTAGTATTTACGGACCCTCAAGTTGCTGGGGCAGGTATGGACGAAATAGTAGCCGAAGAAGCCGGCCTTCCCTTCGAAGTGTCTAAATTAGACCTTAGCCATGTTCCCAGGGCTTTGGCCGCACAGGATACCAGAGGGTTTATTAAACTCATACGTAATACTGAAACCGATAAATTAATTGGCGCCAGAGTAATCGCACCCGAAGGAGGTGAATTGATACAACAATTAAGTATGGCCATAAAGTTTGGTATAACCGTAAAAGATTTGGCAGAAAGCTTTTATCCTTATTTAACCTTAGGAGAAGGGATAAAACTGGCAGCTATTACTTTTGGAAAGGATGTTTCTAAATTAAGCTGTTGTGCCAGCTAATAGTATGGGAGTTTCACGATGTATTCAATTGAAGAAAGGGATCATGCCGGGATTATTGCTAATCCCGGATATTACTGGCTTTACTAAATATATTAACGAGGCAGATCTACAATACAGTCAGATTACTATCGCACTCTTGCTGGAGGCAATACTTAAAAACAACAAATTAGGGCTTCAGGTTTCAGAAATAGAAGGTGATGCCATACTGTTTTATAGTTTCAAAAAAGATTATACTGTAGATGAAATTATAGAACAATGTTTTTTAATGCATCGAGCGTTTCACCATCAATTAAAGCAAATAATTGAAACAGATTGTTCGTGTGGGGCATGTACGCTTTTAGGAGAGCTTAGTTTAAAGTTCATTCTCCATTATGGAGAATTGGGATCTGTTATGATCAATGATTTTTGCAAACTCTATGGTAAGGAAGTAATTATAGCCCATAGATTATTGAAAAATGATTTGGCACTCAAAGAGTATATCCTTGCTACGGAAGATTTCTTTACCCAGTACGGAACTAATTATATAAGAAATTTACAATTTGAAAAAACATCTCAGGTTATTGATGAAGTCGGGATTATAAATTATCGATTTCTAAAATTTTATTAATTGTAATTATTAAAAGCATATGAAGAAACAGGAAATAATATTTGACGGTCATCAATTTGTGAATGGTTTTGAAAAGATGCTCAAGGAAATGAACCTTCCCAATAGTGATAAAGTGTATTGGGAATTACTTAAGGGAAGACCCCTGCCTCGAGGTCGCTTTTCTGAAGTGATGGATGTCCCTATAGATAAAGCACATCAAATAATACAGCAATACGGAGAGGTCAATAAAGAAGGTGAAATTGTGGGTTATTTAGGACTTTCTTTAAATAAAACTGTACATCAACTAAACTTTGACAATAAAACTTTGTATGCCTGGTGTGCAATGGATAGTATTTTATTACCCCGGTATCTAATGCATAGATGGGAAATAATATCAATAGATCCTATAACCGACATTCCTGTAAAATTGTCTATTTCAGATAATCTTCTAGAATGGACCAGGCCTGTTCCCCTCTTTATTTCATGGGTCGAAAAGGCCGATAGTTGTGATATCAAATCAAGTTTCTGCCGGCACTCCTTCTTTTTTGGTTCAGAGGATGCCGCAAACAAATGGTTAGAAAAAAATCCATTAGGAAAAATTTCAAAAGTAGAAGATTTTTTTTCCAATTCTAGCGGGTTTAAATGTTGTTAATTCTATTTGTATGTATATCATAAAGTTATTCTAAACCTTCTTTGGTTTTTAGGAAAGAAAACGAGATTTATATAAATTAAAAACTAACCAATCTAAAATTTAAATTATGAAAAAGTACGATGTATTTGTAATAGGTTCTGGTATGTCAGGTATGACCGCTGCCAATAAATGTGCCTCCAAAGGCCTTAAGGTAGGCATTACCGATGAACTTCCCTATGGTGGAACCTGTGCCCTAAGAGGCTGTGATCCCAAAAAGGTGATTATAGGCGCAACGGAAGTACGTGATTTTGCAGAAAGGCTTAAAGGAAATGGAATAGATACAGTGCCTAAAGTCAATTGGGAAGATATTATGGCATTTAAACAATCTTTTGTGGATGCCATGCCTCCTAAAATTGAAAAAGGATATAAGAATAAAGACATAGACACCTATCATACTTCAGCTAAATTTTTATCTGATAACACCTTAGAGTTAGGTGATGAAGTTATTGAAGCCGATAAATTTGTGATCGCAACCGGAGCAAAACCCCGGGTACTGGATTTTGAGGGTGGAAATTTGGCTCTTTCAAGTACAGATTTCCTTAACCTGAAAAAACTACCTGAATCGCTTTTATTTATTGGAGGTGGCTACATTGCCTTTGAATTTGCTCATATCGCTGCACGGGCTGGTGCCGATGTTACCATATTGCATCGTGGTGATCACCCATTAGAAAACTTTGATCATGACATTGTACAACATCTTGTGAATGCAACCCGAAACCTGGGAATTAAACTTGTTTTGGAAACTGAAGTCTCTAAAATTGAAAAGAAAGAAGATCATTATGTAGTTACAGGAAAATCAAATGGAAAAGAGGCCACTTATAAGACTGACTCTGTCTTTAACTCGGCCGGTCGTCCTCCCGCCATATTTGATTTAGATTTGGAAAAAGCAGGGATATCTTTTTCAAAAAAAGGAATTGCGGTAAATGAATACCTTCAAAGTACCTCTAACGCCAATATTTATGCAGCGGGAGATTCGGCAGATTCAAGAGGATTACCCCTTACCCCTGTTGCAGTAATGGAAGGGCATGTTGTGGCATCAAATATCATCAAAGGGAACAAGAAAAAAGTTAATTATCCACCAATGCCTTCCGTAGTTTTTACTTTGCCTACCCTGGCATCAGTAGGATTAACCGAAGCAGAAGCCAAATCAAAACAGATAGAATATCAGGTCAATTATAACCATGCGGAAAGCTGGTTCAATGCAAAAAGACTGAATGTTAAGGAATATGCCTACAAAACTATCATTGATAAAGAGAATCAGACTATTCTTGGCGCACATTTAATAGGACCTAACACGGAGGAAACCATCAATTTATTTGCCATGGCGATAAAGACCAAAATGAAAATCAATGAGTTAAGGACGATGATCTTTACGTATCCAACTTTGTCATCAGATATCCCTCATATGCTTTAAAAATAAATAGATTATGGAAATAGAACTAGTTTCTACCATTACATGTCCTGGTTGCGGACACACAAAAGAAGAGGAAATGCCCACAACAGCCTGTCAGTTTTTTTACCAATGTGATAATTGCAAGCATTTATTAAAACCAAAAGAAGGTGATTGCTGTGTTTATTGTTCTTATGGTAATGTTGCCTGTCCACCCATTCAGGAAGGAACAAATTGCTGCTAAAAATTTAAAATACTTTTGGTGACCTCCCCCACTCCAGATGTATCTTGCTGAAAATTAAAAGTATGATTCCTAGAGATCTAAGTAAAGATATAAAAACTCGCTTGCAGAGCATCAGCGGCCAGCTTAACGGACTTATAAAAATGCTGGATGAAAATAAAGATCCAGAAAAGATTCTGATCCAGTTCAAAGCGGCGCAAAAAGGACTTGATAAGGCGCATTTTCTTCTTTTAGATGAAGTGTACCGCAAAGCGCTGGCGATCACAATTTCAGAAACTGTGGAAGCCTGTCCCGGTAATTGCGGTAATGAAGAGCGAATTGAATTTATTCGCAAACAATTTCCCGACCTTGAGCTTAACAGCCTTACCGATAAAATGAAGGAGATTGATGAACTTAAACGAAGGCTGGAATCTTACATTTCCGAAAATAGATCAGAGTAAAACATTCAAAAATTTTCCATTTAATTTTAATACTAATAAAAATCTGTCGTAAAAAAGCAGGTTTTTTTATTTGGAGACCACCCCGGTTCCGCTCTTATCTTTGGATTGTTCTTTAATAAGAAGGATAAAACTGATTGTTAATTTAAATTCAAAAAAAAATGAAAAGACAAATAGAAATATTTACGGCAAATTGTCCGGTTTGTGATCCGGTTGTAAAAATGGTGAAAGAGTTGTCCTGCGATAGTTGCGAGATTACCACCTATAACCTGGTGGAACAATGTGAGGATAAGACCTGTATAGACAAAGTGCAGGAGTACGGTGTAAAGAGAATTCCCGCGGTGGCGGTTGATGGAAAATTGCTTGAGTGCTGTACAAACAATGGTATAAGCAAAGAAAAACTTATCGAAGCAGGAATAGGAAAAGCCAGTTAGCAAAACCATCGTACTGAAATTAAAATCTGAAACTTTTTATGGCAGCCATTTTTGGCTGCCTTTTTTTTTAATCAAATTAAAATGTTAAATCTTTATTAATCGGCTTGCCTACCCCCCGGGCTATGAGTCGATATTTGAAAAGAGGTTCGGCTCTTAATCTTTTATTTCTGATTTCCGAGCAAATCAGGAAGTAACTAAAACCATTTAAATTATGAAACCATTAAGTTCAGAAATGCAAAAATGTATCGATGATTGCAACGCCTGCATTACTGCGGCGAGAATTTGCCTTGACCAACATTTGGGGGAACCAGACATGAAAGAATGCCACAAATTTTGTCTGGATTGTATTGCTTTATGCACAGCCTGTGTTCAACTACTTGCAAGCCAGTCTGATTATTCAAAACGCCTATGTGCCATTTGTGCCGACTTATGTAAAGCCTGTGCTGATGAATGTGCAAAGTTTGACAGTGAAGTTTGCCAGCAATGCGCAGAAAAATGTCGAACCTGTGCCGAAAGCTGTAAAGAAATGGCAGCTTAAAAAAAATGTAAAAAAATTTTAAAAGGAGCGGCTAAAAAGTTGCTCCTTTTTTTTAATAAAGAAAGCTAACATTAGGATACCACCCCAGGTTAGATTTTATGTTTGACATCTTTATAACTGTGAGATGGCAGTTTATTCAAGAAGCCAAATAAATATAACAGCTTTAAAATTCCCAGTAAAAATAATACAGAGTAATGGAAAATCCCAATTCAAATAAACCCTTAAAAACCATTTTTGCTCCCCTGGCCATGGCAGCGGGCTTAATATTTTTTCAGGCGTATATGATAGCGCCACTTATTCCTAAACTGGCAACTATTTTTAATGTATCAGAACAGCGGATTGGTCTTATAGTACCAGCTTATATGCTGGCTTACGGAGTTTCAGTCCTGTTTTATGGTTTCATATCCGATAAATTTGGAAGAAAACGCATACTTCAAATATCCCTACTGGCTTTTATTGTATTAACAGCGATAACCGCCCTGGTGCAATCTGCTTCACAACTCATCCTGTTACGATTGCTAACGGGTTTAGGGGCAAGCGGTGTGGTGCCAATGTCCCTGGCCCTTGTAGGAGATATGTTCAAACCTTCAGAGAGAGGGAGACCCCTGGGACTTTTATTTGCCGCTATGGAAGGGGGAATGGCTTTAGGTTCTACCGCCGGGGTAATGTTGGAACCTTATACAGGCTGGCGTATGTTATTTTTGGCAACTGCCCTCTTGGCCGCTTTGGCTTTGTGGATACAAGTAGCCCGAATGGGCTGGAAACAGGAACCTCATAAATCCAATCGTACTTCATTCAAAAAAATGGTAGGTGGGTTTTACAGGCTACTTGCTTTCCCACGCGGGTTAAGGACCTATTTATTTGTATTCTGGAATGGGATCTTCCATTCAGGTATTTATACCTGGTTAGGGGTCTATTTTGTACAAAAGTATGATCTGGGGCCAATAGAAATTGGTTTGGCCATTCTGGGTTATGGCCTGCCAGGATTTTTCTTTGGTTCCCTTATAGGGCGCGCAGCCGATCGCAGGGGGCGATATCCTATTATTTTAACAGGCTTGGCAACAGCGGCCATAGCAACAGCCAGTCTCGCCCTGGAAATACCCGTTCTTGTCGCGGCCCTTGCAGTCACCTTGATCTCTTTGGGATACGACCTCACTCAACCTCTATTTGCAGGTATAGTAACCGAATTGGGTGGTAAAACAAAGGGAGGCCAGGCCATGGGACTGAATGTTTTTGCATTGTTTACCGGCTTTGGCCTTGGGAGCTTATTGTTTGGGGAATTATTGAAATTAGGATTAGATCAGGCGTTAATTATTTTTGCGGTTGTACAGGCAGTATTTACGATTGTAGCCGCAAAACTTTTGCAGACAGAAATGAAATTATCAATAAAATGATAAGCTATAACATCCATTTAGATTCTGGTAAGGCCATAACTTTTTTAAGGTGGAGCATTGGCATAATTTTCATCTGGTTTGGGATGGTTAAATTTTTTATTGGTCTGAGCCCGGCAGAAGATTTGGCTTCCTCAACCATTTGTACCCTGAGCGGCCATTTCCTTCCACAAGGAAGTTGTATGCCTATATTGGCTATTTTTCAAAGCCTTATTGGCATATCCTTGTAATTGGGGAAGTTTTTGAAATGGGCTTTAGGCTTATTTTTCCTGCATATGTTAGGAACTTTTTCAACCTTCTTCATTTTTCCCGAACAAATGTTCTCCCATTTCCCATTTGTATTAACTATGAAAGGTCAATATGTAATGAAAAATATAATCATACTGGCAGCAGTGACCAGTATTTGGGCCTCAACAAGAAAAATGGTGTCAATAAGGGATGATCCCAAAAAATAGAATGTGCTGCAAACAATTTTTTAAAGCCTATTTTAAATATAAAATTTTTAGCCTATGAGAACTACAGAAGAAGTATTAAAAGATCATCTGGAACTTTCTAAAAAGGGATCTATAGAAGAGGACCTGCATAGAAACTTTTCCAAAAATTTGATCCTTCTTACTACGCATGGTATTGATAAAGGACATGAAGGACTAAGGGAATTAAATAAAATGCTGATAAAGGATTTCCCCGAAGCGGAGTTTAACTATATCAATTTTCTTTTTGAAGATGAAATAGCTTTTCTGGAATGGACTGCATATTCAGACAGTTCACAAATAGATGACGGAGCAGATTCCTACATAGTGCGCGAGGGGCTGATAATTGCCCAGACCATTCATTATACTATCCGAAAGAAAAAATGAAAAAAGAATATTTCAGATTTTTAGAAGATTAAGCAGTAGGATTTTTTTAAAGAAAAAAATAAAATCTAATTTGGTTACCACCCCCCTGCTGCCCCTAATTTTGACATAGTTAATTTTTAAAAATCAATTATAAGATGATAGGTTTACATAAAGAATTATTCGCGGTATTGTTAACCGGAACGACCCTTGCGTTTTCTGGAAATACCGCTAGCGCTATGGATCAGAAAAATGAAAATCAAATTGAATTTAAAATCCAAAAGGAGATGACGGAAAAAATCTTACACTTAAAAATTAAAGGCATGCATTGCCAGTCCGGTTGTGCTAATGGTATCGATACGATGCTGAAGGAACAAAAAGGCATTATAAAAAGTGAGACAAGCTTTGATAAAAGCTCCTCGATAATTGAATATGATCCAAAGCAGATTTCAGAAGAAAAGATACTCTCCCTTATCAAAGACCGTGGGTTTGAAGTGGAAGTTGTAACCGAAAAGGGGGCTTCTGTAAACGGATAGAGATACCTGTATAAAAACAATAAAGATGTTTGCTAAAATAAAAGAAGACTTCGTAAGTATAGGATCCCTTTTTACCTCGGTTTCCACCTTACTGTGTTGCGCCCTGCCTTCGCTACTGGTTGCCCTGGGAATGGGAGCTGTGGTTGCGGGATTGGCTTCTGACCTGCCCTGGCTCATTACCATGAGCAAATATAAAGACTGGACCTTCCTGATTGCCGGGATTATGATAGGCTTTAATTTCTGGTTGTTCTACGGAAGAAAAAGAAACCAAACCTGCGAGATCGATGAAAACGGAAATGAGACCGCATGTGATACAGCAACAAGATGGAGCAAAGCCATTCTTTGGTTTTCCTTTGGCCTTTATGTCCTTGGATTGTTTGCTGCTTATTTACTATTGCCCATTCAAAGATTTTTAGAAGTTTAAATTTACAAAACATGAAAAATTATTTTTTGATCCTATTCATAGGGTTATCGACACTGTATAAAGTAGAAGCCCAGGGGCATGGCCCAATTTATGGATTACAAACCCCCACCCTGGCAAAAGGCGGTATAAACATGAACGCTTCCGGAATGAGTATAGCGACCGAAGACGAGGCCTCTTATATGCTTCGGTATACATTTTTCTATGGCATTACGGAAGATTTACAGGTTACCCTTACCACTCCTACTGTGATTGAGCGTCTGGAAAATGCTCCACGAACCCGTGGAAATAGCATGATGCCTTCCAATGGAGATATCGAGGCTGCTTTGTGGTATCGTTTTTTTTCAAATGCTTTTGGGGTAGGAAAGAGGTTTGAATCCACAGCAATTTTAGGTGTATCTGCCCCTACTGAGGATGTTCGCGGACAGGTGAATGTAGGGAACTCTATCCATGGGGCCATTTCTACGGGATATGCCTCACGTACCTGGTACGCCTGGTTAGGTGGCGGTTACCAATATTATTTTGAAAAGGACAACGAGCAATTAGGCGATTTACCCTATGCAAGCATGGTGATAGGTTATCGTCCCGATGTTTTTATGGGGGATTATCCTAAACCCGACTGGCGGATATTTGTAGAATCACTGGCCGAATTTCCCGGAGATAATAAAGTTAACGGACAATTTTTTTCTACAGATGAACGGAGTAAAAAAGTATTGGTTGGTCCTTCAATTTTAGGACTTACCGGTCCCTGGGGAATTTCCTTCGGGGCATTGTTCCCGGTATACCAGGATCTTATTCCGAATACGCCCCGTGAAAAATATAGGGTCTCACTGAACATAAGTTATTGGTTATAACAGATATTAAAGAAGAATTTTAAACATAAAAAAAGAGTAAAATGAAAAGAATAGCATTAATTATCGTAGTGACAGTGTTTGGAATCATAAGTTCCAACGCCCAAATCACCAAAGTAGATCAGGAAGTTTTTGGAATGGATTGCGCACCTTGTGCCTATGGCCTTGAACGCGGACTCAAAAAAATGGATGGTATAGAAAAGGTACAAGTAAGTCTGAATGAAGGCAAAGCTTATTTAGATCTGACTGCAAACAATAATTTAAGCTTGAAACAAATTCAGGAAGAAGTGAAAGTGAATGGTTTTTCAGCTAAGAATGCCGAAATAGTTATAAAGGGCAACTTCGTTGAGCAGGATGGCACTTATGCAATACAAACCGGGAAAGAAACTTTTAAGATAGCTGAAGCAACTTCTACCAACTTACGTTCCAGGTTAAAACCCGGAGTCCTTACAGTTAAAGGGATAGTTCAGGATGAAGAAGACGGGGAGCTAACCACTAAGTGGGAAATTGAGCTTACTGAAATCCTTTAATTAAATGAAGATTAAAAAATACAGCTTATTGGGCGCAAGTTTTCTTAGTGCAGGGGTTCCATTTTTATGTTGCTGGACCCCTGCTATATTAACTGGAGTAGCGGGAGTCACCGGTATTTCCTCTGGTTTTGAATGGTTACATCCAGTAAGACCGTATATGTATAGCATGTCTTTCTTATTCTTAGGTGTCGCTCATTATAGGGTGTATAAGGATACCAAATTCTCGACTTTAGAAAATAACAAAGATGAAAACGAATGTGGATGTAGTCAAAATCCTGAAAATTCAACAAAAAACAAATCGATATTATGGCTAACCACTTTTTTGGTCTTTTTTATGATGATAATAAACTACTTTCTGGAATGGTGAAGATTTCCGGGAAGAATATTATTATTACCTGCTTAATATTCATATTGGGTTTTAATATGAATGCTCAGGGCCCGCCTATTTTTACGGATACACCTATCATATTAGGTGTGCAGGGACGTGGAGTGCGTACTTTTGGCAATATAACTTCTAAGGAAAATGCCAAGGCTTACGCGCAGGTACTTATTGTTCCTTATAACATTACCAGTAAATGGCAGGTAGATGCGGTAATACCCTATGTCTCAATTTCGCCCGATGGCTTGGATTCCCAGTCGGGATTTGGAGATTTAAAAGTATTTACAAAATATCAACTCTTTCAAAAGGATGATAAAGGAGAGGCCTTAAGAAGTTTAATTAAATTAACCGAAACTTTTCCTACGGGAAATTCCAGTCAAATGCCTGCCCTGGGTGCCAGTGCTTTTCAAACTACCATAAGCCTTGTATTGACGCACAACCTTCCCGTTCCCCTGTAAAACCTTCCTAAAAGTTCGATTAACCACGATCTGATCACCGGGACATGATTCCAGGTATCCAGTATACCTTGTATATCAAGCTTTTCGCGGAACTGTGAAAGCAAATCTGTATCTTCGTCGATAGCCTGTAGCATACCAAATTCAATCCCATTGTGCACCAGCTTAGTAAAGTGACCTGCCGATGGAGGACCGGCATGTACATAACTCTACCAGTAGCAACAGAATAGCTGCCTTACGATAATCTTTCGCACATATTGTTCATTGAATCTCGAATGGTTTGTAATACTTCATGTGTATAGAATATGGTTATCCTTAAATGGGTATAATCCAAATCCCGCTAAATTACTTTCTTTCTTATTTTCAACAACAGTTGCGAGGTTAAAGCCAAAATTGGCAATTCAATTAAAGGACCTATAACTAATGACAATGCAACCAATGGTTCATAAGCAAATGCGGAAACTGCAATGGCCAATGAAATAGGTGAATTTCTTGCCATTGTTGTCAATGTGAGGCTTACCCTGTTTTGATAACTGAATTTAAAAAACCTGCTGACCAGCTGTGCCAGTAAAAAAGTAATGATAAAAAATATAATCACGGGAAATAGCAATTTGTAAATAACATCAGGATTTTCCAGTAGATTTCTTCCTTCTGAAGCAAACATTGCGACTACTGCCAATGATAAAAACAACACCTGGGATTTTACAAAAAAGCCGGTAAAAGACGTCCCTGAAGTATTGCTTCGGCTAACTATTTTTTTGGTAACTAATACTAATAAAAAAGGAATCAGGAGCACCAGAAGAATACTTTCAACCAGTGACCTGAATTCAACATTTCCTGATCTTCCAAAGAATAGTAACAAAAATATTGGAAGTAAAAGAATCTGCAATATCAGGTTGATTGGAAGAATAGAAGTAGATAGCGGCACATTTCCTTTTGCAACACCGGTAAACACCAGGTACCAATCTGTACAGGGAGTTACCATAAGCATCACAAACCCTATCTAGATGGCCAGCTCGTTATCCAGAAACAAGTATCCCAGCAAATAAGCAAACAGGGGAGTCCAGATAAAATTAATAACAAGGCTGCTAACTGAAAATTTGAGATTGAAGAAAGCACTTTTAAGCTCGCCGATGTTTATACTTAAGAATAAGCCGTAAAGCATTACCATAAGCAAGAGTACAATAAAGCTCGATGCATATCTCTCCAAAATAGCCAAATTCCCCAATAATAATCCCAGTACAACTGCCAATAAAATGACACCTGTTTGGTATTTATTGATTTTTTCCATTTACTCTTCTGTAACCAATTCTTGTGAGGACTTGTCTGCTTTTTGATTCAGATTCCTCCATTGGAAAAAAACTATAATACCAAGTACGAGGAGCTGCGCCAGGATAGACTGTAAATTCGGGTAAATCCCCAATAGTTCTATACGGGGAGCAAAATCTATGGGTGAAATGGGGATGTAACCTGCTTCCTGAAAGGCCATAATTCCTTTGCCTGTTAAAACAATTGCCAGGGCTGCTACCATATAGGAAGCCAATTTGAAGAATTTTCCTACAGGTAGTTCTTTAGTAAATTTCAGAAACACGATTGTTATAATGGCTATTATAATAACGGAAGTCAATAAGGCCCAGTTAATAGCAGAATTTGCGACATCGGGATTGCTCAGTTTCAGTGATGAAAGAAACAGAACCACTTCAAAAGCTTCCCTAAACACCACGATGAACGAGAAAATCAACAAACCTATCATATTTCCGGTTTCAGAAATGCGGTTTATTTTATTTTTTATGAAGTGTTTCCACTTCGATATCTCAGAATGGGAATGAAGCCAAATACCTGCAAAGAGCAATACCAGTACAGCCAGAATAGCTCCAACACCTTCCATCAATTCTCTTGACGCACCGCTTAAATTGATAAGTTTATCTACAAAAAACCAACTCACCACACCAGTTAGTACTGCGAAAATCCATCCGGAATGGACGGCTATCACTGCGCGTTTGATTTTCATAGGTCTTAGAACACGGAGAATAATGAGGATAATAAGCAACGCTTCCAAGGCCTCCCTGATAAGGATTGATAATGCAGCACCATATATAAATGCAAAGGAATAATCCTTTTCTGCTAAAACAGTTTTGGCAGAGGTTATTTTTTCTTTAAGGGCATTATAATAATTTTCCGCACCTATTTTGTTGTTGTTTTGAAGTGCTTTTCGGTAAGCAATCATATCCCGCTCAATACCCCTCACTAATGAAGGCGCAGATGCACCCAATATATTCTCCACCAGCTCAACGCCTTCAAGGTAGGATGTCAAGGCATATTTTTCGGCAATTTTATTATTGCCTTTTTGAAATTCCTGATATGAAAGATCAAGGTTGGTCATAGCAACATTTAGAGGTTCAGGCCTTTCAGGTTCATAATTCCGCACCTGGCCAACTGTTATATTGCTGAAAGATTTATTCAAAAAATGTTGCAATTCTTCATCGTTCCATTTGCTGATGCTGTCAAGATGCAAATTGGAAGGCAATGGAGCTCTTGAAATTTCTTCATTGTGCTTTAGTGACAGCACGTAAAAAGATAAGTCCCAAAGCTCTTCTTCTGTAAGACGGTTGTAAGAAGCCATCCCCGTGCCCTCAATCCCCAATTTGATGACATTGTAAGCCTGAAGTGGGGACAACTGGGCTTCGTGGAAATTGGTCGGTGCAGGATTTAAATTTCCGGCTAAAGCTCCGTTCCCATATCCTTTGCCTCCGTGGCAGGATACGCAATTATTCTGGTACAGGGTGGCTCCATTCTTTAACGAGGGATAACGATTAGGTGTAATTTTTAAAATTCCAAGATCGAGAATTTTGTTTTTGATATTTAAAGCAATTGTAGAAATCGCTTCTGGATTTTTTTTGTCCGCAACAGCTTGTTGCAATTCCCGCAGGGGTTCATCAAGCTTTTCAAACCTGGTATTATTAATTGTCGGCAATAGATCCTGCTGAAGTGCAATGGATTTTTTTGCAAACTCGCTCATTTCGGCGAATTCAAACTCATTGATTATTTCGCCATTCTCCACCGCTACTGGATAATCCTTGGAAATGTAATCCAGGAGAGTCACCAAAGTGCGCAAATCTGTGTCATTAGCCGTATTTTGCGAAAACGTATTTATTGAAATGAAAATGACAAAGAAGAAGAATACCCTATATTTATTCATACTAAATCTAAATAAGGGCAAATATACAGTTCTGTGATTTTATAAAAAAATTTATAATCACTAATACAGATTTTTTTTTTCGTTTAGCTCCAAAAGGATAATGGGATTCCTTTCGGTGCCTTAATCCGGTGGTACAAGATTTAATCCCTGGGGTTGTTAAAGAAAACTATCGGGTATTTCTTAATTTAAGTTATTGGTTATAGTATAAACAAACTTTAAAAAATTAACAGATGAAACATCCATGACAAGGGACTTGACACAAAGAAGAATGATTATTAACTTTGAGACAATTCCAAAGGGCGATTTTTACTGGAGGTTGAAATATCTTATTCAGGCCTTGAGCCATAGAAACCCCGAAGATGAAACTGCCCTCACACAGCTAAACACAAAGAAGTATTGCCTTGAGAAGGAACCTGAAATTTTCAAATTCTTAGCTGTATTTTTCTTACCAATTAGAGTTCCTGCTTTAGTGGGTAAGGGTACTTTTGTGATGGTTCCAGTTAGTAAAAATCCTACTTAATTGAAAAACTTCCGGATGGGAGTGTAATAATAGTTATTGTATTTGGAAGTTTTAGTTCCAATGCTCAGATTCAGAAAGTAGATCAGGAAGCGTTTGGAATGGACTGTGCCCCCTGTGCCTATGGTCTGGAACGCGGACTTAAAAATATGGAAGGTCTGGAAAGTGTAAAAGTGAGTCTTAATGACGGTAAAGCTTATTTAGATTTGGCAAAAAATAATGATTTGAGACTTAGGCAGATCCAGGAAGAAGTGAATAAGAATGATTTTTCTGCTAAAAAAGCCGAAATTGTTATAAAAGGTACTCTCGTTGAACAGGATGGTAATTAAGCCAATTCAAACCGGGAAAGAAACTTTTACAATAGCTGAAGGAACTTCTACCAGCTTAAAACCCGGAATTGTAAAAGTGAAAGGAACAGTTCAGATGAAGAAGATGATAATTTGACTAATGAGTGGAAATTAAATATCATCCAGATTTATTAGCCACTAAAAACGTAGTAATAATGAACACTAATTAATGGCGGACTCCACATCGAGTCCGCCATATTTTTTTAAATTTTAGAAGTAGAATATTCTTTTCTGGTAACAATCTGATACACATAAAAGGAAAATATGTTTGGAAACTATAAAAACTAACGGATTACTAATCATTTACTTTATATGGCTATTTGTTATCATTTCTGAAAGTTAATTTAAATCATTAACCTAAATCTACCTGCCGGCTGGACAGGCTGGCTTTACTATTTCAGAGTTCAGTAAATCGATTATTAGTTATACGATACTCGGTAAATTACGCCATTGGTATCATCACTAACTAAAAGCGATCCATCGGGCAATTCTACCAAACCGGCTAACCTGGCGAATCGGGAAGTACCTTCCTCCATTAAAAAACCTTTTACAAAATCTTCAGCCTTTACAGGCTTCCCATTTTCGAAAGTTACTTTCATTATTTTGTGTCCGGAAGCTGGCCGTCTATTCCAGGATCCCCGAAAAGTTACCAGGGCAGTATTTTTATATTCCGAGGGAAACATTTTCCCTCTGTAAAACTTTAAATTCATTGGAGCGCTATGGGCTGTAAATAACATCTCCGGTTCTGTAGCTTTCTGCGCGTATTCTTTCCAGGTCATTTTTGGCGGTTCATCTGCCTTATTATATTTACCATCGTCGTAGATATACGGCCACCCATAATCAGCTCCCTCAGTGATACGATTTAATTCTTCTTTTTGTTCATCATCTCCCAGCCAGTCAATTCCGCTATCCATCCCAAAAAGTTCCCCCGTCTCAGGATGCCAGTCAAAACCAATGGTATTTCGCAGTCCCGATGCAAATATGGTTCTATTGCTCCCATCAGCATTAGTCCGTACTATAGTGGCATTTTCTTCCCGTGTTTCATCACAGGCGTTGCAGGTGCTTCCAATCGATATATATAGCATCCCATCTGGGCCAAAACCAATCGTGCGGTTGGGGTGCTGACCACCATCTGGTAGGTTCCCTATAATCTTTTCCAGTTCTCCAATAGTACCATCTTCTTTTAACTGTGCCCTGAAAACATCATTTACCGTAACAAGGTAAAACATATCTTCATGAAAAGCTACCCCATGCGCTCCTTCTTTAGTTACTACCGTTTGTTGATGGTCAGGTTTCCCGTCATCATTAGTATCCTTAAGCATCACTACGTCTCCCTCCCTTCGAGAAACATATATATTTCCCTGGGGGCTTACAGCCATCATTCTGGGTTCTCCCAGATTATCTGCGAATTTTTCTATTTTAAACCCCTGCGGTAATTGAAGTTGCGATATCCTCTCTTCGGTGGCCCCAACCATCTTAGGTTTATAAATATGTCCCGTAATATTTTCTGAAATAAGGCTATCCTTCTTTTGTGCCATGATTATACTCGTTGAAAGAAGGAGAAACAGTAAAGCTTTTTTCATAAGTGATTGATTTTCAAAATTTAAACTCATTAAAAATATAACATATGGTTTCGATGGATTGTTAATACATGGTTAAATGAAACTTATTTTTTTCATCATATAAGATTCTAATTGAGCTGTTCGACAGAGGAAAAAAAAATTTAAAACCAACTATATCCGCCTGTCCGGCTAGCAGTACCGTGGCGAAGCTATCGGGGAATTTTTAAGATTAAAAGTTTAAAAAAATTGAAACTAAACACCTGTTCGACGTTATCTTACCGTTCTAAAATAATAAAATCTGAGACCGGTAATAAATAATATTAGGGGGACAAACCCGGAGATAAAAACTAAAATTCTCCCCAGCATGCCTGCCATTTCTCCAATATGAATCGGATAAAATTGTGCTGCTATCTGTTCGCTAACCGGGTCGTCGTTAAAGGATGAGGAATAAATGGTATTACTATTATTATCTAATTTTAATTCCCTGGTTTTTCTTAGACCGGGGTTTATAAATCGGTTTTTGATATATCTAAATTGATACACTTCATTTCCATCTTGAGGAAAATAAATTGCCCGGAGTGCATATTGGTTGTCTGGAGTCTCCAATAAGTGCAGTATATCGATCCCGGTACCTGCTTCAATCTTTTTTTCAGGTTGTTTATTGCCTATAAAACCATCTATTAACTTCAAACCATCCTTATAGTAGCTGTTATAAGTAAAATATCCACCAGAAAAGGCCATTACAGCCAAAGGAAGGGAAAAAAATATTCCAAGTGACTTATGTACATCGTAGTTAAATCTTTTTCTATTTCGTTTCCATTTAATTTTAATTCCCTTTTTAAAATTTGATTTATACTTTTTCCACCATAGAAATAAACCGGAGGTAAGAAGAAACAAGAAAAATATAATAGCACTACTACCTACAATGTATTTGCCAATCTTAGGAATTCCAAGGCTTCGATGGATCTTCAACAAATCTTCAAACAATTTTATGGAAGCTGATTTTTTTCCTAAAGGTACTCCCGTCTCCGGGTGATAATAAAGGGTTTGACCATTCTTATAAATAATGGAAACCGTCTCCTGCTCTCGATAAGGTAGGAATATCTTTGCTATAGTATCTTTCTGACTCCTATAAAGTTCTGAGGAAGTTTTTAATAATGTCTTTTCCGAAAGAGTATTAGTAGATTCCCTTTGTAGTAAGCGTTGATTTAAGGCCGACGTTATTTCCGGCTGCCATACATACATGGAACCAGTAAGACCTGAAATGGATGCCAAAACCCCACATGTTATTCCTAAAAAAAGATGTACTTTCTTAACTATGTTTGAAAATGCTTTCAAGCAATAAATTTTAGTGTAAAATGGTAGTCGTTACTTCTGAATATCAATTCTTAATAACGACTACCACCCCTTTTAAAAATTATAAGTTACACCAAGACGGGCATTCGCTCCCTCCCCAGCTGTAGTAAAAGACCTTAATGGCGCCGCCCATTGAGATCTTGCCGGTAAATAATACTCATTAAGAAGGTTATTGATACCCAAGAAAACATCAATATTACTCTTAATTTGGTAGGTGGCCGTTAGATTTACCAGGGTATATCCATTTACAGGAAATTCCGTATGCCTAAAAGCATAATTTCCTTCCCCATCCTGAAAAGGAGAAAACCTGTTTCGATCTCCTAAACTCATAACATTCAATGAAGTATTAAACTGTTCTGTTGGCTTCCAGGTAACATAAGCCGTTAATTTTGGAGCAGAAATGACATCACCACCAACATAACTTAAATTATTTTCATCATCGTTTGGGTTTTTAAGCCCTTCCACATACGAATAAGAAGTCCCAATAAGTAGTTTATTGCTTGGGAGAGCATAATCTATTGCTACCTCTCCACCGAATATTTTCTGAGGTTGTTCAGAAGGTATAAACGAGTTTAGTTCATCACTAAATACAACACCAGTACCTAAATTAGAGGTACTGTAGTATCCTACAGCCTCTAAACGAAAATTATTAAATTTTGAAATAAACCCGAATTCATAGTTATTGGTAACTGCGGGCTCCAGTTGAATGTTGTCTATACTTTCAGCTCTTGCAGATCTTAAAATAGAACCTAAATCAGCTATGGAGAAACCCTGGGAATAACTAATGTAGGGAATGAATTCCTGATGTTCAATATACCGGACTCCCATATTAAATGCCAGATTATCGAACGCCAACTCTCCGCCCTGAACGGAGACCGAAGGATTAAAGTTACCATCTCCTTTAGGTGAATAGGGAAGTGTATTATAATTGGCAATATCCATTTTTAAATCATCGTATCGTAATCCAGCTTTAAAGGCCCATTTTTTATCTAGTTTTAAAGTGGTTTGTAAATACGGTGCTACGCTCATCAGTTCGATATTCGGCACCCAAAGCCTTCCATCTAACAGCCCCTGATTAGTCTTATCCCTTAAAAGATCCAGTCCATAGATCAGAGATATATTCATATCGCCATACAAATTGAACTGAGTATTAAAATTAGGTCTTAAGCCATACTTTTCTGAATTGATCACGGATTGCCCTCCGTCTTCGAATTTATCAGAATAAAAGAAAATACTTTTGGCTTTGGAATAATATAGATCGGTTTCAAAATCTGTGGTACCGGAGAAAATATTATTTAAATTGTATTTTAACCTCCCATTTATCAATTCGGAACCAGTTGGTTCCTGTCCAGGAATTGATCCTTCGATACCATAACCCGGTTCTAAAGAGTAATCCCCTTGGTCATTAAACACCTGAATATTTGCAAAAACCGGAATAAAAGGAGAATCCTGAAGTGATTTATAAAGATTCCCGTTAATGGTTATTTTTTGATTAGAAGAAAGGAGATATTCCAGTTTTCCATACGTGCTGTAAATATCGGTATTATCTAATCCATAAGTAGGAAGTAAGGGAATCCCTTCAGCATCGTATTTATTCCCGGTATGTTCTATACTTCCGCTTATATAGTAACTAAACTTATTAAATTGTCCGGAAAAGGATTGATATACCCCATATCCCAAGGCATCTTGGCTATTGGAAAGTTGGGAGGTTCCCCAAATATCAGTAGTGCCGCTCAATTTTTCTGAAGTGGTTGGATTTTTGGTGATATAATTGATAAAGCCTCCACTACCACCATTTCCAAATATTGAAGTAGCTCCTTTGATTACTTCAACTCTGCTTATATCGTTAGGATTAATACTTTTAATTCCCAATTGTCCATTACGTAGCGGGGTGGATTGAGGGATTCCATCTACCATAACGAGTAATGACCTACCTCTTAATGTTTGTCCCCAATTGGAAAATGTTCCTGTGCTTACAGCAAGACCGGGCACTGTATATGCTAGAATCTCGTTAATATTGGAGGAGATTTTAGTAAATTCCCGCAGCTTTTCTGAGTTCACCACAGTAACAGAAGCTGGAATTTCTGAAAGATATTCCGGGTTCCTGCTTGCAGAAATCACCACTTCATCCAAACTTCCATACGTATCCTGAAGGTTCACACTATAGGTTGTTAAGGAATCTCGTCCAATTTCTATAATTTGCTCTATAGTTTGATAACCCAACATTTTGACCGTTACCTTCCAGTTTCCAGGGGGAACCTCCTGGAGTTTATAAAACCCGTCAAAATTTGTAGTAGTTCCTTTTTGTAATTCCTCGATATAAATAGAGGCACCGGCAATAGGTTCATTTGTTTCATTTTTTATTTCCCCTTTTAATCCTGATTGGGAGAAAGCAGAGAGGCTTAAGGCCATTAAGGCGAGAAAAGTAATGTGTTTCATTATTCTTATTTAGATTTATTAAAAATAAATGCAAATATAGAAGCCTCTTTTAATTACACCAAGAAAATTTGATTTTTTTCAATGGAGTGGAGTGGAGTGATCACAGCCCTCTTGAAGATAATTGGTAGATTATTTTTTGATTTAATATAATGATTAAAAGCAATTTTTTACTCAAAAAGGATTGGCATAAAAAATATGATATTGGGAAACAACTAAAGTTACCATTCTATCCCTTTCTCAGTTTTTAATCGTTTCATTATGAAATGCTAAAATCCTATTATTTAACAATACCTGTTATCTGCGATGGATTTGTGGGCGGATGTATTTTTAATTATGATTTACAAATAGAGCAATTGGATTCTCCAATTAATTTGCCATCTTTATCAAACTCGTATTTACAACATTCATTGAATTTTTGTTTTAAAATATCTTTAGCTCTTCGTGTTCTAGCCTTGACATTTGTAAGACTTATTTCTAAGATTTCAGCCGCTTCCTTTTGTTTTAGTCCTTTGATATAAATCAATTCAATTATCTTTTTATAAATATCTGGTAGTTCATATACGAATTTATCAAAACAGCATATTGACTGATATTTTTCTAAAGCAGTTTCATTCTGTAAATTAACACTCGGTAAATAAACAGATTCTTTATTGAAGTAGTTTGCTATCTCGTTTCGAGCAATTTGAAAAATCCAGGCTCTTACTTTTTCATCATTCTCAAGTTGATGTAATTTTTTATGGATTTTTAAAAATGTATTTTGAAAAATATCATTTGTAGCACTTTCATTTTTTACTTTTTTGAGAATAAAGAAGAATAACTCTTCATTGAAATTGTGCCAAACTTTTTGAGTCTCCATAGTTCAAAAATAAATAAAGGTTAGCTTTTAAACCAACCTTTATTCAATTCAGCAACAATCGCATTTACCACATTCACATTTTGTACAAGGGCAATTGTTATCTAAACAATTTATGCAATTACATTTAGTGCAATCACAATTAGTACATTTACAATCATTCATACTTATAAATTTTATTGTTTACTACGGAGACCTTTAATTTTCTAAAAAGATACATTTAAATTGAATTTTCTTTTAAAATATGGCTGCAGACTCATGTTAAGCATTTTATTGACTAAGCTTTGCGCCTGGAACATTTTCTCCAACTTCTCTAAAAAACTGAGAAATTTTAAGCCTTCTGCTTCGTAATATTGTAATTATCCGAAAGATAAACTAATCATGCTACCCCGAGCAGCCCACTCCATTAGTTAAAAAAGCATATCATTCTTAAAAATAGGTGCTAAAACCTAGGTACCAGGTGGCCGTTTTTGTGGCTGGATTATTTAAAATGTCATTCTGCCACTGATAACGATAATTCAACCTTAAAACCGTTGCAGGTGACGGTCTAAAACTTATGGAAGGAGTAACCGCAATTAAATCATCCCCTATATTTGTATTAGTTTGAGTGAAGTTACCAATATTAAAATCAACATAATCTGTCCGAGCGGAGACGTTTAAGGATGCATTTTCCCAACCGAACATTTTCTTTTGCAACACTGGTTGAACTACATCCAGAAAAAATCCTGCTTGTTTATTTCCAAACTGTTGCGTAAATGTTTTTGGCACATCCACCCACACATAAGCGCCTTCTCCAACAATATAAGTGCCGGTTGATTCAATAGTAGTGCTAAGATCAATAGCGAAGACATCCACCCTCCTATTCTTTTCATCTATCTGTAGTCCATCTTCCATTACACGATTGTATGTACCGCCCATATAAGAAAAACCAACCTCACCTATATTTCTATTTCCTATAGCGAGTTTTGTAGTAATTAAAGGGTCACCGCTGAAATTTTCTTCAAAACGCTCTTCATTTTCTTTAACGGATGAAAGAGAGGTTCGATCTTTTGAATTATTAATTATACTATTGTCAAATCCATTTGAGAGGTATGCTTCATATCCGATAATCCAATCTCCAGTATTTGTTTTACCATACATTCCAAAACCTGCATTAGAAAAAGTGGCGGGTAGTAATTTTACTGCCACATCAGGTCTTTCTACAAACTCCCATTTAGGACCATCGTGATTTTGATTAAAAGCACCGATTGGATTCAAGATTATTCCACCTCGTAAATTGAGAAGAGGATCAAAGGAGATATCCATAGCAGCAAATTCTATGGCAATCTCTTTACCTCCCTCTTCAAACTCTACTTCCGTTAAAAATTTAATTCTTTTGTTAATTGAGGCAGACAGAAATAATGTTAAACGTCGTGCTTGAAAAGATAATCCTTCTGTCAATCCATCTTCCACTGCATATATCGAATTGGCTTCAAGATATCCCCCAATAGATACCGGAGCTTTATTTATTGTTAGAGCTGGTCGATTGTATACCGCATCCATGTTAAGTTGAGTATCTGTTGTATCTGACTTCGTTCTTTTAAGTATATCATCCTCGTTTTGGGCTATTAAATTTCCACTGAGGGTGAACAATATTAAGGTAATGATCAAATAATTAGGAGAATAAAATATAGATGTTTTCATCGTCTGTTTTCGTTGGAAATGTTTTTAGTTTTTGTTCAGCAGGTCCTTGTAATACGGTTCCTTCATTGGAAAATTGGCTTCCATGGCAAGGACAACTATAGATACCCCCACCAACATTAAGCTCGCACCCTCGATGAGTGCATTTTAGTAAGGAAGCTATATAGTCTTCACCAACTTTATATAGACAAATAGGGAATCTGTATTTGTTATTTTGTATAAGGACAAACTCTCTTTTAGACACCTTGTTATTTTTTTCAAGAATAAACTCATGCTTCGCTATGGTTAACTTATCTACCTCTTCCTTTGCTGTAGCATAGTAAATTCCACTGCATGAATGTAAAAAACCTAAACTTGGTATTGTTATAGCAACAGAGGAAAGGGTTTGGATAAATTTTTTTCTTTTCATCATAATGAATTTATAAATTCAAGTAGTTGCTTTTTTTCCTGATTCGATAGGGCATTGAACTCATCCCTTGAATTTTTGGCTTCACCGCCATGCATCAAAATGGCTTCCTCAATACTTCTTGCCCTGCCATCATGTAAAAGAAACAAACCTCCTCCTTGTGAGTTTTCAGAAAGGCCAATTCCCCATAGCGGAGGGGTTCTCCATTCGGATGTTTCAGCAAAACCTTCGGTATATCCATCGTCCAGACCAGGACCCATATCATGAAGTAGTAAATCTGTATAGGGATGAAATCCTTTATTAGATAGTGCTTCGATAGGCGAATATCCCGTTTTCATGCTTGGGGTATGGCAGGCAGCACATTGAATTCGGGAAAAAATTTGTTTGCCAGATACAACATCAGGATCATTTTGATTTCGAGGTATCGGAGCTTTTAAGGTTTTTAAATAAAAAACCACCTCGTTAACTACCTGAGTACTGATTTCCGGGTCCTCTTCCAGCCCGCTATAAGGATCTATAGGTTCAAATAATGATGTAATACCTATATCTTGATTATACGCACCTACTGTTTGATGCAATAAGTCATAACTAATTGCCTTTTTACCAAACCTAAAAATATATTTACCTCCACGTGAAATACTATTTGGCCGAATTTGAACATATTCAGGAGGATATGCGAAATGAGCTCTACCACTTATTCCGTCGCCATTCTCATCATAAGGATCGGCTAGAGAAAGTATACTTTCATCTGGAACAGCATCCAAAAAACCTAATCCTGTGACCGCAGGCGCAACCAAGGTTGTGAAGGGTGCTCCTGGAGGTAGCTTTTCAGGCTGAAACCCCTGAATTGCTTTATTCTGTAATTGATTTTTACCATCCCCAAAGTCTGCAAAAGGATTTCCTAAAGTATCACTTTGACCGAATCTTATAAATTGATTAAACGGGTGACCTTTACCATCCCCAGAATGACAACTAACACAGCTAGTACCTACGAAAACGGGGCCGAGTCCAGTTTCTGCGGTAAATACTTCATCATTGAACGCTATATCCCCATTCAAGAACTGAATCTGCTCTTCAACTGATAATCCTTCTACAGGGCCATCAAGAAGTTCATTTTCCTTTGGAGGAACAGGACCATATTCATCAGCTAATTTTTCACAGGATGTAAAAAAAGCGATAAAAATAATTAGACTTAACCATTCTATTTTCATTACCTAAAATATTATTTAGACAAATCTAAAATTTATTTTTTAATAATCTAAATATTGAAAGTTATTATCTTAAGAATATATTTTTAAAGTTGTAGGAATATATAGTATTAAGCTTCTTAAAAGATTTACCAACGGCGAAAACCTCGTTTGTACGTTTAAAGTTTCTAACTTGGAAGCTTTGTATTTACTCCTATGAGACAGCCTACCTATTAGGAGTATTATGAAGGTTCTCAATAATATGAGTATAATTCTGGTCGCCCCTCCTTTAGAAGTACTTGAATTGAAATACCAGAGAACTCCCGATTCCTTATATTACAGGGAATCGGTTTTTAATTGAAGTATTTTGTTTACAAAAGGTCAATTTTCTACGCCTCTTAAAACTTCAACTTTTAAAAAGAAAAATAATGAATTCCATAGAATCATTAGATTAAGAAAAAGTTGGTAGGTAAACATTTTTAAATAATCAGGGCTTATGAATAAAGTCTTTTAAGACAAAAAAATACAATAAAAATGATGCAATGACCAAAAGGATTAATGAAAAAATTCCAAAAAGCTTTTCTTTTTTAGTTATTTTATTCCGGGAAGATTTTTGACCCTTCTTCTTTCTTCTATTTCTCCTATATTTTGACATTTTTCTTCTACACTTTCTTTTGGGTAAATTGCAAACTTATCGCTTTAAAAAGGGTTTATTCCCTCTAATTAGATAAAAATTCATTGTACTGTAGTCTTACAATTGCCTTAATTTAGGGCACCTAGGATACCATAGGAATATTTCACAAATAATTCTGTGGTCTTACTGAAGGTATGAAGCTCAGGAATTCAGTTAATTTCTAAAAAATAGTGACTTCATAAACTTAAAAATGCAGATTTGTTTTCAATCCTACTATCATTTTAAAATAAGTACAGGAACTTCTGATTTGAAAATCATTTTCCGTCTCAGCCCCAGTTCAGTTAGTTTTTCTATAAAGGCATGTTTCCTGTAAAGTAGCGCCAAAATATCTATGGCATTATCTTTCAAAAAACCGGTTATTTTATCTTCAGTTTTCCCTTCGGAAAAAAGGTGAACAGAAATATTCTGTAGATTAAAAAACTCCTCATAATAGTTTTTTATCTCCTGTTCTTTAATAACTTCATCTTTACTTTTAGCAAAATGAAATATAAAAAGGCGCGCGTTAAATGCCTTTAATAGATCAGCCAGAACCTTTAGTTCCCTATCAGGTTTCAGATTATCTGAATCCAGCGCCAGACAAATTCTTTTTAAACCAAAAGTTTCTAAATCTTCAGGTACAACCAGCACAGGGCAGGGTACATCCTTGCTCACTTTTTCACTGGTAGTTCCTGCAAGGTAACCTTCTACCTCACCTGCACCTTCTGTCCCCATAATTATCAAACCTGCTTTTTCTTCTGTTGCTAATTGATAAATTATATCTGAAGGTCTTCCTGGGGCTACCATACTCTTATATTTTATTGTCGCCAGACGTGGAAAATTTTCGAGAAATTCCAGCATTTTTTCTTTGTACAATTTCTGATAAGAACTAAAGTTGTCGGGAACCGGATAAACTATAGCCCCGTATCCGGCATATTGATAACCTTCAGAATAGGCATGAACAAAGATAATTTCTGAATTTAAAGATTCGGCCACCTTTATGGCATACTCAACTCCAATTTTGGAACTTTGACTAAAATCAATCGGAACTATTATTTTCATGGTTTTTTAATTTTAATTATACATTCAGTTTTTCAATTAATTGTTTAAATAAAAGCTTTATTGTTTAATCCACTTTTTGGCAATCTCCTTTTCCTCTAAGTCAAAATATTTTACTTCAGCATTGGTAAAAGGTTTCATGAACTTTGTAATCCAGTCCTGCCATTTTTTATCACCTACCATGGCGATTTTTTCATAATCTTTTGCGTGGGCAGTATCCATTTTTAGATCTTCCCACAGGCCTGGAAAATCCCAGCCGGTAAAATTCTCCATTTCAAAATACCAGCGTACGTTTAATCCTTTGTCCAAAATAGCATGAATAATGGGATGTACCTTCTCAATATCCATTTCGGATAAATCTCCCGATGCTCTGGTTGCAATAATATTATCTCCTGAAATCTCTATAATTTGTAACATATCTATTTTTATTAATTATTAACCGCCTAAATCGTAAAACCATTCTTCAGCTTTCATAATTCCTTCTTTTATGGCATTTCCCTTAGTATAATTCTTTTCTATAACCAGACTTTTAGCAATTTCCAGGGCTTTTTGCTTCACTGCAGGATGGAGGCCATCCAAACTGGTTTTAAATTCTTCAAAGGTCCATTCCATAGCTTCATTTTAATGGTTGAACAGTTCTTTTTCTTTTTCGGGATCCATCTCATTCTTTGACTTTTTGTCCAAAAAATAATCCAGCACGATGCCCACTATAATTGCTCCCACAAAAGCAACATACACCTGCCAGTTAAACTGAACTACCAGAGACAGGCTAATAATTATGGCCAAAATGGGTAGGATAGGTACTTTCCCTATGGAAAGGGGAACTTTAAAAGGTCTTTCTTTGTCAGGTGCTTTATAACGCAAAACGATGAGTGCAATATTCACAGCTACAAAAACGAGTAACGCCCCTAAAGAGGACATTCCTGCGACAATTTTAATATCTCCCAATAACAAAAATGCCGCTACCGCAGCCATAACCACCAGTGTAGTTACCCAGGGTACTTTCTGTGCATTGGTCTTGGTCATAAATTTTGGAAGCTCGCCCACGCTTGCCATACCGAAAAGCAACCTGCTAATGGAAATAATGCCACTAAAAGCCGCATTAGCCGTAGCAAAAAGTGCCGCAACTGCCAGGGCTACGGGCAACCAGGAATTTAAATTTGAAGCGGCCAGCGACAATGGGGAATTTACCTTTGCTATTTCTGCGGGGTCACTTATATTGAGTACCGTAAAAGATATTAGTAGGTATATAATTGTGGTAAACACCATTGTCAATAAAAATGCCCTCGGAATCGTCTTGCCCGGATTTTTTACCTCGGAACCCAATGCTGCCATATGCTCAAAGCCGGTATAAACAAAAAATAAGGTAGCAGTCGCTGCCAGGGTGCCGGAAAAGGACTCCACTTTAAAAAATTCTGATTTTGGTGGTCCTGTTTCCAAAAGTCCGACCGCAATAAGAATAAACAATCCCAATAGCTGAATACTGACCATAATGATATTGGCGGTAGATGATTTTTTGATGCCCGTAATGCTTATAAATGCAAGAATCAGTAGCACAGCATAGCTAACCAGTAAGGAAGGGATGTTAAAAAACGTATTGAAATACCCTGAAAAAGCAAGTAGCACCGCGGCGATGGTGGCCGAACTGTGAAATGCAATCGTCCAACCTGTTAGAAAAGATGGAATGTCGATTTTTGGAAAAGCTTTCCGTACAAAAATGAATTCTGCACCGGCATTAGGATAGGTAGAGGACAGCTCTGCATACGACATTGCCGAGACACTGGCCGCAATGGCGGCAAAAATAAAACTCAACCAAAGGTCTGTTCCCGCCTGTCCAGCGGCTGCACCAATTACAGTATATATTCCAGCACCAACAATGGTACCTACACCATAAAAAGTAAGGCGAAGAGTACCCAGAGATTTTTTTAATTCTGCCATAATACTATTAGTAATATATTATCCATTTCTATCTAAATTCCTTTTTTCCATCTCTGCCTTTACGATGCCACGCTCAATAGCCTCTTCTTTTGAACAATTTTTGTTCAAATAGAAATCCCTTGCATATTTTAATGCTACTGCTCTAATATTTTCATCCAGCACATTAAGCCTCTCCTGGTAATCCTTAAATAAATCCTCCTTCATTTTTTAAAATAGTTTTAGAACAAAAAACACCATAGTTAAAAGATATACAATATACGCTGCATCGAAAACGAATATCTGCCATCTGCTGAACCCGTGAAGTTCCTTGCTTTGATGGACAAATACTGAATATAAAAGCGGCATCAGTCCTACAAAAGCCAGGTTGACCCAAAACAACTGGAAATCTTCGATTGGGGTCGTTACCAGTGCCAGGGGGAAAAATGCCACTGTCATGGTAACGGCATTATCTGCAATCACACTGGTGGTACCCGCAGTCACTTCACCTCCCTTTACCACACTCCATGTTTTGAATATTTCAGGGGCGGTAGTCATAATTCCGGTGATAAACAACCCTCCAACAATTTCGGAAATATTCAGTGCCGAAACAATATTTTCGGTAGCTTTTACAATAAAAAAAGCCCCCACGGCTATGGCCAGGGCCCCTGCAACCGAAAGCCATATTTTCTTTTTATCCCATTCTACCTTCTGACCCTTTTCCCTGCCTTTTATAATGGCATGCGTTAAAAAAGCCGCATAGGCAGCCAGCATGATCCACCCATCAATGGGTTGTAATCCACGCCAGGCTTTGGGAAGCGTTAATATAGCCACCAACCCGATAATTACCAGATAGGGGATAGATAATACCGAGACGGAACGTTTGTTCAGGGCCAGCAGGTTGGCATCCAAATGTTTTTGATGCTCCTTATTGTTTTTAAACTTTCTTCTGGAAGCAAAGTATGCAATGGTTACCATGAGCGGAATGGAAATGATATTGGAACCAAGCAAATTCCCCAACCCGATATCAGATACCCCACGGGCGGCGCTCGTAATATTTATCGCCACTTCAGGGCTCGCTGTTACAATAGCCAGGAAAGCTGCCCCTGCAGAAGCAGTAAGCCCCCATTGTTTGCGCAGCATCTTTAAAGGGGTAAGGAGTTGATCAGCACCCCAATGGGCAGCCCAAGCTGCCAATCCCAATACTACTACCCAAAGCCAAGCGTTCATAACTAATCGATTTTTATAATTGTCCTGTTACTTTCAGTATATTTCAACTTTTTCTTATCCGATATTTTCTGGTCTTTTTTTTGTTGGCTTTGAAAGATCAGGAGTAAAATCACTCCCGTGCTAATCCAAACATCTGCGGTATTGAATACAGGGTCGAAAAAAGTAAATTCATTACCTCCCCATAATGGCAGCCATTCCGGAAGCCTTGTATCAATAATAGGGAAGTACCACATATCCACCACATTGCCATTTAAAAATCCGGCATAACCACCGCCTGAGGAGAATATTTCTGCAATATTGCGAAGTGCGGGATCACTTTTTTCAAAAATCAGTCCGTAAAATGCACCGTCAATCAAATTGCCCAATGCACCTGCGTATATAAATGCGGCACAGATTATAAAGACTTTTGCATATCCTTCACGTATCATCTTTTTGATATAAAAGGTCCCCCAAATAACGGCTACGAAGCGAAATAGTATTAAAACAAATTTGGCCAGATAACCTTCGCCAAATTTAAAGCCCCAGGCCATGCCGGCATTCTCCAAAAAATGTAAGCGAAACCAATCCAGGCCAAACACAAAATATTCCTCGCCATAATAAAAATGGGTCTTCACATAAATCTTTATGGCCTGGTCTATTACCAACAACAGTAAAATTAATAATGCTACACTACTTTTATTCATAATTTCCTTATTCTTGCCCAACGTCTTGTGCAACATATATTTGCATTATTTAGATAATTTTAAAATTCTTATGGCGCCCCGCATTACAAACGTGAAAACGATGCCGCCAATTACCAAATCGGGCCATTTGCTATCCAGAAAATAGACCAGCACCCCGGCCAGTATCACCCCGCCGTTTACGATGATATCATTGGACGTAAAAATAGCACTGGCCTGCATATGCGCCTCCTTACTTTTGGCCTTATTTATCAACCAGAGCGAAATAAGGTTCCCCAGTAAGGCTAAAATGGAAACTATGATCATCCATTCGAACATTGGTGTTTCACTACTTGTAAAAAACCTTCTTAATACCTCTGCAAAACCAAGTGTTGCCAATGCAATTTGAAAGTAGCCGCTGAATTTTGCCACCTTCTTTTTTCTGGAAATGGCACCACCTACTGCAAATAAACTTAGCGCATATACTATCGAATCTGCCAGCATATCCAAAGAATCTGCAATTAGGCCCATAGAAGAAGAAATCCACCCCGTGGTCATTTCGATAATGAAAAAGCCGAAATTTATCCCCAGGACCCACCAAAGGATTGTTTTCTGTTTGGATTGGTCTTCTATTACGGGAGGCTCGGCTTCTTCGGTCCCCATAAATTTATCACCTAATTTTAATTCTGAAATCGAGGCTTTGATTTCCTCATTCCCTTCAAGGTGATATACTTCAAGTTTTCGATTGGGTATATCAAAATCCAAATATTTCACTTGAGCATAAGATTCCAATTTCATCCGGATCATCTGTTCTTCTGAAGGACAGTCCATTTGACTTACTATAAAAGTACTTTTGTTCATTTCTCCCATATCACTTAACTATATTTTTCCTTCCTTTATTGGAAGTTAATAAGAGAATTACCGCACCGCCAATAGCTGCAAGTAATGAAGCTATCAAAATGCTTATTTTCGAAATTTTAATCAATTCCTGATCATTAAATGCGAGATTGGTAATAAAAAGGGACATGGTAAAGCCAATTCCCGCGATCATACCAATTCCAATTATATGTTTCCAGTTTAGTGTAATATGTAATTCGGAAACTCCAAGTTTTTGCCCGATCAATGTAAAAATACCAATCCCTGTTACTTTCCCAATAGCTAATCCCAAAAGGATCCCCAGCCCTAAAGAACCGGAAACAACCTCAATTAAATTTACATCGAGCTTTACTCCCGCATTCGCGACTGCAAAAATTGGAATGATAAAGAAAGTATTGAAATCAACAAGGGAATTTTCCAGTTTGAGCAAAGGAGGCCTTGAATTCTCAGTATCTGTTTTAATAGCTTTTAAAATTATTTGTTGTTTTTTATCCTGAAGAGGATTTAATTTTTCCAGCTCTGTTTTCTCAAGATTAGTAACGTTTGTGGCGGTCCTTTCTTTTAATATTTTACTGTCTAATTTGGGCACTATTGGAATGGTAATGGCAAAAAGTACTCCCGCAATAGTTGGATGGATCCCCGAATTAAGGAAGCAATACCATAAGATGATCCCAATAATAATATACCAAATCAAATTTTTGATCCCAGTCCAATTCATTAATAATAATAACCCAAATGCCCCCATGCCCGATCCAAGGTATATCCAGCTCAACTCGTTGCTATAAAACAATGCTATCACCAATATGGCACCTATATCGTCAGCAATAGCGAGGGCTATTAAAAATGTTTTTAACTGCCTGGGGACATTTTTTCCCAGTAGGCCAATAATCCCTAGTGAATATGCGATATCGGTAGCCATAGGGATGCCCCAACCCTTTATATTTTCAGTGCCTAAATTTAGGCTAATAAAAATGAGGGCCGGAACTGCCATGCCACCTAAAGCTGCCAACAATGGGGCTGAGGCTTTTTTAATTGAAGATAATTCCCCCACCATAACCTCCCTCTTCAATTCAAGGCCGGCAACCAAAAAGAAAATTGCCATTAGGCCATCATTGATCCATTCTTCAATTGTTAGCCCAAAACTAAGATGCTCGGAAAATTCAAAAAGCAATTCATCGCCAAGAAAATGATGATAGGCACCTGCCCACTTTGAATTAGCTAAAAGAAGGGCAACTATAGTAGCAATTATTAAAAAAATCCCCCCAGCTGTTTCCCTGTCGAGGAACTTTGTTGCCGTTTCCCTGATATACCCAATAGTGGATTGATTTCGAACTGATTGTCCCATTTTATCTTATCTGTTTTTTGAGTTCATTACTTAAACCTTAATATTTCAAAAAGCTCAGTAGCGTCTTAATTTTTAAGAACTTACTGTTAGGTCAACTTTAAATATGCAACGCCCTGTCTTCGGTAGCTGCCAGACAGGCCTCCTTAAAGGTCTCGGAAAATGTGGGGTGACCGTGTGACATTCTTGCAATATCCTCGGCAGCCGCCCTAAATTCCATCGCTACCACCGCTTCGGTATAACTGTCTGCTATGCGAGGGCCTATCATATGCACGCCCAATATCTCATCGGTTTCCTTATCTGCGATTACCTTGATAAAACCATCCGTATCCATACTTATCTTCGCCCGTGCGTTTGCCTTATAGGGAAAAGAGCCCGTTTTTATACTTCTATTGGTCTTCTTCAGTTCTTCTTCCGTCAAGCCTACACCGGCGACCTCAGGCTGGGTGTACACGATATTTGGGATAAGGGAATAATTGATATGTGGCTTTTGACCTGCTATGCTTTCGGCTACAAAAACGCCTTCTTCACTGGCTTTATGGGCAAGCATTGCCCCCCGGATTACATCCCCAATGGCATACACACCCTTGACATTGGTTTCAAGGTTTTTATCTACCGTTATCTGTCCTTTCTCATTGGTTTCCACTCCTATATTTTCAAGCCCTAAACTGGCGGTGTATGGTTTTCGGCCAATGGCCATAAGACAGTAATCGCCATCTAAACTCATTTCTTCTTTATCGGAAAGATTTTCCGCTTTCAATTCTACTTTATCCTCAGTTGCCGTTGCGTTTGTCACCTTATGTTCCAAATAAAAATCAATTCCCTGTTTTCTAAGGGAACGGTGCAATTGATGTCCCAGTGCGCCGTCCATAGTGGCGATAAGGCTATCAAAATATTCTACTATGGAAACCTTTGAACCCAGGCGGGCGAATACGGAACCTATCTCAACACCGATAACGCCACCCCCAACGACCATTAAGTGCTTGGGGATTTCCTGTAGGGCAAGGGCTTCGGTGGAAGAGATGATACGCTTTTTGTCTATTTTAATATTGGGCAGTGAAGCGGGTTTGGACCCTGTGGCAATGATGATTTTATCGGTTGTTATGGTTTCCGTTTTGTCCCCGCCCTTAATCTCAATCGTGTTTTTGTCCTTGATGGTGCCGTGGCCTTGATAGACGGCAACCTTGTTCTTTTTCATCAGATAATCAACACCATTGATGATTTCCTGTACCACATCCTGAACCCTTTGGTTCATTTTCAGGATATCGACATTGGCCTCTTTAACATCAATCCCAAAATTTTCGAATTGATGCTTGAGTTTGTAATAATGCTCAGAGGCTTCCAACCAGGCTTTTGACGGGATACAGCCCACGTTAAGGCAGGTGCCGCCAAGCGTGTTGTACCTTTCGATTATGGCCACTTTAAAGCCCAGTTGTGCAGCACGTATGGCACACACATAGCCACCCGGACCGGAACCAATAATTGTTAAATCATATTTATCCATTTTTCTGTTTTTTTAAGATCAAATCTTTCCAGCTTCACTCGAATTATTTGCCTTTCTGAAGGGCAGTCTATTTTGATTATTTTCAATATATTTTTTTCAATTTTCCAATTCTTTATACGCCAACAACTTCGCCACCTTGAAGGTAACAACCAATGGAGGGCCTTCGTGCGTTATTCGTATAGATTTTGCGTTTCTTCATCAAGCAAACCTTCAAACTCGGGCACAGGCCTTTTTTTCCTTTCATCTTCTGTTTCTACTACACCATTTTCTCTAATGTCATTGATCAACCACTGCATTTCCATTATTTCCCTGCGTTGGGCTTTGATAATTTCATCAGCCAGTTTCCTTACCCGTATATCCTTAATCTGGGCACGCTCACTTGTAAGAATAGCTATGGAGTGATGCGGAATCATACCTTCCATATAATCAACACCTGTAACAGTAATCTGGCTTCTCACCAGTCCAATGCCCCCGGCAATGAGCAAAATACCCAACGAAATGACGGCGATATTGGCACTACGCTTCTTGTACATATTGAGCATAAACAACAGCATGATGATAATCATGGAACCGGCCATGACCAGCGTCATAAAAAGCCTTGTTTCACTGAACCAGAAATGATCAATGATCTGGTAAGAGTTGGTATACATCAAGAAGAACATTGCTACCATGGCGGTTGCAATCATTGCAAAAAATTTTGCGTAATTTCCTTTTTTCATTTCTTTGTGATTATTTTCTTTTGAGTTCATTTGTTTTTGATTTTTTAATAGGTTTGTACTAATCGTTGACCATTTGGATAATTTGGGACAGCAAGGAATCGGAACCTACCCAAAGTCTACCACAGCAGTGGGTGCTGAGTGGTTACGGCGTCTAATGCCAAAACCAATATGGGCCTCGTGATAATAAATCCTTTTTTCATCCTTTAATTTTAATGTGAATGTTCACTGCTTTCCTTTTGGCCTTCTTCAGTTTCACTACCTAAGTATTTTCCTTGTGGGCCCACACCTTCAATATATACCAGTTGTGAGCCGTAGTGACCCGCCTGGGATACGGAATAGGCCGAAAATGCCATCACCAGCAACACGGCAATCTCGAAACCGCGTCTTAGTTTAAACCAAAACAGGCTTACCAATTTCATTACCGCCGCGACGGCACTTGACCACACGGTCCAGCTGGCATATTTATCGTGTTCTTCCAGTACTTTTTTGGCCATTTCGGTAAGTCCCTCGGTATCAGGATGAACCAAAGTGCCTGCTACATAGGCCCCTATAAATCCAGATCCCACTATTAACAGGATGACCCAATCCATAGTGTGTTTCATAACGAATAGTTGGATCAATTGCAAAATGGCGGCGAACAATAAAAGCACAATGGGAAAATGAACCACCATAGGGTGCAAATTTGGAAATTCATCAAAGTCTGCCTGCACATTCCCTGATTGCATGGCTACAGATGGGACGGTCATTAGTTCGGTGACATCAACGTTACTGGGCTCTATGCCTATAGCATAAGAAGGGGCTACAAACGCGATCACGGCAATTATTGCCAGGCTCAAAAAAATGTTCCTAATGTTCATAATTATAGTTTTAAATTAATTTCCGTTCAGTTTTTATATCACAGATAATTACGGCCGCAATCATGGCATACAGGACAAGATGGAATCCTTTCTTTGGCACCCTTGCCTTGGGTTTTCTTTGAACCTGTTTTGTAAAAGTCATTCAGCGGCTTTTATTTTTATAGATTTTGAGTTATTGATTAATTGATAATTGGTCTTAAAATCTTAATGATAGCCCACCTCCCGCACCAAAGCGGTTATCATAACTGCCCATTAGCGAAAAATTCTTGGATAAGAAATATTCTATACCGGTACTCCAGGTAATTTCTTTTTTAAAATTATCCCCTTGTGGCAACTCATCCACCCATCCAAAATCTGCCTGGTACTCGTAGGTTCCAAACAAGATGGTCCTTGGGAAGATCGATATGGCACGACTCAAACTTATCTGTGGCCGCAACTTACTGTCCATGCGAACATCAAGGGTAAAGAGGTAAGGGGTGAGGTACCGAATCCCGGCAATGGCAGTAGTTGTTATCTCCTCAAGGCTATCCTCCATTCCATTTTCAATATTCACACCACCAAAAACGGTCAAATAATCATATAGATACCTGTCATAAGCCGCTTCTACTTCCATATTTTTGTTCCAGCCGTATTCGGCCCTCAGGGAAAACTGGTTGCGTATGTTTGAACTTACCAGGTTCAATGCGGTCATATTGGAAGCGGCATCCACCATACCCCAAGAGTAGTACTGGTCGGTCTCATCAATAAGTTTGGACACAGGATATTCTTCCATCCTAGGGTCACGTGGCGTACCATAGCTTACTATGCGGGACATACCGCCTACCAGATGGTATAGAATATGGCAATGGAAAAACCAGTCGCCGTATTCATTGCCATAGAATTCAATGGTTACCTTTTGCATAGGGGGTACATTCACCGTATGTTTTAGGGGGGAATATTCCCCGTTCTCGTTGATGACCCTAAAGAAATGACCGTGCAGGTGCATAGGGTGGTGCATCATGGTGAGGTTATTGAAGGTAATCCGGGTTACCTCGTCCCCCTTTATCTTGATTTTATCCGCTTCGGAAAGGGGCACACCGTTCATACTCCAGATGTACCGTTGCATGTTTCCGGTCAGGTTCAATAGGATTTCTGTTACGGGCACATCGGGATCATAGTTGGTTTTTTCGGGGGCTTTTAAATAATCATAATTGTATTGTGAAAAAAGGCTCATTCCCTGCATATCTCCCGTTTCCCCCATTTTCATTCCACCCATATCAGCCATTTTCATGTCATCCATTCCAGTCTGTCCCTTCCTTTCAGGATCCTTTTCCATACCTGCCCGTCCGGCAGGCGGGTCCATTTTTGCCATTTTGGAATGGTCCATCTGCATGGAATCCTTTTTCATATTGGACTTCTCCCTGTTCATATTGCCCATACCTTCCGATCCGGCATTGGGCGCCATATCGTTCATCCCTTCCATCTGCATGGTTTCGTCCATTTGCATTCCCCAATCCTCGGCCATTTTATAGGGATCTACCTTACCGGGCCTAAATTTTAATGCCGGGGCGCCCATTCTCATCTTCATCTTGGCCATTTGCTGCATCATCCCTATTTTATCCGGCTTGGGAACGTCCGCGGCAGCAACGATTGTGCCCTGGCCCAGATAGGCAGTTGCGGTACCGGAACCATCCTGGGCCATAATCTTGAATTCCAACTTGCCAGTTTCCGGTATGGTCACGATAAAATCGTAGGTTTCTGCAACCGCAATAAAGGTTTTGTTCTTTTCTACGGGAACAACGTCCTTACCATCGGCTGAAACCAATAGTGGGTCTTCCCCACCAAAGGTCATCCAGAACGAAGTGGATGCAGAACCATCGATAATACGCAGACGTACTTTCTCCCCGGGCTTGAACTCGGGATATTCGACCTTTTCCTTTCCATTGATCAGAAACGCGGGATAGTAAATATCCGCTATATCCGCACTTTCCATGCGTTGCCTCCAGAAATTAAATTGTGCGCCCAAAGCGCCTCTTTTGATGACCTGGTTCAACGGTGTGGCCGTTCCCTTCCTGATGTTGTACCATTCCGTGCCCCGTTTTAAAAACCGCATTACGTCCCTAGGTTTCTCATTGGTCCAGTCTGAAAGCAGCAGTACCAGTTCCTTGTCATACTCCAAATCTGTTTCTTCCTTTGGTTGGATAACAATAGGGCCATAAACACCACTTTGTTCCTGAAGCATGGTATGGGAATGGTACCAATAAGTACCGTTTTGCTTAATTGCAAATTCATATTTCAGGGTTTCTCCGGCTTCAATGGGGGGTGTGGACAGGTAGGGCACCCCATCGTAGAAATTTGGCAACAGAAGGCCGTGCCAGTGTATCGATGATTCTACGCTCATCTCGTTCTTGACATAGATTACTGCGTATTCACCTTCATTAAATTCAAGTGTCGGTCCTGGTATCTGACCATTTATAGTCATTCCCATAACCTCCTTGCCCGCCTTGTTTACAGCTTCTTCCCGCAGTGTAAGGGTATATTCCCTTACGGGCAGGTTATCTACATTCCCTTCTACGGAAGGTTCGGTTTGTGCCTGTAACCCAACGGCAAATAAAAAGGCAAAATAGATAAATAGAGTTGTTTTCATTGATAAATTATTTTTACATTAAACTTTATTTATATGGTTCCTAATTTTCATAATATCCATCTAACCAGAAATGAAATAATATAGATTAACATTCAACCCGAACTTATCACAAAATACAGGCTTCTAAATCACTTTTATTTTTTATAAGCCAAAAGCCTTAATGCATTGACCACCACTACCAACGTAGAGCCCTCGTGAATGGCCACGGCTATCCCTATACTTGCCCAACTCATTATGGTCGCAGGAATTAAAAGGGCAACAACCCCCAAGCTAACCCATAAGTTTTGCTTGATTATCGCCTTCGCTTTTCTGCTCAAACCGATGGCAAAAGGCAAGGTTTCCAGTTTGTCTGCCATTAGTGCTATATCTGCGGTCTCTAAAGCCACGTCGCTTCCCGCCGCACCCATTGCAATACCAACGGTACTGTTTGCCATAGCAGGGGCATCATTGACCCCATCACCTATCATTGCCAGTTTATTTTCCTGTTCCGCAAGTTTTTTGATGGCCTCCACTTTTTCTTCGGGAAGCAGACTTCCGCGAGCTTCGGTCAAACCGATTTCCTCGGCTACAGCGTCGGCTACTTTCTGGTTGTCGCCGGTAAGCATTATCATTTTCTTGATGCCTATTTCCTTTAGTTGGGCAAGGGTTTCCTTGGCTTTTTCCCGTGGCGTGTCCATCAGCCCCAGCATCCCTATAAATTCATTGCCCCTTTTTATTAGCATCGTGGTCTTTCCTTCCCCTTCAAGCGCTCTTACCTTTTCTGATACATCGCTGGGAACACCTTTATCAATATCCTCAAAAAGCTCAAGGTTGCCTATGTAAATGGAATTCCCTTGATAGTTTGCCTTTATGCCCTTGCCCTGTACGGCCTCCAAATCATCGGCATCCGGAATCTTGGTGTCCTTCCCAAGCCGCTCCATCCCATCCCTTACAACAGCCTTTGCCAGGGGATGGTCGCTCAGTTCCTCAACCGCAATCGCGATTTCCAACAGTTCCTTTTTATCTATACTGCCAAAACTTTCGACGTCGGTAAGCTTTGGTTTTCCTTCGGTAAGTGTTCCCGTCTTGTCAAAAGCCAGTGCGGTAAGTACCCCTAAGTCTTCCAAGGGGCGACCGCCTTTTATCAAAACCCCGCCCCTTGCTGCTCTTGCCACACCACTCAATACAGCAGATGGCGTAGAAATGGCCAGCGCGCACGGACTGGCTGCCACAAGTACCGCCAGGGAACGGTACAGGCTTTCATTCCACGTTTCATCGATGACCAAAAAAGCAAAATTTAATACTATGACCAATAAGATTACCGATGGCACGTAGTACCGCTCAAACTTGTCTGTCAATAATTGTGTAGGCGATTTTTGGTCCTGGGCCTCTTGAACCATAGTGACCAAGCGGTTGAGGGTAGAATCTTTTGCCTCTTTAATCACCTTTATTTCGAGGGTATTGTTGCCATTGATAGTTCCTGAAAATACACGGTTCTCGTCGGGAATATCGCTTTTTGCTGTATATTCCTTATCGGGATTTTCTATTGGTGTTTTGTCCACTGGAACGCTTTCCCCGGTAATGGGTGACTGGTCTATACTACTATTGCCCTTTACAATAACACCATCAGCAGATATTTTACTGTTGGGGCGTACCACGATAGTATCACCTATCTGTAACTCTTCTATACCGACTTCAACGGTATCGTCATCCTTCTTTAATAGTGCGGTTTTAGGCGCAAGGTCTGTTAACGCTGCAATGGATTTCTTGGCCTTGCCCATTGCATAGTTTTCCAGTGCGTGACCCAAACTAAACAGGAACAGCAACAAGGCACCTTCTGCCCATTCGCCCAAATAGGCGGCTCCTGCAGCTGCGACCAGCATCAGGAAATCGATTTCAAATTCGCCTTTGGACACTTTGGTAATGGCCTCCTTTAGGGTAAAATAACCTCCAAAAAAGTAGGCTGCAATATAGAGCCCAAAAGGGATGTTAGCTGAAACCCCTGTATATTTTTCCAACAGGAAACCTGTAATTAGTGTGACCCCACTTAAAATTGCAAAATAGAGCTCCGTGTTTTTACCGAAGATGCCACCGTGGTCGTGATTGTGGCCATCGCCTTTGCTGTGTTTTTCCTTGTCTTTCATATTATTAATGGTTTTGTTATCGTTAATTAAGATTTAATCCAGTTTTGAGCCTGTTGTTTCTCAGAAATATCAAAAAATTTAACTTCAGACTTTATGAAAAAATCAGTTGCCTTCGCGGCCAATTCCTGCCATTTTTTATTGCCCACAAAGGCCATCTTGCCATAATCTCCCAAATGAGCCGAATCAATCTTTAGGTCTTCCCAAAAGCCTTTAAGGGTATAACCTTTAAAATCTTCCATTTCAAAATAGAAGTCCACTTTATGGCCTTTTTCTATGATGTTGTGGATAAGCGGATGCATCTTTTCCATATCCTTTTCCGTAAGTTTCCCGCTGATTTTAGCGGCAATAAGGTGTTCTTTTTCCAAGTTTATTATCTGTAACATATTTGTATATCTTTATATTCATCTATTTAAAATATTAGTGCGTTGTATGTGCAAATGATACGCTCTACACGTCACACTAATTTTCTTATTTCAATTACACTTTGTTTATTCATTGTTACCCCTTGTTTCTTTACCGTACTTAGCCTTAAAAAATGGGAAATGATGCGAAACCAGCAATAGTATAATCAATAGTGTACTGGTTATACCAATTAAATACATCCCATATCCTATGGCAATGCCAACACCAGCACTGGCCCAGATGGTAGCGGCCGTTGTTAACCCTGATATGGTATTCTTTGAACTGTCCCTAAAAATGATACCCGCTCCCAAAAAACCAATACCAGAGACAATATTGGCGACAATCCTGGTTTGGTCTGCCACTTCAATATGTGTATTGATGATAGTTAATAGTGCCGCTCCCAAACAAACGGAAGCATAGGTCCTTATGCCAGCGTCGTGACCATGAATTTCACGGTCAAGCCCAATCAAGAAACCCAGCAACAAGGCAACCAATAATCTGGGAATTAGCGTTATTTCAGTTTGCAAATCCATATCATAAAACGTAATATGTTTCAGGTTTCTTTTTCTCGGGGATGTCCTCATCACCTGTCATCTGCTTTAAATTAATTTCTATAGTTTGAGCCAAATCGGTCATTGGTGTGTCCATTGGGTCGTTTTCAAAGGGATCCTGCATTAAAATCGAGGTCTTCTCAATGGCTATAAAGATGATAGGGATAGCGATGGTAAGCCCAATTTCCACAGATAGGTAATTATCAGACAGGCCGAATGGTAGCATTGTGGCAAATACATAAATGATAAGGTGGATTAACAGGCTATGCGCTTTGGGGAAAACCGTATTTTTGATCCTTTCGCATTTGCCCATTGAATCGCAGAGACGCGCAATAGTGCTATCAATTTGTACCTGTTGGAATTTATTGATCACCTTATCGTTAAGGGCTTCTGATAAGGCTTCAGAATGTTTTAATAGAATAGCATTAGGAACATTTTGATCATTAATGTCCTGAATTTTTAAAAAGCCAGCTACCTTAGGGGAAAAATCCACTTTCCTTAATGACTCACCCAGTGCATAGCACCACGTAATTTGTCGTAAAACTATTTCTTTAATCCTAAATTCATACTGACCATCCTGCCGGTCATAAAAGGTTATGCCCTGTCGTACCAAAGTACGGGAGTCGTTGACAATGGCGCCCCAAATAATACGGGCTTCCCACCAGCGTTCATAGGCTTGATTGGTTCTGAAACCTAACAGTAGCGCTACAGCAGTCCCGAAAACACCTGTAACGGCAATAGGGATCGAAATTTTACTCAGAAAACCAAATTGGTCCAAAACACCAATTGCTATAGCATAAAATACAATAAATAAAATATCATATTTAATATATTTAAGAAAGGACCAGATGGATATTCGTTTATTTAAGAGCATTTCATTTGATTATTAAATTACTGGTTGTCCAATTTCAAAACCATTTGGGCAAATTGTACCTCTATGGTGTCATCGATACCCTCTATTATGGAATCCAAACCAGTATTAGAAACCAATAATTGTCCAGTTGCACTTATAAGACACGACATACGTAAACCTTGTTCTATATGAGTGATGGTTGCTTTAAATTGTGATTTAAAGGCTTTTCCTTGATAAGTAACATCTATCAGCCAATTAAAGTTGATAGGGTCGTGCCGTTTTGACAAAAAATCAACAGAAGGCACCGTACCGGTAAACCGAAGCATCAAGGGGTCTTCCTGCCTTTCCAGCATTGCGCTGATTTCAGGGTTGTTGGTCGATAGCGTTTTAAGGTCGAGTACCCCACTGACCACTTTGGAATCATAGTCGAGATATAAGGCCAATTTATGACTTTCTGCCTTAATGGGTAAATTCTCAACCATTGCCATCATCTCAACGTGGCCTTCTTCGGTCCTGTAAATTTTTTGGGCGTTCGCTTTCAGAAAACCAAAAAACAGGATTATTAAAACATAGTATTTCATCTATTGTTTTATTTCAGTACCGCAATTAGGGCAAAATTTTGCCTCGACTGGCACACTCTCGTTACAGTTACTACACTTGGACTTGCCTAAAGGTGAACCGCACTTTTTACAAAAGGCTGCGCTCTCTTCATTTTTCTCACCACAGGCCGTGCAACGAATCATAACCTTTGCATCTGGATTATTTTCCCTATAATCATAACCGCGCTTATTATGATGCCCGCGGGAATGATGGCCTCCATATCCGGAGCCTCTAAATAAATGTTTTAAAAATCCCATATCAATATATTTTTAGTTTATTCTTTTGTTAATCACCAATGCCATGTCATTACTCACTTTCAATCCATATTTTGGCCTCCTGTTTCTCGTCTGGATCGAAATATTTAATTTCGGCATTGCAAAATGGTTTCATAAACTGGGCCGCCCACTTTCGCCATTTTTTTTCCCCTACCAATGCTATTTTTTCGTACTCCTTTTCGTGGCCAACATCTTTAGAGAAATCTTTCCATAGACCTTCTATATGCCAGCCTTGAAAATCGTTCATCTCTAAATACCACCGAATCTTTAATCCTTTTTCAAGAATACTATGGATAAGGGGATGTATTTTTTCAAGATCGTGTTGATTTAATTTACCACTGGCGACCGTGACAACCACATTCTCTCTTTTTATATCTGTAATCTGCAACATATATTAAATGTAATTTGAACAAACGTGCAACGTAAGTGCCACAGTTATTCCCGAAAGCCCCCTATGAAGTTACTTTAAATTATACTGAGCCTTTATACTATGTATAAATCCCAGAGCTGCTAGCAGAGCGAGTTCTCCTAGGGCAAATAGATAAATTTTATTTTTTATCCTTTAGCAGGAACGCCCTGCGTTTTTCGAACTCCTTTTCGTCGATTTCGCCGCGGGCGTACCGCTCCCTCAGGGCTTCAATTGCCCTGTCCTTTCTGTTTTTCTGTCCCGGTGTGGGGTAGGGAATTAAAAATATCCAGAAGATGAGGATTATCCATAAACCCCACCATATCCAGTGCATTCCCCCAAAATATCAGTCGTCCATCATAATCTTTCTGTTTAAATTTATTTAACTTTTTTAATGATTTCCTTTCTCCATCCATTCCTTGGCCAAATCTTTTTCTTCAGGGCTAAAGAATTTAATATGTGCCCTTGTAAAGGGAATCAAAACTTCCGTAAACTGTTCCTTCCATTTTGTATTTCCCACCAATGCAACCTTTTTAACGCGTTCTTCGTTCGGAAGTTTCAGTTCAATGCTCTTCCAATACGCACTTGCGGTCCACCCCTCAAAATTTTCCATTATTAGTAATAAGCGAAAAATGATAAGACGGAAATATTTATATATCACATCTATGTCCCTAATTGCGGTACAAATTTTGTACGGCAGGAGGATATTTTATTTACACTTATTACATCTCCCCAGCGCTATTTTAATAAGGCACTACTGGAAGAGGATGGGATTCTATTTATACTTTTTCATCTTTCTATGTTATTTTGAATTAAATGGCATTCACTCTTTCTTTAAAATAAGCTGGGCAAATTTTATTTCTATGGATCCTTCAAGTCCAGGAACCACTTGATTTAAGCTTGGGCTTATAGTTTTCTCTATAAATCCACCGGCACTTAAAAGACAGGAAAATGTAGGACCTTGGGGGATGTGGGTCAATGTCGCTTTAAAGTAGTTTTGCACTTCTTTATTAGGAAGCCTGATCGTTACCAACCAATTAAAATCAATTGGTTCATGTGGGCGCAAAAGGAAATCCTCAACCGGGACCTTCCCGGAAAATCTTATCCATATAGGTGCTTGAGTACTTTTAAGATAGGTGGCTAGCTGTGGATTATTTGTGTCTATAGTTCTCAAATCTATGGAACCCGTAATTTCTTTACTTGTGTAATCAAAAAACATGGAAAGTTGATGGCTTTCCGCCTTAAATGCATTGCCATCTATATTAGCTTTTATAAGGATATGCCCCTCCCGTGTACTGTATATAGTTTGGGTATGCAGGATAGGAGCCAGCATTAAAAAAAATATAGTTAGTTGTCCTTTTCCCATTATTTTTCCTGCCTAATTTTTTTCTGGTCCTTTGGTTCATTTTTATTTTGAAGTATATTTACCCGGTGTTTATATTCTTCCTCGCTTATTTCGCCCCGTGCAAAACGCTCCCTTAGAATTTCCATTGCTCCGTCTTTTTTCCGTTTTTGTCCCGGGGTGGGGTAAGGAATTAAAAATATCCAAAAGATAAGAATTATCCAAAGTCCCCACCATATCCAGTGCATTCCCCCAAAATTCCAGTTGTCCATCATAATCTTTCTGTTTAAATTTACTTAACTTTTTTAATGATTTCCTTTCTCCATCCATTCCTTGGCCAAATGTTTTTCTTCAGGGCTAAAGAATTTAATATGTGCCTTTGTAAAGGGTATCAAAACTTCGGTAAACTGTTCCTGCCATTTTGTAATTCCCACCAATGCAACCTTTTTAACGCGTTCTTCATTCGGAAGTTTCAGTTCAATGCCTTTCCAATACGCACTTGCGGTCCACCCCTCAAAATTTTCCATTTCAATATACCAGTACACTTTATGGTTTGCCTGTATATGGTTTTTTAATTGAGATATCAAATTGTCATAATCGGTAGCATCCAATCTATTTTGAGCTACCATATATACCTTGCTTTCTTTCTTATAAATTTTCATCATTGTTCCAATTTTTTAAATCAAAAAACTTAATCCAAGTCATTGCTACATTTCTCACAGACTCCCTTGGCCACCAGATTGATATCCTCTGCCACATAGCCTTCGGGCAGGTTTATCTGAGGGATTTTGTGCTCTGTAAGGCACACGGTTTCCCCGCAACTATTGCAATGAAAATGTAAGTGAAGGTCGTTGCCAACCTCGCATTCACAATTGTCTTCGCACAGGGCATATTTAATGATGCCGGTGCCATCCTCAATTTGATGCACGATTCCTTTTTCTTCAAATGTCTTCATAGTACGGAAAAGCGTACTCCTTTCCGAGCTTTCGAAATCCTTTCCAAGGTCGCCTAAGCTAACGGCCACATTCAGTTGTGCCAGCCGTCTATAGGTCATCAGGCGCATTGCCGTAGGGCGGATGCCTTTGCTTTCCAACTTTTTTACTATTTTTTCCATTTGCTATAAAAGTATTTAGGGATCGTAACGCTTTATGGATTCCCCGGTTTTTATCTGGAAGGCATCTTCAATATCGGAAAGATAAATTATTCCGTCACCGGGTTCAGTTGTTTTTGCATTCTCAAGGATAATATCTATTGCTGATTGTGCTTCTTCGTTTTGACATACCAGTTCTAACTTTACAACCGGACTGTCTGTTACACGGAAATCTAAAGAAGGTGATGCGCCTTTTGCTTTAAAAGCCCCGGTACCTTCCCCCTGGGAAAGCGTCATACTTTTGAATCCACTTTCACTAAGGGATTCTATCACTTTTTGAACTCGTTTCGGTTTTATAAATGCTTTTATTTCTTTCATTGCTGTAATATTAATTTTAGTATTAAGGATGAACCCTCTGGAATTTTAATTAAGACAAACATTTAACAGAGAGTCCATCCATCTAATTTTTTTAATTTAATGACCATGGGAAGTCTGGCTTTTCTGCATTTCAGAAACCAGATAATAGGCATTATTATAGGCAACCAACGTACCTTCAGGCAGAGGCTCCAGCAGTTTAATTTCAACCCAACCATCTTCATTTATTCCCGTTCTAACCTGCACTGGTTTCAATTCCCATTCGGTTTCACCATCTTCCTGGTGTTTTTGGGCCGTAAAGATGTAGGGATTTCCTTCTTCTTCAATTATTGCTTCTTCCGGTAAGGCAGGAACAGCTTCTTCACCGGTCCTGATTTTTCCGTTTATATACATCCCCGGAATTAGAAAATCTTCTTTATTATCGATTTCTGCATGCACATGTACCGCTTTGGGGTTTTGTTCAAATTGTTTCCCCACTGAATAAATTTCCCCGGTTAAATTACTGCCTGGAACCGATTCCAGTGTAAACGCAATCTTTTGGCCTTCTTTCACCTTATAAATATCTTTTTCAAAAACCATTAGATCGGCATGCACATATTCATTATCAACTACCATAAACATACTGGTCTGAGGGTCTACATATTGTCCTACCTGTACCAGTACTTTTTCAATATAACCTCCAATTGGGCTTACTACCGGAATATATTCATATAATTCACCGTCTCTAACCTGGGAAGCATTTAGGTTTAACTGCCGTAACTGTGATTCATACCCCCGCACTTCACCTTGTACAGACTGGTAATCTGATTGGGTTTGTTGAAAAGATTTTCCAGATCCTACCTCTGCTTCATATAAACGTTTCTGTCTTTCAAATTCCTTTTCCAAAAATTGCATCCTACTATATGCATTAATATAATCAGACTGCATTCTGGTTAAATTTGGGTGAGAAAGATAAGCCAACACCTGACCTTTATTTACCTTATCCCCCTCAATAACCTTTATAGAAGTTATATTACCGCCTAAAATTGCCGTAACGGTAGCTTCATATTGTGGCGGCACTTCTAACTGGCCATTGGCTTCCACAATACCCGACAAAGCTTTTTTAGGCAAGGTATCTACTTTAATCCCCAGACTATTGAATTTCATTTCTGAAAGATGTACCGAACGCATCCCACCTTCTTCTTCACCGTGTTCTTCATCTCCTTCCTCACCGTGATTTTCACCTTCTTCGGTATTAGTAGTTGCAGTTTCACTGGAAGCATCTTCCCCTGCCGCAGGATTTTCTTTACATCCAAAGAATATGCTGAGCGTTAAGGCAAGCATTAGAATATTTATTGATCTTGTATTCATATCGATTTTCTTATTTTAATTTTTAATTTGAATTCTTAAGGTAATATTCCAGTTGGTAGCGGCTGTCGAGATAATCGTTAAAAGCACTCCAGGCATTTACCTCGATTCTAATGGCATCTCTTATATTTTGGAGAAATGTCACATAATCGATAGCGCCTTCCTTAAAGGCCAGCACTGATCCACCTTGTTGCTCTTTGGCCAGCGGAAGTGCTTCATCCCTATAATAATTCCATGAGTTTCTCCATTTGATGTAGTCTTCACGCATATTTTTATAGGCGGTTTCCAGTTCGATTTTATCCTGATAAAAGTTTTGCTCTGCAATCTGTCTATTTACTTGTGCTTCCTGTGTACGGCCTAATTCCGGCCCAAAAAACAGCGGAATTTGAATTCCTATTTGATATTGGAAGAAACCCGATTGCCCGGCTATTTCCTGCCTACCGTACTGACCCTGAAATTTGGGCAAAAATTCAGATTTTCGTTCTCTGGTAACCGCTTTGGCAACATCTATCCTTTGTTCCGAAACCTGCAGCAACGGATGATTTTCAAGCGACTCTACCAGAAAGTTTAAAGGTTCGTCTAAAGTTTCAACAGGCAAATCTGGTACATCATAGATTGTGTCACTAACGAACCATAGGTTTAAACGCTGTATTGATTTCAGGTAATCTCGGTACGATTGTTCCAGCTGTATTTTAACCTCATTCCCCTGATTTGAAGTAGCAAGATACTCCAGTTTAGAGGTAGCTTCTGTTTCATACCTGATTCGTGCTGCTCTTTCAATGTCTTCAAAAATTGAATCCATTTTCTTATATACCCGATACCTCTTTTTACTTGTATAAACTGAAGCCCAGGCCCTGCTTACTTCACGTTCCACTTCTAAGGTATTTAGTTCTAAAGCATTTTCAGCAAGGGCCACCCTTTCTTTCTGTAATTTCAAACGGGGAGCTATTCCAAAAACATCTATGCCTTGTTGTTGAACACCAATTTGGGTATAGATCCCATCAGAGCCATTTCCTACCTCTTCTTTTCCTGTAAAGATTTGGGTATTCCCAAAATCATAGGCGGTTTTACGCAATACTTCCTCACTTTCAATTTCAAGTTGGGCAGCTTTTAATTGTGGAAAGTTTTGGATTGCCATTTCTTTAGCCTCTTCCAAACTAATAGTTTGTAAAGAATCCTGTATTGGATTTTCCGATGACATTTCATCAGATTGTGCATTTACGGAAAAGGTTCCGCCTAACATCAAGCCAATTATCAAAATTGTGGCTAAAGATCGTGAATTGGAAGAACCAAGCTTGTTCTGTTCCTTTTTCTCTCGTCTCTTCTCTACAAATGTATAAAGGACAGGAAGAACAACCAGCGTAAGTAAGGTAGCTGTAAGCATGCCACCAATAACAACCGTAGCAAGGGGTCGTTGTACTTCAGCTCCTGCTGACGATGAAAAAGCCATCGGCAGAAATCCAAAAATATCTGTTGTTGCTGTTAACATAATGGGACGTATTCGTTCTTTGGTTCCTGTAAAAATTCTATCTTTTATACTGGTTACCCCTTCTTCTTTTAAGGAATTAAACCTGTTAATAAGCACCAGCCCGTTTAAAACGGCAACCCCAAACAATACAATGAAGCCTACACCAGCTGAAATACTAAACGGCATATCTCTTAACCAAAGAGCAAATATTCCTCCAATAGCCGCCAGTGGAATGGCTATATAGATCATAATTGATTGGGAAAAAGATTGGAGTGCAAAGTACAGAAGCACGAATATCAGAAATAGAGCGATGGGCACTACTATTTGTAAACGCCCTTTTGCTCTTTGAAGGTTTTCAAACTCCCCACCATAAGTAATGTAATATCCTGGAGGTAAATCTAACTCTTCATCCAATTTTTGCTGGATGTCATTTACCACAGATTCCACATCCCTCCCGCGGGCATTAACTCCCACATAGGTTCTTCTAAAGGTGTTATCCCTGGAAATTTGCATAGGACCCGGTACATAACTAATATCAGCTACTTCCTTAATCGGAACCTGGGTTCCATCCGGCAGATCTATATAGAGGGTACGTAAATCATCAATGCTTTGGCGGTGCGCCTCATCAAAACGTATTACCATATCAAACCGCTTTTCCCCTTCAAAGATCACTCCGGCCGTTCCTCCGGCAAAAGCTGCACTTATATAATCGTTAATCTTTTCAATGTCCAATCCATATTGCGCAATTTTTTTACGATTAAACCGCACCGTCATTTGTGGAAGACCAGATGTTCGTTCAGGGTTCACATCTCCTACGCCCGGTATAGTCTGTATTATTTCAGCCATTTTATCAGCTTTTTCAGCAAGAAGGTCTAAATCTTCGCCATATAATTTTACCGCAACATCTTCCCTGACCCCGGTAAGCAGTTCATTAAAACGAAGCTCTACAGGCTGGCTAAAAACCAGGTTGACTCCCGTAAGTTCTTCATTAAGTTTCTCTTTGATCTTTTCTATCAATTCCTCTTTAGAACTTGCCGAAGTCCAATTATCCATATCCTTCTCTAATACAATAAACATATCGGCAATATCCATAGGCATTGGATCAGTAGGGATATCGGCAACCCCAATCCTCGCTACGGCGGTTTCTACTTCCGGGAAATTCTCAAGAAGGATATCTTCTATTTTTGTGGAAACATCGATTGTTTCACTCAACCCACTTCCAGGCCTGATTAACGCCTGCATGGCGATATCCCCTTCATCAAGTTGAGGGACAAATTCCCCTCCCATTCTGGAAAAGATAAAACCGGCTACTATAAGTGAGACAACCGCAGACCCCAATACTATGAACTTCAATCTTAAAGCTCCTTTTAATAAAGGCATGTATCCTTTTTGAATCCCTCCAATAATTTTATCACTAACTTTTTCCAGCCAGCGTTCAAACTTTCCAAACCAGTTCTTTTTATTCTGAATTGGTTTCATAAATAAAGCAGACATCATAGGGACATAGGTAAGGCATAAGAAAATAGCACCTATCATGGCAAAACCAAAAGTAAATGCCATTGGCCGAAACATTTTCCCTTCTACCCCCGTTAGAAAAAGAATGGGCGCAAATACGATAAGAATGATAATTTGTCCAAAAAAGGCGGAACCCATCATCGTACTTCCGGCATCATAGGCTACTTCATCCATTTTAGCCTTATTAAATTTTATTTTGCCGGAACGCATCCGTTTTTGTATTTCATATACCGTACCCTCAATGATGATCACAGCACCGTCTATAATAATTCCAAAGTCAATAGCTCCCAAACTCATTAGATTGGCCCAGACATTAAATTGCTTCATTAATATAAAAGCAAAAAGAAGTGATAAAGGAATGGTAGTCGCTGTTATAAGTCCACCTCTTAAGCTACCTAATAGTATCACCAGGGCAAAAATCACGATTAAAGCACCTTCCAGAAGATTCTGGGTCACGGTACTCGTAGTTCTTTCAATTAAAACACTTCTGTCAAGGAAGGGTTCTATTGATAAACCTTCAGGCAAAGATTGTTCTACCGTCTCCATACGATCCTGAACATTTGCAATTACTTTATTAGGATTTGCACCTTTCAACATGAGCACCATACCGCCAACAGCTTCACGGCCGTCCTGGGTAAAAGCACCATAGCGTACCTGGCTACCAAACTGGACCTCTTCAGCTGCATCTCCAATTGTTACAGGTACTCCATTTTCATTCTTGATAACAATAGATTTTATATCATCTAGTGACCTGATTAAACCCTCACCACGGATAAAATTGGCCATATTATTTTTTTCTATATATGCACCGCCTGTATTAACATTATTTTTTTGCAGGGCATCGAAGACTTGGGAAATAGAAACGTTTAACGCATTCAGTTTTTCGGGATTAATGGCAATTTCATATTGTTTTATAGAGCCCCCAAATGAATTTACCTCTACTACACCTTCGACGAGGGTCATTTGACGCTTTACGATCCAATCCTGGATGGTACGCAATTCCGTAGGGGAATAAACAGTGTCATACTCTTTTTGGGGCTTTATCGTATATTGATAAATCTCACCCAAACCTGTAGTAATGGGCCCCATAGCGGGACTTCCAAATTTTTCAGGTATTTGGTCCCTGACTTCGTTCAGTTTTTCCTGAACCAGTTGACGGGGTTTGTAAATGCCCATATCGTCCTCAAAAACAATTGTAACCACGGAAAGGCCAAACCGGGAAACAGATCGTATTTCCGTAACCCCGGGCAGGTTCCCCATTGAGAGTTCTACAGGATAGGTTACAAATTGTTCAATATCTTCTGTTGCAAGATTAGGTGATTGGGTGATCACCTGAACCTGGTTGTTAGTAATATCTGGCACCGATCCCAGGTTGACGGTCATCATGGACCAAATACCCGTCCCTATCAGCGCTAAGGTAAGTAGTCCAATAATAAATTTATTATTAATGGAAAATGCGATTATCTTATTAATCATATAAATAAAAATTTAATTCAGTTAAAATTCTTGATAATAATTTTGTGCCTAACAAAATCTATCAATAGGACCAAGGATCTAGTATGAGAACCAGGATTTGGTCAAAAAAGGATATAATTATCCTTTAAAAAAACTGAATTAAACTTTTGGAGGATCTAAAAAGGAAAGAATAGGTTCTTCCACTGAGCTGTCAAAATGGACAAAGGCTTTTGATGGAATTTCAATAATCAAAGCCTTGAAATTTGAAGAACCGAAATCTACTGTATGCACATGGCAGCAATGGCAACTACAAAAAGGAGGGCATAAATCTGCTACTTTATCATGTGAATAGTCGATATCTAAATTCTGCGTAGCAACCACTGTTACTTCTGAATCAGAAATCACTTGTGAAGTGTCACTATCATTACAGGCTAATAAGTTAAGCCCGAATATATATAGAGATAATATGACAGCGATAATTTTCACACTACAAAGATAAAAAAAAATCAATGCACAGATTGTGCAAAAAGAATAGGAACAGATTTCAAAAGGTTTATCACATAATTTGATAATAATTTCAATTAAAAAATTACCAAGATCTTATACTGAAGAATTAGAACATTGTTTTTTAATAAGCTATTTAATGAAATAGAGAATTATACAAATCCTTCAAATTACTAAGTTACACTTCGAATGAGATAGGAAATATCCCCAAATAATGTTAATTAACATTATTTTCTATTCAAATTTGGCTTTCCAAAAATGTTGTACCTATGTTGTACCCAGTCCATAAAAAAAGGCCTTACATTTCTGTAAAGCCTTGTCATTGCTAGTAGCGGGAACTGGACTCGAACCAGTGACCTTCGGGTTATGAGTTTGATACTTGACACCACTAAAAAAACACAAAACCCTTTATAATCAATTGTTTTAAAGATATTTAATATTTTATAAATTAGAATAAAACCATCCAAAATTAAATTATTCTGTACCTATTCTGTACCCCTTTTTATTTTAATCGTATCTTTATATTATCTTTAAAGAAGGTATTATGGCAAGCATCAAAATTGTTCGACGAAGAAATAAACAAAGGAAAGACGGGACTGCTCCACTAGCACTAAGAATAAGCGAAAATTATAAAACAAATTATAAGTTTCTGGGACAGTATTTACTTGAAAAAGACTGGGACAAAGTTGCTGGAAAAGCCAAAAGATCCCATCCAAATCACAAAAAGCTAAATAACTTCTTGATGAAGAAGTTAACAGAAGCCAATGACCTATATTTTGATTCTAAAGATGATAGCATCACGCCCAAACAAGCTAAACAAAAACTGAAAGGACCTGGAGGCTCTAAATCATTTTTTTTAATTGCTGCTGAACGTGTTAAAAGTAAATATGACCGTGGAACTTTCTCAGTAGCTAAATCTGAGCTTTCTATATTATATAACATTGAAGAGTTTTTAGCGCTTAAATCCTCCTCCCCCAAAAAGAAAGTGATTGCAGATATACAACAAAGAAGAAAGGATAGGGTTAGCAAGTCTCGTAAAGGTGAATATTCCTTTATGGACGGCATTAATCATTTTAAGAAAAGTAAAACCTTAAAATTCCGGGATATAGATCAAGCGTTTATAGAGAAATATAAAACTTTTTGTTCAGTTTATCTCAATCAGAAAACGCGCACTATTACAAATCAATTAATTTTTATAAGAACTCTTTTTAATATTGCCATTAAAGATGGAATTGTTGCTTCTAAATTTTATCCGTTTGCAGGAGAAAAAGAAAAAATACGGATTGGTTCTGGCAACAAAATCGGTCTTACGATTAAAGAAATTGAAAAAATAGAATCATTGGAATTTGAATCTCAATCATCAATCTGGCATACACACAATGTATGGTTAATTGCTTTTTACTTTGCTGGAATACGCATCTCTGATGTGGTAAAATTAAAATGGTCAGATTTTAATGATAGTAGGCTTTACTATATTATGAATAAAAATGAAAAGCCTTTAAGTCTTAAGATTCCGGATAAAGCCAATACCATATTAAATTATTACAAAAAGAACCAAGCAGAAAATAACGGATATGTTTTTCCTTTCTTAAAAGATACAGATCCTAAAAATGAGGAAGATATTTTTCGAAAAACAAGAAATGCAACAAAGTTGTTTAATAAGTACTTGAAACGAATTGCCAGCCAATGTGGTATTAACAAGAATTTATCAAATCATATTGCCCGGCACAGTTTTGGAAATATTGCTGGAGATAAAATTCATCCATTAATGCTACAAAAATTGTATCGACACAGTGACCTAAAAACCACACTAAATTACCAAGCCAATTTTATTCATAAAGATGCTGATGATGCCTTGGATAGTGTAATAAATTTTTAGTTGATTTTTTTATTCTACATTAAGTCCATAAGTCGGCAGTATTCTGGAGAAGCACTAATTATCTCCACAATCTGGTCTGTTTTATTTTTATTTCTTTAAGTTCATTAGAACTTACAAACTAAGATGTGTTTCTTATTTTTATCATAGTATTCAGCTTTCCAATAATGAGGGTCATTAATCTCTCTGTATTCAATAGATTCAATTTTGTGAGTCAGAATGAAGGGACCTTTTAGAAAAATAATTATTGAATTTTTATCTGGCCAACCATTCGAAGTCTCAACCACCTTATTTCCTTTTTCTAATTCCTTATCCAAAATAATCTTTAAGGAATCACTGAATTTCAATATGTCATTTTGGTCTATCATCGTAACAAATTACCGCCAACGCTTTGTGTAAGGTGCCTATCCCAAAGGGTATGCACTATAATCCGTGTGTGGTGTCGTATTTTTTATTTTTTCAATTAGTTCTTTTCCAAAATCGGAACTCAACTCATCTGTCCATCCAGAATAATGGCAGTAATATAATTTGCCTGTTTGCTCCCCTTCTTTAATCGCAATAATTCCATCGTCAAATTCTGCTAGATGGTAGTAGATTCCTTTGCTCTTTACTAAAGAACAGCAGGTAGAATATTCAGATCCTCACAAACCTGAGCTACACTGCCTTTAGCATAACTTAATTCTACCGCTTTTTGCTTAAACTCTAAGGTCTAATGTTTGGCTTTACGTCTCATAATTGCTAAATTAATAACTAGCAATAATATTCATTCAACTTGGTGTCCAATCTAATGTAGTAATTCCATTTATAAATTGGTATGCCCTAAAAACTCAATCTGTATCACTCAATTATCCCCTAGCCTAACGGCCACTATTAAAATGTTCGCCTAAAAATAAACGGTTTAGTCAACAGGATCTTCATGCTAGGTCGTACCAACCACACGAAGACTTAGTTATAGTAAATACTTATTTTTTTCGCGTGTAGATTCTGTAATACCCAACATAATCGTCCATTACTATTGAGTCCTTACTGAAATATAGAATTTTCTCCGTCGTAGGTTTTTGATAATAAAATCCATCTTTTCTTTTCTTAATTGTTTTCATTTTCTTAGCAATCTCGATGTATTTATCATCTGGAGCTATTCTAAATTCCAGTCGAATTGCATTATTCTTTTCGTCATAGTACCAAGTCCCAACAGATTCGTTTAACGGATTAGAACTTTGATAAGTACCATCACCATTTAGAACATAATTGTCCCTATTTACTTTTTCCACACCATTAAATCCAGTTCTTTTTTTTAATCCCTCATGTTTGATTTCCGTAACTTTTTCTCCTGAATCATTTTGTAACTCGATAAAAGTCCATTCGCCAACTAAATCATCTTTTTTGATTTTTTGACTTAATGAGATTGTCGATGTAATTAGTAGTATTACAAGTGGAATTAGTTCCTTCATAATTTTATAAATGTCCTTGTATGTTTATTTCTCTTTTAGAGATAACTAATCTACCGTATTTTTAATTGATTTAAAAGCATTTATAGCGACATATATATAAATTCCAGTAATTTTTTTGGATCGGTTTACCCCTAAAAACTCAACCTATATTACTCTCAAAATCCCTCCTAGCCTAAAGATTACTATTAAAATTCTCCACAAAAAATTAAAAGCCCCATAACTGGAAGTAAAAAGGATCTTCATGTGAGTTCGTACCGACCACACGAAGAATTAGTTATTGGCAAGCGTTTTTATTTTTCTTTTCCATTCATTTAAAATTTCAAAAGTATTGTTGGGATTTAATGTGCTTGTAGAGTTAAGTCTTTGAAAATCAACATCTGGAAATTGATTTATTGAATATTGTTTAAGGAAATATTTCTGTGCCTTTCCTCCGTTAAATAAGACGGTTTTGATATTCATGTTTCTTTGAAAGAAGGAATGAAGGTCGTTCAATACTTCATTTTTAATTTTACTATCGCTGCTACCAGTTCTTTCACAACTTTCGATAATATCCCATAATCCAATTCCATTGTCAAGTAATAACTTGTATTTTTCTGTTTTTGGCTTTGCTCCAACAAGTTCGTAGAAATCGTGATTCGGTTTAAGCGTCCTGTATATTATATCCCAAAAATGATTCTTAGCATTTCCATAGTAGCAGTTTGCCTCAAGAGACTTTTCTCCAGGAATAGTTCCTAATATTAGAATTTCTGATTTTTTGTCCACTAAAGGTTTAAAAGAGTTAATCCGTGTCATTGGGTCTTTTTAAGTGCTTGCCAACATATGTATAAACCTATCGATAAGTTTATTTCTCTTTTAGCGATGACTAATCTAAAGGATTTTTAATTGTTTTAAAAGCATTTGTAGCTACATATTTAAAAATTCCATTAGCTTTTATAAATTGGTATGCCTTTAAAAACTCAACTTATATTACTCTCAACACTTCCCTAACCTAACGCCTACTATTAAAATGCTCCACAAAAAATAAGCTACCGCTTAACGCCAGTAAAAAGGATCTTCATGTGAGTTCGTACAGACCACACGAAGAATTAGTTATTGTATGCAGTTTTTATTCTACATCATATCTAGTTCCATCTTTATATATTATTGCTGATACATTATAAACTCTTTTAGCTCCAGGAATTATTTCTCCTTCCATATCTAATTTCTGACTAGTTTCCAGATCACAAATTATACTAGTTCCATTTGAAAAACTTAGATTTCTAGTTATTACCAGTTCTTGGAAATAATTATCTTTCATTTTAAAACTGAATGAGTTTTCATTATAGATAGCCTTCCAATTTGATCTATTTCTTCTTAGAACAGGAGAAACAATTTCTAACTCGACTTGTTCCAAATACTCATCTTCTATCTCAGCTTCTTCAATTATAAATTTATTAAAGTCTGCTCTAGGGACAATTTTCTCTTGCCCAATTGGTTCTAAATCCCTATCCAATTCTTGTGTTGAAACTTTACTAATTTTTTCTTCATTTAGTAGTGTATTGTAAAAGTTAGATTTAGATATTTTTATCTTATTTGTTTCAGCTAGTACAATTGATAAGTTCTCAATTATTAAAGTATTAGCTTGCGTATTTTCTGGATCATTATCTTCTAATTCTCTTTTTAATTTCTCTATTGACAACCTGAGTTCTTCCTTTTTCAGTTTTTCCAACTCAGCGTCAGTTTTTATAGAATCCCCAACTACATCTGATATTATAGTTGCTGAAATTCCTGCTAAAAACGCGCCTATATATTTTGCTTGTTTTTTATGCTTTAGAACGAACTTGTATATTTCCTTTATTCCACCTTCTTCTAAAGCATAGGCTTCAGTTACAACTTGTATATCTAATATTTTAGATACTTCTCCGATAATTTTTAAGAGCTCATTCTCTGCTTTATTTAAAGTGTAAGCATTCATTGAATGAGATTTATCACTTAAGTAATAATGGATTTGAAGTGCATCCGAATCTTCGTGGAATTCGATCATAAAATTTATGTTATAGTTAGTATTTTCTCAAAAATTGCATACAACGATAGCTATAAAAATAGTGTTTTTTTAGAACATTAGTTTTATAGCCTGTTAAGGGACTTTTTTTTCCAACAATTGGTTTTGGGAGTGCTTGGTAGGGAAAAAATCTCCCGTATTCAAATCGGTAAACAATTAAATAACATTTTTTCCAAGCTGCACACGGGGTATTTATAGCAATATACGTATAAATTCCAGTACTTTTTATAGATTGGTTTGCCCATAAACACTCAACCTCGATTACTCTCAACTCTCCCCTCGCCTAACGGCTACTATTAAAATGTTCGCCTAAAAATTAAAAACCATATGGCAGTAAAAAGGATCTTCATGTTAGGTCCTACCGACCACCCGAGGACTTAGTTATTGGGGCAGTAATATTTGTCTAGTTATTAAAATTCTATAAGGTCTAATTCCTCTAATCTTATTGCCATGGCAGTAGCAGAAACTTTAAATAAGTCTGCTATCGAAATAAAACTGTTATTTCGATATCTTTCCGTTGAAGCTAGTTTTAAAGCTAAACCTCTTAAATTCTTACACTCGCTTCTTAAATCTGATTCTGAGTTCTTGCTAAAATTAAATACAGACTCATCATTAATTATAAATTTGTTAGTCCCGAAAATTTCGTAAAATACTTTTCTTATAATATTTTCTGGCATTAAAAAGTAAGAAGAAAATTTATCCGCTTGATATTCTTGTAAATTCTTTCTCATATCAAATTTACTTCCATCAATGGGTCTATCTCTATGCATAATATTTTGTTTATGTAATAGAGCGTGTCCTAACTCGTGAGCAGCAGTAAAATTTCGGATATTTTGATCAAAGACTTTAGAAACCATAACTACCCTTTCATTTTGATTGATAATACCCGCAATACTTAATTCTAAATTTTCTGGATTTTCGATTTGATCTACTGCCGCAAACTTATATGCTAATGCTTTTTGCAAAATCTTACCTGGGTTTAAAGCTTTAATGGGATGATCGGGAATATTGTCAGGCCAAACTATTTTTCTATTAAGCCAAATCGTATTTTGTAAATCTCTAGCAGCTTTTTCAATATCATTGTCTGATAATTCCTTTTTACTCTTTAGTTTCTTAAGTAAAGTATCAATCTGGTTGTGAAAGTTTTCTTTTTCTCTTACTTCATTTTCTAGTGTTTCAATTTTCTTGTCAGCAATTTTTAAGACTCTGGTATATTCACTTTTGAGTTTTTTTGCTTCTTCATTTTTTTTAGAAGTCCAATCATATTCATCACTACCGAACGAAAGAAAATTTAGTTGTATAATTGATAAGCATCCTGCAATGCCTGCTACAGATCCGCTTAATGCTACTTGAGAATCACCTCTAGCAGATTGAAAACCTTTATCAAATACAAATTTTGCTATATCTGCTAATTCAATGCAGAGTTTACCAATATTTAACGGGATTTCTATTGATTCTTTTAATTCCTTTAATGCTAATCTAGCAAGTTTATGGTTTTCAAACGGATCTTTTTCTCTGTTTCGTTCTTCTCTTGCATTTATTGTTTTTCCGAATTGAATTGCATCCTCATTGAAAAGCCTTGTTAATTCGGGAAAAATCCTTTCCTTTATTCTAGTATCCATTTCCACCAACGTAGGATATGCCTCTTTATATTTTGACCTTCGTTTGATATCAATAGTTAAACTTATAACAGTCACTAATAATTTGGCTGATAACATACCTTGAAACGCTGCTGCACTTCCAGAACCAGGTTTATGACTTCCTGCTCCAAATTTTTCCAAAAGTTCATCTGTGGTTATTTCAAGTAAGTTGATCCGCATCACCCCCGATTATTTAGTTAAAAAACAAAAATAACACAAATTATTCAGTTAAAATACTAATGATTTATTTAAATATAACCACCAATAGTCTTGTTTCGCCAGTTGTTTGAGTAAAGAAAAAGGTTTATCGGTTTAGTATTGGTTTGTTGGTCAAGTTCAATATTTTCTTTCAACGCTGCCGCTTATTGGCGATTAACCGTCTTTGTTAGCCTTCGTATGGTAGTCCATAATTGTATTTGTAATAATTTCTATTTGATTTGGAATTGTATCTCGTTTTCCAAGCTTTTCATCATTTTCAAGTAGATTTTTTATAACCATTTGCTTTAAGCGAGGATACATACTTTGTCCTTTTCCACCCAATTTTTGGTGAAGTTGATCTAATAAGGAGTTTAAGTATTCATATCTTACTTCAGCACCTTTCAATATCATTCTATCAATTACATCTTTCAAATCTTGATCTGAAATTTTTAAAGTTTTTTCCTCATCAAACGGTTTATTGAAAATTGCTTTTGATTTTAATTTTTCAGACCCATAAAAATCTTGGATCATTCCTTTTAAATGCGATTCTTTGAAATAGAAGAAAAGTATTAATTCATCAATTAATATGGAATAGGGTGTTCTATAAAATGGTATACTATGTAAAAATGTATAATTCTCAATTGAATAATTAGCCGCCCTAAGCAATTTATATCCTATATTCTTCAGATCGGAATCATTATTATCCGGTTTTATATCGCCAATTTTGTCTTTTAAATATTTAGATAATATTCTTTGTAATCTATTTTCTTCTTTAGGTTTTAATTTAAAATCACTCTCGGGTTGAAGAGATAGTCTCCATATTACTGATGACCAAAAAACGAAAGCAATGAATCCATCTGAGAAGCTGGTATAATTTTCCTCATCTGTGATTTTTTTCTGGAAAATTTTAGAATATTCACTCTCTAAATTTGCTAATCTTGATTCGCAGTTTTTACAGAAAAAGTAATCAACAATTCCATCTATTTCATTCTCTTCTATCAGTTCATCAGTCACATCACCATAAATTTCCTCCAATTTTTCAGGAAGAATTGATTGTCCAAAATAAGATGTAGTTTCTTTCTCAGTTATTACAAATCCCATTTCTTTATCTCTATCTGTAGATCCTTCTTCATTATCAATTCTTTTCATCAGAAAGTGAGGAACTATGTGAGATCCGGTTTGATCAGCGTCTTTATTACAAATTAAACATTTTTCCATATGAAGGCTAACAGTCTCGGTTCGTATCGCCAATTGGCGGAGTAAGGGACACGGATTTGTCGGCTTAGTATTGGTTTATTGGTTAAGTTAATTATTTTCTTACTAGCGGTGCCGCTCATTGGCGATGAACCGTCTTTGTTACCTGCTTTTTAAATTTATTACGGAATTAATTGGGATTACGGAATCCGTTTACATCAATTTGTTCTCTATCTGCCAATGGTTCTAAATAAATTTCTTCATTCAAATAACATTCGGGTCCTTGTAAAAAGTTTCTATCTTGGTTGTAACCAATGAAATTTTCATTTATTAAATCACCTATATAATTTCCCCTGTGGTTATATAAAATATTATTATTCATTGTTCCACTTCTTCTTCCGTTTGAATTATAGAATGAACCGTTTTCAGATATCCATCCGTAAAATTCTCCTGAGATTTTCCAAAGTCCTGTCATTATTTAGTATTTATAGCGGCTAATATTTCAAATTGAATTCTGTTTTGATTTGTTGTACTTGATGCCTTTGAAGAAGAAGCTCCGGCATTAAAAACTTGAACTACAGTAACTTTACCTCCTAAATCATTTTTGTTCTCTTCATTTGTTGAAATAGCAATATCAAAATTGATTTTGGTGTATTGATCTCTAATTCCTTCAGAAGAATTTGATTTATCTTTTACGTAGGTATTTCCTTCCAGGATACCATCAGTAATTTGCTTTATAGTTTCTGAAATAAAATCTTTTAATTCCATTCTTTTTAAAATTTAAATTGCAGGTAACGGTTTAGGTTATGATCACGTTGCGGAAAAGTCCGCGAGGACTTTTCGGCGTTGGTCACTAATTTAGCAAATATCCTGGAATTTCCGATAGGAAATTCCGCCGCAATGGATTATAACCATTGTTACCTAATGTGCCGACACATTTTGCTTGGAACGTTCTGATTTTTTTCCGTTATGTTTTTTCAATTCCGCTTTGTTTTTGTCCGCTAATTTGAATTATTGTTTTGAAACGAAATTGTCATTTGCAAAAAAGTCAGCGTAATGCATTTTAAAATTCAAGCATCGTGATTTTAAGTCCGATTAGCTTTTTTTTAAATTTTTTCCGTCCTGCTTTTAAATCCACGTTCTGTTTTTCGAATCCATTTTTTTAAACCTGAATTTTGTCAATTGGACTTGAATTGTTTTTAAAAGCAAGATTTCTTAATTTTTTATCCGTTGTGAAATTCAGTCCGTTTTAATTTTCTTGGAAACGAAAAGTTCAAATTCCCTCTGAATTGTCATTTGCAAAAAAGTCAGTTTTATTCCGCCGTGATTTTTTTCGGAGGCATTTTAGGTAACTCGTTATATCCATTTAAAAGTAACCATATATTATAACTATTTTCTGGATATCAACACTATAAATATACTAACCTCGCGTATAGAAAAAATACGTTTTACCGTAAAATGGAGAAAAAAGATAATTATAATCAGGAGAAATCAAACTCGGGTAGATTACTATTTACTCTTATTATTTAGAGCCTCAGCAAATTGATCCATTTCAGTTTTTTTAATTGAATCATATATTTTTGCAAATTCGCTTAATGTGAACCCCATACCTTCAACTATAGAAGTTAAAGTCGAAAACCTGACATCACTCTTAGCGTTAAAATTATCTGAAACTGTTGCTTTTCTTAGATCAGCATTTGCTGAAATCTTACCATAGCTTTTTGCAAATTTAGTAGTATCGTCAAAATCCAAATCCTTAAAAAGTTTACTCTGTAAAAGCAATTTATTTAATGCTAAAGATGCCCTAAGTTTGATATGGTTAATTGCTTTTTCTTCCATAAATGCAATTAACTATAACTTAAAATATTTTTCGGTACGCTTTGGCGTACCGAAAAATTATTCTATATTTATCTCAGTTTATTATATTTGCGAAACTTCTTTAAGTAAAAAATATTAGAAGCATTCGCTTTGAATCTCGTACTAGAAAACTGGTAATTTTTAAGCACACGGGAAGATAAGCACGGATGCTCACGACCCCGGGGCGTGAGTGTCGCTTATTTGTGTGCAGGTATACCAGTACCTCTAGTACAATAAGTGAACCACGCCCTTTTTTATTTTCGCAAATCGGGCAGTTTCTCTTCAAAATTTTCAAAGTGATTTTCTATATTTTTTAAGTCTCGCAATCCCAAAACATACAGTTTTGGTTATCACATCTTATGTCTAATGGTAAGCTTGTTGCGGGACAGGCTAAAATGTATATCATCCCGTGGGTGCTGTTTACCCTATTTTGTACAGCGTGGGTTGGGAAAGCCTAAAAGGCTTTGGGAACATTGTTAGTATTGCAATTTCGGCTATAGGGAGCCGTCAGATCCTAGTCCTTTATCCAGAGGGTGGGAATTAATTTGATTTTAGCTTAGCATAAGCTTTTCCCAGTGAGATTGGCGTCTGGACGGGGAAGGCTTAAGCTTAAATAAAACATTGTTTCATTTAAATCACACGTAAAATTATGAAAAATAATTACCCGTGCCATACATACATGGCACTAATAATTATTGGCGGGCTACTCTTGTGCCTGCCCAAAGCTGCACATGCGGCAAGCCCTACTCCCCTGCTCTTGCTACAACAAGAAATTACCGGAACGGTAACAGATCAAAACGGTCTTCCCATTCCGGGCGTGAGCATTATTTTAAAAGATACCAAACGGGGTGTGGTCACGAACTTAGACGGTGAATATCGTATTACCGCTCCCGCAAACGCTACTTTGGTTTTTTCGTATATCGGCTATAAAACCCGGGAAGTACCCATAGACGGGCGAGAGGTAATCAATATTCAACTCGAAGATGATATCGCCGCCCTGGGCGAAGTGCAAATCAATGCTGGCTATTATAATACCACCAAAAGGGAAAGCACAGGGAATATTGCGAGGGTTACGGCCGAGGAAATCGAAAACCAGCCGGTCATTAGTCCGTTACAAGCCTTGCAGGGCAGAATGGCTGGGGTAGAGATTACCCCCGGGGGCAGCCACCCGGGAATGGCGGCTACTATACGAATTCGCGGAACAAACAGCTTACGACAAGAAGGCAATTACCCGTTATACATCATTGACGGTGTCCCGGTTAATCCTACTCCCATAGAAAGTAGTTCGTTAATGTCAAGCACCGGGATCGATCCCCTTAATAACCTTGACATTAACAATATTAAAAGTATAGAAATCTTAAAAGATGCCGATGCCACGGCCATTTACGGATCACGAGGGGCCAATGGGGTGATCCTAATTACCACAAAAATCGGGTATAACCAGGGCACCGGTTTAGATGTGAGACTGTATCATGGTGGTACTACAGCACCCCAGCGGTATGATTTATTAAATACCCAGCAATACCTCGCCGTAAGAAAAAAGGCTTTCGAAAATGATGGGGTTGAACCAACCGAACGTAATGCCTATGATTTGCTAATCTGGGATCAGGACAGGTATACCGACTGGCAGGATTTTTTATTTGGTGGCACTGCTGAAACCACCAATGCCAACCTTAACTTTTCTGGCGGAAATAACACCACCTCTTTTAGGTTTGGTACCTCCTATTTCTCCCAGGGCACCATCTATCCGGGAGACTATAACTATCATAAGATTACAGGCAATCTAAACCTGAATCACCGATCAGAAAATCAAAAATTCAACCTGAATTTATCATTAAATTATGGGGTGGATACCAATAAAATGGTTGGGAATGTAGGCTTTAATTCCACAACGGCAATCTTGCCCCCCAATGCGCCAGAAATTTTTAATGAAGATGGCTTCTTAGCCTGGGAGCAATGGGAAAGGGCAAATTTAGATAATCCTCTTAAGGGGTATTTTAATGAAAGCAATACACAAACCAATAATTTGATTTCCAATATTAGCTTGTCCTACGAAGTGATTAAGGGATTACAGTTAAAAGCCAATATGGGGTATACCTATTATGATGCCGGTGAGTTACGAAAGCAGCCTAAACGTTCATACAATCCTGCCGATGAAAACATTCATAGTTCATCACATTATAAAACCAATCGAACATCATGGATTATCGAACCGCAACTTATCTATAATACCAATATCAACCAATTAACCATCGAAGCTTTATTGGGAACTACCTTCCAGGAGAATAAAGATCAAATGGAGAACTTTCAGGGCAGGGGCTATGCATCTGAAGCCTTAATAGGAAATCTTGCTGCAGCAGAAAGTATAGTAAACGCAAGAACAGAAAATAACGATTATCGCTATAGCGCTATATTTTCAAGGCTTGGTTTCCATTGGGATAAAAAATACTTCCTGAATTTAACAGGAAGACGGGATGGATCTTCCAGATTTGGCCCGAGTAACCGATTTGCCAATTTTGGAGCCATTGGTATGGCCTGGATTTTTACTGAGGAACCGGTTATTAAAAACAGTCTTCCGTTTTTAAGCTTTGGAAAGTTAAGAGGAAGCTACGGAACTACTGGGAATGATCAAATAGGCGATTACGGATATTTAGATGCCTATGAAGCTACTACGGGAACGGGAGGACTTTATCCTACAGGACTGGCCAATCCAAATTATTCCTGGGAAGTCAATAAAAAGTTAGAAGTAGGCTTAGAACTAAGTTTTATAGAAAACAAGCTACATACCAGCCTGAGCTATTATCAAAATCGATCGTCTAACCAACTGGTAGGATACCCGCTACCGGCCATTACAGGATTTACCACCGTACAGGCAAATTTACCGGCAACCGTAGAAAACAGGGGCTGGGAAGTAGAAATTACAAGTCAAAATCTTGAAACTACCAATTTTAGATGGCAAACTTCCTTCAATATAAGCTTCCCTAAAAATGAACTGATAAGTTATCCAGATATTGAACAATCATCTTATGCCAATACGTATAGGATAGGCTATCCTTTGAATATTTCGCTTCTTTACGAATATACGGGTCTGGATCCAGAAACCGGATTTTATACCGTAAAAGATATTAATGAGGATGGAAGTTTGGATTATCAGGACCGATCAATCATCAAGGATCAAAACCGGAAATTTTATGGAGGGATTAATAATAGCTTTTCATTTAAAAACTTTTCTCTCCAGTTCTTATGGCAATTTGTAAAACAAGAAGGAAGGCAAACCCTATTTTCCGCAGGAAGACCCAGTAATACTTCTGTGGACGTATTATCTGCTTTGGAAGGAGATAGTAAATACCAGAAAATTTCTCAGTCTTCCCGGGCAAGCCAGGCCTATAATTATGTAATCAATACCGGTTTTCCTTTTGAGGATGCTTCTTTTCTTCGTTTAAAAACATTATCCCTTAGCTACAAGATCCCCAAAAAATTACTCAAACAAATTTCCATTAAAAATTGTCGCCTTTTTATGCATGGTCAAAACCTATGGACCTTAACTGATTTTACAGGTTTAGATCCTGAAATACCAAATTCGGGGATTGGAAATTTAAGATCGATTACTGGGGGGCTGGAAATTAACTTTTAAATAAAAATACAATGAAAATCAACACATATATCTTAAGGGGAATCCTAATAATAGGCCTGCTAAACCTTTGCGCCTGCGAAGAATTTGTAGAGGTAGCTCCTCCTAATAATAAACTTGTTAGCGAAGAGGTGTTTAACAGTGATGCCACGGCAAGAAGCGCCATGACCGGTATATATAACCAATTATTCCTTGCGGAATTTTCTAGTGGATCCAGGAGCAGTATTACCGTTTTATCCGGATTATCGGCAGATAACATACAAAATATCAATCCGAATGTGCTTACGCGTATGCAGTTTGAAAATAATGACCTGTTAGCAGATAATGAAAGTAACCTTGCGATATGGTCCAGTGCCTATTCTATCATCTATATGACCAATGCCATGCTGGAGGGGCTTGGAAACTCCTCCAATGTTTCTGCTGAATTGAGCGATCAACTAGAGGGGGAAGCTCGATTTATAAGAGCTTTTACGTATTTCTATCTAGTAAATCTGTATGGAGACCTGCCATTAATACTTAGTACAAATTATAAGGAGAACCAACTGGCTTCCCGTATGTCCAAAAATGACATCTACCTGCAAATCGTTAATGACCTTGAAGTCGCTATGGCTCTTCTACCATCTGAATATACCACTGGTGAACGAACACAGGTTAACAAATATGCAGCAATAGCACTTTCCGCACGTGTTCATCTGTTCCTAAAAGATTGGGAAAAAGCCATAGACCTAAGTGCTATGGTTATTGATGCGTCATCAACTTACGAATTACTCAATAACATAAACGACGTTTTCCTAGCTAACAGTAGAGAAGCTATATGGCAAATATCACCTATTGGAGGCGGGGGAGGATTAACGCAGACCAACGAAGGAAGCTTATTTATTATTCATCCCGTATTTTCATTCCTGGCCAGTATAAAATTAAGACCATCTTTTGCAACAACTTTTGAAGGAGAGGATTTAAGGTTTCAAAACTGGATAGGTTATCATGAAGGTGAAGATGCTTTTTTTGCCTATAAATACAAAATATGGAACAGTAGTGAATTTCCGATTGAAGAATATTCAATGGTCTTACGTTTTGCAGAACAATATCTGATAAGAGCAGAAGCATATGCGCAAACAGGCAATTTAGCTGAAGCCATTAAAGACATTGCTATTATTCAACAAAGAGCAGGGCTTTCTCCTGTATCTGAAACCAAACCCAATATATCCCAGGAGGAGCTCTTGAACCTGATCATGGAAGAACGCAGGAAAGAACTTTTTGCAGAGTGGGGACACCGATGGTTTGATCTAAAAAGAACCGATAACGCCGGTGGTAAGTTGTCTGATATAAAACCGCTTTGGGAGACTACAGATTTCCTATATCCCATTCCCTCAGAAGAAAGAAGAAAAAATCCTAACCTAAGTCAAAATGAAGGGTATTAAATCAAACATTATGGATTTTACATTTAAAATTTCATACTCGACAATACTCCTATTTTTAATTTCATACGGATTGACAGGGCAAACAAAAACAACGTATCAAAATAACCAACTTTCCCTGGATAGCCTTGTTCATTATGGTAAACTTGACAATGGCTTCACCTATTACATCAGGAAAAATCATACCGAAAAAAATCAGGTTGAAATGTACCTGGTCACCAAAGCAGGCATGTTTCATGAAGAAAATGATCAATTAGGCTATGCACATCTTATGGAGCACCTCGTATTTAAGGAGACTACACATTTCCCTAAGGTTAAGGAGTATTTTAGAAAAGTGGGGCGAAAAGCCCATGCGGGGACGCGTTATACGTATACCTATTACAATGTTGGATTAGCCACTGATGATACCATAGCGCTTGCCAATGGATTGCAACTCTTACGGGATTGGGCTCAAGACCTGGAATTTGATCAAAACTCTCTAAAAACCGAGCAGGGAGCCGTATTAGGAGAAATGAGAGTAAACAATCCCTATCGAGAATGGAAGTCTGATAAAATTAAAAGTCTGATCACGGAAGGGACAGGCTATAAGGAACAGGATTTAGATAAAATAAAACAAAGTACTAAAAATCTCCATAAACAGGCCTTTATCCGCTTTCACAATGATTGGTACCAACCGGAATTAGAAGCTGCTATTATTGTGGGTGATATTGATCCGGAAAAAATAGAATCGAGGATAAAAAACCTGTTTTCTAACTTAAAACCTTCCAAAAAGACGAAAAATCCACAAGATTGGGTTAGAAGGCAAAAGGCTAGGCTTTCCGGTAAAAATCGCTTTGCTACCACGATAGATACCATCTCCCCTGGTCTACAATTGGCAATCCTCTTTAACCAACCTAATTTTAGTGATCAAATAACAAGCAAAGAGGATTATCAACTCATGATCCAACAGGAATTTTATTGGCGGCTCGTGCAGGCGAAGCAGGAAGCACTGAAAAATCAGTATGCGCTTCCGTATTCCGATCTTTCAGTAAATTATTTACGTAACCGTATTGCTGCAGGCCAGATCGCATCTTCAAAAATGATGATTGATTTTGAACAAGGCGACCAAAATACAATAGAGGAAAAAATCAAATCTTCATTACTATTTTGGAAACGGTTTAATACTGGTTTTTCAGAAAATGAATTCCAAAAGGTCAAAGCACAATTGCTTAACAAATACACCAATAGGAGCGATAGATCCTCACAGGAATTGATCATGAAGTATCTTAATCATTTTGTGAATGGCACACTCGCACCGAATTCTGTCATAGAATCTCAACTACTATCGCAGATGATAAAAAAAACAAGTCTTGAAGACATTCAAAAATTTGTAAGCACGTATGCAAAGTTTACTGAAAATACCGATTTTCTATTTTTCAGGCATCCCAAGGCTCAAAAACCTAATTTTAATGTCCTGAAGCATCTCATCTCAACAATTGATACCATGAGTATCCCTATACTCCCCCCTGCTCCCGCAACAATAAATTCATTATCCAAATTCTATCCCTTAGATAGTATTTCCAGCGATAAAGAGGTTCAGGTTAAAAAGGACATTCTGGGGGTTTCCAGAATGACGTTAAATAATGGATTACATCTTATCTTAAAACCGACCAACCCCACCTCAGCAGCATTTAAAGATCAAATTAATATCACAGCCTTTAAGATCAATGAAGCTTCCCCCCTTCAGCGCAAAAATTATCTTTCTAATATGGCTTTTATTGATATGTTGAACTTTAGTGGTGCAGGTCCTTATTCCAGGTTTCAATTAGAAAAATTCAAGGATTCCAAAGGAATCAGTCTTCACTATAGGGCAGATAAAGACTGGCAACTTATTTCTGCCAAAAGTAATTCTAAAAATTTTAGTGAATTATTAAGTTTAGTAGTTCTTCAAAATACTCAGCCCAATTTTGTAGACTCAGATATACAATTATGGAAGTCTTCAACGGCAAAAAATCTTAAAGGATTTGGGATAAGGGGATCAACATATTTTATAGACCAGGCCATTGAAACTAAATGGTTTCCTGACATCCCAAAAATGCAATTAAAAGATCTTGCAGTAATTGATAAAAGCACCCTTATGGAAGCTGCTAATACCTGGACAAAAAACCTTACAGATTTTACTTTTATCGTTACCGGAGATTTTGAGGTGGATACGATCATCCCCATACTTAATCAAAAATTATCCGTTATCCCCGCTAGCACTATAAATCAAAATAAAGAAAGAAAAGGTGCCGCATTCCCATTCAAAAAAATGAAGGAAACCTTATACGAGAAGAATATAAATCAGGCTTATGTAAAATTATATTTCCCAGTGAAGATCAAAAATACTACAAAGAATAAAGCCTTGATCAACATAATATCTCAGGCATTATATGAGCGTATTTACGATCGACTTCGGGAAGGATGCTATGCACCCCTTGGCGGTGGGCAGTGGTTAGATGAAGAGAATAATTTATATGCTTTTAAAATTCAATTTGACAGCGAACTGGGAAATGAAACTAAAATGATTAAGGATGCCCTAGAAGAGTTTCAAAAATTAAAACAACAAGGTATTAATAAACAATGGTTAGAATTAGAAATTAAAACTGAGCTTAATCGCTATGAAAAATATTTTGACAGATTCGGATATGTTGATTTTTGGTCGGAATACCTTATGTTAAGCACTAAAGATAAAAAACAATATTTCAATAATATACTACGATATGGAACTTTAATGGAGCATTTTATTAATATTGAAGATGTGAACACAGCTGCTAAAAAATATTTAACTCAGGAAAATTATCAGCAATTCATTATTCTTCCTGAAGCATATCATCAAATGAATTAAAATAAAAAAGGGCATACCTTAATTCAGGTATGCCCTATTCTTCTTTAATTAAAGACCTTTTACAGTTCTATAGGATTGGGATCGGGAGATGCACTACTTTTTGGCTCGTCATCATTCATCTCGTCATAAACCTCGTAAGGCCCATTATCCCCATCCTGTACACGACAGGTAAACTCACCTTCTTCACAGGTCTGTTCGGGAATAGCAACCCAGGAGCCCCCTACCTGAATGTAATCATTTGCCTGAACATTTAGATCAGTCTTTGGACTAACGCTTGCAAAGGTCAATCCTATGGCAAAAATGATTGCCAACATCGGTAAAATTACTTTTAACTTTTTCATGATTTTATAATTTATTAGGTTAATAAATAGTGCCGTTTAACCAGGTAATCGGCTTCAAACCTGGATTATCGCGCAATAATATTTTGGGAGTGTTACTGGGAATGAAGAAAAGCATATACCTTTTTGTTTCTCAACTTCATTCTTCAAAACTCCATTAAATAATATTTTAATTCATTGATCATCAACAGTGTAAATATCATAAAAAATACATAGTCAAAAAGGAGGCAAACATGTCAAATCAGTATAAATTCATCCAAATTCTATGAATTCCGGGTGATTTTTTTATAAAACCTGGGAGTTACATGAGTTTCCTTTTTAAAACTCTTCGAAAAATGGGGGTAAGAACTAAAGCCCATCTTAATCGAAATTTCCTTTAGGGAGAGACTTGTATTTTCAATGAGTAGTTTGCATTGCCGGATGCGCTGCCGATTATAATATTGCATTGGTGTGCATCCAAAAATCTCTTTAAAACCGGTTTTAATTTTATATTCATTGGTATTAAAAAGCATAGCTAATTGATCTAGAGTTTTAGGGGGTTCATCCAAATGCTGTACAATATAGATATGGATTTCGTGAAATAACTTTTGATCCCATTTTGAAAATGTTTTGATTTCGGAATCTCTTGGTAATCCTGAGAAATCCTTCGAGGCATCCATAAGATAAGAAGTTACGATATATTTTCCCTCCTTTACCCTGGCTAACCTCGAGACAACCGTATATAAATTTATTTGTAATAGTTCATCAAAATGATACTCCAGAAGCATATGAAAAGATTGTTTTTTGGAGGCCATGAACTTCTTCATATTTTTCTGCCAGGTTGGCTGAAATTTCCTAACAAGTAGCTTAGAAAATGTGTTACCTAAAATAGTATTTGGATCTACTTCAATAGTATCAAGATGTTCATAGCTAAAATCAATCACCTTTAAATTTTTATCCAGTAGAAAGTTCACCGTGCGAATAAGCATAGCTTCGGTATTTCTATTTAGCCATAAAAATTGATGCCGCTTTCTATAAAGTTCTTCTGAAGTTTGATTGGCATAAGCATTGAGCCCTTCGAGCTCATCTTTGTGATCAGTGCGTTTAATTTGAAAGGCAAAATTACCTTTAGCGATTTCGGTAAGTATACGGTAGATTCCACGTAAATTTACCCTATTAAATTCACGTTCCATAATAGTAGGTTTTAATTAATATTTCATTGGGCGTAGGGTTCTAAAAAGCGTAAAGCATTGTTTTTATGTTTAAATAGCTGAGTTGGTATTTTGTGAGTAAGAGTTCTAAGATAGAACTCGGTAAGCCGAATAGCAATGGGAGATGTAGAATAAAGTGCCAAGGCCTTTATGAGCAGCGTACCTTCATGAACAAGGTAGTGCCGGGCTTCTGAATGCGACCCAATAACACCATCTAGATTACTAAAAACCGGATATTCCTTGTTCTGCTGAAACTCCATCCGGTCCCGAGCAATTCTTTTAGCAACTTTTAGGGTGACTATAAGATCAGGCTTATAATCTACAAAAAGAATACCATCACTAATCCAATATGTGCCGTACTTACCTTCAAACATAATTTGGGGATATTTTTGTTAAGTAGGTATTTTTTAAGGGAATATCTGGCAGAACCAGTTTATCATATCTCAAATATAAAAGATAAAATTCACTAAACACTTATACATTCAGGAAGTAAACTTGTGAATTTTATCAATTTGTGGCATTTTTTATGCTTATAACATCTAAAATCATAGAATTTAAGCTAATTTATTTCCAAATAAGAGTCCCTGGTATAATTTTCTTAAACAAAACCAAACTTGAAAAGAGCCCAACAACGATTTTATATATTTTCATTTACTACCAGCATGTTCCAAAAGGCGATGTCTACATTCAGCGAAAGAGTCGATAGCTTAATTCAATCAGGAAAAACCGATTTGACTAAGGCGGAGAATGGCATTAGCTTATGCATTAAAACTTTATCAAAACTGCAAAAGCAAGTCGATCAGAACGATTTCGATGACTTACAATCAGAGATCGAATTTTTCAGAAATATTAAGCCGCTCCCAATGAGCTATCTTATTTATTTCACCGAGGTAAGGTCTTGTGAATTGATGCTGCCAAAAGCGGGGAAATCTCATAAAATCCGATTCTTAGAGAAAGAGATCAAGAAAATCAATAAGTTCTTTTCGGCTAATAATAGTTTTGTGAATTATATGGAGCAAAACCATAACTACCTGGACTACGATTTCTTTAGTAGGAAAGGCAGAAGGGATTTTTCGTTTAGCCCCACCATTAACTATTATCAAAATCCCGAATTCTCAACCAGTCACGATATGCTTTGGTCGAAGGTACAGGCACTTTACCGTTACATCCATTATATTCGGGAAAAGTTAGAATTAATACAACCCGGAAGCAGTGGAGACTTCAGGGAACGACAACCCAATCTATTAGTTTGGTCCGGCTCAAAGATTTCTTTAGTAGAAATGATATACGCGCTTTATCATGCAGGAGACATTAATCATGGAACTACTGATCTTAAAACACTATGTTCTGCTTTTGAAGATATCTTTAACATTAAACTCGATAATTTTTACAAGACTTACGGTGAAATAAAAGCGAGAAAAGATCCTAGGGCCAAATACCTATATCTAATTGCAAGCAAACTAGAAGCCAAGATGCGAAAAGATGATGAAAAGTAATTTTCGAAGTAAACCGTTACTACGAAATAACTTTGCTGCATTAAATTTACCGAATATTTGTTCTCTCTATCTTCTATCCTACCCACAAATTGCAAAAATTCCTATCAACAATTATTAAATGTTAAATTTTCTCGTACTACGAAGAATATGGGGAACTATTTCCACAAAACAATTTCAACTTTATAGAACAATTATAAACCAGGTCAGGAACAAACAAATGCAATGTTCCAAACCATAAAATTTGTTCTATTATGCCAACAAGTATTATTACCACAGACGATCTTCGAGAATTCAAAATGGAATTACTCGATGATATCAAAAATCTCCTAGCCAAACAATCTTCCGGAAAAATCAAGAAGTATCTCAAATCTTCAGAGGTGATGGATTTACTTCAAATAAGTCCGGGAACACTTCAAAATTTACGGATTAATGGCACCCTACCCTATACCAAGGTAGGTGGCATTATTTATTATGATGTGGAAGAGATCCAAAAGGTGATGGAAGAAAATCGTGTACAGCACGATTTAAGTTCTTAAGTGATGAACTATATCAAGCTATTGAATTCGGCTTTTTCAGCGTTCTATTTTGATGACCGTTTAAATCCTACCCACATCAGCCTCTATATGGCACTGTTTCAGGAATGGAACAGTAGCCGTTTTGCAGATGAGTTTTTTGTGAACCGCAGGGATTTAATGCGCGCAGCTAAGATTGGTTCTAAATCTACTTATCATCGTTGCGTAACTGACCTTGACTCGTGGAATTACCTCACCTATTTCCCATCGAATAATCCCTATAAAGGCAGCAAAATTAAGATGTCCATTATCAGGACAAGTGATGAACCAGCTATGGGACACTACGATCCCAAATTAGAACAACTTGCGGAACAGTACCATCCCATACGTGAACTGGTAGTGAACCAGCACCGTCCCACCAGTGGACAAGCATTGGTATCTACTATAAACAATAACAAACAAGTAAACAATACTAAACAGCCAAAGGACAAGCAGGCAGTTTTGGATTTTTTTATTGAAAAAAATTATGATGCTGATGAAGGAAAAAAATTCTTCGACCATTATCAAACCAACAATTGGAAAACGAGCGATGGAAAACCGATACGTGATTGGCAGGCTCTAGCCAAAAACTGGATGGATCGAACTGAATTGTTTGACCAGAAAAACAAACCAAGCAAAAAACAAGCGTCCCATCCCGATAGCTATCGGGACGAGGACAACTTGCGAACCACTAAAACCAAAGACTATGGACAACCCCTCTAAAATAACCGAAGGTGGCATGGAATATTCGCTTGGTGAATTTGACGGTAAAAACATAATATACGATTTTCCGAAAATCTTGATTTACCTGAATGCAAAGGGGAAACTACTTTTCGGAAAAAGATTCAAGATTTATGAAGAGGATAAAAAGATACTTTTGAAATTATGCTCTTATTTTATCAAAGACCGTGAGTATTGCGACAAATTTAATATCGATTTAGAAAAAGGAATTCTTCTCTCTGGACCAGTGGGTTGTGGCAAAACCAGTTTAATGAAGCTGCTTCGCCATTTAGTTCCTTTCCAACGCCCCTATGAAATGATCCCTTGCCGTAATGTAAGTTTCAGTTTTAATCATTTAGGTTTCAAAACTATTGAAGAATATGGCAATACTAAATTCTTCTGCTTTGACGATCTGGGCGTAGAACCCGCCGGTAGGTTTTACGGAAAAGATTTGAATGTTATGGGAGAAGTGCTTTTATCTCGTTATGATTTATACTTGCAAACCAAACATAAAGTCAAGACTCACGCTACCACCAACCTAAACGCTGATGAACTTGAAGAACGTTACGGAAATCGAGTGCGAAGCCGGATGCGAGAACTATTTAATTTAATTGCTTTTGATAAAAAAAGCAACGACAAAAGAGTATGATAGATTCGAAAAAAATATTGTATTCAAATGGTAAAAACGATGAATGCCATACCCCTGCGTATGGAGTACTTCCAATTTTAGAATATATCCCTAAAGGCAAAATCATTTGGTGTCCTTTTGATACTAAAGATAGTTGGTTTGTCAAACTTATTTCTCTTCAAAGTCCAGTGGTATATTCCCATATTTCAAATGGAGAAAATTTTTATACCTACGAACCTAAGAATTGGGATATCCTTATCTCTAATCCACCCTTTACCAACAAACGTTTAATTTTTGAACGCGCCCTTTACTTCAAAAAACCTTTTGCTCTTTTAATGACCAATACTTGGCTAAATGATGCTGCTCCAAAGCAATTATTTAAAGAGAGGGATTTACAATTATTAATGTTTGATAAGCGCATGAAGTTCGACAACCGTAATAAAATTACTTTTAGCAGTAGTTATTTTTGTTGGAATTTTTTACCGAAGCAGATTGTTATGAAAACATTGAATAAAAACGATCTAAAACCCTAATATGGATTATGGTAATTCATTAAGAACATTAGAAAATCCCAAGAATTTATAGGGATGGGGGCGATTTAAACTATCATCACCAACCTTAATGATGATGAGAAGATGAACGCTACGGAAACAGCGTAAGCAGCCAAATGCAGCAGCTGTTTAAGTTAGTCGCGTTTTATAAAGAAGTAAAGACAAAAGTGTAGTATAAAATCTTAGAAATTACTGGTTTCAGGATGAAAAAAATTCTTTACCATTTTTTGGTCGCTCTCTTTGCCAATAGAATTTAAGGTTTCTCAAACCGGAAACCATACTTGCAATACATATTTAAAACCAGAAACAATGGATGATTGGTATACAAAATCATGCTGTGCAATTTCATTTCTTGAGTTTTTCCAAGGCTTTATTCGTTAACAACTGTCGAATCCTTAATTCTCGGAAATCTGGTTTCAATTTCATCTTGACCAAGGTGTATTCTTTGTCCGTAACTCTTTCCAACCCAATAGAAACAACAATTTAATTTTCTAGAGAGTATAGAAAATATATTCCTTTTATATAGGATTTCTTTTAGAGAGCTCTCAAAAAAAGATTTGTCATATTAGTGTCTTCAAAATATTAGATAAGCCATTGGTAATGAATATCCCTACAGGCATCCCCATAGGAATGTTCATAAAGAATTATTTGTACGTTTATCTTTTCTTTTTTAATCTTAAAAAATATTCTAGAGATTTTTTTTATTAAACAATTCTACGTTCCATCATTATTCCATTAAGTTCTTTATCCAGTTTTTTAAGCACAAAGCTCAGATGCTTAAAAAATCCTTTTGAGGGATGTAGCAAGTGGCTTTGATAAGTTTTTTTTGGATAATTCTGTTTTATTTTTTCAATCAAATATTTTGCTATCCTTTGATATTTGCACTTCTCCAGCAATCTAATAGTATTTTATTATTATTTTATCTTCCCTAACATGAATAGCGGTATACCCCGATGTTAAGACATTTATACTAGCCAGGTAATAAATTTTTGACATCTGTCAAATTTGGAATAATTTCTTCGTGAACCAGATGCGAAAATATTTCACGCTCTATGGCTTTATCCAAATTTATAATAAATTAATTATCGCATCTTTCTATGTTAAACACCCCGGCTGCTTTAAAATTTGGTGTGCTTTTTCATTGAACCTTTCTAATATGGATTTTTCATTCATTCTCGTCTCAAATTCAGTAAGGGAAATAAAGAGGTTATGTGGATTGGTTGTCACTTTAGATAATCATATTATTCATATTTTTTATTTCGATATTATTTTGGTTTTTATCTATAATTAAACATTTTAATTATATTTGTCCAATGAAAGACGATTTAGTTAAAGATCACATTATTAATTCTTCCGTGGCGGTATTTAAAAAATTGGGGTTTGATAAAGTCACAATGGATAATATTGCCAAAGCCGCAAATAAAGGTAGAAGCACACTCTACTATTACTTTAAAAACAAACATGAAGTTTTTGAGCAGGTGGCCGAAATGGAATACTTTTCTATAATAGAACCTGCCAAAGCGAAAATTAAAAAATCTAACACTATTGGAGAAAACCTACGGTTATATAATGAGATTAAACTCAAAAGTCTCATAAATAAAACCAAAGAGTATACTTTTTTGCTAGAAGACATTAAGCAAAACTTCAACATTGCTCATTCCCTATTTATGAAGTTAAGACATATAGAGAATAGTATTTTTCAAGAAATACTCACGTGGGCAATCCATAAAAAAGAAATCGCCCCCATTAGTCAGGAAAATATGCAATTTTTAGCAATGACTATGGTAACCGCCTATAGCGGTTTAGAAAAAGAAATGCTCCTTTACGGTTCCATAGAAAATATGTCAGTAAGGCTCGATTGGCTTGTCAATATTCTTATTAAAGGTTTAAAATACGATCAATAACTAAAATCCTCACAAATTAAAATTATAACATATGCGCAAGTTTCATTTCATCCTTTTGTTTTGTTTGGCAACGTTAACGCTTCAAAGTTGTAAAAAAGAAGAAAAAGAAAGGGAAATTCAACCCATCGAGGTTAAAACCGTAATGGTAGGCAACACTTCTTCTGAAGGTAGTGAAGCCCATTTTTCTGCCACTGGTAGAATTGCTGCCGATAAAAGTGTAAAACTAAGTTTTCAGGTTTCCGGAATCATTGAGCAGTTCCCGGTAAGTATGGGCGATTTTGTGCAAAAAGGAAGCCTAATTGCCAAAATAGATGGCACAGCCTATCAAAAACAGTATGAAGCAAGAAGAGCGCAGGCTGAAATGGCAAAAGACAATTACAATCGTGTAGCAGAAGTTTATAACAAAGGTAGTATTGCTGAAGTAAAAATGGTAGAAGCACGCTCCAATTACAAACAGGCAGAAGCAGCCGCACAAGCCAGCTACCAAAACGTAAAGTTTACCCGCATCACCGCTCCTTTTACCGGTTATATTGGTGAAAAAATGATGGAAACCGGAGATCTGGCATCACCCGGGCAACCCATCGTCGATTTTTTTGATATCGATAAGCTTAAAGCCATTATTCCTATTCCAGACGATCAGGTTAATCAATATCAAACCGGAGATAAAGCCATTGTGAAAATAGAAGTCTTGGATACTGTATATGAAGGTGAAATTACAGAAATATCCGTACAATCAGACAGCAACACCCCTAGCTATACCGCAAAAATTACCATTACTAATCAAAACAAAAAAATAAAACCCGGCATGGCCTGTACCGTTACACTTCCCGAAAAGGAAAAATCTTCAGAAGAAGCCTCTAACACTTTCATTGTTCCTGTAGAAACCGTATCGGTAACCGAAAAGAATGAAAATTTTGTCTATGTAGTCAATGAAAATAAGGCAGAACGACGCATTGTAAAAACCGGAAAACTATACAACAATGGCATCGCCATCACTGAAGGTTTACAGAAAGGAGATCAGCTTATCACATCAGGCTATCATAAGCTTACGCAGGACACTCCGGTTACTATTAAAAACAAACAATAAGTGCTTATTTTATGAAAAAACAAGGTTCTATGATAGAATGGGCAATGAAAAACAAGGCTTTTCCACTGGCATTAACTTTTATTTTTGTGCTGATTGGCTTGTTAGGGCTTTTCAATATGCCCCGTAACGAATTTCCTGAATTTACGATTCGGCAAGGATTGGTAATGGGGTTTTATCCCGGTGCCAATTCACAAGAAGTAGAGGAGCAGCTTACCGCTAAAGTTGAAAAGTTTCTCTTCAGCTATAATGAAGTAGACAAAGAAAAAACCTACTCCTATTCGCGAGAAGGCGAAATGTACATTTATGTAGAAGTAGCCGACCGTATAGGGCACAATGAAACTGAACAATTTTGGAACAAGCTTAAGAATGATCTATTAATCTTTCAGCAACGTAATGTTCCTCCGGGTGTTAAGGGAATTATAGTAAACAGTGATTTTGGAAGTACTGCCGCGATGATCCTGGCCGTAGAATCCAAAACCAGACCTTATAAAGACCTGCAAAAACACGTAGAAGAAATAGAAGATCAACTTCGGCAGCTGAAAGGGATGGCAAAAATTAGCCACTCTGGCGGATTTACCGAGCAAATTGCGGTTTACGTCGATCAAAATAAACTGGCACAATACGGCATTAGCCCGGGCACTTTAATGCAAAGCTTGCAATCGCAGGGAACCATAAGACCCAACGGAACTTTAGAGTCGCCTAGTTTTGACCGTCCTATAAACATGGAGGTGTTCCTTAAAAATGTGACCGATATTTCCAACCACATTGTAAGCACCGATCGGGACGGTCGTGTGATCCGTATAAAAGATATTGCAGAAGTAAAAAAGGAATACGAAGATCCAGACTCCTTTATTACCGCCAACGGAACCAAAGCGATGATCATCACGCTAGAGATGGCTTCCGGTAACAATATTGTACAATTTGGAGACCGAATTGATGAAAAACTCGACACCTTTAAAGAACAACTTCCGCAGGATATTGAGTTAAGAAAAATTGCAAACCAGCCCGAAGTAGTTCATCATTCCATAAGCTACTTCCTTAAAGAATTCGGCTTTGCCCTGGCAGGGGTAATTATTGTAACGCTACTGCTTTTACCTTTTCGTGTAGCTTCAGTTGCCGCAGCAACCATTCCTATTACCATTCTGGCCACCCTTGCTTTAATGTTTATGCTGGGAATGGAGCTGAATACTGTAACCTTAGCCGCCCTAATTATCGTGCTGGGAATTGTCGTAGATGATCCCATTGTGGTGATAGACAACCACGTAGAAAAACTAGATGAAGGGCAATCCGTTTGGAAAGCGGCCTTAAATAGTGCCAAAGAACTTTTTCCATCGGTATTTACAGCAACCCTTGCTATATCGGCCACTTTCCTGCCTTTAGTATTCTTTATGACGGGAACCGCGAAAGACTTTTTAAGTACCTTCCCCTATACCATAATGCTGGCATTATTCCTTTCGCTGGCCATTTCTGTATTATTAGTGCCCTTCTTCAATACCATATTCATTAAAAAAGGATTGCACCATAACAAAAAGGATGAAGACAAAGAGAAGAAAAAATCGATGCTAGAAAAGTTACAGCACTTTTTCGATAAGAGTGTTGAAAGCGCCATGAAGCATTATAAAATTACAGTAGGTATTGGTGTACTTTCTATAGTTGTAGGAGTATTCTTTTTCTCTAACCTATCGCAGGAATTGTTTCCGGTAATTGAAAGGAACCAGTTTGCAGTAGAAGTTTATCTTTCTAAAAACAGCAGTCTCGAGGAAACAGAAAAAGTAGTTAAAGCGTTTGAGAAGGTAATGGAAAAAGATGAGCGTATTCAAGACTATACCAGTTTTATAGGCGAAAGTTCTCCAAGATTTCATATGGTATATGCGCCTAACCTTCCTGCTAAAAACTACGCCCAAATTTTAGTGACCACTACCTCAGACGATGCTACGGAAGAGGTGTTAAAAGAATATGATAAAAAATATTCTGAAATGTTTACCAATGCGTATGTAAGGATGAAACAGCTGAATATGGTTGCCAAACCTGCGCAGGTAGAAGTGCGCCTTTTTGGTGATAATATTGACACCTTGAAAAGCTACGGAGATAAAATCATTGACCTGGCAAGAGAAACTCCGGAAACCATTTGGTCCAGAACCAATTATGGCGAAATGCAGCAAACCCTTACCATTGATATTGATGAAGCCGAAGCCTCACATCTAGGTTTAACCAGCGAAGATATTGCCAACACTATAGCAATGAATATGGAAGGCTTAAATGCCACACAGGTTTGGGATGGGGATTACGCTATTAACGTAAGAATAAAGGCTGAAGATCATAAAGATCAATCGGTTTCCAGCCTAAGGGAATTATCCATTATTTCACCTAACACCGGTAAAACAGTACCGCTACGTCAGGTAGCCAAAATAGCCCCGGGTTGGGAACAAGAACAAATTGTTAGACGTAACGGAATGCGCTGTTTAACGGTACGCGTAGATATCGAAAAAGGAGCCGTAGCTAATGTAGTATTAGGCAAGCTTCGTCCCAAAATAGAAGAAATGATGCTTCCCGATAGCATTACTGTAGACTATGGAGGCGAACACGAAATGAGTCAGGAAAACCTAATGCCTATGGGAATCTCATTATCCATAAGTGTACTTATTATTTTCCTCATCCTGCTTTGGCATTTTAGGGAATTTAAACAAGCCCTATTAAGTTTCATCACAATGCCACTTAGTATATTTGGTGCAGCCTTAGGGCTAATGTTAATGCAATATCCTTTTGGATTTACTTCCTTCTTAGGATTATTGGCACTTTGTGGGATCGTGGTAAGAAACGGTATTATTTTAATCGATTTTGCCAATGAATTAAGAGTCCATCACGACCATTCAGTTTACCAAGCTGCCGCACACGCCGCCAAACGAAGAATGCGTCCTATTTTCCTTACCTCCTCTGCCGCCGCTGTCGGAGTGACCCCAATGATTATTAGTAGGTCAAGTTTATGGGGACCATTAGGAACAGTTATCGCCTTTGGTTTAATGATGTCTATGATACTTACCCTATATGTTTTACCGGTATTATACTGGTTGTTCTTTAGGAACGAAAAAGACGAAGAGGAAAATGACAAAACAAAAGAAAATAATGCAAACGCCTAGAAATAGTATGAAAACGATATTCATAAAAAACAGTACACCCCTTGTCATTTGGTGTATGCTAAGTTTTTTGTCTTGCGGAAGTTTATTTGCGCAACAAAAACTGAATTTAGAAGAAGTTAAGGAAGCCGCATTATCGTACAGCCACGATATTAAAAACGGAAAAATAAGAATAGAACAGGCCGAAGCCGCCAAACAAGAAGCTATTGCCAATTATTTTCCCCAAGTGAGTGCTACAGGAATTGGTCTATATGGGTTTAAGGACTTTGTCCCGCCTATACCTGAAATGTTGCCCGATGGAATCGATAATTTTTATCAGGCCGGGGCAACAGCAACCGAAGTTGTTTATGCCGGTGGAAAAATAAGAAACTATAGCGCTTTGGCAAGTCTTCAGGCAGAAACCCGAACCATACAAGCCGAGCAGGCAACAGATTCGGTAATTCTAAATACCGAACAAAAATACTGGCAACTGGTACAGGTACAAGAACAACTTAAAGCCATACGCGCCAGTAAAATGTACCTGGACGAATTACTGAAGCAACAACAGGATTTGCTTTCAGCTGGACTTATCGCTAAAAATCAATTACTTCGGGTAAGGACCAACCGCAGTAGAGTACTTTTACAACAAAGCAAACTCGGCAATCAGCGTAAACTGGCATTACTTGATTTAGGGCTTTATGTAGGGAAAATTTACGATACAACCACCGTCGTTGCCGATACGTTAAAGCAAGTCACCCCACCCCGACTTAAATATCCTAAGCCCGATCTCGATTTTCAAAACAATAATAATTACAAGCTGCTTGAAAAATCGATAACCGCATCCCAATTGCAAACGAAGATTACAAAAGCCGACTTATTACCACAGGTTTCTGTGGGGGTAAACGCAGGTTATTTCGGGACGTTCAACGATGCGATTGACAGTCAGTTTATGCCGGTGGCCTTTGGGATGGTTAGCATTCCCATCTCCGATTGGTGGGGAGCCGGTCGCCATAAAGTGAAGCAAAAAGCACTGCAGGAAAAAATTGTGCAGAATAATTTTGAAGATCGCAAAGACGAGCTTAAAATAGGCATTATGAAGTCCTGGTACGACCTGATGGACGCCTATAAGCAAATTAATTATGCAAAGGACAATCTGGAGTATGCCAATGAGAACCTAAAGGTACAACGGGATAATTACAACAGCGGACTGAACAACCTTACGGATCTGTTAGACGCGCAACAACAAGAAGAATCGGCAGAAACCGAATACGCCAATGCCTATGCCAATTATAAGATTGCAGAATCAAAGTATTTGTTTGTAACGGATAATTTATAAAGTTAGTAAGGGATTAATGGTTATGCCAGTTTTCATATCATGATAATATTAATAAAATGTCCATCTTAAGCCTTATTTACCGATATTCAATTTTGAGGTTGTTTTTCAGGCAGGTAGTCTTTTGGTTAATAGCCTATTCCGTACTGTTGGTTATCCTTTATTATACGGCACAAATGGTAAACATGCCATTGGGCATCAATTGGAATATTAAATTTTCCAACCTTTTCCTTTTTTTTATGGCCTTTGGCTTTTTAACAGGTTCAGTACTTTCTTTAGTGGAAGGAATACTTAAAATATTACCGTTTAAAAGTAGGTCCCTGGCCTTTGATAGTTTGGTCAGGACCACTTTTTATTTTGTTGCCCTATGGCTTATTGTGATTATCATTAAAAATGTATTGAATAGCTATAGTTACTTATTTATAAGCGGATATCCGGCCACACCTTCAAATACAAGGAATTTTGATATCATTATCCTCACCTATACCTTGTTTATGATTTTTATTGTGAGCTTTATAAATGAAATGGTCAGTAAAAACAATCCCGGGTTTACCATGCCTTTGATTCTTGGCAAATACCGGTTCCCCCGGGAAGAAAACAGGGTTTTTATATTTCTGGATCTCAAAGGTTCTACCCATTTGGCCGAAGAACTTGGGCATCTCAAGTATAGTAGTTTTATCCAGGAAAGCATCATGGATGTCAACCAGATAGCCAAAAAGTTCAAGGCACATATCTATCAGTACGTTGGTGATGAGATCGTCTTGACATGGAAATTGGAACATTTCGATACATTGGATGCTATTAGATTTCTGTTTGCCGTGCATAAAAGACTTGAAAAAAGGGAAGAGCATTATACCTCTATCTATGCAACGGCACCGTTTTTTCGTGCCGGTGTGCACGAGGGGAAAGTTACGGCCATTGAAATTGGGGACCTAAAAAGGGAAATTGCCTTTCACGGTGACACCATGAATGTTTGTTCCAGAATACAGGGGCTCTGCAAGATTTTCAATAAAAAAATACTCATCTCCGGGCAAGTAAACCAAAACAAGGAAATTGCCCAGAATTTTAAAGTTACTCCCTTGGGACCACAAATGCTGGAAGGAAAGGAACATGTTGTAGAAGTATTTGCTGTTGAGGAGCGATAATGAGGAAGCCACCTTTTTATTTAAAATTTCAGAAAACAAAAGAAAGAAATCCATTCAGGCATGAACCCCACAATACCATTAAAATGTTTCCAATTATTGATTTTCAATCCTTCATAATATAACATGTTGCTAATAGTTTCATTAATAAAAAACAGATTGGCTACCTTCTATACAGTTTTGATCCAAATCATATAATGGTTATAGCTAAGGGATCTTTGTTCAAAAAGCACCCTATTTTCCATTTATAAGGATAATAACTGATAACCCAGATTCATCAGTTAATAAGCGTAAACGATGCCGATGACAAATAACATACGCTTTAAAAAGGCGATGCTAGATAAATTGCAATGGGATACTTACTTTTACTTCACCTATATACAAATGATTTTTTGGAAAATTTATATAGATTAAATTCCCTTTAGAACATTAACTCTAATAGTACGCTTACGTAAGGAAAACTGATCTACGGTTAAAAGGAAAAGCAGTCCTACTATAAATATAAGTCTAATTATTTCAAAAGTATTTTATAGGGAAGTTGAAATCGGATTATCCTTTCCTTTATTATAAAATATTAAAGTATACAAAAATAAATTCTGAGTTTTTAAGTAACTAATCTATATAAAAATGGCAACAGCTATATTTTACAGTATACCAGCCTAGAAAAAAATAAACATAGAGTAAATTGAAACGGATAAATTAGAGAATGATTACAGAGTGTAAAAAAACAAATCATTATTCAGTTTTTCTCTTAGATAAGTAAATAAGAGTATGTCTATTGCAAGTTAAGTAAATATATATCGTTTTCTAACTTTATTTGAGCTATAAAGTTTCAAAGGCGATATCAAATATCCCATATTTTTTAATGCAATTTATTCAGATGCACCGTTGTCTTTTCCGACGTGGCCAATATCAATAAGAATACGTTTTCTTGTTGCCGGTTCTTATCCAAAATCACACACATTTCTAGAAGCAAAATCACAAAACTGACGTTTTTGAGCATCTTTTTCCTTTCTACATTTCAAGTTATCAACAACCTACTTTCCAGATTTCATAAAATTTGATATGAAATAACACTATTAAAAATCAATTGATTATAAATGATATTTTATCAACAAATAATTGATTTACAGATATTTAAACAATAAAACCATTACTTTTCTCATAACGAAAACGAATCAAAAATTTAAACCGTTCCGTTATGAAAAAATCTATCTATCTGGCAAGCTTTCTTTCGCTTCTCTCAAATTCTCTTTTCGCACAAATTGGTGGTATTGAAGATTCCGTTGATGATGTATCCAATACCATTAGAACCATTTTCCCCATCATCCTAGGGGTCATTTTCTTGATCGGCTTTCTTTTTAACGCCGGCCATTTCTTCGGGGAAAATGCTGACCTCAAAAAAGGGATCACCCGTGTGCTCGTCTTTGTCCTTATTGCCGGTGCCGTAGTGGGCATTTTCACCTACCTCATTGGAATCGTAGTCTAAGTCGCTAAGCGACATTTGGCAGTTAATGAATCTGTTATGAAGAAGTTCGAGGTCTATAAAAACATCAGGAAAAGGGCAGTTATTTTTGGACTGCCCCTCTCCCTCTTTGCGGTGATGATAATATCCATCATAGCTTCTTTACTCATTATTATTTTCTCGTTCAGTTTTGGAATGATCATCGGCGTATTGGTTCTTAATACAGTCTTATATATCGCCCTGATAAGAATCATCAACAATCCCCAGGTCTTCCAGCTAGCGCGAACCTTCCCAAAAAGCATCAGTAACAAACGAAATTCCGGTCTCGATTATGAACACAATTAATCTTTCTACTTATCAGCCCATTGCGGATATCCAAGACAATATCCTATTTGCCAATAATGGCAATGTTGTGGTATGCTATAAAGGAAACCTACCAGAAATCTATTCCTTGTCTGAAAAGGATTTTGAGGATATGCACGGGGCTTGGTTTCAGGCATTAAAATCATTGCCTGTCGGTACCGTAGTTCACAAGCAAGATGTCTATCTCAAAAAGCAATATACCGCTGAAGAGCTTCCCTATACCACATTTTTGGAAAAAGCCACAAGCGATCATTTTAAAGGCCGAAAATATATCAACCACAACTGTTATCTCTTCTTTACCCTAACCAAAAATAAAGCGCTGAACAACTCTAAATATGTCAACCCTTTCCGCAAGGTCTCAAAAACGATAATTCAGGAATTAGATGACAATGTTCAGCATTTTATAAGTGCCGTAAGTGATTCCGTTTCCTTTATCAACAACAGTCGGAAAATGAAATTTTTTCCGCTTAACCCAAAGGAAATTCAAGCGATAACCAAAGAATATTTTAATGGCTTTAACAAAGGCTTTGACACCGATATTATTCTAGATAAGAAAAACGTCAACATCGGCGAAAACTATTTTGATGCCCTGGCCATCAACAGCGAACTGTGCTTTGGCGAAAGTGTACAGACTAGCAAAACCAATGATAAATTCACTTCAGACGATTTTGTATTTCACCAAGGGTTTATTGATGGCTTAGGGCTTACGCTAAACGAGAACCATATCGTTAACCAAATCCTGTATTTGGATGACAAACATAAATGGCGCAAGCTGCTTGATAAGAAAGTGGTAGAGCTTAACAAAAGCTCGAATTTCGGTTCGCAAAACAAAGTGGTGCTGGGTAAAATCCAGCACATCCTGGATCAGATCAATGCCGATGATAATGCCCGGATTATACGCGGACACTTAAACATCATTTTCTGGGACCGGGATGCCCGGAGCCTTGATAGAATTACCTCCAAAATAAAAACGGAATTTAAGGAACTGGATATTATTCCCTACTATCCACGGGGCGAAGAGCGGAAGAATTATATTCTGAACAGCTACTGCGGTTTTTCTTCTAATTTCTCCAATAACGATTTGTATGTAACGGATCTAAAACACGCGCTTTGCTTATTGATCAATAACAGCAATTACAAATCAGATTCCACCGGAATTATATTCAATGACCGTGAACATAACATTCCCGTGCTTAAAGATGTTTGGGACGAACAAAAAAAACGAATCAAGGCACGGAACTTTGCCATTTTTGCGCCAACCGGTGAGGGAAAATCCTTTTTGGCCAATAACATTCTGCGTCAATATTTTGAAAGCGGAGTACGCCTGGTCATTATCGATTTGGGTGGTTCTTATACTAAATTTGCCAAGCTTTATTCTGAACAATACACCGTACTCCGCTATGAAAGTGGAAAAAACCTGGGTATCAATCCATTTTACATCAGCGATACCAATGACCTGAGCCCGGAACGCTTGGAGGATTTATCGGTATTTCTCTTTGAACTCTTTGCTTCTGATTTAAAAGTAACCAAGGCACAATCGGTTGCCGTAAAAAAGATTCTACGTCATTATTACCATAGTATTTCTGAAAATCACTCGCTGAATGGTTTTTACAATTTTATTGAGAACAATCAAAAAAACCTCTTAAAGCAACTTAAAATCCATCCCGACTATTTCAACGTTACCAGCTTTTTACACGTAATGTCCGAGTACGTCGGCGATGGTCTATATAGCTTCCTTTTTGAAGTCAGTGAAGACCAGACCTATAAAATAGAAGATAAGCGTCTTATTGTATTTGAACTGGACGAAGTCAAGGACAATAAAGAAATCCTCTCCGTAATGCTCAAGCTGATTAAATCGGCCATTCAACGCACCATTTGGAAGAACCGTGCTGAAAAAGGGATTATTCTTTTTGATGAGTTTGCCAAGCAACTGAAGTTTGACAACGTACTGGAAAGCGTAGAATTTTATTATCAAGCCATTCGGAAACAAAATGGTGCAATCGGCATCATTCTGCAATCCATTAACCAGCTCCCGAACAGTTCCACTTCAGCAAGCATCCTTGAAAACACGCAGGTCATTTATAGCCTGAACAACGAGAAAGGCTATGGGGAACTAGTCAAACGGCTCAACCTCTCCAGCCATGATCTGAATCAGTTAAAATCTATCAAAAACAATCTTACCGGCCAAAGGAAATACACTGAAATGTTTATCAAAATTGGAAAAGAAAGCAACATTTTCCGCTTGGAAGTTCCCAAGGAAGTTTATGCCGCTTACTTGACCGACGGTAAGGAAAATGAAACCATAATGGCCACTTATAATAGAACAAATAATATGGAAGCCGCCATAAAAGAATTCATCGCTAAAACATAATACTATGAAGACAAAAATTTTAATCGTTGCAATAGCTCTGACCTTTATGATGCACAGCCGCGCTAAAGCCCAGGGAATGCCCGTCTATGATAACACCAACTTTGTAAGCTTGGTCAAACAACTTGTAGAATCCGGGAAGCAGACTGCTCAACTTATCAAGTCTGTGAAATTCCTGAAAGATGCAAAAGACAGGATTGAAAAGGTTTCCAGTGTAGTACGGCAACTTAGGGCTGTACAAGAGATTGGGCAAAACAATCAACGGCTCATTAACGTAATGCAAAATGATTTACAGGATATTTTAAACTCCCCGTATATCAAGCCGGATGAAATTTCCCGTGTCACAGCATCTTTTGAAAACATTGTCCAGAATTCTTTGGAAACAATGGATTTTATTGATCAAATCTTATCCAGCGATTACCTAAAAATGAGTGATGCCGAACGTGCCACCATATTAAAGCAGAAAGAAATGGAATCAAAGGAAATGGTCTCCGCTATCAGGGTAAAAACAAAACGTTATCGGGAGATTATTTCCTTTCGGAAGATGCAGGATAAAATCAATAACCGCCCACTAAGTGGGATTTAATAATACTTAAATGAAATGATGGGAGCTATAATAACTTTAAGTTTTGGTCTTGAATATGTGGATACTGTTTTTCAAACCATTCAAGACAGTGATTTTTCCCAATATACCATTGGCGGAATGAAAACCCTTGCTGTGCTTTTCTTCCTGATTAATATTTTAAAAAAATATAATGAGGGCGTGGCTAATAAAGACGGTTATACTTGGGGATTGAGCCCAGGGGAACTCGCTAAAAATTTTGCGGTGGTTATCCTCGTTATTTTCTCGACACAGGTATTAGGATTTTTTGACAGTATTCTTGTTTCCATTGAAAGTCAATATCGGGACACCGCTCCTGCTTTGCTCCCCTTGCAGATGCAGGATATTCCTATCGAAGAAGAAGTCAACCTTATAGATGCTGCTAAAAATGCAATGACATTGCTTTATGAAGCTTTAGTCACCCCACTTTATGGATTCAAGATACTCGCCTTTATCGGCGGGGTCATTTTATGGGTTCTTGATTTATTTATCTATCCGTTGTTCTTAGCGGAACGTTTTTTCCTTCTGGGAATAATGCAGGCGTTCTTTCCACTGGTAATTAGCCTGGCCGTATTTGAAAAGTTCCGTCCCCTGGCCTATACCTTTTTTAAACTATATGCTGCCGTTTATATGTTGGTGCCGGCGTTCTTCCTAGTCAATGTTTTTGTTAATGCACTTTATACGGAGATCAATACCAACTTTTGGACAAATCTATTTGGTACCGATACGGGAAGCGGATTTTTTGCCCCGGTGGTACAAATTGGAACCATAGGGTTTATTGTTTTTCTGAAGTTCAAACTGTACCGACGTGCCACCTCTTTCACTTTACGATTATTTACCGCCTAAAACAACTATGATGAAAACACCTTACAAGAATATTTACGCCGTCCTTAAAACAAATCGGTTCATTGTTTTGGCTGTTGTAATATGCTCTTTACTCTCCAGCTGTTTTGCCATTTGGATGGTATTTAACATCAACAAAAAAACCCTAAACAACGCTTTTGCCATCAATACCGATGGCAGTATCATTCCCTTGAAGCTAGTTAGTCAGAAAGAGAATTTTAAAGTAGAGGCTTTGGCGCATTTACAATTGTTCCATAATTATTTTTACAATATTGACGCAAGTAATTATGAAAAGAATTTAGAAAAGGCACTGTGGCTGGGCAATAGCTCAGTCGATAATCTATATCGTCAAAAAAAGGCAGGTGGTGTTTATAATCGACTGCTGCAATATTCCCTGGTTCAAAAAGTATTGAGTATCGATTCCCAAGTCGAAGAACAAAATGGAACTTATTCCTTCAAAACGGTTACTGTCTTTGAGATCAATAGGGGCTCGATCATCGACACGTATCAATTGATTTCTACTGGAAACCTGATGACCGTAGATCGAAACTTTCCCAACAATCCACACGGATTGCTCATCACCGATTATTTCGAAAAATCCCTTAAAAAATTAAATAATAAAAACCCATAATGGGCATTTAAAAGACAATAAATATGAAGCTTGAAAAAAATAAAATAGTCTTTGCGTCAGTACTCGCCGTAATGGTGCTTTTCCTGATCTCCTATTCTATGATGGTAATGGGCGATGATGAAAATGAGCATACTAATTTAAAAGAAACATCGGTTCCCGCACTGGAAGAAAACCAAAAGGAATACGATTCCAAACTGGATGCCATCAACGATCTAAAAGAAGTCCGGGAAACCAATGCACCCAGCATCTATGACGAAAAACTGATCGATTCCCTTGGCTTTTATGATGAAAGTCTACCAGAACGTGAAAAAGAACGTATCGTGGATAGCATCTACTCCGCAAGTGAAATTAAATATTCCGAAAGGGATTATCAGCATATTGGCGCTAGAGAAGCTGATGCCAAAGTGGAAAGGATAATTGATTCTACCGAAATAAAAGCGAAACAAAAAATTGCTGCTAAAGAAATGGGTCTGGAACATCAATTATTCTTTGCCTCAGATCCGAAAGAAAATGAAATTTCAGTTTCCGGCACTACCGATGAACTCATTTATGCGGTAGTGGATGGTGACCAGGTGGTCAAAGCTAATTCCCGTTTACGGATGCGCTTGACCAAAGCGGCGATCATTAGCAGCAAACACCTTCCACAAAATACGCCGGTTTACGGTTTTATTAGTTTTCAGCCCAACCGGGTATTGATCGAAATCGAAAACATCAAGCATTATCCAACCCAATTAAAAGCCTTTGACCTTCAAGATGGCAGTGAGGGGATTTATGTCGAAAACAACTTCCGCGCCCAGGTTTCCACCGAAGTTATTGGTGATATGGTGGATGACATCAATATTTCCGGGGTACCACAGGTCAGTGGTTTCAAAAAGATATTCCAGCGCAATAACCGAAACGTCAAGGTGACCGTAGTTAACAATTACAAACTCATCCTGAAACCTAAACTATAGACTCAAAACAACATTCAAACCTATTCTTATGAGGAATTTTATTTTTATCTCAATATACCTGTTTAGTACAATTCTCACTACAGCACAAACACCTTTTCGCCTTGATACCATTTATGCGAACGATCAAAAAAATGTAGCATTGTTCTTCCCAGAACCAATCCGTCAGGGAATAACAGGATCTGAAAACTTTGTCTTTACCTATAATCGTGAGAAAGGACAATATTTTGGATTGCTCCAGGCAAAACCCGGAAAAGAAAGTAATCTTCTGGTAGTGGGCAAAAACGGGACTGTTTTTTCGTATATTTTAAAGTATAGAAAAAAGCTGGATCGGCTGAATTACTTTATACCAACGTCTCAAAGTATCGGTAATGAAAAGCCCATTGCTCTTGATTCAACTACTATTGTTAAACGTGAAGTCAAAACAGATAATAGCACCTATTATTATAATAAATTTTGTTCTTATCTAATTGATCGAAAACAACGCATTGGTCGACTCAAAAAACGGAACGAAGGGATCGTTTTGAGTATTGAGAATATTGTTTTTGATAAGAAAGAGCTTTATTTCGTGATTCAGATTCAAAACAAATCTTCATTGGATTATGACCTCAACTTTTTGAAATTATCGGTGGAAACCAGAAAAAGGGGCAAAAAGAAGTCTTTACAACGGCTTTATCAAGAACCGGTTTTCAACTATAATTTACCGTCAAAAGTCAAAGAAAACGAAACTGTAAAATTGGTTTATGTACTGCCAAAATTTTCTATAAGTAATGACCGTAGAGCTGTTTTAGAGCTCAATGAGGAGAGTGGGGAACGGAACTTAAAATTAAAGATTTCGCATAGATTTATAAATAACCCAAATTAAACATTGTTATGAAAAAAATAGCAGTTTTTTCGTTAGTAGTCTTATTTCTCTCTTGTGCCGAAAAACAAAATTTATCTCCTTCAGAAACCGCCAAAATCGTAGCTGAAAGTTTTTATCACGGTGATAAGGCAACATTAAAAGAATATACAACAGAATCCGGATATTCAAATCTTTCCAGTGTACAGGAAATGTTTACCGAGGATAAAAATTCTGAACCTCATTTTAAGGTCGTGGATGAACAAAAAGAAGGTGAGGTAACCTGGATTAAATATTCAACATCCTTCGACCCGAAACCCGGTGTTTATAAATTGATCAAGGAAGATGGCTTATGGAAGGTTACACATAATGGGCCAAGGGATAAAGGCCCGTTTTAAATTAAACACGAATAGCTTAACCGTCCATTTAGTCTCCCTTACTTCATCAAATTCTTTTAGGAATTAGCGTGATTTATTAAATTTGTTCATTATATTTGAATGTTCATTGTCACTGAACAAAATTAAATAATGAACACACAGGACTATGTATCGCAATAACGACCTTATCCACGAGGCTGCTTCTAAACTGGAAGAACTAACTCAAGTTTCTATTCAGGTAGATAGCAATAGCACTGAATATGATGCGCTTTTGACTATAAATAACACACAATTTATAGTAGAGAACAAATCTGCTGTTCGGACATCTAACCAAGGATTTATCTTATCTCAACTAGAGGAATTGAAAAATAATAGTAGCAGACCTATTATTTTAATAGCTGAATATATTTCAAAAAAAGCAGCCCAGGAATTGAAGGAACGTGGTATTAATTATATCGATGTTGCCGGAAATGCATTTATAAAGCATAAAGATTTAACGATCTTCGTAGAAGGTCAAAAGAATACAAAGAAAGATAAGACAAATCAATCACGAGCTTTTCAAGAAACAGGGTTAAAAATTATTTTTCATTTATTAAATAAGCCCGAAAACCTCCAAGATTCTTACCGAAGAATTTCAGAAAAAGCTGATGTATCCATAGGATCAGTAAGCAATGTTATGGCCGAACTTGAAGCCTTAAATTACTTATTGAAAACAAGTAATAAACGTGTTCTTAAAAATAAAAGAGAACTATTAGAGCGTTGGGTAGTCGATTTTAATGCAACTCTTAGACCTCGAATTCTCAGAAAACGAATGCGTTTTATAAATGAGGAACAACTAAAAAACTGGCGCGCTATAGATTTACATTCAGAAAATGGTTCTATCCTTTGGGGAGGTGAACCAGGAGGAGCGCTTTATACAGATAATTTAAGACCTGAGCAATTCACCCTATTTACAGATTTAGAACTTTCTCAAGTCGCAAAAACACTACGTTTAATCCCAAGTGAAACCGGTACTGTTGAGATCTTACAAAAATTTTGGAAAGATAGCGACACTAACAACCAAGCAGCCCCCCCACTTTTAGTATATGCAGATTTAATAAACAGTGGCTATGGAAGAAATATCGAGACCGCAAAAAAAATACTAGAGAATGAGCTACAGTATATCTAGCGAGAAATTTACGCATCCACTATTGAAACCTATTCTGGTAGAACTTACAGAGTACTTCAAAGAAGCGGGTATTTCTTTTTTTGTGATCGGTGCTACCGCACGGGATATCATTATGGAACTGCACGATGCGCAGTCCGGTCGCTTAACCTACGATCTTGATATTGCAATTACAGTGGACGATTGGGAACAATGGTTAAATGTTGAACAGGAGCTTGTAAAGCTTGAAAATTTCACCAAAGATAAAGATCAAAAACAACGCTTTATCTACAAAGGCAAATTCCAATTAGATATTGTGCCTTTTGGAGAAATAATGAAAAAAGACCATAAAATATTTTGGCCTCCTAACGAAGAAATAGCAATGTCGGTGTTAGGTTTTACAGCTGCTGATGAAGCTGCACTACCAGTTCGCATAGACGACGAAACCGAAATCAAAATTGCGACTCTCAGCGGTATTTTCATTTTGAAAATAATCGCTTGGAAGGATCGCCACCAGCGTAACAATAAAGATGCAGATGATATAGGTTTTATTTTAGAAAACTACTTATCAATCCACGAAGAAAGAGCTGCGACCCATTATTATGATCCTGTATATAGCCAAGAACCATTCAAGAATACTACCGGAGGAGCGGTTCTTTTAGGAAAGGATAGTAAGGAATTATTAGAAAAACACACAGAAACAGTTGACTCTATTCTTAAAATCTTAAACGAAGAAATCGATAAAAAGGAAGAAAGTAAACTGATTAATCAAATAATAGAAACCCATAAATCCTTAAACTATGACGAAGTGCTACAATGCATTCAAAATATAGTTAATGGATTAAACGAAAAATAAATGACTCAAAATTCGCATTCTAAACTTATAGCTTTTATCTGGTCTATTGCAGACGATTGTTTACGCGATGTGTATGTACGCGGAAAATATCGTGATGTTATCCTACCAATGGTTGTTTTGCGCCGATTGGATGCTTTACTCGAACCATCGAAAAAAGAAGTAATGGACGAAGTCCAGTTTCAAACGGTAGAAGCAGGCTTTACAGAGCTAGAATCTGAAGGACTGAAAACGGCAGCTGGTTATGAGTTTTATAATACTAGCAAATGGACGCTTCAATTACTAAAAGATACTGCTTCCAATAATCAGAGCATTCTCTTGGCTAATTTTGAAGATTATATTCTAGGATTTAGCGATAATGTTAAGGAAATTATTTCAAAATTTAATTTGGTTCGCCAAATTAAACATATGGCCACCAAGGATGTATTACTCGATGTGCTGGAAAAATTCACCTCACCACGAATTAACTTAACTCCATTTGAGAAAGAAGATCCCGATGGTTATAAACTTCCCGCATTATCCAATTTGGGGATGGGATATGTGTTTGAGGAACTCATACGAAAATTCAACGAAGAAAATAACGAAGAAGCCGGAGAACACTTTACACCTCGTGAGGTAATTGAATTAATGACGCATTTGGTATTCGAACCCGTTAAGCACCAACTCCCTCCAGTAATGACTATTTACGACCCCGCCTGTGGCAGTGGCGGAATGCTCACGGAAAGTCAGAATTTCATCAAAGATGAAGCCGGTGCCATTCAAGCCAAAGGAGATGTCTATTTATTTGGAAAGGAAATCAATGACGAGACCTATGCTATTTGTAAAAGTGATATGATGATTAAGGGAAATGACCCTCAAAATATCAGATTAGGATCTACGCTTTCTACCGATGAATTTTCCAGAAAGAATTTCGACTTTATGCTCTCAAATCCGCCTTATGGAAAAAGCTGGGCCAGTGAGCAGAAATACATCAAAGACGGAAAGGATATTATCGACCCACGTTTTACCATTCAACTTTCCAATTATTGGCAAGAAACAGACACCGAAAAAGCTATCCCCAGAAGCAGCGATGGGCAATTATTGTTTTTGATGGAAATGGTGTCCAAAATGAAAAATCTAAAACAAAGTCCATTAGGAAGCCGAATTGCCAGTGTTCACAACGGCAGTAGTCTTTTTACCGGTGATGCAGGCAGTGGGGAAAGCAACATTAGACGTTATTTAATTGAAAATGATTTACTGGAAGCCATTGTGCAACTACCCAATAACCTATTTTACAATACGGGTATTACCACTTATATATGGTTGCTTAGCAATAATAAAACCAAAGAACGGCAAGGTAAAGTACAACTCATCGATGCGCAACCGCTTTACCAAAAACTGAGAAAAAACCTGGGTCAAAAAAATTGTGAATTTACCCCGGAACATATTACAGAAATCACGCAGACTTTTCTCAATTCAGAAGCAAGAGAAAGAGAGGAAGACGACCAATTGGCAAGCAAAATTTTCAACAATACAGATTTTGGGTATTATAAAGTGACTATTGAACGTCCCAAGCGCTTGCGATCTCAATTTACTTTAGAGGCTATTGAAAGTTTACGCTACTACAGCCAATTGCAAGAGCCAATGGAGTATGCATATAAAACCTTTGGTAAAAAGGTTTATACAGAATTGCCCAGTATTAAAACAGAAATCTTGAACTGGTGTGAGGCTAATGATATCAGTTTAAGCTCTAAAAAGAAAGCTCAGCTTACCGCAAAGAAAACTTGGGAAGATGCTAAATTCTTGGTAGATACCGCCACCAAATTATATGAGGCTATTGGAGACGCGGTGTTTATGGACTTTAACCATTTTTCAAAACAGGTCAATAAAGCACTCAAAAAATTGGAAATCAAACTAAGTAACGCTCAGAAAAAAGCCATTTTGGATGCGGTGAGTGTTTACGATCCTGAAGCCGAAAAAGTTATCAAAACCACCAAAATCTTAAAAGGTGAAAAACTGGAAAACCTTTGCGCCCATTTGGATTGCACCCCAGACCAACTCTCGCATTTCGGGTATTTCCCAAGCGGAAACAAAGGCACCTACACCATTTACGAGAGTGAAAGTGATTTACGGGATTATGAAAATGTTCCCTTAGATGAAACCGTTTATGATTACTTTTTACGGGAAGTTTCAACTCACGTGGAGGAAGCTTGGATAGATTTGGATAAAACCAAAATTGGATATGAAATTAGTTTCAACAAGTATTTCTATCAGCATAAAGCCTTACGCCCGCTTGATGAAATTGATAAAGACATACGCGAACTGGAAACCAAAAGTGAAGGCTTGATTATGGATATTTTAAACAGCGTGAACCTATGAAAACCTATCCGGCATATAAAGACAGTGGCGTAGATTGGCTGGGGAAAATTCCTAAACATTGGGAAATTAGAAGATTAGGAAGTCGTTTTAAAGAAAGAATAAAGTATCAGATATTGATTACGCTGCTTTATCAGTAACTAAAAGGGGAATAGTACCTCAGTTAGATACTGCTGCAAAATCAAAGGATAGTGATAATAGAAAACTAGTGAAGGCTGGAGACTTTGTAATTAATAGTAGATCTGATAGAAAAGGTTCTAGTGGTGTTTCTGAAAGTGACGGTTCTGTTTCTTTAATAAATATTGTAATGGAACCGAATGACATATTTGGCTCATTTTGTAATTATTTTTTAAAATCAAAAGCTTTCGTAGAAGAAAACTACCGAATAGGACACGGAATAGTCGCTGATTTATGGACGACTCGCTATGATGAAATGAAGAATATCATAATGGCATTTCCCCCAAAACCCGAACAACAAGCTATCGCCAATTTTTTAGATGAAACTTGCGAAAAATTGGACACCGTCGTAGCGCAAAAGGAAAAAATGATTGCCTTACTGAAAGAGCGTAAGCAAGCACTGATACAAAATGCAGTAACACGAGGTTTAAATAAAAACGTGCCGATGAAAGATTCGGGAGTAGATTGGATCGGTGAGATTCCTAAAAATTGGGAAGTGAAGCGATTGAAGTTTATATGTGTTTTAAATAAAGAGTCATTACCTGAAAACTTGAACAAAAAGCAAGAAATTAATTACGTGGATATTGGTAGTGTAACATTTGAAGATGGTATTCTTTCAACTGAATATTACCTTTTTCAAAATGCCCCTTCAAGAGCCAGAAAAGTTGCTAAAAATGGTGATACTATTGTCTCCACTGTAAGGACATACTTAAAAGCAATTGATTTTATCGATGAGAATAAATCCAAATATGTTTATTCTACAGGGTTTGCTATCTTAAGTCCAAACAAAAATATATTAAATAAATATTTATATAATCAAGTTAGAGCTGACGCATTTACAGAACAAGTTAGTTATAATTCTAAAGGGATGAGTTATCCCGCTATAAATAGTACAGATTTAGGTAGAATATGGGTTTGTGTTCCTTCCAAACAAGAGCAAGAAAAAATTGTCAATTACATAGACGCACAATCCCGAAAACTAGATCAAGCTGTTACCCAGCAAGAACAAGCTATTGTAAAATTAAAAGAATATAAGGCAAGTTTGATAGACAGTTGTGTATTGGGAAAAATTAAAGTGAGTTGAAATCTAAAATATAAAATTTATGACTAAAGTCGAGATCTACACTATTACACTTAGTGACAGCAAAACAAGCACCAAAATAAAACTGGAGCAAGAAATTACCGATAAGTTATACAAAGCTATGTTCTTAAAATTTCCTAATTACATTCACGAAGCTCCTCCAAAAGACACATACGGTGATATAGTGAAAGTATACGCAAAAGAAGAAAAATCTCAATGGAGTGGCAACTCTAAATATGGCCGGGTAAATGGGGTAATAGTAGTAGGTCGTGATAGAGATAAGGAATTGGCATTTAGTAACGCAGATAAATTAAAGACCAATGCAGGAAAAAAGGAAAAAGGCATATCTGTAGATAAAAGGCATTATTTCGATATTATTTTTCCTTTAAACAAATCAACCGCTTTTTTAGTATTAGAAAAAACAGATGGAAAATCTTATAAAAAGCACATCTTCTCATTATTGAAAAAATATATTCCAACGATTCAACCTGGATTAAAGGTCGAATTTGAAAAGTTTGTAGAAAAAGATCTTATCATTAACTTTTTGGGTAATGGTGATTATTCCCGATTAGAGTTTATAAGAAAAGAGGTTCCATCTGATTCGATGACAAGATACTTAGGCGATTACAAGAATAAAGGAAAATATACGGTAAAGACTGCTATTATTTCTGAAGATGACACTGATTTCCCTGATGAGTTAAAACAAGAGTTAGTTGATGCAGTAGAAAATAAACAAACTTACTTTTCCATACCGCAACTTGAACAATTAGGTTTTGAAGAAGGAAATACAAGCCTAAAAATCATAAGCGAATATAAAGGTAATAAACGAACTATAGACCTTTCTGACACTATGAAAATTCAACCTACTTATGAAATTGATTTAGAAGTTGAAGAAGATGGTTTCGTAGATTATTCAAAAATGAGAAAAGAAGTAAACAAACTTATTCAATCTTTCGATTTAGATATATTATAACGTGGAAAGTTTTAGCATCAAAAAATTGTGGAAAGCTTATTTAGCTCTTCTCTATAAAGATTCTAACAATCTGAAAGAGAGAATTGCTACACGTCTAGTTCTACCCTTAGGTGTGAGTTTCATTTTGTTATTTACTATAGAAAGTATTAGCGAGGTAAAAAATACTATTTCTGTCGTTTTATCAATTTTGATCGGTCTTTTGTTCAATTTTGTGAGTAGCTTTTCAGATCGAATTAGATCTGATCATTTAATCCAGAATGCTTCAGAAAAAATAAAAAGATTAAAACTTATTAGAGAAACATCTGATGGAGCATTTGTAACTATTTTTTTATCATTAATGGGATTAGGTATCCTACTGATAATAACTTTGACATCAGGTAATTTTATTCTTAGATATTTGAAAATTGACCAGTGGACAAATCTTTTTTTTAGTGGTATATGCTTAACACTTTTATATCAAATTTTTTTAATGTTGATCTATATGGTAAATAGACTTAGAAAATTAATTAAGGTAGATACAAAGCAAGAAGAACAATACTTAGAATCAAAACAAGAACAGGAAATAAACGATTTTGAAGAGTTTGAAGATTAGATGAACTATTTGGAAAGGATTTCTAATTTGACCTGAACTTCAGAAAACCATTTACAATGAACAACCAAACCAACGAACAAGCTTTAGAAGCTGCTATTCAAAAATGCTTAACCGGGGTTTCACTAGAAACACTCAAAGAAGAAGGCACTTCAGTTGCAGAAGCTAATGCAGTATATAGAACAAGAAACGGGTATTATAATGGAGACCGTTCGCATTTTGATTCAAAATATGCACTAGATACCGAGCGGTTTTGGGATTTTCTAGAAAGCACACAGGAAGAAGAACTCAATAAACTCAAACGTAGTAACGATTGGAAACTTAAAATCTTGCAACGTTTGGATCGCATTGTCAAAAAACAAGGGGTTCTGCACGTACTCAAAAAGGGTTTGGGAGTTGATGATGCACATTTTACCTTATTGTTTCCATTACCTTTAGGAAGTAGCAGTGCAAGAGTTGCTAAAGATTTCGACAGTAACCAATTTAGCGTAACCCGCCAAGTGCCGTATTCAGAAAGTAATCCGCGGGAAGAAATTGATATGGTAATTTTTGTCAATGGTTTACCGCTAATTACCCTTGAACTCAAAAATCAATGGACAGGTCAAAATGCACGCTTACACGGTCAAAACCAATACCGTAAGCAGCGTGATCCCAAAGAACCTTTACTCAATTTTGGACGCTGTCTTGTACATATGACCGCCGATACCGATGAAGTATTTATGACGACCAAGCTCAACAGCACAGATACATTTTTCTTACCTTTTAATCAGGGTTATGAAAATGGTAAAGGCAACCCGCCTAATCCTTTTGGTCATAAAACAGCCTATTTATGGGAAGAGGTATTTAAGCCAAAAAGCATAGCCAATATTATTCAGCACTTTGTGCGCTTAGATGGGAAGTCTAAAGACCCTATAAATAAACGTACTTTATTTTTTCCTAGATACCATCAAATGCGTGTGGTACGAAAAATTATGGCACACGTGAGCGAAAATGGAACGGGCTTCCGTTACCTTATTCAACATTCTGCTGGTTCGGGAAAATCAAATTCTATTACCTGGGCAGCTTACCAGTTGATAGAAGCCTATCCAGAAAACGAACAGGCGGCCGGTAAAAAAGCAATCGACAAACCTATTTTTGATTCTGTTATTGTCGTAACCGATAGACGTTTATTGGATCGACAGATTCGTGAAAACATTCGCAGTTTTTCGGAAGTCAAAAATATTGTAGCCCCTGCTTATTCCAGTCGGGGCCTGAAAGATAGCTTGGAGCAAGGTAAAAAGATCATTATTACTACGATTCAAAAATTCCCTTTTATCGTGGAAGGCATTTCTGATTTAAGTGATAAACGTTTTGCCGTGATTATTGATGAAGCACACAGTTCTCAATCGGGCACCACGGCAGATAACCTAAACCGGGCTATTGGGCAAGAATCAACCGAAGCAGAAGCCGAAGATGTTCAAGATAAAATAGCGCAAGTGATGCAATCCCGAAAGATGCAAACCAATGCTTCTTATTTAGCCTTTACAGCAACACCCAAAAACAGTACATTAGAAAAGTTTGGAATGCCACAAGAAGATGGCAGTTTTGAGCCTTTCGATTTGTATGCAATGAAACAAGCCATAGAAGAAGGTTTTATTTTAGACGTACTGAACAATTATACCACATTTAAAAGCTATTACCGTTTGACGAAGTCGGCAGAAGAAAATCCGATATTCGATACCAAAAAAGCCCAAAAGAAATTAAAAGCCTTTGTGGAAAAAGACCAGCAAACCATAGACACCAAAGCTGAAGTGATGCTGGATCATTTCACTAAGCATTTTGTGCAAAAGAAAAAATTAAAAGGAAAAGCCAAAGCGATGTTCGTGACTCAAAGTATTGAGTCTGCTGTTCGATATTTCAAAGCTATTCAACGTTTGTTGGAAGAGCGGGGAAACCCGTTTGGAGCCATCTGCGCTTTTTCAGGAGAAAAAGAAGTAGACGGCATTTCCTTAACCGAAGAATCCGTCAACAATCTACCTGCACATTTAGATACTGCCAAGTCATCTGATCCTGATTATATTCAGGACAAGATTGCGCGTTATTTTGATATGGACCATTACCGTATTTTGGTAGTCGCCAATAAATACCTCACAGGATTTGACCAACCAAAACTCTGCGCAATGTATGTAGATAAAAAACTGCAAGGCGTACTGGCTGTTCAAGCCTTATCTCGGTTAAACCGTTCTGCTCCAAAACTGGGAAAAAAGACAGAAGATATTTTTGTGTTGGACTTTTTCAATGACAAAGAGGATATAAAAAAAGCTTTTGACCCTTATTATACGGTAGCAACGTTAAGTAGTGCAACAGATGTAAATGTATTGCACGATGCTAAAATGATTCTGGATGAAGAAGGTGTTTACGAATGGTCTGAAGTGGAACTGTTCAACGACTTATTCTTTTCAAATGCAGATACGGAAACCTTGGGAGCCGCTTTGAGCAAACCTCAAGCCCGTTTTGATGTGGAATTGCAGTTAGAGCAAAAGCAAAAGGCGGATTATAAAATCAAAGCGCGGCAGTTTGTTAAAATTTATGGACAAGTGGCAGCACTATTGGATTTCAATAATCCGGAATGGGAAATGCTCTATTGGTTCCTAAAGTTCCTTATCCCTAAAATGATTGTCAAAGACCCCGATGAAGACGACTTGGACAAATTATTGGATGCCGTTGACTTAGCAACGTATGGGTTGGAACAGCGTGATAAAATAGGGGTGAAAATAGGTTTGGATGAAAGTGATTCAGAACTCGATCCGCAGAACTCAAGTATTCGCGGTGCTCACGGAGAAAATGAAGAAGATGAACTAGAAGCAATTATCAAAACTTTTAACGAACGTTATTTTCACGGTTGGGATGCTACCCCCGAGGAGCAAAGAGTTAAAATGCTAAGCTTGCAGAAATTTGTAGAAGCTCATCCAGACTTCGAAGAAAAGGTTAAACAAAACCCAGACGAGCAAAATAGCGATATTGCTTTACGTCGCATTATTCAGGAAGTGTTATCCAGACAAAGAAAAAATGAACTGGAACTCTATAAATTGCACACCCAAGATAGCGCCTTTCAACAAGCGTTTTTCGATACGCTGAAACGGATGGTTCAATTGGATGTACCGACAAATAAATGAAATCTAAAGTAATATCACATATTGGAAAGCGAGAAACCAATCAAGATCGAATATTGGCTGAGAAAATTGGTACTGATTCCTATCTCTATATAGTTGCAGACGGAATGGGAGGATATGATAATGGTGACATCGCTGCGGAAATGATTATTGATAGCTTGACTACTTTCCTATCCAATAGCGATCAATTTAACGTAAATGTCATCCAAAAGGCCATAAACAAAGCAAACTTAGCTTTACGCCAATACCAAGAACAACATCAATCAAAACTTGGATCTACCCTTGGCGGAATACTAATCTCAAAAAAAACCGCTAAGACGTTTTGGGTGGGAGATGTGAAAATTCTTCATTATTCAAAAGGTAAACTTTGCTTTGAAAGCAAATCACATAATCTGAGTAGTGAGCTCTCTGAAACTGACAATTCAAATGGTAGGGTAAATTTATCTAAATATAACCATCTTGTTACCCGTTCTATTCAAGGTGATGTTAAGAAATCTTTGCCTTCCTACCAAGAACTTCTATTGAATAAAGAAGACAAATTGTTTATTTGTTCGGATGGAGTCCACAACATCATCGATTCCCATACCTTACAATTCTTGTTCAATAATGAGGACTCAACCGATTCTCTGATAGATACTATTGAGCAAAGACTTCAAAAAGAAGCGAATGATAATGCTAGTTTAATTTTGATAGAAGGTTTTGATTGAGGTAAATTACATTCCTCAAAAATAAGTTAAAAATTTTCGGGACACAGTGCTTCCCGAATTCAAAAACCCCATAACAATAATTAAATTTACTACTCAAATATAGACCTCGCTTCTTCATAAATCCGCTCAAAATTAGTTTCCAGATCAGTCTGAGAAAACTGCTTTGATTCTTCAGGTAATCCCCTTTTAATCTTGGCTAATTTAAATTGTACTTTTTTGTCTTCTCCATCGGCGTAGGTTATAAATTCCCCTTGTTTTAAACGAAAGAAAACATCCGCCCTGATTTTTGGAATTTCTTTTTCACCAGTAGTAATCCGTGTATCAAAATCAAGGTTATGCCCACGGCTCACACTCTTTGTTGGGTCTTTTATAATCTCAAAAAAACGTTCATAATATTTTGCGGTGTCCGGGTCGTTGACCTTTCCAAAAAATTGATAGGAAAGATTGCTCAATATCGCCTTGCTTGCCTTATCTCCGTACATCATATCGTTCTGGATCTTATCCTGCATCACATAGACCGTAGAAATATTATAGCTCCGCAATGTTGCCGGAATACGATGCATATTCAATAATCGAATGGTAGGCGCTTCTTCCATAAGTAAAAAAGACGGTCTCTGACCGCGCACGCTCATTTGTTTGATGATAGTGTGGACAATAGTAGCAATCACCGGTGAATACGAAGTCTCAAATTTTGGATTGTTCACAATTGAAATTACCGCTGGATTTTCTTCACTATTGATATTGAGTGGGACTTCATCTGCCGACAAGGCCATAAAAATCCGTTGGGTACTGATACGCTTGAGTGCATTGGCCAAGGTACTTTTTACCCCAGCGGTCTGCCGTTCCGAATCCTTACCACTAATAAATGCATCTGCCATAGCCCGTGATGTCGTGTTAGTTTCCAAAAACTTTATCAGGCTATCGGTGTCCAGATACTGATAAATGGCAATTAAATGTGGCAGAGTGCAGAATTGGGGATAGGTCGTTTTGAGTTTCCAAATGAGTCCACCTATCAAACCTTCCGCAGCATCATTGAAAAATTTAGTTGTACCGCTTGTTCCCGATTCCCGTTGCTCCAGTAAGTTCTCGATAATTACCCGGGAAACCTCATTCACGCTTTCCTCATTCTCTAAATAGCGTGGAGCAATGGGATTAACTCGATGGATGATTCTATCAAAGGAAATCACCTTAAATGGAACATCCCCTTCCTTAAAAAGCGGATACGCCATTTCCGTCAGTTCAAAATCCTTATAATCGTGAATAATTCCACAAAAACCTTCTTTCCGGAAATGCTTTAAGAATCCATACACTACACTTTCGGTCTTTCCGCTTCCCGCAGAACCGATGATGGATGCCCCACGTTTAATATTATCCAGTTTGAAATCTCCGTTGGTAGTTTTAAAATCAACTTGGTACCTATGGTTACTATTTTTTGAGTTTTCCCTTTTATGCAAGAAAACATACAATGATGTGTTGATTAGCAAAAGCGGACAGGCCACATTCAACAATACTAAAATCAAATTATTGGAAGCTTGTAAAAAATAAGACAGTGCAAACAACAACAGGTTGTTTACCCAAAATGCATAGTTGGAAATCTTATACCCACCAAAAAACAACGCACTGGTCAGCCCAATGATGGAAAGAACGGTAAAGAGATGATCTACATACATACTATTTGAATTAAATTAAATACCAATGGAACTTGATTTGATGGCTACTTCCACGCCCCGGCGTAGGCGGTTAAAAGCTTTCATTGCCAATTGCGCTTGAGAAACCGGAATACTGGGCAGCATTGGAACACCACTTTCTCTCATCATTTTAAAAGCAATGGCCTTTTCATTGGTGGGCAATTTCATCAGCGTTGCAAAATAGACTTTCGGATTTTTAATGAAATCCTTTCTTGCTTTATAGGTCTCAGCGAAGTTTCGCTGGTAACCGAACGTCCTATCAAAAGTTTTTTCGCCACGTTCAAAAAACTGGTCACGGTCAAAACCACGTTTTACTTTCTTCCCGTGCATCTCGACTTCCGATGCCTTATGTTTACTCCCCGGAGAAAGACTAAACGTATTAGAAGCATCTTTCCGGCTTACAACGATATGGATATGGCTTTGGTTTCCCGCTTTTAGCATTCCCTGAACGATCCGCTTCCCATCCTGTTGATGGGGCGCCTCCCTTTCCAATTTGGAGATCTTTCGTTGTAGGGATTTAATTTCCCCCTCCCTACCCTGTGTTTTCAAGTGCCGGATCTCATTTTTAAGCTGAAGGATTTGAGTAGCATAGGGCTGGTTTTCTTTAATCTGCCAATCGGTTCCTTTAAAACTACGTTGGTGTTCTATTTTTGCGTAATACTTAATATCTTCAATACGAATAGGTCGTCCGTTGATTTCACGATTAAAGGAGGCTACATAATCCTTCATCAGTTCCCGGGTGTATCTTTTTAAATCTTCGCTGCTACTCTGCAATCGACTCAGCTCATATTTAGAAGGGCTGACCGTAATGGAATAAAATTTGGGTTCGGTCTTTTTGAGTTTAGCAGTGTTGCCATCAATTTCTTTGACTACTTCATCTGCGGAAATCTTATCCTCATATTGATTGAAAAAATGTTCCATTTCTGTAGGTTTCAAGCCTTCATTTTCTTTCTCCAGGTAACCGACAAAATCGCCTGAACTTTGTGAATAATTTCCTCCCATTTTTTGAGGTGTGATCGTGATGTACATAGCTCAAAAATTTAGTGTTCGTTATGATGGTTTTGCTTTTCCCGAAACCTTACTTTAGGTTGTTCTTCGGCATATTTCTTTTCCACAATCAAAGGTTTCTTTTTGGGTTCTTCTATTTCAAACAGCGATTGAATCATTGCTACAGTGGGTTTGGTTTGTGTCTTTTCCACGTCTCGCATTATGGCGATAACGGCATTAATTCTTTTTAAAAGTTTCGCTTCGATGGTCCTCCCCGTAGGTCCTAATTTTTCCTTTGGGGAGATCTCGTTATAGAAGAAAAAGTCGAGCATTGTTTCCAATGCTTCGGTGTGTGATTTGAAGTGTGTTTTTGAAAATTCCTGAAAACGTTTTGCCGTTTCATTTTTAAACCTAATGCCGATAAATGAGTCCATAGTTCGCCGATTTGTCGCAAATTATTCCCTAAAAATGGGCGTTTACAGGCCATTTGTCGCAAATTGTAGGAGGTTGGAAATTTTACATTTTTTCAAATTGCTGAATATCAATTATTTGAAAATAAAAAGGAGTGCTTAACATCGCATCGCGTGTTACCCTCTTGCTACTCCTTTTCGTCCCGCCCAGCGGGACAAAATTCCGTACAATCTGGCTCAAAGCCAATTGCCATTTTGAGGAAAATAATTTCCTGTTATGTTAATTTTCGATGGGCAGGGTTATCGGCGAAAGTCAAAAAATGGATAACCCTACGTAAAATTGAATGCTGAATTTCAGCTAACTAAAGATAATGATTTTTATGATATTAGAATTCATTAAATAAAAAAACACCACTAAAATATAGCGGTGTTTTATTCGTAATTTTTAAAATTCAAATGTTGAATACAAAAGTATAGGAATACAAATTCCGTATGGCTTCTTCTTCAATCATCGTTTCAAAACTGGTGTAATTTTCCTTGACGTATTTACGGATTTCATCCCCAAATTTTCGTTCCACATCTTTTTTAGAATCCTCTAAAAGTCGGTTTTGAGTTTCTTCGCTCAAGTCGGTAAAATTTAGATAAATCATAGCTTTCAATTTAAAGGATTCCGTTATCTGCAAAACTGTAGTAATCACCTTCAGGGGAAAGTATCAAATGATCTAAAACTTTGATATCAAACAACTCCCCAGCCTTTTTAATTTTTTGGGTCAGGCGTTTATCCGCTTCACTTGGTTTTAAAGTTCCACTCGGATGGTTATGTAATAAAATTACTGCGGTAGTGAGGCTCTTTAAGAGGACAGCAAATAAAATGCGGACATCCACTAAAGTACCGGTAATCCCCCCGTTGGAAACCTCATAAATCCCTTTGACTTTATTGGCATTATTGAGTAATAGTATTTTAAAGGTTTCGTGTAGTTCGATTGTTTCTTTGTTCCAATGGCTATAGGCTAAATCTGCCGCGCTTTGGGAACAGGTTATTTTGGGAAGTAAATTTGCTTTGGTGCTTCCGCTATAACTTATGGCTATTTCATTAACTTTGCTTTTCATTATTAGCTTATTTAAAGGGTTAATAATTAAAAGAGGGCGAAACTTTCGACGATGACGCCCTCTTTGCTTTTTAGGATTACTTATCGCTTTTGCTTCCTAGCAAAAGGATTTCATTGGCTTCAACCTCGGTTACATAGCGTTGGTTTCCGTCTTCGGTGGTATAGGTACGGGTTCGTAGTTTTCCCGTTAGGGCGATTTCCTTTCCTTTGCCTACATAATTTTCGATAATTTCAGCAGTCTTGCCCCAAGCTACAACCGTGTGCCAGTCGGTGGACTGTACTTTTTCACCCTTGTTGTTTTTGTAGTGTTCATTGGTAGCGATTGATAAACGGGCTACTTTTTTTCCGCTTTCAAGGTTGGTAATGGTCGGTTCTTGCCCAACGTTTCCGATTAACTGTACGTGATTTTTTAAAGTACTCATAACTAAGAAATTTAAAGATTAATAATACTATCTGAACCATTCAGAAAGTTTGCGTTTCTATTTTTTTGAAGTGATTTACTTATTATATCTTGAGCGTTTTCCTTTTTTGTTTTTTTGGTGCCGCCTCCTTTTTGATGTTTTTGTACGATTTCATAAGCTTCATTTTAGATTTACTTCCCATAGCGCCCTCGCTGTTACCTTTTTTTGTTGCTGATACATTTTCAATATTTGGAATTGATAAGGATTTATAAAAAGGAGGCACGACTGGCTTATGCAGTCCGTTCAACTTCCAAATGTTGGTATTTTGCTGTCAAAAAAAGGGAGGGACAGTGAGGGTACGGGAGTAGGTCTAAAGGCTTTTGTGAAGTACCAATACATAGGAAGCGGCACCAAATGATTAAATGGAATTCCAATTTAGCGGACTCCGTTCCCGATTTCGGATTGGAAATGCAGTGCTCCTTTCCAGTCACGATAGCTATTAGGGACGGCAAGAGTTAACAGAGTGGAAAGGAGAAATTGGTGATGGTGTCCAAGACTTTTTAGGGAAGCGCTACTGCCCGGAATGCAGCTTTTCGAGGAATGAAGGGGAATATGCTGAGTGAACTCAATAAAAGAATAATGCTTTATGGGCTAATTATACGCTATAGTGGAAAATATATGTAACAAATTCAATTGTCCTAAAAAAATACTTTTTTTGGCACAAAATTAAGCTCCTTATATTATTTGTTTCAATAACGTAAAATACTATTTACTTTTTTAAATATATTTGTAAAAAATATTTAACGTTATGCCTAGAAATAGCCTTATACTACTACCTAAAAACCAAAAGCTTTTACAAGCAGTAGGAGAAAATATCAAGTTGGCACGCTTACGCAGGAAACTAACGATGGATCAGGTTTCAGAGCGGGCAGGGATTTCCCGTCCTACACTTTCTTCCCTTGAAAAAGGAAGTCCTTCAATTTCTTTAGGTATTATTCTCCAGGTTTTATTAGTATTAGGATTGGAGAAGGATATATTGCTTTTGGCCAAAGATGATACATTGGGTAGAAAAATACAGGATGCCGATCTAACCGTTAAAGAACGTGGTCCAAAAAATACCAAGAAATAATGACACAGGAACGAAAAGAAATATTGGTATATGCGCATTGGGATGGAATTGAAGATCCATTCTTAATGGGGAGTTTATATGCTACGCCATCTAGAGGAAAAGAAATATTTTCCTTTGAATATGCTAAAGAATGGTTACAATCGGATTATGCCCAGATCATAGATCCAGATTTACAATTATTCGAAGGAGCCCAGTACCTGACTGATGAGAAATCCAATTTCGGTATTTTCTTGGATTCCTCACCTGATCGATGGGGTCGAGTTCTAATGATGCGTAAAGAGGCTGCTAAAGCTAGGAAAGAAGAACGCCGGCCTAACACTTTAATGGAATCGGATTACCTACTCGGAGTTTATGATAATAACAGAATGGGAGGACTTCGTTTTAAAACAACGTCCGATGGTGCATTTTTAGATGATGATGAAGCGATGGCAGCACCACCTTTCGCTGCACTTCGGGATCTTGAATTTGCCAGCTTACAACTAGAAAAAGAAGATGCCCCTGACAATCCAGAATACCTAAAATGGCTCAATATGCTAATGGCACCAGGATCTTCTTTGGGAGGTGCAAGACCCAAGGCAAACATTCGGGATACTGAAGGAAATTTATGGATTGCTAAATTCCCAAGTCAAAATGATCGTCAGGATATGGGCGCTTGGGAAATGCTTGCCTATCGGCTTGCCATTCAATCCGGTATTGAAATGGCACCGTCAAGGATACAAAAATTCTCACACCATCAACATACATTTCTAACACAACGATTTGATCGTAACAACGCTGGTACCCGTATTCACTTTGCTTCTGCAATGACCTTATTAGGATATACTGATGGAACGGACTATCAAGATGGGGTTAGTTATTTGGAGCTTGTGGAATTTTTGATGCAGAATGGAACTAACGTTGATAACGATCTCAAAAAATTATGGAGCCGCATTGTTTTTAATATAGCCATATCAAATACCGACGATCATCTTCGCAATCACGGATTCCTTTTGAGGGATTCGGGTTGGATACTTTCGCCGGCTTATGATATTAATCCAACCCCGAACGGTACTGGCTTGAAACTTAATATTTCAGAAACCGATAATGCGTTGGATTTTGACCTTGTACGAGAAGTAGCTCCATATTTTCGGTTAAAAGAAAAAGAGGCCGATGCTATTATCAATACAATTGGTCAGAATATAGCCCAATGGGAACAAATAGCGACGGATCTAGGTATTCCAAGAAACGAAATGGAATTAATGAAAAATGCATTTAAGTATTAAAATAGTTCATCCATACTATTTCTTGCTACAAAATAATATCATTTGAAATCAAGGGAAATGTCAAATTGAAAATGGGCTTATTCTGTACCTATTCTGTACCTATCGTAAAAAAGAAAGGCTTCACATTTCTGTGAAGCCTTGTCATTGCTAGTAGCGGGAACTGGACTCGAACCAGTGACCTTCGGGTTATGAGCCCGACGAGCTACCTACTGCTCTATCCCGCGATATATATTGTATAATATCTTATTTCAGTATGTTTCGATATCGCTTATTGCGTTATCGGGATGCAAATATACAACGCTTTTTTACTTCTCCAAAACTTTTTTTAAAAATTTATTGATCTCTTTTAGCTAAAATAAATTTCGATAGCTAATTTTCTATGGCTTCAAAGAACATCAAAAAAAATAACCTACTGACAGCAAACAAATTAAACAGTCTGATTATTGCTCAATATTTTCTGCTGCAAACTCCAGTAATTCCCCATCTTGAAAAGATACCGTAAACTCTATAGGATTACAGCAATTCTCGCAATCTTCAATATAGGTTTGGCGTCTTATCGAAGGATCTAAAAGTACTGAGATTTCCTCCCAGCAATACGGACATTGAAAAAAGTGCTCAAACATAATTAAAACTCAATATTTAGCAACTGGCCGGTTAATTGTAATAATTGAAGTTCGGCTAACTTTGCATCATATTTCGCTAAATTAAGACTCGTTTTGGCATCCAGCAAATTAATCTGTGCCTGTCTAAATTCAATAGACGAAATTTGCCCTAAGCGATACTGTTCTTCAGATCGGTTAAAATTATCCTGATTAGTGAGCACGTTTTCTTCCTGAACACGATAAATGTAAAGCTTATTCTCATAATTCCCCAAGGCATTAGCTATATCGCGTTCTACTTGTAATGCTATCTGTTTTTTTTGAAGTTGTTGATTTTCTTTATTGATTTTTGCATTCTGAATAGCCACGCTGGTTTGCCCTCCATCAAATAAATCCCAGGATAAATTAATCCCCGCAGAGAGGCCATCTGTAGTCGTGGTCGAACCCGGAAAAAATGCAGTAGCGGCACTAATATTCCTGTTCCAACCATAAGACCCCGTAAGTCCAACCGTAGGAAGATATCCAGATTTGCTTACTTTAATATCATAATCGCTAATAATGATGTTGCTTTGTGCTTGCAGCAAACTCACGTTATTGTAAGCTGATTGTTCTAAAAATGATTCGATTTGCAGCTGCGGAATAAAATCGACTAAAGTATCTACCTGAAATTCACGATTATTGATATCCCGGTTTAAGATCACATTTAAGTCCCTCTTGGTATTTTGTAATTGCTGACGGGTTTCAATAATATTGATACTATCTGTATTTACATCTACCTTCGCATTGAGTACCACCAGATTATTGGATTGCCCATATTCAAATTGATACTGGGCTCTTTTTACTCTCTCCTGGGAAATTTGAAGGGTTTCCTCTAACACCTCCATATTCTGGCTTAACCTGGCAACTTCATAATAAACGGTTAGTAGCTGAAGAATGGTATTTTCTATAGTTTCTCTGGCTTCTAATTGAGAAAGATTATATTGCTCTTTTAAACTTTTATAATTATAAAGCCTACCCAAACCATCAAAAAGAGTATAATCTAAATTTATTGAAGTACTGTAGGCTTCTCCTTCAATCCCCCTTTGATCTACATTTTCACCTCCTTCTGGCTCGGTAAGTCGGTCATTTAGGTCATAACTATATCCTCCTACAGCTCTTAGACTTGGTAAATAGCCAGAATTTAATATACTCTGATTATTTTCTGCAATGTCCACATTATTACTGGCTATTTTAATACCGAAATTACTTTCTAAAGCTCTGGAAATTACCTCTTCTTTAGTAAGCAGGGAATCCTGTAAAGGTTCCTGCGCGTTTGCTGAAAAAGATAGCCACCCGAAGAAAAAGACCGTAACATATATAATCTTAGTATTCATCTCTATTTTTTTCAGCTTCATGTAATTCTTTTATTGTTCGCTCTACAGACTCCCGTTCTACTCTTTCTCCGCTAGCAAGCCACTTAGTCTCTACTTTTATACGATTGGTAATTGATAATAATAAGGGCAGCAGGAAAAGGGTTAATAAAGTAGCAATCGCGATCCCATAACTAATGGAAATCGCCATTGGTTTTAAAAATTGCGCCTGTCTGCTCTTTTCTAAAAGCAAAGGCGCCATACCGGCAATGGTGGTTAAAGAGGTCAAGAAAATAGCTCTAAAGCGTGATTTACCGGCTTCGTAGATTGCCTCTTTAAATTTCAATCCATCCCGTAAATTACCATTGTACCTTCCTATAAGTACAAGTCCGTCATTAACCATAATTCCCACTAAGGCAATAATCCCCAAAGCTGAAAGCATATTGATAGGAAAATCATGAATCCAATGGCCCCATGCCACTCCAATTACACTAAAAGGAATCATAATCATTAAAAGCAAAGGCTGACTGTAACTTCTGAATGTAAATGCAATGGTTGCATAAATAAGAAAAAGAATAACAGGCAACACTGCACTAGCTGAACTTACCAGTTTTCCGGCTTCCCGATTCTGTCCTTCATAGGAAACACTCAAACTAGGATATTTTGCTAATAAATCTGGCATTACATTTTCCTGAATATCTGCCAAAATATCGGTAGAGCTTCCATTAGGATCTTCCATATCAGCACTTACCCTAATTTCACGCATCCCATCAAGGTGGCTTATCGATTCGGTGCCACGGATAATTTCATAATTCGCGATTTCATCAAATGGCACACGATTACCACTAGGAGTTACAATGCGCATATCATCCAAATCGTTTATTGAAGATCGATTTTCAAGATCATAACGCACCCAAACTCTAATCTCATCCTGCCCACGCTGAAAACGCTGTGCCTGTGTACCAAAAAAGCCATTTCTAACCTGTCGCATCACCTCAGCCAGATCCAATCCTAAAGCATACGCGTTCTCTTTTAAATGGATATTAATCTCTTTGATCCCTTTTGGATCACTATCACTAACATCCTTTAATAAAGGATTATTCTCAAAAATCGTTTTCAATTCTTCCTTCGCTGCTTCAAGTTCTTGAAGATTGTTTCCTAATAACGAAACCGAAACCGGAGATCCCCCAAAATTCCCTCCAGACCCAAAGGTTAGATTTTCCACTCCATAAACCGGTCCCACTTCATCACGTATAGCATTGGTGATTTCTGGAGCTCCAAAATCACGCTCTTCCCCTGGCAACAGGTTCACCTGTATAGAAGCTTTATTGTTCCCGGGCCCCACTCTTTTAATGGTGTTTTCAATAACCGATAGATTTCCGGTCTGCCGTTCGGTAAAATCTTTGTTTACGCGCCAGGCTGCTTCTTCAACCATAGTAATAATCGAGTCGGTTCTTTCAGGATTAACACCCTCAGGCATTAAAAGATCAATAGAAATCCTGTCACTGGCTACACTTGGGAATAAGGTAATTCTAATGATATTCCCCCCAATCGCTCCAAAGGTGAGAATTAAAACGGCTAATAAAATGCCAATACTCAGTATTTGCTGTTTAAGCACAAAATCTAAAGTAGGGGCATATAATTTATCACGAAGAAAAATCATGATCCGATCCCCTACTTTATTGATATCCCTCATTTTGCCGAAGAATTTTCCTATCGCTGTTTTAGGCTTAGGTGCATCACGTATTAAAGCCTTAGAATGAGCAATATGTGCTGGCAAAATAATAAGGGCTTCAATTAAAGAAACTACCAAGGTTAACATTACTACCGTTGAAACTTCACCAAAAAACTCTCCTATCCGGCTATCCAGAAAAAGAAAGCTGGCGAAGGCCAATATTGTAGTAATAATTGCTGAAATAATTGGCGGCACCACTTCAATAGTACCATCTAAAGCTGCTTTTATAGGGTTTTTTCCGCTTTCAAAATGCTGATAAATATTTTCTGAAATTACAATCCCATCATCCACCAGTATCCCAATAACGATAATCATCCCAAAAAGCGAAAGAACATTGATCGTTACATCGAATTGCTCTGCAAAAATGAACATTCCAAGAAATGCTACCGGCAAACCAAAAGCTACCCAAAAAGCCAATCGCGTATTTAAAAATAGGGAGAGAAAAAATAATACCAGCACAATGCCCATTATTCCGTTTTCTACCAGTAATTGCGTTCTTTCCTGTAACCGAATAGAGGAATCAAAAATCACATCTAACTGAACGTTACTGCTTTTGCGGTTATAATCTTCTATATATTCATTTACCTGGGCGGCGGCGGCAAGTAAATCTTCAGAATTGGTATTACTTATCGTAATATTTACACTCTGATTACCATTAAAAAAAGAAGCATTTGGTGTTTCTGAAAATTGATCTGAAACCCTGGCCACATCAGATAATCTAATAATTTCTCCGCTGGTTGTGGATTTTAAAACCAGATCCTGTAAATCTTCAGCGTAATAGGCTCGATTATTAGCTCTAATTAAATAATCTTCGCTGCTGGTTTTAATGGTTCCTCCCGTAGTTAATATATTAGCTCCCGAAACAGCTTGAGCCACTTCTTCAAAAGTGAGGTTATAGGCCAGAAGATCGTTTTCCCTAACTGCAATTTCAATCTCTTCTTCAGGGAAACCATCGATTTCAATCTGGGAAATCCCATCCATCATTCGCAAATCGTTTTCAATTTGCTCACTAATTCTTTTTAAGGTGACTAACGGAATTTTCTCTCCACTAATAGCAAAACGAATCGTAGGCCTTATGGACTCTTCTTTAGCTACGATTAAAGGCTCCATACCTGTTGGAAAGGTAGGAACACGATCTACTGCATTTTTCACCTCGGTAAGCATTACATCGATATTCTCGTCGCGCTCGATTTCTACCGTAATGGAGCCACCGCTTTCTCTAGCAACAGAGGTTACCCGTTCTATACCATCTAAACCTTTTAAATTATCTTCTATTTTAAGGATAATCCCTTCTTCAATTTCCTCTGGTGCCGATCCTGGGTAAGTGACATCAATATTTATCATTCGGCTTTCTTCCAATGGAAAAAACGAAGATTTTAAAGTAAAGGCCCCAATGGCTCCAAACAAAAGGAAAGCTATAATTACGATATTTACCGCAACTTCGTACTTAATAAAGTAGCTAATTAGTTTTCTCAAAGCTATTCGGTTTTTGCGGTATCCCTTATTTCTTCAGCATTTACCAGTTGGCCGGCATAAGCTCCAGGAACCGATGCAGCAAGCATCCTAGTACCATCTTCCAGGCCTTTTACCACAACCGTTTCTGTACTAAAATATACCGGATCTACTCTTACAAGATCTAACACACTATCTCTAACAATATAAACCTTAGAACGCTCTACCAGTAATTCCCTGGGGATTTCCAGTGCATTAGGCTCTTCCTTTGCATCAAGCATTGCTTCTAAATACATCCCTTCCTGAATGTCTTGTCCTTCTACACGAATAAATACCTGAATGGTTTGTGTCTCCAGATTTACTCTCCCATTAATTCGGCTTACCATACCGGTGTATTGCTTTGTTCTATCCAGGTTTTGAAGTTTAACCTCTTTCCCCACACTCAGCAAATCACTAAATTTCTTAGCAATAGAAACCTGCAATTCATACACTGAAGGATCGATAAATTCCCCTAATTTTTGCCCAGATCTAATTAGTGTCCCTTCTTTCACTAAAGCCTCGGTAAGAATACCGTCAAAAGGAGCTACATGGGTGTATTTCCTTAAACGCTCTTCCAGGTTTTTAATATTATAATAGGCAGAAACAATCCCACGCCCACTAATAAAATATTTTTCTTTATCGGTTTCAACCTCTGGAAGCGCAGGTACGGATTTATTGATATCGAAATTATTTAAATATTCCTGCCATTTTTCAAAGACCTCAGGATAATCTAAACGCAAATCGGGCATAATAGCAGTAATGCTGTTATACAAATCACTTTTAGCTGATTGTACGCTAGCCGCATATTCCGCAGCATCAATATTCAATAAAACCTGACCTTTTTTATATTGCTGCCCTGGTAAAAAATTATGCCTACTACTTCTAAAAATGCCCTGAACTTCAGAGTAAAGTTCAAGTTTTCGTAGCGCAGATACATTTCCATTAGCGGGAATACTAATGGGCACTGTATCATTTTTTACTGTTTTTACAAATACATTTTTTACAACTTTTTTTATTTTAGGATCTTCTTTTACATTACTATCGATGATCCATTTAGCTGCAAAGATGGCCCCGACGATTAGTAGGAGTCCAAGTGCTGAAAGAATTATTTTGCGTATATCCATAACTTATTTAATTGGACTCCTAAAACTCGTTAAAGTTTAATCGAATATCATAATTTTTTAAGAAATTAGCTAATCTCCTCTATTTCTAGCTGTAATTCTTCCCATTCTTGCATTAAACTTTTAAGATGCTTCTTCTTATCATTATAGCTGTCCAAAAAATTTGACTGAGCAATAGTTTTCTCATAATTGGTTGCTAGCTCCTGATCCTTCTTTTTTAACTCCTTTTCGATTTTGGAGATTTTAGACTCTATTTTACTTAATTTATTATGTAGCCCTTTTAATTTTTTTTGATCTTCATAGGATTGCTTTTCTGTAGCGATTTTTTTGGCTGCGGTTTTTGGAACTTTATCCCTTTTCTCTACTGCACGCATATCCTCAAGTTTACGCTGTTCCAGATAATAATCAATATCCCCTAAATACTCTTTTATTTTTTTATTTCTAAACTCGTAAACTGTACTGGTTAACCCCTGAAGGAAATCCCTGTCGTGAGAAACGATAATCAAAGTACCTTCAAAGTTTTTACAGGCTTCTTTAAGTACATTTTTCGATTTAATATCAAGATGGTTGGTAGGTTCATCCATCACCAAAACATTAAAAGGCTGCAATAGCATTTTACAAAGAGCCAGCCTGTTTCGTTCCCCTCCAGATAACACCTTCACTTTTTTATCCACTTCATCTCCGCGAAATAAAAATGATCCCAACATATCACGAACTTTAGCTCGATTACTCTCATTCGCAGCATCGACCATCGTATCATAAATACTTTTTTCCCCGTCTAAATAATCTGCCTGATTTTGAGCAAAATACCCCAACTGAACATTATGACCTAGTTTTAGATTCCCCGAATGAGAAATCTCATCGATGATAATTTTTGCCAATGTGGTTTTTCCCTGTCCGTTTTGCCCAACAAAAGCAATTTTACTACCTCGTTCTATAAGTAGATTAATATCCTCTAAAACCTGATGTTTCCCATAAGCTTTCCCCACGTGTTCCGCTTCTACCACCACTTTACCAGGTTGCACCGAAACCGGAAAACTGATATTCATTACTGCATTATCATCTTCATCAACTTCAATACGATTAACTTTATCCAACTTCTTTATTAAAGACTGCGCCATGGAGGCTTTAGAGGCCTTTGCTCTAAATTTTTCGATAAGTTTTTCTGTCTGCTCTATTTCTTTTTGCTGATTCTTTTGGGCTGCTAATTGCTGTGCTCTAAGCTCCCCCCTAAGCTCAAGATACTTAGAATAAGGCTTCTTGTAATCGTATATTCTTCCTAAAGAAATTTCTATGGTTCGGTTGGTCACGTTATCTAAAAACATCTTATCGTGAGAAACCAGAATCACACAGCCAGGATAAGAATTCAGAAAACTTTCTAACCAGATAATACTTTCAATATCCAGGTGGTTGGTGGGCTCATCCAGCAATAAAATATCATTATTTTGAAGCAAAAGCTTAGCAAGTTCTATCCTCATTCGCCATCCTCCTGAAAAAGTATCGGTAAGCTTTTCAAAATCCTCTCTTTTAAAACCAAGACCAAGTAAAACTTTTTCAGTATCGCCTTCGTAATTATAACCACCGATAATTTCGTATTGATGGGTCACATCGGTAAGTTCCTGAATTAATTCTGTATACGAATCACTTTCATAATCGGTACGTGTTGCTAATTGATGATTTATATCGTTCATTTTAGCCTCCAGCGACTTAATTTCTTCAAAAGCCTGATAAGCCTCATCCAAAACGTTACGTCCCTGTACAAAATCGATATCCTGCTTAAGGAATCCAATTCTTAAGTCTTTGTCTTTGGCGATTTGTCCGCTATCATATTCCTGTTCGCCAGCAATAATTTTTAGCATGGTAGATTTTCCCGCTCCGTTTTTACCTATAAGACCTATACGATCACCGGCACCTAAACGAAAACTAATTTCCTGAAATAAATATTCTCCTTGAAAAGAGACTGAAAGATTATGAATATTGAGCATTATTGTAACGAATGTAACTTAAGGTTCGTGCAAAGATGATTAAATTTGTAATGCAAAAAAAATATTATGAAATTCTTGAAAGGCACTAAGTTATACAGCATTCTTACAGGCACCTGTCCTGTATGCCAGGAGGAGAGCATGTATAAAGAGAAAAACCCTTTTAAATTGGGGCAAGTATACGAAATGCATGATCGTTGTTCGCACTGCGGAACCAAATATAAAATAGAGCCCTCTTTCTTTTACGGCGCAATGTACGTAAGCTATGCCGTTGGCGTAGCCTTTGCGGTTGCCGCTTTTATCATTGCTCATTATTTTCTAGGCGGTGGACTGCTTACTTCTTTTTTCGCTATTGTGGGAACACTAATTGTCTTTATGCCTATCATTATGCGTCTCTCAAGAAATATCTGGATTAATTTTTTCCTAAATTACGATAAAAATGCTGCTTCTAAAACGAAGCATCAAAATGATGATTTATAAAATTTCTTTTGAAAACGTGTAATATCGACTTCTGGTGGCAACGGAATTTCATCTTCAATAAAATTGAGAAGTTTTTCTGAAATTAAAGGTGCTATTAATACTCCACGGCTACCAAAACCATTGCAAACAAACAGGTGATGATACTCTGGATGATTCCCTACTAAAGGTCTACGATCTGAAGTGGCGGGCCTGATCCCGGCAACCTGATCCACTATTTCGTATTCACAGGTAATCAATTGATCTAAATCTTGCTGTAATTTTTCTTTTGCTTGTAAAGTTGGTTGCTGCGTTTTATCCTGATGATTGTAAGTGGCCCCAACTTTATATAAATTATTTCCCAGCGGAAGAATAAAAATCGATGACTTGACGGCTTGTTTTAATTGGAGAGCTGCTGATTTAATCACCAGATACTCCCCTTTGTTCCCTTGTAAAGGCAAATAATTGAAATAAGGATTGTTTACCATGCCAAATCCTTCGCAAAAAATAATATTTCTGGCCTCAGTACCATCATAAGAAACCGAATTCTCATTCAATTTCAGCTTATCATAATCGAAACGCTTATTTTTTAATAATTGATGTTTCTGAAGATGTTTCTTATAAGCGCTTACGAGTAAATTAGTATCTAAAGTACCCGTTTTCTCTACTTTCCCAAAGGAGAAATCGCCAGGAATAAATGGGTTAACCTGTCTGATAAGTTGTGTATTTAAAAATGGAGAAAGCCGAAAATTATCAGCAGCTTCAAACCAGTTATTTTGTTCTTCAACCGAATGGAATCTACGATAAATATTAAGAGGCTTAAGCAGATCTTTGCCAAGCTTTTTTTCCAGTTTTTCATAAAAGGGCACAGAATAACTTATTTGCTTATCGCCTTCCCACGCAAGGGTAAACCTTTTTAAAATCACTGGATTAAAAATACCTCCTGCTACTTTCGTAGAAGTTTGAGAATCATCTTCAAAAACAACAAAACTCCGTTTTCTTGCTTCCAAATGATTAGACAGTGCTATACCACTAAGTCCTAATCCAACAATAATATAATCCAGCATATATAATTTTTAGCAATGCAAAGTAAGAATAAAAAAAGCGCCCTTAAAAGGCGCTTTTCATATAGTTATTAAGAATCATATTTTAATAATTCCACATATCCTGTTCAAAATTACGGATTTGTTCTTTTATACGCTCAGATTCTAAAAGCTGCATAAAGCTGTTATCAACAATATAATCATTGATTTGTCGGTCTCCCTGCACATTATCCTCTTTATAGATTACAGAGTTAAACCTTCTGGAGTTTAAAAGCTGATCGTAAGAAACCGTAGTATTATTACCAATATAGGCTTTAGCTTTATAAAGTACTTCCCTTGCATCTGGATACCAAACCCAAAAAAGGTCTACAAGGTCATTTAGCTCTGAATCGTCAATAAAGTTAACATCTGGTGCACGAGGAGCTATACCTAAAATTCGGTATTTAAGCTCTGCCTGTCTCTTATCAAAATACCAGATTCCTCGAATCTTATATTCCTGTATATCTGCTGCACTTAAATCCCTGCGATCAATAAATTGCTCATCGACCTCCTGACCCGCGTTGTACTGCTCTATTCCATAATTAGTAGTATCTACCCTGGATAAGGTTGCTTGAATATCCTTTAATGTTCTTTTCTCTGTAAAATAAGAATCTGCATAAATATTCTCGATCTTCCCTTCTTTGATCGCTCTAACTAAAACATCATATAAGGATCTTCTATTAGCAGAAATGTTTAGTGTATCTACCGGATAGTACAAAGGAAAATTAACGCGCTCATCCAAATCAATAATCTCCCAGGTCCCTTTAGACCATAGCACATCACGATCATCTACATAGCCATATTCCAGGGGTTTCTCATCTGCGGCTTCTGTAAGCTCTGCATTTGTTGATTTCCCAATATCTTCTGGCTTTTTTGCATTTAAAATATTAGCTGTTTGCGACAAACCGGAAAAACCGATCAGCAAAAACAAACTATATATTATATATTTCCCTTTCATAATACTTTCCTTTTCTTAATTCGTAAGTTCTATAAAGACCGGAGCGATCTTTTTAAGCTTATAACCACTGTTGGTAGTTAATGAGGCATCAATATCAAATATCTGAACGGTTTCACCTCTACCTGCTCTACGTAATGCTGCTTTTGCAGCATTGTCCAATCTGTTTCCTCTAACTGTAACTGTAGGTTGTCCTGAAACTTTAAAGCTAAAGCCGGTAACTCTTAAACCAATATCAAAATCGAAATCTGGTAGCTCAGCTCCAACTTCAGAACCTTCTAAGCTATTTCGTTGCATTTTAACAGAACCGGTTTCCCTTCTTATTGATCCAACCGGACTTGGAATATCCTTAATCCTAAAAGTTGAACTAGAAGGATAGCTTTTTCCATCTATTGTTCCTGTAACATTAATCTTTACTTCTCTTTGCTGAAGTGTAGTTACATCCATTACATAACTACTTCCAGAAGTTCTGGATAAACCAGGTGCACTAGCTTGAACATTATTATCTGGGACACCAGCCATAGAAATAGTTAATGGGTTTTTAACCCCACGGTATAACACATTCATTTTATCAGCAGAAATTGTTGCTGAATTTGGTTTTGGAATCACTGCAAATTTTTGGTTAACCGGAACCTCTATAGGCTCTTCTCCTTCATTAAATATAAGTTTACCCGTAATGCTATGATCGCCGGCATTTCCCACAGGAACATTCAACACAACTTTCCCTCCCTGTAGCGAATAATCATTATCTGATAGCGTTCTACCATCTAATTTTAACTCTATTTTATTAGGTTTTGTGGTCTCATCACTTCTACCAAGCACAATTGCTCCATCAAAAGTTTCTCCCTGATAATAAGCAGATTTAGGAGCTTCTAATAAGGTGGTGTAATTGGTCATAGAAACTTCTTCTTGTAACTGCCCTGCTAACATTGCTGAAAGCACATCATTCTCTGTAGTTTTAATATCAGATTGTATCTGGGTTAATTGAGTAATAGAAGCTATTAAAGGAAAACCTTCAAAATTATACGTTAACCAGGGCTTTTTAGTCCCTTCGCTATCTTCGCGCTCACCAGTATTGAATTTACGCTCAATTTCATTGTTCAGGGTACTAAAACCCTCACCCAAAGTATTGATTACTCCTTCACGATATTCGTTAATTTTAGCTACAAATTCCTGTCCCTCTGGAGAAATCTTACCACCTTTAAAAAATTTCTCATCCAGAATATCTGTTTTATCCATCGCCTGATAATCCTGAGGATCATCTAAACTTGAGGTTAGATCATTTTTAACGCCTTGGATATAGGTGTCTAAATTCTGAGAAAGTTGATTTATCGTCTCAGCCTTTTGAGCTAACTCTGCATATTTTGCGGCTTGCTCATTAGCTTTAGATTTTAATCCCTGCATAGCAGCGACATTTCTCTGTTCAGTAGTGGCGTTAGATTCCTCTAACTTTTCATTCATAGAGCCAAAGGCTACCAAAACCTCTTTCGACATATTAAGTGCCATCATCGCGATGAACACCAAATACATCAGGTTGATCATTTTCTGCCTTGGGCTTTGTTTTCCTGATGCCATTTATTTTATATTCTAATTAGTTAATTATAAAGTCTAAAGATTATGCTCTTCTTTGACCGTGCATAGCAGTTAGCATACCACCATAAACACCATTCAAAGAAGCCAGGTTTTGGGTTAAAGAATCCATTTCGGCTTTAAGCTTACCAGCATTCTCTGCCACGGCTTTGTTAATTTCAGCCTGTCTGGAAGCCGATTCCACCTGAACTTTATATATACTATTTAGAGTTTCCATTTGAGTAGCAGCAGTAGTTAATTCCTGGCTGTATTTCTTCTGAGAAGCCATTGCATCTACGGTTGGTGCAATACCTTTAGCAGCACCTTCAAAATTTCGTATGCTATCTCCAAGACTTGTCATTAATGCAGCATCTACTTTTGCATCTCGCAACATATCATCTAGCTTTTTAGAAAGCATTCCCTGAGCGTCTTTAGTTTCTTCGATCACTACTTCTTTTTTTCTTGGAGAAGTAATCGCTGCACTTCCCTGGGCTAATTCTGGATAAACAAGGGACCAATCGTAACCTTCATCTACAGGTTCGAAAGCAGAAACGGTAAATACTAAAGCTTCTGTACATAATCCAAGGATTAACATTTCATTACCAAAAGGCCAGTGCATAATTTTAAAAAGCGCTCCAAGGATAACTACAGCCGCACCAAGACCGTATACCATATTCATAACTTTTGCTCTAGTTTTTGATTGTGCCATAATAAATAATTGCTAAGTTTTAAAGGTTTTTATTTAGGGGATATTGATTTATCTTAAAGGAGGTTGTTGGTTTAAAGGAACATCGTTACCTAAATAATCCTGTACCGTTCTAAAACCAATATAACTTCTTGCTGAATCTGCATATTCGTAATCTCTGGAAGAAACTTGTAAAAAGTAAGCTACATCTTTCCATGATCCTCCTCTAACTACTTTTCTTGGGTCTTCATAATTATTTACCGTTGGGTTCATAGAAGACATATAATCGTAAGATGCGGCATCATAAGATGAGTTTACCCATTCTGCAACGTTACCGGCCATATTGTACAATCCGTAACCATTAGGATCAAAAGATTTAGCTTCTACAGTATAAAGAGCCTGGTCTGCGGCATAGTCTCCTCTTAATGGCTTAAAGTTAGCCATAAAACAGCCCCGATCATTTTTTGTATAAGGACCTCCCCAAGGATAAGTCCCACCTTCTAAACCTCCACGAGCAGCATATTCCCATTCTGCTTCAGTAGGTAATCGATAATGGGGTACATTGCTATCCCCTCTGGATTTACGAAAATCATTATTGTATTTTGTTCTCCACTGCGCGAATGCCCTGGCTTGTTTCCAGGTCACTCCTACTACCGGGTAATCATCAAAAGCACTATGCCAAAAATAATCATTGTGCATAGGCTCATTGTAAGAGTAATTAAAATCTTTAATCCAAACAGCTGTATCTGGATATACTTCAACTACCTCGGTTTTCATATAATTACGACGTTCACCTTTTCCCTTTACCGCTGCTTCAACATCCATCCAACTGTACTTAAACTTTAGGTTTTTAACATCAATAGTTCTCGTACCGTTGTAAGCATCCTCCTGCGGAATATATAACTGATCCATCACTCTGGCATATGCCACATCCGGATAATCTTCGGTATCCCAAATAATGTCTACGTCTTTATTAAGTTTACGGTTTTCATAAGCATCCATTTCACTGCCTGTCCCATAAGTTTCAAGCATATACTCCTGATATGGCGTTAAATTCGATTCGTCTGCATCTGCAAAGGCATACTCACCAATTCCACTTGCTCCCGGAGTTGCGCCCTCAAGCTCAGCTTCCATCGCCAGCATTACGCGCACCACAGAATCCTTAACGTAATTTACAAATTGTCGATATTCTGCATTGGTAATTTCGGTTTCATCCATATAGAATGAGTTGACTGTAACCGTTTTTGGTGGGGCATTTAGTTGTCCTGCTATATCATCATCAGATTTCCCCATTATAAATGACCCTCCAGGCACTAAAACCATCCCAAAAGGCTCTTCAGGGTTCCATCTTTTTCCTTTCGCACCTACGAGCTGTCCCCTGTCATTACTTCCACAACTGTAGATTAAAGCAAGAACAGCAACTAGCGAAACAATTTTCTTCATAATACTTTTTAGGTTAAGACATCTCAATTTAAGGCAGTAAACCTATCTAATTATTTTCTAAAAAACAATAGTTTTAAGAAAATTACAATATAACCAGGCCTAGCCAAAATCTATTAAACTTCGTTTTTTCTTTTTGCTTTATACCATCTTTCTGGAATAACCTGATTACAGGCTTCCAAATAATCCTCCTCACTACAAGGTAATAACGTACTCCTTTTTAATTTAGTATTGCGATTAGCTACGTAGGGAATTTCAATCCACCAACGACCGCTAAGCGGACTTTTAAAAAATACAAGTACATCATCATCAACAGGCACCTGATACTTAACAAACTCTTGCTTAGCCGCTACCGTGTTTTCATTATTTCTATAATTTACACCTTCAGCAAAATACCAAATCATCTGTGCTAAAAGCATATTAGATAATTCCCCTAGTGCCGAATTATATTCAAACACACCAAAAGAACTTACCTTATCACTAAGTCCTGCATATCGTGAAATGGCACAAATCTCTTTTCCGTTAAACCCGTTTGGTGATTTAAAAACCGAACTTCCTAAAGAGCCTGCTTCGATACTATTTATATCTATACTCACCAGATTCGCGGCTCTCATTATAGGTTCTATTAAAGAAATATCATTGCTAATCTCACCCAACCGATAAGCATCAAAAAACAGCCTATCCATCAATTCTATTTCTTCCTGAGAATTAAAATAGGTTTGATAACCTATATTGGAATAATTAAAAAGGTTATAAGGCTCATTCACTATAATCTTGGACACATAAGATTTATTGGAGATTACCTGTTCTGCATCACCAAGGTCGAAACGGGCATCTACATTAACAAGGTTCACCATCTCATCTAGAGTATCATAAGCGCGATATTGCGCATAAATAAGATCCTGAGATCCTCCAAGAATCACCGGGATCACCTCCATTTTAACCAATGCAGCTACTGTTTTTTCTACTGCAAAATAGGTGTCTTTTACAGTATCGCCTTGCTGTATATCTCCTAAATCTGCAATATTTAAATGCCAATTCCCCGGAAACAAACCATAAAAGGCTTTTCTAATTCCATCAAAATTCAGCAAACTATCTTCATAAGATTCAGCTAAGCGATTTTCACGAATTCCAATAATAGCGATTTGCACATCACTAAGATCAGGAATCCCATTTAATACCGAATTAAATTTTGCTTTTGCACCTATGCTATGCTGACTTAAATTTTTAGCATAAGCAATCAACTCTTCACTTACAGGACTTAAAAAATCCAATTCCATTCAGTTACTTTTTGGATGTTTTTTTAGTTGTTTTCTTTGTTGTTTTTTTAGCCGCAGTTTTCTTTTTGGTCGTTTTTTTAGCAGCTTTTTTCTTTGGTGCTTTCTTGGCGATTATATCTTTGGCCTCTTCTAAGGTAATTTTTGTGGCATCAACAGTTTTAGGCAATTCTACTTTAGTCTTACCTTTTATCACATTAGATCTTCCCCATCTGGCTTTTTCAACTCTAATACCTTCGTCTTCCCAATGGTGAATTATTTTTTCACGTTCTTTACGTTTCTTATCTTCAATAAGTTCTACAATATCTTCATCAGAAAGATTATCGAAATCGTATTTTTTATTCACATTAATGAAAATACCGTTCCATTTTAGGTAAGGACCAAAACGCCCCACTCCTTTTTGAACCGGCTTATCTTCATATTCGTAAATTGGAGCGTCGGCTTTCTCTTTTTCTTTAATAAGTTCCATGGCCCGGTCAAAATCCACACTCATGGGATCTTCTCCTTTTTCTAAAGAGACATATTTTTTACCAAATCTTACATAAGGACCATAGCGGCCATTATTTACTTCAACTTTTTCTCCTTTATACTCACCGAGTTCTTTTGGAAGTTGAAAAAGATCCATCGCTTCCTCGTAAGTAATTGTATCTAAGGTTTGATCTGGACTTAAACTTGCAAATTTTGGCTTTTCATCATCCTCTACAGATCCTATCTGAACCATTGGCCCAAATTTTCCTAAGCGCACACTTACCGGCTTACCAGTCTCCGGATCTTCTCCTAAAATTCGTTCCCCTACTTCACGATCTGCGTTCTTGGCAACATCCTGAACATGTGGATGAAAATCAGTATAAAAATCCTTCATCATTTTTGTCCATTCCTCATTTCCTTCAGCAATATCATCAAAGCTTTGCTCTACTTTTGCGGTAAAGTTATAATCAAGGATATTTGAAAAATGATTAACTAAAAAGTCGTTTACTACTTTCCCTACTGCGGTTGGCACTAATTTACCTTTATCACTTCCCACGGTTTCTGTTAATTTCTTTTCAGATACTTTTCCGTTTTCCAGGGTAAATTGCGTGTATTCACGTTCTGTTCCATCCACAGAACCTTTTTCAATATAATTTCTATTCTGAATAGTAGAAATTGTAGGCGCGTAAGTAGACGGTCTACCAATTCCCAGTTCTTCTAATTTTTTAACTAAGGAAGCCTCGGTATATCTGTATGGCGGACGTGTAAAACGCTCTGTAGCATTAATAAAGATATTCTGGAGTTGTTCATTAACCTTCATATCAGGTAACATTCCGTTTTGTTCTTCAGAATCTTCGTCGTCACTGCCTTCTAAATAAACTTTTAAAAATCCTTCAAATTTCAGCACTTCTCCATTAGCGGTAAATACTTTATCGTGCTTATTAGCTTCAATCTTAACATTGGTACGTTCTAATTGCGCTTCAGACATTTGCGAGGCGATAGCACGTTTCCAGATCAATTCGTATAAACGTTGTTCATCGCGATCTGCCCTTACGCTGTGACTGGCAAAGTTTGTTGGACGTATTGCTTCGTGAGCTTCTTGCGCTCCCTTTGTTTTACCTTTAAATTGTCTTGATTTTGCATATTCTTCACCGTAAGCCTTTAAGATTTCGCGATGAGCACCTTTACGGGCATCATCAGAAAGATTTACACTATCGGTTCTCATATAAGTAATATGACCAGCTTCATAAAGACGTTGTGCTAAGGTCATGGTTTTACTTACTGAAAAATATAATTTTCTGGATGCCTCCTGTTGTAAGGTAGAAGTAGTAAACGGTGGAGCCGGAGATTTCTTAGCCGGTTTTTTTGTTAGATCGACCACCTTAAAATCGGCTCCTAAATTATCTTTTAAAAAGGCCTCTGCCTCTTCCTTGGTATCAAAGTTCTTAGGCAATTTAGCCCTAAACGTTTTACCCTCAGCGTTAGCAAATTCAGCATCAATCCTATAAGAAGCTTCTGGAGTAAAATCTTCAATCTCACGCTCACGCTCTACGATCAGTCTAACCGAAACACTTTGCACCCTTCCGGCAGAAAGACCTCCTTTTACCTTTCTCCACAATACCGGAGAAAGCTCATATCCCACAAGCCGATCTAAAACACGTCTTGCTTGTTGGGCATTTACAAGGTTATAATTAATCCCTCTTGGGTTTTCGATAGCATTTAAAATGGCAGATTTTGTGATCTCGTGAAAAACAATCCTTTTAGTGCGGTCGTCTTTTAATTTAAGTTCTTCTGCCAGGTGCCAGGCAATAGCTTCTCCTTCGCGATCCTCATCACTCGCTAGCCATACTGTTTCTGCATCCTTTGCTAAACCCTTAAGTTTTCTAACAACATCTTTTTTATCCTTAGATACAATATACTTAGGAGAAAAATCCCCTTCGGTGTCTACACCTAATTCTTTTGTTGGAAGGTCTGCGATGTGCCCAAAGCTAGAAGCCACCTTATAATCTTTCCCCAAAAACTTTTCAATCGTTTTTGCTTTGGCAGGAGACTCCACGATCACTAAATTTTTTGCCATAGTTTACATTTTTGTAAGTGCAAAAGTATATCAATTTTTTTTGAACCTGGTAAATGAAATATTAAATAGGTTTAAAAACAGAAGTATAATAGGCTATTATCCCCTTAATTTGAAAGCATTTTACACTAAAATCACATGCCCGCAACATTGCGGGCATGCAAAAATAAACCAAACATAAATAACAATCGTAATTAAGAAACTTAATAGATTGATTTTATTATCTTTACACCAGATTACAACTAGTGTTTACCCCGATCGACAATAGTCATGATTAGGCAGAGTTATTTCATAGGTGTTATATTCTTTTATTGACATTGTCAATAATGATCGGGGTTTTAAAGTTATTTTCGTTTTTCGAACTTTTAATTATCTTCCTTTTTTCCCAGAAAATCTATAATTTTTATTTCTAAAAAAACCGGATATCAGTTTGTTTACCGTCTTTTAGATACCCGGATTTAAAAAAGGTTGCGTAATTATTCTAAAAAAAATTACTGCCAGTTTGTCACAAGAAGCGTAAAGCTTATCTTTGCCACCTAATTACCTAAGCTTAGTATAGCATTATGGAGAAGATTATTGATGAAAAGCAGCAGGGAAACTCCCTGATTATGGAGCCAAAGACAGAAAATAAGCGAAAGCTTTTTATAGAATCTTATGGTTGCCAGATGAATTTTAGTGATAGTGAAATTGTAGCTTCTATCCTTTCTAAGGAAGGTTACAATACTACCCAACAACTGGAGGAAGCTGATTTGGTTTTGGTAAATACCTGCTCGATCAGGGAAAAGGCAGAACAAACTGTTAGAAAACGTCTTGAGAAGTATAACGCTGTAAAACGTATAAACCCGAATATGAAAGTTGGGGTTTTAGGTTGTATGGCTGAACGTTTAAAAAGTAAATTCCTAGAAGAAGAAAAAATCGTTGATCTTGTTGTTGGTCCTGATGCTTATAAAGACCTTCCTAACCTGATTAACGAAGTTGAAGAAGGTAGAAATGCGGTAAACGTTATTCTTTCTAAAGAAGAAACTTATGGAGATATTTCACCTGTGCGCCTACAAACAAATGGTGTTTCTGCTTTTGTTTCGATCACTCGAGGATGCGATAACATGTGTACCTTTTGTGTAGTGCCTTTTACACGTGGTAGAGAGCGTAGCCGTGATCCACAAAGTATTATCGAAGAAGTAAACGATCTGGCAAGCAGAGGATATAAAGAAATCACCTTACTTGGGCAAAATGTAGATAGTTATCTTTGGTATGGAGGTGGCCTTAAAAAAGATTTTAAAGATGCTACGCCAATGCAAAAAGCTACAGCAACAAGTTTTGCAAGCCTTTTAAAAATGGTTGCTGAAGCCCAGCCAAAAATGAGAATTCGATTTTCTACCTCTAACCCACAGGATATGACTTTAGATGTAATTGAAGTGATGGCCGCTCACCGCAATATCTGTAATTACATTCATTTACCAGTACAAAGCGGTAGCGATAAGATGCTTAAAAAGATGAACCGCCTACATACTCGTGAAGAATACTTTACATTAATTGATAATATCAAAAAACTAATCCCGGATTGTGGAATTTCGCATGATATTATAACCGGCTTTCCAACCGAGACAGAAGAAGATCATAAGGATACACTTTCTTTGATGCAATATGTAAAATATGATTTCGGATTTATGTTTGCGTATTCTGAAAGACCTGGAACCATGGCCGCCAGAAAATTTGAAGATGATGTTCCCGAAGAGACCAAAAAAAGAAGACTTACTGAGATTGTAAATCTTCAGCAGGAACATAGTAAATATAGAACCCAGCAATTTATTGGAAAAACAGTTGAAGTTCTTATCGAAAAGTCATCTAAAAAATCTGATGCTCATTGGAGCGGTAGAAATACGCAAAACACGGTTGTAGTTTTTCCTAAAGAAAACTATGAGGTTGGTGATTTTGTAAATGTAAAAATTAACGACTGTACCAGTGCAACTTTGATAGGAGAGCCGATAGGATACAGTGAGAATAATTAAAAAAGTTTTGTTTCAGTTTTAAGAACTATTCAATAACATTTAATACCGCATAACTTTAAATGGAATCAGTACAGGCCACCAAGCAACGTTTTGGAATTATAGGAGACGATCCAAAACTAAACAGGGCAATAGAAAAAGCAATACAGGTTTCCCCTACAGACATTTCGGTATTAGTAACCGGGGAAAGCGGTGTGGGGAAAGAAAGTATTCCTAAAATCGTACATTCATTATCACATCGCAAACATGGCAAATATATCGCCGTAAACTGCGGAGCTATTCCCGAGGGAACTATAGATAGCGAACTTTTTGGCCATGAGAAAGGCGCCTTTACCGGTGCAACCCAAACCCGTAGTGGTTATTTTGAAGTAGCCGACGGCGGAACCATTTTTCTTGATGAAGTAGGTGAATTGCCTCTCCCTACCCAGGTTAGACTTTTACGAGTTCTGGAAAACGGAGAATTCATTAAAGTAGGTTCATCCAAAGTTCAAAAAACAAACGTTCGGATTGTGGCGGCAACCAACATCAACATGTTCGAATCGATCAAAAAAGAAAAATTCAGGGAAGATCTTTATTATCGTTTAAGCACGGTCGAAATTCACTTACCGCCTTTAAGAGAACGTAAAGGTGATATTCATTTATTATTTAGAAAATTTGCTTCAGATTTTGCTCTAAAATATAAGATGCCAACCATCCGACTAGAAGATGATGCCGTACTTCTAATGCAAAAATATCACTGGGGGGGAAATATTCGTCAACTTAGGAATATTGCCGAACAAATTTCGGTTTTAGAGAAAGAACGCTCTATAAACGCCAAAGAATTAAAGGAGTATCTGCCAGATATGGGCAGCAATTTACCCGCGGTAATTTCAGATAAGAAAAAGGAGGCCGATTTTAGTAATGAACGAGAAATACTTTACAAGGTTCTTTTTGATATGAAAAATGACCTTAACGACCTGAAAAAACTTACCTTAAAATTAATGCAGGAAGGTAATTCTAAAGAAGTTAGGGATGAAAATGAAGGCCTTATCCAAAAAATTTACGGAAATGGAGATGAAGATGCTGAAGATTTTAACGTAGAGGATTTGGATGGTGATAATCTTGAAGTCCTGCAAATCCCGCAGCAGAGCAGCAGAGCTGAAAATGAACCACCAGAAAACCTTTCTGAAAAAGACAAATATCACTTCGCCGAAGAAATCCAGGAAGAAGAAACGCTTTCGCTGCAGGACAAAGAATTAGAACTGATTAAAAAATCGCTGGAACGCCATAACGGCAAACGTAAAGCAGCGGCTGAAGAATTGGGAATTAGCGAAAGAACCCTGTATCGCAAAATCAAACAATACAATTTGTAATTATAGAATTTCGTTTAAAAAAACAGAAATTCACGATCTATAACTATGAAGAAATTAGGCCTTATTTTATCGATTCTTAGCATTTTAACGCTGGCTTCCTGTGGGATTTACTCCTTTACAGGAGCCAGCACGGGAGATGCTAAAAGTTTTCAGGTAAATAATTTCCAAAACACGGCAGATTTAATTGAACCAGGAATTGAAAGAACCTTTAAACTAAACTTACAGGATTTAATTCAGAATCAAACCAACCTTACGTTAACAAATAATAATGCCGACCTCATTTTTGAAGGTGAAATTATCGATTATTACATCGCCCCTATGACGGCGACTGCACAAAACACTGCCGCTCAAAACCGATTAACCATTGCCGTACAGGTTAGGTATTATAATACATTAGAGCCGGAAAAAGATTTCGACAGACGTTTTTCGTTTTATTATGATTATCCGGCAGGACAACAATTGGTAGGCCCCACGCTAAATACGGCGATCGAAGAAATTTACGACAGAATTACCCAGGATATTTTCAATGCTGCTTTAACCGACTGGTAAAATAAGTGATGGATTTAAAAAATTTCACATATTTATTAGAACACCCCGAGGAAGTTTCTCCTCAGGAAACCCGTGAGTTAGAAGATATTCTAATGAATGCACCTTACTTTCAGGCAGCGCGTGCAATTCGGCTAAAAGGCTTAAAAGATGCCGATAGTCCTTCTTATAATTCGGCCTTACGAAAAACTGCAGCATATACTACCGACCGTGAAATTCTTTTTGAATATATAAGCTCTGCCAATTTTAACCAAAATCGCATAGCTCACCAGATAAAAAAACAAGACGAAAAACTGAATAATCTTGAGGTTTATGAACCTATAGAAGTTTTGGGGAGAAAGAGTATGGCCATGGGTGAGGCCATACAAATGAAACAAGACGAATCTGAAAAAGTGATGGATCCTGAACTTTTTGAACGTTTTAAAAACAAAAACAAGGAAGAGGAGAAAGAATTACCAGAGAACCAATTAAAGATAGGACAACCTTTACAATTCAATAATGCTGAGTCACATAGTTTTTCAGAATGGCTTAGGTTAACTTCAGCAAAACCTCTTAAACAACCTGGACAGCAAAAACCTGCTGAAAAAGAAAAGGAAGCTCCTGAAGATATTCAGAAGAAATTTGACATTATTGACCGTTTTATTTCGAAGAACCCGAAAATAAAACCGGCTAAATCTTCGCCTAGAGCCAGTACCCCAGATCTTTCTAACCCAGCTCCTGAAGCTTTGATGACAGAGACTTTAGCACGTGTTTACCTTGAACAAAAAAATTATAAAAAGGCAATTCAGGCCTATAAAATTTTAATTTTGAAAAATCCCGAAAAAAGTGGTTTCTTTGCAGACCAAATTCGGGCAATCGAAAAATTACAGGAAAATAATACAGATAAAGAATGAGCACATTCACAATTTTTTTAGTTTTAATAGTTATCGTAGCATTTTTGCTAGTGGTAGTGATCATGGTGCAAAACCCTAAAGGTGGAGGTTTATCCTCTTCTCTTGGTGGTGGCGGTCAACAAATTGGTGGCGTACAGAAAACAAACGACTTTTTAGACAAAAGTACCTGGACACTGGCAACCGCTTTATTAGTACTTATCCTAATTAGTAATGTTTCTATAATGGATGGTAATAATGGTTTTGGAGATTCTAAAATCTTTGATGAAGACGAAGTAGAAAATGCTTTACCTGAAGCCACTCCAGCTCCAGCACAGCAAAATGAACAAACTCAAACTGCTCCTGCTGCAGATAGCGCTCAGTAAAAAAATAAACCCATTTATAATAAAATGCCAGCTTGTCACAAAGCTGGCATTTTTTATTTATTAATGTCAGCTTTTTTTGAGTGGCATAATTTTCGAAATATTCAACAACGAATATTTAAAATTAATTAATCAAAATAAATTTAAAGAAAATGGGACTAAACATTAAACCGCTTTCAGACAGAGTTCTTATCGAGCCTGTAGCAGCTGAAACCAAGACAGCTTCAGGTATCTACATTCCAGAGACTGCTAAAGAAAAACCTCAAAGAGGAAAAGTTGTGGCAGTTGGCAAAGGAACTAAAGACCATGAGATGACTGTTAGTGTTGGTGACACAGTTCTTTATGGCAAATATGCCGGTACCGAACTTAAACTAGAAGGTACAGATTATCTTATCATGAGAGAAGACGATATTCTAGCAATCGTATAATTTCTTTCTCAAATTCAATTTAATTAAAATTAACCAATTTTTAGCTGAATTTTTCGGCTACTAAAATTTATAATACAATGGCAAAAGATATAAAATTTGACATCGAAGCACGTGACGGTATTAAGCGCGGTGTAGATGCTTTAGCAAACGCAGTAAAAGTAACTTTAGGACCAAAAGGTCGTAACGTAATTATCAGTAAATCTTTTGGTGCTCCAACCGTAACTAAAGATGGTGTTTCTGTAGCTAAGGAAATCGAATTAGAGGACGAGCTGGAGAACATGGGAGCTCAAATGGTAAAAGAAGTGGCTTCAAAAACTAATGATCTTGCCGGTGATGGTACTACTACCGCAACTGTTCTTGCGCAGGCAATCGTTAAGGAAGGCCTTAAAAACGTTGCTGCCGGTGCAAACCCAATGGATCTTAAAAGAGGAATCGATAAAGCAGTTGAAGCTTTAACGAAAAATCTTTCTGAACAAACTCAGGAAGTTGGTGATTCTTCAGAAAAAATTAAGCAGGTTGCTTCTATTTCAGCAAATAACGATGAACTTATTGGAGAATTGATTGCTGAAGCTTTTGGTAAAGTAGGTAAAGAAGGTGTTATTACTGTTGAAGAAGCTAAAGGTACCGATACTTACGTAGACGTAGTAGAAGGGATGCAGTTTGACAGAGGTTATCTTTCTCCTTACTTCGTAACTAACAGTGAGAAAATGACTGCGGACCTGGAAAATCCTTATATCCTTCTTTTCGACAAGAAAATATCTACCATGAAGGATTTAATGCCAATTCTAGAGCCGGTAGCACAATCTGGAAAACCGCTTTTAATCATTGCTGAGGATGTAGACGGGGAAGCATTGGCTACTTTAGTAGTAAACAAATTAAGAGGTTCTCTTAAAATCGCGGCTGTTAAAGCTCCAGGGTTTGGAGATCGTAGAAAAGCAATGTTAGAAGATATCGCTATCCTTACCGGTGGTACTGTAATTTCTGAAGAAAGAGGATTCTCTTTAGAAAATGCAACTATTGATATGCTTGGTACTGCAGAGAAAGTAGCTATCGATAAAGATAACACTACCGTTGTTAATGGTTCTGGTGACGATAACGCTATTAAAGAGCGTGTAAACCAAATCAAAGCACAGATTGAAACTACCACTTCAGATTACGACAAAGAAAAGCTACAAGAGCGTCTTGCTAAATTAGCCGGTGGTGTTGCAGTACTTTATGTAGGTGCAGCTTCAGAAGTCGAAATGAAAGAAAAGAAAGATCGTGTGGATGATGCACTTCATGCAACCCGTGCGGCGGTAGAAGAAGGTATCGTAGCCGGTGGTGGTGTAGCTTTAGTAAGAGCAAAAGCTGTTCTGGAAGCTATCAGCACAGAAAATGCAGATGAAGCAACAGGAATACAAATTGTAGCTCGTGCTATCGAATCTCCACTTAGAACAATAGTTGAAAATGCAGGTGGTGAAGGATCTGTGGTAATAAACAAGGTTCTTGAAGGTGATAAAGACTTTGGTTATGATGCCAAGACTGACACTTATGTAGATATGATGAAAGCTGGTATTATCGATCCTAAGAAAGTTACTCGTGTAGCTTTAGAGAACGCAGCTTCTGTATCAGGAATGATCTTAACTACAGAATGTGCGTTAATCGACATCAAAGAAGATAATGGTGGCGGAGGAATGCCACAAGGAATGGGTGGCGGTATGCCAGGAATGATGTAATCATCACTCATTAAAAAACAAAGCTGTCTTATTCGTTTAAGGCAGCTTTTTTTTATGCATAAATTGCAAAATACATATAAGAGAGACAATGCTTGAGAATCAGAAATCTCAAGATATGCTGCACAGAATTAAAAATAGAAAGATTGCTATTCAGGGAAAACTAAAATTTACCTGATATCTAAAAATAGGGAAACTATGTTAAAGCTTTTCAATGGTGAATCATTTACAGTTACAGTGAAACCGACATAACACACCCACTGAAATTAACGAGTTTCGTAAGGAAGAAATATTAGTATTTTTTAAGACTTTTTATTTAATGCAAAAAAGCACCTAAAAAGCCAGCCTTAAAATCACTCCAATCCATAATTATCTGAAAAACAACGATTGCCAGAATAATTAAAACTGCCGTTCTTAATTTTGCCTCTGGTTTTCCTTTCTGTTCCATATCCATATAAAAAACGTTTGGACTAGCTAAATTATAAAAAAATATTAATACTCACCAACAATTTGGCGTCCATGATAAGCACATGCACCGATACTTTTATGTATTTCGTCTAAATTTCCAATAGTTATCCTTCCGGCAGGCATGATTTCCAGCTTATTACCTGCGACAACTATCATCTTTTTTAAAATTGAAATTCCTTCTTTTGCAGTTGCTTTCCCTCCAGAACTAAGAATAGTTGATATCCCATTAATATGGGTTAATCCTTCAGTAGCTTTTAAAATATCAGGGGTCTCATCGATCGCTTTATGGATTACTATTTTTAACGGACTTGAATGTGCTGCCAGTGCAGCAATTCTTCCTAAATCCAATGTATTGTTTTCCTTTAAAATCCCAAAAACTACTCCCTCTACCCCTATCACTTTACAAAATTTGATATCCTGCATCATCTGATTAACTTCGGAAGCAGTATACACAAAATCGCCTCCGCGCGGACGAATCATTACTCTAATAGGAATTCTAAGTTGTTCTTTAGCTTTTCGTATAACATCCCTTTCCGGGGTAATACCATCCTGCGATAAATCTGCACATAGTTCTATTCGATCTGCACCCTGTTCTTCAGCTTTTAAAGCTTCATCTAAAGATTCTACACAGGCTTCTTTTATGAAACTGGTCATTTTTAAAGGATATAATTTAGTGTAAACCTAAGAAAATTAATCATTGTGTAAGTTGATCGCTAAAGATTCAGCATAAATTATAGTCATTCTGAACTTGTTTTAGGGCTTTATGGAATATTTCTCTGCCTTACCTTAAAGCCTGGAAGTAATTATCTGGATGTAACGCTGGTTTAATAGACACACGTATAAATGATTCTCTAAAAGGTAAATTTTAAAGTTGCTAAAACCTGTGATGGCCGTAATCGATAACTACTTTGTATGTAATAATATTGATTGTTACTGGCGTTTATAAATTGATCGGTATTCAGGATATTTCGCCAACTAATGTTTAAATCCATTTTTGGCTTCTCAAAAGTAAACTGATAGCTCAGGTTCACAAAATAATTATCTCCATTTTCAGATAAAGAATTGCCATAATATTCACTACTTACACTTAAATACTGATTATCCTTAGGATAAAAATAAAGATCTATGGTATGTTGCTGCGTTTCGATTTGCTGAAAATCACGCTCTCCAAAACCCGAAGTATAAGTCGAAAAATTTCCCGAGTAATTCGCAATTAACCAACTGGAAACTTCTGCATCGATGCTCCCTCTCAGATTAAAACTCTGTGTATTCACCTCAGCCAACGTATTGTTTAAAAGTTGCTGGCGTTTTGATAAGTTATAGGAGGCGTTCAATTTAAATGTTGTTTTTAATTTTCTAAAATATTTACTACCGCCAGCTTTAAAGCTATGATTATCGAAGCTATTATCTCGCACCACCGCTTCTAAAATCCTTGTTCCATTTTCACCAATATTAGAACTGTACAACAAGTTATTTTCAGAATAACTATAGGAATAAGACGTGTTTAAAAACAGTTGCTTTAAGGGATTTCGATAAGCTATCCCGCCGCTATAATATTGTCGTGTTTCTTCAGAAATTGGCGCGTTGTACCGATTTAAATTTCGATAATTATTCAATAAGAATCCATAATATAACTGCTGAAGTTCTCCAAAATCATAACTTAATCCTGCTGAAGCATTAGCATCCCAAAAGGCTGAAAGCTTTTTATTCACAGAAAATCTAGGCTCAAAAACCAATCGATCTAAACTTCTTTTTTCTTCAAAATTTCGGTCTTTAAGCTGAAAACTTTTAAATTGAAACGGCGTACTTAAATTTAAATTCCAGGTCTCATCCTTACTTTTAAACCTGAAAGAATTTTTAAAATAGACCGAAGATTCTACAAATTCGGTTCTGTTCTTAAAATCAGCATCTAAAACCTCTTCCCCATCTTCCAAAAAAATATCGGTATCTAATTGCTGATCTTGGATCGAAAACCCAAATTTGGGTGATATGGTAAATTTGCCAAGGGCCTTGGTAAACCCAGCCGAATTATCAGCATACATCTTCCTTGAAGAAACCTGTTGCTGAATTTCACCATAAGGATCACCATTATTAAAGATAGCTTCAAATTGTCCTGGTTGCACCAGTAGATCCTGATTAGTCTCTGTAAAACCGATATTAGAATTAAAAGTGATCAATTGTTTTCCAATAGTTCTAAGCAGGCGCATATCGTTTTTTATTCCGAAAAAAGGATTGTCCAGCCGTTGTTTGATTTTTGCATCGGGGCGATCTATCAAACCACGATTTGTATTCCAGGAACCGTTAAACTCTAATTGATCTTTCAGGTAATTTTTATCGGTATTATTCTCTAAGGTAAGTTGTCCTTCTAACTGGCTTACAAAAATATTATTACTGGTATTTTCGATTATATCGATTGTATCTGTAGGTGTAAAATAACGTGTTTGTGTACTTCCATCCTGCTTCTGATAATCATTCAGATAAGAAATATTTAGTTTTAAATCTATATCTTCTTTAACTCGTTGCAAAATGTTTGCTGAACCTAAATGTACGTTATTATCCAACCAGCGTTCTGCCGAAAATGGGGGTGGTGAGACATTTTGAATTGACAGCCAATCTGTTTTATCAATATTAAATTCATCTCCAAAAAAATTGATCGAAAAATTACGAATCTCGCCAGATACATCGCTTCCGGTATTATTACTTTGGTAGGTGACGATCGCCTGTCGCTTTTTAGTAAAGATCATTGGCGTCACCTTTGTTTGCCACAGCAAAGGCGCAGCACCCATCCCGGCGGTGGCCGTTCCGCTAATGCTAATATCCTTTTTAAGCTTTATATTTATCGAAGCGCGCTCTGAAAACTCAAGACTATCCAAAACTTTTACAGGCTGATGATTTTCCAGGATCTCGACTTTAGAAACTGCATCGGCCGAAAGATTATTATTGGCCAAATTATAACGCCCTTCTAATAAATCCAAACCTTCGATATAATACTTCTGGATTGGCTCATCTTTATAATAGATTTGACCATTTGGTCGAATATCGATTCCAGGTAACTTCTTTAAAATATCAGCAATCACCCGGTCGTTTTTATCTTTAAAAGCGTCTACCGAAAAACTGAGCGTATCGCCACGTTGCTGTAAAATTTCAGATTTCACAATGACTTCTTTCAAGGCTTCTGAAGAAGGCAAAAGTTTCACTTCTAATTGCTGCGCTTTATTCTGAATAGTTTCTTCGAACGTAGCAAAACCAATGTAAGAAACTTTTAAAGACAAGGATTCACCATCACTTTTCACAGCTATCTTAAATTTACCATCGGAGTCTGAAATTCCATAAGCCAGGATCGAAGAAACCGAATCTTTACTGATCATTACCGTTGCACCACTAAGTTTTTCATTATTATCGTCGAAAACCTGTCCGGTAATTTCAGTCTGAGAATAACCTGCAAAAACAACGAATATTGATAGTATTGTAAAGAGTATTTTTTTCATACTATTCCAGCTCTATAGGGTTATTTTCTTTCTCCAGCATTTCAGCAAAAGATTCGATGTATTTTTGGTGAACTTCTGGCGAAATAGTAATGTTTGGATTATTTATATAAGTAAAAGGATCCTTACGGTAACGAAGATTAGTTGCTTTTAACTCTGCCAGACTTGTTTTTATAAGCTGATTAAATTTGAGTTTAAAATCCTGTTTTGGCGATAGTTTTTTTAAACCGAAAAACTCAAAATTCCATTCATTTTCTACGTCAGAAATCTCTAGAATTAATCCCGGCAAGCCATTAAATTTATAAGGCCCGTCTGAAATTGGAACATCTGGAGTAAACCAGGCCACATAATCTCTCCCAGCAAAGTTTGTAATGGCTTTTTGGACTTTATACCCCTTTATTTCTTTGGTCTCAGTTTCTATTTGCCAATTGAAGATATTCTTATCCTGTCCAAAATAAAATCGATCTGAAGCAATTTGATGAACATAAAACAACCTATCGCTTTTTATTTCTTTTAAAATTTGATAATGAAAATTAGTCAAGGCATTTTGGGGTGTACTACCAGAGTTTCCCTTTACTTTTATTTCATCTTCAAAGTTTTGAGCTCTACTTATATAATACGAATAGTCTTTCCCCATATAAAGCATCATATATTCACTTTCTGGGTTAACAAGAGTAGAATCTAATTTAAAAGACAGCTTATATATTACTTCATAATCGAATTTTTCCTTTATGGTTCCCTGCGCTGAGATCCTAAAAGAGAAAAATATTAATATGAATAATAGTTTTAGTTTCATGATGAGTTTTGATTGATGAAGATGGTATTACTGGAGCTCAATAGGATTATTTCGCCTTTTATACTTTTTGGTTAGCTCCTTTCTTTGTTTAGCTTCATCTTCTTCGCTCCAACCAAATCTAATTCCTGCCTTCTGCATTGTTCCAATAGGATCACGATTATAATCGTTACGAACCTGGTCGAGTTCTTTTTGAGAAACTACTTTATAATCATCCAAATTCAATATTCTACTTACCGGTTTTTCTAATTCCTGAAATCTTGTCAAGCTAAAACGATATTGATTTTGTAAATCTGAAATTTCTAAAATAAGTCCCGGTAAACCACTAAACTTATAAGGGCCATCAGAGAATGGTAGCTCTGGCGCGAACCAGGCGATGTAATTTCTACCAGCAAAAGCACCTGTAGCTTTTTGAACCTTAAAGCCCAATATTTCTTTAGTTTCTGACTGAATTTCCCAATCGATCTGGTTTAGATCCTGCTTATATTTAAAACTGTATTGAAAAACCTTTTCGGCTAAAACAAGTTCACTATTCTGGTAATCTTTAAAGATCGTGTATTTAAAATCGGTCATTTGATTATACTGGTCCATCCTTACAACTTCAGGATTGGGCTTATTTTCTAAAGAATCTTTCATCGCTTGGCCTAAGCTGGAATATCTTGATCGCCCATCACCTAAATAAAGCACAACAGTTTCAGACTTTAAAGAATTTTCATCGGTAGAATCTTCCTGATACTCGAGTTGATAGGTGGCTTTATAATTAAACTTTGCTTGTGTTTGCTGCTGTGCTGAAATCTTAAAAGAAAAGAAGAGCAACATTAGACTTATTTTGAATTTCATAATGATTTTCGATTAAAAAATTTATTTTGTTTGAAGTTCAATTGGATTGTTACGATTTTTATGCGCTTCACTCAACTCTCTCTTAGCTTTAGCTTCATCATTCCATTCTATAGTGATGCCAGCATTATTCATTGCAGTAAGTGGATCTCTTTTATAATCATTACGAACCTGATCGAGCTCTTGCTGAGAAACTTCTTTATAATCGTCCAAATTCAATGTTTTAGGCACTAATTTTTCTAATTCCTGAAATGCTGAGAAAGTAAAGTGATAGTGATCCTGAAGATCCGAAATCTCCAAAATAAGTCCAGGCAAACCAGCAAATTTGTATGGCCCATCTGAAAATGGAAGCTCTGGCGAGAACCAGGCTTCATATTCTCTGCCGGCAAAAGAGCCTGAAGCTTTTTGAACTTTATATCCTAAAACTTCTTTAGTTTCCTGCTCTATTTCCCAGTTCATGAGATTTAAAGTCTGTTTATATTTCAGTTTATCCTTAAAAACTTTTTCGGCTAAAATAAGTTCGTTATCATTATGATTTTTGAAGATCTTATAGTGAAAATCGGTTTCTGGAGTTATACTTCTAATTCGATAAAACTCAGCCATACTTTTATTTGAAGGATCTAAAGTTTCGGTTAAAGAATCTTTAACTGCCTTACCCAAACTGGAATATCGAGACACGCCTTCTCCTAAATAAAGTACAACAGTCTCTGATTTTATTGAATTTTGATCGGTAGAATCTTCCTGATATTCGAGATTATAAGTCGCTTTATAGGAATATTGAATATCGGTTTTCTGGGCATAGAATATCACAGAAAAACACAGGAAAAAAGGCATCAGAATAGATTTCATAAAAGAAATTTTATCTAAGATGCCTTAAAAAAACTTACGAAACAATAAATCAACTAGTTTTTTAGTAATAAAACTAGAAAAATAAGTTAATTTACCGGAATTAGCATTCGATCTGTATTCCAGCCTTCTATGGAAATTTGAAGATCGTTCACTTCATTTCCTGCCGCTTCCAAAATGATTTCTCGGGTTGCTCCAGGAACTATGGAGAAATAGTTATCGTCGTAGAAAGTTGGTAAAATGCGTTCGCCCGTTTCCGAATTTTCTAAAGAGATTCGGTTAAAGAAAGAAACTGTATTATTTTCAGGATTAGTGATTTTCAGCATAAATTTATTCTCAGCGACTTTTTCAATTTCGGCTTCAACCTTGGTTTTGGCTAAATTCTGTAAACCAGAATACGTTCCCGAACTGTCCGGAATCCAATAGAAATTTTCATCTAAAACTTCCTGATCCTTGTTTCTGATATCTAATTTTAAAAACAAACCCTTTTCCGCAGCTAGCGTATCGATTTGCTTTTTTAGCGACAATATTTTTTTAGCACTAGAGCCTTCTATATAAGAAAAGACCTGGGTTACCGGCTTTTCATTTCCTTCCATATCGTACAGTTTAATGCCTAACATTAAATCATATTCGGCTTTAAAACCATTATTTACCATATAAACATCGCTACTAACAGGATTATACATGATATGCAATGGCTTGCTTCCTTCTCTAAGTCCAAATAAACAGGCATTAGGATCTAGATAGTAATCATACATCTGTCCGCGAAGTGCCGTCCAGGGATTCTGAGTTTTCCAGATGATCGAACCTGTATACCAATCCCACATATGTGCACTAAAACCTTCTATTAATGCACGATACTGATTGTAATTTACCAGCTGCGCCTTTTCAGCAAAATCAGCCATATCTTCTGGCGTTCCATAAGGTTCTAAAGAGTTTCCATAATCGATATATTTATGATAGGTCCAAACCGGGTCTTTTACGGCTTCAGTCCCATCATATTCTACGGGAACAGTATAATTTTCCTTGGGCAGAAAACGCTTCAAACTAACTTCATCCCCCGTACCTACAGAACCAACTTCAGAATTAAAAGGCCAGGTACGCTCTTCCCAAAAAGTCGAAATATTCTGAATGCCATACGGACCATCACCGTTCCCTCCTTTGAAATTATAAGACATCTCATCTGAATTGGAGTAATCGATAAACCAGCGTGTTCCATCTAACTCTGGCAAGATCGAATCTTTAATGGCAAACAAAATATCCTGCGGTGGCGTAATCTCATTACCACCACACCAAATAGCCAAGGATGCGTGATTTCGCATTAATTTTACCGCATCTGCTGCAGATTCGATAAACAACTCGTGATCATCTGGGTATTGCCTGCGCGTCCACTGATCGTCTTTTTTCTTGGGATCTACCCATCTACCATTACAATCACCAGACATCCAAAAATCCTGAATCACTAGCATCCCATATTTATCACAGACTTCATAAAATTCTGGTCGCTCTGGTAATGCTCCTCCCCAAATTCTTATAAGATTTAAATTCATATCACGGTGAAAGCGAATCTCGGCATCATAACGCTCTTTAGTGAAACGAAGCATCGCATCTGAGATGATCCAGTTTCCTCCCTTTATAAAAATAGGCTGACCGTTAACGAATATCTGCTTACTGCGTGTATGCGAATTCCATTCGGTTTGGATTTCGCGGATTCCTACTTTCAGCTTTTCTTTATCTGAAGTTTTATTTTTTATACTGAATTCAACTTCGGCATCATATAAGTTTTGTGCGCCATAACCTGAAGGCCACCAAAGTTTTGGATCTTCAATTTCGAATTCTGGAAGTGCTACCAGCATTTCTGTATTCGCCGCCAGGCTTACTTCCTTTTCGATAATTTGATCTGCAATTTTAAAAGACAGTGTTCCTTCAACCGTTTTTGAAGTGGGATTTTCAACTTCGGCAGTAAAAGCAATTTTAGCTGGCTTCTGCTTTTCTCCCGGAAGTCGTTTTTCAGGCACTTTGGTCACCACATGCGGATTTTTAAGATTTACTGCACCTGTTTTTTCGATAATTACTTTGTCCCAAATTCCGGTATTACGATCACGAATTGGCTGAATCCAATCCCAACCGGCAACGTATTGATGAGCAACACCACGTGCGATAGTTCCATCACCACCCTGGCCACCATTTGGATTGCCAACATGCGGTGCTGGGTAAACGATCACTGCAAGGCGATTTTGGCTATTTTTAGCAAGAAATTTTGTGATATTAAAACGCTTCCGAAGAAACATTCCTTTGTATTCTTCCTTGTTGACTTTCTTTCCGTTTAGAAAAATATCGACGCTATAATTTATCCCACGGAAATTTAACCAGACCTGCTCGCCTTTCTTTGCTTTCTCTTCGAAATCCTTTACAAACCAATAGGTATAAAAATCGCGGCCTACATCATAGATATCCGGAATTTCTTCGTTGTTCATCCCAAAAAATGGATCGGGAATTTCATCATTATTAAGTTGCGTGGTTAGGATTGTACCGGGTACAGTAGCATCTTTCCAATTATCTACAGCAAAAGATGTATTGGAGATCTCTTCTCCCCTGGCTGCTACTTCTTCCATAGAAATTGTTTTCCAACCCGAATTAAGCTCATAATTTTGCTGAGAAAATCCTGTAAATTGAATAAAACCTAATAAAAAATAGACGAGAATGTACTTTTTGCGCATAAGATTGACAATATTAAACATTGAAAATCTGCAATAAATATCAGCGTACAAATTTTTTTCGACAAACAACAGTCTCGAAGTGCTAAACGATTCTTAATAATTTAAGACAATAGTATTACACATTCTTAAAATAAAATCTAGTCTAGTTCTATGGGGTTATTCTTTTTTGCTAATCGCTCTCTATGTTTTTTGAGGTAATTCTTTTTATCATCACCTTCTAAACCTATCCGTATAACTTTACCACCTTCACCTACATAATTATTGATATAACTAATGGGGTCACTTTCATAGGTTGCGACTAAATCCATAAGTTCCTTCTTTTTAATTTCCTTATATTCCTCCGGAAAAATTTTATACGCTAAAGGAGTAGATAATTCTTCGAAACCTTTAAATTCAAAGACATATTCAGCATCGCTATCCTGTAGCTCCAAAATTAATCCGGGTAATCCTGAAAATTTATAGGGCCCATCTGTAAGCGGAATTTCCGGAGTGAACCACGCCGTATAATCACGCCCTGCAAAACTTATAGTTGCTTTTTGTGCCTGATACCCTGAGATTTCCTTGGTCTCAGCTTGTATCTCCCAATTTAATTGATCCATAGGCTGCGAATAATATAGTTTATCACTTATCAGCTTAATTCCGTACCCCATTTTATTATCTGATTTATCTTTAAACACACGATAATTAAATTCGGTCTTCGCGGCCTCCGTTTTACTTTTCCATCGTTCAGATCCAATATCGGCAAGGTTTACGTTAACAGACATAGAGTCTTTTAAAGCTGCTCCTTTACTTAAAAACAGAGATGATTCATTATTAGCAAAAAGCCACATAGTTTCTGATTTACTGGACTCCAGATCGGTAGAATCCAGTTTAAAAGTAAGCGTGTAGGTCACCCGGTAATTTAGGTCATCTTGAGCCTGAACCTCAAAAAAATTGAAGACTAAAAAACTTAAAGCAATGATAATTTTATTATTCATAAGCATAGTTGATTGATTTCTATCACAATATCTAATATTAAATCTAACCATGCAATTTTTAAACTATTTTTTTAGTAATAAAACTAATTTAATAGTAATAAATAGGATTATCGTCTTGTTCAGAAAATATTTATCTTCCCACCGATAATAAATCAAAAATGAACAGTAGTCTTAAACGCATAATTTTAATTGCCGGTCCATTAATTTTTGCAATATTTCAATTTTTGCAGCCACCCGAAGGAATGACGCCTGAAGCTTTTCATGTATTAGCCATAACGATTTGGATGGCCATTTGGTGGGTTACTGAAATTATCCCTATTGCTGCAAGTGCATTACTACCTATAGTGCTTTTTCCCTTAAGCGGAGCTTTGGATATTGGACTCACTACTGCTTCTTACGGCCATAAATATGTATTTTTATACATGGGTGGTTTTTTTATCGCTGTAGCTATTGAAAAATGGAATTTACACCGCCGAATTGCCCTAAACATCATCAATTTAATTGGTACTAACATCAAGTTTATCATTCTTGGATTTATGGTGGCTACCGCATTTTTATCGATGTGGATCTCGAATACCGCAACCTCTGTAATGATGTTACCAATTGGCACCGCGATAATTTCTCAGCTAAAAGACAATCCCCAAACCAGTGAAAACGAAAATAAGACCTTTGGGAAAGCACTCATGTTAGCTATCGCTTACAGTGCTTCTATTGGAGGAATTGGAACCTTAATCGGCACACCTCCAAACCTTGTTTTCGCTGGGATCGTAGAAGAATTATATGGAATTGAAATTAGCTTTGTTAAATGGGCGCTTTTGGGAATGCCCATCTCCATTCTGCTTTTATTTTTTTGCTGGAAATATATTACCAGCATCGCCTTTACGTTTAAACAAAAGGAATTTCCCGGTGGAAAAACCGAAATTAAAAGATTACTTACCGAATTAGGTAAAATAAGCACACAGGAAAAACGTATTCTTGTCGTTTTTGTATTTACTGCAGTGTGTTGGATTACCCGTTCATTTTTTCTCGAAAAATTTTTACCGAATATAGATGATACAATTATTGCCATGACGGCAGGCATATTATTATTCTTAATTCCGTCTGGAAAAAACAAAGAGAAACAAAAACAGCTGTTAACTTGGGAAGAAGCTGTAAAAATTCCATGGGGAATTATATTGCTTTTTGGCGGCGGGATGGCACTAGCAAAGGCTTTTAGCGATACGGGATTAGCAAACTGGATTGGCGAGCAACTGGTAAATCTTGAAAATTTACCGTTATTTTTACTCATCCTGATCTTAGTAGCATCTGTAAACTTTTTGACTGAAGTGACTTCTAACCTCGCGACAACCGCCATGCTATTACCCATTCTGGCACCCATGGCGCTAGCACTACACCTGCATCCTTATTTTTTAATGGTTGCCGCTACTTTAGCTGCCAGCTGCGCTTTTATGCTCCCTGTTGCCACACCGCCTAATGCGGTGGTATTTGGATCTGGCTACTTAAAAATTGCCGATATGATGAAAACAGGCTTTTGGTTAAATATCTTATCTATTTTAATCATCAGCCTGATCATTTATTTTGCTTTACCATTCATCTGGGACTTTGATCCTTATACCATCCCGAAAATCTTTAAATAGTTAACTAGCACGCTTCAATCTAAAATATTTGATCTTTTCCCTGTCATAGGTATAGGTGATATAAATTTCACCATTTTCCGTCTGAATTATGGCAGGGTAGCTGTATTCTCCTTTTTCTTGATTTTCTAATTTTAATATATCCTGCCAATGTTCACCGTCTTTTGAATAGGCAAGATAAAGCTTACTTCTACCTTCCCACCAATTATCACCACTTGCCATAGGATTATAAACCATCAGGAATCCGCCGTTTATAAGACTTACAGCATCGATACCCGAATTGGGGTTTGCCAATTCAGATTTACTGAAATCACTCCAGGTTTCTCCATTATCTATACTGGTGCTTTCTAAAACTGCATCCTGATCGCTTCTGAAAAAAGCTTTTAAATTTCCGTTTTGAAGCTGAACGATACTAGGCTGAATAACTTTATATGCTGAATTCTCGTTGACCGGAACTTTTCTCCAGGTTTTACCGTAATCATCTGAAATTTCCATATGTGCCTTCCAAATTTCACCATCCTGAAGTTCTTCGCTGGACGGACTTACAATTCGGCCATTTTTAAGCTGAATTGGCTTATTTTTTATAGGTCCAAGAATATCTTCAGGAAGCATTTTTTTCTCACTCCAGGTTTTCCCGTGATCTGTTGAAATTTTATAAGCACCCCACCAGGTTGAAGGAGAAGGGCCTATTTTATAGAATAAAAATAGTTTATTATTTGTTTTAAACAACACGGGATTCCAGGTAGGATAACTTAGTGTATCGCTTTGATAGCCAGTCGCTACTTTTTTAGGAGAGGACCAGCCGGATACTGTTTTTATACTGGTATAAATGCTAACATCGGGATGTCTTTCGTGCGTTCCGCCAAACCAGGCAGCGATTATATCACCGTTTTCCAACTCTTCAATAGTTGATGCATGAGCAGAAGGAAAACTAGCTTTCGTATAAATAAAACCAGAATCCAAAACTTTAAATTTCACGTTTTGCTGCGCACTTATCTTTAGACTAAAAAATACGACTAAAACAACAAATCTCGCTTTCATAATTCAGAAAAAGTAAACTTCCCCAGAACAATGGGGTATTATTATAACATTATTTTTTATTTCGAGGCATCCCGATAGCAGGACGGGAACGCAGTATTTCATCTCGATCATCGAGTAAAAAAAGGGAAGAGGTAAACTACTCCTCTTCCCTAACAATTGAAACAAACTTACACTTACTTAAAATTCAATTTTTATCTAAGCTTTTTTTTAAAAAAAAAGCAGGCATATCTTAAATTCCATTTTTAAAAAAAGGAAGGAGGATGGCGGTCCTCCTTCCACTGTCAAACAAACTATTCACTTTAAGTGAACTTACATGAAGACTTATTGAGACAAGCTGTCCAAAATCGGTTTCTCTAAACCTGAAATTGTCGATTTTGGGTCTTCATTTAGCTGCTCTAAAATTGTAATCGTATTTCCTTTCTCTTTTAACCAGCATCCCGGCAAATAAAGTGTTTGCTGCGGACCAACTTTCCAATAACGACCAAGATGATGACCATTTACGAAAACTATTCCTTTACCCCACTTTTGCATATCCAAAAATGTATCTCCTATTTCTTCTAGATCAAAATTGCCTGAATACAATACCGGTAACCCATTTTTGATTTCCTGCTCATTGCTTAACGCTGGCGCACTATCAAATGGAGCTTTGTACATCTCCCAACCACCAGAAATCTCGTAATCGTTAATACTTACCGCTTTAATAATTCCCTTTTTATTTTTGGTCATTTTTGCTCCATAATTAATACGCCCCATGTTCTCAACCAGGATTTCTAAAGTTCCGTTAAAAGGAATTTTAATATCCATTTCGTATTCATTATACATACGGTTTAGTTTCCCTACATATTTACCGTTCACATAGACTGTGGCATAATCCCGCAACCCGGGAATTTGCAACTTCCCGGTAATGGGCTGTGTAAATTTTTTACGATACAACACATAACCATAGCCCTGATCAAGTGCTTCAAAACTCATCGGCGCATCAGCTATCACAGGTTTCGATGCTTTGATAACATCGAGTGCACTTTGCTTTTTATTTAGTTTAATTTCTGGAATGGATATCACCGGAATTTGTTTTGGAATTTCAGGAATATCATATGCCACATATTCCTTCATCAATTTTCTAATTGCCCTATATTTTGGCGTTGCCCATCCGGCTTCAGAAATTGGTGCATCATAATCATAACTGGTGATATCAGGTTGTATATCATGATCGTCGTTATAATTGGCGCCACTGGTAAACCCAAAATTGGTTCCGCCATGCACCATATAAAAGTTAAAATCTACATCGTTCTTAAGATATACTTCCGTTTGCTTGGCAATTGCTTCGGCACTAATCTTATTAAACGGTTCTGCCCAGTGATCCAGCCATCCAGGATAGAACTCAGCAACCATATAAGGACCTTCTCCGTTGTGATATTCATTTACCGCTTTTTTAAGGTTGGCAACATTATTCTCTCCGTTTGCGGTGGGTAATACCCCGTCTATCGCTCCTCCCTTAAACAACCATGTTCCATCTGAGGTAAAAAAAGGACCGTCCAAACCAGAATCTTTGAGCATGTCAAAGATTTTTTGTTTGTAGGCTTTATGGTCTTCAGTTGAAATATCTTCTCGTTGTGCCACAAAAGACCCAAATTCATTTTCAGCCTGTACCATAATTACATTTCCTCCATTACTAGCCTGAAATGGTTTGACCTGAGTAGCAAACTCGTTAATATATGTACGACAGGAATCCAAAAAAGCCGGGTTATTTTGACGAATTTTAAGATCCGGGTTCTTTTGAAGCCACCACGGATAACCTCCAAATTCCCATTCGGCACACGCATAAGGTCCGGGGCGAAGAATTACGAACAGGCCTTCTTCTTTAGCCATTTTTATAAACTCCGGCAGATTTTTATTTCCTGAGGTCCAATCCCATTTTCCCGGTGCTGTATTATGGTAATTCCAAAAAACATAAGTATTCACAGCATTTAAACCTAAAGCTTTTATCATTTGCAGGCGATGCCGCCAATAAGCCTTTGGAATTCTAGCATAATGCATTTCTCCTGCATAAATGTGTATGGGCTCTCCTTTATACTTAAAATTACCATCTTCAATTTTAAAAACCTCATCTTGCGCCTGCGTCGTATTAACGGCAAGGCAAAAAAGAAGAATGAGTTTTGCTAAAAATCGCATCGACCTTAATAAATTTCAAGATTACTAATTACAGGGGTAGCTTTTGCTGCCTCAAACTCAATTTTAATCGCTGTCGTTTCTACGGAAGGAATTTCAAGTATTCTTTTGTAACCAATCGTAGTGCCTTCAGCAACTTGCTCCCATTCACCATCGATCATTGCTGCAATATGAAACTTTTCTACGCGTTGTCCTAATGCTATATTTTCCTGTAATAGTACAAAATTAACCGTTTTAGCAGAATCAAACATAATCTCTACGGAAGAGTCGATTATTCCCTCATCGGTCACCCAATAGGTATCGGCATTGTCATCAATTAAATTGGACGGAGCGTAAGCTTCTGACTTACCTCTATAATTACTTGCCGAAATTTTTGCATTTTTGGTTAAATTTTCAGCAAAAACACTATCAAGAATTTTTCGCATCCCTAACAAAGAAGCCACATCATTTTCATGAAACTGCCCTCTCTGATCTGGCGGAATATTAAGCAACAAAGTAGAACCTCTTCCTACGGATTGCAGATACGTCGTAAATAACTCTTTTGGCGACTTAACTAAAGAATCTTCTTCCTTATGATAAAACCAACCCGGGCGGATGGAAGTATTCACCTCAGCTGGAATCCAATCTGTACCATCTTCAGAGCCTGTTTGCAAAATATCCCCAATCCCTGGTTTCCCGGCATAAAGGGTATCTGGAGTTATGATATTCCAGTTTGTTGTTCCTCCTACCCCATCTTCGTTACCTACCCAACGCAAATCTGGACCGGCATCACTAAAAAATAATACTGCAGGCTGCATTTCTTCCACCATTGCCAAAGTTGTTGGCCAGTCGTAATAATTTTGTTTATCGATCCTACGTTCCTCATTAGCGCCGCCATAATATCCATCACCACCATTGGCGCCGTCAAACCACATCTCGAAGATATCACCGTAGTTTGTAAACACTTCTTTTAATTGATTGCGGTAATATTCTACATAGGATGCCTCACCATAATCCTCACGATTACGATCCCATGGTGAAAGATAAATACCGAATTTAAGACCATGCACTCTAGCCGATTCTGCAACCTCCTTTACTAAATCTCCCTTACCATCTTTATACGGTGAATTTGCGATATCATGTTCGGTATAATCTGAAGGGAAAAGCGCGAAACCATCATGATGCTTTGCCGTTAAGATCACTCCTTTAAAACCTGCTTTTTGCAATGTCTCCATCCATTGATCTACATCAAGGTCTGTTGGATTGAAAATTTCAGGAGATTCGTCTCCATATCCCCATTCCTTACCGGTAAACGTATTGGTTGTAAAATGAATAAATGCATTCATTTCCATATCATGCCAAGCCAGTTGTTCTTTACTTGGCGTTGGACCAATAGCCTGTGGTGCTTTTACTTCCTGTTTTTCCTGGCAGGCAAATAAAAGACTGGCCATACCAATAGTTGCAATAGTTTTATTTAGATTTTTAATCATATCTTTATTAATTTTCTATTGAAAATGCAATTCCTGAACTATTTTTTCTCGAACGAATTTCCTTCGGAAGGCTAATTTCTACTTTCCCATCTTTAAGTTTAAAATCAACTTTCTTTCCGGTTTCCAGTAACTTGATTTTAGCGTTTTCTGAAGGTAAATTTTTACTAAAACTTATAGTTTTTGGTAGAGATTCTCCATCTTCAAACATTGCTATAGCAAAAGTTTTCTTAGCATTTTGAGTAAAATAAATGTTCCCGTCCTGGTAATCATCAATGGCATGCGTATCATAGATTGCTTCTCCATTTTTATTCAGCCACACACCTATTTCTTCTAATTTTGCTACTACTTCCAGTGGTAAAGTACCGTCTGGTTGGGGGCCTACCCCCAGAAGCATATTTCCGCCCTTAGCTACCACTTCTACAAGATTTTGGATAACTTTGGTAGATGATTTAAAAGGATCGTTAGGCACATAGCCCCAGTTGTTACCTAATGGCAAACAACTTTCCCATGGATTATCTAATTTGGTTTCAGGAATCTTACGCTCTGGTGTTTGGTAATTCTCATAAGGTCCATGAACTGTACGGTCTGCAAAAATAATCCCTGGTTGCTTCTCTCTTGCCATTGCGGCTATTTTAGGCATATCGATCTCCTGACTAAAATCCGGAATTGGTGCTCCCCAGGCTCTAACTTCATCGTTTACGGTTTCTTTTGGTCGCACCCAACCGCCATCCAACCAAAGAATATCTACACTACCATAATCCGTCATTAACTCTTCTATCTGGTTATAAGTAAATTCTTTAAACTTGTTCCAACGCCAATCGTATTTCTCGATATCATAATTTGCGTTTCTATTAGGAGTAGCGTATTTATCCCACCAGAAATATTGCGAATGCCAATCGGGTTTAGAATAGTAAGCTCCAATCATAAAATCTTTTTTTCTAAAGGCTTCAAAAACATATTTTGCCACATTTGCCTTTGGATGATTTTGGAAAGGACCATTAGTGATCTTATAATCAGTTTGCTGGGTATCAAACATATTAAATCCATCGTGATGCTTGGTCGTAAAAACTACATACTTCATTCCGGCTGCTTCTGCAGCATCAGCCCAACTATCAGGATCAAAATTTACCGGATTAAAGATTTTATCTAAATTCCAGTACCATTTCTTATAATCATTATAGGCAATGGTGCTATCACGCTCTATCCAATCTTCAGAGCATAAGTTCCAGCTCTCCATAATTCCTGGCACAGCGTAAACGCCCCAGTGGATTAGCATTCCGAATTTTTGATCGCCCCATTTATCCAATTTCCCCAGAACCTTCGGATCTGAGGGAGCAATATATTCTTCAGAGCGACCATGTACACCGTGCTCGTCCTCTTCCTGTTTTTGCCCTTGCAGCGTCTGTACACTAATAAGAACTACCAGTACTAAAAATGATTTTAAGGTATTGAATTTCGACATTCGTGAGTTTATTTTTTATTTAGAAAGTATAATTGTTTCCGGAATTTTAAAAGTAGTTTCCAGTCGAATATCTTCAGACGAAGCACCGATCATCAACTTAAATTCTCCTGCCTGCACTTTTTGCTTCATTTCAGTATCAAATAGTGATAATTCCTTCGGAAGTAATTCGAATTGAACAGTTTTTGTTTCTCCTGCTTTTATGGAAACACGTTCAAATGCACGTAGCTGTTTTACCGGGCTAAGTACAGTACTCACCATATCACGAATGTAAAGCTGAATGACTTCATCACCATCGACTTTACTTGTATTAGATATTTTTAAACTGATTTCTATTTTAGTATTTCTCCCTTTCCCGGAAGTTGCCACTTTTAAATCTGAATACTTAAATTCTGAATAGCTTAAACCATACCCAAATGGATATAATGGTTTAGCATCGGTCTCTACATAATCTCTTCTATTTGGAAACCAGTAATTATAATACACCGGAATTTGTCCTAAAGACTTTGGTACTGAAACGGGTAATCTGCCTGCCGGGTTAAAATCACCGAAAATTACATCGGCAATAGCACTACCTCCTTCCTGACCTGGATACCAGGCGTCCAAAATTACAGGAACATTTTCTGCTGGCCAGTTAAGTAATAATGGGCGACCTTTTATCAAAACTAAAACGGTTGGCGTACCAGTTGCTACAACTGCCTGAAGCAACTCTAACTGTTTCCCCATTAAGTTAAGGGTAGAACGATCATATCCTTCGCCGCTTTCCATATCACTTAACACCTGATCTTCTTTGGAGGAAATGGTAGCCGCTCCTGTTTCTAAATATTCGGTTTTAAAATCTCTTGCGCTCGAACCTCCTAAAACCACAATAGCCACCTCTGCATTTTTTGCAGCTTCTACTGCAGCCGGAATATTAGTTTGGGTAGTGTCGCGAACGGCAGTTCCTTTTACGTATTCGATATTGGCATTCGGCATTTTATGCTGAATACCTTCTAGCACGGTGATTATATTTTCTTCGGACTGCGGAGCGGTGTAATCTCCTAACTGATTATATTGCATATCTGCATTAGACCCAATTACCGCAATGTTTTGTAATTCTTTATTTAATGGAAGTATATTGTCTTCATTCTTAAGCATTGTAATTGATTGGCGAGCAACTTCTCTAGCCAGCTCTATATGTTCTGAATTTCTAACAATTTTTTCAGCCTGTTTTTCATTGGCATAAGGATTTTCAAAAAGCCCTAATTTGAATTTCACAGTAAGAATTCGTCTTACAGCTTCATCGATTCGTTCTTCAGCAACTTTTCCGGCATTCACGGCATCAATCAAGGCATCATCATAACCATTTCCTCCCAAATCCACATCTACACCGGCATTCATCGCCATAGCTGCGGCATCTTCTTCAGTATCTACAATATGATGATCTCCTAAAAGCCCTTCAATACTTGCCAAATCTGAAATCACAAAACCTTTAAATCCCCATTTTTCCTTAAGAATATTTGTCAATAAATTTTTATGAGCCGTACTGGGAACACCATCAATCGAGCTATAAGCTGTCATTACCGACATCACTCCATTATCCACGGCTTCTTTTACCGGATACATATAATTTTGAAATAGATCACGTTGCCCTATGTGTACTGCAGCCCCATTATGTCCGCCTTCTGAAACTCCATAAGCCGCAAAATGTTTTAAAGTAGCAGCAACATGCTCATTAGACTTTAAATCACTTTCGTGGCTCCCCTGGAATCCTGTTACCATAGACTTTCCCATTTCAGCAATCAGGTAAGGATCTTCTCCAAAAGTTTCTTCTACTCGCGACCATCTGGGTTCTCTGGCAATATCGATAATTGGCCCATAAGCCGTATTACTTCCCTGTGCCCTAATTTCCTTGGCTATAACGTGAGCCATTTTTTTGATCAAATCGGGGTTCCAGGTACTCGCCTGACCTATCGCAGTTGGAAATACCGTAGTCCCTACTGCCATATGCCCATGCATCGCCTCTTCTTCTAATAATAATGGAATTCCTAAACGACTATTTTCAATAGCGTATTTTTGTATTGCATTGGTAATCTTTGCTGCTTCTTTTGGATGTAAACCGGTTTCTAAAGTTTTTTGTGTCCAGGGATCGGCTCTTAACAATCCCCATAAACCACCAATATGCCTGTTTTTGATTTCTTCTTTATAAAGTTCACTTAAGCTCGCCTTACTTCCTGCTTCTTTATTATACATTTTCCAACCAAGGGGCGTGGTTAGCTGACCAATTTTTTCTTCAAGCGTCATTAAAGAAATCAAGTTTTCTACTCTCTCCTTTATGCTAAGTTCACTGTTTTTGTAAGGCGCATTTTTAAGATCCTGAGCACTCAGGAAATTTGAAATCAGTAAAAAACCAAGGCAAAACTTTTTCATCAATTTTAAATTTTAAAAGGAAAACTGGTTGGCTATTCACCAACCAGTTTTCACCTAACTAAACAGAAACAATCGAAACGGTTGTTTTATTTTAATTTCTTTATCTATTCTTTCCAGATAAATTCTCCGTCTTCTATAGACCAGTCATTACCAAAAAAGCCGGAAAATTTCACAGCAGAGAGCCCTTGTTTTGGCATTTTTTCGTTAAATACCATAACATCAGGATAAAAAGTTCCGTTTTCCAGATAATCATTAGCATAAGCAGCATGCATACCTTCTATTCCCGTTGCACTTATAACTCCAATACTTGTGTTAGAATTCCCTTCTTTTGGATAAATAAAGTAAGTTCCATAATTGGATCCCCTTAATGTTTGAGTACCCAATTCTATCTTATTCTTAGAAACCTGAATTGGTGAATTTTTTAGCAATTTTTTCCAGGCAGTATTATTAGAACTATTCCCATAAAGAATAATATTTTGATCTTTAAAATCATTTAATTTAAAATCAGAATCCTTTACTAATTCAACATTCCCATTTGCCCGATACCAAAATTTCTCTGCATCAAACTTAGCACGGTTATAATACCATTCATTTTCTTCGTCGCTTCCTTTACTCGCATATACAAAAACCATGTTATTTCTAAATGCATCTTTGAAACCTCCGTATCGAAGGGGACTTTTTTGAAATGCATCTGGCTTTCCTGTAATTTGCCATTTGTTAGTAGCTTTTGAGAGGTAAACCTTATCTAGCGAAGCTAAAGCGATTGCATCTCCATCTATATAAACTTCAGATAAAGTATCCTGTGCCATTGCTTTTAAATCTATAGAAAGCACTTCTATATTTGAAGTCGCTATTTTAAATCCCTTTGAAGTTCGTTGAAACTTAAAATTACTAAGCTCGAAAGGATGTTCTTGTTGAAGAATACTTACAAAATGAGAACCTTTAGAAACTCCAGGTGAAGCGGTAGTAAAATTGATAGAGTTGATTTCACTGTCTTTTTTTATTTCTCTTCTATTGAAGAAATAAAAGATAGGAGGCCAGTCTACACTTTCGTCTCCAAACCAGTGTTCTCCTCCAGGGTATTCGTAATAGGCAAAGTCATTATGATACTTCCCTAACCTCTCCCGCATATCGCGTGCTAAAAAAGTAGGCACTACATTATCAGAATCACCATGTAAAATATAAACCCCAAAATGCAGGTAATTTTCTTTTAGCTCTAAGGTTCTACTTGTATTACCGGCGCGTTTAATGATATTGTTTAGCTGCTCTTCGGTAGTATTATTAAATTTTGGAGTTATTTTTTGTTTGAAATCGGTCAAGCTCATACCAAATCTTTGTTGAACTTGCTCATCATTTAAACTTCTCGTAAAACTATGTCTATAGTCCAATAAATCTGGATAACCTGCCGCAGGTGCAATGGCTGCAAACTTGTCGGGATAAGTAGCTCCAAGATACCATGTACCATGACCTCCCATTGAATGTCCCGTTAAATAGGTATGTTGCGAATCTGATTTATAGAGATTTGAAGCTTCTTCTAAAACTTCTAAGGCATCTAATCTGCCCCAATCTTCCCAGGCAAAACCAAAGGGTCTGCGATTGGTAGGCGCAACAATATGCCCCCAGTCTTTTTGTTTATATGCATTAGCCTGATTTACGGCTTCTACAGATGCCCCATGAACAGACAAGAACATGGCTTGATTATCTTTATCTCTCGTTAAAGATGGTGCCACGCTATAGTACTGAACGCTGTGATCTATATTGCTTAAAAATGTATTTTTATGATGATTGTATTTTGACTTTACATCTAAACTAATGCTTGTTGTATCAATTACAACATTGTTTTTGTCTTTTAAATAAAGAGTAGCCGTAACTGTTTCTCCTTCTTTTAAAACTGATGGATTTGGAATAAGAAAAGGTATTTTCCTGACATACGTTGGGGCTATAGATGCTATTTTTACCACTTCCGACATTCCTTTTAGCTTTACTTCAATCGAAGCCGAAGTAAAGAAATCATCTTCAGTATTAATAATTCTTATCGCTCCCCAAAGCGTTTTTTGTTCTTCTGAAATTAAATCTGGTAAGGTGAGATCCCTTACCGTAAATTCTACCGGCTTATAGGTTTTTAATATGCGAGCTCTGATTTTTGGAAACCTTCCTCCTGAAAGCAAAAATGTATTTTTGCCTTTCTTTAATGTTATTGGAATCAAATTCCAACCAAAATCGTAATGATCGCCTTCATGGGGCAATCCGTTTATAAGAGCATTTGTATGTCCGGAAGCTTCAAAAAGAACTGTTTTCTCTTCTTCTGAAGTATACTCCAGATATAAATAACCATTACGCCTTAAAAAAGGATCATTAAATTCACCATTTTCAGCAATAGTTATTTTTTCCCACTTTACAGGTTTTTCCTGGAAGCTATCATAAACTTCTTTTCCTTCATAAATATCAATACTGGAAATCCCACTTAAAAAATCTGCGAATACAGGATCATATTCTACTGAAGCATTACTAAAAGGTATCCCTTGTGTCTTTAATAGTAATCCCTCGTTAAATAAATGAATCACCTCTCCCTCACTAACATCATTTACTTTTTCCTTTCCAAAATATTCTACAATATTTCCTTCTCGCTGTTGAGAAAAATTTTTGGTTGTTGTAATAACCAGACATGCAAAAAATAGATTTCTAAAAAAGGTCATTTTGCTAATTAAGAAAGAGGTGATTATTTAAAATAAATCAAATTATTGTTCTACATCCCACCAAACACGTGTTGTTAAAAGGTCTGGACCTTGAGATTGTACCGCTGCATTATAATTTTCTGCATTGGTAGACTGTTCTGATGTCATATACGTTAATCTTCTGGGAATAGTTCCATTAGTTACGTTTCCAGGATAATTAACAGGAGTTAAATCTGGGAATCCACTTCTCCTCCAGTTAGAATAAGATTCTATTTCATTTAAGAAAGTAGCAGCCCAATATTGTGTATTAATTTGTTCTAGAGCATTTGCAGTATTGTAAGGATTTGCGGCAATATATGCATCAATTTCTGCATCAGATATCGTCGCTTCTGGCGAATACAATTCTAAATATTTCATAGCAGCTCTGATACCTGCATTATAATGAGTCTCTGCATCTCCTCCGGCAATTCCCCAACGATAGGCAGCTTCAGCCATCATAAACTCAACTTCCGCATAGGTTTGGAAAAACATCGGAGCCGCTTCACTTGTCATATAAAATCTATTTGGCTCGGAGTAATCATTAGTACTACTTTCACCAGTTAAGTCTTTTAGCAAACTAATATCCAAACCATTAGGAAGACCTCTTTGTGCCGTTGGATCCATTCGTTCTTCCTCAGACCTTGCATTATCATCTGCATCTGTTGCCGGTAAACTAGCATATATTGTTAAACGCGGATCGTTCTGTAAGAATTCGATAAATGTATCACTCATTCTCGGTGTACCATCTGCAGTAAATGTTTCTCCATTACCATTTTGAACTATTCCATTACCCTCTTCGTGCACCACATAGGCAATATCTGCATTAGATTCCATTACCCCACCTTCAATCGCTTTTTGAGCCCACTCCTGTGCAGCAGCCTCATCAACTTTGGTCATTCTCATAGCTAATCGTAACATTAAGCTATTTGCCCATTTTCTCCATTTTTCAATATCTCCTCCATAAAGAATATCTGCACTACCTAAAGAACTGCTTCCTCCAGTTTCAAAAATAGCTACAGATTCCTCAAGCTCATTTAACATATCTGCATAAATATCTTCCTGAGGATCATAAGCAGGTCTTAAGTCTCCATTTATAAAAGCTTTTCCTGCTTCAGAATAAGGAACATCTCCATATAAATCTGTCAGCTTCTGATATTCAAAAACACGTAGTGTCCTTACAATAGCATAATCTACAGAGCTAGAATCTCCAGCTTGTTCTAAGGTATATTTCATATCCTCGATAGACTTTACTGTTTGTGGATATTGCGCCGTCCAAAAAGCTTCCGCATAGGCTGTGTTTAATAAGTATTTATCTCCACTCCAGTACGTTTCAGTGTTCGCTATATGCTGTATCATGGTTGAAGAGTATATCAAGTTTGCTCTCCATGATTCATATCGTTGCCCAGAGGCGTAAAGAACTGCTGATGGAAACTTATAACCTAAATTCATCTCTGTTGCCTTTGTAGGATCTACATTTAACTCCTCAAAGCCCTCGTCGCATGATTGTAATACTAATACTCCAATCAGTAACATAAGTATATATATTCTATTTTTCATCAGTATTATCTTTAAAATTTAACGTTTAGATTAAGACCATAACTTCTACTAGTTGGCAAGCCAAACCTTTCTAAACCTCTTGCTCCTGTACTATTAAAAGATGATTCTGGATCTATATTTTCTGTTTCTCTTTTGATGAAGAATAAGTTTCTTCCTACTACAGAAATATTAGCGCTATTTATAAAGGTACGTTTTAACAAATCTCCTGGTAAACTATAACCTAAACTAAACTCTCTAAACTTAATAAAATCTGCATTCTGAATATGTTCTTCAGCGATTTCATAAAGTTTTTTGTAGTAAGAGTCTACATTACCGGGAGCAATAGTAGTTGAAAAATCTGCTCCTGATGCATCAAATCCTTGAACAGCGATACCATCTTCTCTACCAACAAGTGTATTTTTACTAGCACCATAGTAGTTAGCAAATGCGCTTGTTCCAGAATAAATATCTGCTCCAAACTTCGCATCAATAAGGAATGATAAATTCCAGTTCTTATACCTAAAATTATTGGTTAACCCCATAGTCCATGGCGCTATACCGTTACCAAGCACTTTTCTTGGACCCGTTGTTGGAGTACCATTACTATCATATTGGATTCTTCCTTGATCATCTCTAATATAAGATGTACCAAAAATAGCTCCATAAGGTTCCCCTACAATCGCTCCCGAAGAAACATTTGTTGCCTGAGCATTAGGTGGAAACAATGAATTCCCATCCTCATCAGTTTGTACGACTTCATTCTTATTGTATCCTAAATTATAAGACATATTCCAACTAAAGTTTTCATTTTTAATTGGAGAGCCTGTTAATAGTAGTTCTACACCTTCGTTAGTTAACTCCCCAATATTTATAACTGCAGAACTGTAACCAGAAGTATTAGAAAGACTTATGGGAACTATATCATCTGTAGTTTTATTAAAATAATAAGCAAAATCAATACCTACTCTACTATTAAACATCTTCAAATTAAGACCCACTTCATATTCTTTTTTGGAAAATGGCTTAAGTTCTTGGTTTGGTAATCCATCATTACTTATTCTTCCTAAAGGAACCGAAGATCCTTTGCCATTATAAGTATCAAAAATACCATATACTAAAGAAAGTTGATATGGATTTTGAGCTCCACCTCCGATATCGGAATAACCTGCTCTCAACTTCCCAAAAGTTATCCATTCTGGCATATCAAGTGCATCGCTAAAAACAAAACTAGAATTTACAGAAGGATAGAAATAACTGTTAGAGCTAGATTTTCCTGCAAGTGACAATGTAGAGAACCAGTCTTTTCTACCAGTTACGTTTAAAAATAAATAATCATCATAAGAAAACTCAGCTGTGAAATACAGTGAATTGATCTTATTTTGCTCAAATTTATAATCATAATTCTTATTGGTGACATTGTTAATATCTTCCAAACCAGGTATAACAAACTCTCTACCATTTAATGTTGTTGTTTCAAATTTTCTATCATTACTATTTGCTCCAACAATAACTTCAGTTTTAAACTTTTCAAAAGATTTATTAAATCCGAGCATTACATCTGCATCTACAACCTTCGAGATATAGGTATTCTCACTCATTGCTCCAAGAGGAATATAAGCCGTACCAAAAGGCTCTATTCCAGTAATTCTGGCTGTATATTGGTCTAACCCAGCTCTACCTAAGGCATAAAACCAATCGGTAACATCAAATCTAATAGTAGAAGAACCAATAAACCTGTTTTTTAAACTATTATTACTGAACTCATAAGCTGACCAGTAAGGGTTTTGATGATAGGTGCTACTAGAAATTCGGTTCTCTGTTCCGTCCTCATTAAACCAAGGTTTGTAATCCTCTACATTGATATTGGGAGGGGAAAGTACTACAGTAAAACTGGCATTACCTGGAGAATCTGAAAGTCTAGGTCTATTTTTTACATCTTCTAGGAAATATTTACCACTTACATCAAGGCTTAGTTTTTCAGCTAGTAAAACACCTCCATTAAGAGAAAATGACTTTCTATTCATCCCAGAATTTGGAGTCACATCTTCATTACTTAAATCTGTCGCAGAAAATCTAAAGTTATATCCTTCTCCAGATTTTGTAAGAGCAACAGTGTTTGTAATGGTATGTGCAGTTCTATAGAACCTGTCTAGATTATTTCCTTGGCTTACATAAGGTCTTTCAACTCCATCAAATTGTACAACATTGGAACCATCCAATCGACCACCCCAAGCTTGCATTCCTGCAGAAATAGCTTCTTGAGCGCTTTGAGGTGCTTCGCCATTCAGACCTTGTCCATATTGCTTTTGAAAATCATAAATATCAGACATTACAGTTTCTAATAAAACAGATCCGGTATACTGTACTCCAAATCCTTGTTGTCCTTTACCTGATTTCGTATTTATTAAGATTACACCATTTGATGCTCTAGAACCGTAAAGTGCTGCTGCTGCACCACCTTTTAAAACACTAACAGATTCAACATCATCTGGATTGATACTTGAAATACCATCACCAAAATCAGATCCTCCATATTGACCTGCAGAACCTAAGTTGCTATTATCAATAGGGATACCATCTACTATATATAAAGGTTGGTTATTACCAGCTAAAGTAGAAATACCTCGTATCAATACGTTACTTGTTCCTGCTGGACCCGTAGCAGCACCACTTACATTTAAACCGGCTACCTTACCTTGTAATGAATTAATCGCATTAATCTGCTTAACATCTGATAATTCATCGCCTCCTACTTCAGTTAATGCGTAACCTAAGGCTTTTTCTGAACGTTTAATCCCTAATGCAGTAACAACTACCTCGTCCAAGGCCTCGGTATCTGTTTGCATTTCAATATTCATTTCTCCAGAAGTGACAGCTACCTCCTGACTTGCATACCCCACCATGGAAAAAACCAAAGTGGCACCACTATCTACTGTAATAGAAAAATTTCCATCAAAATCTGTAGATGTCCCATTAGACGTACCTTTTTCCATGACTGTAACCCCCGGCAAAGGCATTCCTGTCTCTGCTTCAGTAATGAAACCTTCCACCTTTTGCTCCTGTGCAATTGCAAATTGAGTTAGTCCCAGTACAAGCAAAAACGAAAAAATAATTCTCTTAACCATACTTGTAATTAAATTTAGTTAGTACCCACAATTAGCAAGTGTAGTTTGCTAATTTTATCTTAAATGTTAGAAATAAGTTAAGTTTCTTAAAATAAAATCGACGGACAACACTTCTCAATAGCTAAACAACTTCTAATGAAAAATCGTTTTCGTTTATTTTATCAACTTTATTTTCACCTAAGTTAAAACAATTGATGAAAAAAATAAGCTATGTATTAAAGAAACTTTATTTTTTTAGGAAAGTTAATTTTACTTAAATCAAATAATGGTTTTGTGAACTTTGCACCATCTACTTCAATCTTAAGTTTTCCTTTAGAAATTGAATCCTTTACGATAATCAGTTCTGGATTCTCATAATAGTCCTGATTAAGGTGTAATATAATTTTATTGAATGTAGGAACCACAAATGTATATACTGGTTCTGCCGGAGTAATTGGATAAATCCCCATCATCGAATAAATCACCCAGGCACTCATGGTACCAGTATCATCATTACCGGGAATTCCATCAGATGCATTTTTATAATAGGTAGCGATTAACTCATGTATTTTTTCTGAAGCCTTATATTCTTTACCCTGAATAAAATTATAAAGATAACCGTAAGCAAAGTCAGGTTCATTAGCCATATCAAACTGATCCTTTTCGAAAAGCTCGTCTAAACGAGCTTCGAATTTCTTATTGCCACCCATCAATTTCTTAAGTCCGTTGATGTCGTGTGGCACCATAAATAAATATTGCCAGGCATTTCCTTCAATATAACCAGGATTGTGAGCAAAATTAGCTCCGGCTAAGGGATCAAATTCAGCAAACCAGCTACCATCACTATTTTTTGGCTGAATAAATTTTGTCTCCGGATTATACAATTTCTTATAAGACAATGAGCGCTTTAAAAATTGCTTATAATCTTCCTTTTTCCCTAATTTTTTAGCCAATTGAGCGATAGCATAATCTGCAATATTATACTCCTGAGTGGTAGATACAGGTCCAGGCACATCGCCGTCAACTCCTAAATAACCATTATCAATATACTCCTTCAAGCCTGGACGCAGCGGATTATTAGTAGTATCCAATGCGCTTTTTAGCATGGCGCCGTAGGCTTTTTCAACATCAAAATCGGTTAAACCACGTAAATACGTATCTGCTAAAACCACTGCAGCCGGATCACCGACCATTGTAAAGGTTTCAGTTGAGTTTAATTCCCATTTTGGCAACCATCCATTTTCATCATACATTTCTAACATCGACCTTACCATATCTAATTGTTCTTCGGGATACAGCAAACTCATTAGCTGGTGATAATTACGATAGGTATCCCATAAAGAAAAAGTGGTATAGCGTGTCCCGTCGGTTTTCCCGATTCTCCCGGTTGCAATTTCAGGATATTCACCGTTGAAATCATTTAAAGTGTTAGGATGAATTTGTGTATGATATAGAGCGGTATAAAAAATCGTTTTCTCATCCTCTGTACCACCTTCAACTTCTACAACCTGTAACTTTTTTTTCCAGGCTTGCTGAGTTTCTGCTAAAACTTCTTCGAAAGTTGCATCGCCAACTTCTTGTTCTAGATTTTCACGAGCATTTTCAATACTTACATAAGACACTCCAATTTTCACTTCAACTTCCTGCGGTGTTGCAAAATCATAAGTCATATATGCTCCAATACTATCCCCAACCACTTCTCTTGTAAAGCCTTTTTTGATTCGGGTTTTACCATTGTAACCCATCCATTGTGATTCTAGACCCTCGTATTTATAAGGCGTCTTCCAAACTCCAAAATCATCGGCCGGTTTAGAGAATTTTGCTACAAAATATACAGGGTATGCAGCTTCAGCATTGTTATAACAGAAACTTCCCACCATTCGCATACCTTCTATTTCATTAGGAGAAACCACACGAACCATAGCACCCTGTTCATTGGTTAAACCTAAACCCAAATTCAGTAACACATTCGATTTTCCCGCCGGAAATGAATACCGACTTACTCCTGCTCTCGTGCTTGCCGTAGCTTCGGCTTTTACATTATATTTATCTAATTTTGCGGAATAATATCCTGCTTCAGCTGTTTCTTCAGAATACGTTGTTCCGTAATCAACATGATTTGTTTTTAGCTCTCCTGTAGTTGGCATGGTAATAATCACACCAAGTTCGGGGCAACCAACTCCACTCATATTTACATGACTAAAACCGGTTAAAAACTGATTCTCATGCACGTATGGATTTGATAACCATTGACTATCTTTTTCCAGTGGGTTTAAATCTATTTTCCCGGCAACATTAAATGGCGATACACTTGCTATCCCTCTTGGGGCAATCGCCCCAGGATTAGTTGCGCCGTAATTTGAAGTTCCTATAAAAGGATTTACATAAGGAAGTGGATCAAAACTGGTTTGTGCCGAAGCCACCTGAACACTAATAAATACAACTACTGCTGAAAAAATATTTCTTACTAAAAACATCGAATATTATTTTATCTGAATTTCATCTAAAAACAACCATGCACCTCCTCCATTGGGAGTTTTTGCTAATGGTTCTACACTTACTCTAACAAACCGGATATTTTCCTGAAGCTCAAATCCCATCTTAAAATTGTCGATTTTTGCTCCCGGATTGGTTTGATAATCTCTTTTTAAGGAAGCTACCTCCTTAAAGTTTTTTCCATCTTTGGACACTTCCACTTTTAATTGCTGCGGAAAATAAATCCCTGTGCCCTGCTCTTCCAAACTTCCCACAATCACTTCACTAACGCTGGTCTCTTTTTCCAGATCAATCGTAATAATTGCAGGATTATTGATCCAACCCTGCCAACGGCCGTCTTTAAAATATTTACTTCCTTTTAAAACGTTTACAAGGGCTGTTTCTCCTGAAGAGGCATAATTTTGATTATAAGGATATTTATAAATAACCGGTTTTGCCACCGCCTTATGAAACTTAAAAGTTTTATCTAAAACCGCCCCCATCACTTTACCATTTTTAAAAACTGCAGCTTTAAGCTGAGTATCGGTATCAACTTTTATTTCATTTTCATATAAGTTCGATTCGGCATTTAATTCTTCTCCGTTTAAAGCATATCGAATTTCAGTATTTGGAAACTCAGATTTTAATTTGATCGTAATTTCTCCGGTTTCCAGATCAATATCAGATTCTGGTTGAACCGCATAAGCACTTTTTGCATAATTGATGCCCATCACTTCAAAACGCTCCATCATTTTACGTATTCTTACCGAGAAATCTTCCCAGTCTAACTTGTTTTCAGGACTCCAAACCACCTCGGCTAAAGCTGCTAATCTTGGAAACAACATATATTCTGAATGAGCCTCAGTCGGCACGTATTCTGCCCAAAGATTCGCCTGGCCTCCTAATACATGCTTCTTTTGTTTCACACTCATCGAATCTAAAACCGGACGAAATTCATACACTCGCTTTAAGGGCGTAAACGCATTAAAAGCAACAGGCTCATTATCCGGGCTTCCCTGATAATAATCAAAGTATAAATGGCTGGTTGGTGTCATAATCACATCGTGACCTGCAGCAGAAGCTTCCCATCCACCTTCAAAACCACGCCAACTCATTACGGTCGCTTCTTCAGGCAAACCTCCTTCTAAAATTTCGTCCCACCCAATAAGTGTTCTATCATTTTTATTTAAAAATTTCTCGATACGCTTCATAAAATAGCTTTGCAACTCATCTTCATCAGCAAGCCCTTCTTCTTTAATTCTGCGTTGGCAATCGGGACAGGTTTTCCAGTTAGTTTTAGTGGCCTCGTCACCACCAACATGAATATATTCTCCCGGAAATAATTGCATCACCTCACTCAGCACGTCTTCCAAAAATTCGAAAGTCGATTCTTTTCCTGCGCAATAAATATCTGTAATTGGCCAAACACCACCAGAAGGAACTGCAATGGGTTCTCCTGTACACGATAACCAAGGATACGAAGCAATAGCGCTCATTACGTGCGCCGGCATCTCGATTTCTGGAATTACCCTGATGCCTCTTTCCTGTGCGTAGGCTACAATTTCTTTAATATCCTCCTGCGTATAAAACCCACCAAACGTAGCTTTGGCATCTGGTTCGTTTTTGGTTCTCGCATTCCAGTGGCTATCTTCCTGATCAACTCTAAAGCCTCCGACTTCAGTTAATTTTGGATATTTTTTGATCTCAATTCTCCAACCCTGATCGTCGACTAAATGAAAATGAAACGTATTCAGTTTTAGAAATGCGAGTCGGTCGATATGTTTTTTAATGTATTCTTTTCCGAAGAAATGGCGGGAAACATCTAACATATTCCCACGATATGAATATTGTGGTGCATCGGTAATTTCAACATTAGGAATATACCACTCAATATCCGATACTTTTGAGCCACTTTCTATTTCCTTTGGAAGTAATTGTCTGATGGTTTCCATTCCATACACAAATCCTAGTTTGGAATTTGCTTCTAAAATCACATTTTCTGAAGTTACCTTAAGCTCATAAGCCTCTTTAGCAATTTCTGAATTTATTTTTAGCTGAATATTGTTTTCTGCATGAGCATCTATTGAAGTTTCCAGTTCAAATCCGGCAGCTCTTTTAAAAAGATCGTTTAAAATTGAAGAAACCGAGGCTAAACTATCTTGCGCAATGATGATTTTGGTACTATTAGTGACTTCAAAGCTTCCCTGATTAAGGTTTAAAGATTTTGGCTGAGGAATCAGCACCAACTCCTCTTTGGTAAATGAAGGATTTTCCTTTTCAGCGCAACCAAATGTTGAAAGCGCTATAAAAAGAAGTAAAATTTTAAACAATTTCATATCAGCAGGATTTTGAAAATAAAACGTATTTAGATTTACCGAATATTAATAGATTGTATTCGGTTTCGGAGTTTTTAAAACTTTATCTACTGGTTTTTTACTCATTTCGAATAACAACTCGCCTCCATCTACAATTTCATCATGCGTAATATAAGCACGATCCAGATCTTCTCCGTTTAACTTCACATTGGCCACAAACAGATTTCCGTCAGTGAAATTGGAGGTCTTGATATTGAATTTTTTACCGCCTGGTAGATTAATTTCAGCCGATTCAAATAACGGTGCACCCAACATATAAGTTCCCTGTGCTGCGTTTACAGGGTAAAAGCCCATCGAACTAAAGATATACCAGGAAGACATTTGCCCACAATCTTCATTCCCGCAGTGCCCGTTTGGTTCATTTTTATATTGTTCATTAAGGATTTGCCTAACCAGTTTCTGCGTTTCAGAAGGTTTACCGATATAATCATATAAATAGGCTACATGATGACTTGGTTCATTTCCATGTGCATACTGTCCAATCATTCCTGTACTAAAAATAGGCAACTTATCGTCTTCCGTAGGATGAAGAGAAAACATCGAATCCAATTTTTGCGTGAAGCGTTCTTCTCCACCGGTAGTTTTGATTAACCCCGGAATATCCTGTGGCACAAACCAGTAATATTGCCAGGCATTACTTTCACTAAAATAATCGGAGTAATCCTTGCTATTAAATCCTGCTATAAACTGACCATTTTTATCTTTTGCTCTAAAGAAGCTTGTCTTACTATCATAAGTGTTCTTCCAGTACCCAGAACGTTTTAAGAAATATTGATAATCGTCTTCTTTCCCCAAATCTTTGGCGAACATTGCAATACACCAATCGTCGTAAGCATATTCCAAAGTTTTAGAAACACTCCAATCGCCTTCCTTTTCTTCAGCGGGCACGTAGCCTTTTTCTGCAAAAACATCGATTTTTCTCGTGCTCGTCATTGCGCTGGCTTTGCAAGCTTCATAAGCCAGATTTGCATCAAAATCAAAACCTTTAAAATAAGCATCTACAATTACCGGAACCGAGTGATATCCTAACATCATATTGGTTTCATTTCCCTGCATCGACCAAACAGGCAATAATCCGGTTTCCTGGTAATGCGCCAACATCGATTTTATAAAATCTGGAACTCTTTCCTGCTGAATAATAGTATAAAGTGGATGTGCCGCCCTAAACGTATCCCAAAGTGAAAAGGTATCATAACGATTAAATCCGTTTGCATGTTCGATACTATCATTCGCACCTTTGTAATTTCCGTTAGGATCACTTAATAAAGTTGGTGCCAACATCGATTGGTACATCATGGTGTAAAACACCGATTTTTGATTGCTATCTGGTGTTTCTATCTTTATCTTCTGGAGTTCTTTTTCCCAAATATCATCCGCATTCTCACGATAGTTTTCAAAATTAAAATCAGGTGCTTCGGTTTCTAAACTGGCGTAAGCACCTTCTATATTTGCTGAAGACACTCCGGTTTTCACAACAATTTGTTCTTCTGAAGTTGTCTCGTAATTCAGGATGATTTTGGTGTTTTTAGCAGTGATTTCATTTGCTGGTACTTCTTCTCCACCTTCTAAAATCTCAAAATCCTTAAAAGCTTTAGAAAACTTCATTACAAAATACACTCGCTGGTCTTTTGCCCATCCCGTAGACTTTCGATAGCCCTCAATAACCGAATCATTGACGACTTTTATATGCGTATTGGTTGCTTTATCCCAGTTTAAAGCGTAACCAAGATCTACATGAATTTGAGACAGGGAATCTTTAGGAAATGTGAACCGCTGAATTCCGGTTCTTGGTGTTGCAGTGAGTTCTGCCTTAATATCATAATCTAAAAGCCGTACCGAATAATATCCCGGGGAAGCTACTTCCTTATCATGACTAAATGCAGAAAATGGTTTATGATTATTCTCTGGAATACGCTCAGAAAACTTACTGTTAGTTGGCATCACCAGAATATCATAAAGATCCCCGGCGCCAGTGCCTGTTAAGTGCATATGCGAAAATCCGGTAATAATAGAATCCTGATAAAAATATCCGGCTATACGATCCCAACCTCCAATACCAATATCAGGACTTAGCTGTACCATTCCGTAAGGTGTAGTGGCTCCCGGATAGGTATTCCCCGGTCCGTCTGTCCCTATAAACGGATTTACAAATGCTGTTAGTTTTTCATCTGATGTTGCACTGACTTTAGTTTCCTCTGTCTTGCAAGAAAAAATCATCAGTAATGCAGCTATTCCTAAGAATTTTAATTTCATTTTTTTAGCGGTTAGCTTTTAGCCTTCAGTTTTATTCTAAGTGATTAACTTTTTATACTTATATCTTAGAACCTAATCGAACTCCTTTCCTTTTTTCCTTAGGCATTCCTCTCCCTGCGGTCGTCGGATGCAATAAAAAGAAACAAAAAAGTCTAGGCTTATAAATCTTGAACTAAATTTATCCCTCAATCCTTAAATTTCAGAAACTCGACTACGTCTCAAACAGCCTGAAATTTTACGGAATTTTCGCTTCAAATTTCACGTTCAATTTTTGATAGGCCAGTTTTCATATCGATAATCCAATAATTCAGCATCAGATTAAACATATCCAAATGTTATCAAATTATCCTTCATCTATAGTATTATACTCGATTTTGTCATTTCGAGCGTAGTGAAACGGAGTCGAGAAATCTAATAATAGCCTGAGATTTCTCCATTACGCTGCGCTTCAGTGGCAATGACAGACCATTTCTATTATCTATAGAGAATTCATTCAAAACCGAATTTAGAAACTACTCTTCACTCGCCGCTTTCACTGCTTCCAGCTTCTCCTTGGTAAATGCCCCTCCATCAAAAAAAGACACTCCTTTAGCGCCGTTTGCTTTTGCCTGATTTATCGCTTCCGTAAGATCTTCAGGAGTCATTTCAGGAATATAAATTCCGGTGTGTAATTCAGTATTCTTGGCTTCTAAATCCTGTACTCCTTGTTTGGTTGCAAATCCAATCCAATCTAATTCTTCATTATAAAAATTGTTATAGATCATTGGTAATACATAATCAATATCCCATTTATCCCAACGCTGGCGCACCATATGATCAGCCATTTCTGGATAAGGGAATACTGCGGCACTAAGCTCTTTATTATTTTCATGAACAATTTTATAAGCATCATTCACAAGATCTCTAATCCTGTTTAATCGAAACTGCTTCCACTCCATATCAATTTGAGGGTCCTCTGTATCCCTAGGATCTTTGTGGTGCATTTCTTTAAACTTTGCAATACAAACATCACAGTAACAAAAATCGTATTCTGGCATTTCTGTAGTCTGCTCTAAATCGTATTTAGGCAATAAACCTATAGGAAGAAAAATATCCGGGAATCGTATATAATCCAAATGTACCGTTTCTACATCCTTAACTTTTGCAAGGCCTTCTACCAGGCTTAAAATATGATTTCTGGACTCTTCTCTGGTTGGACAAAGCCACTGATAATAATCTACGTAAGGACGATGATCAAAACAGGATTCGCCATTACGACTTACCTGGTACCACTCTGGATGTTGTAAGGCTACTTTGTCTCCCGGGCGGTTCACTGCCATAATCCATGCGTGAACTTCTAAACCTTCAGCTTTGGCAAGTGGTGTTAAACGAGAAAGTAATTCAGGATCGGTATCGGTATTAATCAACACGGCATCCAGCCCATTTTCTTTATATTTTTTAAATTCTTCAGTATAGGATTCATCTGTTCGGCTGGCATCTGCAGTAATCCACGTCCAGTATTTAAAATCTGAATCAGCATTAGTTTCGCTTTCAGTTCCTTCGCTAGCTTCGGCAGTATTAGCGTTAGCTTTTTGCATATTATCTAAACACGAAATGGTCGAAAAAGCGACCAATAACGAAAAAAGTAAAAATCTAAATTTCATACGATTAAGGTTTGTCTTGAAATTGCCCGTTTTGGGCAATAATTATTTGGTTAATTGAATAAACGATCCATCTTCTTTAATCAGGTATTTCTTTCCTGAAAAAGGACTTTCAACACTAAGATTATATCCTGAAGAATGGACTTCTATTTTCGGATTTAATTCTTTATTTAAAACAGAAACCGGCAAATCCTGAAGCTTTTCTACGGTATTTGCCCACTTTTGATGTTTTGAGTAATAATCTTTTTGCGCTCTGTATAAAGAATACATCGCCCAACGAATATGTTCGTCTTCCGGAATTTTAAATTCAATATTCTCTGAAGGCTTTTTATCACTAAAAAACACATAGCCCCAATGTTCGGGTTCATGCATATTAATCACACCTTGCGGCGACCAAACCCAGTTATATTCTGGTAGAAACCGGCCATTTTCATCTTTCTTTCTTGAATAATGACCATCTTTAAGATCATGATTCCAGTTTACACGAGAAAAATTAACACGCCAAAAATCATTCTGCGGAATTTTGCCATTGGCACTGGCTTCGGTTAAAACATCCCATGGCATAGCAATTTCTACTTCCCAGTATTGGTCTTTATCTGAAGCATCGTTTAAAGTGCCTTGAATATTCACAGCAGATTTAATTCCGTTAATATCCCAGTGATCAATCGCCGGACCGCCCTCACGATAAGCTTCAATAAGCATTAAATCCCAAACAGTATTCAAGGCATTTACCTCAAACTCTATATATTTTTGGGTATCCCCATCAGGATCAATAAAAACTTCGAAGTCGTTATTATAAAAAATTACCGTATCTCTTTGCTTTAAAGTAGCCCATATATGCGGTTCTTCTAATTTGGCGTAGATATAAAAATACTGATCGTCCCAAAGCATTTTTGCATTGGTTTTATACTTCGGGACTTTATCGCCTTCAATATCAATAAAATCAGCAGTCCATTTCGCCTCTTTCCAGCTAGATTCATCGGCTTTACCATCTATAACAATTTCTTCTGAAGTTTTATAAGATACGTAAGAACGCGGTGGCTCTTGTGCCAAAACATTTAGACAAAAAAGAGATCCGAAAATGGCTAAAATCGATTTCATTTTATAAACTGTTATTTTTTACAAAGTCTACTACTTCGCTAATTTTACCATAAGCAACACCTGTACAGGTATCAGCGGCCCCATAATACAAAGCTAACCTATCTTCTTCATGAGAATGTAATGCTGCACAAGGAAAAACCACATTTGGCACATCTCCGGTCAATTCATAAAGTTCTGCCGGAGCTAATAAATAAGGCTGCGAACGGTATTTTACTTTATCAGGTTCGTTTTCATCCAAAATGGCAGCACCTACCGAATATCTAAATCCATTACAAGTAGCGATAACACCGTGATAAAACAATAACCAACCTTCATCGGTTAAAATCGGCACGGGGCCGGCGCCGATTTTGGTGCATTGCCATGCACTTTTTTCAAACGGAGCTACTTTCATTACGCAACGATGCTCACCCCAGTATTTCATATCCGGGCTATAGCTAATGTAAATATCGCCAAATGGCGTATGCCCATTATCACTTGGGCGACTTAACATGGCATATTTACCATTGATTTTTTTAGGGAATAACACTCCGTTTCGGTTAAAGGGCAAAAAAGCATTTTCACATTGAAAAAATTCTTTAAAATCGAAGGTGTAAGCGATCCCAATAGTAGGGCCGTGATAACCATTACACCAAGTAATCCAGTATCGATCTTCTATAAAAGTTACCCTAGGATCGTATTTATAATCTGAATCGATCATTTGGGTATTCCCAGCCTGCATCTGGATTGGCTCGTGGTTAATATCCCAATTGATCCCATCTTTACTAAAACCGGCAAAAATATTCATTTGCACCGCTTTGTTATCACATCTAAAAACCCCGGCAAATCCATCTTCAAAAGGAACTACAGCACTATTAAAAATACTGTTTGAAGTAGGGATAGCATATCGATCGATAATAGGGTTCTCGCTATGTCTCCAAAGTACATCTTTACAATTTTCAGGTTTCTCCTGCCAAGGTATATTCTTCATCTTCTTCTTTTATTTTTATTCGAAAAATCGAGATTTTAGTGTTTTATCCCAACTATTAATCAGGTTATTTTATTATTTTCAACTATCGTCTGCACTGGTTTCAAGGTGCTTCACCTTATCCAGCCAGGTAAACTTCAATATCAAACTGCTTAACAGAAAAACCGCTAAGGTCACCCATGTTTTATTATAATCTCTCACCACTAAAAATATAGGTAACAGGATCATACTTGATTGCCAGATGATCCCAATAATACAATTGAACATATCCAGCCAAAAATCGTTATTTTTCTCTATCTGTTCTTCTGAATAATAATCCCTAACCGGCTTCCACCATCCCCAGGGATGTACATTGGTATAAAATGACTTTAAGGTGGCCATATCTGTAGGTTTGGTTAAGAATGTTCCCAGCAAAGATCCCAATACAGAAAACACCAAAATAATAGGGAATAAATAAATAGCTGGAATTTCTGAAAGCTCATGCATTAGCGTTCCTGCTTCTAAATTCGCTTTATTCTGATCTAAGAAAAACTGAAGTGTAGCAATGATCAAACCTGCCAACATTCCCCAAAAATATCCCCAGCCATTAAAACGCCACCAAACCCATTTTAAAAAGTTTGCGGCTACATACCCTCCATAAAGGGCACTGGTAATCCACAGGGTAATCGAGTTAATAGAATCTGCAAAAAAACCCATAATCACTCCCAGGGTAACCACTCCAAAAGAAGCGATGTGACTGGCTTTTACATAATGCCTATCTGAAGCCACGGGTTTAAAATATTTCTTATAAATATCATTCACAATATAAGCAGGCCCCGCATTTACAAAAGCTGAAAAAGTAGACATAAACGCGGCTAGCAATCCTGCCAGCAACAAACCTTTAATCCCAACCGGTACCCGGTTATTAATCACTTTTGGTAAAATAACCTCCAGGTCATTACCGGTAACCGCTCCTGCTTCAGCCATTTGTGGTGCGATAAAAGCCAATCCTATTAAAACAATCCCACCAATTAAAAGATAACGTGGAATAAATAGTACCAAATTGGTAAAACCACTCATATAAGCCGCATCTTTTACATTTCTGGTAGAAAGAATTCGTTGCATATCGTAACCCGGAGTTGGTCCGGCTACACTCGAAAAGAAACCTTTAAACAGCGTCATCCCGATAAAAGCACCAAACATTTTATATCCTTGTGTGTCTATAAGTCGGTTAAATTCCTGGTAATCCCCAGACCAAAAACCGGTAAGTTGATTGCCAAAAAACACATTTTTCCATTCTTCAGGGATAAGTTGATTAACCTCAACATCAGTAAATGCATAAAATGTATACCCTGCGACCAATACCCCGGCAAGTACCATAATTAAATATTGTAAAACCTCGGTAGTTACTACAGAGAACATTCCACCTTTAATGGTGTAAATCGTGGTAAAAAATATAATTAGTAAGGCGTAGGTCTGTTCTGAATTTAATAAGGTAGTTTGAGCAATAGTAAGGCTTACATCCCAGGGAAGGATTACCGTCATAAACTTACCGGCACCTTCAAAAAAATAGGCGATAAAACCTATAGATGCGACTACGGCAAAGATCGCTACGATTAAATGGGAAGCCCTGCCTGCTTTATCATCTCCAAAACGGGTAAGAATCCACTCTGATCCCGTCATTACTTTAGAGCGTCTAATCCAAACTGCCAGGAACATCATTACGAAGACCTGATTCCAGATAGGCCACATCCACATAAACATGAAGCTTTTCACCCCATATAAAAAAAGGATTCCTACCATCCAGGCGGTCCCGGAAACATCAAACATCCCTGACCCATTACTTAAGCCCAGGTAATACCACTTTATCGTTTTCCCTCCTAAAAAGTATGAATCCAGACCTGCGCTGGCTTTTTTAGAAACCCAAACTCCAACACCCAGGGTTAAAATAATATAAAGGATAATGATGGCTACATCTACTATATGCATTAATTCTGTTTATTTTTTGGCTACACCCCAGTTTTTATTCGGTTCGCTTCCCATCACAAACTCTAATGTGCCGCCGGCAAGAATCTGCTCGTGAGAAATTGTTGTAGTATTAAATTCTTTTCCGTTAAGCTTAGCTGATTGGATATAGAAATTTTCAGGAGATACATTTTCAGCTTTGATTACAAAAGTTCCACCATCTTGAAGATTAATCGTAGATTTTTCGAAAATAGGTGTGCCAATCTCATAGGTTGCACTTGCAGGACTAAAAGGGTATAATCCCATAGAACTCAAAACATACCATGCCGACATTTGCCCGGCATCCTCGTTTCCAGAAAGTCCGTTTGGTGTGATATTGTATTGCGTATTTAAAATCTCATGAACATAATATTGTGTTCTCCAGGGCTTCCCAGCTTTATTAAACAAGTAAGCGATATGATGACTTGGCTCGTTACCATGAGCATACTGCCCTATTAGTCCTGAAATATCTGCAGAAGTATGCTCTCCGGTAATTTCTGAACTTTCATTAAAAAGCTGCTCTAACTTTTCCGTGAATGGCTCGGTTCCTCCATGAAGTTCAATTAATCCTTGCGGATCATGAAGCACAAACCAGCTGTGTTGCCATGCATTTCCTTCAGTATAATCAGTATTTACACGATGTTGAGAATGCTTAGGATCAAATGGTAAATGCCATTCTCCTTTAGCAGACTTCCCTCTCATAAATCCGGTTTCGGGATCAAAAAGTTTTTTAAAACTTTCAGCTCTTTTAGAAAAATACTCGTAATCTTCCTGTTTACCTAATGCTTTGGCCATTTGTGCAACACACCAGTCATTATAAGCATATTCCAAGGTACTGGTTACCGATTCATTCCCTAAATCAAAAGGAATATACCCATATTCTTTCAATTCTTTAAGGCCACGCTGATCTTGCATCATGGTTGTTTTTAAAGCCTCAAAAGCACGCTCGGCATCAAATCCTTTTACCCCTTTAAAATAAGCTTCAACAATTACAGGAACCGAGTGGTATCCCGTCATAGTATTTGTTTCGTTTCCATAAAGCGTCCAAACCGGTAAAGATCCGCTTTCATCATAATAAGCAAGCATCGAATTGATAATATCTGGAACTTTATCGGGATCTGTAATAGTTAATAAAGGATTTTCTGCCCTAAAAGTATCCCAAAGTGACAGTGTAGAATAAGTTGTTCCATCAGCGCGGGAAATACTATCATTTTGCAATCGAAATTCACCATTTTTGTCACTAAATGTTACCGGTGATAATTTAGTATGATAAAGGGCAGTGTAAAAAATCTCTTTTAAAGAATCGATAGGAGTTTCTACTACAATGTCTGAAAGTGCCCCATTCCAGGTTTCTTTAGATTCTGATTTAATTCCTTCAAAATCGAAATTAGCATCACTGTCTAAATTTTCCTTTGCATTTTCTATGCTTACTGAAGATAATGCGACAGCAACCTGAAGTTTTTTATCTTTTTTATCAAAAAACAACTGTGCTGCAGTTTTTTTCCCATTAACTTCAGAAGCTTCAGAAAGCTTAGCTTCAGCATATAAATTAGAATTTATAACAGGTTTAGAGAATTTAGCTACAAAAAATACTTTCTGATTTTTGGCCCAACCTGTACTATGACGATAACCCGTAATAGTATTCTCGTTTTCTATTTTTATTGATGTTGATGTTGGCTCGTCCCAGTTGATAGCAAAACCAAGATCAATCACTACAGATTGCTCTTCTCCTTCTCCAAAGGTATAGTGGTGATAACCTGTTCTAAGAGATGAAGTAAGTTCTACGTTAATGTCAAAATCTTCTAAAAACAACTGGTAATAACCAGGTTTAGCAGTTTCGTTATCGTGAGAATATTTAGAGAGGTAAGGAATATCGTTCCTTTCTTTTACTGTTTTGGTTAAATCTATTTGTTTATTCACCGGCATAAAAAGAAGATCAGCAAGATCACCAATTCCGGTACCCGATAAATGCAAATGACCAAATCCCGCTACCAGTGAATCTGAATAGTGATATCCCGAACACCAGTCCCAACCACTTGTTCCATTATCGGGACTTACCTGCACCATCCCAAACGGGCGGCTGGCTCCCGGAAACGTGTGACCGTGACCACCGGTTCCTATAAAAGGGTTTACAATACCAACTAAATCTTCATTTTTTGAGGTTTCTTTTAGATTTTCTTCTCCTTCTTTTTTGCAGGATATTAAGAGTAAAAATGATGCAGTTATTATGCAAAATCGTTTTACCATAATCATTGATTTTTCGGATTTATTGTTGAGCCACCCCAACTTCTAAGCTAAATATTTATATATTCATCAACTATTAAAAAGATATTAGACCAATGACATATCTGAAAGGATAAACAACAAAATAGTTAATAAAAATATAAAAATTGGCTAGCACACATTCCATAAAAAATCTGTTTAAACTTTCAAGATTTGCAGATTATGAAATTAAGACTGTACACCATGTAATATTCTGGAGTATTTACTTTATTTTCAACACGTTAAGATGGGGCAGTTATTACGAAGATTATGCATTATCTATTAAAGGAAATCTTTTAGGCTTCCCAATACATATGTTCCTTTGCTATTTTACAATTTACTTCCTAATTCCTTCTTTTATTTATAAACGGCGATTTATTTTGTTTACGCTCTCATTGGTCATTACTATTTTTTGCATGGTAATCCTCAAATTTGAGCTTACTTATATTTTAATTAGTAATAACGTATGGCCAGAAGGTCCGGAAACTCATTCACTTACGGCTAACTACGTAATCCAGATGATGCTGGGGGAACTATATGTAATTTCATTTGTTACCGCTATTAAAATTACGATAGATTATATTTCTACCAACCAAAAAGCGGCAAAACTGGAACAATCCAAATTAGAAACCGAACTGCGTTTTTTACGTTCACAAATTTCACCACATTTTTTCTTCAATACCTTAAATAATATTTATGCGTTAACCTTAGAAAAATCAGACAAAGCTCCAGATGTCGTATTAAAACTCTCTGAGCTTATGCGGTATTTACTTTACGAGACAAAAAACAAACGACAAAGTCTGGAAAAAGAAATATTGTGCATCCAGAACTATCTTGATCTTGAGCGAATTCGCTACGGAGACAATTTGAATGTAGAAATGGAAATTTCTGGCGATATCTTAGGGAAAAAATTATCCCCAATGTTGCTTATCCCTTTTGTTGAAAATGCCTTTAAACATGGTGTAAACGAAAACATAGGAAATGTTTTTGTAAAGATCAAATTAAAAATTGAAGATGATTTTCTTTACTTTGAGGTCGCTAACTCTACGTCCCAAAAGCGAAAAATGAAACTCCCAAAAAAACTAAAGCCTTCTGGCGGAATAGGCATTAACAATGTAAAAAAGCGCCTGGAATTAGGCTACACCAAAGAAGAATACAAACTTGACATTGTTGAAAAAAACGGTCAATTTTTAATTCAATTAAAACTAAAACTAAAATGAGTCTTTCCTGTATCATAATTGATGATGAACCTTTAGCTATAAAGGTGATAAAAAACTATGTAGAACAGATAAAAGAGCTCTGCCTAAAGGAAACATTTACCAATGCGGTAGATAGTATGCATTATTTGCAGGAAAACGAAATCGATTTGCTCTTTTTAGATGTTAATATGCCACTTTTAGATGGATATAGCTTTTTAGAAAGTTTGCCTCATAAACCAAATGTAATAATTACCACTGCCCATGAAGAATATGCCGTAAAAGGATATGAATTAGAAGTACTTGATTTTTTAATAAAACCTATTCCCTTTCCCCGGTTTTTAAAAGCAGTCAATAAGGCTTTAAAATTAAAAAGTGAATTTCAGAATCCTTTAAAATCGACCGCTGAACCAGAACACATTTTTGTAAAAGTCGATAAAAAAAGAATGCGAAAAATCTACCTGAAAGATATCATGGTGATCGAAAGTTTAAAAGATTATATAAAAATTATTACCGCTACAGATAAACTTATCGTACATCAAACTTTAAGTAGCTTTACGGAAAGTTTACCACCGGATCAATTTATCAGAATTCATCGTTCCTACACCATCGCCATACCAAAAGTTGAAGCTATAGAAGGAAACAGCCTGGAGATTGGCGGTAGCCGCTATACTATTGGCCGTAGCTATATTAACGAAGCTAAAGATGCTATTTTAAAAAATGGGGATCAGGATTAATCCTGATCCTGTCTGGAACCCGATTTTAAAAAGTATTTGGGACTAACCCCGTATTTCTCCTTAAAAATTTTAGAAAAATAACTACGGTTATTTAAACCAATGGCCACCACAATCTCAGAGATATTTTTATCGGTATTCATTAGCATTTCTTTGGCAGCCTCCAATTTTCTATGCTGAATGTATTTGTTTACGGTAAGATCGTAAACATACTTAAAGCCTTCCTGAAGTTTATTTACGTTGGTTCCGGCCTCTTTGGCTAAAGCTTCCACGGTAAGATTACTCCCTAAGTCCCCTTCAATTCTTTTGGAAACATAATTCACTTTTTCGATATCCGATTTACGGAGAATTTGTGGCAGCTTATCTTCTGCTTCATCATCCTGATACTGGGCTATTTGAACCACCAACATTTCAAATGCCTTTCCTTCAAGGAAAATTGATCTCAAAAAACCGGTAAACTCTTTTGTTGCGATCTCTTCCATAAGATCAGCAGACTTTAAACTATAGTTGCCCTGATAAAAGAACTCTTTTTCAGAAACCTGATCTCTAAAAACCTCTTTAAGTTCTTCCTCTATCCCCTGAAACTGATAATTATCACGATGTGAAAAAATAGACCTGATAATTTCTAAACTTGAAACATGAGTTGCAACGTCTTTTTTAAAACTCAGTACATGCCCGTTATAACCACTACTGGACACAATAATATTCTGGAAACTGTCGATGGTATTTACCGTATTAGCATCTTCGAAACAATGATTTATACTCCCCTGAGAGCAAAAAATAAATTTTAATGGATGTATGCTATTTAAAGTGAAATGTATATCTATATCTTCATAGAACTTACAGTTATATGTGATAATACCAATACCCGAATCAAAGCTGGCTCCCCTAATATAACCTTCTCCTATACTTGAAGGAATTTTGAGAATAAGCTCTCCGGATCCATCGTTTACAGGAACATCAATACACTTAGAGATGTCTTTAATAATATCATTTACAGGTAAAGTATTAACGTCTATTCTCATAAAGTCTGCAGCGCTTTTAAAAACAAGCAGTTCGTGTAGTTACTAATTAATTGTCTATTTGCAAACGTTTAAATAAGCTTGCGACAGGTAAAATTAATATTTGAAGTTAATTATTTTTAACGATTTTTAAAGTTGTGCCTTATCAACTATTAGTTATGTGAAAAACGTTATTTATAATTAAAAACCAGCAATAATGCGGCATACTCCATAAAAAACAATCTTTATTTAATCTGCTAAACTGAACTTTTGCTTTTTGTTTTTGCCCTAATATACTTAAATTTAATTCAATATTAACATATGTGGTATGCTTTGATGGATGACATTTTAACAATTTTCTATAGATTTGGTTAATCTACACTTTTCACCCGGCTTAATTTCAATATTTTCTAACCCCTTTTCGCTTCGGAATTTTATATAGAAAAGCTATTCTTTAAAAATTAGATGACATAAATTGTATCTTTACATAAAACCTATTTTATGTCTAAAACATATTATGATCCTGCAGATTTAAGAAAGTTTGGTGAAATCACTGAATGGAGCGAAGAGCTTGGAAAAAAATTTTTCGATTATTACGGAAAAGTATTTGAAGAAGGCGCTCTTTCTGCCCGTGAAAAATCTTTGATTGCCCTGGCTGTATCTCATGTGGTTAAATGTCCTTATTGCATTGATGCCTACACCAAAGATGGCTTACAACGTGGTATCACTAAAGAAGAAATGATGGAGGCCGTGCATGCAGGAGCAGCTATAGAAAGTGGCGCGACTCTTGTACATGGTGTACAGATGATGAATAAGTATAAAAAGCTTAGCATGTAAACTTTTTAAGCAATACTGCATTGTTTCATCTGGCACAAATGACAAAACAATTATGATGTCTTTAAAATCCCTAAAAGCAAGAGAAGATGATTTATCCAGCCCACAACGGCAGCTGGAATTATTGAGTGAAGGTATTTTTGAAGAAGGAGAACTACCAACATTTAAAGATAAAATTGCCGAAAGTGGTCATTTTCCGCTTAAACCTAAAAAACTGGAAATCTTGCAACTCAATCTTGGTTACATGTGTAATCAGGTTTGCTCACATTGCCATGTAGATGCCGGGCCGGATCGCAAGGAAATCATGACCAAGGAAACTATGCTGCTGTGTCTGGAGGTGATCAAAAATACAGGAGCACATACTTTGGATCTCACAGGGGGCGCGCCAGAAATGAATCCTAATTTTAGATGGTTTGTAGAAGAAGCTTCAAAGGCAGGCATTAAAGATTTTATTGTACGATCTAATTTAACTATCATTTTAGCAAATAAAAAATTTCACGATCTCCCTAATTTCTTTAAAAAACATAATGTTCATGTAGTTTCTTCCTTACCTTTTTACAAACGGGAAAAAACGGACAAACAACGCGGAAATGGAGTTTTCGACAAATCCATAAAAGCACTTCAGCTCTTAAACGAAGTAGGGTACGCCCAACCGGACAGTGCTCTTAAATTAGATCTTGTCTATAATCCGTCAGGTGCATTTTTACCTACAAACCAGGCCGCAATGGAACATGATTTTAAAAAAGCGCTAAAAGAGGATTTTAATATCGATTTCAATAATTTGTTTGCGATCACCAATCTTCCTATAAGTCGATTTTTAGAATATTTAATCGCTTCAGAGAATTATGAAGATTACATGTATTCTTTGGTTGATGCTTATAATCCCGCTGCAGTAGAAAATGTAATGTGTACCAATACTATTTCGATCAGTTGGGATGGATGGCTTTACGATTGCGATTTTAACCAAATGCTTGATCTTAAAGTCAATTCTAAAGTAAAGCATATTAATGAGTACAACGAGGATCTGCTTAACGATAGAAACATTATCATTTCGCAGCATTGCTACGGATGTACTGCCGGGGCAGGAAGCAGCTGCCAGGGTTCTACTATTTAAGGCTTTTATCCTCAAATCAAGAAAATTATCTATGAGCTAGCCCATGAAGCTTTTCGCAGATTTTTTTTACAGGTCGCCCAATCCGGATAGCTATCTGAAAAACACCGTAGCTTTTATTCCCGATTATCACGTAAAAAAATAGCAATTTTAAATATCACCATTACAATTGCTTCTTTAAAACAGATTAAAAAGTGACAATAGGAGCTCCTATAAATTTCACACAAAATTAAAGGCGATTTTCATATAATCATAGTATCTTGCTGAGACTGTAAAAAAACTGAAGGCTTTTTTTAGCGTATTTATAAATCTAACCTTTATACTTAAAATATTATTTTTTGGGAGAAACAATTACTTCAAAAAATTTACTTTTAATCTTTACCCGCAATCCAGAATTTGGCAAAGTAAAAACCAGACTTGCCAGGGATATTGGCCATCAGGCGGCATTAGATATTTATAAATTTTTACTCGCACATACGGCGAAGATTTGTACTCCGCTAGATACCGAAAAAGCAGTTTATTATTCTGAGGAAATACCTAATAACGATCTTTGGAATGCTACAGTTTTTCAGAAGAAAAAACAGATTGGTGAAGATTTAGGCGAGCGTATGCAAAATGCATTTGCCGAAGGTTTCAATTTAGGATACTCAAAAATTATAATTATAGGATCAGATTTATACGATATCGAGACCAAAGATTTAGAGCAGGCATTTAAAGTATTAAACAATCATGAAATAGTTATTGGCCCAGCCGAAGATGGCGGGTATTATTTACTTGGAATGAAACAACTTCACCCAAAACTCTTTAAAAATAAAAACTGGGGTACCGCAACGGTACTGCAGGATACAATAAACGAACTTAAAAAATCAAATTATAAATTATTAGAAAAGCGGAATGATGTTGACCTGTATTCAGATATCAAGGATCATCCTGCTTTTATTCCATTTTTCAAGGTATGACAATGACAGATGCAATTCAGGAATCCACCGATTATTTAAAATCTAAAGGATTTGAAGCTCCCGAAATCGGAATCATTTTAGGAACCGGACTAGGGAAACTGGTGGATGAAATAGATATCGAGCACGAAGCCAGTTATAACCATATTCCTTATTTCCCTACTGCTACTGTAGAGTTTCATAAAGGAAAATTAATCTACGGTAGTCTGGAAGGAAAAAAAGTAGTGGTAATGCAGGGACGTTTCCACCTTTATGAAGGTTACACCTTACAGGATGTCACTTACCCGGTTAGGGTAATGAAGCGACTTGGAATTAAAAAATTACTGGTTTCTAATGCCGCTGGTTCTATTAATCTTGATTATAAAAAAGGCGAATTAATGTTAATCGACGATCATCTTAATTTCCAGGGAGGATCACCTTTAGCCTTTAAAGGGGTAGAAAAACTGGGAGAGCGTTTTGTAGATATGTCGCAACCTTACGACCCCAAAATGAATGCTACACTAGAAAAGATTGCAAAAAATAACCATATCAATTTACACAAAGGCATCTATGCTTCGGTTTTAGGCCCGCAATTAGAAACCAGAGCTGAATATCGATTCCTAAAAATAGCAGGAGCCGACGCCGTGGGAATGAGCACCGTTCCTGAGATTATTGTAGCCAACCATTTAAATATTCCGGTTTCCGCAGTTTCTGTAATTACAGATGAAGGAAATCCGGACGATTTAAAACCGGTAGATATTAGTGAGATTATAGCCATGGCCGAAAAAGCCGAACCACAAATGATTGTTCTTTTTAAAGAACTTATCAAAACGCTTTAATACATATGAGCAATTATTTAGAAACCACAAAGGATGTTTATAAAGATGCAGCGCTTACACCAGATGTTGGGCTTTGCTGCACTACAAATCCTATTTGGGAGTTACCGGGCTTAAAAATACCGAAGATCATGCAAGAAATGAATTACGGTTGCGGCAGCACGGTTCATGCTCGTGACCTTTCCAATAATCCGCGTATTCTATATGTTGGTGTTGGGGGAGGTATGGAATTATTACAATTCGCTTATTTTTCAAGACAGCCTTACGGAGTTATAGGCGTGGATGCCGTTGATGAAATGTTGGAAGCTTCCAGAAAAAATTTCAAAATTGCTAAAGAACAAAACGAATGGTTTAACCCAGATTTTGTGGATTTAAAAAAGGGAGATGCGCTTCATCTCCCGGTAAAAGATAATTCGGTTGATGTAGCCGCACAAAACTGCTTATTCAATATTTTTAAAGCTGAAGACCTTAAAAGAGCAATAGAAGAAATGTACCGTGTTTTGAAGCCAAATGGTAAACTTGTTATGAGTGATCCTACTTGCGAGCAGCAAATGAATGAAGAGCTACGAAATGATGAACGATTAAGAGCCTTATGTCTTAGCGGAAGTTTACCAATTAAAGACTACGTAAAAGCACTAACCGATGTTGGTTTTGGCACTATAGAGATTAGAGCCAGAAAGCCATACCGGATTCTGGATCCTAAACATTACCCAACTAAGGAATTGATTTATATCGAATCTATAGAAGTAGCGGCTATCAAAGACCCTATGCCAGAAGATGGTCCTTGCATTTTTACAGGAAAAGCAGCAATCTATTACGGAGAGAGCGACCATTTTGATGACAAAAAAGGACATATTCTTTTAAAAAATCAGCCTTTAGCGGTTTGTGACAAAACAGCAAAAGCTTTAAAAGATTTGGAACGAGATGATATTTTTATTAGCGAATCTACTTTTCACTACGATGGTGGAGGTTGTTGCTAAACACAAAATTTAAACTGAAAATTGCGCAGCATGAAAAATTACATTCTACTTAAGCGAATATTGATTATGGCCATTTTCCCTATTGGTTTAAGCAGCTGCGCCTTATTTTCAGCGGCAGGATTTTCCAGTAAAGGATTACCACACACCAATGTAAAAGGCGAATTAATTTCAACAATTTCTAACACTTCAACGAATATTGATCATTCTACCTGGCATAATTTACTACAAAAATATGTGGATGAAAAAGGTATGGTAAATTACAAAGGCTTCAAAAATGATCGAAAGGCATTTGATAAATACATAAAAATGCTTTCAGAAAACCGTCCAGATCATACCTGGTCTGTCCAGGAGCAACTATCGTATTATATCAACGCATACAACGCCAATACGGTAAAACTTGTTTTGGACAATTATCCCCTTAAATCTGTACAGAGTATCGATGGTGCTACCACCAAAGAATTTGTAAGTATGGGAACCAAACAAATTTCACTGGGCGCCTTAGAAAATAGTATTCTAAGAAGAATGAACGAGCCCCGGGTTAATTTTGCCATCTGCAAAGCAGCCATATCCAGCCCAAGACTGTTAAATGAAGCTTATACCGCTGATGCTATTAATGAACAACTGGAATATGCTACCCGGTCTTTTATCAATTCGCCTAAAAATATTATCAAACCAGAATCGGCTCAGCTTTCCAGACTTTTCGATTGGTACAGTGGTGATTTTACCGGTGGTAGTATCACTATTGGTGAATATATTAATCGCTACAGCGAGGTGAAAATGAAAAACTGGAATAACATTTCATTTAAAGAATATAACTGGAATTTGAACGAAAAGCAGTAAAATCTACTCTAACTTTTCGGAGTACTTGCTGTAATTCGACTTTAGGATTTTTTCTGCCATTTTATTTTGTGGGGTAAACTGGTCGTTTTGCTTTCCTCCGGCACGTTCATGATCGTGATGCCATTTCCAAAGAAAACCACCGGCAAACCATTTTTCCGGCCAAAACTCATCATAAATCACCTGTAATGCCTTTACCTGTAATTCTTCGTTTAAATATTCTGGAAGCTCATCTCCTCTTCTTCTAGAGGAAGCCAGCCACGGCTCTTTTGTTGCAAAATCCACATTTCTATACCCATATTCTGTAAACAGCACCTGCTTTTTAGTTGCTGAAGATAAATTTTGCAGCATTTTTTTATGTGATTCCCACCCCTTACTTAACTCAGCCTCTGTAGGATTTTCTTCTTCACTCACCGGAAAATAAGCATCGACACCAATAAAATCGAGTTGATCCCAAAACTGAAATTGGTCAACTTTATCCCAGTTTTCAGCATACGTGATCTTTCCTGAATATACATTGCGCACTTCAGCGATCATCTTTTGCCAAAATTCAGGTCTTTTTTCAGTAAAATTATAAAGCTCGGTTCCAATACAAAAAAGTGAAATTTGTCTTTGTTCGGCCAGTTCGGCATACAATAAGATATATTCCAGGTAGCTATTTTCAAAAGTTTGCCAATCTTTATCTGATGTCATATTAAGATCGCCGGTAAATTCATCATGCCAAATCCATATTTGAGGTTTAATCATCACCTTTAGCCCATTTCTCTGAAGTAACTGAATACTTTGTTGTACACCACCTACCCGTTCTCCCCACCACTGCCGCTTATTATTAAAATGCAACTCTGGACTTTTTAAATCTTCAAGAAAAGCAAAAGGCATCAAGGCTATAGTATTTGCATTTACATTTTTTAGCGGAAGAATATGCTCGATTTTTAGTGAATCCCGGGAGGCTACTAAACTTAATCCGTTATACTTTAGCTTCGGAAAATCTGGCTGGTAGCTACAAAAGATAAAAAGCAAGGAAACAATAGCCAACCAAAGTTTAGATTTCATTCAATTCTTTTTAATTTTCGAGTTATAATATAAAGTATATCAGTACTAATATCAATATTCGACAAAAATCTGGTTTGTTTTTAAATCGGGTTTCTACAATTTTAAGTTAAGATACTTCTTTATTTGCGACTAATTTTAAATATTACCCCGAAATTAGGGCTTGATTAATTAACACCATATTGGTTTTGAACCAAATTAAATTTCATTAAAATTATCAAGTAATATCTAAAGCATGGAGCATATTGTTATTTTAGGTAACGGAATTTCTGGAATTACCACGGCTCGCCACATTCGAAAGCGATCTGATAAAAAAATCACCGTAATTTCTGCAGAAAGTGATTACTTTTTCTCGCGTACCGCACTGATGTATGTATACATGGGTCACATGCAATGGAATCACTTAAAACCATATGAAGATTGGTTTTGGAAGAAAAACCGAATCGATCTAAAAACCGGTTGGGTACAGCAAATCGATTTTGCTCAAAAAACACTTCATTTTAAAAATGGTGAAACGCTTGATTATGATAAACTGGTTTTAGCAACCGGATCTATACCGAACAAATTTGGTTGGGAAGGTGAAAATCTAGAAGGTGCACAAGGATTAGTTTCTAAACAAGATCTAGAGTTACTGGAAAAAAATACCAAAAACTGTAAAAAAGCAGTTGTTGTAGGTGGCGGACTTATAGGTGTTGAGCTTGCTGAAATGCTTCGCACTCGTAATATTGCAGTTACGATGTTGGTTCGTGAAAAAGCTTTCTGGCATTCGGTATTACCTTTTGAAAATGCTAAGATGATTGCTGAACATATCAAATCTCATGGTATTGATTTACGAACAGAAACCGAACTCGATAAAATCATTCCTGATGAAAACGGAAGAGTAAAAGCCATCATGACTAAAAGCGGTGAACAAATCGATTGCCAGCTTGTAGGTTTATGCGCCGGTGTTCGACCAAAAATCGATTTTTTAAAAGATTCTGGTTTAGCAATCAACAAAGGAATTTTAGTAAACTCTTATTTAGAAACTAATATCCCCAATGTTTACGCTATTGGTGATTGTGCCGAGCAGCAGGAAGCGATTGGCCAGCGAAAACCAGTTGAAGCGGTTTGGTATACTGGCAGAATGATGGGCGAAACTCTAGCACTTACACTTACCGGAAAAAAATCTCGATATAATCCGGGAAATTGGTTTAATTCGGCTAAATTTTTTGATATCGAATATCAAACCTACGGTTGGGTATGGCCAAAACCTAAAGAAAACGAGCAGCATTTTCACTGGCAGCATAAAGATGGCACTAAAGCGATTACTATAAGTTTCGATAGATATACGAATCAGTTTTTAGGGATAAATACCTTCGGAATTGGAATGCGACATGAAGTTTTAGACCGTTGGCTTACTGAAAAACGAAAGATCAATTACGTTCTCGCCAATCTAAAACAAGCTAATTTTGATCCTGAATTTTATAATCGGCATGAGGCAACAATTTTCAAAAGTTTTAAATCAGTTTTAATGAAGCAAGAATAAGACTACGCGGCAAACCAAACCTCACAGGTTTCGTAAACCTGTGAGGTTTAAAAAACATCGATAAAAATGAAATATGAGCCATTACAATATAATAAGTTCTACCATATTTATAATAGAGGCAATAATGGTGAAAACATTTTTATTGAAGATAGAAATTACGCATTTTTCCTTTCATTGATTCAAAAATATATTTTACCAATCTCAGAAGTTCATGCATACTGCTTATTAAAAAATCATTTTCATCTATTAATTAAAACTCTAAACTTTGAAAATAAGATTCTTTATAAAAGCTTTTCAAATTTATTTAATGCCTATGCTAAAGCTATAAATAAAGCCTACGATAGAAATGGAAGTCTTTTTCAAGACAGATTTTCTAGAATTCAAATAAAAAATGATGAACACCTAAAACAACTAATTTTATATATTCATCTAAATCCATCACATCATGGGTTTACTACAAACTTTGAAAATTATAATTACTCTTCGTTTAATGCAATGATGTCTAAAGCAAAGACTCTTTTGAAAAGAGATGATGTTTTAGAACTTTTTGATGATAAATCCAATTTCAGATATATGCATTACAAACGACAGCAGGAAATCTTTGAGAAAAAGAGCGAATTATATTTAGAATAAAAACTAAAGGTCTCACGGGTTTTAAAAACCTGTGAAGCCTAAATAATATAAAATGAGCAACATCGAACATAATATGTCTATCACCGGGGATGCTCCAAAAAGCATTTCCACGATTCAAAAAATAGCAAGCGCCATTGGCCTTACCGGTTTATTGATCTTGGTTCTTGCGATCGCAAATTTTAATTTCCCGAATAAAAGCTTATTTCTAAGTTTATCTTTAGGAATGATCACCTTGGGAACGATGATTTTCTCTGTAGATGCCTATTGGGGAAAACATGCCGGGATCAAAAACGACGGCGTTTGGTTTAAATCGTTAAGCGGAAAAGGCTTTTGGGCCTGGATACTCGGCATTGGTCTCACCTTATTTTATGTAGTGTTATATTGGTTTCCGCAGTATTTGGGATTAAACAGCGAAAGTGCGAATACCGGAATCATCGCATTATTTGATCCGCTAAGTAAATTTATAAATGGGGGTCCGGCAAGCCAGTGGTTTGTTTACGGAACTTTATATACCGTTGCGATCTGGATATTCGGATTTAAATTTATACTGAAATATCGACATAATCGCTATGAAATTATAAGAACCTGCTCGGTGATGTTTTTTCAATTGGGATTTGCATTCTTAATTCCTGAAATTCTCGCCCGACTCAACAAACCTTATTTTGCGCCGGCAACGATCTGGCCATTGAATTATGATCTGTTCGCAGGCTATCGATTAGATTCATTTTTATCTGCCGGAAATTTAGGGGTTGCGATGCTAATTTTTGGGATTGTTTCGATCTTCGTCATTACTCCTATTCTCACCTATAAATACGGAAAACGTTGGTATTGTAGCTGGGTTTGTGGTTGTGGCGGTCTCGCTGAAACCGCCGGTGATCCCTTCAGGCAACTTTCTGATAAATCACAAAGAGCCTGGAAGATCGAACGTTGGGTCATTCATAGTGTATTGGTTTTTGTTACCGTAATGACCATCGCCGTAGTCTACTCCTATCTTGGTGAAAATGCCGATCGATTTTGGCTAACTAAAGATATTTTTCTCTGGGGAAGTGCCGGTTTCCTTACGTTATTTTTCGCACTGATCATGATCTTTAAACGCCACCAGTTACAAAAGGATGCGAAATACGGAGCGATTGGATATTTAGTGGTGATATTAGCGATTATTGGCATCAATTATTTTAGTGGAAACTGGAATATCTTTTTCTTCCCGGCCTATAAACTCCGCGAATGGTACGGCTTTTTAATTGGCGCGGCATTTTCTGGAGTCATAGGTGTTGGTTTTTACCCGATTTTTGGTAGCCGGGTATGGTGTCGTTACGGTTGCCCTATGGCCGCGATTCTTGGGATGCAACAAAAACTATTTTCAAAATTTAGAATTACAACCAATGGCGGACAGTGTATTAGCTGCGGAAATTGCTCTACCTATTGCGAAATGGGAATCGATGTTAGAGCCTACGCACAAAAAGGACAAAACATTGTGCGATCCAGTTGTGTAGGATGCGGAATCTGTTCAGCGGTTTGCCCCCGTGGCGTTTTAAAATTAGAAAACGGAAAAACGCAAGGCCGAATTAACGAAGATGAGGTATTGTTAGGTAACGATGTAAATCTATTGGATCTTCTGAATCAGAAAAGTAACTAATGGAAATTGTCGATCTTAGTCAGGAAATTTACGATAGCATGCCGGTTTACAAAGTCTTGCCGCAGGTAAGTATGAAAATGCATGCATCACACGAAGAATGGGAAGGCATCGAAAATCCTGAAAACCCAACCCCCAGCGTTTATTCGCTTAAGATGAGTGAACACACCGGTACGCATGTAGATGCATTAAACCATATGCGTAAAGAGGATAAAGGAAAATCGATCGATACCATGCCATTATCTACTTTTTATACTGAAGGGATTTGCCTGGACTTTTCAGCAAAAGGATTAAAAGAGATCATTACTTCCGAAGAAATAAAAAAGCAGCTTAAACTATCCAATCTCGACCTAAAGAAAGGCTATACTTTGTTGCTTTGTACCAATCATTATCAAAAACATTTTAATACTGAAAATTGGCCAAATGGCCCGGGAATTTCAGCAGAAGCTGCTCGCTGGCTTGGTGAACAAAAGATCGCTGCTTTTGGTGTAGAAACCATGTCGCCCGGCATACCCGGAATTTCCAACAAAGAGGTTCATCATATTTGCGGTGAGTTATCTTTTACGCATTACGAAAATATGATCAATCTGGATAAACTGGTTGGACGTGGGCGTTTCAGATTTATCGCCCTACCTTTGAAGATTCGCGGTGGCACAGGTTCTCCTGTTAGAGCCGTTGCGATTTTTGAATAGACGACAGCCTAGACCTCACAGGTTTCTAAAACCTGTGAGGTCTAAAGTAAAATCTGGAAATACTGTTTATACCCAAAAGACTTGAAGAAAAATTCAATCATAAAAGTTATTATCCCTGCATATAACGAAGCAGATTCGATTGCGAAAGTGATTGCTGAAATCCCCAATATCGTCGATGAAGTTATTGTGGTAAGCAATAATTCGACCGATGATACCGAGAAAAATGCTCAGACTGCCGGGGCGACCGTTCTTCAGGAAAAACGCAAAGGTTATGGTTATGCCTGCTTAAAAGGTATGGATTATATCGCTAATCAAAATTCAACTCCAGATATCATTGTTTTTCTGGATGGCGACTATAGCGATTATCCTTCAGAACTAACCAAAATTATTGCACCTATTCAGCAGAAAAATATCGACATGGTAATTGGAGCTAGAGTAAAAAAATGGAGAGAAGCCGGCTCAATGACTTTTCCTCAGATTTTTGGAAATTGGCTTGCTACTACTTTAATGCATTTATTTTTTGGAGCAAAATTTACTGATCTTGGTCCTTTTAGAGCAATAAAATACGAGAAACTGCTAAAGTTAAATATGCAGGACAAAACCTATGGCTGGACGATAGAAATGCAACTTAAAGCCTTAAAGCAGGATTTTACGTATGTAGAAGTACCGGTGCATTACAAAAACAGGATTGGCGTTTCTAAAGTTTCCGGAACGCTAAAAGGCGCTATCTTTGCAGGCGTAAAGATTTTAGGTTGGATATTCAAATATAGCTTTAAATAGATTGGATTTAGCGATTATCATAATATACACATTAGCCTTGTTGGTGATTTTCTTTTATAGTATTTCAGAATTGCAATTACTACTGAACTACTTAAAAGCAAAGAAAAGTATTGATAATGCTGAAAAATTCGATCTAAATAATCCTGCTGAAATCCCCAAAGTAACTATCCAGTTGCCACTTTACAACGAAATGTATGTGGTAGAACGATTACTACGGAATATCGCAAAAATCGATTATCCAAAGGACAAACTGGAAATTCAGGTATTAGATGATTCTACCGACGAATCGGTTATAAAAACCACTGAAATTATTGCCGAAATAAGACAACGTGGAATTGATATTCAGCATATTCAACGTGAAAATCGCAGCGGATTTAAAGCCGGTGCACTAAAAGAAGGATTGGAAATTGCCAAAGGAGAGTTTATAGCCATTTTCGATTCCGATTTTATGCCGAATCCAGATTGGCTTAAAAACACGGTTCCTTATTTTAAGAATCCTGAAATTGGCGTAGTGCAAACTCGCTGGGCGCATCTAAATCGTGATTATTCGCTGCTTACAAAAATCCAGGCTTTTGCTTTAGATTTTCATTTCATATTAGAACAAACCGGAAGAAATTTTGGGCGGCACTTCATTAATTTTAATGGCACGGCTGGGATCTGGCGCAAAGAATGTATTCTGGATGCCGGTAATTGGAGTGGTGACACCCTTACTGAAGACCTTGATCTAAGTTATCGTGCACAGCTTAAAAAATGGAAATTCAAATACCTGGAAGATGTTGAAACTCCGGCTGAACTTCCGGTAGTGATCAGCGCTGCACGCTCCCAACAATTTCGTTGGAATAAAGGTGCTGCTGAAAATTTCAGAAAAAACTATCGGAAATTGGTTAAAGAGCCTAGTGTTTCTTTCGGAACCAAATTTCATGGTTTTTTCCATTTACTGAATTCTAGTATGTTTTTAATTGTGCTATTACTGGGGATTTTAAGCGTTCCTGTATTATACATTAAAAACAACAATCCTGCATTTAGCTGGTATTTTAATGTACTGGCTGGATTTGGGATTAGCACCATTATTTTCTTTTGCTGCTATTTTGTTCCGTATGCCAAAATCCATGGTAAAAGTTTAAAATCATTCTTCAATTTTATGGGGATGTTCATCACTTTTTTCGCCGTAGCAATGGGGTTTTCGGTTCATAATTCTTTAGCGGTTTTAGAAGGGCATTTTGGTAAAAGATCAGAATTTATACGCACGCCAAAATTTAACGTCAACACATTTAAAGATTCCTGGAAGGGCAATAAATACTTATCGAATAAATTTTCTGAGAACATCCTTATCGAGGCCTTACTCTTTTTCTATTTTGCCTTTGCGATTTATAGTGCGTTTAAACTAAACGATTTTGGATTAGTCCTTTTCCATCTAATGCTTTTCGGTGGCTTTGGTTTTGTAGCTTTTAAGAGTATTTTTTCGAAGACTTAGGTTTTATTTTAGATCACTTTTCTCTTAGTACTTACCATTCATCTTAAACAGCTTAATTTAAATTCTTACCCCGATCTTAAAACCTCCCCAGTCTTCGGGATCACCCGATTTAAATTCTCGGCTCATCGAAGTTTGATAATATTCTATATAAAACAAGCCAGATTTAATCACTAAACCATAATAATATTGCGCTGTTAATCGATTTATATCACTAGTAGAAATGGTGTAAGGACTGTTTCTATTAAAAATTCCCCCTTGCAGTAAAGAATTATACCCAACAAGATTTGTCACCCCTTTACAGAATAAATAAATCTGAAATTTACTGTTTCGAGAATTCTCTTTAAGAGGAGACTTTACCAGTCCTAAAGTGGCACTTGCACCTAAATTCAAGTCTGTAAACAGGGTTCCAAATCTTACTCTAGACTCCCCGTAAAAAGAGAAATAATTATTAAGATTTAAAAGTAATTTTTCAATACCGATATTATAATTAATGATAACATCATCCCTGATTTGGTTATCCCAGCCCTGAGGTTTCCAATTTCCAGTAGCTTCATGTATCCATATTTGCCCAGCTCCTCCTAAGGATGATGGCCCCATAATCCCCAATAAAAAGGAAGATTTTAATCGCATACCTTTATCCTTCCAGTCACTAATCTTCATCGATTTCAAAACTAATGCCGAAGCATAAGGCCTATCCCCATATCTTATCTCCAAGTCACTAATAACATCTGGAGTAAAAGCAGAATGCTCTAATGCCAGTCCAAACTTATCTTTTGTACCTGACGTTCTTAAAAATAGATGATTAATTGGATTTCTTTCCATCCAAGGATGGAAAAACTCAAAATTTAAGCCTTGTGTATAATCGTCATCCGAGTACATGAAAAAATCATTATCATAATTTAGCCTGAAATAGCGATTCCCTTCAAAATCATGAATTACATCTGTTGAATTAATTTCTTGACTATAAAATACAATCGGAAATAGGAGTAATACTATATTCCAAGTATTTCGTATGCTAAACTTTTTTAGATTTCCTGTCAAATCAAAGAGTATGAAAAGTTTTAAAAGTTATAAAATTAAAATTAATTATTCTGTTTTTCTGAAATTTTGTAAGGGGATTAACCTATACATTTTCATTCGCTGGATTCAGAGTCCCCTATAATTTTCCCTATTTTCGCAATCCCTCTATAAATGCTAAGTTATTTTGATTAAATCCCTGAAACTTCATAAAATTCCATTGCTTTTATGTTTAACCGCAGCCGTTTTTTACTGGAGTTTTGCTTATGATCTTAATCGAGAAGATTTCCCAAAATTAATCACCCTTTATGCTGGTTTGTTTTTTCTGAGTTTTAAAGTTATTCAGCTTTTAAAAACACGGTTTTGGTTATTGGCTGGTATCGCTCTAATTTTTAGGTTAATTTTTATCCTAGCACTACCCAATCTTTCGCAGGACTTTTACCGGTTTATTTGGGACGGACGATTACTGGCCAACGGCATTAATCCCTATTTATCAACACCTGATTTATTAATGAAATCTGCTCATTTTGGTAGTATTTCTGAGGCGCAGGAACTGGTAAACGGGATGGGTAATTTAAGTGCTTCCAACTACACTAATTATCCACCACTAAACCAGTTGATTTTTGCAGTTGCCGGATGGATATCAGGAAATAGTATTCTTTTTTCAGTACTTATTTTTCGGTTTTTTATTGTTTTGTCTGAAGTTGGTATCCTTGTCTTCGGAAGAAAACTTTTAAAACAACTCGAGCTACCCGAATATTATATCTTCTGGTTTTTACTGAATCCTTTTGTAATTATTGAATGTACCGGCAACCTACATTTTGAAAGTGTCATGGGCTTTTTTATCCTCCTGAGTTTTTACTTTTTATGGAAACAAAAATGGATCATTTCAGCCATAGTTTTGGGCTTATCGGTTTCCGTAAAATTGCTTCCGCTTATGTTCTTACCCCTTTTTCTAAAGTTTTTCAGTAACAATAAAAACACTTCAGAAAGTAGCGAAAATCGAAGTTTCGCAGCTCAAATATCAGCTAATCTCAACGACCTAAAAACTATAAGATGGACTAATCTACTGAGTTATTATACTATTGTGATGCTTATAGTGATCCTAGGCTTTCTTCCATTTTACAATTCGGCTTTCCTGGCTAACTTTTCAAAAAGTATTGGGCTTTGGTTTCAAAAATTTGAGTTCAATGCGAGTATTTATTACGTCATTCGATGGATTGGTTTCCAAATAAAAGGCTACAACATTATCGCAGATACCGGTAGGATTCTTCCTGTAGCCACTTTTATCATTATCCTTATCATCAGTCTTTTTAGAAAAATAAGAAGCTTAAAATCGCTAATTTCGGGATGTGTTTTTGCGCTGTGCTTTTACTTTTTACTGTCTACCACTGTGCACCCCTGGTATATTTTGACCCCGTTATTGCTTTCGATATTTACAACATATCGATTCCCAATCGTCTGGTCTTTTGTAGCGATGCTAAGTTATTATGCCTACGGAAATGGGGATTTTCAGGAGAACTTATGGCTAATCACATTAGAATATGTTGTAGTTATTGGCTTTGCGATTACTGAAGTTTTCTTTCCGAAGAAATTAAGCTTTAGCCTTTTTTCCTGATTTATGGATAATAAAAAGATTACGGATATATACGATACCCCCAAAGAAATGAGCCGATAACAGCACTGGATCTGTCCTGAAACAGGCATACGTAAAAATAATGACAGAACCCGTTAAACTCATTATCCAGAAACCCCAGGGCAAGCTACTCTCATCATGCTGTTCTGAATACCACCACTGATAAACAAATCTCCCGGTATAAATAATTTGTCCTACCGTCCCCAAAATCACTAACCAAATGGCTATATTCTCTCCTGTAAATAATTTACTCCAATCCAATTCACTGAAAAACAAGAGATAACCTGCAATAACTATTGGAGATAAAATAACTGCGATTTTAAAGAAAATATTAGAAGGTTTCCATTGATCTTGAAGTTGCAAATTCCTAAAATAGATATAGTAAATAAGCGCCTGACCAATCATGATCGATAAATCTTTACGCAAATAACCGTAGACAAAGAAAAGTATAGCACCTAGTAAACTAAGTTGCCAGAAAAGTGTTGGTGTTTGAACTTTATTTTTTTTCTCTGAGAGTAACCATTGATTGACGAGACGGGCAGAAAAGCATAACTGCGCTAAAAAACCAATTCCATAAATTACCCACATGTTCATACACCAAAGGTTAAAACAAAAAGCTGTCCAAAATAAGCCAAATTAGGCTAAAGGACAGCTTTACTATATTGTAAATCTTTGTTAATACTTTTTGCTTGAAAAGTTAAACAAACTACATATCTAACAAATAGGCGAATATTAGTGGTGCTACAATTGTTGCGTCGCTCTCGATTATATGCTTTGGTGTGTTAATATCTAATTTACCCCAGGTAATTTTCTCGTTAGGTACGGCACCAGAGTAGGAACCATAACTTGTGGTAGAGTCTGAGATCTGGCAGAAATAACTCCAAAATGGCGTATCTGTTCTTTCCAGATCCTGATATAACATTGGAACCACACAAATTGGAAAATCTCCTGCGATTCCTCCTCCAATTTGAAAGAAACCAATTCCGTTTTTAGAATTTTCGGTATACCAGTCGGCTAAAAAGGTCATATACTCGATACCGGATTTCATGGTACTGGCTTTTAACTCACCTTTAATTACGTAAGATGCAAAAATGTTCCCCAGTGTACTATCTTCCCAACCCGGCACTACCATAGGCAAATTTTTCTCTGCCGCAGCATACATCCAGGAATCTTTAAGATCGATCTCATAATATTCTTCCAGAACCCCACTTAATAATAATTTATACAAAAACTCATGAGGGAGGTAACGTTCTCCTTTATCGTCTGCCTCTTTCCAGATTTTAAAAATATGTTCCTGAATTCTTCTAAAAGCCTCTTCCTCTGGAATACAGGTATCGGTAACACGGTTTAAGCCGCCTTCCAAAAGTTCCCATTCTTCTTTTGGCGTAAGATCGCGATAATTAGGTACTCGCTTGTAATGAGAGTGCGCCACAAGATTCATCACATCTTCTTCCAGGTTAGCACCGGTACAGGAAACAATCTGTACTTTATCCTGCCTAATCATTTCGGCAAAGATTTTACCAAGCTCAGCCGTACTCATGGCTCCTGCAAGAGAAACCAACATTTTACTACCGCCTTCTAATTGCTTTTCGTAATCTTTCGCCGCGTCAACAAGGGCTGCCGCATTAAAGTGTAAATAATATTTTTCTATGAATTGCGAAATCGCTCCTTTATTCATCGTCGTTTTCTTCGTTATAATTTTGATATTTGAACTTATAGCTTAGCATTTTGTAGTACAGTTTTGCCGCAAGAAAATCTGAAGACTTCTCATTTTTATTTGGACAAAGCTCTACAATATCAAAGCCAACTACATTCTTTTTCTTAAACATTAATTTTAAAAATTCTAAGGTCTCATACCAGAACAAACCTCCCGGCTCTGGTGTACCTGTAGAAGGCAAGATAGAAGGATCAAAAGCATCCAAATCTATGGTGATAAATACATTTGGCGTCATTTGACCAATAGCATCATCCATCCAGTCTTCGTAAAGATCATGACCAAAATACACCTGGTTCTCGTCCATGTGTTCGGTCTCTGAGATATCCATAGATCGAATTCCTACCTGAATAAGATTGGTTTTTTTACTTGCCTCATACATTGCACAGGCGTGATTGCATTTAGAACCTTCATATTCTGGTCTTAAATCGGCATGTGCATCTAATTGAACTACAGTAAGATCTTCAAAACTTTCATTAAAAGCCCTAATACTGCCAATAGAAATACTATGCTCCCCTCCAAAAAGCGTTACAAATTTTTCCTGAGCGATGTAATTTTTAGTGGTTTTATATACCGCCTCTACCATTTTCTCCGGTGATGAATTTTCGGTAACGGCTGGTGCTAAATACACTCCTTTTTTATAAACTTCAGATCTGGTTTCTATGTCATAGACTTCCATATTTTCTGAAGCTTCCAAAAATGCATCTGGACCTTTATCTGCGCCTTTTTGCCAGGTACTGGTACCATCATAAGGAACAGGAATTAATACCACCTTCGCCTCATCTATCCTGGCATATTTATCGGGTATACCGGCATAATTCTTTTTACTCATTTTAATCTAATTGGTTTAATAAGAAATAGTTGATTATTTTAAAGATATAAATTTTAGTTCTCATATTTAGTCATAGCCCAAAATATCTAACATATCTTCGGCTTTTTGCTGTTCACTAAATAATTTAGTGAATATCTTACCATTTTCGTCTTTATCGATGAGCACATGTTTTGGCTGTGGAATTAAACAGTGCTGTAAGCCTCCAAAACCTCCAATGGTTTGCTGGTAGGCTCCTGTATTAAAAAAGCCTATATACAGCGGCTTATCTTTTTTAAACTTAGGGAGATAAATCGCATTGGTATTTTGCTCGCTGTTATAATAATCATCACTATCACAGGTTAATCCCCCCAACAGTACGCGCTCGTACTCATCATTCCAGCGATTAATGGCCAGCATGACAAATTTTTTGCTAATTGCCCAGGTATCTGGTAATGTCGTAATGAAAGAGGAGTTGATCATATTCCATTTTTCACGATCGTTTTGCTGCTTTTGGTATAAGATTTCATAAATGGCACCACCACTTTCTCCTACGGTAAAACTTCCGAATTCGGTAAAAAGATTAGGCACTTCTACATCTGCCTCTTTGCAGGCCAGCTGAATCTGATTAATGATTTCTTCTACCATATACTGATAATCATAATCAAAAGCCAGTGAATTTTTGATAGGAAATCCTCCACCAATATTCAGGCTATCTAATGTAGGGCAAATTCTTTTAAGGTTAATATAAACCTTAAGACACTTATTAAGTTCGTTCCAGTAATAAGCAGTATCTCGAATCCCGGTATTGATAAAAAAGTGAAGCATTTTCAGATTCACCTTATCATTATCTTTTATTGATTGGTTGTAAAACGGTACAATATTTTTGTACCCAATCCCCAATCTAGAGGTATAGAATTCAAATTTCGGTTCTTCTTCAGAAGCAATTCTAATCCCTACTTCAAAATCGTCGTTTATGCGATCTTCTAGCAGGCTTAACTCTTCATAATTGTCAATAATGGGAATACAATTTTTATGTCCATTATTAATTAACCGGCCTATATTGGCCACATATTGATCTCGCTTAAATCCATTACAAATAACATAAGCATCGTCTTTCAGTTTTCCGGAAGCCTTTAATTTCTCAACGATATTAATATCGAAAGCTGACGAAGTTTCAATATGAATATCATTTTTAAGCGCTTCGTTCATTACATATTGAAAGTGCGAACTCTTTGTACAATAACAGTAATTATAAGTTCCCTTATAATCAAGGTTTTTCATGGCGGCTTTAAACCAGCCTTTTGCACGATTGATATTGTCTGAAATTTTTGGTAGATAAGTGAATTTTAATGGTGCGCCGTATTGCTTAACAAGCTCCATTAAATCAATATCATGAAATTGAAGCTCACTACCCTCTAATTTAAATTCCTCCTGAGGAAAGTAGTAAGTCTGATCGATTAAATCCCTGTACTTGGTATTCAATTTTATAAAAGTAGATTGGTTAAAAATTAAAAATTAGTTATTAATATCACAGCCTGAAAATTCAGATTGATAAAATATTGTTAAGAAAATTTATAATATACAAAAATTGAGATTTAGAATTACCTCTAAACCTAATGACTGCCTGAGTTGACAGATACCTGAAGAAAAAAATGTTTTTCAATCTAAAAACACTAAAAAATAAATCTATTAATTAAAAACTTTTGTCGCCGGATGCTTTTTAAATAATAGTTGCTACCACCCGTCACGAAACAGGTGGTAAATGTAAATAAAAAATTAATGGAAAAATTAAAAAACCAACTACAAATTTCCAAGGTTAATTACCTCTTGTTTGGTAAGGGTCCTAAACCTTCCTCGTGGTAAATCTTTTTTAGTTAACCCTCCATAAACCACTCGGTCCAGATTCAATATTTCGTAGCTTAAACTCTTAAATATCTTTTGTACAATATGAGGTTTTGTACTGGTAAGTTCCATTCCCACCTCAGTCTTAGGGCGATCTTTAACGTAACTTACATCCGTCACATTAATCTTTTTACTTTCAATATAAACGCCTTCCCTGATTTTCTCAAGATCATCTTGCGATAATGCATGATCCAATTTTATATGATAAATCTGCCGAATTCCGTTTTTAGGGTTAGCGAGTTTCTTGGCTAAAGCACCATCATTGGTAAATACCAACAAACCGGTTGTTTGGGTATCTAATTTACCAATAGGATCTAATTTAGATTTAGAAGCTTTCGCCATAATATCCATTACAGTTAATCCTCCTTTGTGTACACTTCCGGTTACAAAAACACCTTTAGATTTGTTAAGTACAAAATATTCCGGTTTATCTGGAGTAATACTTCGTCCGTCAAATTTTACCTCATCGGTTAATTGTACTTTATAGCCCATCTCGGTCACTACTTCGCCGTTTACCGAAACATTACCGGAAGCGATATAAATATCGGCATCCCTACGTGAGCAAATACCTGCATTAGCAATATATTTATTTAAACGCATTCCATCTTCACGCTTTTCCAAAGCAGTGTTTTTACGTTTTATGGGTGCATTACCACGAGCATACGATTTCTTACGACTGCTGCCGCCCTGTCTTCCACTAAATTTTTTCCCTGAAGAATTATCACTTCTGCTCATATCGCTAATTTTTTGCAAAGATACTGGTTCGTATCGATGTTAAAAAATGATTATCAAAAGATTTTGATTTATTTTAAAGTCAACTTACTAAAATCTAGGAATTTGCTTTTAGAACACTCTATTTAAAAGGGTATCAGGATCAATAAGTAAGATACTAAAAACCCCGGCTACAATAATAAATTTCAGGATATTGTGGAGTATCAGGTACTGCCACTTTGTTTTGCTGAAATAAAGAATCAACATAAATAATGTTAGTAAAAAAAAGCTGGCATAAAAATAATAATGCATATAGCCCACATTAAACTTTTGGGTAAGTAATAAGGTAGGAATGATAGAAATTAAGAATAAAATCCCTAAAAATAGCTTACTCCATTTTTCTCCATAAACAACAGGAATAGTATGATAATTTAGAGCCAGATCTCCCCTTATGTTTTCAAGGTCTTTTACCAGCTCCCGCATGGCAATCATCAAGAATAAAAATGCAGCGTGAATAAAAATCACCGTTTCAGTATTCCCATAATATACGAACACCGCAAAAAATGGAATGATGGCAATAACGGAAGCAACTAGGTTTCCCACAAAAAGAATTCTCTTTAAACGATGCGAATAAAACCAAATGGAAAAAATATACAGGGAAAAAAAAACAACGGTTTTAAAAGACACATAGCTGGCAAAAAATACCGCAAACATATTTAGTATAAAATATACCGAAAGTTTTGTTCGCTGTCCTACGATCCTGTCCAACATTGTTTTTTTGGGGCGATTTATCAGATCCTTCTCGCTATCGTAAAAGTTATTGATAATATACCCTGAAGCAATTACGCTTGCCGTACTTAAAATCAGGAAAAAAAGATTATCATCAAAAAAAACCTCACGCAACGGAAGATTTGGTGCAAGTATAAAAGCTGAAGCCAGGTATTGGGCAATAACGATCATCAAAATATTATAACCGCGTACCACAGAAAAGAGGCTTAGCATCTTAAGCAAAAAACGCTTATTCATTAGCGAAGCCATAGGCTATAATTTTTCAGATAAAATTAGAAGGTATATACCACCTCCAGATTGTAATCTTTTAGGGACTTTCTGGCTTTCTCGATATCTTCTGTAAATCCTAGAATATATCCTCCGCCTCCAGAACCACAAAGCTTCAGATAATAATCGTTGGTTTCGATACCCTGTTTCCAAAGCTTATGGAATTTAGACGGGATCATAGGTTTAAAGTTATCTAAAACTACGTGAGAAAGACTTTTTACATTTTTAAAAAGCGACTTCACATCTCCTTTTAGGAAATCTTCTACACAGGCATCTGTATGCTTTACGAACTGATTTTTAAGCATTTTCCTAAACGGCTCCTGCTTCATGTTTTCCATAAATATAGAAACCATAGGTGCCGTTTCTCCCGTAGAACCACTATCTAATAAAAACACCGCTCCGGTACCGTTTTCGGTTTGCGAAGGGATTCCAGCCGGCTCAATATTATCTTTGGAATTAATTAAAATAGGGATGCTTAAATAGCTGTTTAAAGGATCTAAACCAGAAGACTCACCATGAAAAAAGCTTTCCATTTTTCCAAAAATCTTCTTCAGCTTTAACAATTTGTCCCTGGTTAGGTTTTCTAAAACCGTAATTTTATCGGTAGCATATTTATCATAAATAGCAGCGACTAGAGCACCACTACTCCCCACACCGTAACCTTGAGGAATACTGGAATCAAAGTACATTCCTTTTTCGATATCTACTTCTAAAGTTACAATATCAAACTGTACCAGTTCAGGATGTTCTTTCTGAAGTGTGTTCAGGTAATTGGAAAAACGCCTTAAGTGCTCGTTAGATTCTTTTGCTTTTGCTGTAGGCTCTGCAGAAACTTTTAAAGCTCCGTTATAAAAATTGTAGGGGATTGATAATCCTTTGGAATCTTTTATAATTCCATATTCCCCAAACAATAAAATTTTCGAATAAAATAAAGGTCCTTTCATATACATTAGCCTTTTAGCATTCAGAAATTAAAAATTTGCATTATAGCCGTTTACTAGATAATCGAGATTAAATACTTCAAGGCTTAGCTCAAAATAAAAAAGTAATTTTCTAAACAATACCTCGTTGACTTACCCTGAGGCACTTAAGTAAATTTACAACTTTTTTGATCCTTTTCCAATTTCGTCACAAATATAGTGTCCATTTTCACAATAGACAACTAACTCGTTCTTAACAAATTCCAAAATTTCTTCTTTAAACTGAGAAGGATATAACATATGCACGTTTGCACCGGCATCTAAAGTGAAACAAACCGGAATTTTGCTTTCCTCACGCTTCTCCCAGATTTTATTAATAATCGCCAGCGTATTGGGTTTCATCAATAAAAAATAGGGATCACTGCTCATCATCATAGCATGCAACGTAAGTGCTTCACGTTCCACTATTTTAATAAATTGCTTTACATCTCCTTTTTCAAAAGCAGGAATCAAAGCACTTAAATGATCATGTGCCTGTTGAAACCTGGCCGCTGCAAAAGCATGCCCGTGCATTAGATCATGACCCACAGTGCTGCTCACTTGTTTTTTACCCTTATCAACAAGCAATATGGTATCCTGATAATCTTTAAAAACATCGGCAATTTTAAATGGATACTGAACGCCATAAGTATCACTACTTAACGGAATTTCCTGATGTTGTCCCCAAACTACAAGATCACCTCTTACACTTCTGCAAGCGCTACCGCTACCCAGCCTTGCCAAAAACGATGCCTTTTTATAAAAGAAATCATCTTCTGTTTCAGGGAATAAGCTTTTTTCCAGACTCATCACACAAAGTGCTAACGCACTCATCCCACTGGCCGACGAAGCAATTCCGCTACTATGTGGAAATGAATTATCAGAAACCACCTCAAACTTAAACTCTTCTAAATAAGAACAATATGGCAAAATTCGTTTAAAAAAAGAGACTATTTTAGGTTTAAAACTCTCTTTCTTAACGCCTTCAAAGATAACATCGAACTCGATTCCTCTCGAAGTAGTAGAATTATCAGAAACTTTAACATAGTTTAATCTGGTGGTGGTTTTACAATTTTTAAGAGTAAAGCTTATAGAGGGATTAGCAGGAATTTGATTTTCCTTTTTCCCCCAATATTTCACCAGAGCTATATTACTTGGGGCTTCCCAGCAAACCGATCCACTTTCTACAGCATTTTTCAAAGGTGCTGAGACAAACTCCTTATCAGGCATTTTTCTTTAGATTTTTAGCAAATATATACTTTTAAATTTTTCCCGATAAAAGATGCAAAATTCATTTTTTTTATTATTTTTAAAGTCAAACCTAACTTAACTAATGAATTCTAAGCTGCTTCTACGCAGCGTAACAGCTACCGCTGTTTGTCTGGTTTTTGGCTTTTTGGGAATAATTGCTCTTCAAAACGGACTGGACTCCTGGTATGCTGCGCTGCAAAAACCATGGTTTACACCGCCAGAATCTTTATTTGGGCCGGTTTGGACAATCATGTATATACTAATTGGAATTTCGGCAGGCCTAGTTTGGAACAAAGGCTTTTATCATAAATGGGTTAAAACTGCTCTTTATCATTTTGGGTTTATTTTGCTGCTTAATGCCTTTTGGTTTTTATTTTTCTTTGGATTACATGAACCCATGATCGCATTAATTGCTATAAGCGCGGTTTTTATAGTATTGCTTATTACTATCAGGTGGTTTAAAGTTGTTAGTGTTCTCTCAGCATATCTTCTTATACCTTATGCCGTTTGGGTCCTTTTCCTTATCGTTTTCACTTTTGAATTTTGGCGAATTAACTAATATCCCCGGCTATCGCTTTTGCCACCATATACCCACCAGTCCATGCATTTTGAAAATTAAATCCACCAGTAAGAGCATCGATATTCAATACCTCTCCGGCCAAATAAAGGCTTTTATATTTTTTACTACGAAAGCTTTTAAAATCGATTTCTTTTAAATCCACACCGCCTGCGGTTACAAATTCATCTTTAAAAGTACTTTTCCCATTTACAGTAAACTCTCCTTTAGTAAGTTGAAAAGCCAACTGATCTAACTGCGTCTTTGATACATTTGCCCAAACCTCATCTCCTGAAATAGCTGCAGCCGTTACCAATTTTACCCAAAGTCGCTTTGGGAGCTCAAATTGTGCATATTTCGATACTTTTTGTTTTGCTGAGGACTTTTTTATACTCCGCAATCCTTCTAAAATCGTATCTGGATTAAAACCCGGCACCCAATTCACAAAAATCGAAAATTGATAATCACAGTCATTTAACTCCCTTGCCCCCCAGGCCGAAAGCTTTAAAATTCCCGGACCGCTCATCCCCCAGTGAGTGATAAGAAGCGGGCCTTCACTTTCTAATCCAGAGTTTGGGATTTTCACTTCAGCAAACGTAGAGATACCAGCCAAATTTTTAATCCTTGTATCTTTGATATTAAAAGTAAACAACGAAGGGACTGCATTCACCATCTTATGCCCTAACTTTTTCAGAATATCCCACATTTTGGGGTTACTGCCCGTTGCAATCACCAGTTTATCGCATGTAAAATTAGTTTTTATACTTTCTATACACCAGTATTCGTTTTCTTTCCAAATATTTTTTACCGGCTGTCCGGTAAGTACTTCAATTCCCAAGCGCCGGGTTTCAGACAAAAAGCAATCAATAATGGTTTCAGAACTATCAGTAACCGGAAACATTCTTCCATCTTCCTCGGTCTTTAATTCTACACTTCGTTCTGCAAACCAGCCAATGGTATCGCCTGTCATAAAATGATGAAACGGTCCTAGCAGCTCTTTTTCTCCTCTTGGATAATTACGCGTTAAATCTTTCGGTATAAATTCGGCATGGGTCACGTTACAGCGCCCTCCTCCTGAAATTTTCACTTTAGATAACACGGTTTTGCCCCGCTCTAAAATGGCAATCTTTAATTCGGGATTAAAATTTGCCAGATTAATCGCGGTAAAAAAACCGGCTGCTCCACCTCCTACTACCAATACATCATAGTGCACCATACGCCTCTTTAAAACTAGTTTTAGTTATAATCGATCTGGAAAATCAGAGAAAATACCATCCACATCAAGACTTTTTAGTTTCTTAATCTTCTCTGGTTTATTTACGGTCCAAACATAAACTTTAATATCGTTTCGATGACAATCTGCGATAAAATCTCTGGTCACCATTTTGTAATAAGGATGTATAGAAAAAGCTTTTAAATGCCTTGCCTGTAAAAATGCCATACTAAGATCATTTTCGGTTAAGACGGCAACCGGAATTTCGGGATTCAAACTACGTAAACTCATTAATTCGTTAAAACTAAAACTGGAGATAAGAATTTTTGATTCCGGAAATTTTTGCAGGCATTTTAAAACCGGCTCGGCCGTCCCCTCTCCTTTTAGTTCGATATTTAAAATCACTTTATCCTGAATCAGTTCCAACACCTCGGATAAGGTTGGGATCTGATATCCCTCTCTGGTCCTAAACGATTTAATTTGCGCCAGGCTTTTATCGCTTACCACTCCATTTCCTGAAGTCGTATTACCAAGTTCCTCATCATGAATTACGACCAGTTCCCCGGTTTTGCAAAGATGCACATCAATCTCGATCATATCGACTTTAAGCAGCATCGCCTTTTTAATACTTTCGAGTGTGTTTTCTGCTACGTGGCCTTTTGCGCCACGATGTCCGATTTTTAAAGTTGCCATTTGTTTAGTCTGTTGTTAGTTAGTTTTATTCAAATAATTTTTAGTTCAAAAAATTAAAATCGGCATCCCTTTAGAAATGCTTAGGACAACTTAACATTTTTTTTGCCTCTACCATGATTAAATTGACTCGATTTCAAACTACTAAAATGCAAATTTTATGAATCAACCAAAAACCTTTCCGCAACAAGATCAAAAACAACCGGGGGATCAGCATAAAATGGATCCCCAACCCGTGGTGATCAGAGACTCTTACAAAGGCAGTGAAAAGCTGAAAGGGAAAAATGCATTAATTACCGGGGGAGATAGTGGTATAGGGCAAAGTGTGGCTGTACATTTTGCTCGCGAAGGTGCTAATATTGCCATTATCTATCTTGAGGAAGATGAAGATGCCCTGGAAACAAAAAAACTTATTGAAGCCGAAGGACAAGAGTGTTTTTTACTGGAAGGAGACATTAAAGACCCAGAATTTTGCAAAAAAGCGGTAAAGCACGTAGTAACAGAGTTTGGTGGTTTAGATATATTAATCAATAATGCGGCAGTTCAATTTCCCAAAGATTCTATTCAGGATATAAGCATTGATCAGTTAAAGGAAACTTTCGAAACCAATATTTATCCGTATTTCTATATTCTAAAAGAAGCACTACACCACTTAAAAGAAAATTCGACTATTGTTAATACCACTTCAGTCACTTCGTATCGTGGTAGTTCTCATTTGTTAGATTACGCCAGTACTAAAGGAGCCATCACCAGTTTCACAAGAAGTTTATCTTCGATGCTGGTTTCAAAAGGAATTAGGGTAAATGCTGTTGCTCCCGGACCAATATGGACACCTTTAATTCCGGCTACATTTGAAGATGTTACTAAATTTGGACAAAAAGTACCTATGGGTCGCGCCGGGCAACCGGGAGAAGTTGCTCCTGCCTATGTTTTCCTCGCCAGTGAAGATAGCAGTTATATCACCGGGCAAACCATTCATGTTAACGGAGGCGAATTAATAGGAGGATAATCATAAATTAAAATCAACAAAATGGAGAAATGGTTTGAAGCATCAGGCACAAGTTTAATTGCAATAGTACTTAGTGCCATAGGAATTTATATTACCGTAATAGTTTACACCAGAATCGCAGGAAAAAGAAGCTTTTCTAAAATGTCAAGCTTCGATTTTGCAATGACTATTGCCAGTGGAAGTATCTTGGCTTCAACCATTCTATTAAAGAATGTAAGTTTAATACAGGGCGCAGTTGGTTTATTGGTGGTTTATATTTTACAAATTGGTACCGCATTTTTAAGACGTTATCCTAAATTTCGAAAAATAACCGACAACGAGCCATTATTGCTTATGGAGGAAGGAAAGATTTTTCATGAAAATTTAAAGAAAGCCAGAGTAACCGAATCTGATCTGCGGGGAAAACTCAGGGAAGCCAACGTGATTCAACTTTCTGAAGTAAGAGCGGTTATTTTTGAAACAACCGGAGATGTCTCTGTACTCCACTCTAACCCGGATAAAAAATTAGAAGAATGGCTTATTAAAGATGTAAATCGAAATTAGTAATTTGCGCGTATAATTTTCATTTCGAAAAAATGTACCAGCCTCAACAGTATAAAAAGGATGACCCAGAATTTATCTTTAAGTTTATTCAAAATCATCCTTTTGCCACCATGGTCAGCCAATCAAATAACCTGATGGCAACGCATATTCCTGTTTTAGTTGAAGGTAGGGCGCAAAACTTTAAGCTCTATGCTCATATCGCTAATCATAATGAGCAACTAAAAACCTTAAAGGATGGTACCGAGATTCTACTGATTTTTCAGGGTACTCAGGGCTATGTAAGTTCTTCCTGGTATACCGAAAAAGACATTAGCACCTGGGATTATTCGGCAGTGCATATAAACGCTCGAATTAAAATTCAAACAACAAAAGAATTAGAAAATTCTTTAAAAAAGCTGGTCAATACTTTCGAAAATAAACAAAATTCACCTCTTTTTTATGACGAAATTCCACAGCAAATGCTGTTGGATCATTTACCGCTAATTACCGGATTTTGGGCTGAACCCTTTAAAATTAAAGGGATTGCAAAATTACACCAGGGCTATAAAAAAGAAGACATAAAATCTTCTATTGATCATTTAGAAAAAGGAGATTGGCAACAAAAATTACTTGCGAAAGATATTAAAGAAGAAAACGACTTATAGAAATCCCGTTATAACGCTTTATATTTCCTTTTTTCAATACTCCACTAATTCTCCATAAAGTTTCTCTTGTTGTCATGTAAACTTCAGATAGAGTTGTCCATCATTATAAAACTCTATATAATTCTCTAGCATCTTTTTCCGAAAAAAGTATATTTTCTGCGTTAAAAATCTTCTTAACTTTTAGATTTCCATTCTGATGAAATTTTTGGATCTGACCAATAGGCTAGTTTTGTCGATCTCCTGAAGACTGAGAAAACCAAATTTTGATGACAGTGCTAAAACTAAATATAAAATCGAATGCAATATACTTTAGAACCTATATAAGATACTCAAAACCAGAACAGCAAAAACTATACATTCTTTTTACGGTAGCGCATATTCAGCATTTCGATTGCCAGCGAAAAAAACACTGAAAAATAGATATAGCCTTTAGGCACATGATAATGCAAAGCTTCTACGATAAGCATTACTCCGATTAAAATTAAAAAACTTAAAGCTAAAATCTGGATTGTGGGATGATTGTTTACAAAATCACTTACCGCTTTAGCAAAAATCATCATTACTAAAATTGAAATAATAACTGCTATAATCATCAAAATCACCTGTGTAGTTAAACCAACCGCAGTTAAAATTGAGTCAAACGAAAAAATAATATCCAGCATTACAATTTGAGCAATAGCCAGATTAAAGGATTTTACTTTTATCTCCTTTTCAGTTTCGTGTTGCCCTTCAACTTTATGATGGATTTCCAATGTACTTTTTACCAAAAGGAAAAGCCCTCCAGCTAACAGAATAATATCTCTCCAACTCAAGTCAAAATCACCAAAAGTTAATACCGGTTTTGTTAATCCAATAATCCACGTAATCCCTAAAAGCAGCAGTACACGCGTAAGCATGGCTAGTGTAAGACCGCCAATTCTGGCTTTCTTTTGCTGGTGTTTTGGTAATTTACCGGCTACCAGCGAAATAAAAATGATATTATCAATACCAAGCACTATCTCCATAAATGTTAAGGTAAGCAAGGCTACCCAGGTATCTGCCTGTAGAAAAATTTCCATCTAAATAAATCAACTTGTTTATTGAAAATTAAATATTAAATCATTAAAAATAGATAAGAAAAGCTTAAAAATTAAGAAGCAATCGTCATACAATTTTATAGTTTGTCTTTCCTTAAAAGCAGGGAAATTTTTGGAACAATCTTAAAATAATTAAGGACTGCCATTACTATTCCCTTTTAACCTGTGATTAATATTTAGTTAATATCAGTAAAATGAATCTTCGCTATTTTTATTGAGTTATGAACCATAATTATGATAACTAACCTAATGAAAAGAAGATCTCTTTTAAAAGGACTTGGCGCAGCAGCTTTAACTCCTTCATTATCATTTATTCCCAAACCTAAAAAAGACACTCCTGTGTTACGCGTAGCACATATTACAGATGTTCATCTTAAAAATGATTTAGGAGCCCCTAAAAAGTTTGAGCGTTGCTTACATCATATTCAGCAACATTCGCCAAAAGTAGATCTTATTCTTAATGGTGGAGACATTGTTTTCGACATGAATAAGGAAAAACGAAGCGATATTGATGCTCAATGGAAATTAATGGAAATGATGATGAAAAATGAAAATGATATTCCGGTAAAATACTGTTTAGGCAATCACGATATTTGGTGGAATGAAGACTCTAAAAATGAGATTTTTTACGGAAAACAATACTCCCTCGATCGATTAGAACTAAAAGAGCCCTATTACAGCTTTAAGCAGAATGGTTGGAAATTCATTATCCTGGATAGCACTCATCAGGATATCGATGATACATGGTACATTGGTAAACTTGGAGATCGGCAAATGCAATGGTTAACAACCGAATTAAAGAATACTCCTAAAAAAACACCCATCGTGATCATGTCACACATCCCTATTTTAACCTCGGTCCTGATGATACAGGACAATGTAGTGAACCGTTGGGAATTTTTAGGAGGTGATATGCATACCGATTGCGCAGAACTAACTAATTTATTTTACGAGTACTCCAACATAAAACTTTGCCTTAGCGGTCATATACATATACGTGACAAAGTGGTATATAATGATGTCACTTATATTTGTGATGGGGCAGTAAGTGGAGCCTGGTGGGATGGTATTCGCCGACAAACCAAACCGGGGTATGGATTAATCGATCTTTATGCCGATGGTAGTTTTAATGAAAGCTATATTACCTATTAAAAAAGGTACCAGGAAATTTACCCTCTCTACTGATAAACCGAAACCAAGAACTTAACTATACAAGAGGTATAGACCGCAAGACCTTTTTTTAATTTCTGGCATTTTAGAAGATGCCGGGATAGGGTATTTTACCTTTTGGAGGCGATAATAAAAAAGCTCCACTTTTAGTGGAGCTTTTTTATTTTATCGATCACCAACGGTTGCGGCTAGATAACCAATGCCTTGCAAGACATCTTCCTTTTCTTCAAAATTCTTAATCATTAAAGTTTTATTGCTGATATCATATTTTTGATCAAATATTAAAAAAGCCTTTTCTAAAAACAGTGCAATGTAAAACTTCGATGGTCTATGTAAAAGTGCTGAGTTTATACTTATACCACTTTTATCAATATAAATAAATCGTTTTGAAAATGGTTTCCAATGAGAAGAAACTTTAATTTCGAAATTAGAATTTTTTAATCGTTTTAAAAATTCGGCTACAACATTCTCATTATAATGCTGATCTAAAAATCCCTTTAAATCTTCATAAAAATGAGCACTATTAATAATTTGATTAGAGCGAGATACCATATTATATACCTTTAGATGCGCTCCGGTATAGATTAGCTTCATAGTCCCTGTGAGTTAGTTTAGTAGATTCAAAATTAAACAGTTACCATAAACTTCTACAAAATTTAACATTAAAATTTCATCAATAAATTGATAATTGCAGATTTCCTATAAAATGCAATCTAAATATTCCGAATTAGAAATACGCCTCATAAAAAAGCTCCTAAAACTAGGAAGCCTGTAATTTATCATTAACTATTTTGTACGAATTTGTACACAATACAAGACGTCAATATAATCTGCTTTTCTAGCATCTACTTTTTGCTCTTCAGTAAAATACTAATCCTGGATTTTAATTTTCATTCCTCTCTGAAGAACTCTAATTTATCCAAATATCGTTAGTATGATCAACTATTCACACTTCAATTATTTTGATAAAAAGCTTTTATACATATTTCGTTTTACCCGGCGTAGGAATAGGATATTCACCATTTTCCATTGGCTGTGTTGGCGGAACACTATCCCAGTTTATTTCTTCAGGCATCAATATATGATTTGAGTTCATTGCCGCTTCCCAGGTGATTACTTGCCCGCTATAGGTCGCCATACGCCCTATTATTGCAGTCATAGTACTCTTAGCCCCATTTTCTGCATCACTTATCACCTCTCCATTTCGAATCGCGGCAAATAGCCGATCGTGCTCTACTTGATAGGGATTTGGATCATTTTCTCCTCTGTAGGTAAAAATATCGCTTCCTTTTATATCCGTAATTCTAGCCACACCGGCATCATTAGTTTCCACCTTTCCTTTGGTTCCCTGAAAAGCTTCCGCTACTTTAGACATCGTTCCCGGTTGGTGCCTACACTGACTTGAAATAACGGCACCACTCGGATAAGTAAATTCAACAAAATGATGATCAAAAATCTCTCCATGTTCAGGACCTTTTCTAACTTCTCTTCCTCCCATACCTTGTGCAGCAATAGGATATTCGCCTATAAACCAATTCGCAACATCGATGTTATGTATATGCTGTTCTAAAATATGATCTCCACACAACCAGTTAAAATAATACCAGTTCCTCATTTGATATTCCATCTCGGTTTGTTCTGGTTTTCTAGGATGTACCCAAACCCCGGCACTATTCCAATATACTTGTCCTGATACAATATCTCCAACCTTATCATCTCTTATTTGACTAGCAATTTCGATATAATTTTTTTGGTAGCGCCTTTGTAAACCTACTACTACATTTTGTTTATTTTCTTTAGCAATTTTCGCCATTTTAAGTACTTTCCTTATACCAGGAACATCGGTAGCTACAGGTTTTTCCATAAAAACATGCTTTCCTGCCTGTATAGCATACTCAAAATGGTGAGGCCTAAATCCAGGAGGTGTAGTTAAAATAACCACGTCTGCCAAATCTATTGCTTTCTTGTACGCATCGAAGCCTATAAACTGATGCTCCCCTTTTACATTAATTTTTGTAGTATCATCAAACTCTTCCTTTAAGGCTGTATAACTACTGTCCAAACGGTCTTTAAAAGCATCTGCCATTGCGACTAATTCTATATTATCATCTGCTTTCAGGGCCTGATTTGCTGCACCTGTTCCACGCCCGCCACAACCTACCAAAGCGAGTTTTAATTTTTTATCATTAAACACATTAAACATTGAATTTATAGTTGTTGAAGGCATCATTATACCTGCTGTTACAAGGGCACTATTCTTACAAAATTCCCTTCTGGAGTTTTTGTTATTTTGGTTATCGTATTTCATCATTTAATATTTTATAGTTTATTCTCCCCAGTATTTTTTTAGCTCCTGGGCTGAAGGAGGGTTAGGATCCCTTACTATTCTAAATCCAACGAATGGGGCGTCGGTATTCCACCATTTGCTTTTTGGAAATTGAGGATCTCTTCTTTTCCATTCTTTACTAGAAAAGAATCTCGCACTACTTCTTAATTTAAAAGCATCATCTTTATAGGACCCTCCTCTTACACTATTGGGATACACTGAAGTGGGGACGTTAAAGGGATTTTTACTAATTTTATCTGCGCTTTTATAATATTTTGGATCATAGGCATCGAGCGTCCACTCTGCAACATTTCCATAAACATCATAAAGCCCCCATGAATTTGGTTGCTTTTCTCCTACTTTGTGATAAGAAGCATCACTATTTGCCGCGTACCATGCGAAGTTTGCTAAAGCCATAGGATCTTCTCCAAAAAAATAAGATGAATTACTACCTGCTCTTGCAGCATACTCCCATTCAGCCTCCGTGGGCAGACGATAAAAATCACCTGTTTTTGCAGAGAGCCATTTACAAAATTGGGATGCTGCTAAATATGTTACATTTCCTACAGGAAGGTCTTTTCCTTTCCCCATACCCAAACTCATATCTACATACGGAATTGTAGCCCCCGACACTGCATCAATATCAACTTTAATGATATCTGATTTCTGAAATTCCTGATCCTCTATACTACGTTCCAAGTACAAATTATACAAATCCCAGGTGGTTTCGTATTTAGCCATCCAAAACTCATCTAATTGTACTTTATGGGGCGGTTTTTCCTCTTCTGGCGATTGTGTATTCCCTCCCATCACAAAAGTTCCGGCAGGAATTGCTATCATTTCTAGCTTAAGACTGGTTCCAGGAAAATCTAAGGTATAATCCTGTAGTTTGCTTTGTCCATAAAGAATGATGGATAAAAAGAAACAGAAAGTAAAAAAACAATATTTCTTCATACCTAAAAATCATCAGATACCTTATAGGCTTCTATAACTGCCAGCTCTCCTTGCTCGCCTTCTCCAGAGTTGCCGTGCTCCATCCCTATAATTCCTTTGTAGCCTTTTTGATGAATATATTTAAAAACATTATTATAATTAATTTCACCTGTAGTAGGCTCATTTCTACCTGGATTATCACCTACTTGAAAATAACCTATTTCATCCCAGCAAGCTTCTATATTGGGAAGTAGATTACCTTCCTGAATTTGCTGATGATAAACATCAAATAGAATCTTGCAGGATGGACTCGCTACCGCCTTACAAATTTGATAAGCCTGGGGGGATTCTGAGAGAAAGAGTCCTGGATGATCTCTAAAATTTAAAGGTTCTAATACCATCGTAATGTCATGAGGCTCTAAAATATCTGCAGCAAATTTTAAACTCTCAATCACATTGGCTGTTTGATATTGCATATGTTGACGAACATTTATATATCCGGGAACCACAGTCATCCATTTAGCATTTACTCGTTTAGCAACTTCTACCGACTCTTTTATTTCTTTTAAAAATTCTTCTCTAAGTGCCTTATCGCCATTCGTTAGATTAGGAGAGGTCCAATAAATTTTATGCGCAACAAAGACCCCCATTTCTATATTTCTCTTTTGCATTGTTGCAGCCATTTTCTCCTGTAATTCTATAGGCCTATCCTTCATTCCATTATCTTCAAAAGCTGTAAAGCCTTGATCTGCCATAAAATTTAGTTGGTCTATAACATCTTTTCCTGCTAAATTTTGAAACATGCCTAAATGGGGCGCATAATTTAAGTTGAATTGATGGGGCTCCTTTTCTTCTCGCAGTATATTGATATCACTCATTATTGTTTTAGGATATACACTTAAACCTCCAATACCTGCTAATGCCGAAATTTTCAAATTTTGCTTTACAAAATTTCTTCTATCCATGATTTATAAATTAATTTTAAGAATACAGCGACATTTAATAACCTGGGTTTTGAACCAGCAGATCGTTTCTATTCATTTCGTCTCTATGAATAGAAATAAAATACATTTTATCTAACCACTGACGATTTTCCACCCCTGGATTTAACTCAGCTGGAGTGTAGTTATAATTATAAGAGTCAGGATCGTAATGATATTGGGTTACGTTGGCTCCTGATTTTAAAGTAGCTCGTACTTCAATCGTTCTAATTTGCTTTCCAAATTTTTCCGGGGCAATCATCCACCGCCTAACATCATGAAACCGATGCTCTTCATAAGCCAATTCTATTCTTCTCTCATTGCGATAACGATTCATTAATTCCTCCCCAGTATCTGTGATTGGCGGCATTCCTGCACGGAATCTAATTTTATTGAGCCATTCTCTCGCCATATCTTCTCTACCTGTTTCTATTGCTGCCTCAATATAATTTAATACTGCCTCTGTATACCTAAACATAGGAAAAGGGATAGTTTGCCTGGTGTTTTGGTCTATAATTGCCGGATCGGGATCTATAAATTTGCGCATAGTATAACCGGTATAACTTCCATTCCAGTCCTCAATATCACTATTTCGGGTATCTAATCCCCAATACGTTACTTTTTCTCCATTATTATTAATGATTTCATACCTCCCTGTTTGTATTTCTCCATAGGGATCACTTCCTGCTACGTCACTTGTTCTTGGTTTCCAATCTGCGCCGTCATATAAAATTGACGCATAAAATCTGGGATCTCGATCCTGATAAGGATTACTTGCATGTTCCTGATTAGACCAACTAAAGGTTTCCCCTTCAATTGTCTCGTATGCATCTACTAAATCCTGGGTAGGGGTATTTCCGGACCAGTTATGGTAGCCATTAGGACCATTATATAGGTTTATATTAGCTCCTCCTTCATTTTTTTCGTCCACAAAATATCTTCCTAGAATGATTTCCTTACTTGCTTCGGCATCCGCAACGGCGCTTCCTCCCGCAAGTGAAGCGGCTATATAATTTGCTTCTCCTACTTCTGGAGATACTTTTTCCGATAGATCTAACTTATATCCTTCTCCCTCCTGAACTACTTCCTGTGCTGCGTTAAAAGCTAACTCCCAACGATTTGACTGACTTCCTGAAGTATACCCTAAATACTCCGGATTAGAGTACCCGGCTATTAATGAAGAATTTAAAGAGGCTGTTGTTATATCGTGTAAATCACTAGCTGCATATAATAAAACCCTTGCTTTCAAAGCTTTTGAAGCAAGACTACTGGTTCTACCATCACCTAAATTAGCTCCTTCTAACAAACTTGCTGCGGTTTCACAATCTTTCACAATAAATGCTATGAGCTCCTCAAAAGTAGCGCGCGGTACTGAATAATCTGCAGTACCTAGTTCGTATACAAAATCAATAATAGGTACTGCTCCATAATATCTCATTAGTTGTTGATAAAAGAAGGCTCTCATAAAATATGTTTCTCCCAGCATTACATCTATTTCATCTTGGGTAACATCACTTCCAAATGAAGGATTCTCCAGGTTCTCAATAGCGATATTAGTTGCTCTTATACGGCTATACATATCGCTCCAATTATAATTGTAGTTTATCCAACCTTGGTCGGCTGGATTACTTCTAGATTCTGTAATAGTGTTTATACCTCTCCCAGGATGTGTAAATAAGGCTTCATCGGTTAAAGATGCTTGCATTTGCTCATCAAAACCTCCTTGTCCAAAACCGTTATAAAGTTCTAACACAAAAGCTCTAGCAAGAGAAGGATCCCTCCATACCTCTCTATCTGTAACCTCATCTAGCGGTTTTGTGTTCACGAAATCATCATTACATCCGGTAAAAGAAACAACTGCTATCAGGGCTATAAGTAAATATTTTTTTATGTATCGTAAATGCTTCATGACTTTCTGAATTTTCTAATTAGAAATTAATACGTGCTCCTAGATTAATAATTTTGGATTGCGGATAATATTGCCCGATAGAATTTACCGCTTCTGGATCGAAAGATTCCATCCCCGTCCAGGTCACTAGGTTATATGCGCTTACATAAAGTCTAAAATTATTTATACCCACCTTATCTGCTAATTGTTGCGGAAGATTATATCCTAATTCAATATTTTTCAATCTTAAATAGTCCGTACTTTGTAACCAGTACGTATTACCAAATGAATAATATTGATTTCCCCGATCTGCTATTCTAGGGTGCGTACTACTTGGGTTATCAATAGTCCATCGGTTATCGTATACTTCTTTCAAATAGTTTCCTATAGATCCAGACTCATCTGCACCTACCCGTAATTCTCCTCCTGCGGCTCCCTGAAACAATACTGACAGATCAAAATCTTTATATTGAAAATTAAAATTTACGCCCCCTTGAAACGTGGGCTGTGTAGTTTTATCTCTTCTTACCTGATCATCTGGAGTAATAGCACCATCGCCATCATAATCTCTGTACTTCATATCACCAGGCCTAAGATTATTAGTTATAGCGCTATAATCGATAGTATTATTATCTATTTCTTCCTGTGTGGCAAACACTCCATCGTACTCATAATATAAGCCGGCATTAATCATTCGTCCAGTAGACCTTTGCCACTGGGGTGCGCCAGGTGCTTCATCCCAAAATACAATCTTGTTTTTAGCATATCCTCCATTAATACTAGCACTAAACATTAAGTCTCCAAATTGATTATTGTAGCCTAATTGAAAATCCCATCCCCGGTTTTCTACTTCTCCAATATTTTCTGCAGGAAGACTCATCCCTGTGGTTTGTGGTACCGAAGCATTTCTCCTCCATAATATACTACTCCGTTTATTAAGGAAGAGGTCTAACGTGAAATTCACTTTCCCCTCCCACATACGACCATCAAAACCAAGATTATAATTATTCGCAACTTCCCATGTTACTGCGGTATTGGGAACGCGAGTTTCAAATAAGGTTTGACTTAGCGCACTGCCTGTTACATAATTACTGAATCCATAAGTGGCGAAGTATTGATATTCTTGCAGCTCGTCATCATAATAAATATTATCATTTCCCATTTGTCCATAAGAAGCTCTTATTTTGAAGAAGTTGATTAGCTTAAGGTTCTCTTTCCAAAAATTCTCTTCAGAGACTCTCCATCCAATCATCACCCCTGGAAAAAAACCATATCTACTGTCCTCAGGAAACATATAACTTCCATCGTATCGCCAAAGAAATTCTGCTAAATATTTTTCTTTATAATTATAGCCAACCCGACCAAAATAATTTAGTCTTGCTCTTTCCCAGGCACGACCATCATTATCTTTTTCTGCATCCCCGCCTGCAAAAAGCTGATCTATTACGGTAGAAATAAAATATCGACGATAAGCACTAAAACTATCATTTCTAATAGTTTCTCTATTTACCCCGGCAAGAACATTAATTTGATGGAATCCAAATTTTCGCTCAAAATTTAAAACTCCTCCTAATAAGATATTGAGCTGATCCTGATTTCCCTGATTTAAATTTGGCTCTGCAGGACCTCTTTTCCCTCTTACAAGTTCTGGGGTACCATCATCGGTATATCCTCCCTGCCATGTATACAGATACCATGGTATTTCCCATCTTTTCGTTTGTTGAATATATTTATCGACAGCAGCTGTACCTGTAAACTTTAAACCTTTTACCCAAGGAATCTCTATATCTAATTGACCATTAGATTGAAAATAATATCTTCTATCTCTATCATAACCTGTTTGATCTGTAGTAATCACAACTGGGTTTTCTCCATACTCTATATCTGGTCCCGGCATGCCATTTGGCCAGTAGGCCGGCTGGGTTGGAGAACTACGCATTAACATTCTAAAAATGCTGGATGCCGGTTTGGTTGGATAATTACGATCTTCCTGCCTTCCCAGCACCCCTATTTTTGCAGTTATATAATCGTTAATTTTAGCATCCATATTTAACCTGATATCGTATTGCTTATAATTGGTAGCCGATTTTTTATAATAGGCATCCTGATTTTGATAACCAATAGTAGATAAGATCTTTAAATCTTCTGTTCCTCCTGTAATTTGTAAAGTATGTCTACTTTGTGTAGACCAGTCTTTTAAAGTTTCTGAGAACCAATCGGTGTCTGGATGAAACCAAGGATCGCTACCATCTTGAAACTGACGTATGTCCTCTGGTGAAAAGGGAGCTGTAACTTCGCCTCCAGATGGTCTTGTATAAACACCATCGCTCATAAAACCTGCATTAGCAGGACTCCATTCGCTCACGGGAAACTTATAAATTTCTAGCTCATTACGCATCATAGCGTATTGTGATGCATTGGCAAGATCAGGGATAACGGTGGGCTTTGAAAAACCTAAATTATAATCATAAGACAGTGATGTTTTCCCTACTTTTCCTCTTTTGGTAGTGACCAGGATAACCCCATTTGCTGCACGAGCTCCATAAATTGCTGCTGATGCATCTTTTAGTACTGAAATATCTTTAATATCTGCAGGGTTAAGTCTGCTAAAACCTCCTTGCCTATCCGGAATTCCATCAATAACTACCAGAGGGCTATTATCTCCAAAAGAATTACTCCCTCGAATACTAATGGTTGATCCATCATAACCAGGCTCACCACTATTCTGGGTGGCAACCACCCCGGGCATTCTTCCTGTTAATGCATTAGAAACGTTTAAAGTGGGGGACTTCGCTAATTCCTCACTACTAACGGTAGCAACAGCACCTGTAATTACTTCTCGCCGCTGTTCGCTATATCCCACTAATACAACTTCATCTAATTGTGCCTGGTCTTCCTCCATAAAAATCTCTATAGAAGTTTTACCCTCTAACCTCCTTTCCATGGTTTTAAAACCTATAAAAGAGAATACCAAAACTGCATCATTGGAAGACACGTTAAGTTTGAAATTTCCATCAAAATCCGTAACCGCTCCATTAGAAGTGCCTTTTTCAACAACACTCACACCGGGCATTGGTAACTGATCAGCCGAAGATTTAACAGTTCCGGTGATTTGAGTTTGAAATAAAGAACTTTCTAACTTGAGCGGTGAGGCAGAGAGTGACGAAAGCGCAAATAAACTGAATACGATAAACGCAAAAGGCTTGTACCTAATGCAAAGTTTTTTTTTCATTCGAAAATCTTTAATTGGTTAGCAATTCAATCGAAAACGTTTTCGTTCATAAATAAAAAACAGTCGGAATGACTATAAGAAAATTTAAAACAAACAACACTTAAAAGTGTGTTATCGAATATATAAATTAATTAACATTTATCAAAGAATTTATTAATTAAATACTAAAATAACACATAAACCTTATTTTCGACAATACTGCGCAACCTTCAAAGATCAGTTTTTTTTTTAAAGAATATGAGGGGACTCCTTCTGGAGATTAAAATTCTTGTTATGCATCTATAGACTATTCATCTTTAACTTTCTCAGATAAGACTTACAGTCTATAGTTATGTAATACAGATGTAATATGAATTGAAAATTTTCATCCAAATTCATATCATTTAGTTCCAAAAATTTGAATGATAAGTTTAAAAAAATACAATTAAATAGCTACTAGAAATATTTTGTGTCATAACTCATAATGTTATGAAAAATCAACCAATTTTCATGGAATCTCCCCATTTCGATAAGTTATATCCTAAAAATTGAAATTTTTTCACCTAAGTGCTTATTAGATTCCAGGTTTAGATTTCTTTTTTATAAGACCGATAAAATCTAAAAAATCTCTTATGCTCCAGTATCAGGCATAAGAGATTATATTATACTGAAAATCGATAAATTACAAATGAAATTTTTAAAGTAAATCTGTGTCTTTTTAGCAAGATTTATTTTAAAAATAATATCGATGCTAAAATTATATACTAGGCAATTCTGTACGAATTCGGTCCCAAAAACCAGGATTAAAGAGATAGGCAGCGCCTATCACCCCAACTTTTTCGGCTTCCGTAACAATTCTAATCTTGGTTTTTAGTTTCCCTTCAGCTATACAATCCTCAAGTATGTCCAGAAAATAAGATGAAGCTTTGGCGATATTTCCACCAATAAATAAAACATCTGTATCAAAAGCTTTAAGGTGTGGGTATAAAAATTCACATAAATTATTAGCAAAATCGGTAAATACCAGTTTCATATTTTCCGGATCACTATCAATAAGTTCTTTGACACCACAACCGGCAGTATCATTGCCGGTTAAACCTCCATAATGATTAATAAGCCAGCGTGTAGAAAAATAATCATCTGCAATACCGTCCTTAAAATCCTTATCCCATAAACAACCATTTTCAGGAACTCCGTTTCCGGTTATTAAAGGCACCTTATTCTTAAGAAAAGTAGCTCCAAATCCTGTACCCAGAGTAATTGCTATAGTATGATCTTCGTTTAAGTTTTCTAAGAGGTCGCTTCCTACTCCAAAAGAAGAAGCGTCGTTTAGAAATCGCAGCTTTATATTACTGTTTTGTATTTCCCTGGCTAGCCCATCGATGATCGAGACATTATAAAGACTTTCATACTTATCATTTCTTTCGTATTTACCAATCCCATTTGCATAGTCAAAAGGCCCGGGGATAGCTATCCCTACCCCAAGGAGATGATTACTGTTAAGATCTACTGCGTTTATCGAATTGTTTAAACAGGATGCCCACTGTTTTAAGATAACTTCTTTTGTAGATTTATTATCTATTTTTTGATTGTAATAACTGTTTTCTATTACCGAAAAAGAATCTAAGTCTATGGCTGCACTGGTGATATGAGTCCCCCCAATATCTGCACCTATGGCTATATTCATTTAATATAAATTTTCAAATTTATGTTCATCACCAATTTATAGAGATTTTCGCTCCTTCAGGATTATTTGCAAATTGTAAAAGTAAGGTTTTACTCTGTTGGTCATATTCGTAATGGATATCTGGTGATTTACGTAATGGATTATTATTTAATAAAATTGATTCTGGTTGCTGCGGAAGCAAAATCCTCATGCTATTGTTGGTATCAAGCGGACTCTTACAAACAAAAGAATATGATTTAGCATTTATTTCTTCATCATAAATCCTACTTGCTGAAGCCAAAACCTGTGGTTTATTTTTATCTTCTACACTATTAATATTGTATAAAAAGCTTTGCTCACCTGGCTTGGTGATCTTCTCTGAAATTACCGGAAGCTCAGGATCAAACAAATTAATATAACTTCCTGTAGTTATTACTGGCACCTTAGAGACACTTTCGTCTAAAGTTGCAATAAGCTCATAAACACCCCTAACCAGTTTAAAATTGTTTTTATATTGAAGCTTCTCCCCATTATTAACTTCCGCATAAGCGGTATTGATCGCATTCAGAAAAGTCTCATCCCCATTTTTATTAATCACAAAATCTTTTGGATTCTGCTTTATAAAATAAATCTTTCCTTTTCCTGCTTTGTAAACTTTATTATTCTCTGGATAATCTACATGCAACAAATCGGTTAAATGCTCTATCGGTTTTTTATAACTAAAATCACCTGTATTCCACCATTCTTCCACTTGCTGGTAAGGATCATTATCGGCACTCGTATACACTAAAACTCCGCCTTCCTTAATCCATTTGGCAAGATATTTATGCTCTTCTGGATTATTGGGCTTCATATTAGAATAACTAAGAATCAATATTTTTTTATTCTGAAGGCTAGATTTATAGCCCAGATTTTCCAGATGAACGGTTTCAACAGGAATCCCTCTTTTTAAAAGCGGAAAAGTCTGACCGTAAAAATTTGAAAAGTTAGGGTCTTCGTATCCGTCGTGATTTGGGAAGGTTTGAAACATTAAAGAATTACTCATTGCCACTGCAATTCCCTGATCTCCGCTTACCTTATTTTCAGAAACCTGGATATCGTTCAACGCATTTATCATAATCTGCATTTGCGTTGCATATGCTTTTGGAATAAGGATTTTCTTTTCTCTTCCTGCTACGCTATATGGCCTGGTATAAATTCGCTCTGGCCAAGGCATTACTTCATAATTGGCATTTCCCGGGTATAATAATTTCGCAACAAATGTCGCCTGATAATTCTTTTTATAGTCTTCCCAACTTTGATTGCGGTCTTCAATAGGATCGGTAAGAAAGAAAATTTTTCTATCGGTAGGTGCCGTCATCGAAACCATAGAACCGTATTCTAAAAAAGCATTTTCAAAGGTTCTTTCTTTCAAAATACCACTAAAATAATTTGGTGTTCTTGAAGTGCCTGTCCACACCTGGGCGATATACCCATCAATTCCTTCCAAAGAAGCCAAACTGGCTTCCGGACTCACAATATGCCATGCCGAATAATTTACCAGAGAATGCGTAGGAATATATACTTTTACATCAATTCCTTTGTCCTCACCATAAGACTTTGCAAACTTAGAAACCTCATCAATAGCATTATAATAAAGTTGATATTTCAATTTATTAGAAAGCCATGTACTTTCTGGTGATTCGTGTTGTGCCTGCCAGGGAAACCCATAATGATTTTCCCATTCTTTTTTAAACTGAGAACTATAACCTGCCCTCGTCCAGAATTCAGGTTCCTCTAAATAAATAGAGCTAATACCTGCGTCAATCACGGTCTTTATAATCGCATTCTTCATATAATCCAGGAAAGACGAATTTGGAACGATATAGGGAACATTTTTACCATGCCAAATAGTATCTCCACTTTGTTCTACCTGTCCTTCACCAAAATGAGTCTTCCCATCCCATTCTCCTAAAAAATAATCCTGATAAGAACCCCATGCTATTCCTGTCATAAAATGAGTAGCATATCCTCTATCCCTCCAGGATTTCACCCTGCTTAAAAATGTAGAAGAAGGATCATGATCTGAAGGATTGCCATTAACGCCATAAACGATAGCAATATCACTTCTAACGTCAATCTGTGGCAACCATTTACTACTGGTTTGAAAAGCGGTTTTAGCCTTAGGCACCACAGATGATTCTGTTTGCGCTATGACAATCGAAGGAAGTAAAATAGCCCAGCAAAAAAATTTTATTTTTAATAATGTTAAGAGCTTTTTCATTAGAAATGATTGATAATTAAGCTTATACTCCAACAGCTTCCGCTTTTAATTCTTACAGATCGTATTCTTTAGTCATAAATAAAATAAAGTTTCGAATATAATAAAACGTTTTAGCAAATTAAAACATTTTCGACGAATTATAGAAGTTGAATGCTTAACAACCTTTCTTAAACCATAAACAACTACGCTTTAATGCTTCTAAAAGAAGAATAGAAAATATTCATAAGAAAACAAAATACACTTAAATATCTATAACAATAACAACACAAGAGTAAATAAAATTTAAACAAAAGGTTAATAAAGTACAAAGTAATGATAATATTAAGTTAAAAATAAACCTGTTTTGTGATTAGATTAGCTGTTATTCCCAACACCTAAAATTTACAATATGCATCAAAAAAACAATTCTCAATCAATCCCCTTAATGTATAAGCAAAGGTTTTACCTTCTCTTTTTGCTATTTTTCATTACAGGAACAAGCATGTTTGCCCAAGATCAAATAATGGGAAAAATTATCGACAATAACGGTATGCCATTACTTGGCGCTACCGTTGTTGAGAAAGGAACCTCTAATGGTACACAATCTGATATGGATGGAAATTTCACCCTTCAGATTACTAATCCACAAAATGCTATTTTAGTGATTTCTTATGTAGGATTCTCTACCCAGGAAGTACCTATTAACGGAAAAAAAACTATTGAAATCACTTTAGAAGAAGATTCTGAAGCGCTTAGTGAGGTAGTCGTAACGGCTTTAGGAATTAAAAGTGAAAAAAGAGCTTTAGGATACGCCACTGCTGAAGTTGACGGTGGTAACTTAAGTTCGGTAAAAGCCACCAATAACTTTGTCAATGCCTTGAGCGGTAAAGTTGCAGGGGTGCAAATTTCCAGTGCTTCCAGCCAGCCTGGTAGCGGCGCTCGTATTGTGATTAGAGGCGGCTCTTCGATTACAGGAAATAACCAACCCCTTCTAGTGGTAAACGGTGTTCCTTTTGATGCGGCTAACGGAAGTAGCTCTTCCGGACTTGCGGATATCGATCCTAATTCGATAGAAAGTTTAAGTGTATTAAAAGGTGCGGCTGCATCAGCTTTATACGGCAGTGAAGCCGCCAATGGTGTAATATTGGTAACCACTAAATCTGGGACTTTCAACATGAAACCAGTTATAAGCCTTAGCAGTTCTATCAGTTTTGATGATATTTATGAAATCCCACTTCAGGACAAATGGTCACAGGGATATTGGCAAAATGACGATTGGGTGTATGTCGATGGAAACTCTTCTTTTACTTCAACCAGTTTTGGCCCTAGAATTTCAGATGTTCCTGGTGCACAATTATATGACCGCTGGGATATCTTTGAAACCGGAATCACGAACGAAAATAGTCTTAGCATTACCGGGGGTGGAGAGAAAGCCTCATACTATATTAGCTATAGTAACTTAAATAATAATGGTATATTATCTCCGCTTGAGTTCAGAAGAAACGCTATAAATGCCAACACTTCTTTTAAATTCACTCCAAAACTTACTGTTTCTTCAAACATCCTTTACACCACTCAAAAGAATGAACGACTTTTTGAGGATAGCTCCAACAGCTCTTTTATGAATACTTTGATGGCCACGCCTAATACTTGGAATCCCTATCCTATTTATGATGAAGATGGAAGCTTAAGATCTTATAGAGGTGGTTCCCGAGATCCTTATACCTGGGTATTGGACAATGTTGGCGCTACCAATGAAAGGGATCGTTTTGCCGGAACTTTTATTATCGAATATGAAATCCTGGACCATTTAAAATTTAGATCTGTAACAGGTATTAGCACCACAAGCGCCTATTCTAATTCCTTTTATAACCTTGGTGGTTATGCCTCTGTACAGGGAAGTTATAGCTCTTCAGAAAGATTTAGCCGTGATATCGAATCGACTGAAACGATAACCTACGACAACGATTTTGGTGATTTTGAAGTAAATGTCATGCTTGGCCATAATATTCAGGAAAATAAATGGAGAGGAAATTACTTTAACGGAAACGGACTGATCCTGCCTGGAATTTACAATTCCACCAATGTTAGTGGATATTCTGCTTATGATGACCGGGGAATGTTTAGATCCTATTCCTTTTTTGGACAGGCTATGCTAGGCTATAAAAAAATGCTTTATTATACTGTGACCGGTAGAAACGACTGGGCCTCCAGTTTAGCAGACAGTTTCTTTTACCCCAGCCACAGTTTAGGTCTCGTATTTACAGAACTTTTACCAAAAAATGATATTTTAAATTTCGGGAAATTTAGAGCCAGTTACGCAAAGGTAGGTTCTCCGGCTAATGCTTATGCAAGAAATAATCCACTGGTTTCTGCAGGTGGAGACGGAGTAATGTGGCCATTTAATGGTCAGAGAAGTTACTTATCGTCATCAAGAATTCCAAACAACAATCTTACAAACGAATTTAAAAGCGAAGTAGAGCTTGGGTTAGAGCTACGATTGCTAAAAAGTCGTTTAAATTTCGATATTTCTTATTATCATAACTGGAGTGAAAACCAAATTCTATCTGAACAATTTTTAGCTTCTACAGGGTATACTTATGGAACCGTAAATATTGGTGGAATTACTCATAAGGGACTTGAAGTTGGTATTAATGCTGTGCCAATCCAAACCGAATTCTTCAACTGGGATTTAAGCCTGAACTGGTCTAAAGATAACTCTAATGTAGATCGATTAGGTAGCAATAATGAGCCGATAAGTGTAGGTTCTTATGGTTACGCCATTGTAGACCAGCCTTACCCAGTTATTTATGGCCTTGGCTTTTTAAGAGACGATGAAGGCAGACTGGTTCTGGACGATACTCCTGGCTTAAGTTATGGCAGACCTCTTGCGGATAATAGCGGTAATCAGATTTTGGGACAAACAGCACCAGAATGGATTGGAAGTTTAAGAAACACTTTAAGCTATAAAAATCTTTCGCTAATGTTTCAATTTGATGTCTCTAAAGGTGGAAATCTGTATAGCCTTAATGATCATTACCTTACATATTACGGCATGGCAGCTCATCAAAATAATCGACCAGATGATAACATGACAACTTTCGATGGTGTTATGGGACATTACGATTCTGCTACTGGAGAAGTAGTGGTTACCAGTGAAACACCGCAGCCTACAAGATATGATCTTTACTATCAAACCGTAGCACAATCGGTTTTAGAAGATAACATCATGCCTAAAGATTACATCAAGCTTAGGGAGGTACAGCTTGCTTATAATCTGCCCAATAAACTGATTGCCAGCGCCGGTTTACAGGATGTGCAAATCGCTTTCTCAGGAAGAAATTTATGGAGAAGCTTTCACGATGACTTTGAAGGCCCAGATCCCGAAATTAATACCGATGGTATTACTAACGGAAATGGCTACCTAAGCTACAGCTTACCTACAACAAAAACATACTCACTTACCCTAACTGCAAAATTTTAAAATGAGAATTATGAACACGATACAACAACTATATAAAATTCGATTTTTAATAATTTTTAGCACCTTTTTTATAACTGGTTGCGAATCCTGGACAGATATCGATACCGATCCCGACAATATTACTGCCGGGCCAGCGATAACTGAAGATATAATGCTTATTGGAATAGAGGCCGAATGGGTTGAAACGGCCAACGAAAAATTCGAGACCTGGTATGGTTATCCAACATGGTTGTCCTGGTTTGCTATAGAAGGTTCTAATGCCATTGTAAATGTAGACCCGGGCTTTGGAAACGAAGTTTGGAACTCCTACTCTTATTCTTTAAAACACGCGGTAGAACTTCATGATTTTGCTGAACAAAACGGTAATACGTATTATCAGGGAATCGCAGGAGTTATTGCTGCACATCATTGGTTTTATATCGCCGATGTTTATGACCAGGCACCCTTAGAACAGGCCATGACCGGTTTAGAAAATCAGCAACCAGAACTGGCGACTCAGGAAGAATTATATGCCCACGCCAGTGCTCTCTTAGATGAAGCTATTAACCTTTTTAAAAATACCGATGGTGGTGAACTTTTACCGGGACAGGATGATTATATGCTAAACGGTGATATTGATCGTTGGGTGCGTTTTGCATATTCTTTAAAAGCCAGACAGGCTATGAGAAGAATTTATGCCCCGGGAGTAGACCAGGATGCGCAAATCTCTGCAATCCTTTCTTATCTGGAAAAAGGAATGACTTCTAATGAAGATAATGTAATGTGGCGACACCTTGAAGATCTGGCAAACGCCAACCCACTCTATAATTATATGACCAGAGCTTATAGTGGTGGTCGTGGATTGACTCCGGGAAACTTTCTTATCGATATGATGAATGCATATGAAGATCCCAGAAGGCCGATCATGTTTACCAATGCAGAGGCCGATCCGAATGGCTATATGGGTCATTTTGCAGGTGCAGCAGTTCAGGCAGGGAATAGACCAAGCCATTACAGATTCGATTACCTTTCTATGTCATACCCAGATCATATCATGCTTTATTCTGAATCTAAATTTTTAGAAGCTGAAGCCTATGCCTTCAGAAACGAATGGGAGTTAGCTGAGATCGCTATGAAAGAAGGAAATCGTGCCGATATGGAATATATGGAAGTACCCCAAGAACAAATTATAAGCTATAATGCACAACCTTCTTTAGATATGCCAACAAATCTTGAAGACGCTCAACAGCTGATCATTCAGCAAAAATACCTATCAAACATCTTTAGAACCGGGGAAACCTATTTTGATTATGTAAGGACCGGTTACCCAGAATTTGATTTTGAATATATGATACAAAATACCAACGCCAGTACCACTTTCGCCAGAAGATTTCCTTATCCATTAAATGAAATAGAGCGAAATCCAAACGTTCGCGCTGTTGGCCAACCCGATTGGTTTAACAAAGGGACCACCTGGGATAACAAAAACTAATTCGAAATTGCTAAATCTTTAAGCATGTACAAATTCAAAAAAACAAAAAGCTTTCTTTATGCTTTAATTATCTCTGTCCTTACACTCTGCTGCCAAAAAGCACTAGCTCAGGACGATAGTTTTGTACCCTGCCAGGTAATGCCCATGCTAATGACCAATCATCAGGCAGACATGGGTGACCTGGTACGCTATTACTCTCCCTCAAACGCTTATCGATGGGGAAGAATTTCAGATTCAGGTGGGTCTCAAGAAAGACGCGATCGCATTATAGTCCTAAATGAAAAATATCTGGCTGAATTAGATAAAATCAACTTTAGTGAACTTCCGCAAGAATGTAAAGTAGATTATATTTTATTTAAACGTGACCTTAAGCATGAGATTAATGAAGCCAAAAAACATGCTAAGATTTATACAGAAGTTAAAAGCTGGTTTCCGTTTTCAGAAAACATCTATCAATATCTAAAACGAAGACGAAGAGGCTATCAATTAGATGCTAAAGAAGTTGCCAAAAACTGGAATGCTTCAGCAAAACAAATAGACTCTTTACTTCCCCTTTTAAAAGAAGAACAATCGTTAGACAAAGACCAGGTTCAGGAAGCCGTTTTAGTCATCGAAGACCTAAAAAATTCAGCGGCAAATGTTTTTTCATTTTATAATAATTACGACCCCATGTTTACCTGGTGGGTTCCTACTACTTACAAAGCTTTAGATTCCAGCTTAGCAACGTTTAAAACTACTTTTGAAGCTAAATTAGAAAACAAACGTCCTGTTGATAAAAGTGGTATTATTGGTTATCCCGTGGGAAGAAATGAACTGGTAAAACAGTTAGAATACGAAATGATCCCATACACTCCTGAAGAACTTATAGAAATTGCTAATAAAGAGTTTGCCTGGTGCGATGCTGCACTTTTAAAAGCGGCAGAAGAAATGGGATTTGGAAAAGACTGGAAAGCTGCACAGGAAAAAGTTAAAAATGCTTATGTAGCTCCAGGACTGCAGCCTGAAGCCATGTTAAAGCTTTACAATGAATCTATTGCATTCTTAAAAGAAAAAGACCTTATTAGCGTACCGCCGTTAGCCGAAGAAACCTGGGGCATGCAAATGATGTCTCCAGAAAGACAATTGGTTAATCCATTTTTTACCGGCGGCACCAACATCACCATTTCTTATCCCACCAGCGGAATGACCTATGAGCAAAAAATGATGAGTATGCGTGGTAACAATCCGCATTTTTCCAAAGCTACTGTTCATCACGAATTAATTGCCGGTCACAATTTAGAAGGCTTTATGAACAACCGCTACAGAACCTATAGAAACTATCGCACCCCATTTTGGACAGAAGGTTGGTCTCTTTATTGGGAATTATTACTTTGGGATGAAGGCTTTCCAAGTGGCCCGGAAGACCGTATTGGAATGCTATTTTGGCATATGCACCGTTGCGCCCGGATTATCTTCTCCTTAAACTATCATTTAGGAAAATGGACTCCCCAGCAATGTATTGATTTTCTGATAGACCGTGTAGGCTTTGAGCCTGCGAATGCTGAAGGAGAAGTACGACGCTCTTTTATTGGAAGTTACCCCCCATTATATCAGTTAGCTTATCTAACCGGTGGCAGACAATTTTATGCCCTTAGAGAAGAGCTGGTAAAAACAGGTAAAATGACCAATAAAGAATTTCACGATAAAATCATGAGACTTAATTCTATGCCAATAGAAATGATAAGAGCGATCTTAACCGATCAGGAGCTTAAGGAAAATTTTAAAACCTCCTGGCAATTCTACGATTCGATCGACTAAGCTATTAATAATCAAAAATGCTTAATTAAACCAACCCGGAATATTGTTTATGTGACCTAAACAATTTTCCGGGTTATTTTTTGTATTAGCCCCTGTACTGAAATCAAACTCGATTTATCTTTAACTGCACATCTTAAAATTAGCGCATAAAAAAAGCCTCTCATTACAAGAGGCTTTTAACCTGTGCGGGCGGAGAGACTCGAACTCTCACACCTCGCGGCACTAGATCCTAAGTCTAGCGTACATTTGCCCAAACAGCACCAAAGCCACTCATTTTCAATTGATTATATAATATGTCATTTTCTTTGATATCATCTAATATCAATTGATTTCAATATTTGTTGTACCTATGTTGTACCCAGAGAAACTAATAAATTTGTATCTTTAGGAAAACTTCTTGGTAAACTAAACATTCAAAATTGAATGTTGTACCTATGTTGTACCTGATTTGGCTTTCGTACGCAAAACTAGGTCAATTATGTCATCAAACGCTAAAATAGTTCTTCGCAAAAAGCCTAATAAAGAAGGCTTGTATCCTCTTGCCATACGTATTACAAAAAATCGTCGCTCAACATACCAATATATAGGTCACTACATTGAATTGGAAGATTGGGATGAAAAGAATATTCGGGTTAAGAAATCACACATAAATTTCAAAACCTTGAACAATTTGTTATCCTTGAAACTTTCTGAATTAAACAATGCTCTTATTACGCTTCAATCCGAACAAAAAGATGCTTCTGCCAATCAAATTAAGAAGGAAATATATTCCTCCGGTATCAATGCTACATTCTTTGAATTAGCACAAGAACATCTTGACGATTTAGAAAGTACAGAAAAGCTAAATCGTTTATCTACTGATAAAGCGTGGTTGAGCTTTATTATAAAATATCACAATTCGAAACAATTGTCTTTTCAAGAAATTGATGAACGTTTTCTTAAAAAATTGATGTTAACTTTAAAAGTTAAGTACTCCCTGTCTGAAACCTCAATAATGAACATTTTGGTATTTGTAAGGCTATTATTTAACAGAGCAATTAAATACAAAATTGTAAGCAGAGAATTATATCCCTTCGGTGGCGATAAAATAAAAATCAAATTTCCTGAAACTACCAAAGTCGGACTAAATATTTTAGAGATTCAACAAATTGAAAATTTGATAAATCTCAAACCTTCTGAAATACATACTAGAAATGTTTGGCTTTTTAGTTTCAATTTTGCTGGTATGAGGGTTTCTGATGTTCTACGAACCAAATGGTCAGATATTTATGATAACAGGCTGCATTATAGAATGCATAAAAACGCAAAACTTCTATCATTAAAAATTCCTGAAAAAGTACTAAAGATTTTAGACCAATATAAAGATGATAAAAGAAGTGATGATGATTTTGTTTTCCCTGAATTGAAAAAGGCAGACCCTGAAAATGCGAAAGATTTATATAACAAGAGAAAAACTGCTACAAAGAGGTTTAATGACAATCTAAAATCAATCTCTAAAAAGGCTAAAATAAATAAGAAAATAACGATGCACATAGCACGGCATAGTTTTGGAAATATTGCTGGGGATGCCATTCATCCGTTAATGCTACAGAAATTATATCGCCATAGTGATTTGAAAACCACCTTGAACTATCAAGCCAATTTCATCCATAAAGAGGCAGATGATGCATTGGATAGTGTTATAAACTTTTGAGGAAATAAATAATTGAAGAGCGTATATTTTATTGCTATAAGTAGTTTAGCATATTCAAAATATCCGCTCTTTACGATTTTCAATTACAGATTTAATCTCTCCTAAATAGAAACTAATTTTTAATTGGATTTGCTAATTTTTGATTGAAGCATTTAACTAACATTTTATAAAGTTCTGGATGTTTCTTTTTGAGCAAATCTGGGCGCTCGAAGAAATATTCTGAAGCTACTGCAAAGAATTCTGCTTGGTTTGTACCACCATATTTTCTGATATCAGAATGGTTGTCGTTTATGGCTTCTATTTCCTTATGAATTAAATTCAGCCAAGGTATTGCATATTGATGTTCTAATAATCGCTCTGGAACGCCATCTGTTCTATCATCCAGCTTATCAATAAGGTGTACAAATTCGTGTATGCCTGTATTGCTTTTATCTGTTGTGTTTCTAAAACCGTGATACAATGCTTTTTTAGATAAAATCATTTGTTTCTCAAAACGTCCGTTCCCGACTATCCCACCAATATTGCGCGAGTTACCCTTACTGCTAAATTGCATATCTTCATTAAAATTATCTGGGTATAAGAGGATTCCACTTAAATTAGTGTAATGCCATTCTTTAAAGCCGAAAACAGGAATTACCGCACTTGCTGCAATTAAAATTTTGTCTAATTCTTCCAATTCAAACTGCACGCCATCTATATAAACCTCACTTAAAAACTGCATCATTTTTTGTTGAAAAACAAGTTGCCTGCCTTTTGAAAGATTTTTATAATAAAGAACATTCTCCATTAATAATTTGTGCCAATGCTCTGGAAATGGCTTTACGCTATGCCGTTTCTCTTTTCGATAAAAATGAATAGCAAACAGAAGAATCACAACCAAAATTAAAATATAAACCATATTATAGCGAGGTATTAATCTACACGTTCCGCTTTAAAGCCTACCTTTTGCAAGGTAGCCTTTACATCTTCTTCTGAAGCACCATCGCTTTCTATGGTTAAAATTTTATCAGGATTAGCGGTATCCACTTCCCAACTTTCGACACCTTCTTGCTTGTTTAAAAAAGGGGTCACTTTTGATACACAACCACCACAATTGATATTTGTTTTAAATTTTAAAGTTTTCATTGTATTTGAATTTATAATTAATATTAAAGTTTTACTCCTTTAAGCCTTAAACTATTTAGAACTACAGACACGCTACTGAAAGCCATTGCCATTCCTGCTATCATTGGGTCTAATAAGAACCCATTTACGGGATACAAAACGCCTGCTGCAATTGGAATACCAATGAGATTATAAATGAATGCCCAAAATAGATTCTGACGTATGCCCAACACCGTTCTTTTTGATAATTCCAGCGCTTTTGGGATGGATCGTAAATCTGATGTTATCAAGGTCATTTTTGCTACGTCCATCGCTATATCTGAACCTTTTCCCATTGCAATACTCACATTGGCTTGCGCCAAAGCCTGGGAATCATTAATACCATCGCCAACCATTGCGACTATCTTTCCGTCCGCCTGCAATTTTTCAACAAAAGCTGCCTTGTCCGAAGGCATTACTTCGCCTTGGTAATTTGTTATTCCGACTTGTTTTGCGACAGCAGATGCGGTTTTATTATTATCTCCTGTAAGCATACAAACCTCAATACCTCTTTCCTGAAGCGTTACTATGGCCTTTTCTGAAGTTTCCTTAATCTTGTCTGCAATGGCGAGTATCGCCAGCAATTGTTTTTCATTACCAAAGAATATGACCGTTTTAGCCTGCTCTTCGAGACTTTCTGCTGTTTGCATTAAAGAAGATTCAATTTCAATATTCTTTTCGACCATTAGTTTATGGTTACCCACATAATATTTTGAACCATTCTCTGATTGCGCCTTTACACCTTTTCCTGTAATACTTTCAAAAGAAGCAATTTCAGCTTGTTCAACCTTTTCATCTTTTAAATGGTTGACTACTGCTTCCGCCAAAGGATGTTCCGATTGTGCTTCTATAGCCAAAAGAATTTGCTTGTATTCATTTTGATTTTCAAGGTTATTCTTCCAAATTATATCAGTTACTAAGGGTTTTCCTTCGGTAATTGTACCCGTTTTATCAAGGATAATAGCATTCACTTTATAACCGAGTTCTAAACTTTCGGCATCCTTTATCAAAATATTATTTTCTGCGCCTTTACCAATTCCCACCATAATTGCGGTAGGTGTTGCCAAGCCCAATGCGCAAGGACAAGCGATAACCAACACGGCTACAGAGGTCAACAAAGCTTGTGAAAATGCGTTATCGCCACCAACTGACATCCAGACAATGAATGTAATGATAGAAATGACTAATACGACAGGAACAAATATTCCGGCAATCTTATCAACCAGCTTTTGAACCGGCGCCTTGCTTCCTTGAGCTTCCTGAACCATTTTAATGATTTGTGATAGTAAGGTTTCTCCACCTACTTTTTCGGCAGTAAATTGAAAGCTCCCTTTTTGATTTACCGTGCCTGCAAATACTTTTTCATCAGTTGATTTTTCTACTGGAACAGGTTCTCCCGTAATCATACTTTCATCTACATACGAGCTTCCCTTGGAAACTTCTCCATCCACAGGAATCTTTTCTCCGGGACGCACCAAAATGGTCTGGCCAACTTGCACGGATGAAATAGGAATTTCCTTTTCTTCTCCATTCTCAATGATTTTAAGGGTTTTAGGCTGAAGACCCATTAATTTTTTGATGGCTGAAGACGTATTGGATTTTGCCTTTTCTTCCAATAGTTTCCCCAAGGAAATAAAGGTTATAATTACCGTAGCCGCTTCATAATAAACGTGAGGTTCAATACCACGACTCAACCAAGATTCTGGAAAAAAGGTATTGAATACACTAAAGATAAAAGCGATTCCTGTGCTCAAAGCTACCAAGGTATCCATATTTGCTTTACCGTGTTTGGCTTGCTTGAAAGCATTGATGAAAAAGCTACGACCGAACCAAAAAAGAATTGGAAAAGTTAACACCAAAGAAATCCACTTACCTGGTTCCCATTGCATAAAAAACATTCCTAATACAAAAATGGGTAGCGTAAGTATAGCCGACCAGATAGTACGGCTTTTTATGTCCTGATAATGTTTTTGCTGAAGTTCTTGTTGTACTTCCGAAGGATTTTCTGTATCTATAATAATATCATAGCCTACCTCGCGAAGTGCATTTTGAAGTTGATTAGGACTCAACGCTTTGTCGTATTCCACAAGAACAGAACTATTAGCGAAATTGACGCTGGCATCAAACACTCCTTCTGTGTGTTTTAAAACAGATTCAACGCTCGCTGCACACGATGCGCAGGTCATTCCCGTAACAGGAAATGATTCTTTTATTCCCTGTTTTTGCTTCTTTTCTTTGGTTTCAAATATGTTGATTGTCTCCATAATCGTATTCATCTTAATACATCACAAATTTTAGGATTTAAAGTTTTTAATATATTACGTTATATGCTGAATGAATTGTAGAATTTGCTTGTTAAGGGTCACCAATATGTAATTTTCCCAAGTTTCCGATACAAACAAGATAACTTATACCCGATTTTTTATAAAACAAAAGACTACAATGTGAGTTGTAGCCTTTCGGAATTTGAGGTTGTTGCACCTCACTATAATGAATTGAGATAAGTTGTATTATTTTAAATATTCGTTACAAGCTTCCTCACATTTTCTACAGGCATCTGCACATTCTTGACAGTGTTTGTGGTCGTGCTTGGCACATACATCAGCGCATTTTTTACAGATATCACGGCATTGTTCTACCATACCTCTAACATCTTTATAATTTGACGCAAGCAAATTTGCTGTTGCACTACAGATTGCAGCACAAGCCCTATCAGTTCTTATACAATCTACCATCATCTTGACGTTTTCTTCGCCAAGACAAGCATCTGCACAGTAATTACAATGTGCTACACAATTGTTTAAAGCTTCGATTAATTTTGAATTTTTCATAAATATATTAGAATTTAAATTGTTAAAAATAGTCCACTACTATAGCGGATATTACTAAAGACAATTTAATGTATGTAATATCGTTTTTTGTTATAAAATATGCCGAATGATTTGTAAAATTTTCGGATTAACAGAATTTAACATCATATTTTATCCAAATATTTACGATTCTGATTTGTGCTTTTTTTAAACTGTGTAGGTGTCATTCCTGTAACCTTTTTAAATTGATTGCTTAAGTATGCAACACTACTATAATGAAGTTTAAATGCTATTTCACTCAAGGTTAATTCATCGTAAACTATAAGTTCTTTAACACGTTCAATTTTCTGGTTTATGATGTACTGCTCGAACGTAATATTTTCTACCGACGAAAAAAGTGAACTTAAATATTTGTAGTCCAAGTGAAGTTCGCCTGTAACAATATCTGCCCATTTGAAATCGAGCTCCTCGGAAGAATGATGGATTTTATCTACAACCAATGTTTTCATTTGTTCAATAAGTTGACTTTTACGGTCGTCAATCAAACTAAAACCTGAATTTTGAAGCGCTTTGGAAAGACTATTTTTTGTGTTGGGACTTAACGATGAAACTAATTTAACCTCCCCCAATTTTATAGAAACATACAGTATTTTAAGTTGTTCCAAAATATTGGAAACTGCTGAGATACATCTTGGGCAGACCATATTTTTAATATGGATAGTCTCATTCATATAGTACTTGTTTCAAAATAATTTTAATCCAGATTTGTATAGAGAATAATAAACGGCAGCTGTTGCAGCAACTACAAAAATCAATACTATCACAACTAAAGCTATAATTTTATCTTTTTTTGGAATATCACTTTTAGGCTGATGTTTCTTTCTGTCATTTTTTCTTCTATTTCTTCTACTCTCACTCATCCTCGTTCTCCTTCAAAAAATCAAGATGACTAATTTAAACTACCCAATTAAGTATAGTTTTAAACTATTGTACGGTTTCTGTTACTTCACCACAGTTTAGCATTGCTTGTCCGTAGTAGGGATTTTGTATTTCTTTTTCCGTGCTCAACCAATATGCGCCTTCATTATTATTTGCCATTGGACAAAAATCTATGTAAATTTCTTGGTTGATGCCAAACGCTTTCATTGCATTTATGAGGTGTGCTGAAAGACTGATAAAATGATTTCTCTGGGTTTTAATATCGGATGTCTGGGCAATTTCATTTGAGGAAGCCTTCAATTCTTTTTCAAGTTGCGCCCAGTGGTTATTCGCATTTTTATCCTTTAGCAAAGCAAGGTCAACTTGTGTTAAACTTTTCTGTAAGGTCTGTGCGGCCGTTTTTGCTTTTTCACTTTGGTCGTTTGTCAATGCTGTTTTAAGCATAATATAATCATCAAAAACTGTTTTGAGCTGCTCTTGGAATTTGGAAGCTACATCCATACGCTTGGCGGCATCAACTGTGTTGTTTAAATTTTCCATTCCCAAATGCCCTTCGTGACCTGTCATTGTTTTACCACCTGATGCATTCATCATAGATTTTTTTCCTTGTAACTGTGCAGCGGCATCTACGGTAAATGTTCCGTTGGTTACCACTTCATCGCCGTTAGAAAGCCCTTCGATAATGGTATAGTTCTCACCATTTTTCGTTCCCAAAGTCACTTCTTGCATTTCAAAAACGGGTTCATTGGGATTGGTCTTTACGTACACCAATGAGCGCTCGCCTGTCCACATTACTGCCGTTGCAGGTATGCTTATCGCAATTTCCATAGTATTGCCTTTTGTCATTGCCACTTTTGCGGTTACGAACATTCCTGGTTTTAATAGATTTTCCTTATTGTTCAATGTGGCGCGCACTGAAACAGTTCTGGACTTTGTATTCAAAGTAGGGTCGATAAATGAAACTGATGCTTCAAATTCTTTATTGGGATAAGCGTTACTAGTGATTGTTACCTTTTGACCTTCCTTTAGTTGCGAGATTTGTCTTTCGTAGGCGTCAAACATTGCCCAAACAGTACCCAAATCACTTACTTTAACAATGGGCTGGCCTTGTTTTACATAGTCGCCTTCTTCTGCCATTTTTTGGGAAACGGTGCCTGAAACAGTTGCATAAATCGGAAAATTTTCCCGCACCTTGCCAGAACTTTCTATTTGGTCTATTTGGCTTTCAGAAAGTTTCCACAATTTTAATTTGTTTCGAACTGCTTTGTATAAACCTGGTTGTGATTCTTTCAGGTCAGAAGCAGTTAAAAGTTCTTGTTGGGCAGCAACGAGCGTTGGTGCATAAATCGTTGCCAACAACTGTCCTTTTCGTACTTCTTCGCCCGTGAAATTGACATTCAACTTTTCAATACGTCCTTCAAAATAGCTTGCCTGTACCGCATTGGCTTCTTCGTTGGCCATTATTTTTCCGGAAAGTGTTATTTTGTTATCGTCGGTTCCTGAAATATTTCCTACAATTGTAGTTTGGATATTCGCCAGTGCCATTGCATTGTCGCTCATTTTTATTTCGTTCATTGCAAGCCCTTCCGCACCAGTTTCGGCGGGAATTAAATCCATACCGCATATTGGGCAGTCGCCAGGTTCTGGTTGCATAATCTGTGGGTGCATTGAACAGGTCCACATTTGATGTTCTTCGGAGTGGTTAACGTCTTCGCTCAAATCTGTTACTTTCTTGCTGTTTACGGAACCTTCCGCAGAAGGGCCAAAAAAGACATAGCCCAAGACCAATCCTATGGCTAAAATTGCGGTATAAATGATGTATTTTTTCATAGTATATTTTTTTATTTCTTTATAAAACCCAACAGATTTTAAGACCAGTTAGGTTTTGGTAATTATTATTATTCTGCTTGCAAACGCTTTATCATTGCTTTCATTTCTCCAATTTCTTTACGTTGTGCTTTGATAATATCATCAGCCAGTTTGCGCACTTCAGGGTCTTTGATATCGGCTCTTTCACTTGTTAAAATTGCAATTGAGTGATGGGGAATCATTGCTTTCATCCACAGAATATCGCCAATGATTGGGCTTTGTGCCCTAACCAAACCAAGTGCGCCTAAAAATAGCACCAAGCTACCTAATAAAATAGCGATGTTCTTTTTCTTGTTTTGATACATTTTCCGCATAAAAAACCACATTATTACTGCCATTGCTGCAATACCCAAACAACTCATATAGAATCTGGTTAAACTAAAATATACGTGGTCTAACGCATAACTATTTAGATACATCGTGATGTACATTGCAATAAAAGATGCGACAAGCATCAAAATAAATTTTGTGTAATTGCCTTTGTTTGTGTGTTGATTTGAATTTTTCATTGTTTTAGAGTTTTTGGTTATGATTTAATTATTTTCTTTTTTAATTTTCTAATGGTTGGCGAGGAGGTGTACCACAGCAGGAATCCGCTTAACACCGTAATCAATCCCAAGAGCGAAAACGCCCTTAATACAATGGTATTGAAATTGTCGCGCGTGTCATAATCCATTGTGTGGGTCATCCATAAAAAGTCGAACCAACGCCACGCTCGATGCCTTACAGTCTGGAATTTTCCGTCTGTTACCGAAACATAAGCATTAAGAGCTTCATCGGTATCATATGAAATAACATAGGCTGGCAATAGCTTTTCCCGATATTCGTGATAGTCGTCCACTTCGGTTATTTTTTCGATGTTGGCGACTTTCAAACCATCTTTCATATAGTTTTTGGCAACAGACAAGGCCTCTTCTTCCGTAATATTTTTTTTTGCTTTCCCAGTTTTTGCACTGTACAATTTTTGATTGTTTATCCAGTAATAAGGCTCGTTGTTGATGTCCCTAATTTCGATACTTCCAATGCCTTCAGGATTGTTTATTTGTGAAGGACTTATTAAATCATCAAAGGCTTTGGGCACGTAATCTAAATTACAGAATTGGTCACCGTGAATGTCGTCTATGTTTGTCCAACTGAAATACATTCCGCTAATGGTCCAAAACAGGAACTGTACCCCCAAAAAGAGCCCCAAATATCTGTGGGTCTTTCGTATTTTTAGTGCGGTTTTCCTTTTCACCATCTTTAAAGTTTTAACGAACGTAACCGCAAAGCGTTCATAATAACGGAAACTGAACTAAAGCTCATTGCCAAAGCCGCTATCATTGGTGATAATAACAACCCGAAAATAGGGAACAAAACACCTGCTGCGATTGGGATTCCTAAAATGTTATATCCTAAAGCCCAAAATAGGTTTTGCTTGATGTTACGCATTACACCGTCGCTCAATTCCCGTGCCTTGACAATACCGTGCAAATCGCCTTTTACCAAGGTTATCATTGCACTTTCAATGGCAACATCTGTTCCTGTTCCCATTGCGATACCAACATCACTTTTTGCCAAGGCTGGCGCATCATTGATGCCGTCGCCTGCCATTGCTACAACTTTTCCGCTGTTCTGTAATTTTTCTACTTCCTGAAGTTTGTTTTCGGGCAACATTCCTGCTTTAAAATCAGCAAGATTTAATTCTTTTGCGACCGCTTGGGCAGTATCGTGATTGTCGCCAGTAAGCATTATTACTGCGATACCTTTGTCTTGAAGTGCTTTGATCGCTTTGGCGCTGGTCGCCTTTATTTTGTCGCCAATGACAACATATCCCACAACTTTTGAATCGATGGATAGGTATGAAACTGTTTTTCCTTGCTTTTGAAAACTTTGTGCTTCGGTTTCCATTTCCGAAGTTAATTCAGCCTTGGCGTATGCCATCATTTTGGAATTCCCTAAATCCACTTTTTTCCCGTTGATGTTTCCTTCAACACCTTTTCCGGTAACTGCGCTAAACTTTTCAGCGCTCAAAAACTCAACATTCTTTTCTTTACCATATTTTACAGTTGCTTCGGCAAGCGGATGCTCGCTTTTGCTGTTTAGGGAAACGATGTATTGAAGCACTTCTTTTTCTGAAAAATTAGTTCCGAAGGCTCCGACTTTTTCAACCGTTGGTTTGCCTTCTGTTATGGTTCCTGTTTTATCGATAATAAGTGTATCCACCTTGTCCATTTTTTCCAAAGCTTCGGCATTTTTTATGAGCACACCATTTTGTGCGCCCTTACCAACACCGACCATAATGGACATTGGTGTTGCCAAGCCCAAGGCACAGGGACAGGCGATAATCAATACTGCAATTGCATTTACAAAGGCATAAACATAGACGGGTTCCGGACCAAAAATAGCCCAAACCACAAATGTGATAATGGAAATAAGGACAACTATGGGTACAAAATATCCCGAGACGGTATCCGCCAATTTTTGGATTGGTGCACGACTGCGACTGGCATTATTGACCATTTGGATAATTTGGGACAGTAGGGTATCTGCACCCACCTTTTCGGCTTTCATCAAAAAAGATTGGTTGCCGTTGATGGTGCCACTGGTAACTTTGTCATTTGCCGCTTTGTTTACGGGAATAGGTTCGCCTGTAATCATAGATTCATCGACCGTTGTACTACCTTCGGAAATCACGCCATCAACTGGAATTTTTTCGCCTGGTTTCACCCGTAGGATATCGCCCAATTTAATGCTATCAATCGTAACCTCTTCTTCCTTGCCATCTTTGACTAGTATGGCCTTGTTTGGCGCGAGCTTTAGCAATTCCTTTATTGCTGAATTGGTTTTGCCGTGGGCACGTGCTTCCAAAACCTGACCCAAGAGCACCAAGGTCAAAATAATAGTGGATACTTCATAATATACGTGAACGGCACCAGATTCTGTTTTGAACTGTGCCGGGAAAAAATCGGGAAAAAGCATACCGAATACGCTGAATAACCACGCTGCGCCAGCACCAATGCCGATTAGGGTAAACATATTGAGGTTCCAGGTTTTGATGCTTTTATAGGCACGTTCAAAGAACATCCACGTAGCATAAAACACCACAGGAATTGAAAGTGCAAGCTGAATCCAGTTCCAGTTTTTTTGCTTCATTACCGTATATAACGGATTATTCGGAATCATATCGCTCATTGCGATTAAGAAAATAGGTAAGGTAAAGGCGACTGCAATCCAGAATTTCTTGAGTAATTTGTTATAGGTCTTTTCTTCGGCTGAACTATCTGCTTCCATTGGGACTAAGTCCATCCCACAGATTGGGCAGGCTCCAGGTTCATCTTTTACAATTTCCGGGTGCATTGGGCAAGTCCATTGTTCAGAAGTTTTTGCAGATAAATTTTGCTCTTCAACTAAATCCATTCCGCAGACAGGACAGTCTCCAGTTTTTTCATATGTTTTGTCTCCCTCACAATGCATCGGACAGTAAAAAGTGCCAGTTCCTTTACCTTTAGGTTTTTCATTTTTTGCTTTCGTACTTCGACTACGCTCAGCATCAACTCCGGCGGTATCGTTTTGATGATGTCGCTCTCCAGATTTGTGGATAGAATAAGTACCACCTTCTTTTTTAAGGGCATCTTGGAATTTCTCAATAGGAATATGTGATTCCATTTCAATGGTAGCTTCAGCTTTTGCTAAATTCACAGTAGCCTTTGAGACACCTTTCACTTTGGAAAGTGTTCCTTCTACGTGATTTCGACAACCATTGCAGGTCATTCCGTGTATTTTATAGGTGTGTTTCATAGTATCTGTTATTTTTACATTTTCATTTGTTCTTTTTCACTGTTTTCCATTCCCATATTCATATTTCCGTCTTTATCTGTATGCGATTTCATAAAAATAAATTGAGAAAGAAAAATGAGGGCAATACCAATTGCAGCAACTATTAGTACAAATGGGTCGTTTACATATTTTAAATAGATAAATGCTGCCAAAATAACAACATCCAACAGTATGGCAATTATTGGAATAATCGGGTTGAATTTTACTTCCTTTTTCAAATATTTAAAAAGTCCCCAATGAATAGCAATGTCCATTATCAAATAGAAAATAGCACCAATGGAAGCTATGCGAGTTAAATCGAACAAAACAGTCAAAAGTATCGCTAAAGAAACAGTAAAAATCAGCGAAGGATTTTTAAGTTGCTTCATTCTGTTCATATCAGGAACTTGTTTCATATTGCTTAACATACCCAACATTCGCGAGGCAGAATATACGCTGGCAATTACACCGGAAACTGTTGCAACAATGGCTAGTAAAATAGTTAGCGTTGAACCCCATTCGCCAAATAGAGGTTTTGCTGCTGCTGCGAGAGCATAATCTTTTGCTATTATAATTTCTTCAATACTCAATCCGCCAGCAACCGATAATGCCAAAACAACATAGATAACCGTACAAACGATTATTGATATAATTATGGAACGCCCTACATTTTTATGAGGATTTTTTATATCGCCACCTTGATTGGTAATGGTCGTAAATCCTTTGTATGCAAGGATAGACAAGGCCAATGCGGCAATAAATCCAAAACCTTCAGGCAGGGATTGGCCATTGGCAGCACTATAAGTACCTGTGATTGTGGGTAAACCAGAAATAACCAATCCTGATATAGCAAGAACTGCAATACCCACTACTTTAATAATTGCAGTAATGGTAGCGGTAGTCTCAATAATCTTGTTACCCGAAATATTGATGATATATGCAGCAACAATAAGCAATACACCCAATGCAGATGCATAACCTTCATATCCTTGCGGAAACAGTCGTAACGCATACGCCCCAAAAGTACCTGCCACTAAACTTTCTGAGACAACCATTGATACATACATCAGCAAAGAAAATGAACCAGCAAGTGTACCTGGTAAATAGGCCTTTGTCAAAAATTTAGCAACACCTCCAGAAGAAGGATAGGCGTTTGAAAATTTAACATACGAATAGGAGCTAAAGCCTACTACAACTGCGCCTGCGATAAAAGCAATAGGAAATAAATCGCCGACTAATTCGGCTATCTGCCCCATTAAAACAAAAATACCTGCACCAATCATTACGCCTGTACCTAAAGATACAGAGCCTAATAATGAGAGCTTTTGGGTATTTATTTTTAATGGTTTCATCTCGAAATTTCTATTTAATCTGATTACAATATTGGTTGCGGGTCACTTTTTATATGTTATATATATGTTTCAAATTACCTTAATTTTTTTCGGATTGCCTCAGAAATATTTTCAGAGTAAACCCCATAAGCATCCACCAATAAGCCTTTTATTCCATTTTTGGAAGAAATGGCATATAGTACACTATTGTCATCTGTGCTACTCATTCCTTCAAAACGATGCATCTCGTCCACCTCAAAATCTTCTGGATGGAATTTCAACTTTAGAGCATTACATTCCAGATGTTTCTCTTTCAAATTGAAATCAACAGTGTAGCCTTTAGCCTGTAAATGAGCCATAGTTTCAGAAAGTGTATCGTAGCTTTTCATATTATAATAGTGCCCGACTTGGGAAGGAGTTTTAACTAATCAACAATGAAAAATTTTCCATTCCCTTCCCACATCAGGACTTATTTTATGTTCTCTTGGCCTGTTTTAAATATCATAAATACTCTTATCATTCTTTTTGAATATAGAAAACACATAGTTATTCCAATTTCAGCACCAATTGTGCAAATTGCACATTTATTGTTTTATCCAAACCTTGCATTAAAGAATCTAACCCCGTATCTGAAACCAAAACCTGTCCCGTTGCACTTATCAGACAAGACATATTTATGCCCTGTTCTATATGGGTAATGGTTGCTTTAAACTGTGATTTATAGGTTTCCCCTTGATATAAAACATCAACCAGCCAATTAAAATTGATAGGGTCGTGCCGTTTTGATAAAAAATCAACGGATGGAATAGTACCTGTAAACCGAAGAATTGCAGGTGCTTCCCCTTCTTGTATAATGGCATTTAATTCAGGAAGGTCTGTTACTAAAGTTTTAAGGTCTAGAACACCATTTACTACTTTAGAATTGTAATCAAGATATAGTGCCAGACTATGGCTTTCTGCCTTGATAGTCTTACCGTCCACCAAAGTCATCATCTCAATATGGCCATCATCGGTTCTATATATTTTTTGAGCCGAAACCTCGAAATATGTTATTAAAAGAACTGCGAACATCAATAGTTTAGTTTTCATAATGTTTATTGTTGCTAATTGTTTTCTATATAAAGTAAGTATAACCATAATCCGCAATTGCCAATTTCAAATCAAACTGATTTTGCTATTTTTTCCATAATTGTAAGGTCTGTACCAAATTTGCAAATCGCATCGCAATGCATCCTCAATTCAGAAAACAAAATATACTTTATATGCATCTTGGAATTTTTGATTACAGGTCGATTCAATTGATGTATGACGTCTTTTTCACGATGGTTTGGAATGATGATATAAAAAACCTCATCGCCATCGGAAATGCTGAAATATAAATCGGACAGTCTTAAAATTCCTGAATAGATACTGGTGCTTTTTTCAACCTCAAAAGCGGCTACTATATTATTGGTTCCCTTTTCAAACCAAAGCACATCAATGAGTTTAATGGTGGTTTGGGTTTCCTTATCGCAAGGAAGCGCTGGAAATGTTTTCATTGAAATGAACGAAAAACTTTGACCGCCAAAAGATTTACTTTTATCGTTGCTGGCAGGTGTAACGTCAAAACCAAGTGAAATGCCGATTTTCAATAAATGGTATTGCATTTCGTCGTGAAGTTTCTCTTCCTGCTTTTCTTCCTGAATTTCCCTTTGCCGTTTTACGATGTTTTTTTCAAATTTGACCCGTTCGGCCTCACTTAAATATTCGTCGTTACCTATGAGCATTTTTTGGGTGCCAATCTCGAAACACAATCCTGCAATTGCGCCTAAATCGTTTGACAGTTCCGTTTTGTTTTTAGTATTGGTTTCTATCAAGATTTCCCTGATTTTCAGATACTCCGTCCAACTTCCCAATTTCTTTTTATCCTTGAACAGAAAATTAAACCCATTTAGTATGGCCGTATTAAATGGTGGAAACCAAGTGGGATGCAAAAAATATAAAATACTTGCTACCGCTGGGCCGAGGCCTTTTACTTTGAGTGCATCCAACTTTACGATTTCCCTTACGACCTGTTCTTCCGTTTTGGCATTAATACAGTTTTCCAAAAATTGACCAAAAGCTATTTTATTGTCCTGATTTTCATAGATATCAGGAATGCGCAGTTTCGGCTTCCAATAAAAAGGATGCGCCACACCCGCAAAAACTTGCTTTTGCTCTGCAATGCTGCCCAACACAAATTCCAGACTGCTTTCCTTAAAATCGTTTGGGAAGGTTTTGTTTTTAATGTCCTCAATCACCTGCAAAACGCCTCTACGGATGGTTCTAAACGCCTTCAATCTCTGGTCATTGTCAACAAACCAAGTATTGTAAACACTTTCCGAGTCGGTTTTATATTGATGGATTATTTGAGGAAAATTGCTCATTGTTGCTGTTATTTCGTGTTTCTTGAAGAGGTATGTGTTTTGATGATTTTCCATTCGCCACCCATCTTTTTTAGGATAGACGTTGCCACGCCTTTTTTGCGAATCGTTCGTGTTTCACCTTTTTCATTTGGGTTAAGCACTATGGTATAAATGTAGGTTTCAGTAGTAAAAGCATAGGGCGCATCTACTTTGGCATCGATTTCATAATCAGAAAAGGTAAAACTTTTAAATTCGCCTAATTCTGGTCCAAGATGATGCTCAATGTAATGTGCATACGTGCCTTCGACTCCACCGGATTCAAATACTTCAGAATCTTCTGCAAATAAATTGAACGTGCCTTCAGTTGTCAAATTTTGAATGGCATCCTTGTAGGTTTTCATCACAGCAATAACCGCTTCCGTATCCGTCTTTGCTTTTGTTTCCTGTGCGTTGGATAAGCTGAAAGTAGCAATGAGAATTGTTACGAGTGCAATTGTTTTAATTGTTTTCATAATTTTAGTTTTTAAAGGTTATTTATTATCAACGTGTATTCTATTAATATTTGCAATGCCAAAGACAAGTACCAAAAAGCTCAAGAAAATTTCCATCATTACCAGCGTTTTTCCCGCAATTGAAATTGGTACAATATCGCCATATCCAACCGAGGAAAAAGTTATCAAGCTGAAATAGATAAATTCAAAAAATTGCAAGAAGAATGAACCATTGAGCGAAGTACTCTCTTTGAAATTTTCAGAATTCAAAATATATAACGCGTGATAATCAGTCGTGAATGAAAAAACAATCAAAACAATCAACACCGCAAATAAAGTTAGGACGTGCGCAAGCTGATGGCTTTCGCCTATTATTTTAGCCAATTGTATGAACGTAAGCCGAACGATAAAAATGGTCTTGATTAGAGCCAAAGCCACAATTAAAATAGGTCGCCATAGGCCATTATCATCTGCTTGTGCCCAAAATATATAACTCAGTGATATAGCGATAACCGCCGTTGCGGTAAGCAATACTTTTTTAAAGAGCTGTCCATAAAACCCATTGCCGTTTGATATATCATTTATAGTTTCTTTCACTATTGATTTTTTTAATACATTAATATTAGTTATATCATTGCAACACCAATAAATAAGTATTGATGCCTTGAAAGGATAGATGAAACTCTAGTGGCCACTCCATAAAAATATACATCCTGAAAATCCAGTATTTACAATAAGATTTTCTTTCACAAAATTTCTAGTGCCTAACAAGGGGGGACTAAAACCAACCATCAACATTGACCCTTCCCTAATTAGGGCTTTTTTTCTTGATATCTTTTTATATCATTTTAAGCTCAGTTTTTTACAGTATTCCCATATTGATATTTTGCAAATATTTTTGCCACCGCCTCCTTAATTTCCTTTTGCTTGTCGGTGGTATTTGCGTGCAGCACATCTGGCGCAAATCCTTGCCAGACTAATTGACGGCGTTTCATATCTATAAGTTCTATGACAACGCCACCTTCTTTGTGTTCTTGAGATGATTGGTAACCGCCATAATATCCATAACCGTAAGACCCGAAATGACCATAACCGTGACCATAAGAAGGAAAATAAGGGTAGCCACCACCTGTGTTTATATCTCTTGTCTGTACAACGATACGGGAATCTACCAATAAATCAGGATTGCTCTTATTCAAGACGTAGCCTTTATTTTCCATTTGTTCCTGAATGGCGCCTTTTAACCGTTTCTTTATCAATGTGTTGAAAAATAACGGTTCGTTTTCCTTGTCGCTGTCCATTTGAAAATCATCGGACCAGTAAAAGGTTTTGTAGGTTCCAAACTGTGCTTCTTGGTCATAATCGGTAACGATGGCCGAAGAAGTGACCGAACAACTTACTGCGGTAATGCTTATTAAAAGGCAGACTGCCAATTTTATTAATGTTCTCATAATCCATTTATTTAATTCAACAATCTATTTTATTTCTTCGTAAGTATTGCATCCACACTCAAGTCGTGCTTGTCATTAACTTTTATAAATACCAAACTTGGGCGTTCCAAATTATAATCGGTAATCAATAAAGACCAAGAAGCTGTTAATTGAATTGTATCTTCTGAAACAAGTTTCAACTCAATAGGAATGGTTATTTCCCGAGTAACTCCGGCAAGGGTGAAATCTCCCTTTGCGTTGAGCGTTTGTGTCGCTTTTTCTTCAAAATTAAAATCGTCCATAAATTTTCCTTCAAAAACAACATTGGGTTTTTTTTCCGCTTTTACCAGATCATACATATGTCCATCCCGTTTTTCATTATCTGTCTTTATGGATTTTACAGGAACCGAAAAGGTCAACGTGCCGTCCTTAAAACCTATGGTGCCCTGTAAATCATCAGATTTGCCGATATAGGAATTAAGTGGCATTTTTGCCTTAAAGGATGCGGTTCCTTCCTTTACTATATAATTTTGGGCCTTTATAGATACATTGCTTGAAAACAACAGTATTATTAACAAATAAATTAAGTTTTTACCCATTACTTTTTATTTTTCGACCATTCAATCCATTTGAGTATAACTCTTGATATGTCTTGGTCTCATTCTCATTGATTCGGCGGACAATATACTTTTTGTCGATACCCTTTCTATTTTCAATACCCATTGATTTTAGCAGTTCCTTAAAACCTTCGATGGTATTTTTATGATAGTTGGCAACTTTGGTTTTTTTATCTTTTACAACAATGGATGCAACTCGGGAAGGCACCATTGTGGTAATTCCCGTAGGGCAGGTATCCAAATTGCATTTTAGCGATTGCACACAGCCCAAGGCAAACATCATCCCTCTTGCGCTATAACAGGCATCTGCGCCGAGCGCCATCATTCTATAGATATCAAAAGCGGATATAATTTTACCAGCTGCCATTACTTTAATTTCATCTCGCAACCCATACTTTTTAAGAATGCCGTTTGCGAAATGGATGGCTTCAATTATTGGCATACCGGCCCAATGTAAGGATTCCATATGGGCAGCACCAGAGCCACCTTCGGCACCGTCAATGGCTATAAAGTCTGGGCAATTTTGCTTTTCGGCAAAGGTTTGAACCATTCTTTCAAACTCATCTTGTTGACCAATGCACAGCTTTATTCCCACAGGTTTTCCTTTAGAGAGTTTTCTCAATTTTCTAATGAAGCGTAGCATTTCAACGTCATTGTCGAATGCCGAATGAAAGGCTGGGGAATGAATTTCCGTTCCCTGCTCCACATCCCTGAATTTGGCAATTTCCTTTGTGTTCTTCTTTGCCGGCAAAATTGCCCCAAAGCCAGGTTTGGCACCTTGCGATATTTTTATTTCAATCATTTTCACTACATCGTTGGTTGCGATATCGGCGAATTTTTTGGCGTCAAAATTTCCTTCTGCATCACGACATCCAAAATAGCCTGTTCCAAACTGAAAGATAATATCTGCACCGTATTCTTGATGATAGGGTGTAAAGCCACCTTCGCCGGTGTTTTGAGCAAAACCTGCTATTTTCGCACCACCGTTAAAAGCAAGGGTAGCATTTTTGCTTATGGAACCAAAACTCATTCCCGCAAGGTTGAGAATGCTGGCAGAGTAAGGTTTTAAGCAGTGGGAACTTCCTATAAGAACTCTAAAGTCGTCATTGATTTGTTTTGCAGGATATGTGGAATGGGTAAACCACTCGCGCCCCACTTTGTCATACGGAATCTGTGTTCCAAAAGGTTGATTTATAAGCGCATCGGCAGCTCTTTTATAGACAATTTCCTTTTGAATTAAAGTAAAGGGTTGCCCTTCGGTACGGTTGAGCAATAATGTTTCCTGAATAACGTGGCGTTGCTCCTCAAGAAGATTTGTGATTCTACCAAGCAAAGGGTAGGTTCTCCTAATATTATTTGATTCTTGAAAATAGTCCACAAGACCGAGAACGAGTAAAGGAAGGATAATCAATCCAATCCACCACAAATGGGGATGCCAAAATACCATAACGATATATGCAGCAACTAAAAATATAGCGGTTATAATAAATCCTTTTCTCATTTTTCAGTATTAATGTGAATGTTCATCACTTTCTCCGTGACCTTCTTCGTTTTCGTTACCAAGATATTTCCCCTGTGGGCCAACTCCTTCAATATGCACGAGCTGTGAACCATAGTGTCCTGCCTGTGCTACTGAATATCCTGCAAAAGCCATAACTACAAATACCCCAATTTCAAAACCTCGCTTTAATTTGTACCAGAAGAGGCTTACTATTTTTAATAGGGCTGCCAAAGCACTTGCCCATAAAGTCCAATCTGCATATTTGTCGTGCAGTTCCAAGACCTTTTTTGCGGTTTCTGTAAGTCCTTCGGTATGTGGGTGCACCAGTGTACCTGCTACGTAAGCTCCGATAAATCCGAATCCTACTGTTAGTAAAATGACCCAATCCAGTGTGCGATTTAAAACGAACAGCTGGATGAGCTGTAACAAAACTGCCAATAAAAGCAGTACAATCGGGAAGTGTACAACTAATGGATGCAGATTAGGGAAATCGTCCAAACCGGCTTCAGTATGGTCTTGTGAGACAGAAATTGGACTGCTTGTTTCAAAAATAGAAAGTGATTTCTCATCCTTGATGTCGGTTTTAGTTTCAGAAACAATAAAATTACTATCAGCAAATACCGTCGAAAAACCTCCAAACAAGGCTAACATCAATACGGTGAAAATTATTTTTTTAGATTTCATTTTATATAGTTTTAAATTAATCACCTGTTAATTGCAAGATCAATACACCTATCACAATAATGGCTATAATGGCATAAATGGTATAATTGAACCATTTTTTGAAGCCACTTCTCTTTTGTTTGGTTTCGCTACCGGTTTTACAACAATCTTTCATCTGTTGATATTTATTTATTTTTAATTATCAGATGTAATTGGCCAATCAACATTTCGCTTGTTATCAACTTTTTTGTATGGCTCATTTCATACTATTTTATTTGTGCCTAATTAAGAGAAAGGGCTTCACTAACCAACCAAAAGTATGTGCCCTCTCTCTTATTAGGACTTAAATTTTTGCCTGACCTGGGAAGGAATTAACACTAACCATCAACATTGTTTTCCTTCCCACGACAGGACTTAATGACTACCCAAGATATCCCAGACATCTTATTTACTTCTGTTAACTAATAAACCAGAGCAACAAAAGATGCTTAGGGAAGGGATTACCTATTGAATAGTCTTTTGTATTTTGCCATATTTAAACTTCCTACTACCATATTATCGGTTTCTTACTTTGTTTATTTACACTCAATTATTTCCTTTTGCAATTAGGCTGTCCAATTCCATATACTTTTCTTTCATTAGGCTTAACGCAAAAGCTCCAGCAGAAGCTGTAAAGACTGAAAAGTCTAATGCTCCTTTTATTCCAGTGGAAAATGTCATTGAAAGCGCAAATAGTAGCAGTAAAAATCCACTCCATTTTGCGAACAATTCTGTTTTAAATCCAATTATCAAGAAGAATGCAAAAATAATTTCAGCTGCGGTTGCAATAATTCCGATTGTTGAAATTAATGAGTCCGGAATCCAAGGATTTATCTGTTGTGTGTAGTTAAGAAAATTATCCCAATTCCCCCACACAGAAACATCTTTGTTCCACAATCCAAATCTATCAGCTACTGCCGATAAAAATCCGATTGATATTGCAAGTCGCAAAAAGAGTTTGATTATTTTAGTCCTCATCTTTGATTATTGTTGGTTGCTTAATTCTCTTGATTTTGGTCAAAAGGATTACAACTTTACTGAATTGTCTTTTGAACTTTCCCACATTTAAGCATTTTGCTGCCATAGTAGGGGTTTTTTACTTCATTACTTGTACTTAACCAAGCACTTCCTTTATCGTACATTGGGCAAAATTGTTCATATAACGTGCTTTTTGTACCCGTAATAGCTACCATATCAGTAATATCCTTACTTAACGTTTTAAAGTGCTCGCGTTGGTGGTCTATCGCACTTTCAGAAATATGTTCTGCGTGCTCGGTAGCATCTTCTATGATATCGGCCAGCTCTTTTTGTTGTTCTTTTGAGTAACTACTCTTATCGAATTTTTTAAGAGAGGCTACCAATTTAGAACCTGATTGTGCCGCTTTCTTGGTGTCATCGCCTACCAAAGCATCTTTCAACATAAAATAATCGGCAAGAACCGTTTCTGCCGCTGGATTCATTTTGTCCATTTTCATTTTACTATGATCCATTTCCATTTCACCGTGCTTGTGGTTCATTTTTTCTTTTTCCTGGGCGTTGGTAAAAGAAACTGCTAACAATAGCATTACTGCTATACTCATTTTTAAATTTTTCATTTTTATTATTTTTAAATTATTGTTTATAAACTATCTTTTAATTGTGTGATAAAATTGATTAATTCTTCTGCCTCCGCTTCAGAAAACTTAGCATCTTTATGTATCAAAGTGTAAGAATCCAAAGGCATTTCTCCGCTTTCTATCTGTTTGATAATTGATCGAAGTTTACTTGATTTTCTTCGGCTTGAAAGCGAATCCCATTCGTTAAAATTAAGTTCGGCCTTGCCTTCTTTAATGTGGTCTTCCAAAAACCAAGCAGCGGGTTGAATCTTATTATACCAAGGATATTGCGTATTGTTACTGTGACAATCATAGCAGGATACCTGTAATTTTTTCTGAATAGTTTCAGGAACATTATGTACCAACATAAAATCAGTTTCGGGAACCGTATAACTTTGATTGCGTTCCGTGGGAATAAATTGAATCCCCACAAACCCTACCAGTGCTATTATTGCTATGATTTTTAAAATTTTCATTTAATTGATTTCCTTTTGCATTTCACCACAGGTCAACATTTTACTTCCATAATAAGGATTCTTAACGTCCTTGCTCATACTTAACCAATTACTACCTCCATCATACATTGGGCAGAATAGTTGATACAAGGTGTTTTCTGTACCGGTTATAGCAACCATATCTGTTACATCCTTACTTATGATTTTAAAATGTTCTCGCTGGTGTGCTATATCACTTTCTGAAATATGTTCTGCGTGTTCTGTGGCATCTTCCATAATATCCTTGAGTTCCTGTTGCTCACTATCTGAATAGCTGGATGCATCAAAATTTCCAAAAGTACTTGCAAGCGTTGCTCCCAATTCTTTTGCCTTATCATTGTCATCGCCTACAAGTGCATCTTTCAAGTTGAAATAATCTTTCAGGATTGCTTCTGCTTTTGCGTCTTGGTTGTCACTCATTGCCATATCATCTTTGTCATCCATAGACTCTTGGTACATCTCATTGCTCATAGGTGCAGCTGGTTCATCTTTTTTTCCGTCCTTACAGGATATAGCCGTAAGGGTTAAGGTCATTACTAAAATACCGACGGTCATTTTTAATTTTTTCATTTTAATTTCGATTTTAATAGTTAATATTTGATTTTAATTTATTGTTATACCTGTTTACACAGCTTAATTTTTTTTTACATAGTGCTATGTCTAACAGATTTTTGGATTGCTTCTTTTTTTTATTTCTTTGAGCCTATAGCCTGCTTAATTTCTTCATACTCCTCTTTGGTTATCTCTCCTTTAGCGTACCTTTCATCAAGGACATCCATAGCCTTTGAACTTTTAGTCCGCTTTATTTTCTTTCCTCCTGCATAGATGAAAACACCTAGAATAATAACACCGAAAATGGTTAAGAAATCCCAATTGTAGTCCATCGTTTTATTTTTTAGTCATTAAAATCTTAGTGATAATCCTCCACCTGCACCAAAACGGTTATCATAACTTCCCATCAATGAGAAATTTTTGGATAAAAGATATTCAACACCCGTACTCCAAGTAATCTCTTTTTTGAAATTATCTCCTTGAGGCAGGTCATCTACCCACCCAAAATCTGCTTGGTACTCGTACATCCCAAAAACAATAGTTCTAGGGAAAATGGTAATAGCACGGCTTAAGCTAATCTGCGGGCGTAGCTTACTATCCATCCTCACATCCAACGTAAATAAGTAGGGCGTAAGGTATCGTATCCCTGCTATAGCTGTTGTTGTTATTTCTTCAAGGCTATCCTCCATTTCGTTCTCGACATTTACACCGCCAAAAACGGTTAGATAATCATAGAGGTATCTATCGTAGGCAGCTTCAACCTCCATATTCCTGTTCCAACCATATTCGCCCCTCAAACTGAATTGGTTTCGGATATTTGAAGATATAAGGTTCAAAGTGGTCATATGTGATGCGGCATCTATCATTCCGTAGGAATAGAACTGGTCGGTCTCGTCAATAAGTTTAGATACGGGATATTCCTTCAACCTTGGATCCCTAGGGGTATCATAACTTACAATACGCGCCATACCTCCCATCATATGGTATAGAATATGACAATGGAAAAACCAATCGCCATATTCATCACCATAAAATTCAATGGTAACTTGTTTCATTGGTGGAACATTGACTGTGTGTTTTAAGGGTGAGTATTCCCCATTTTCGTTAATGACCCTAAAAAAATGACCGTGTAGGTGCATTGGGTGGTGCATCATAGTCAGGTTATTGAAGGTAATCCTAGTTACTTCGTCTCCCTTGATTTTTATTTTATCTGCTTCAGATAGAGGAACCCCATTCAAACTCCAGATATAGCGCTGCATATTCCCGGTAAGGTTTAATAGGATATCCGTTACAGGAACATCTGGGTCATAATTGGTCTTCTCCGGCGATTTCAAGTAGTCATAGTTATACTCTGAAAACATATTCATTCCCTGCATTCCATCTGCTTCGTCCATTTTCATATCATCCATTTGAGAGGCCTTTTTCATTTTGGTATCCATTTTTGTGTCCATCCCTGCCATTTTGGAATGGTCCATCTGCATTGAATCCTTTTTCATATCCATTTGCATTTCGTCCATTTTATGCTTCTTCATTTCCATACCCTTCATATTGGACTTGTCCATATTCATTGTACCCATATCCATATCTTTCATTCCTTCCATCTGCATTCCCCATTTTTCTTTCATCTCGTAACGCTCATCTTTGCCTGGTCGGAACTTTAAAGCGGGTGCACCCATTTTCATTTTCATTTTGGCCATTTGTTGCATCATCCCTATTTTATCAGGTTTGGATACATCGGGTGCAGCAACAATAGGTCCTTGGCCTAGGTATGCCGTTGCGGTACCAGAGCCGTCTTGGGCCATAATTTTATATTCCAGTTTGCCGTTCTCCGGTATGGTTACGATAAAATCATAGGTTTCAGCGACCCCTATAAATGTCTTGTTATGCTTAACCGGTACTACATCTTTACCGTCTGCCGAGACAAGCAAAGGGTCAGGGCCGCCAAAGGCCATCCAGAACGAAGTAGAAGCAGAGCCGTCTATAATGCGAAGGCGCACTTTTTCGCCAGGTTTAAACTCGGGGTACTCCACTTTTTCTTCTCCATTAATTAAGAACGCTGGGTAATACACATCTGCCACATCTGCACTTTCCATACGCTGTCTCCAAAAATTTAATTGCGCCCCAAATGCGCCCCTTGCAATTACTTGGTTAAGCGGCGTAGCTGTTCCTTTTCTTATATTGTACCATTCTGTACCTCGCTTTAAAAACCGAAGTACATCCCGCGGTTTTTCGTTGGTCCAGTCAGATAGTACCAAAACCTGCTCTTTATCATACTCCAAGGTTTTTTCTTTGGGCTGTATTACAATTGAGCCGTAAACACCGCTCTGTTCCTGCAACATTGTATGGGAATGGTACCAATAGGTGCCGTTTTGCTTTATTGCGAATTCATATTTTAGTGTTTTACCGGGTTCTATGGGCGGTGTAGAAAGGTAGGGTACCCCATCATAAAAATTGGGCAACAACAAGCCGTGCCAATGGATGGATGTCTCCACGCTCATTTCATTTTTTACATAGATTACTGCGTACTCCCCTTCGGTAAATTCGAGCGTTGGCCCTGGAATACCTCCGTTGACGGTCATCCCTTTTACTTCTTTACCGGCTTTATTAACCATTTCTTCCTTTAGGGTCAACGTGTATTCGTGAACGGGTAGATTATCGACATTACCTTCCACGGACTGTGCAGATGCTGTATAGGTACACAGTAACAAAAGAATAAATGCATAGCTTATTTTTTTCATAAGATTACTTTTTTTAAAATTAATATTGATTATGAGAAGTTTGTGTCATAATTATGGTTGTTATCTACCTTATTTGATCTAAAGGGTTTCTAATACTTTTTTGATTATTCTTATAATTAGTCAGACTCATACCAGTTTCACTTTTAAACAGCCTACTTAAATGATTTACATTACTGTAATCAAGCAGCTGACTTATCTCCGTAAAATTACCCTCTTGTAATTGAATCAGCTCTTTCACTCTTTCTATCTTGAGTTTTATAAAGTATTTTTCTATGGTAATATGCTCCGTAACAGAAAATATTTTACTGATTTTTGAGTACTCAAGGTTTAATTTACTTTCCAAATGCTTGGACAGCGTTTTATTTAATTGAAGTGGTAATTTTTGTAATAATTTAATAAGTTCAATTTTAACTTGCTCTACTAATTGCTGGTCTTGCGCCAGTAAAATTTCGAAACCATTGTTTTCTAAAACATTTTTTATATTTTCAAAATCATCTATAGATTTCTCTTCGTAAATAATAGAACCCAATTCAATATGCTTTAAGTGAATCCCTAATGTTTCAACATCACTCTGGATTGTTTTAATACAGCGATTACACACCATATTTTTTATAAATAATTTCTTTTCCATCCGGTTAGTTGATTAGGTAATTAACAATTGCAGATTGTGTGTAATACTTCTGTATCGATTCCACTTGATTTAACTGAAATTTGAGCTGTAACTCTTGGATATCCAGCACATCATTAAAATCAATGGTGCCCGTTTCATAGTTTTTAATGAGAATTTCTTCAGCATCTTCTGCTTGTTTCAGATTGTTCTCTTGTGTATTATATGCTATTCGTGCTTGGTTGCGTTGCGATATTGCTTTTGCGAAAGCGGATTCCAAAACATTCAATCGTTGTGCTTTTTGAGTCTCGATTTCTTGTTGGCGCAAGTCATTTTGCCTTGAAATAGATTTATACCGATTATTAAAAATGGGAATGGAAACTGAAACCATAGGCATTAGTATATCCTTTCCATTGTCTATTGGATTCATATCCGCTCGCTCGCTCACTGGTAGATAATCAACCCCAAAACCAAACATAGGTAATGCCTCACGCTGGTTGAGCAATTCAGATTGTGCTATAGATTCGTAGAGTTTATCATATTTAAGCAGTTCAGGATTAAGTGATAGTGCATCTCTACCAGATACGGCGTTTTCACTTGGAATTTCCATTAATGTGACCACATCAACCATCATAGTTCCATCACGATTGAGTAGCTTATTGAAGGTGATTTGTTCTGACCCAAATTCCTCTTCGAGCACCTCTTTTTGCTGTTGCAATTCATTTTGACGAATCTGTAATCTCAAAACGTCAACAGAAGATGCCTTGCCTACTTCAACCGATGTAAGGGCAAGACGCTCATAGGTTTCTAATAATTTAATGTTCTTATCGAGCACCCTTTGCTTTGCTTGTATTTCATACAAACGATAATAGGATTGAGCTACAGAAAGTGCCAGTTTTCTTTTGGCAATTATGATTTCCACATATTCAGCTTCAGCCATTGAGGCTGCATAATTTTCTCTTGCCGTTATGGTCCCGAACCAAGGCAACATTTGCTTAAAGCCAATACGTGCTCTCTGCGCCCCAACACGGGTCTCGGGCTCACTGACAAAGTACCCAGCACTCACTTCAGTATTAGGCAGCCAGTTTGCTTCGTTCACTTTTTCTTCGGCGATGTTATAGCGCAGTTCAAAGGCTTGAATCTCGGGGTTGTTAGATTGTGCCTCTTCAATGTATGATTGTAGTTGTTGCGCTTTCGCGAAAGCGGAAACAAACAAAAGACAGGTAATAATTTTTATATTTTTCATTTGTTTGCTCGTTTAAGTTGGTACTCTTTTTTCCAGCTATATAATACTGGTACTAAAAAGTAGGATGTAATATCTATAATCATCCCACCGAAAATGGGGATTGCCATAGGTATCATAATATCGCTTCCTTTTCCCGTAGAAGTAAGTACAGGTAAGAGTGCAAGCACGGTGGTAACAGTAGTCATCAAACACGGACGAATTCGCTTTCCAGCAGCTTCTAATGTGGCAAGTCGGATTCCTTTTTTATCATTGGGATTCTCTCTGTCAAAAGTTTGTGTGAGGTAGGTAGCCATAACTACACCATCATCTGTTGCGATACCAAAAAGCGCAATAAAGCCAACCCAGACAGCAACACTTAGATTGATGGTTTTCATATTGAACAAATCCCGCATATTCTCACCAAAAAAGCTGAAATTGAAGAACCAATCCTGACCGTAAAGCCAAATCATTATAAAGCCACCTGCAAAGGCAACTGCGATTCCTGTAAATACCATCAACGAGGTGGAAACAGAACGGAACTGGAAATACAGAATCAAGAAAATAATAAGCAATGCCAAAGGCACAACTACGGAAAGTGTTTTTTCTGCGCGCAGCTGATTTTCATACGTACCCGTAAAACGGTAATTAATACCTTGTGGCACAATCAAATCACCATTGTCTATTTTTTGTTGAATGAGCGCTTGGGCATTTTCGACCACATCAACTTCGGCAAAACCATCGAGTTTATCAAACAGTACATACCCTATCAAGAAGGTGTCCTCACTTTTTATGACCTGTGGACCTTGTTCATAACGTATGTCTACCAATTCGCTCAGTGGAACCGGACTTCCTTTCTCAACCGGAACATAAATATCTTTTAAATCTTCTGGGTTTGCACGCAACTCACGCGGATAGCGCACTCTTACTCCATACCGCTCACGACCTTCTACCGTTTGAGTAAGCGGCATACCGCCCACAGCTACCTGAAGTACTTCCTGAACATCCATTATGGAAATTCCATAGCGTGCCAATTGGTCTCGTTTTATATCAATTAGTAAATAGGGCTTGCCCACAATACGGTCTGCAAAGACAGCTTGTTCTTTTACACCTTCAGCTTGTTTTAAAATGTCTTCGAGCTGTAGACCAAAAGCTTCTATTGTTTTCAAGTCTGGCCCTTTAACTTTTATACCCATAGGCGCACGCATACCTGTTTGAAGCATTACGAGCCTTGTCTCGATAGGTTGTAGTTTTGGTGCAGAAGTCACCCCTGGAAATTTGGTCACTTTCACAATCTCATTCCAGATATCGTCTGGGCTGTCGATTTCTGGCCGCCAGTTTCGGTAATATTCACCGCTGCCGTCTTCAATTAAATCGTTATGGGTTGCATTTGTTTTTAGTTGCGAGGCCTCATAATTAGCGTCATCATCGATTTCATTATTTGGATTAATAATGAATTTATCATTTTTCAGAACAAATAAACCATCATCGTTTACGCGGTAGCGTTGTCTCTCGCCATTCTTGTTTCGCATATATTCAGACTTATACTGAATCACATTTTCATACATCGAGAGCGGCGCAGGGTCAAGAGCAGATTCTGTTCTACCCGATTTACCTACTACCGTTTCGATTTCAGGAATACTGGCTACGGCCATATCAAGCTGCTGTAACACACGCTTGTTTTCTTCAACACCTGCGTGTGGCAAGGATGTTGGCATTAACAGGAATGAGCCTTCGTTGAGCGATGGCATAAATTCTTTACCCGTGTTGCGCATTATTATGGCCCCTAAAATCAACACTGTGGTCGGAATTATTAAAAACAGTAATCGGTTTTGAAGTGCCCAACGTAATATAGTGTCGTAATATTTTTGGAAAATTGAAAACGCCCCCAGTAATCCGAAACAGATAATCGCAACAAAAATCAAGTTCATTATAATACCGCGGTCAAAACCTAGTGGTCGCCAGTATTCGGCTAGAAGGAAAACAATAGCAATACAAGAAATAACGATATGTATTAGATTGGCTCTTTTTGCCGTGATAATATCGCGTACACTCAAAATTGCAACGATTCCATAGGCAATTAATATAATACCCAACCAATAACCATAGAAGATGGCTGTGATACCAAGGACGATGAGAACAGCATTAATAATATATTTAGCGTGCTCCCTAATAGTACTCTTTTTGAAAAGGAATGCGGCAAATGGTGGTATCAAGAAAAGGGCGATAACCAAAGACGCCGTGAGCGCCATTGTCTTTGTAAATGCGAGTGGACGAAACAACTTTCCTTCAGCACCTATCATAGTGAATACAGGAATAAAACTGATAATGGTTGTTAATACTGCCGTTAAAATTGCACCAGAAACTTCAGCAGTTGCATTGTAGATGATTTCATTTGTGGTGTACTCGATTCCGCTTTCGCGAAAGCGTAATTTTTCATCTTCCAAATGCCGAATCATATTTTCGGCCAGTATAACGCCCACATCCACCATTGTACCTATAGCAATGGCAATCCCTGACAATGCTACAATATTTGCATCTACATCAAAAAGTTTCATTGCAATGAAAACCATTAATACTGCAACGGGTAACAAACCTGAAATTAAGATGGATGCGCGTAGGTTGAACACCATTACGATAATGACCAGAATGGTTATTAAGATTTCAAGCGTGAGTGCTTCATTAAGCGTGTGTAGGGTCTCTTGAATAAGCTGGGTACGGTCGTAAAAGGGGACAATGGTCACTTGTGAGGTGCGGCCATCTGCCAGAACTTTTGTTGGAAGCCCAGATGACAGTTCAGCGATTTGCTCTTTTACATTATTGATAACTTCCATAGGGTTGGCGCCATATCGCGCTACCACAACACCACCAACAACTTCGGCACCTTCTTTATCTAAAATACCACGACGAGTTTGCGGTCCCAAATGAACAGTTGCGATGTCTTTTATTCGGATAGACGTAAAATTCTCTGAAGTGACCACGGCATTTTCAATATCTGCAACGGATTTTACATAGCCCAAACCACGAACCAGATATTCGGCCTGATTGATTTCCAATGTTTGTGCACCAATATCTTGGTTGCTCTGCTTAACGGCTTTGACAATGGCACTTAATCCAATATTGTATTGGCGCATTTTCTCCGGGTCCACATCTACTTGATATTCCTGAACATAACCGCCGATAGACGCTACTTCGGAAACACCACTTGCCGATGACAATCCGTATTTCACATAATAATCCTGTATACTACGCAGTTCCTGTAAATCCCAACCACCGGTTACATTACCATCCTTGTCACGACCTTCTAGGGTGTACCAGAATATTTGTCCTAAACCTGTGGCATCAGGGCCCAAAGCTGGGTTAACGCCATCTGGCAGCAAGTTGGAAGGAAGCGAATTGAGTTTTTCGAGAATGCGACTACGTGACCAGTAAAACTCCACATCTTCTTCAAAAATGATATAGATACTGGAAAACCCAAACATAGAGGAACTACGAATAGTTTTCACGCCTGGAATACCTAGAAGCGAAGTTGTAAGTGGATACGTAATTTGGTCTTCAATATCCTGTGGCGAGCGCCCTTGCCATTTGGTAAAAACAATTTGTTGGTTTTCACCAATATCGGGAATGGCATCCACAGCTACAGGGTCAGTAGGCAAAATACCGGTCTCCCAATTAAAAGGTGCGTTTACAACGCCCCAACCGACGAACAAAGCTAATAGTAAAACAGCTACTAATTTATTTTCTATTAGAAATTTGATGCTTTTATTCAGCATAGAAATGATTATTAAGTAATTATAAATCTTGTTTAAAAGTGACAAACAAGCAGAAATGTCCAAAACAAATTAATGCAGGACTACAGTTCTAATTACTTAAAAATCAAATAAGGAAAGTCTGGTCTAAAACTTGAATATCCCTGACCAAGGGAGGAGGCGTATAATCTCTGTATGAATTTAAATCTTCTTGAGATTCGAAAAATAAGTGTATATAGGTATGGATAAAAGCAGCAACAAATAGTTGTTGGTCTTTATCTAATTTGTCGAACGATGTTTTTAAAGTATCTTGCCCTTCAACAATCACTTGTTCATCACTACAGCAATCTTTTTTAGAAATATCACACTCTGATGACTGCGATTGCTGTTGAACATCCATACCGCAAGTTTGAGCGTGACCAAATAATGAAGAGTCCACAAAAATATCTCCACAATAATGACTATCTACCGTAAATGATACGGTTGACAACAACACTAACAGTGCCATAGAGAATGTTGATATTTTAAAAAAGATTTTCTTCATTAATTTTACAAAAATACAAAATTTCAAGTAAATTTTCTTTATTTAACAAATAATTTTGATTTCATATGCAACATATTCTCCTAAATCTATATGAAAGATTATCTAATTTCTAGAAAAATGCCGAATACAAACCTGTTTTAAATTTATTATTAAGAATTGTTCTAAATAAGTTTGTTTTTTTAAATTTCATTTCTATTTTTGTCGCTGAAATAATCACTTACTTATATTAAGTCTAAATAAATTTAATGATGAAAAAAATGTTTTTTACCGCAATTATAGGAAGCCTTATTTTTGCTTCGTGTTCTTCTGATGATGAGCCGATTACTGAAACCTCAAACATTGAGGTGCCTTCAAACTACACCTTCGAAAGAGATGGACAATCCACAGTGGATTTTAGTGGCCAGACCACCCGAATTTTAATGGCTGAAGAAATCCTTAATTCCTTTACAGATTTCGAAAACACGACTGTGATATCCTTGCAGGCAATGTATGCACATCAGGAAGGGGACCTAGATTTTTCAGACGCTGCCTTAAATGCGTCAGATAAAAACGTACGCAGTAAAACGGCTGCGTCCCAAGATTATTTTAGCGCAAACACCACAGAAGCGGCAGCTATAAGAAACCTATTCGATAGCTATATTTCCGGTCAGGTCAATGAGGTATTCCCTAACAAGGATGTCCTAGCAGTCGCTGGCAGTGCCGGTCAACTTGCCGATGGGACAAAAACCCGGTATGTTAACGCTAAAGGACTTGTGTACAACCAAATGTTTGCAAAAAGCCTTATTGGGGCGCTGATGGCAGATCAGATGCTTAACAACTATCTCAGCATAGCTGTTCTTGATGCTGATAATAAAGTTGCGGACAACGACAATGGGATTACAGAGGATGGAGAGACCTTTACCACGATGGAACATAATTGGGACGAGGCCTATGGATACCTCTACGGAACATCCGTTGATGCAGCCAACCCGAATGTAACCATTGGGGGCGATGATAGTTTTTTGAATGATTATTTGGGCACAGTAAACGCAGACCCGGATTTTTCTACCATTGCTGCCGATATTTTTGATGCATTCAAATTGGGTCGTGCCGCGATAGTGGCAAAAGATTATACAGTACGGGATACCCAGGCTGCCATTATACGTCAAAAAATATCCGAGGTAATTGCCATACGTGCGGTATACTATTTACAACAAGGAAAAAATTTGCTTGCAAACGGTGATTTTGGCGCCGCATTCCAAAACCTTTCTGAGGGTTATGGGTTTGTTTTTAGCTTGCGTTTTACTAGAAACCAGAGTACAGATACTTCCTTCTTTAGCACAAGCGAAGTTGATGGTTTTACATCTGCTCTCTTGGCGGATGGACTCAATGGTTTTTGGGACCTTGAACCTTCAACACTGGACAGTATTACTGAAGCTATTGCCGCTAAATTTGACTTCACGGTCGAGCAAGCTGCCAGCGCAAATTAAATAAAAATTGAATTAGCCACATCAACCGATTTACCGCCGATGGAAAAATCGGTTGATTTAAAAAAAATAGTTATGAAACACTGGAAACTTTGGAGTTTTATTAGTATCGGACTGCTGATTGTAGCGTGTTCAAAAGATAATGGGAACGAAAACTTGCCACCGGCTAACAATAATTTTGATCGTGGCGCAATGCTTTTAAATTGGGCAGATAATATCATTGTCCCTGCATATACTTCTTTTAAAACAGAGGCCGAAAACCTGAACAATGCCGCAACGGTCTATTCAAATGAGCCTACAGAGGCAAGCCTACAGAGTTTGCGCGCCTCGTGGACAGCGGCCTACATTTCCTTTCAAAAGGTCTCTATGTTCGAAATAGGCAAGGCCGAAGAGTTACGGTACAGAAACCGACTGAATATTTATCCATCAAACACCCAAAAAATTGAAGATTTTGTAGCCACCGGTTCTTACGATCTGGCCTTGCCATCTACAATGGATGTACAGGGTTTCCCTGCTATAGATTATCTGATCAACGGTCTTGGAGCAACAGATACCGAAATTGTAAGTTTCTATACTACCAACGGCAATGCCCTGGGATATAAAAATTATCTCGGCACCCTTACGGAAACTATCCTGCAATTGACCACAACACTCTCGGTCTTTCCACTTCCGGCAGAACCTATTATGGATGCACCTCGTTTGATGTTATCCAGTTTAAAATTTCCTTTCGTGGTGGCAAAATTGACTTGATATTTGGCATTTCCACTTTTAGGCTCGTCCGTTTTATGTAAGAATACATACATTACTATATTAATTAATGTCAGAGGACAAACCAAATAAAGTGCTATTTGAAACAATGGTAATTGTTCATTTAAATAATACACAAAAGCACCAATCAATAGAAAATTGACGACAAATGCATATCTGCTTATCCGAAATATTCCATAAAAAACACTACTGGCCAAACCAATAATAAAAAGTACCGTTACGAGATTGTCCATTTGCATAGTTTTAGATTAGATTCCGATGGAACTCGATTTAATGGCCACTTCCGCACCACGTCGTAGCCTATTAAAAATTTTCATTGCCAATTGTGCTTGCGTGACCGGAATACTCGGCATTATTGGAATATTACTTTCACGCATTAATTTGAACGCAATCGCTTTTTCATTGGTGGGCAGTTTCATTAGTGAAGCAAAATAGATTTTCGGATTCTTGTTGAAATCCTTTCTTGCTTTATAAGTTTCAGCAAAGTTCCTTTGATAGCCAAAAGACTTGTCAAAAGTCTTTTCCGCTTTCTCAAAAAACCCATCCCTATCAAATCCCCGTTTTACCGTTTTACCATTTAATTCAACATCAGAAGCTTTGTATTTACTTCCTGGGGACAAAGAGAATTTATTGGAAGCATCCTTACGGCTCACAATAATATGGATATGACTTTGGTTTCCTGCTTTTGGCATTCCTTGTACGATTCGTTTTCCGTTCTGTTGGTGTGGGGCTTCTCTTTCGAGTTTCCCTATTTCTTTTTCCAATTTTTTCACATTCCCTTCTGCTCGTCCATCTTGCACATTTCGGATTTCAGTTTTTAGTTGAAGTATTTTTGTGGCATACGGTTGGTTTTCTTTTATCTGAAAGTCCGTTCCTTTAAAGGCTCTTTGGTGTTCAATTTTAGCATAGTATTTTATATCATCGATTGTAATGGGTCGCCCATTGATTTCGCGATTAAATGAAGCCACATAATCCTTCATAGTCTCACGGGTGTATTTTTGCAAATCCTCACTATGGTTCTGCAACCGTTTCAGTTCGTATTTAGATGGGCTTACGGTAATGGAATAAAACCGTGGTTCGTGCTTTTCGAGTTTTGCCGTATTGCCATCAATTTCCTTGACCACTTCCTCTGCTGAAATCTCGTCGCCGTATTGGTTAAAAAAATGTTCCATATCCTGCTGTTCCAGTCCTTGGTTTTCCTTCTCCAGATAACCCACAAAATCAGCCGAACTTTTAGAATAATTGCTTCCCATTTTTTGAGGTGTTATTGTTATGTACATAGCTTAAAATTTTAGAGGTCGTTATTAAGATTTTGCTTTTCGCGAAAGCGTACTTTCTTTTTTTCTTCGGCATATTTCTTTTCCACTATCAAAGGTTTTTTGCTTGGCTGTTCTGTCTCAAAAAGGGATTGAATCATTGCAACTGTAGGCTTGGTTTGGGTCTTTTCAACATCCCTCATTATAGCGATTACTGCATTGATTCTTTTCAGTAACTTGGCTTCGATGGTTCGTCCTGTCGGACCTAATTTTTCTTTTGGAGATATCTCATTGTAGAAGAAAAAATCAAGAATGGCTTCCATCGTTTCCGTATGTGTCTTGAAGTGCTTTTTTGAAAATTCCTGAAAACGTTTGGCAGTTTTCCTTTTGAACCTGATGGTGATGAATGAATCCATTTTCTTTCGCTTTTTTTTGTGTTTGACGTAAATCCATCCCTGTTTACAGACTGTGTGGGGGCATTTGACGCAAATCGAAGAAATTTATATAATCCATTAATTTTCAAGTATTTTAAAATCAATGGATTATACGCTAAAAGGAATATGTAACGTGGCTCTGCCCGTTACCCTCTTGCTATTCCTTTTCGTCACGCCAAAGCGTGACAAAAATTTCATACAATCTGGCTAAAAAGCCAATTGCCTTTTAGGAATCCGAAAATTCCTATATGTAAATTATAGATGGATATAGCTATCAGCGAAAGTTAAAAATGGGATAACTATATTAATTTATGTGTGCTGAATTTCAGCGAAATAAAGATACGCTTTTTTCTCGACTTGAAATTAATTGCATACAAAAACACCTCCAAAAATTTAGAGGTGCTTGACTATAAAATTTAGAAAATTAGATGTTAAATACAAACGTATAGGAATATAAATTTCGCAATGCTTCTTCCTCTATCATCGTTTCAAAACAGGTGTAATTTTCTCTTACGTATTTGCGAATATCGTCGCCAAATTTTCGTTCCACATCCTTTTTGGAATCTTCCAAAAGACGGTTTTGAGCCTCCTCGCTCAAGTCTGTAAAATTTAGATAAACCATAGCTTTAAATTTTAGTATTCGCTTGGTAACATCAACGTATCATTTACAAAAAATAACCGCAGTTCATCGAGCGGAAAATCAGTTACCCGATAACCGTGTTTTTCCAAAATATTGTTGTTGCCATCGCTGTATATTATCTCTGCTTCATAGCCTGTAAAATCCTGCTTATCTTCGGGCAATCTTTTGAAGTCTATGGTTACAAATTCGCTTCGGTTCATTAGACTTTTTGCAATTACGGAAGTGTCCGTAATGAGCCAAAAACAATCTGCTACATTGGCAAGATATTTTAGTCCGTCTGTAAAACGTGTTCTTAATAATGGGATTTGGTAGAACATTTCCGTTCCGTGAAAATGTTGCAATCCTTCTTTGATTTCGTTAACTTGTGCTTTCATTGTTATCTATTTTTATTAGTGGATAATTAAAAAGAGGGCGCAATTTTCGACGAGAACGTCCTCTTTAATTTTTATGGTTACTTACCATTTTAGACCCGAGCAAAAGAATTTCCCTTGCTACAACTTCGGTATAGTATCGTTTTTCGCCTTCCTTGGTTTCATAAGAGCGTTGTGCCAATTTGCCTTCAATAGCAATTTGTTTTCCTACTACTGCATATTTTTCAATAATTGTAGCGAGTTTTCCCCAAGCCACAACACTATGCCAATGGGTTTCAGATTGTTTTTCGCCTTTTGCATCCTTGTAATTTTCATTTGTAGCCATTGAGAACTGCGCCACAATTTTTCCATTTTCAAGATTTGTAACCTGTGGGTCTTGCCCAATGTTCCCGATTAACTGAACGTGATTTTTAATAGTTTTCATAATAAAAGTTTTAAAGATTATTAATAAAAAAGGGCGCAACTTTCGAGAGGTACGCCCTCTAAAATTTCAATGATTACTTATCATTCTTGCTTCCAAGCAAAAGGATTTCATTTGCTTCGATTTCGGTAACATATCGTTTGATACCCTCTTTGTCCTCGTAGCTTCGGGATTTCAATTTTCCCGTAACACCTACTTCCTTGCCTTTACCTACAAATTTTTCGATAATTTCGGCAGTCTTGCCCCAAGCCACAACGGTATGCCAATTGGTTTCTGTTTGTTTTTCGCCTTTGGCATCCTTGTAATACTCGTTAGTTGCGAGTGAAAAACGGGCTACTTTTTTACCGCTTTCAAGGTTTGTAATGGTTGGCTCTTGTCCAACGTTTCCGATTAACTGTACGTGATTTTTTAAAGTACTCATAATAAAATATTTAAAGATTAATTAAAATGCTATCTGAACTATTCAGACAGTTTATTGTTATATTTTTTGAAGTGATTTACTTATTATATCTTGAGCGTTTTCCTTTTTTGTTTTTTTTGGTGCCGCTTCCTTTTGTATGTTTTTGTAAGATTTCATAAGTTTTATTTTAGATTTACTTCCCATAGCGCCCTCGCTGTTACCTTTTTTTTGTTGCTGATACAGTTTCAAGATTTTGAATTGATAAGGACTTATAAAAAGTGAAGCGCAGCGTAACGGTTTATGCAGTCTGTTCAAGTTCAAAATGTTGGTATTTTGCTGGCAAAAAAAGGTTAGGGCAGCGAGGGTGCGGAAGTATTTCTAAAGACTTTGTGAAGTACAATAACATAGGAAGTGGCACCAAATGATTAAATGGAATTCCGATTTGGCGGACTCCGTTCACGATTTCGGATTGGGAATGAAGCGTCCCGTTCCAGCGCAGCGGAGCGGGTAAGCGGAATGGAAAGTAGAAATTGGGGATGGTGTCCAAGACTTTTGTAGGGAAGCTCTTTTCCCGGAATGTAGCTTTTCGCGGAATGTAGGGGAATGTGCTGAACGGGTTAAAAAAATTGAATTCGATAAAAGGTTAATATTACTTTGGTGAGTAGTTAACTCACTCTACAAAAAGTTCTTTCTGATTTTTAGATTAAACATTATTTAATAATATCTGGTAGTAAAAGGGATGCTTTTCTCTGTAGTACGCTAAATGACTTTCGCCACTATCGACATTATAATTTTCACTACTTAATTGATAATGTTCTTCTGCTTCTTGCAATGAAATGTCGGATTTTACAGCTGTATTTTTCATAATGTTAAAATTTTTGGTTAAACAATATTTGAGCAGAAACCAAACGGAAGCTAAAATCTTGGCTCAAAAGGAAACGGAATAAATAAGTGATGGAAGAAGCGTTGGCTTTATGCCGTAGTCTTTTGATGGAAGTATTTTACGAGTTTACCTTGCGTGTATATTGTATGATAATTAAGTTCCTTTTTAAAGCGGATTTGATTCTCGATTTTGGCTAGGGAATGTTGTGTTCCTTTCCAGCATAGGAAAGGGTTAACGAAATGGAAAGTCAAAATTGGGGATTGTGTCCAAGACCTGTGTAGGGAAGCTCTTTTCTTGGAATGTAGCTTTTCGCGAAATGCAGGGGAATGGGCTGAACGGATTTTATAAACTTATTCTTCTCTTGAAACAGAATTTAAAGCGGACTTAACTTGAAAGGTGTAGGTTGAAATGGAGTTTGACCACTTCCCGATTTTCTTGGGAATGAGTGGGCAAGTGGAAAGGAAATCGGAAGCTTTGGAGTTGTGTCTAAGACTTGTTTTAATGAAGCGCTTTGCCTGAAATATAGCTTTTTTGCGGAATGTAGGGGAATGGGCTGAATGATACTGGGAATGTAATTCTCTTGTTAAGTAGGGTAGAATTATAAAATTCTATTCATCTTCGGTTGCTAATAATTTACAGGCTCTATCAAGGATTTCTAATAATTCTTTCCAATTAAATATTCTCAATTTATCAAGTTCTTCGTCTTTAAGTATTAAATTATCGATTGATACCTTCAAATGATTTAAACTGTCAAAATCATCTGGAAACATATGTTTTAAACTCGAACTCTTATAGCGCTCTTGCATTGCTTTGGTAAAGTGTACTAATGTGCCATTACTAACTGAAGTTAAAACGATAAAGAGTTGTTCCCCATTTATATACTTTAAAAAATCTTTAGAATATTTCTTTGCCTCAAACAGTTGGTTTAAATTTTCAATATGTTCATTTTCGAGTAATTCCATCAATATATTGCTTTCTGAAGCTTCGGATTCCTCTCTAATGACTTTATGCACAGCAATAATTTTGTCTCGTATTGGTTGCATTTCAGGTATACTAACAGCAAAATGGGCTAAATTTTCAAAAACTCTATCGTTGATTTCCTTGCGCTTTGAAGCTAAATCCAAGCCTTTTGAAAGTATATTGTCGATTTCTTGCGATGTTTTTGCAATTAATCCATTCTGTGAAAAAAAATGATAAAAATTTGAGAGCCTATCATAATCATATATAGAATAAAGACCCTTTTCAGCATTCTGTAATACGTTTGCTACTAATTTTTCAAATTCATTTCCATCAATAGACCTAAAATCATAAGTAACGAGTCTCATAAATTCCAATACTTCTTCGGGATGTTCTTCGGGCTTTCTTTTTTCCAGTTCATCTTTTAAATTTTTAATATCAAGATACCCTGAAAGGATATAAGTGTAAATGCTTCCGTAAAATTGAAACTCGTTGATTCTACTTTCCACATACTTCAAATAGAATTTTTCAGCATAGGTTGGCTCTATCTCCGGTTCTTTTTTATCTTCTGGAAAGAAGCTATTCATTGGAACACTTTTACCTCTATTTTGATACCAAAAATAAGATGTATTTTCCAGTCCGTTGAAATCATTACTCTCATCAGATTTCAAATGACCTCTCTTGAACTCAATTGAAATAAGAGCTGTAAACAGAATAACCTCTTCTTGAAATTCCGAAGCTACATCTTTCAGACTTCCGTAAATTTTAAAAAGACTATCTAAAAAGAACGATATGATTCTCAAATTATATTCTTCATATTCAAAAAATATCCCGTAGATATAGTCTTTATTTTCCTTTAAAAATGTAAAATACTCATCTTCGATAGTATATGTTTTATAGAGAGTCGGAAGGACTTTTTCCAGTTCAGGTTCATAATTAAGTTCTCTGCCTATAACTTTTTCTTTTATCTTTAAATAATTGGCATTGTCATCAATTTTAATTGCATCAGCCAAGATTAGACATTTCAAGTTTTTGTGCTCTACGAAGTCATTAATAAAGCCGAATAATTCTTTTATAGGTATTTGGCATCTTTCAAGGTCATCAAAACAAATAACTTTATCATTAAATTTTAAGCCATCCAAAGTTACACCACTCAAAATATTACTGAAGTCAACCTTGAAAAACTTGGTTACGGTATTCCCTATGTTACCTGTTAGTCTTGCTATATTTTTTAAAGCTTTATTTTCAGGCTTTCCAAAAAAGGGAATTAATTTAATCATCAATTGCTGTTGCAACTGCTCTACGGTTTTCAATCCATTCAACGAAATATATAATGGCTTTAGCTCTTGTTTTTTTACCATTGCGTGCAGCGTTGTTTTCCAAAAAAATGTCTTGCCACTTCCCCAAGTACCATTAATAAGTAAAGCGTATTGTGTTGCTTCTTTCCTTAAATATTCTTTAAAAATCTCTTCAATATGTGCTGTTTGCATATTGTTTTGTGTTTAACTGTTTATTACTAATCTCGAATTTCTCTTGGTTTTTGCCATCCTACTCCTTTTAAACTGGTAACAATTCCACTGCCTTGTACCAGTAATAAAATATAGACTTATCCGGCTGGCGTTTCAATTTGTTCAAGTATGCCCATTCTACATTTTCAATAGTAAGTTCGCTTATACCTTGTCCTTCGTAATATTCAATTTCAGTAATTTCGGGTTGCAATAAAAGTGTATTCAAATAGGCTACTCTGGCCGAAGCTGCAAGAGCTTCCTCTATCCTGAAATTTCCTGTCATCAAAAACGCACTTCCAAAACTGCGTATGCCACGGTTTAATTCGTCAAACTTCTTTTTTGTTTCCTTGGTTGGATTGCGTTCCCTTTTGGCGATGATGGCACAGGTGTTTATGGAATCCCAAAGAACATCTGTTTCTTTGAGGTTTCTTTTGCCGAAATCTTTATCGGAACTACGATAGGATAGTTCCGCTTTCGAGAAAGCGGAAAAACTTGCCTTAACAATAGACATATCTGTAATGTTTTCAAACAACTTCCCTAAATCGAACAATTGCTTACAGATTTCCATTGTAAATAACTGGTCGCCCTTATAATATGGAATACCAATGGTCTCTGGCGCAAAAGCAGTAAGCTTATCGCCACAGATGGAATTTACCGATGGTGTTGTAATCGTCGTTGTAGTTCCAGCGACCGAAAGCCAAGATACTTCTATGGCAGATTCTATAAGTTCTGGATAATGCGGACTGTCAAAAAGAATGTCCAGCAGAATTGTTCCTGAAACATTCGGGTTGTAAACCGAGTCAAATTCAAAAGTATAATGTGCCTTTGGAACACCTTCTTTATAACTTCGACGCTCATTCAAGATGTGGCTTTTAAAATGTGAGTTGGCAACAACCGCATCGAGAATTTTTTTCAATGGGTCGCGTTTTACACTTGAAATGATATCAATGTCGATTGAAAACCGATTGCCTTCTTCAAGTAAGAGTACGAGCGATGTGCCGCCTTTAAAAACAAAATCAAGTCCTTCTATCTTTAGATGTTCTAATAAAGAGAATGCGTGAACCATTTTTTCCAAAATGGTCACATTAATGCCTTTATGTTCTTTTTTTGACCGAAAAATATCCAGCCACTCTTTTGTGAAGCTTTTGTTTTCAATCATTGATTATGTCCTCTAAAATATTCGGTATGTGGTTATTCATAAATTGCTTGATTTCCTGTTCTTTCTTTCGTCTTTTCGCATAGCTAAAGAACTTTGTGAAATTAATACTGTATCGCTCAAGTATTTTTTCATAAATATTTATGAGTTCAGAGCCTTGGTAAAAATGGTACAGGTTTTCATCGGCAAACAAGTCCACCATTATTTTTTCAAGCGTTGCAACTGGAACTACATTTTTTTTGTCTTTCAATTTACTTATCGGTGCTCTGGTGACGAGACGTTTTATGACCACGGGAACAGCACTCTCGGAAATGTAGAATTCAATTTCCTTGTCATCGGGATTCAAGAAAAAATCCATTTTCAAGGAATCATTTAGATAATAGTATAGTGATTCTGTAAATTCCTTTTCCACTTCTACTACAATCATTTGATTGGATACTTGATGCTGCGTAAATTCATTGAGCCATTGGTTTTCCCATATAGCATATTGGATTTCCTCAAATCGTTCATTGGTCTTACTTGCTATTTTTAGAACACTATCAGACAGTACTGGTCTATACTTGGGTTTATAGGATATAACATACAATCCACGACCAATAGTTTTGATGATGTCTTTTTTCTTCAGGTCGTAAATGCGCCAACTAAATGTACTTTCCTTCAAATCTGGTTCAAAGTCCAAATAGAACTGAAATAGCTCGTCCCTGTCAAAAGAACTTCGCTCCTTAAACGCTTCTATAAGCTTGTTTTCTATAATTTTTGGCATAATACAATATCAAAACTTTGCCAAAAATACAAAAAAGTGGCGAATATTTGAAAACTAATTATCGCCACTACATCAATAAAGTGGTAAATATTTGAAATGGTTATTTTTGGCTTTAATTAAATATCAACTAAAGTTGTCGCTTGAGGTAGTCTTAAAAGCGGACTTAACTTTAAAGGTAGATTGGGAATGAAGTGTTTTCCGCTTTTTTGGGGGGGTATAGCGTAGTGGAAATCTAAAATTTTGGAATTGTGTCCAAGACCTTTGTTAGTGAAGCTCTTTTCTCGAAATGTAGAGCAACGGAATGTAGGGGATTGTGCTGATTGGGATTATAAATGTAATGGCATAAAAAAACCTCCCTACCAAAGTAAGAAGGTGTTTTTGTTTTCAATTTAAACCGATTATTTATTTAAAATATGTCTTTTAACGATTGTTCCTAAATCTTTCTCCGAAAACCATATATCCTCTGGATGAAGGTGCATAACGGGTGCTTGTTCGCACTTGTTGTTGCAGTCCATATCGTCGACTTCTATTTTATCTTTTAGTTTATATTTCTTAATATAATAATCTAAAAGCTTTCCCTTTTTCTTTCGGCATTTTACGCCGTCGCATCGATAAATTACTGACTTATTATTTTTAGATTCTGCCATAATTCTATTTTTTGAGCTTAATTTTTTTTGGTCTTAAAAAAATAACCACCAGCACTAATAATACTAATGTTATAATACCACCATATAAAAAACTTTGATTGGGATATGTAGTTCCCAAAAAACCTGCCAATGGATATGCAAATGCCCACCAGAGATGTGAAAATGCAAAATGAGAACCATACACTTTACCTTGTTCTTCAACTGGAACTGTTTCTCCGATAAGTGTTTCGGATGGAATCTCCGCAAGGCTTTGACCAAGTCCCGCAATAATCCATACAATGAATAGCATTGAAAAATCGAGATAATTGGCAAAACTTATGGCCACCCCTAATATCAGAGCTCCAATAATAAGAGAGATACGTCTTGATTTGGATTTATCAATTGCTCCAGAAACAAAGGCTGCTACCATTGCGCCAATAGCGAAAGCTGCCATTATGATTCCATAGTCCTTATCTGTAAGTTCCAATCCACCTTTGACCAATACGATGGTGTTTACCAAAATAAGTGCGCCCGCAATCGCAGATACAAATTCAATGAATAATGCAAAGCGCACGTATTGATTGGAAAATAGTAATTTAATGCCTTTTAAAACATCTTGCCAAGTGGTTGGCTTTATTTTACCCTCGATTTCGTCTGGGACTACATCCAACTTACTTTTCGGAAGGCTTAACAATAAAATACCTGCTATCACAAAAGTAGCAGCATCGACAAAAAATATTTCCCTTGCACCCAACCAGATGGCTAAAATTCCTGCCAAGCCTGGCCCCAAAACTCCTAAAAGCTGATACGTGGCTGCTGATAAACCTATGGCTTGACGGTATATGGATTTATCTACAATCTGCGGAATAATAGCTCGATAGGTCGGACTAAAAAATGCGTTGAAAACATTCATAAGAAAAATGAGAACATAAATTTGCCATTCTTCAGTTACAAAAGGCAAACAGCCAACTATAACCATTCTTACAAAATGTGTGGTGTATAGTATTTTCTTTCGGCTAATCCTATCTGCTAATACGCCTGCAAAAGGCGAAAATATAATGAATGCAGTAACTCGTAAAGTAAGAGCTGTTGCCAATATGACCGCAGCCCTTTCTTCGCCGAACTGATATGCCAAAAGAGCCAACCCGACCCACGTAAAGGCATCGCCCAATAAACTTATGGTCTGTGCCAAATAAAGTTTTGCGAATAAACGATTACGTAAAGCTTGGAATGGTTCTAATAGTTTTGACAGTTTCATTAATTCTCTAAATATTAATTGAGTTCAAAAGTTTAATTTGTGCCTGCTGAATGGAAGGGTATTTCAATTGGGCGTAGAAATTGACCTTCCATTGCAGGACTTTAGGTTATAATGTATACTGACCTTTGAGCCTCAAGTTTACTGTTACATCTTCATTACTGGTATTTCTGAAAAACCAACCGTGTTTTCCTTCATAAGGGGCTAAAAAAGTGCCAACCATATTATGGGAATTTGAAATCGTATAGCTTTCAAAATAAACCTCTTTTACCTCCTCTTTTTGTTTTACCTCGCCGTGAAAATCAAAGTACAGTACTTCATTGTTTGCGGTTGTCCATTCATATTTCATTGTTCCGTATTTGAGCATATCTATTTTAAATTCTATGCCTTTTCCGGCCGGAACTATCACTGTAGTTTCATCCTCGCGTGCAGCTAATTGCTCTTCGGGTGCTGGAAAATCTGCCTCAACGGGTCGAGCGACATCGGGTCCCGACCCAGCTTTTTCGAGTTTTATTAATGGAAGATTTGATGTTGAGACCATCATTCCCAAATCATCAGTTTGATTGCTTTCAGGCACATAGAGTTTGCTAAACCCTAAAACTTTACCTGCTCCTGTTGGGTCTATACCATATTCCGCAGGTAATACTGCTACAACCAAAAGAAGTGCTCCAACAACTAATGCTATGACGGTTGCCTTTATAATTTTACTTTTTTCCAAGATTGGATGTTTCATTTCTGACATAATAATTTTTTTTTAAGATGTAAAATAGCCTGTTAATTGGAAGCCGAGCAATAAAAACCCTGCTGCCATAAGTGCTGTATTTGTAATTGTTGAAAATTTCATAAAACTGGGTTGTCTTCTCCAAATTGTAATAAGGATTAACACAACTGCCAAAGCAATAAATTGTCCTATTTCTACACCTATATTGAAACCAATTAGATTAGTAAAAAGGCCGTCTTTATCAAATTTAAATTCTTGCAGTTTACTGGCAAGACCAAAACCGTGAAACAGACCGAATATCAAAACTGCTGCTTTCGTGTTAGGTTGTTTGCCAAAGAAACGTTTGAAACCTCCCAAATTGTCGAATCCCTTATAAACAATGGATAGCGCAATGATAGCATCTATTAAGTATGCATTAATATTTATATCGGCTAAAACACCTAACAGTAACGTTGTACTATGGCCAATGGTAAAAAAGCTAACATATAAAAGCACTTCTTTCGGTTTATACAGAAAGAAAATAACGCCGACCAAAAATAGCAGATGGTCATAACCTGTAATCATATGTTTTGCTCCTATATAAAGAAAGGAGCCGAATGCCACGCCGCTGTTTCCTAATAAAAATGTTTGCGTGTCTTCATCTACTCCGTGAGCATACGCCATTGAAACAAATGCTCCACATAGAAAAAGAATGAGAAAGGCATATATTTTTTTGATTTTCATAGTTTACTTATTTAAATCCCATTGCACATTGCTGCACAATGGGACTTTGATTATTAATGGGCGTGCCCGTGGGATTTGACTTGTTGTATACTGTCCAATATTCGGTTTTCTTCCCTTACCATATTCAAGCTATCTTCCCTTTGGCTCATTTCTTCTGGGCTTAAGGTTGTTTCAATTTTTTGCTTCTCCATATTTTCAACTTTCTTGTTGTCCCTGCAAGATGCTAATAGGGTTAAGCTAATTGTTGCGATAAAAAGTACTTTTTTCATAATGTTTAATTTTTATTGTTATTGATTTTTAAATTATTCTTCTTCTTCAGAATTTCTTAATGCAGACAAGATGGAATAAGCGTTTTTAACAACAGGTTTAAAATTTTGAACAGTAGCGCCATCGGCAAAAGTTATGGCTGTATATCCTTCCTGCTCAATTCCTTTTTTAACCTGTTCTAACTTGAATGTATACCCATTTTCCGTTTCTTCGGTTTGAAGGATTACATAATCTTTCCCTTCATATTGGACAAGGGCTGCCGACGGAATCGCATTTTGCTTATTTGTACCGCTTTCTACCCAAGCTTTTACGTACATTCCCGGTAATAAGCCTTTTTGGTTTTCTTGTTTAATATGGCAATGAACTGGCGTCATACGGTCACTACCAGTCGCTTTTCCAATTATGAAAATCTCGGCAGTACGATTGAAGGTATTGTCATCAGAAAGCGAAAATTTAACGGTTTGGCCAATCTCCAGCTTTTCTAAATCTCTCTCAAAGGCGTTCAATGCCAAATGAATATCGTTTAAATCCACCAGTTCAAATAGCACATCCTGTGGGGAAACATAATCACCGATATTTACATTACTCGCTTTTATAAAACCTGAAATTGGTGCATAAAGATTTGCGGTTCGTGTTATATTACCATTTTGGACAGAACTTCTAATTATTCCCGCAAGGGCAAGCTGCTGTTCGTATGCCTTCACTCTTCCTTGTGTTATTTTATAATCTGAAGAAACCTGCTGAAATGTTTTTGCAGAATTGATGTCCTCCTCTCTCAATTTCTTTTGTCGATTAAATTCTTCTTCAAGAAATTGAAGTCTGCTCAAACTTTCCAAATAACCCTGTTGGATTTGGATAAATTCAGGATTCTCAATGGTTGCCAAGACTTGCCCTTTTTTAATTGCTTCACCAGGCAATCTGCCAGCCGTTTTTAAATAACCTCCTAAAGGTGCAGATACAGAAGCCATACTTTCAGGCTCTACATCTATGGTACCATTTAGTTTTATGATGTTACTTAAATTTCTCATTTCAATCGCACCGGTTTCAATTTCGGCAAGATTGTATTGGTCTTTGGTAAAAGTGATTTGTTTGATTCCAGTTGCAACGAGTTGTTCTTCTTTCATCGAAGATTCTTCGGAAGATTCCATTTTTTCGGAATCCTTATTGCCACAAGCCACCACCAATAGGGTGGATAAAATGAGCAGCGAAATTTTTGTATTGAATTTTATTTTCATCTTTTTTATGTTTTAATTTGATATCACAAGTTTTTTACAAGCCCAATAAGGCTTCGATTACTATGATGGACTGATTATATTGATATAGTGTGTTTAGATACTCTGTTTGGATACTATTCGCCAAAGTGAGGTTTTGCAAGTATTGCGTATAGGAAACATCACCGCTTTTAAAGCTCTTTTCTGAATTATCAATGATAAGTTCCGCTTGTGGCAGGGCTTCATTTTGATAGTAATCTAAAGTACCCTGAAGTTTGTAATATTCCTGCAATAAATTTTGAAGTTCCCCTTGCAATTGGGTTTTGTTCAACTCAATTTGAGATTGGGCAATATCCTCTTCGATTTTGGCCGCCTGAATTTTGGCTCGATGTCCACCAGGAAAAATGGGAATTGAAAGACCTACTTGAAAGAATGAAAATCGGTCATCGTCATTAAAATTTGAGTTTGCTAAACCGCTATTTTGACCCCCATTAAATGTTTGGCTATTATAACCGAACATAATATCTGGTAACACTTTATTCCTTTCTACATTGGTTTCTCGTTTTCTTACTTCCAACTGTTGTTTTAAATAAACGTAAAACGGGCTTTGCTCCACAGACTGCCTTTCAATATCTAAATCTATTTCACGACGAACCAATTCACTATCTGTAATAGTAATCTCATCGTTTGTGTTCAAAACTACCTGAAGTTGCTTTTCGGCGATTCTCATATCGGCTTCGTTTTGTTGAAGCTTGTTTTTTATTTGCATCGATTGCGTTGCCGAGGTTACACTTTCCAATTTTGTGGATTCGCCAGATTCATAACGCATCGAACTTGAACGGTTGAGATTGCCATATAGACTATCTTGACGCTGCAACAATTGTTTATTCTGCATTAAAAACACAACTCTGAAATAGGCAGCTTTTACATCCGCAATCAGGTCATTTTCTTCTATAACCTTTAGTTGTTTACTGCTACTAACTCTTGCTTTTGCGAGTTTAAACTGACTGGTATAAACCGTAGGAAAATTGATTCGCTGTGTAACTCCGTATTGATTATCCTTTACTTTTGGCGTATTAAATTCGCCATTTTGATATGTAAATTCTGTTCTGGGAATAGTTATAGCACCGTATTTTCCTTTTTCTTCAACCTCTATTTCATATTGAGCGATTTTAATACGGTTATTGTTTTTAAGTGCCATTTCAATAGCCTGCTGCAACGTAATTTCACGTTCTTGCACCATACTTGTTTCTTGTGCTTGTAGCTGCATTGCCGGAAAGAATAGACCAGCAATCACGATTAAAGTGGTAACAATTTTCTTACTTCTAAAATTGAATTTAGCCTTTCTATCAGTAAAATAAATATATAAGACTGGAAGAACGATTAGCGTTAATGCGGTCGCCGTAATCAATCCACCAATAACTACAGTTGCCAATGGGCGCTGTACCTCTGCACCTGATGAATTTGACAATGCCATAGGTAAAAAACCTAAAGCAGCTACGGTAGCTGTCATTAACACAGGTCTCAATCTCACACGAGTTCCTTTAATGACGCGTTCATAAATATCGCTTACACCTTCTTTATCAAGCCTGTTGAATTCAGCCACCAGTACGATTCCATTTAGAACTGCCACACCAAATAGGGCAATAAATCCGATTCCAGCTGAAATACTAAAAGGTAGGTCTCTTATGATTAGTGCAAAGACACCGCCTATCGCTGATAAAGGGATTGCCGTAAAAATGAGCAAACTTTGTTTCATTGAACCGAAAGTAAAAAACAGCAGTACTAAAATCAGCAACAATGCTATTGGTAAAGCAATTATTAACCGTTGATTAGCCTCTTGCAAGTTTTGAAATTGACCACCGTAGGTTACATAATAACCTGCTGGCATATCAACCTTCGAATTCATAATTTGCTTGATGTCCTCAATTATACTTTGTACATCCCTGTCACGTACATTGAAGCCAACAATAATTCGACGTTTGGCGTTGTCACGCTGAATCTGTACAGGTCCTGGTTCAAATGAAATGTTGGCCACCTGACTTAATGGAATTTGATTTCCCTGTGGTGTACTCACATACAAATTTTGTACATCGGTAATATCGGTTCGATAGTTCTTGTCCAACCGTACAACAAGGTCAAATCTACGTTCCCCTTCATAAACGAGTCCTGCCGAAGTACCCGCAAACGCAGTTTCGATAGCATTGTTTACATCCTCAATGTTCATTCCGTATTGAGAAATCTTATCACGGTTCATTTGGATATTAATCTGTGGTAGTCCAGTCACTTCTTCAACATACAAATCTTCAACACCTTCCACCGATTTTATTTTGCTCCCAACATTACCAGCCAAATCTGAAAGTATATTGAGGTCTTCGCCATAAATTTTGATGACAACATCCTGTTTAGCACCTGTTAAAAGTTCGTTGAAACGCATTTGTATGGGTTGTTGAAAACTAAAAGTAGCATTAGGGATAATGGACAGGGATTCTTTCATCACTGCTGCCAGTTCTTCTCTTCCGCTAGCTTTTGTCCATTCCGATTTTGGGCTTAAAATAACCATCATATCTCCTGCTTCAATGGGCATTGGGTCTGTTGGTATTTCCCCCGAACCAATCTTGTTTACAACTTGCTTCACTTCATCTGGATATTCACGTAATAATATGGTCTGCGCCTTTTGAGAAACATCAATCATCTGGTCGATGGAACTTCCAACAGGTACTCGGGTTTCAACCGCAAAATCTCCTTCGTCCAATTGCGGAATAAACTCACCACCCATATTGGCAAAAACTATTAGCGTTATAACAAATAATCCTATTGCCAATCCAAGTACCAATAGTTTTGTGCGTAAGGCAGCTTCTAAAATAGGTTGGTACATACGCTGAAAGAAATCCATCATTTTATCGGAAAAATTCCGTTTATGTTCCGTCTTGCGACCCAGTGCAAGGGCAGACATCATTGGAACGTAGGTAAGCGATAAAATCAGTGCTCCAAGAATAGCGAACATTACCGTTTGAGCCATTGGATGAAACATTTTTCCTGCAACTCCGCTCAAAGCCAAAATAGGCACATAAACTATTAGAATTATGATTTGCCCAAAGGCAGCGGAATTCATCATTTTTCCAGCAGAGTGCCTTACCTCGGTATCCATTTGTTTGGATGATAACTTTTCAACGCCTGCGTACTTCTTTTTACTGGTATGAATTCCAAACATCACAGATTCAACAACTATTACCGCCCCATCTACAATAAGACCAAAATCTATGGCGCCCAAACTCATTAGGTTTCCGGATACTCCAAAAAGGTTCATCATCGCGATTGCAAAAAGCATTGAGAGCGGAATGACCGAAGCAACTATCAAACCACCTCTTAAATTTCCAAGAAAGAGGATTAATACAAAAATTACTATCAATGCACCCTCTGTAAGATTAGTTGTTACAGTCCCTATTGCGCGGTCCACCAAACCTTTCCTATCTAGATAAGGCTCAATGGTTACGCCTTCGGGTAAAGTTTCTTTAATCTGTTCGATTTTAGCTTTTACATCATTGATAACTGCGGAAGAGTTTGCTCCCTTTAGCATCATTACAATTCCTGTAACAACCTCGCCTTCTCCATTTCGAGTCGCCGCTCCATAGCGCACACCGTGACCAAACTGCACTTTTGCAACATCCCTAATAAGTACAGGTGTCCCATTATTCAATTTAACAGCTATTTTCTCCAATTCTTGTAAATTGTTCACAAGTCCTTCGCTCCGAATAAAATAGGCATTAGGACCTTTATCTATATAAGCGCCACCCGTGTTTTGATTGTTTTTTTCCAGAGCGGTAAAAATATCTTCAATAGTAACATTCATACTTTGAAGTTTATCTGGGTCTATGGCAATTTCATATTGTTTCACTAACCCACCGAAACCACTCACTTCTGCAACTCCAGGTGTTCCCAATAGTTGTCTTTTGATAATCCAGTCTTGTATAGTTCTTAATTCGGTAGCATCATACTTATCTTCATATCCTTTTTCGGTATGAATTACATATTGATAAATTTCACCCAACCCTGTAGTTACGGGTCCCATTTCAGGTTTTCCGATGCCTTCAGGAATATCTTTGGCAGCCTGCGTTAATCGCTCTTGAACTTGCTGCCTTGCCCAATATAAGTCTACACTTTCCTCAAAAACAATAGTTACTATAGAAAGCCCGAATCGAGAAAAGGAACGCATCTCCTTAATACCAGGAATACTAACCATTGTTTGCTCTACGGGAAACGTAACTAATTGTTCTACTTCTTGTGCCGCTAAAGTGGGTGATATGGTAATAACCATAACTTGATTGTCTGTGATGTCTGGCACGGCATCTATGGGTAATTGTGTAAGCGAATATGAGCCCCATCCAATAAGTGCCAGCGTAAATAATCCGATAACAAGTTTGTTGTTTATCGAAAATGCAATGATTTTGTCTAACATTATATTTAAAATATTTTTAAGTCGTAAATAATAAAAATGAAAATACCATACAGGCTATCTATGGATTTGAGTTATACAAAACCAAGGATTAATTCTTGAAAAATAAATATGGTAAAATGGTAATTAAAGCGAAGCTTGCTATTACCAAAGCATAATAAATTTGCAGATACTATTAATATATCTGTCTAATTTTATTAAACTAAAGTGGGGTTAACAGGTAGGTGGGCCTCTTGAGTCGAGGGATGAAAGATAAGAATTGAAATAATTATTGGGCGGATAATAAACAGGCTGTTTACTATTTTGCCTATATTCAACTGAAAAAAATCCTTTAGTTTCAACAACACTCTCTAGAACATCCTTGTCAACAACGGTCTTTTTCTCGATTGTATTTCTTTCAAGTAAGACTATATCGCTGGACACCGTGGTATGGGTATGCATATCCATAACGAACCCAAAAAACCCGTAAGGTGAATCTTCTTTCTCTTGGGAACTATCATCGTGATGATTGTCCTCGCCAGTATGGGCAATATCTAAATGTGAATGAGAATCCTCGTGCTGATGGTGTAAATGCGGAAAAACTTGATGTAGCATCATTAGGCTAAACAAGCCTAGAAAGAAAAATGCCGCTATTTTATTTGGTTTTTGCATTAAATACAAAGATACCATTATTTTTTATTTGTGAAAATTAGCGTTCAACTAAGTTAATTAGGAATTTTTAAAACCGCTTTAAAAAAAGAAAAAATCCAGTTTAAGGTACTGGATGAACCTTTTGGCTTTATGCCATTGCATAGACTTCGTCGAACAGTTTTTTATCCAACCGTTCTTGTTGGCCAAAGCTTTTCTTCAAAACATTATGAAGTACTGAATTAAACGCATTGTAACCTAACCAAAGATTTGGTTCTTCATTGAGCAATAAGGCTTCATAGTTTAAGATTTCGATGACCTCACGAGATTTTTTCGACGGGTCGCTGTTCTTGTCGCTACATTCATATCTGAACAATTTCGTTCTGTCAAGAATTGCCTTAACAAATTCCTGTGTATCGATGATTTTAAATTCCTTCATCTTGTCGAATTTCTTGGTAATGGTGTAAAATTCGTTGTCCAGAAATTTATCAAAGAGATTGTTCAGTCGTGGCATAATAAGATGTGTATTGTTCTTACTGTGTTTTATAGAAAACTCGATTTCGGCTTGGGAAACGTGCAAACCATTGGAACATACTTCTCTATAAAATCCGAAGTGTCCAGAAGTCTTTTCACTACCGTCATACGAGTTTTTGAACCGTAGCATTGGCAGTATCACGTCCTTATCGTTCTTGACGGTAAACTGACTTTTATCGTCTATGATAAAGTCGGTAATGAACGACCTATCATTTTTGTTGATGGTGCGCTTGTGAAAGTTCAGTTGTGCATCCATCAACATTTCTTCAGTTTTCTTGAAGAACAATTGGTTTGGAATGTGTCCGTAACTGTTCGATACTACATTAACAATCTTCCCATTTGAAATGATGGCATTTTCAAGCCCTCGTCGGGATTCCATCTGTGTCAGAGTTTTTAAGGATTTCATTTCTGATGGAACAAAGATTTCATCCTGTTGCAAATTTTGTAAATACATAACTTTTGAATTTAGATTAAACAATATTTGAGCTTGACCAAAACGGAAGCTAAAATCTCAGCTCAAAAGGAAACGGAATAAATAAGCGTTGGGCAGTGCGTTGGCTTTATGCCGTAGTCTTTAGATGGGTGTATTTTACGAGTTTACCTTTGCGCTACTATTGATTGATTATTCTCTCTATTCCTTGACCATATTAACCAAGTGTCTATTATAAAAAAAGAAGAAGGACCAGCACGAATGCCAATCCTTCTTCAAACAACAAAAGCTACTGTTTCAATCCTTGAATTTGCTTTTCAAGAACTGTTATTCGCTCTTTCAAACGTTCCTCACGCTTGTTTCTTTTTTCGGCATATTCTTTTTCGATGCCATCAATCTTGGACTTGTAATAACCTTGCATCGCATTGTAGAATGAAATATTAGTCAAATTATTAACGTGATTGCTTTCGCCAAAATGCACTTGCTTTGTTAGGATATACCGTATCAACTTATGAAAGATTTCCTTTTTAAACTTCTTTTTGAAATTCTCAACAATCTCTTCATCTGTCATCTTTGATGTATTGCCCAATAAATTTGAAAAGAATCTTTGTCTTCCAACATAATCTACATTGTTTTCATACAACGTCAATGAGAACGCTACCATTTCATCCACCGAAAGTGTTTTCTTCGTATCAATGTATTTGGTGTCTCTAATCATCTCAACAACTTCTTCAAACTGCTTGTTGTTCTCTATTTGCTTCTTTCGGATTTCCCTTTCGTTGATTTTAATTATCTGTTCTTCAGGGGTGCAATCTGCCATTTTTCTGTTGGCCAATGGTGCGGAATACGTTGTCGATTCATTTTTGGACTGTTCAACAATCTTTATAAAGACTTCTTTGTGTCTGTATGTTTCAGGATGGAACACAATACCTTTTACAAATTCATTTTCTTTAGCTGAATTGTACTTTTCCAATTCTTTTTCGTAGTGCTGTAAGGCTTCATCCAGCTCTGCTTTGAATTCATCTTCAGAATAATCGTAATGTTGGTATTCTTTCTTGATGTCCTCAATTGTTGGCTTTATCGGATTTTCTATGATTTCACAATCATCCAGCAAATAGACTTTCAAACCGTTCTTTTCCAATTGTGAAATAATCAGCTGATTGTTTTCCTCGTCTGCCCAATACTGTCGTATTTCAGGAATTAACAGTATGTTCTCTTGTTTCGATTTTTCAATCAAATTAAAGAACGACTTGCTTTTCTTCGTTTCATAACAAGCTGATTTTGTACAGACCATTTTACCATCGCCGAACAGATTACCTTGATTTGCAGCATTGAACGGACATTCTACACAAGAGCCAGCTTTCAAAACCAATTTTTTATCAGCTACCTCAAAAGGTGCTTTCTCTAAATCATAGGTCTGGTCTTTTATCATCCTGTTTATCTGATGGGCACTAAAATCTTCGCCCATCGTTTCCAACAGCATCTGTTGTTCTTCAGGTTCGAAAAGTGCAACACCCGCACCTAACGAAATCGTCATTTCGCCATTACGGACGAAGTGTTTGAAACCTTCAATCAAACCAGCCAGTTTAAGTCGCTGTCTGATAAAGTTATCGGTTCTTCCCAACCGTTTTGCAATTTCGGTAGGCGCATATCTTTCGCTTAAATAAGCAATCGCCTCTGCTTCTTCGGTTGGCTCAACATCCTGTCTTTGTAGATTTTCGATGATTTGAATTTCCAGAACATCATTGTTCTTGTATTCCCAAACGATACACGGAATTGATTTCTTGTTGGCCAATTTACTGGCTCGATACCTCCGCTCCCCCATTACGATGATAAAATCGTTTCCAGATTTACGGACTGTAATAGGTTGCAGAACACCGTGCTTTTTGATACTTTCTGAAAGCTGCTTTAACGCATCCTCATTAAAAGTCTTCCTGGGCTGCATCGGGTCGGGAATGACCTTTGCAATTGATAGGTTCTCAATCTGAAGCCCAATCGCTTTTTGTGTCAATTTTTCTTTGACTTCTTTCTTGGCGGCCGTAATTTTTTTACCGCTCTTTCTTGTGGTACTCACTTTTGTTGTCATAATACTCAAATTTTAGATTAAACAATATTTGAGCAGAAACCAAACGGAAGATAAAATCTTGGCTCAAAAGGAAACGGAATAAATAAGCGTTGGAAAGAGCATTGGCTTTATGCCGTAGTCTTTTGATGGAAGTATTTTACGAGTTTAAATTGCGGTTATATTGTATGATAATAAACTCCCCCTTACGAAGTAATAAGGTTGCTATTTAGCAGAATTTATTATTTTACCAGAAAATTAATAGGGTTTAATAACAAATAGAAATATTTGACATCAATACAAATGTTGCCCTGAAATTAGCAAAATGTTGTACCTATGTTGTACCTGACATTTTTTTCGACATTTTTTTAAATGGAAAAAGCCGAAGATTTCTCTTCGGCTTTTGTACGGGCGGGGAGACTCGAACTCCCACACCTCGCGGCATCAGATCCTAAGTCTGACGTGTCTACCAATTCCACCACGCCCGCATTTTAATATTTTAACACTTTATATTTCGCTATGTCCTAAGTCTAGCGTGTCTACCAATTCCACCACGCCCGCAGGTTCAATAAAGTGCTTATCCTTTCGGTAAGCGGATGCAAATATAAACAAATCTTTCAATACACAAACAAGGTTCAAAAAAAATTTTGAAATTCTTACCTTTGAGTAATTTCAAAATCTAAACAAAATGGACAACGTTACATCTTATGTTGAAGAGCATAAGGATAGATTTGTCTCCGAACTTATTGATTTACTTAAAATTCCGTCGATAAGTGCCGATTCAAAATTTAAAAATGAAATGATCACCACTGCACAAGCAGTGAAAACACAATTGGAAAAAGCTGGCTGTGATCTCGTCGAAATATGCGATACTCCAGGACATCCTGTGGTTTATGGAGAAAAAATTATCGATAAAAACCTGCCAACCGTATTGGTTTACGGTCATTACGATGTTCAGCCCCCTGATCCTTTAGATCTTTGGAACTCCCCTCCTTTCGAGCCGGTAATCAAAAAAACCGAGCTACATCCAGACGGTGCCATTTTTGCCCGAGGCGCATGCGATGATAAAGGCCAAATGTACATGCATGTTAAGGCGCTGGAATACATGACCAAAACCAATCAGCTTCCATGCAATGTGAAATTTATGATTGAAGGTGAAGAAGAAGTTGGCAGTGAACATTTAGGCTGGTTTATCGAAAATAATATCGAAAAATTGCAAAATGATGTGATTCTGATTTCTGATACCAGTATGATCGCTAAAGATGTGCCTAGTATCACCACAGGATTACGAGGTCTTTCTTATATGGAAGTTGAGGTTACCGGCCCCAACCGTGATTTACATTCAGGATTATATGGCGGAACGGTGGGAAACCCGATCAATATTTTAAGCAAGATGATCGCTTCCCTTACCGATGAGAATAATCATATTACCATTCCTGGATTTTATGATGAGGTTGAAGAACTTTCTAAGAAAGAAAGGGAAAAAATGGCTGAAGCACCATACAATGAAAATGAGTATAAAAAGAAGTTGGATATAAATGATGTGTATGGCGAAGCAGGTTTCTCTACTTTGGAACGCGGTTCTATTCGACCAACACTGGATGTTAACGGAATTTGGGGTGGTTACATTGGCGAAGGTGCTAAAACAGTGTTACCATCTAAAGCCTTTGCTAAAATATCAATGCGTTTAGTACCAAACCAGGATTGGAAAAAAATATCTGAATTGTTTAAAAAGCATTTTGAAAGCCTGGCTCCAAAAGCAGTAACAGTAAAAGTAAATACACACCACGGTGGTTATGCCTACGTCACCCCTATTGATAATGATGCTTACAAAGCTGCTAGTAAAGCCTACGAAACAACTTTTGGAAAAACTCCAATTCCACAACGCAGTGGCGGTAGTATACCAATTGTTTCCCTTTTCGAAAAAGCCTTAAAAAGCAAGATTATTTTAATGGGCTTTGGCCAGGATACCGATGCGATCCATTCCCCAAATGAGCATTTTGGCATCTGGAATTACCTAAAAGGTATTGAAACCATTCCTTATTTCTATCAAAACTTTGCGGAGGCTAAAAAATAATTGCTGAAATCAGTTACGGAAAGAAGGCCGTCTAATTAAGCAGCGAGCTAGATATTAACAATAAACCTCTCTGATTTTCAACTTCTGTGAGGTTTATTGTTTTAAGCGTACTGAACTGAGGAAATTTATTTTACCAAATAAGAGTTTGAATAAAATTCAGCATTCAACTCCAGTAAAAATAGATTTTTCGACTCATACTGTACGTCCTAAATGGAACGAAGAGGTCTATTTTCAAGATATGGTTTACAGTTTACAGACATCAGCGGTCAGCTAAAATTAATTCAAAATTCAGCATTCAAATTTTAACATTTTCAGTCTGCTGAATTCTAACAGCGAAGCGATCTAATATCTAAATACTCAATACCAACCACTATCTAAATCTTCTCGATCAAATCTCCACGAATCGGCGAATAATTTTCGATATATTTTCGATCTACTTTTAAGCGATTGAAATAAGATTTTAATCCTTTTGCACTATTCATTTTTAGCTCATCCTGAATATGCATATGCAAATGAGGTTCACTGGAATTACCCGAATTCCCACATAATCCTAATAATTGTCCTTCTTCAACCCGCTCGCCTTCTTTTACCTGTATGGAATGCTTTTTAAAATGTGCCAGCCATAAATACTCATCCTTTTTTAGTTTGATCACTACCGTATTTCCGGTCACAAAATCCTGATTCATTTCGCCAGGGATATTATCATAAATCCCGTCTACCACCATTACCACTTCCCCGGCTGCAGGCGATAAAATTTCTTTTCCGAAAGCATAATATTGTTCATTACTGCTTCCATCACCTTCATATGTTTTAAGATCGTCGTTAATCATTAAGAAATCAAAAGCTCCGGTTTGTGCAGGATGCTCTACATGGTAATTATCTTCTTTAGTGTCGCCACCCCAAACCACATACCACTCGCCTTCAAAAGGTAAATCGAGCATCGTATCGGCTTCAGCAAGATTTGTTGACTTTCCATAGGGGGTAAATTTAAAACCCGTGATTTGTTTATTTTCTGAAAGTGCCAAACTAAACATAAATGCGCCTCGATCAAATTCTGTTGCATACATGCTATACGGCGGATTAAAACCTAGAAACTCGGAATCGATAATATTTCCTGCGGAACTGTTTAGATTCTTAAAAAATTCCTCAGTCTTTTCTAAGTTCAGCGCTTCTTTCATCTGGGTGGAATAGTTATCAAAAATCGCTTTATAATTATCCGAATTATATGCTGAAATTATTGACTCTTTTATCTCTTCGTAATCATTCTGATTTTGTCCAAAACTTAATTGAAAACCAAGCAAGAAGAATAAGAATAAAACTGCTTTACTCATTTTTTGTCATCTTTATATAGTTATCTACCAAATCTTCCATGAGCGTTAAGGTAACCGTTCCCTGCGATAAAATTATCCTGTGAAATTCTCGAATATCGAATGCTTCTCCTAAAATTTCTTCTGCCTTTTTACGTAATTCTTTAATCTTTAACTCTCCTATTTTGTAGGATAATGCCTGCCCCGGCCAGGAGATATAACGATCGATCTCGGTATTAATTTCATGTAAAGAAAGTGCCGTATTTTTAGTTAAAAATGCCACTGCTTTTTCCCGATTCCAGCCTTTGGCATGCATTCCGGTATCCACCACTAATCGACAGGCTCGCCATTGCTCATACGTTAGCTGTCCGAATTTTTGATACGGCGTCTCATAAATCCCCATTTCTTCACCTAAACTTTCGGCATACAATCCCCAGCCTTCTCCATAAGCCGATAGATAAAATCCGCGTCGAAATGTCGGAATACTATCCCCCAATTCGGCGTTTAAAGATATTTGCAAATGATGCCCAGGAACAGCTTCATGAAGCGCTAAAGCGGGTAATGCATACATTGGCCTACTTTCTAATTTATAGGTATTAATCCAAAAGTATCCAGGCTCGGTTGGGGAAGATGCCCCTTTATAGCGTCCTGCCGTATATTTTGGGGCGATAGCACTTGGAACCGGCGCTACCCCGTATGGTTTTCTGGGTAAAACTTTAAAAAATCGAGGTAGCTGTGCATCGATACGCTTCGTAATATCTCGCCCTTCCTTTAATAATTCCTTTCCGGTTTCGGCATAAAATTGATCGTCGGTTCTTAGAAATTCGATAAATTCATCAAAACTTCCATCAAATTCAACTTCATCAATAATCGCTTTCATTTCAGCGTTAATGCGCGCAACTTCCTTTAATCCGATCTCATGCACCTCATCGGCCGTAAGATCTAGCGTGGTATAATAGCGAATTCTGTTTTGATAATATTCGCGCCCATTAGCAATTTCAGAAACACCTATGCTTTTTCGCGTTTTTGGAAAATATTCGGTTTCAAAAAATTTCTTTATTCGTTTAAATTCTGGAATTACGTTTTCTTCTACCGCAATCTTAGCCGCTTTTAATACGGAATCTTTTTGCGTTTGCGTTAAGTTTTTAGGTAAATGCTGAAACGGACTGTAATAAAAGCTTTCTTTATAATTATCTACAATCTGATCATTATAAGTTGATTCATATCCATCAAAAATCACTAAAGGCTGAGTAATTCCCAGATTTAAACCTTCTCGCAACAATTCCAGGTTTTGATCAACATATTGCGGAATCGCATTGAGCTTTTTTAGATACCGTTTCACCTGTTCGTAATTATTTAACCGTCCAACATGATACGGTAAGCTTACATGAAATCCGGCATCTGAAAGCAAAGGATTTAAATAGGCTTTATATTGATATTGATCGACGCGCTCCTGAAGTTTAAACTTCATTAATTCGGCTGTGATTTTTTCGGTTTGTGAAAGATTTGATCTATCGAGTTTGTATAAATCATCAAGTAGTTTTTGAGCAAAATCGGCCTCGGATTTATAAAGTTCTTCTGTATGTAATCCTAAAGGATATTCAGCATAATCGTAAGCTTGATGTTGACTTTCGGCCTTAAGAATACTATCTAATTGCGCTGATGGGTTTTGTGCAGAAAAAGTATTCGTGAAAAATAAACAACATGAGAATAGCAGGAATTGTAGTTTCATCAATCTGGGATTTTTACAGCACCTAAGATAAGGAAATAAGATTTTAGGAGTTAGAATATAAACAAGACGAGAGAGGAAAGAACCACGAAATTTATTTTGAATTTTGAATGGCATTCCTGCCTTCGATCTCACATCAAATTCCTGATAGCGAAGGAAGCTCGAAATATTGACATTCGTTTCATCTTTCAAAAGTGTACAAATAAACCTCACAGGTTTCGAAAACCTGTGAGGTTTGCTCAATATTTTAAGTACTTAAGGTTAAAAATATTCCAAAAAGGTCTATTTTCTAAGCTCAAATATCCAGGAATCAGGACAAAATTTTGAATTAGATTTCTAATTAAAAATTGGTTATTGCTGATTGCTGAAAGCTAAAGGCTGCCTGCTAATTGATCTCTGTTTATTGAACTTTACCACTGCCTACTGAGACTACATACTGCGACTGCACACTGCTTTTGAAAACTGCCCACTGAAACCTAGTTCCCTCTAATTCTTTCAAACAATCCTTTCATCATTCTAGAAGCATCCCCGTAATCTTTTTTAACTTCGGTAGCGGTAAGTTCGCCATTTTTCACTTCAAGTTTATAGCTAAACACAAACCGGGAATCATTTCCGGTGGGATCTATCGTTCCAAAGCGCAAATCATTAAAGTATAGATCGCCATCCCTTTCAGTAATAGTATACCAACCTTTCGATATTTTTACGAGTCGGGCGAAATTTGGGTATTTTTCAATATCGCCTAATAAGTGATAATTCTTAGGATAGCGACGAAACTCTATGGGTTGGTCATCTAATATCGAATAAGTTCCTACCAAATAAGATTTCTCGGTAGCGACATTCGCTGTCCAGAGAATCGTATTAAACGGCGTAGGTTTCGTTTCTATTTCGTAATACGAAAGGTTTTGTTCTTTTAAAGCATCTTTAAATTCATAAAAAGTATAAAGCTTTAAAGGAATCGTAATACAAAGAAGGTAAAAACAACTTAGCTGTAACCCCATATAGTTCAGTTTTCTTCGGCTGATGGAATCTTTAGACCGAAAAGCCGCCAATACCGTGAAAAATAAAAACGGAAGTGTATAAAAAGGGTCGATCACAAAAATCGTTTTAAAAGCCAAACGAATATCCGCCGGCCAAAAAAGCTGCGTTCCCCAGGTGGTAAACATATCAAGAAGGGGGTGCGTAAAGAGCCCCCAAAACATTAGTTTAGACCATTCTTTCCAATCGACATCAGCTTTTCTTTCAATTTTAGAAATGATCCATCCGAAAATGGGTGCAAAAATCAGCGCAAAAAAGATAGAATGCGTAAATCCCCGGTGGATTTCGTTTGCCGTAATGGTGTCTGTAAAATTACTGGCAATCACATCCAAATCTGGAATAGTCCCTGCAATCGCCCCATAGAGCATTGCTTTGTTTCCTACTTTTCTACCTAAAACCACTTCGCCTACCGAAGCTCCTAACACAATCTGGGTTAATGAATCCATTAAATTAATTTTTCACCAATAATTCCTATTAAAAAACCCAAACTTGCTCCTAAAGAAGCGATATAATTCTTATCTAGTTTACTTTCTGGTATAATTTCCTGAATTAATAAATAAAGAATTCCACCACTGGCAAAGGTCATTAAGTGCGCAGTGAGATTAGGAAAATCACTTAATACAAAATGCCCCAAAAGCGCACCAAAAATCCCGCAAAAACTTAAAAAGAAAAAGATCACCAAGCTCTTTGTTACAGAATAACCGCTTTGCACCATATCACGAAAAGAGTTAAAAGCTTCAGGTAAATTTTGCAGACCTATAAAAACCGCAAGTAATGTGGCCATACTAGGATCAATAGCAAAAACAGCACCCAGAGCAATGGCCTCGGGAACAAAATCCATCATCATCGCTAAAAGTGTAGCAGTTTGACCTCCTTTTTTCGCCAAATATCTATCTATAAATAAAAAAAGTATTGTACCAAGTACAAAAGAAAAAGTCATACCGGACAGGCTCAATCGTTCCATCCCCGTTGGAATTAAAACCAATGCAATAGCAGATAAAATAATTCCTGAACCAAAAGACATAAAAAAATGAGTAATCTCGTATTTTACCGGAGACTCCTTAATGTGATGATTAAAAAAATTAGCCAAGAGACCGCCTAAAAAAACGGTAATTCCTGAAAAGCCTGAGTAAAGAATTAAGCTAGTTAACATACTATAAATCTATTCGTCTACAATCTCCATTTTTCGCAATAAAAACGAAGCATTCATATTTTGGCAAATTCCGTTCTTAAAGCGATAATCAAAATGAAGTTCGTCATTTATAATTTCTGCGTCAAAATAGTGGTTTTTTACCTGAGGTAATTCTGCGGTAATTTCGCAAAGGCTCAAATCGTGGGTAGCGATAATACCTGTAGAATGCGAACGTACCAGCTTACGAACAAACTTTTTAGAACCATTAGCTTTATCGGTACTGTTTGTTCCTTTTAGAATTTCGTCTAAAATTATAAAATATCGGTCTTGTTGTATACGATTTACGATATATTTAAGTCGTTTTAATTCAGAAAAGAAATACGATTCGTCATCGTTTAGCGAATCGCTGGTTCTCATACTGGTAATTAATTTTATAGGAGTATACTGGCAATTTTCAGCACATACAGGCAAACCAATATTACTCATTACAATTTGCAGAGAAACCGTTCTTAAAAACGTACTCTTCCCGGCCATGTTTGCTCCCGTAACAATAAAAAATTCTTTGTCATCGATATGAAAATCATTAGCCACACGTTTTTGTGGATGAAGTAATGGATGTGCTAATTGCGTTGCTGAAATTCCTTTTTCTACAGGATTTATCTTCGGAAAGCTGTACTCTGGATGATTAAACCTAAAATTCCCCAAAGAATTATAAGCATCGGTAATTTCGATTACTCCAAACCAGTTTTCAACCTGAAGTCCATAAGTTGCAATCCAATTTTCCAGTTTTAAGGACTGCCGCAGATCCCAAAGTAAAAATCCATTCCCGAAAATCCCGAACAACATATTATTACGCTGATCCAAAGCATCGATAGCCTTTGAAAATTCCCTAAAAATTTGTGATGCTTTTTTACTCTCCGTTCTAATTGCCTGTTTTTTGGCTGCCATTATTTCTGAAGAAAATTCCTCATTTTCCAGCATTCCCAGCAACTGATGATATTGGTGAAATGTATCCTGAATTTTAGAAACACTACCCGAAAGTAGATTAATCTTTTTCAGGTAAATTCCTGTAATTAAAATTCCAACAATTAACCATAATAATAACTGAAATTCACTTACAAAACCAAGTACATAGCCAATAATCATGGCAATGGATAAAATAGAAAACACCGGAGAAAGCCACTTTATAAATCTGGGAACAAAACGTTTATATTCTTTAAACCAGTTTACAATGGTAGTAGAAGATTCGGTTGTTTTCACCAAACTTGCCGTGGCACTAAATTCTTGTCGCCATTTAACTTTTTCAGCCAGTTCTTGTACTGCTTCCTGTTTTTGCTGGATACTTTCAATATCATTTGCCAATAAAATGCCCACCAGCTTTTTGGTGCCTTCGTAAAGTGCCGTTCTGTTTAAATACTGGAAAAAGGAACCTCTCCCAAATAGATCTATATCCTGTGCATAATCATGATTGGGAACTTCAAACTCACTGCCATCAGGCAAATCTTGAAATTGCCGCGATTGCATCACATCAATTTCGGTTTGATTCAACTTAATTATCGCTTTTTGCTTATCGCTTTTGTACTTAAGATCGCTGTGCCTGGACACCAGAAAAACAAAAAGCGCGATCCCGCCAATAATCGAAGAGATGATAACCTGGGTATTGCCCCAAAAAACATACACCAATAAACAAATCACTAAAAATACTGCCAAACGCAGTAAACTGGAGGCTAGCAATTTTTTAGCGAGTTTATCAGCTGCATGTTGATGAATTTCAATCTGTTTTTTATAAAAGTTGATGTGTTGTGCCATTATAATTGGTCGAATTCTTTTTTTTGTTTTTTCGTTAGGCTATTAACGATAAGATGATACGAATGGTCTGTAAGTTCAAAAATTAATTGGGATGGAATTTCACCATCCAAAATCATGGTGTTCCAATGTTGTTTATTCATGTGATATCCGGCTATGATTTTACCATCGTATTCTTCACGAAGTTCCAAAGCTCTTTCAGGATCACATTTCAAATTCACTCGTAATGGAACAGCGTCTAATGACACCAAAGCAAACATTTTCCCCATCACTTTAAAGACAAGGGTTTCAGGATCAAAAGGTAAATGCTCGGTAACCGCTTTTTTAGCCAGGCAATAATCTCTAAAGGTATCTATATCCATGCTGGTGATATTCGGAATTATTTCTTTTCGATCTTTTTTTGCTCGTCTTCCTCTAAAATCAAGGCCGAATAATCCAGTTTCCAACCTATGGTTTGTACAATATTTTCCATTAACAACACCGTATTTAAAGCATCTTTTCTTGCCTGTTCAAATAATGGAGATTCTGGAATTTTATCTACTATATGTTTTTTTGCATCACGATTTATATCCGTTAAATCTGAAGTTGTAAAAGGATTGGCCCAGCCTTCGCGCTTATCATAATATTTAAAATCGGTTTCTACAGTAAGCAATTCAGGTTCTGGAAAATTGGTAAGGATAATCTGCTTTTTCTCGTTGTCACTTTCCATCTTAATTTTACTAAGATCGAAGCCAACATGTGCCTTCGCGTTAATCAAAATAATTGCTTTCTTTTTTCCGAAAATAAGACTTATATATTTTTCCTTTAGATTTTCATAATGATAGATTTCAGAAAAATCGCCTTCCACCGTTATAAACTTACAAACACTCCTAATTTTTTCCATTAATACCACAGATTGTTCTTTGGTTTTTACCTTAGAACGATCTCTGTTAAACGCCGTAAAAATAAAGTACGCTGCAATGGCACCTGCTGCCAGCCCAATAAAAAGTAATTCCATATCCTACTTTCCGATTTCTCCCAAATGGGTGAATTTAAAACCTTTTTCGTATTTGAGTCCGTATCCTAAAATACAATCAAAAGCCGAATGAGAAAACAAAATTACACCTATTAATTGTAAAACCTGAAGATGAAGATAAAAGCCTATCTACCAAAACAAAATCGCTAAGCCTTGATGATGACATAAATTGTATAAAAACGAACCAATTTTAACATTGAAGACATAACCAATCGCACCGGTATCCGGTGCGAAAAACAAACCGATAAACCACCACCAGGAAAAGTCTAAAAAATAGAACGCAAAATGCCCAAACACAGTTTAGCCAGTTCTTCAAGCTTAAGTGTGGTTTTCATTTATTACTGAATTTTATACAACACAGGCTTAGAAGGCGCGGCATCATTTTCGAACGAAGCAATTTGCAAATTCAGAAAATAATCCCCGTCAGACACATGATTAGGAACATAAATCAGCTCTGTAATCGTAGCCTCAAAACGGGTATTTTTAGGATAGTTCCAAAAGGCTTTATGTGCTAGTAATTTTCCTTCATCTTTTTCTTTATCTACCGATGGCAGATCGATCAATAGATGCTTTATATTTAATTGCCGTATAAAAAGCATGGCTTCTTCAGATAAATATGGCCAGTTGGTATGCGAATATTTCTTGCTTCGTTTTTCGATATAATTTGGCAGTGTTCTTATCACTAAGGCCTCTGGACAGGAATCTTTAATTTGCTCTTTTAGTTTTGCTACGGAAATCACCTGATCCTCACTTTGAAGTTCTGGACTTACAGAGATCAATTTTACTTTAAAAAAGAAGTTTTTTAGGCTTTGGTTTATACTGAAAAACTCTTTACTGATATGTCCAACACATTCGGTATGCGTACCATGTGCATGTGGATTAAACTGAATATTATTAAAATTCACCGAAGCCCCTTCTGAAACTTTCCCTATAAAATCACCATCTCTAAAAGGCGTAATTTTAGGTGAATCCAAATACCATGCAATCGGGTTTTTATCGTCCCCACGCAAACTCAGCGATATATCGATAGGTTTTGAAAAATCGATCGCAAAACTTTCTCCTTCATACTGAATTTGTGCAAGCATAATTTGTAGTCTAAACTTCCTAATGTTTAAGTAAACTACCTCAGGACAAGCCCGTGAGGCATTTGTGTGAAAATCATATTTATTTCGAGGCAAGCCTCGGAGCATTTAATCTCGATTATCGAGTAAAATTAGCGATATTTTTTGAAGTTGGCAGCTGCAGTTTGCAGCTAACAATAAATTTGGCTAATTATTTAAATACGGGTGTTTCAAATATAATAGGCTACAGGAATTCTTCAATTATTTCACCCTATTGCACTTTACCCCTAGTTTACTGCGCGAATAAATGGTGTAACAAACTGTAATAATATTCTACTTACTTCTTACGAAATTCAAACTAAACCAAAAATGAAAACCAGTATCATCATGACTGCAAGTGCCGTTTTCTTAGCAGTTTTAGGACTTTTTATCTCTTTTCTACCAACTAAAATAATTGAATTTTTAAATATTGAACCCAACCTTATCACAGTACTGTTTTTGAAAATACTTAGTGCATTGTACCTGGGATTTGCAATCTTAAATTGGATGGCTAAAGGAACACTTATTGGTGGGATTTACAACAAACCGATTTCTTTTGGAAATTTAATGCATTTTGGTGTTGGTGCAGTTACTTTCTTTAAAATAGCGTTTGATATCGAACAACATCCAGAGATCTTTATTTCACTTACAGTTATCTATATACTTTTTGCGGCTGCTTTTATCTATATTTTTAGAACGAATCCGGCTGCAAGTAAAGAATAAGTGACTTCAAATGATTCAGATATTTTGAATAAAAATGCACCTCTAAAACCAATATTCTCAGATCTAATTTCTAACAGCGAAGCGATCTAAATCTTAATCGATATAAAATAAATCGGCAGCAATGCCGTCACTTAAAAAGGTTCCTTTTTCAGTAATATGCATCACGTTATTTTCAATTCTTAAAAACTCTTTTTCAAATAATACAACCGACTGTTCCTTTAAATATTCCAGATATTCTTTACCGAATTTTGACTCAACTTCAACCAGATCTACACCAAAATACGTTCGTAAGCGGGTCATAATATATTCGTTGTAACGATCGGTAATACTTAATTCTTCAACCTCCAAAGGCAGTTCAGACCTTTCGATAGCTTTTATGTAAAGCGTGTTATTTGCAATGTTCCATTTTCGGCTATTCCCGTCGTAAGAATGTGCAGAAGGACCAATGCCCAAATATGGTTTTCCTAACCAATAGGCGGTATTGTTTTGTGAAAAATAACCGGGTTTTCCATAATTTGAAAACTCATAATGCTCAAAGCCTGCATTTTTTAATACTGTTCTTAGAGTTTCAAAATGTTGTGCCGCAGCAGCATCGTCTACCGGCTTTATTTTTCCTTTTTCAATGAATTTCTGCAAAGCGGTATTAGGCTCGACTGTTAACGAATAGCTGGAAATATGAGGAATATCCAAATCCAGTAATATCTGAATATTCTTTTGCCAACGCTCGTTACTCATTCCGGGGATCCCATAAATTAAATCGACCGAAATATTATCGAATTTTGATCTGGCTAATTTTATAGAATTTAGTGCTTCTTCAGCATTATGGGCACGATTCATTAGTTTGAGATCTTCTTCAAAAAATGATTGCACCCCAATACTTAGTCGGTTGATTTTTGAATTGGCCAACTCATTTATTTTCTCTTCAGAAAGATCATCTGGATTGGCTTCCAGCGTAATTTCCGGATTTTCAGCAATGGTAAATTCAGTATAGATCGTTTTAAAAATGGCGGTTAATTCCTCTAAATTCAGCAAGCTAGGCGTACCACCACCAAAATAAATGGTTTTGATCGGTTCATTTGGCAGCTCGTTTTTACGAAGCACTAATTCATTTTGCAAAGCGCTTACCAGTTCACTTTTCTTCTTTAAAGAAGTTGAAAAATGAAAATCGCAGTAATGACAAGCCTGCTTACAAAATGGGATGTGAATGTAGATTCCGCTCATTTTTTAATTTGAAGATTTGGAAATGTGCTAATGGGATAATTAATTTTCAAATTGTTACATTATCAAATTACCGAATTTTGTCTGGATTTTGCTTGACAAACGCGTCCCAGCCAGTGTAACTTTTACCAATATTTGGTTGTCCAGAATTATAAAAATGGCAAACTGCAGCGGCAAGACCATCGGTAGAATCCAGGTTTTTAGGCAGGGATTTTAACTTCAGCATGCTTTGCAGCATTTTAGCGACCTGTTCTTTACTGGCATTTCCGTTTCCGGTTATGGCCATTTTTATTTTTTTTGGCAAATATTCGGTAATCGGGATTTCACGTGAAAGTCCTGCTGCCATCGCAACTCCCTGTGCTCTACCCAACTTTAGCATGGATTGTACATTTTTCCCAAAGAACGGCGCTTCAATAGCGATTTCATCGGGATGAAACGTATCAATAAGCTGTATGGTTCTTTCAAAGATCAATTTAAGTTTTACGTAGTGATCATCATACTTTTTTAGCTGAAGCTCATTCAGCTGCAAAAACTCCATATTCTTATTCTTCACCTTTATCAATCCAAACCCCATAATGGTGGTTCCAGGGTCGATTCCTAAAATGATCTTTTCGCTCAAATTCGTAAGTTTTTGACAAGGAAATTAAACTATTCCTCTTTTGCAAAGCTACGGAAATCTATCTTTGCGATAAATTACCACTCCGTTACCGAAACCTCACCGGTTCGGGAAAAAGAAAAAATGCTTATGTTGATATTTGTTGTTTTGATTGCACTTTCTTACGCTTCTTTAATGATTGCCTTAAAAAAAGGCTGGAGTAGATTAGAAACACCACTTTATGACTACGAAACTCCAGAAAACAGATTTTCTATCGTCATCCCATTTCGAAATGAAGCCGAAAATCTACCCGAATTACTTGAAAGTTTATTATTGCTGAATTATCCTTTAGAGCTTTTTGAAATTTTTTTGGTGAATGACGATTCTGCAGATGATTCCGAAAAAATTATTTCTGAATTTATCGAAAAGCAACCGCAATTTGATCTAAAAGTTATACAAAACAGTCGTAGTTCTAATTCCCCAAAAAAGGATGCGATAAAAACCGCTATCGAAATTTCTAAATTTGACTATATTCTTACCACCGATGCTGATTGTAAAATACCCCAAAACTGGTTACAAAGTTTTAATACTGAAATTATAAAAAGTAATCCAGCCATGATTGCTGCGCCGGTTACTATTGAAGTCAACACCCCCAAATTTGGTACTGCTTTCGAAGCTCTCGACTTTTTAAGTCTGCAAATTTCCGGGGCCGGGGCATTCGGACTTAATAGGGCATTTATGGCCAATGGCGCTAATCTTTGTTATAAAAAAGAAGTCTTTTTTAACCAAAATGGATTCGATGGAAATTCAGATATTGCCAGTGGTGACGATGTATTTTTACTCCAAAAATTTATAAAGCAACAATTAAAAGTTACTTTTCTTAAAGATAAATTTGTGGTGGTGACCACAAAACCGCTGAATAATTTTAAAAAAATGGTGCAGCAAAGGATTCGCTGGGCTTCAAAAACCTCGGCTTACACCAGTAATTTTGCTAAACTTATCGGCATAATTGTATTTATCATGAATCTGGCTTTTAGTTTAAGTTTACTTTTGGGTATTTTTAAACTGTTTCCTTTTCCATATTTTATGATCCTTTTTTTAGTAAAATTCAATGTAGACTTTGTTTTGCTATATAATGCAAGCCAGTTCTTTAAACAGGAGTCGTTAATGCGACATTATATGATAAGCAGTGTATTGCATCCTTTTTTTTCAGTTTATGTAGCATTTCTTTCGCTTTTCGGTGGTTATCAATGGAAAGGAAGAACGTTTAAGAGGTGAGTTTCACTTAGCAGTCACAGTTTGCATATTTCTATCTTCCGCTGCGCTTCAGTCGAAATTACTCCTTTTTAAATTTCAATATTCAGGATAAAAATTACATTGTCAGATTACTTAAAATCTAAAAACGAAGCGATCTAACTTCTAATACTTATTCCCTATATTTAACGAAAATCAACAATATGAATTATTACATCTTAACCTATCATCTGGTGGATTCTTATTTAGAAGAACGAGGAAAATATCGCGAAGAACATTTAGGAATGGCAAAAAAAGCCCAGGAAGCCGGAGAAATTATAATGGCAGGTGCGTTAGATAATCCTGCTGATAAAGCTGTTTTTATCTTTAAATCTGAATCTGAAGAAACCGCCAAGCATTTTGCTGAAAATGACCCATATTATAAAAACGGTCTCATCAAGCAATATTCGGTAAGAAAATGGAATGTGGTTATTGGTAGTGAGTAGTGAGTAGTGAGTAGTGAGTAGTGAGTAGTGAGTAGTGAGTAGTGAGTAGTGAGTAGTGAGTAGTGAGTAGTGAGTAGTGAAATTAAAAAACCAAATGTGAATCGTATGCTTTATTTAAAAAAAATTTACAGATTTCAACTTTAAAATTTAACCTTCAACACTGCCAACTTTCTACTGTAATTGCGAACTAAAATTACTCCGCTTTAATTACTATCGGCATTTTAAAAGCTGTAGAAACCGGAATTCCTCTTTTACTGGCTGGATAAATTTTAGGTAACGAATCGATACTTTCCCTTAGCCAGTTTTCTATTTTTGGTAATTGATTGGTCACTGTGCTATCTATGGCTGAAATAGAATCGATTTCTGGTTTTCCTTTTTTGGTGATTTCAAGGTAAATATAAATCGTATCGTCAATACTTTTACTAACTACCGGCTGTTGCTTTTCTAAATAAGCATAAATATTGTTGGCCACGGCTGTTTCAAAACAATTTCTGGCGGCAGTCAGTTCAGTTTCCTGCTGGCATTCTTCAAAAGCCGGATATTCATCGACTTCTTTCCAATTTAGAGACTTTGATTCCTGCTCTAAAACTTCTTCTGAAGAGATTTTTTTCGTCTCAAAATTGCAGGAAATAATTAATAATGCTAAAACTGGAAGTACTCTTCTTTTCATCAAATCTTCGGCTTGTAACTTCAAAAATAATCAAATTGCGCTTAACCCCAAGATTAGATGAATTTTATACTATTTTTTCTGGTTTGCCAGGTTTGTAGAATCATTTTCAACTTCTGCTAAAGAATCTTTTGAATTCGCTTTATCCAGTTTATCTTTTGCCATATGCTTTTTTTCTTTTAAATCGCTGATTCTGTTTTTAGTAAGATATAGCATATCTTTAGCTAAATAGTTGGAATCTTCTCCGTAATATTTATCCCAAAAGGTCTGATAATAATTTATTCGGGTATCCACATCTTTAAAATAATTATCGGCCGCGACCGCACGCTCATAAAGCGCTCGGGTATGATCTGGATTTTCTTTTAAGGTTTTTTGAAACCAATCGAATGCTTTTTTATACGCTTCCAGGTACTTATAAGTTAGGGCCAGGGAAAAATACTCGGCATCCATAGGCTGATCTTTGATTTTGATAGCCATTAATAAATGTTGTTCGGAATTCTGATAATCTTTCGTTAATGCATACATTTTTCCTAGTAAAAAGTGCGTAGAAGAGTTTCCCGGCTCATATAATAAGGCTTCTTTATAATTTTCAATGGCCTGATCAAAATTACCATCTTTATAATAGGCGTATGCCAATTTAGTATGAATAAACTCGCTACCCTGCCCTAATTTAATGATCTTCTCGTAATGCGGAATAGCCTCGTAAAAGACGGCCATTGCCGAATAGGTTTGCGCCGTTATTGAAAGTAATGATACATTATTTTCGTTTTTTGCCAGCCCCATTGCTGTATAAGCTAATGCCTGCTGATACTCCTTATTCCTAAGACTTTTTTTGGATAGTTTATATAAGGCATTTTGGTGAAACTGGTCATATTTATGAGTTTTTTTATATAAGTCTAAAGCAATGCTATCATTCCCCAATCGCTCGTTTGCCAAACCTCTTGAATAATAGAATTGCGCATTCTCAGGAAAACGAAGGCTTATTTTTTTATATAAACTATCAGCCTCCTTTAATTGATTTAGACTTAAAAGTGTTTCCCCATAATTTAAAGCCGTAATTACTCGGTTCGAATCCAAATCAAGGATTTTCCTATAGGTTTTTAACGCTTTTTTCTCTTCACTATTGGCTTTGTAATATTTAGCCAGATCTTTTAAAATTTTTACTGAAGAAGTATCTTCTTTTTCCATTAACAAAACCGCTTCCTCATACTTGCCTACGGCATATAAACTATCGGCAATTTTTGTATTGGACTGTGCGTAAATCGAAAGACTTACAAAAACAAAAAAAACAGTAATATTTAAACGCATAAATTATACTTTTAGATAAAACGGAAGCACCTGCTTTCGCTTTTCATATTCTGAAATAAGAGTATCTCGAAATTCCTGATTATTAAACATGAATAAATACATCGCTCCCCGCGCTTCCAAAAGACGCTGTTCCTGGTTTTCTGAAAACTGAATTTTATTTAAGTTTTTCATCCCTCTTACAAATTGGTCATAAAGATTATTTCCCTTCTGAAAATTCTCTAATATAGCAGCTACCGAAAAAGCTTCGATAAAAGGATGTTTAATTGATGGGTTCGCTGAATTACCATTTAAACCACCACAAACTTTTCCTTCATATCGGCCTTGTTCGTCTATTCCCTTGATATAAAAATACTTTGAAGCCACATCCGTTAATTGATCTATAGTAACTGTATCTATAAATTTTCCATTATTTATTTTCTCAGAAATTTTATCCATTAAATCCCCAAACTGGGCATCAGCATTTAAAAAACTGTAAAATTCCTTCTGGAGTGAAATACTATCTTCTATTCCCTTTACTTGTGAAAACTCACGAAAACCTGAATAATCTGTAAAAAGGTTTAATAAAATCACTTTGTTTTTCTCGGTAAGCATGTATAAAGGATCTGATTTCTTTAGTTTTTTGACGGTAGGCTTAGGAAATTTCTGGTTTCCAAATTCCAGCATTTCAACACCAAAGATCTTCTGGTAATTATCTCTAATATCAACCTGTTTACTTTGCGCCGACATGGTTTTTAAACAAAGAATCAGTACGACAAGAAGTAAGCCTCTCATTACATTTCTCCATTTAAAATAATTGGTAGCGAATAAATCACATTTACCTTTTCAGACTTATGTTCTCCCGGGATAAACTGCGGAAGCGCTTCTACAGCCTTAACCGCGGCCATTTCTAAAGCTTCACGATCATTGCCGGCATTAATCGCCCTTGCCCTTGCCGCTTCGACATTTCCTGAAACAGAAATTTTAAACTGAACAACAATTCGTTGCAGCTCTTTATTTTTCAGCTCCTCACTTAGATTTTTATTGATTTCGTCATCAACAAAATCGCTGATCTTTTGCACGGTACAATTTTTTTGGCCTGCTTCAGAAACATCTTCACAACCCTTAAAAAGGGGAATTTGATCTACCACTGCAAAAGGAATATCTATCGGCTGATTTTCGCTATTTTCAGTAATTCTTTCAGTGGTAACTGCTGTACTATTTTTGTTTGCTTTAGAAGTTGATATCGCTTCAGAAACTTTATTCCGAATCGTATTTGCTGAAACATTGGCCACAAAAACCAACATGGCAAAAGTTAACGGAATAGCTATTAAATATTGAAGTTTAGCCAAAGAACGGCTTTGTTTTTTTTGTATCATTTTGATGCGTTTTTTTAATGATGAATTATTAAGAAAATGGCTGGAAAAGATAAGATCTTCACTACCAAAATTTGCATTTAATAAATGCTGAAAATAGTTAGATTTCGAAGTCTTTTTTACCGACTCGTTATCTGCGAGATACTCGTGGATCATCGCAATTTTAGACTGGTAAACGTACACCAACGGATTAAACCAAAAAATAACCTTAAAAACCTCAAAGAACAGCAAATCCAGGCTATGTAATTGTTTGGCATGCACTTTTTCGTGCTCCAGGATCTGATCTCGCTCTGATGCTGAAAGCTCATTTCCCAGAAAAATGGTCTTAAAAAAGGTAAAAGCAGTTTTTGTTTGCGGTAACTCTATAATTCTAAATTGACCTTCAGTACTTTTAAGATTTTGTGTAAAAAGTGACTTCAATTTAAACAATTTCAGGCTTAAAAAGATTGCGCTTATCACAACTCCAATCACATAAGTTACCTCCCACCAGTCTATAAAATTTTGCTTCGAAATTATCGAATTTCGGCTGGCTTCTGATTTTATTTCAGGTGCGGTAATATCTAAAATCTTTTGCGCCCTAAAAGCGCTTAGCCTTTCTGGAGAAACCACATCATAAAAAAGATCGAATTTCAGTAAAGGTAAAATTAGCGACAAACTAAAAGAAAGCAGCAAATACCAGCGATTATAAGCAAAAAAAGTAGTTCGTTTTAAAATAATCTCGTACACCAGCCAGAATAAAAACTGGAACACGATCACCTGAACACAATACTGCAACATCCCTTAATTTTTAAATGAAAACTGCCTGAAAATGGGCAATTTTCTCATTCTTTTTCATATTATTTTGAAGCCTGCGCTTCTGGTGGCGGTGGCGGTGGCAAATCACTTACTGTTTCACCAACTGCTCCTGGAGTATCTCCCCCATTTTGAAACACTATAGGCAAGGAATAAACAACCCCAACAGCTTTTCCTCTTTGTTTACCTGGCTGCATTCTAGGAAGGCTATTTATAACACGTTTTGCTTCCATCTCTAGGTCTGGATGTGGTGCTCGAGCTTTAATTTCAGTAACATCTCCTGATGCATTGATTTTAAACTGTACGATCACACGAGTGATTTCTCCTTCATCTAAAATATCTTTACCTATGCCAGTATCAAAATTATTGACCACGTATTGTGTTATTTTTTCACTCATACAAGACTTACGCTCGTTGTTAGTTTTTAAATCTGCACAGCCGGGAAATACAGGAACTTCTTCGATAACCGCGAATGGAACATCATTGGTATCTGCCCACCCTCTAACTTCATATACTTTATTTTTCTCTTTGAAACTAGTCCCTTCCATTTTTTCTTCGACTGCTTGTAACACCTTTACTAGTTCGATCTTTTCATCTTCAGAAAGATTATCCTTATTTTGAATTTTTGAAATAAGATTATCGATATCTCCTGTTGGATCATCTGAGGATACATCACGTTCATCTGAACAGGATACGTAAATCAACATCATAGCCAGTACCGGTACTACCAGTAAAAACTTGAATTTTGCGATTGTTGTAGATTTATTTTTTTGTAACATAACTATTCGTTTTTTGATTAATGATTGATTAAAAAATTGATTGGTGAATGAGAGATTTTGAGTTTCAAAAGCACTGTTAAGCAACTGATTAAAATAATGCTTTTTAGAGGTTTTTTTTACGACTGCTTCATCGGCTATAAATTCGTGAAGTGCGGCTATTCTATTCTGAAAAAGATAAACTAAAGGATTAAAACAAACCAGCACTTTTAAGATCTCGAAAAACAATAGATCCAGGCTATGTTTTTGCGATACATGAATAAGCTCATGCTCCAAGATATGTTCGCGTTCTTTTGCTGAAATGTCGCTACCTAGAAATACAGTTTTTAAAAATGTAAATGCCATTCTGGAATTGGGAATTTCAACAATTTTAAAGTCTTTTTTATCTTCAGCTTTAAACTGAAATAACTTCCCTATAACTCGCCATCTTTTTAAGAATAAAACAAAGCTAGTAAAGCTACCCAGAGCATAAACTACCAACCACCAATTTACTGCCGCTGTCTTTTCAGCTTTAATATGTACTGTAGGCAATTGCTCTACTGTTGGCTGTTGAGTCCCTATAAAAACTTCGGGTAATTTTATGGTATTATTAATTGCCGTGACGGCAGATGCAGGTACAACTTCAGATAATGCAGTAAAACTTGCAAATGGCAATATTAAGGATAGTACAGGTGTTAGCAAGAGATACCAACGGTTCGCCGTAAAAAAAGTTTCTTTTTTTAGAAAAGATTCGTACACCAGTAAAAATACCAGTTGAAAAACTATAATCTGAATAATATACCGCCACATGATTATTTATCGTCTTTATTGATCTCTTTTAAAATGGCTTCTAGATCCTTAGTATCCATTTCGTTCTTTTTCATAAAAAAGGAAACCATGCTTTTAAAAGATCCATTAAAATAGTTATTGATAAGCTTGGTCATACTCTGGTCGCTATAGGTATCTTTCGCTACAACAGGAAAATAGATGTATCCTTTCCCCTTTTTACGATGATCTACAAATTCTTTGTTTTCCAAAATTCTTACAATGGTTGAAACGGTATTGTAAGCCGGTTTCGGCTCTGGCATCTCCTCGATTATTGTGGCAACATTGGCTTCTTTTAATTGCCAGAGAATTTGCATAATTTCTTCTTCTGCTTTTGTTAACTGCTTCATTCTTTATGTTATTAATAGAATCTCACTCAATTATCGATCCTTAAATACTATGCCTTTTAAGAAATAAAATTGTTGTAAAAAGACCACACTGCACCTGTTTTGATTGAAACTATATTATTGATTGATACTGCTAATATAAACTAATCATTTAGTTTAAACTAACCTATTAGTTGAAAAATTCAAACTTTAACATTTTATCCTTCTCCTTAAAACCAAACAAAGCCTTCTGTAAATTTTATTTTCATTCAACTTTAATAGAAAACTAACATAAATAGCTTGTAAAAGCACTATCTTGAAATTACAAATTATTAGATCTACAAATACCTGATATGAAAACTTTGCAAGACCCGAAGCAATTAGATTCGGCGATAAAAAATTTGGAAGAAATCCAATTAAAATTCAACAAAAATAAACCGCTTATTTTTCTAGACTTTGATGGCACCCTGGCGCCAATTGTAGAGAATCATGAAGATGCAGGGATGGATGATGAAACCAGAGAAATTGTGAAGCAACTTTCTAACAAATACGCTATTGCCGTGGTTAGTGGTCGTGGTTTAAGCGATGTGCGTAATAAAGTTGGACTCTCTGATATTTACTATGCCGGTAGCCACGGATTTGAAATTGCCGGGCCTAATAATTTTGAGAAAGATAATGAAGAGGCTAAAAAAATGCTCCCGGTTTTTACCCAAATCGAGCAAACACTCCGGCAGGAATTAAACAAGATAGACGGTGTTCGCTTTGAGCGGAAAAAGTTCACACTGGCGATCCATTATCGACAAGTAGCGGAAGAAAAGATTTCAGAATTTCACAATATCATAGAAAATGTGGTTGAAAATTATCCAGACTTGCATAAAGGCGATGGTAAAAAAGTGGTCGAAATAAAACCGAATATCGATTGGCATAAAGGCAAAGCAGTTAATTTTCTTCGCAAAGAATTAAGTACACATAAAAATCCATTTTCCATTTATCTGGGAGATGATACGACAGATGAGGATGCTTTTAGGGAAATGGAAAATGGCATTGGAATCCTTGTGGGGGAACATGGCAATGATTCGTACGCCGATTATCGTATTGAAAACATCGAAGAAGTAAAACAATGTTTAAGTGCGCTATTATAAGAATAGGTAATATTCTAAAAACATTTGAACTACACTAAAATTGAACAATTTTATTCATAATTTTTAATCATGACGATCCTTCTTATTAGTCTGTCAGTTATTTGTTTAGTCGTTGGTATTATTGGCAGCGTATTACCGGTTTTGCCAGGCGTACCCATTAGTTGGCTGGGATTGTTATTTTTTTACATTATCCCAGGCATCAGCATTGATTACTGGTTTTTAGGAATTACACTGATTGTTGCTATCGCAATCTACGTACTGCAAATTATGATTCCTGCCATGGGAACCAAAAAATACGGCGGTAGTAAAGCAGGAATGATTGGCACCACCATAGGTTTAATTGTTGGTATTTTCACCCCAATTCCTTTCGCGATTTTAATTGGTCCTTTTGTGGGTGCATTCATTGGTGAAATTGTAAATAAATCTGATTCTAAAACTGCTCTACGGGCAGCTTATGGTAGTTTTATAGGGTTTTTGGCTTCTACCTTTATGGAATTTATGGTAGCACTAATTTTCTTTATTCTTTTTATTTACAAAGGATGGAGCTATAGAGATTTCATTTTTAGTTATTAATCCTTAAATATATCTGGGGATAGCTACCCTAAATGTCGTTCCTTTACTTTCTTCTGAAGTTATTTCCATTTGCCCGCCCATTTCCAGTACCAAATGTCTAACCAGTTTTAACCCCAGTCCATAATGATCTTCACCAACCAAACCTTCTTTAGCCTGCATTGATGAATCCATTATATCGGCAATAGCTTCTGGCTGCAGAAAAGTCGATCCATCCTCAATCTCTACACTAAGCTTTGCCATATCTGAGGTTCCGCTATTTTTTAATCCAATCACTACTTTAATTTCTGAAACTTTACTTGCATAGATAATCGCATTAGAGATAAGATTACCGGAAATTTGGGTAATTTTTTGCCGTGAAAATTTTTGTTTATGATTTCCAGGCAATAAATCTATGCTTAGTGATACATTTTTAGATATTGCCAAACTACTATACAAGGCCAGTAACTTATTCTTTAGTTCGGTTATCGTAATACTTGCTTTTGCAAATTCCAGAAAGTCACTATTGTTTTTCTCTAAAATGCCACTAATAATATCCAGAAGTTCTGTACTACTTTGCCCAGAGAGATGAAGATACTGCTTTAAGACGGCAACTTCATCCTCATCTTCGGCAAGTTTACTTAACCCTAAAACTCCACTTACCGGTCCTCTAAGATCATATCCTAACTCTCGCTGTGCGGCATGCATGTCATGAAAACGGCGATTTACTTCGGCCATTTTTTTAATTCCTTCCAGTTTTTCAACAATTTCAGCGCCTATGAGTTTTAAAGACTGTTGCTGATCTTTATTTAATGTATGCCCAACCTCATCAATAATACAAAGCGCTCCAATCGCATTCCCTTCAGAAGTTCTTAACGGTACTCCAAAATAATATCCATACTTGTCATCCAGTGGTACATTAAACTTATCATTATCTCTAAAATTTTTGACTTCCAAAGACTCTTTCTCTCCGATGGTAAATTGACAAACCGATAATTCTCTACGCATAACTGTGGGATCCATTCCGTTCGCAGCAATGGACCACTGCCAGTAAGAATCTAAAATATTCACTAAAGAAAGTTCTGCTCCTGTGATACCAGAAGCTAGTTCCGTTAAATTTTTAAACATTTCCTGTAGGTTCTGGTAATCCAGATCTAGTTGAGAAACTTCGAGAATTCTTTTAAACTCGGCTTCAGAAGAATCGTTGGGTTCTATCATACATGTGGTTGAAAGTCAAAGTAAATTACGTATTTTCAATCACATAGACAATATAAATCTTTTTCAGCAGTGAAGAGGCTCGCTTTTGCTAAAATCAAAAATAGCATATGCAATCCTAACACTAGACGATATAAAAGTATATGTTAATTCGACTAAAATTAGCTAAGACTATAATTAACAAAGGTTTATACGCCAATATTTAAGATCATAGATTGTGTTCCATACTTTTACTTTAAACCAAAAAGACTATTATTATGAAAAAGAATGTGATTAAATTATCCGCACTGGCTATTGGTCTTACAGGTGTTGTAAGTTTGTCTTCTTGTAAGCATACAGAATCTGATAAAGAGGCTCCGTTAGCTGATAAAAGTGATATGGAAATAGAGCAAAATGAAAATACAGATAACTCTTATCCAGCGAATCCAACCGCAGAATATCTAGCTTATGTAGATCAATCTACGCTTGAACCTGGAGAAGACCTTCATACCAAAGAAGCTATAAATAAGTTAGCAGCAGCCGTTGAAGAAAAATCACAGAACCTTAAAGCGACTCCAAATGATAGCCTAACAGCTATAGTGCCTAATGTGGATGACAATATCGAAACAGATACTACAATTACGACAGATAGTTTTTATTCTAAAGGACATGTAGTTGTAAACGTACTGGAAAATCTACAAAAAGAAAACTTCCCAGAATTATCTGATGATATTAACGAATTAAAAGAAAGTTGGAACAAATTAGAAAAAGTAAAAAAAACAAATTATGGCGAAATGGCCGTAAATTCTTTTTTTAATAAAGCGGCAGATCTTTTAGAGGAAATGAATACAAACACTCCAGATGGGACAGTCTCTGCCAGTTACGTGGGTAGTGATTCCACTCAATACAGCACCAAAGGGGATACCATCAAAATGAAGAAGCAATAATTAACATCAAATAAATTTAAAGTTGTAAGGGTCGTCTTTAGGCGACCTTTTTTAGTGGATAAAAGTAAATAACCAATTTAAAATATACGGTGCTAATAAGGCCGTAATTAAACCATTAAAACACATCGCCAAACCGCTATAGGTTCCTGCAGAAATACTAATTTCAAAAGCTTTCGCCGTACCAATACCGTGAGCTGCTGTGCCTAAAGCGGCACCAATAGCTTTTTTATTTTTCACTCCAAGTTTTTTAAGCACTATAGATCCAAAAGCATTCCCCAGGATTCCGGTAATAATTACGATTCCCGCGGTAATCTCGGGAATACCTTCAAGAATTTTAGTGATTTCTATTGCAATAGGTGTAGTGACTGATTTAGCCACTAACGAGCGACTAATAATGTCTGGAGTACCACAAAGAATTAAAATTAGGATTACTGAAATCATACCAATTAAACCACCAACAAAAACCGCAATAAGAAAAACTTTTAGATCATTTTTCACTTCTTCTAGTTTCTCATATAGAAATACACCTAAAGCCACCACTGAAGGTCCTAAAAAAAAGCTAATGTATTTTGCGCCATTATTATAGGTTTCAAAATCGATATTAAACATCAGTAATACCACAATGATCAGTACCACCGAAACGAAAACCCTGTTGAAAAAGATTCGACCTATTCTCTCCTGCAGTTTCCCTGAAATAAAATAAGCTAAAAGAGTTAGCGTAACTCCGAATATAGGAAGGCAAAAAAAAACTGTCATTTTTTATCGAGTTTTTGATAAACCGCACCTGTCACATATAATGATAACAGTGTACTTAATAGCACTGCAATTGTCACCGGCATCCAGTACTCTGCAATTAGATTGGCGTAAACCATTAAGCCCACTCCGTAAGGTATAAAGAACACAACCAGATATTTCACTAAAAAATCGGAGGCTGGTTTTACATCTTTAAGCTTTATAAGCTTAAAAAATAAGGCAAGAAAAATAAGAAGCATCCCAATAATATTTCCTGCAACAGGAACGTCTAAAAAATAATGGATCAATTCCCCTAAAAATAAAAAGCAAAAAATATAGATTAAAGATTTAAGCATTATTCGTACAAATTGTTGACATCTGCATGATGCAATTCTACAAGAAAATCTGCTATTTTTTTAGTTACCGCTTCTATAAATTTTTGACCTTTTTTAGCTGTTGCATTTTTAGGGTTGCCTACTCCGGTATCTTTAGTAACTGCTCTCCATTGTCGCTGGCTACTTACCCATCCTTCTCTTAATCCCTTTATTTTATAATTTTTAGCACTGCCATCACCAGCTTCTTCTAACGGCAAAACAAGATCTGGTGCCAGATGCATCACTACCGATGTTTCTAGTTCCCCTGCATGATCACCAGGATCATCAAAATAGGCTTTAGCATCTAAAGCCTGAAACCAATTTAATGTACAGGTAAAAATAGTGGGAAATTCTATACTTAGTTCGCGTATCATTTGTTTAAAATGATTCCCGCCGTGGGAATTAAAAATAACCAGCTTATTGATTCCACTTCGATGCAATACCTGGGCTACATCTTTTAAAATCGCATATTGCGTAGAGGGATTTAAGTTCATACAAAAAGGAATGTCCATTTGCCCTGTATTAACACCAAAAGGAATAGTGGGAAGCAACAATACTTTAGCCCCTTGCTCCCAGGCTTTACGGCAGGTTTCTTTGGCCACGCCATGAGCTTCAATATTATCGGTAGCATAGGGTAAATGGTAATTATGAGCCTCTGTCGCTCCCCAGGGTAAAATAGCTATTTCGTAGTGTTCGTCTTTTACATTTTTCCAATTGGTTTCAGCAAGGATATAGGGTTTCATAGATTTCTTTTATTTTAAAAGAATGGGGAATAATCATAGTTTCTTTTATCCAACTTCCCCTTAAGATTGCTATTGAAACCGGATTTAAAACTATACCAGTTTAAAGAATCCTGATTAGACCATAAAACTTCTGATAAGGCAGGCAGTCTTGGTAACAAATGTTTAAAAGCCAATTCTTCTGAAAAAATATAGTCTGACCTTAAAGTTGCCTCTGCTCCTAAAATAGTAGAATGTTTTTGAAATGTCCTATGATAAAGATAAACATCCTTTGTGTTTAAATATCCTCCAAAGGATATTTGATCCTTATCTTTTTTCTTTGTAGGATATTTTGAAAAATCCAAAAAGTTTTGATTATCTAAAATAATAACATTCTTGTGTTTACCTGATTCCTTCTGAATATCCGCCATTAAAACCACTTGTGATCTTGATGTAACTGATACCGATGCTATGTCACCGATAATCATCTTTTTACCCGAGGTTTCACTCCAGTTTTTTAAATTATTAATAAAAAAATCATCCAAATCACTGGTCTTTTGAAAGCCTAGATTTTTTAATTCCTTATCCTCTATGTATTTAGAACGCGCCCCTAAACCCGAAACTTGTATATATTTAGAAGGAAACAAACCTTTTAGCTCATTAAAAACAGATTTAAAAAACAGTAAAGATTCAGAAGTAGGATAAATATAATTATCAAACTCTCCCCACTCTGTTTTCACATTATATTCCTTTTGGCCGCCCAGTCCGGGATAAGCTGCAAGGATTGCCGAAGCATGACCAGGAAAACTAATTTCAGGAATAATTTCTATATGCCTGTCCTTTGCATAATCCACTATTTCACGAATATCCTCCTGCGTATAAAAATGAAAGTATTCTTTACCATCACCTTTAAAAGGATTAAAATTTTTACCTTCGATTGTTTCTGCTCTTCTAGCTCCAATAGCAGTAAGTTCAGGATAGCTTTTTATTTCTATACGCCACCCCTGATCATCTGATAAATGCCAAATAAAATAGTTCATTTTATGCATGGCCAGCACATCGATATACTTCTTAATAAAATCAATAGAAAAAAAATGTCTGGAAACATCTAATTTCATACCGCGAAATAAAAATTTGGGAGAATCATAGATCTCACAGGTCGGCACAGTCATGTTGTTTCCTATTATCCCTCTTTTTACATAGATTATCAGTTTATTCTCTGAACCTGCATTTTCTTCTTCAGCAATATCTGGCATTAATTGCCTTAGCGTCTGAATTCCATAAAAAACGCCTTTTTCATTTTTGGCTACGATTTTTATATAATCCTTAGTAATCTTTAAACTATAACCTTCCTCCTCTTTCATTTTTCTATCTATCATTAAATAAATTCCATACTTATTTAAATGATCCATATCTTCATCTAAACGATATCGTATATTATTTGGTTGCCCTTTAAGAAAAGATAGCAGATAATAGGCCTCTGAAATTGTTTCTACAGCAGTATAAATTTTTGTTTTCGAATTCATTTGAAACTTCCCTTTTTCCATCTTAACGATAGAATCCGGAAGTGGAATTACTGCAAAATTTTTATCAGAATTGGACAAGTCAGCCAATACACGCTTCATGCCTTCATTTGGTTCTTCTTTATTCGCACATGAGGCCAAAACAAAAAGTAACATTATGAAAAAGTAATTTTTCATAGGGGTTTGAGGTAGAAAGATTAGGTTTCGGAAAATTACAACTTTGATATTGTAAAACTCACAAGGATATTTTAAAATTTGACAATTCTTCAGTAGTTTTCATAAGCTAAATTTTAAATTTGCAGCAAAACAAAGCATGTTCGATTTTATAATTATTGGGGCGGCGCAGGCCGGTCTTGCCATGGGCTATTATTTAAAAAAAGCGGGATATAATTTTCTTATTCTTGATAAAGAAGAGGAAATTGGCTCCTCATGGCTTAACCGCTGGGATTCCCTTAAATTATTTACGCCAACAGAGTTTAACCATTTACCCGGTATGGATTTTCCGGCCAAAAAGGGACATTATCCCTCTAAAACAGAAGTTGCGAATTACTTTAAAATCTATGCTGAAAAGTTCGAATTTCCGCTTCGGTTAAATACCCTTGTGACTTCAGTAAAAAAGGATAAATCTATATTCTTTATTGAAACAGAGCAACAACAAATTCAGGCTAAAAATGTAATTATAGCTACCGGGCCTTTTCATATCCCCTACACCCCGCCGTTTTATAAAAAATTAAGCCCTACCATAGTACAAATTCATAGTAATTATTATAAAAATCCAGAACAATTACAAAAAGGAAACACTCTGGTTGTGGGTGCCGGTGACTCTGGCTTCCAGATTCTAGATGAAATTTCAGCATTGGGACAGCAAACCTATTTTTCAGGAGCTACCAATGTAAAAGTACTTCCACAAGAATTTCTTGGTAAAACCTTATGGTGGTGGTTTAGTAAAACCGGATTTTTAAATTTCAGTAAAGATTCATGGATCGGAAAAAAAATAAATAAAAGCAGGCAACCTATTATTGGCACCGATGTAAAAGAAATTTTATCCAGACGAAATGTGGAAGCCGTAGGTAAAACCATCGATGCAGAAGAACAAATTATTTATACTGAAAAAAAAGAACTCACAGATATTAGCAATATTATTTGGGCAACCGGCTACCGACCAAATTTTAGCTGGATAGAGGGATTAGAGCTTACCAAAGAAGGTTATCCTAAACATAAACGTGGTATAAGCAATACCAAAGGTCTTTATTTTATAGGCCTCCCGTGGCTACATACCCGTGGATCTGCAACTTTGGGAGGCATTAAAAATGATGCTAAATATTTAATTGACTTTATAGAAAATTAAACTTCATGACGTTTATAATTTTCTGTAGGCAACACTAAAAATGGTATTTTTACATTGTAAGCTACCTCGTGTACCAGTGAGCTAAACAGCAGTTTTTCTATAAACGTATGTTTGTTTTTAACCATAACCAGCATTTCTACAGGGTTTTCTTTTTGGTATTCCTGCAAAGCATCCATCACGCTATCCCGGTTTATCCTTCCAAAAATATAACCATAATCATCAAAATATTTTTGGAGGGCTTCTTTAGATTTTTGCTGGTTCTCCTCCAGATCTTTACCAAAACTAACATTAAGAATATGAACTTTTGCTTCAAACTGCTCTACGATACTTTTTAAAAACCATAAATCGTACTCAGCAAAGTCTAGTTTCAAATCGTTTGGAAACAAGATGTTTTTTGGTTCTTTATAAGTAGCTCCCGCAGGGATAGCGAGTAAAGGGCACTTAGCCACTTTAATAGCATGAACAGTATTCGTACCAAAAATAAGTTCGCTTCCATCCTGAGCCCCTTCGGTTCCCATGATGATTAAATCTATAGTCTCTTGAGCAACACGATCTTTAATTTCTTCATGTAACATTTTAAAGGTGGAAACTAATTCGAATTCATGGAGCTTATTGGGAAATTCTTCCTCGATTTTCTTTAGAAATCGCGATAAATTTTTAATCGAATTCTCTTTATATACTCCATACAAACTACTATAAATAATAAAATCTGCATTATAAAGCGTATTAAGCAGAATAAATTTGGTTCTGGAATTTTTAAATAGTTGCAATGCGTACTGAATAGCATTGTAAGAATTATCAGAAAAATCAGTGGGTAAAAGCACAGTTCTCATAACGAATAATTTTATATCTAATTTACAAATATTAGCACCACCAAACTATGACATAGATCATAATCCACAGCTATCAAAGTTACCTGCTGAAAGCTGAAAAGCGATTAAAAAATTCGACAATTAACAGGGTATTATGAACAAGCATGGATTTTATCCTTAATTTTTGTAGACGCCAATATTATTTTAATGAAAAGGGAAAATATAGACACTAAAAATAAGCACAATCCTTTTAAGCTTTCAGCCAAAGGCTGGTGGGAAGTTATAAAAGAGGTGAAAAATGAAATTAGCGCAGATAAGGTAAGTATCGTTTCTGCCGGAGTTGCTTTTTACGCATTTTTAGCGGTTTTCCCCGCAATTATGGCATTAATCTCTTTATACGGATTAGCTACAGATCCACAGGAAATTCAGCGACAGATTAACGAACTCTCTGCCATGATGCCTCGCCAGGCCTTTGAAGTTTTACAACAACGAGTAGATGTGTTTTTACAAACCCATGGCGATCAATTAGGCTGGGGAACCGTATTTGGGATTATTTTTAGTATTTGGAGCGCTAATAAAGGTACAAACGGTTTGCTAACCGGTGTAGATATTGCCTACGACACCATAGAAAATCATAATATTTTTAAACAATACTTAATGGCATCAGTATTTACGATAGGCGGGCTTATCATGCTTATTTTAAGTATGATTTTAATCGTAGGATTTCCGGCATTGGTGCATAAAATAGGATTGCCTGCAAAATTAGAAGATTTAATAAGCTGGTCGCGCTGGCTGTTATTGGCTTTTTTGGTAAGTATTTTTTTATGCTTAGTATATAAATTTGCACCGGCCAGGCCAAAACCTACAACAAGATGGGTAATCCCCGGTGCCTTATTTTCTACTATTGTCTGGTTGGCTGCCTCTTACGGATTCTCTTTTTACGTAAGCAACTTTGGTAATTATGGCGAAGTCTATGGTTCTATCTCAGCAGTTGTTGTGCTTTTGCTTTGGTTATATATCACCTGTTTCATCATTTTATTAGGTGCCGAAATAAATACTGAAATCGTTGATTATCTTATCGCCGAGAAATTAGAAAAATGAAAACGATTAATTATATTATAAATAATTAAAGGTGTCAAAAAATAAAATATGTTAAATTAATGGTCACAAAAATAATAATTCATTAAATTACAGTATATTCTTTCTAATCTCAGTAATGATGAAAAATGATGCTTTTAATGAAACCCTCGTTGAATACCGCGTAGCTAATTTTGTTTTTGCAAATCATCTTAAGTATCAAAAAAACAAAAAGGGAAAATTGTTAAGTGATAAAAAACTGGATTGTAGAAGTTTTAAAGCAAAATTTCTGAAATTGAAAAAGTCAAAAGTTCCCAAACATTCCATTAGTGCCATTCCTGAAGTATATACCTGTGGTTATAAAGTGATCAAAAACACTTCCTGCATTTTAAATTAATTATAATTATTTTTGCGTTCAACTTTATCGGATTATCTTTAAACAAAAGTTGAATAATGAAAATTGCTGAAAAATTTAATCTATCTGAAAGACAGATCGATAGAATCATTGCTATGGCCTGGGAAGATCGTACGACTTTTGAGGCTATAGAATATCAATTTGGTCTTACCGAGAAAGATGTCATTAAATTTATGCAGGAGCAAATGCACCCTAAAAACTGGAAAAAATGGCGTGCAAGAGTGCAGGGTAGAAAAACAAAACACCAAAAACTTAGGAATTTTGAAACTGGACGTTTTAAAAGCAGCCGGCAACGCCCGATAACAGGTAACCGAATTTCTAAAAAGAAATATTAATCATCATGGCTCCAGAAAAAGATTATAACCTGTCTTCACTAGACCTTTTTTTAAATGAATCTTCAGAGCTTTTAAGCAATCTGCAGGTACAGCAATTGCATCCGTTGAGTAGTATGGATATTTTTGCTGATTACTCAGATAAAATAAAAGAACAGGCAAGACGTAAAACTGAAATGAAATCATTACAGAATTTTGCCGAAAAATTTAATTGGAATACTCCTTTAAATTTTATGCTGGAAAAGGATTATGAAGCGTTAATACTTACTCAAAAAGACCAGACCATAGTTTGGACAAACAAGGGTTTTAGCAGTATGACAGGATATCCTGCTAATTTTGCCAAAGGGAAAAAACCTAATTTCTTACAGGGTAAAAACACTTCTGCCATAACGAAAAAAAACATTAAAAATCTGGTGACTTCAGGTACTAACTTCTCTGAAGTTTTAGCCAACTATCGTAAAAACGGAGAGGAATATTTATGTAAAATCGATATTTCCCCATTAAAAATATCGAGCAACAAATCACACACTTTCTGGCGCTGGAAAAAGAAATTTATGAATATTGAAGAACGAATAGCAAAATCAACCACCAGTCTTTTTAAAGCGGTTTTTCCGAATACAACCAATCACTACGATACTCTTTTTGGGGGCACCGCCATGCAAATGATGGACGAGGTGGCTTTTATTACCGCAACAAGATTCAGTAGGCAGCGTATGGTAACCGTGAGTAGCGATCGTATAGATTTTAAAAAGCCAATTCCCGAAGGAACATTTGTAGAATTAATAGGAACAGTAACCAATGTAGGTAATTCCAGCTTAAAAGTAAGTGTAGAAATTTATATTGAAGAGATGTACTCTGATCAAAGGGAACAGGCAGTAAAGGGAGAATTTACCTTTGTGGCCATCGACGAGAATAAAAAACCTGTAAGTCTTAATATATAAATGAGGCTGTCCAAAAAATAATTTTAAGACAGCCTCATGATTTGGGACAAAAAAGTACTATTATTCTGTATAAAAATAAACGGCTGAAGCGCCAGATAAACTATTATTAATTTGTGGCGACCTGTTTCCACTTGAGGTGCTTACCTCAGAAAAAGCAAGGACTCTACCTCCACCATTAGCCACTTCAGCAATAAATACCGCATCATAGTTAGCATCGTAAGCAAGATTTACTGGATTTCCAAGATTGGTATTTCCGCCACTTACTCGCATTTGATCACCGATAGAAATCATTCCGCCATCCATCGTTGTATTAAACTTACTGTCAAAATTTGTAATCACATGAAAAGCACCATCAGAATCTGAGGCAGCATCGCCAATATCCGTCATTACCATAGTTCCGTCATCATAATCTAAACCGTGTGTTCTTACAATGCCTTCAACTTCTACAGTTTTTGTTGCTGAAACATTCATGTTGGTCATATAAGCTGAAGAAAAGTTGGTAAAAACCGCCAGTTTATTAGTCGTATCTACCACGGCATACAAATCGTCACCTATAAATTCGATTCCCAAAACTTTAAAATCTACCGTTACCACATTTCTTAATTGAAATCCAGAAGATGTTTTAGTATAAATAAAGAATCTCCCGTCCGCAGTCGTATCGTCTCCATCTACATCTGCATTATCGGCCACAACATAAATATTCCCGTTTACAGCAATATCACGCGGACTTTGCAGATCGGAAGAACTTGATAGATCAATATCTATATTCAGATCTACGCCGGTTTCCAATTTATCAATCCCTATATAACTTTCTAAACTAGTTGAAGAGCGAGAAACTATGGTAAAAGAATCATCTTCACCATCATAATAAATTCCCTCTGCATCGTCTGATGAGGTTTGGTAAGTAGTGGTTTCAGAGGTATTAATATCATAACGGGTTACAGAACCATTATGGCTTGTAGCATAAAGATGTGCCGTACTTGAAGGCCGCACTGGATTTTCACCCATTCCGTCATCATCACTACAGGAAAATATCATCGTTCCTGCTACTAACATAAAAATTGGTTTAATAAAATTTTTCATAATTAATCGAATTTATGTTCTCCCAATATTTACGCAAATATGCTAATTATAGTTTTACAAAAAATTCCACAAAAACCAACAGCAAACAATAAAAAACTAAAAAACAGATAGTTAACCAGCACCTTCCTATAATGTTTAACTTAGATTTATTAAAAGATTAAGATTGTTTTACCTGAGATTCGATAAAAAAATTGCGTCATTCATACTGGATAAAAGAAGTGTAAATCGATTTAAATGAATTGGAAGATTATATGATAGTAAAAGACAAAGTCGCTTTAATTACAGGAGCAAGCAGTGGCATAGGCAGAGCAATTGCAATTAAATTATCTGAAGAAGGATGTAAAATAGTTTTAGCCAGCAGAAATACAGAAAAACTTAAAGAAATTAAGCAGCATTTAGTGTCAGAAAGTATGGTTATAGAAATGGACGTAAGCCAGACCGAGAGTGTTGCCAAAGGCTTTAAAAAAGCAGTTGCAAAATTTAAAACTATAGATATTCTGGTAAATTCAGCCGGGGTAATGCCATTAACCTATTTAAAAAACCGCCATCTGGATGAATGGCTTCAAACCATCGAGGTAAATGTAAAAGGAACCCTTCGCTGTATACATGGCGCTTTACCTTATATGAAGCAAAACGAAGGTGGTCATATTATAAATATTTCTTCGGTAGATGGTAAAGAGGTATATCAAGGCGGTGCGATTTACGGTGCTTCAAAATCTGCCATCATTACTTTATCGAAGGCAATGCGCATGGAACTTTCTCCAGACTATAATATTAGAGTTACCTGTATCGAACCTGGCACAGTAGACACTGCTTTAAGAAATAATATTACAGACGAAGAATTACTGAACGACAAAAATTATAACGATGCTTCTGAACCTAAACTGGAAGCTAAAAATATTGCCGATGCCGTATTATATGCCCTATCCCAGCCCGATAGTGTAAACGTAAACGAGCTCCTTATAAAACCAACAGGTAAATCTTAAAAAAGTAACTCTGGGCAAACAAGCCTCAAGCTTAAAAAACAATTAAATTAAAACAAAAACTATAAATTCTATGAAAAACCAATTGAAAAAAACCGGAAAATGGGCCGTAGGTTATCTTGCAGCAAAAGCAGGAAAAAGAATCGTGGCTAAAAGCGGTATGGTAGGACTGGGTATTGGTGCTGTAGCAGGCTTAGGATATCTGGGCTATAAACTTTTTAAAACTAAAAAAGATCAAAATGATATAAGTCAAAATTATCATGAAATTAAAGGGGAAAAGAAAATTGTGGTTTAAAACTTAAAATTCTAGTAAACTACCTCGGGGCAAGCCCACGAGGCATTCGATAGGCACAAAATTTCAATTCCGAGGCAAGCCTCGGGGTATTAAACCCTTTGGCGGTGCCAATAAACCCGGTTCAATTCGAATCTGGATAAGACTTGATAATTACAAAACATCAATCATAAAAAAAGCCGGAAATTCCGGCTTTTTTTATGATTACTTTTTAAGCAATGATTGTATATTTATTAAAATAATCTGTTATAATGAAAAAAATCATACTGTTATTTGCAGGATTAAGCCTTTTAACGTCCTGCAAAAATACCAGCGAAAACCAGGATTCTAAAAAGGATAATCTCATTGTTTCTACAGAAAATGGTAAAGTTGAAGGTTTCCTAAACGAAGAAAATTCGGTTAGAAAATATTTCGGAATCCCTTTTGCTCAGCCTCCGGTGGGCGATTTACGGTGGAAGGCCCCACAGGATACAAAAAGTTGGAAAGATACCTTATCAACAAAAGAGTTTAAGCATAAACCGGTACAGGCTAATGTTTTTGGGGATATGAAATCCCGTTCCAACGGAATGAGCGAAGATTGTTTATACCTAAACGTATGGACTCCTAAAGAAGCCACTCAAGAAAAACTTCCGGTTCTGGTTTACTTTTATGGTGGCGGATTTGTAGCCGGTGATGCCTCAGAACCTCGCTACGATGGAGAAACCATGGCTAAAAAAGGAATGGTTGTAGTTACCGTAAATTATAGGTTAAACATTTTTGGTTTTATGGCCCATCCCGAACTTAGCGAAGAAGCTTCATATCATGCCTCGGGAAATTACGGATTATTAGATCAGCAAAAATCGCTGGAATGGGTACGCGATAATATTGCTGCTTTTGGAGGTGACCCTAAAAAAGTAACCATTGCGGGAGAATCTGCCGGCTCTATTTCGGTAAGCGCTCAAATGGCATCGCCACTCTCAAAAGATCTTATTCATGGCGCTATTGGTGAAAGTGGTGCTGCTATACACCCTACACTTGCACCGATTGCCTTAGAAGAAGCAGAAAAAACAGGACTTGATTTTGCAGAAAAAATTGGCGCTAAATCTCTGGCCGAGCTGAGAGCGATGAGTACCGATTCTATTTTTATGCTTTACCAGAACTCTGGAAGATATGGTTTTCCCACAGTGATCGATAATTACTTTTTACCAAAATCACTTCCTGAAATATTCGAAGCGAAAGAACAGGCCCAGGTTCCTTTACTTGTTGGCTGGAATTCTGCCGAAATTCCTGGGATGGCATTAATGCAAGGCTTAGAGAATACCCCCGAAAATTTTATAAAAAAGGTAAAAGAAATTTATCCTGAAGATTACAAAGAAGCATTGAATCTTTACCCGCATACTGATAAAGAAGAAGTACGCTACTCAGCAACCAAATTAGCCTCAGACCGTTTTATCGTATATAGTACCTGGAAATGGTTTGACCTACATCGCAAAAATTCTGAAACTTCTGTTTATCGTTATTTATATAGCAAATTAAGACCTAAACTAAAAGACCAGTCCAAACAACCTGGTCTTGCAGGTGGGACTCAGGAAAAAGATAAAAATACACCTGAAGCGCCAAAAGCCATTGGTGCTCCTCATGCCGCAGAAATTGAATATTTTATGGGTAATCTAGACCGGATAGAAGATTATTCCTGGACCGATGAAGACTACAAAGTTTCAGAAACTATTCAGGAATATTTAGCGAATTTTATTAAAACAGGAAGTCCAAATTCCGAAAATTTACCGGAATGGCCAAAGGCTGAGTCCAGTGATAAAACACCTCCCGTCATGATTCTGGATACCGAATCTAAAGCTGAGAATGCCAAAGATGATAATCGATTCCTGTTTTTAGATAAAAAGTACACCGAACAATAATTTTTATAGTCTTTTGTAAAAGTAAAAGCCCTCTATTTTAGAGGGCTTTTAGCATACTAATTATTCTTTCTTCTTTCACGTGCACGTCCTATCATTTTCTTGCGACGCTCTTCCTGTAATTTTTCAAACTTTGCGAATTGTTCCTCTGAAAGTAATTCTCTTAAATCTTCATTACGCTTTTCAGAAAGTTTACGCATCTCAGCAAACTTCTCTGATCGGTCACCATCGGCCTCACGCAACTCTTTTAAACCCTCCATAAAAGTGGTATTGATCACTTTGTACTGCGGCATTTGTTGTTCAGTAAGGCTAAGCGCAGCCATTTCTTCATCCTGCATTTTCTTTAAAGAGGCTTCAGACATTCTCCCCTGAGCAAACATTTGTGTTCCCACGAGCAATAATAAACCTAAAATTACTTTTTTCATGATGTAAACTGTTATTAAGTTCCTACAAATCTTTGACTCTTAAATAATTAATTAGTTTAAACTGATTATCTTAAATTAAGAAGGTTTTATCAATAACTATTGATAACACTTATCACATAATCCTTTAACAACAAGATTAGCATCAGTAGCTTTAAAACCTTTTGGAAGGCTAATATTAGGAATGGTTTGATCTGTTAAACACTGTGTTTCTCCACATTTAGAGCAATGAAAATGCAGATGCAATTTTTCGTTCGCCCCGTTTTCACCCGCTGTTTCTAAAGCAAATTTTGCAATACCGCTACCATCCTCGATTTTATGTACCAATCCTTTCTCTTCAAATAACTTTAAACTTCTAAAGAGCGTAGTGCGCTCTGTCTGGCCAAAAGCAGCTTCTATATCATTTAAACTCATCGCCAAAGATTCTTTTGCCATAAATTTATAAACCAGTAGCCGTACGGCAGTAGGCCGAATTCCCTTTGCTTTTAAAATAGTTTCAATTTCTTTCATAGCATTATTAGTGTGAATGGCCACCTTCTCCTTTATTCATTTCGGCCTGTAAATAATATGCATTATTTAAAGCAAATTTTACGTTTTTATCTTTTGGATTCATAAAGGTAATAGTTATCCAGTTGTTATCCTTTATTCCCGTTTTCACTTCTATAGGCGTAAAATACCACTTACCGTTATTTTCTTCCGTCTTAAAAATAAAATCCCGGTTATTTTCAGTAAAAATAGCTTCAGTTGGAATAGCCTCAATTAGATGATTGGTGGTAATGATTTTTCCGGTAAGGTACATCCCCGGGATTAAATTTTTGGGTTTGTTTTCAATTTCAGCATGAATATGCACTGCTTTCGGATTTTCTTCAAACACCCGTCCTACAGATATAATGTTTGCCATCATTTCTAAACCTGGCCTCGACTTTAAAGTCAATCGTACCTGTTGTCCTATTGCTACATTTTCAATGTCTTTTTCAAAAACCATTAAATCGGCATGAACATCTTCTACATTTAATATTTCAAAAAGTTCTGTTTGGGCAGAAACATATTGTCCGGTTTTCACTTTCACTTTTTCTACCGCACCGGTAATCGGACTCAAAATAGGGATTTTTTGCGCTAATTTTCCCTGCGCTACTTGAGCCGCATTAATATTCAATAAATGTAACTGTGCTTTTAATCCGTTCATCGTCTCTTTTGCATTCTGAAATTCGGTTGCAGTAACCTGAAAATTTTCTCCTGAAGCCACTCCGGCATCATAAAGCTTTTTCTGGCGCTCATATTCTTTTTCCTTAAGCTGAAATTGATTAAAAGCATTTAAAAATTTTGTTTGAATTGCCACAATATCAGGATGCGCAATATATGCCAGCACCTGTCCTTTTTTCACCTGCTGCCCCTCAATAACATTGATACTTTTAATAGTTGCACCATAAACGGTAGTAACCGATGCTTCGTTTTGTGGCGGCACCTCTAATTGCCCATTAGCAGTGAACGTTCCAGCCATATTCCTCTTTTTAACCGTACCCAATTTAATATTTAAAGCATCAAATTGAGATGTACTAATTTCAACGACGTTTAAAGCATGTGAATTTTCTTCAGATTCCTCGTTAATTTGAGTTTCTGCTTTATACTCAACATTATCTTTGGATGTTGTATTTCCGCAAGCTGCTAAAATGCCAAAAAGCAGCAAACTTAAAATTGTATTTAATTTCATTGTATTTTATAATTTCTGATTTTTAAATATCATTCCCCAGGTAAAATTTCATGTCGGCATAAGCCAGTAAATATGATTTCGCAGCTTCAATCGCATCCAGCTCGGTTCGCAAAGCTTCTTCTAGGTTTTGAATAAAAGCTACATAATCCAAAGCTCCTTCTTTATAAGCCAGCAATGCTCCTTTTCGCTGTTCTTTGGCCACCTTTAAAGCAGCTTTCTGATAATACTGCCAATTATCCTTCCAGCTTTCGTAATTTCGTTTTGCTTGTTGCAACTGTACTAAAAATTGCTGCTTTTTAAAATTTGCCTTTCGATTTACAATTTGGGTTTCAATCTTTGCAGCTCTTGCATCACCATAACTTTTACCACTTAAAAACGGAATAGAAACCCCTGCCTGATAGGTATAGAAACCATCCACCCCCTGTACTTCTTGTTTGGCATATTGCAAATTCAACTTTGGTAAAAATGCTGCTTTTTGTTTTTGCAGGTTTGCTGAAGCAACTTCTGTTTCCTGTTTTGCGGCCCTTAACATCGGATGGTTGTCAGCGCTATTCTCTTCGGAATATTGAAATGGTAGCAGCTGTATTGTCAAAGCAACAGTTTTATGATCCTTAGTACCCAGCCATAAGTTGAGCTCGCTTAAAGCATTAACATAAGCTGCTTTAAACTGTTGGGTCTTCATTCGAATTTGATTCCCCTTATTTTGGGCGTTTAATTTCTCTAATCTGGAAATGGCTTCCACTTCATAACGCAGCTCTACCGCTTCATTAAATTTTCCGTACATAGAGTCTAACTCTCTATACAGCAGAAACCTTCTTTTTGCAGCATAGGTTTTAGTCCATAATTTCCGAATTTGCCTGGCCACTTCAATTTTGGATAAATTCAGTTCATTTTCAGCTAATTTTAATTTTTCCTTTTGAAGTTTTAAGGCCGAAGCAATTCCGAAAACATCAATATTTTGTTGATTAACGCCTATTCTGGTATAAATTCCATTCCCATTTTTAAGCTCTTCGCCTCCGGTAAAAATGCTGGTTTTACCAAACTCCCAGGCATTCTTTTTTAAAGCTTCCTGCCTGTCTATTTGTAAGTACTTATTTTTTAATAGCGGATAATTTTGAAGCCCTAGTTCTACGGCTTCCTGCATATTTATTTCAGGAAGTACTTCATTTTGCTGAGCATTGGAAAAATTAGGAATTAAAATAGCTAAAAGCACTCCTACAGCAGTAATTTGGTCCTTTTTGATGCTCAAATTAAAAACACCTTCTTCTACCCACTTATACAAAACAGGTAAAACAAATAGGGTCAATAACGTAGAAGTTATTAAACCTCCAATCACCACCGTAGCTAACGGGCGTTGTACTTCGGCTCCTGCAGAACTGGAAAAAGCCATGGGTAAAAAACCAAGAACATCGGTAAGGGCAGTTAGTAAAATTGGCCGAATCCTTCGTTTTGTTCCCAGTAAAATTCGTTGCTGTAAATTGGCTGTTTTTCTCTCCGCTTTTAATTCATTTAAACTACCAATTAAAACGAGTCCGTTTAAAACGGCAACACCAAAAAGCACAATAAAACCAACGCCTGCCGATATACTAAATGGCATTCCGCGTAACCACAATGAGATAATCCCTCCAATGGCGGCCAGTGGTATCGCCATATAAATCATTAGAGTTTGCCTAAATGACTTTAAAGCAAAGTAGATAAGAATAAAAATAAGTAACAAGGCAATGGGCACTACTATTTGCAATCGCTGGCTTGCTCGCTCTAAATTCTCGAAAGCACCGCCATACCGTATAAAATATCCTGGTGGAAGATCAAAATTTGTCTCTAATTCTTGCTGAATGTCATGAACAACAGATTTTACATCACGGTCTCTGATATTAATCCCCACATAGGTTCTTCGATTGGTGTTATCCCGACTAATTTGCATAGGCCCCGGCTGATAACTGATATTGGCTAATTCTTCTAAAGGAACACTGCTGCCATCCGGTAAATTAATATACAATGCTTCTATATCTGATAACTCCCTGCGGTTTTCCTCGTCCAACCGAAGGACCAAATCAAATTTTCGCTCTCCCTCAAAAACAACTCCCGCTTTAGCCCCTGCAAAAGCCGTTTTTATCATTTTATTTACTTTTTCAATGTTTATTCCATAGCGAGCCATTCGAGCACGATCATAATCTATATTAATTTGCGGTAACCCGGCCGTCGCCTCTACTTTCATATCGGCAACGCCATCTATCCCGGCAATGATACCACCCATTTCCTGAGCCTTTGCTGCGAGAACATCTAAATCTTCACCATAAAGTTTTACGGCAATATCTTCCCTAATTCCGGTAAGCAATTCATTAAAACGCATTTCTACAGGCTGGGTAAATTCGTAGCTTACACCGGGAATTTCACTTATCGTATGCTTCATTTTTTTGATAAGTTCATCTTTATTATCGGCAGATGTCCATTCAGATTTTGGTTTTAAGATCACAAAACTATCGCCTATATCCATTGGCATAGGATCTGTTGGCACTTCAGAAACTCCAAACCGCGTTACTACCTGCTTTACTTCAGGAAAATTATTGAGCAGTAAATTTTCGATTTTTGTTGAAGTAGCAATTCCTTCATTAAGGGAGCTTCCAGGTTTTAAGATCACATGAAAAGCAAGGTCACCTTCATCTAGCTGCGGAATAAACTCGCCGCCCATTCGGCTAAAAAGATAACCAGCAAAAACCAGTAATAACAGTGCACAGGCTACAATACCTTTCGTTCCTTTTAGTGCTTTTTGAAGTAAAGGCTCATATTTTTCCTGGAGCCACAGTACTAATCGATCACCCCATCCTTTTTTATCAGACTTTTTATTTTTAAGAAAGAGTGCAGAGATCATAGGCACATAAGTAAGACAAAGGATCATGGCTCCCAACATGGCAAAGATGAAGGTAAGCGCCATGGGTTTAAACATTTTCCCTTCCACTCCTTCTAAAGCCAAAATGGGTAGAAAAACAATTAAAATAATGGCCTGACCAAAGAAAGCAGCATTCATCATTTTTTTAGATGATTTGCTCACCAGCTTATTTTTCTGGCTTTGATCGAGTTTTTGTTTTAAAGCTTTTTGGCTAAAGACAAAGACGGTACTTTCTACGATGATCACCGCACCGTCTACAATAATTCCAAAATCGATAGCTCCAAGGCTCATCAAATTGGCCCAAACATCAAAAATATTCATTAGGATAAACGCGAAAAACAGGGAAAGCGGAATAGTAGAAGCCACAATAAGACCTCCCCTAAAATTCCCGAGCAGGACCACTAAAACAAAAATCACAATAAGGCCTCCTTCCAGTAAATTATTTTTTACGGTAGCAGTAGTATTCGCTATTAATTCACTCCGGTCTAAAAAAGGTTTAATATGAACCCCTTCGGGTAAGGATTTTTCGATTTGTGAAATACGTTTTTTTACATTCTCAACAACTTCGTTAGAATTTGCTCCTTTCAGCATCAAAATGCTTCCGCCAATGGCTTCGCCTTTCCCGTTTTTAGTAAGTGCGCCATACCTAATGGCATTACCCATTTGCACCTTGGCAACATCACCAATGGTTATTGGGAATTTTTCATTTTTGATAATGATATTCTCGATATCATTTATCGAGGTGACCAGACCTTCTCCTCTAATAAAATTGGCACGGTGATTTTTCTCGATATAGGCTCCCCCAGTATTTTGATTATTCGACGTCAGTGCATTAAAAACTTCAGAAATCGTAACATCCATCGATCGTAAATGATCGGGATCTACAGCTACCTCGTATTGCTTTATTTTCCCCCCAATACTATTCACCTCTACAACACCTGGCACCATGGCAAACTGGCGTTTTACAATCCAATCCTGAATACTACGTAAACGGGTAACTGAATATTCAGCTTTAAATGTGGGATCAACTTCCAAAGTATATTGATAAATTTCACCCAAGCCAGTAGAAATGGGTCCCATAAATGGCTCTCCAAACCCTTCAGGTATTTCTTTTTTTACTTTAGAAAGTTGCTCGGCAACCAGCTGTCGTGGTAAATACGTACCTGCATCATCATTAAAAACAATAGTTACCACTGAAAGTCCGAATCGGGAAACCGACCGAATTTCTGTTACCTCAGGAAGATTCCCCATAGCCACTTCTACCGGATAAGTCACAAACTGTTCGATATCTTCGACCCCTAAACTTGGTGCCTGGGTAATTACCTGTATTTGATTATTGGTGATATCGGGCTGAGCATCTACAGGAACTTCCTGCATACTCCACAAACCGCCGGCAATAAGGACCAGCGTTAGCAACCCGACGATAAATTTATTATTGACAGAGAAGTCAATGATTTTATTAATCATCAGATGATATATTTTAAAATTTAGATATAATAAATGGAAAGAATCTTAACTCTTAAATTTTAAGCTTAGAATCTTCAAAAGATGGATATATAAATCCATGAATCTAAATTAAGCTTGTGGGGGTGGGATATATTTTGTGGTAAACTGTGAAGTTTCTTTATTCAGATAAATAAAAGCAGCATTTATAGTCATGGCCATCGCCTGCTCAAAAACCGGATCATTATTAACCATAATATGATTATGGCAGCAGTGGCACTGGCAAAAAGGAGAACATAAATCTACTGAAGCCTCATGATTGTTATGCTGCTCTACAATAAGATCATCATCTTCAAAATTGGTAGTCGCATCGGCACAAGGCATAAAGCTAAGTGATAAAAAAAGTACAGATAATATGATTCCTATAATTTTCACTTTACAAATATAAATCGCTTCTTATGCAATACCATTGCAATAAAAGAACTTTTTAAAAACAAATCGTTTGTATTAAAAATCATCGCACCTAAAAATCCCAAAATTTTTATAAAATCCTAGGTATACAAATCATATTCTGAGGCCACGCTCATTAATTTCTTTACCTTTAAAAGAAAACATCAACTATGAAATTTTTTATAAATAAACCCGAAAACGTTGTAAACGAATCCATAGAAGGTTTACTTACCGATCCTAAACTTACCAAACTGGATACTTTCCCTGAAGTTAGGGTAGTTACCCGAAAAGAAATTGACACCTCTAAAGTTGCCATTATTTCTGGTGGTGGTTCTGGTCATGAACCTATGCACGCCGGTTTTGTTGCCAAAGGAATGCTTACTGCTGCCGTTTGTGGAGATATTTTTGCATCCCCATCTGTAGATGCTGTACTAGCTGCCATTCTCGCGGTAAGTGGTGAAAAGGGATGTTTGCTAGTTATAAAAAATTATACCGGAGACCGATTAAACTTTGGACTGGCAGCTGAACAGGCCAGAGCGCTTGGCCATAAAGTGGAAACCGTTATTGTTGGTGATGATATAGCTTTAGGAGAAGATACACAACAACGCGGTCTTGCCGGCACTTTGTTGGTTCATAAAGTAGCGGGACAACTGGCCGAAGAAGGAAAATCTTTAGATGAAGTGACCAAAGCTGCAAAAAAAGTAGCAGAGAGTGCTATTTCTATAGGACTTTCACTTTCTGAAGGGCAAAAATTCAATAATCCTGAAGAATCGAGATTAGATAAATCTGAAGCTGAATTAGGTTTGGGTATTCACGGGGAGCCTGGCGTGGATGTCATTAAGATGGATGAGGCTGATGCCCTCGTAAAAAAGGCTGTCGATAAACTGAAAGAATACCTTCCTGATGAAAAACAAGACTATGTTTTGCTTTTTAATAATTTGGGAAGTGTTACCCCGCTCGAAATGAATTTACTGGTTCATAGCTTTGATAAAACCGATATTTCCGGCAGAGTAAAATACCTGGTGGGTCCTACTGCCATGACCACTTCTTTAAATATGAATGGTTTCTCGATAACGCTATTAAAATTAGATGAAGAAATCGAAAAAGCGCTCTTAGAAAAAACCGATACTCCCGAATGGCGAATTAGAGCTTATGGAAAACCGAGCAGCATTAAAAGTCCGGAACTACCTAAAACCATGCAATTTGAGCCTTCTGAAAATAAAAAGCATCAAAAAATTGTAGAAAACATCGCTGATTACCTCATCGAAATGGAAAAAGAGATGAACGATCTGGATGAAAAAGTTGGCGATGGTGATGCAGGGTCTACTTTTGCCGCAGCAGGTAAAAAATTTAAAAAGATCTCTGATGAATTGCCTTATGCTTCTACAGCTGAGTTATTTACCACTATCGGTCGCGTTTTAGCCCGGGAAACCGGGGGATCCAGCGGAGTGTTATTATCAATACTATTTACCAAAGCAGGGAGCAGCCTTGAAGAAGATGAAAATATAGGGAAAGCTTTATTAAACGGACTAGAAAAGATGAAATCTTTTGGTGGCGCTGAAAAAGGAGACCGAACCATGATCGATGCGATGCAACCTGCTTTTGAAGCCTTAAGCGAAGAAAAATCTATAAAAGATGCTGCGGAAGCTGCGCGAAAAGGAGCCGATGAAACCGCCAATATCACTAATACCAGTGCAGGACGTAGTTCTTATTTATCGGAATCCAGCCTAGAAGGAATTCCAGATCCCGGCGCTGAAATGGTAGCACGAGTGTTCGAAAAGCTAGTTGATATCGTATGAGATAAATATCCGGAAATCCTCAACGCCCAAAGGGTATAAAATGAAAAATTTAGCATTTGAAAGTATGCCTTGAGTATCAAATCCTTTGGCAGTGCTATAAAAAATCCGTTAGCAAAACTAACGGATTTTTCACTTTTACATAATATAATAAATCAATCATAATGAGCTCTCGTCTTCCAGTTCCAATAGCTATTGAAATTGATTCGGGGAAAAATAACTTTATTTAAATCTACGTGATAAAATCCTTAAATGAATTCAGAATAAGGTTTTAAACACTTTATACAATATCTTTTTGCTTTTTAAGCACTAAATTCTACTTTTTTAGATCCTGAAAGGAATGTGACTTTAACTTAAAAACATTCTTCTTTTTATCGAATTTCAGTTTAACAATTGCTGTTTTACGCGGGCTCACCTTTTCCTCAGAAAAATGCGTATGAAGTACATAATACAATGTATTTCTATTTTTGAACAGATCACCATGGCCCGGGCCATTCCTCCCGATATCTGCTGTTGATATTAACGGATTTGAGGCTGATTTTTTCCAGGGTCCAAAAGGACTTTTAGCCGTAGCAACACCAACTGAATAATCCGGGTTTCTAAAATCGTTCACCGAGTATAGCATGATATAGGTCTCTGCATTTCTAAAAACTGTTGGTCCTTCGCTTACCGGCCATTCGGCATTCGTGGTATTTTCCCAGGTTTCTTTAGCTGCAATACATTCTTTTAAAGTTTCAGGCTTTATCGCGCTAAGGTCTTCGGTCATTTCAGCAACAAAAATTCTGTTCCCAGCAGTTAATCTTACATGATATAGATATACTTTTCCATCATCAAAAAACACAAAAGGATCGATCTGCTTTACCGTAGCTTCTAAAGTTTTTCCTTTGTTTTTAAACGGGCCTAAAGGGCTATTGGCTGATGCTATGGCAATATTTTCGTTAGCAGTATACGCCATATAATAATGTCCATTTTGCTTAAAGACTTGTGGAGCCCAAAAACCCCTGGTGCCAAATGCATCTCCTTTTTTTAACGCATAGCCATCAGTCTTCCCTAAAGGACCTTCCCAGGTTTTCAGGTTTTTAGAAGTATACACTAGAAAACCTTCTCCGGGAATGCTATGATCTTCTTTTGTCCCGTATAAATAATAGATACCGTTTTCTTCGAATATCGTTGGATCTGCCAAAAGAATTTGTGAATTTTGGGCATATAATTGCAGTGAAAAAACAAAGCTTAAAAACAACCAAAAGCGGTTTATCATTTTATATTTTTTTGATCTGAATATTTCATCCTTAGCTTTTAAAAAAACCTTGATTATCAAATAAAATGGCATCAAAAATTAATTTGATGCCATCTCTCCTAAAAACGCTGCACCCGGAATTTACTCTTATCTAAAACCAACCGGGTACAGGCATCAACAAAAAAACTAACTGTAATGTAGATTACACGGTACTAACTGGGTTACAACTCCAGTATTCGATAAAATATCTTTTTATTTTTTATATAGTTTCCCTCTCATGAGTACTTAAAAGTATTCGTTGCAATGCTTTATTCGTGAACAAAAATATCTTCAGTTTTTAGTGTATTGCCATCTGGATCGATCACTTCAAGATTTAAACCTGAACCTCCTTCTCCCTGAAAATATTCTAATGCCATAGTATGATAACCTGCAGCTAACGGAATTTCAGCTTTTTTAAGTTCCATTCCATGAATACCATCATGATCTATAACCACTTTCCCATCAATACGTAATCGTACACCATCGTCTCCACTTAAACGAAAACCATAAATGCCCTGCTTAGCAACTTTCACAAATCCTTCAAATGTTAACGCATAGAAGTTTTCTCTTTTTCTTAATGCTGAAATTTTCAAAGATTTTGTTTCTCCGGAAGCCACTACTTCTTCCGAAGAAAAATCAGGTAATTTTTGCCATTCCCCTTGATAAAGCGAATAGTTAAGACCAGCTTTCATTGTAGCAGAAAGAGCTTTTGAAGCTTCTTGATAATGATCTACTTTTTCAAATTTCTTGCTGGTGATATAACTTTCTTTATCATCGGCTATAGCCCTGGCTTTTACCTGTGAAGATGCGGAAATTGTAAAGGGACCGGTATATTTTTTAGAAGATGAGTTGGGCTCGCTTCCGTCTAATGTATAATAGATCGCTTCGTCTTTTCTAGAAGTAAGACTTACTTCTAAATGGTCTACAAAAAGACTATGTGCTGCTTGTATACTTACCGGAGAGATCATTTTATCGGTATGAATATCATGCAAATAATCTACCGGGATTTTAATCACTTCTCGATCATAAGTTACCAGTCCGTTGACCTCTCCCTCTACATCCGAAACCTGCGTATAGACTACCGCACTGGCATCTTTATCTTCTTTCATTTCCCAAACTTTATCCCAAAGCTCGGTATAGGATTTTCTGAACTCTAAAGAATCGGCCATATTACGATAGCCCCAGTTAGATTCTTGCCAAAGGTGACCTTTTAACGGCAATCCAAGCCCTCCAAATTCACCAAGAACAGTCGCTCTATCGTCTTCAACTGGATAGACATCCGGGCCGGGATAGCTGTGCATATCTATAATATCACCTACATTATGATCTGTCCAACCACTGGCATTACTTACCAGCCTTGTTTCATCTAAACCTTCTACCCAATTGGTTAAACGTTCGGTATCATACTGGCCCCAGCCTTCGTTAAAAACTACCCACATTACGATACTTGGATAATTGTAAAGATCATTGATCATATTTTGAAATTCTGCCTCAAACTGATCTTTATCCGATTCTGTTAAGCGTTCCAGAAAGTCTGGATGAGGATAGGCCTGCGGCATATCCTGCCAAACCAGCATTCCCATTTTATCACACAGGTAATACCATCTCTGGCTTTCGGTTTTGGCATGCTTTCTAAGTAAATTAAAGCCCATTTTTTTAAAAGTTTCAATATCCCAGACATACGCATCTTCAGTGGGCGGCGTCATTAAACCATCAGGCCAGTATCCCTGGTCGAGTACGCCTACCTGAAAATAAGGCTTGTTATTCAGGAATATCTTCGTTTTATCTTTTTCTTTACCTAAACTAATTTTTCGCATGGCCACATAGCTTTCAAAACTATCGGTGGTTTCTTCGCCGTTTACCAGTTGTACCTTCAGATCGTATAAAAATGGATGCTCAGGACTCCATAGTTTAGCGTCTTTTATTTTTAAAGTAATCGCCTCTCCAGCACTCCCTTCAGCGGTTGCCACTTCAGAAGTTCCATCCATAAGGCTCAGTTTAATCATTCCTTCTACCTTATCTTCTGCAGTAAAACTTACTTCTCCTTTATCGATATCTGGACGGATTTTGAAGTTTTCGATATGGTTTCTGTTTAAGGGTTCCATCCATACACTTTGCCAAATTCCGGTTGTAGAAGTATAAAAAATACCTTCTGGCTCTCTTACCTGTTTCCCTACCGGTTGCAAACCATCGTTAGACGTATCGTGAACTTTCACGACTACTTCCTGTTCTTTCCCTTCTTTTAAGTATGGGGTGATATTAAAAGTAAAATGATCAAAAGCACCTTTGTGATCGCCAACTTTCTCACCATTTACATACACTTCTGTTTCATAATCTACCCCTTCAAAATTCAGCATAATTTCATCTCCCTTCCAGTCTTTTGGAATACTGACAAGCTTTCGATACACCAAATCATCTGAAGTTTTCATAATCCCTGATAAATAAGATTCTACCGCGAAAGGCACCAAAATCGAATCTTCTAAAGCTTCAGAAAAAGTAGTTTTATCGGTCTTTTCTAAACTTACTTCCCAATATCCATTTAGATTTTCCCAGTTTTCACGCTTTTGTATAGGTCTTGGATATTCTGGTAAAACATTTTGCGGATCTACCTTATTGGTCCAACGCGTAGTTAAGATCGCCTCTGGTTTATTCTGGTTATTTTCAGCTGCTTTTTTTTCATCCTTACAGCCTACACTAAGAATGCCTGCAAGTATAAATACAGCCGATTTTTTCAGTAAATTCATGTTATCTTGTTTATTTTTTTATGCTGAAATTCTAAAATTTCGATGTATATTTTTTATAAAATTATTCCCAGTTTTTAGCATTTTCACCTTCTCCAATCACCGGGAAAGCACTAATTCTTAACCTGGCAGCTCCCATTGGGACCAGTTCCACGGTTTCAATTGCTTCAGATGATTTCACAGGACTATCCTGAAGCTCTCCCGCCAAATCATATTGATCGATCGTCCAGTTTGGGATTTGTTTTGCTTTGGTTTTTAAAACCAATGGTGCATTATTTACCGTGAACGGAAAATTATTTGCCGGCCAGGATTTTTTAATCACCTCAAAAGAATCTTCAGGATTTTCGTTTAAGACCAAAGCGTAATTCCAGGGAGAATCCGGGTAAATCTCATACGAGGGCCATTTTGCCTGATCTACGCCTTCCTGCCATTTAGAATCCCAGATTGCGGTTTCATCACTTCGCTTTTCGATATATTTTTCATCGATTTTTAAGCTAAAGGTCAATGGTCCATAATCTACGCTTGCGCTGTTATGGTTTTTTTGCCATCGGCGGACTTTCAATTGCATCGGAAAAACAAGTGTAATTTGGTCCCCATCTTTCCAGTCACGGTTTAGCTTAATGTACTTCCCGGCTTCAGGAGTTGCTTCTATTTCTTCTCCATTCACTTTAACTGAAGCTTTTGTACACCAGCCCGGAATTCTGAAATACAATGGATATTCTTTATGTTCTTGCGAAGAAGTATGTATACTAAACTGCAACTGATCCTCAAATGGATATTTAGTTTCTGAAGTAATGCTGACCTCTTCCCCACCGGCAACTTTTGCCTTTACCGTACCTGGAGAATAAATTACCGCAGCCAAACCATTATCTGGTGTGGCCATCCAGAGATTTTCGATTAAATACGGCCAGCCCTGCCCGTGGTTATGCTGGCAACAACGGGAACTAAATGGATTCATCATTAAAAATGGTCCATCATTCATAATCCCTGGGCGATGATTTTTATCGTCATTTACCACCATATTTGGGCTCGTGATATAGCGTAATGATCTAAAATCGGGCATCATGGTTGCCGGAAAGGTATTAAATGCTACTTCCTCGGTATGATCTGCCCAAAAGGTATCCCCGGTAATTCTTATTAACTGTTCGTTACTGTTCATTTGCTCTACCACACCGCAGGTTTCGATTCCCTGTCTTGGATCATCGTAACCCGGTCTGGCATTTTCATCGGCTCCAAACATTCCGCCGGGAACCTGCCCAAAATGATCACGGATTATTTTAAAATCTTTATAAGTAGCCTCGAGGTCTTTTTTGTCATGGCTTAATTGTGAATACTGTGCCGGTTCTCTAAAAGCCTGCGCTACATTTACATTATGCCAGTCTACAAGATCACCAAACCAGTCTGGCCATTCTTTACCTTCTCGCGTTTCTTTCCAGTTATTTATTTCGTCTAAAGTATTGTCTCGCTTTCCCCAATCTGCTGTATTTCTATGAATTTTTTCTGCGAGTTCTAAAAGGAATTTATCTCCGGTACGATTATAAAGCCACATGACACTATATAAATTATCACCGCCTCGAATACGTTGCCAGTAATGACTTTTGCTTAAAAATTTTTCATCTGGAATTTCCAGCTGAAATTTAAAATAGTTCGTCATTAAATCAATTACTCTTTCATCCTGGCTATATTCATAGTAGGATTGCAAACAATACAACATGATCATGTTCGACCAGAAATCCTGAGTACCATCTTCTCCAAAACGCTTAGGGCCAAAATTTCCATCTTCACGTTGACTGGCAAGTGCTGCTTCTATCCAGGACTTGGTTTCTTCGATCATTTTTTGATCTTCCATGATATAAGCCATATTGCCGTAGCCTTTTAGCCAGTAAGGGACTTCTTCCCATCCCCAGGCGCCAGAGCCATCTTTGGAAAGCCAGGCATTATCTTCTTTTTGCAACCAGGCACTAATCTCACCAAGGTGACCATTTAAACCATCGGTCTGCCTTGATAGACACTCGGCTAACCAGCCTTTAGGTTTTACCGCTCCCACCGGAAGTTTTATAAAAACACTGGATTGTAAAGGCATACGATTGCCCCTATAAAATTGATTGGTTTTAGTAGTATCTGGAATATTTACTACTTCAGCAGTAAAAGAAGATTCAGCTTGCTCATCTTTTTTACAAGATATCAAGCCTGCTATTCCCAGAACAACTACTAAAGTTTTAAAATAGCCTCTCATTGTATGGTGGTGGTTAAATTGTCGGATGATTTTCGGATAAGATAAAAGGGATAGGCGAAGGCCTATTCCCATTTATCTTTTAATAGTTTGATATAATATCCTCCCACAACACTACGTGCCTGGAAACCTCTCTGATCACCGCTACTGGTATAGTGCCAGTCACTCATAGGTACCCGGTTTTTAGTTTCTACAGCGAATTTGTACATGGGATCTCCAAAATATCTAAAGCTTGTATCATCTCCTAAACTTGCCGTCCAGTATACCCAATCTGATTTTGTATAATCTGCACGGTTATCTAAAGGAAGTCCGTATTCATTTTGCTTCTTTTTGTAATAAGCCAGTTCGGTATCAAAAACTTCCTGTGGGAAAATTTCCAGATCCATCACTTTATCCCAAACCAGATTATACTTTTGGCTCCAGGTACTTTTATCATCATAAGTTAAGGCATAATGATCACCGGCATCAGCAAGTTCCATCCATTCTTTAGCCATATTTCTGGCTTTAGTGGTATATTCTTGGGCAACCGCTTTCTCCCCTAATTTGTCGGCCATATATCCATAACTTCCTACTCCCATAATTGCTTTTACCGCTAGATTAGCGTTACGTGCCAGGTGACCTGAAAAATCATCGGTAGATAACTGGTTGGCGGGATCTAAACCGGCTTCGGTTAAATACTTGGTCCACTCGGTTAAGCTCTCCCAGTGTTTTTTAGCATAGGATGCATCATCTTCGGCCATTACGATTGCCGCAGTTAATACTACCATATTCCCAGATTCTTCTACGGGCATATCTTCGCCATACGTTTGCCCGGTGGCAATTGGATATGTTCCTAAATCGTGTGCCGGAAATGGTTTTTTCCATTTTCCACTTTCAGAATAATAGAAAATTCCGTTAAGCATCCCTTTTAAAAGATCTGGATTATAAATTAGAAATAAAGGCGCCGATGGATACGTAACATCTACAGTATTTATCGAGCCATTACTAAAGTTTTCTTTAGAAAGAAAAAGGATTTCCCCGTCTGGACTTTTGGTTAATTTATGGGCAGCAATGGCCTGACGATAGGCAATTTCTAAAACTTCAGCATATTTTTTGCCTCCGGCTTTTACACCGTCCTCATATAGTTTTTCATTGAAATCTTCACACTTATCCAAAACATCATCGTATTCGGTATACGCTTTTTCCAATTCAGCTTCAATTGTATTTTTACCATCGATGTTCCACCATGGTCGTAGTTTATTTCCGAAGTAATTAATTGAGTAAATATCATCGTACCCAAGCATGACCATATATTCTTTTTCTCCGGAAATAGTCTCTTCAGCAAAAACAGTATTCAGCATTAAATTGGTGCCTTTAGCTTTTGTTTTCATATCCTTACCTGAAGCAAAATTTGCAGTAGCCTCTGAAGCTGCGGTAACTGACTGACTTGCATTTGCGGATTTAGGAACTGCGAAGTACATATATCCCCAATCGATCCTTAAATTATCGCCTTTTTTCTCTAATATTGGCTGCTCTACCGTACCGGCTTTTAAGAAATCCAAGTCTTTCGTACTTCCCTTTTCTGAAGTAACTTCCTGGCTGGATTCGTTTACGGCGATCGCTGACGCTGCTCCCAAATACACCTGAACTTTATGCGATTTGCCATCATTAGGCCTGGTTTTTACTGAAATGTAAGAAACCGGACGCGCCATAAGATCCAGATCATCCATGAGTAATGGAGAAGTAAATGTAAGATCTATAGCTATGCCACCGGCTTTTAGCTGATATTCGGTTTGAGTGGCTCGAAGATCAACAGCTGTTTGTTCTGCTACTAAAACCTTAGCTTTAGTTTCCTTAACTTCAACCAAGCCGGCATCAAGGAAACGTCCCCCGGCAGTATTTTTTACATGAATAGCTAAAACATTCCCCTTTTTCTTCAATTTTTGCTGAACAGCTTTGTCGATTTTTATGTAATCAAACTCGTGATTCCAGCCTTCTTTCTTGAAAATTTGTTCCCCGTTTAGATACACCACAACATTATCGTCATGATGAAGTTTTAGATATAATTCATCAAACTTGGTTGATTTTAAATCGAATGCTCTTCGGTACCAAAGATCATCGCTAGACCATTTTGTTTTATACTTACCGTTATCACCAAAAGGTGCTTTTTTAGATTTCCAGCTTTTGTCATTAAAATCTGGTTTCTCCCATCCTGATCCCGGATTGGACTCGCTGATCTTTACAGTATATGATTTATTGTTAGCAGCAGGTACTACCTCTTCGTAGTTTCTGGCCTCGCTACCTAAAAAACGGTAGGTTTTACCATCAACTTTTATAAGACCTACCAGGCTTTGATCGTTGCCAGTCCAGTGAACGGTAGTTGATTCATTAATTTTATCTCCAAAAGACCAGATACTAAAATTAGGGTCATGGGCAATTAAAGGATAGGCTGGTGCCTGTCGTTGCTGAGCGGTTATAAAACCACTAACCAGGAGGCTTAAGGCAAAAAGAAATCTTTGTTTCATCGTTAGGATTTTGATTCGTTTAATTATTTGTGGTGGAAAAATGATATTCGGATATGGTATGGTAGGTATCTCCCGGCTCTAAAATAATCGAGGGGAAATTTTCCTGATTCGGTGCATCTGGAAAATGCTGGGTTTCTAAAGCAAAAGCTGTTCTATAATCGTCCTTTACACCAGATTTAAAAGTGTTTTTACTTTGCATAAAGTTGCCGCTATAAAACTGCACTCCGGGTTCCTGTGTATACACATCCATAACAATTCCCGATTGATCTCCGGTAAAAGTTGCAGCGTGGTTCATCCCTTTATTTTTAGTGGTTTGTTGATCCGCATTTTTATCCTGGATCAATACAAAGTTATGATCATACCCACCGCCATTTTTAAGCTGATCGTTTTCAGTTTCAATTCGCTCGCCTATGGTATGAGCTTGAGTAAAATCAAACGGAGTACCTTTTACATCTTTCGACTCCCCCGAAGGAATTAGACCTGCATCTACCGGGGTAAACTGATTAGCAAAGATCTGTACCTTATGATCCAGAATGGCGCCACTACCCTCCCCATTTAAATTGAAAAAGGCATGGTTGGTGAGATTCACCGGTGTTGCTTTATCTGTCGTAGCTTCATATTCCATTAATATACTTTGATCATCCGTAACAGAATAGGTAACTTTTACCTCTAAATTACCGGGAAAACCCTCTTCCATATCCGGAGAATCATAAGTGAATACCAAGGTTTTATCATCTGGCTGCTTGGCCTCCCAAACGACATACTGAAAACCTTTGTTCCCTCCATGCAATGTATTCCCGTTATTATTTTTGGGAATCGAATATTCTGTTCCGTTTAAAGTAAACTTTCCTTTGGCAATACGGTTTCCTACACGGCCAATGGTCGCTCCAAAATAAGGTTCGGTAGCATTGGCAAAACCAGATACGCTATTCATCCCAACAACAACGTCGGTCATTTTACCCGTTTTATCCGGAACCCAAAGCCCAACAATTCTCCCGCCATAATTGGTAAAAGCAACTGCTATATCATCATTTTTAATCCAATACAGTTTTACTTCTTTTCCGTCGATAATGGTATCGAACTTTTCCTTTTCCAACCCGTAGAAATTCTCTGGATGATCCGCAATTTCGGCTACGCCCTTTTCATCTTCCGAAGGCTTCTCCTTACAAGCCAAAGCCAGTAAAACCAAGAATGTTGCTAAAAATGTATTTTTAACATTTCTCATTATTTAATAACGTTTATTACTTATTTATAAAATAAAAACTATAACCCATAAAAGCTAAATCCTTTTAGGCAATTTAAAATTATTAATTTAATAATGCTAATATTTTTAACGTATTTTTTACGCTTATTAATACTAGGCTGTCGATAAGGCTTGATAATACTGCAAAAAAACCTATTCTTTATTCAATTTCTTAATTAAATCTACTTCATCCTGACGGTAAGGAGTACCATCTTTTCTAAACACATCATGAAACCACTCGTTAGGTTCGCCTTGTTCTATTGGTGTATCCCAGGCAAATATGGTATTGGTCTTGCCATTAACCAGCCCCCAGTTAATTGCGCCAACATTTTCTTCTTTTAGCATGGGCAGGGTATTCGAAAAACGGCTATTTCTTGTTCTGGCCATATATTCAGTACAGATCATAGGCCGCCCATGTGACTTTAAAAGCTCGATTACCCTACGGTGCCATTCCGGACCTTCGTAATCATGATAGGTGATAATATCGGAATGCAGTGCCTGATAAGCATTTAAATCTTTTAATCCCCAGCTCCATAATCCTACAGATACGGGCTGGGAAGGGTTAATTTCCTTGGCCCAGGTAAACACCTTCTTTAGTAAAGCTAATGATTCATTGCCTTTATTATTATTTCCTGGTTCGTTGTATAAGTCCCATAACAGTATACGATCATCATCCGCAAAGGTTTTGATTATATCCTTTACATAGACTTCTAATTCTGCAAAATTGGATTCGTTTTTTGAAGCTGGGTAACCGGGATCCTGCATCCAACCAGAGTTATGGGTTCCTGTTTTTGGTGCGGGTTGCTTACCAATTTTTGGATCAGCCCCCCAAACATCGTCAAAAATCACCAATATCGTCTTGATGTTATGCTTGTCGGCAATTTCTAAATACGCATCTACACGATCTTTAAAGCCTTTTTTATCGGCTTTATAGGCCAGACTATGCAAGTAAACACGCATAGTATTGAATCCTATTCCCTCAGCATACCCTAACTCTCTATCGATGGTTTCAGGATCAAAGGTTTCTTCCTGCCACATCTCCAATTGATTAATGGCGGTACTTGGAATAAAATTAGCACCAGATATCCAATCATGTTTTTTATACCACTCGGCCGCTTTTTCTCGTGACCACCTATTCTTTAATACAATATCTTCCTGTTGGCCAAAGCTGTTTATCCCAATAAGAAGACTGATCAATAAAACTATTCTTTTCATTTGCTGTATATTGTTGTTATTCGAGTTCGTTTGTTATTCTTCGGAAGGAATTTCTAAGATGGTGTTCGTTGAAACCGGAGTCCCCAGATTTGGCGTTCCGTCTTTGTTCCAACTTATCTTTTGCATTCTTGGGGATCTTTTTCCGCCACAGCCATCTCCTGAATTATCATTGGCGTGATATAATATCCAATCTTCTTTCCCGTCTGGCGATTTAAAAAAGGAATTATGACCAGGAGCATACACTCCATTTTCTTTAGACCAGGCAAAAATAGGTTTCTTGTGTTTTTCCCAGTTATCAGGATCCATAAGATCTTCCCCTTTAAGCGCAAGTAATCCCAGAGTATAATAATCGGTCCAACAACCACTGCCGGAAAATACGATAAACACTTCTTCTCCATTGGATAAATATTGAGGACCTTCGTTTACCAGTACATGAGGCCCTCCTTCCCAACGGGTTTCCCAATCGTAAGTGGGGGTAGCGATTTTCTGTCTTTTTCCTTCCATCGTGGTTGGGTTTTTCATTTTTGCAATGAATAAATCCTGACGACCATTTTCATCGCCTTCCCAACCGGACCAGATCATGTATAACTGACCTTGATGCTTAAATACATTTCCATCGATTGCCCATTTATCTGAGGGAGTGGCCAGCTTTCCTTTAAATTTCCAGCTATTGTTCATAGGATTTCCCGAAGTGTTTTCCAGTACGTACATACGATGATTGTTATTATCACCATCGTCTGCAGCAAAATACACATACCAGTTCCCATCGATCATATGCACTTCTGGCGCCCATAATTCTTTAGAATACATGGTATTTTCAGGAGGCGTCCATATTGTTGTTTTTTCTGCTGTTTTTAGATGGGCCAGGTTTTTAGTCTTCCAAAGCACTAAACGGTTTTGTTGGGTATGAATGTAATAATAGTAACCTTCGTGGTAGGTGCTGTAGGGGTCGGCACCAGAGGCCAAGAGTGGATTGGTAAAGGTTTTTTGCTGTGCAAAACTTAGTCCGCAAACAAGTACCATCCACACACAAATAATGATTCTTAAACTTCTTTTCATTGTTGATGTTTAGAGAAGGAGGCTGCAGAGCAATTAAAGTGGCCCCGCAAGCTTCCTTAGGTTAACATGGGATTATAATTCTAATTTCACTGTTGGTGTAAATAAAAGATCTTCTATTCCTAGAATCTTAATCCCAACACGGGCAAAGATATAATCGCGATCATAATTTATTGGATTTGGAAGATTTACAGATAAATTAATATTATTAATATCTGAAAGATCTCCGGGGCCTTCCTGTACAATACCGTAAGATTCGCTATCATTATACCGATCACCATCATTTATATTGTATTCTGCCCAATTAGAAACTAACTCGGTTTTATTAAGATATAGGTTTACATATTCGATTCCCCTTCCATTATCTCCTGTTATGATCTGATCCAGATCTACGGAAGCATTCACTCTTCCTCCATTAAGGCTAATTTCTGAATTTTGAACGATATAATATGGGGTGACCTCAATATCCATCATAGTATCCCCATTTAAAGAAAAGAAAATGGTATCTCCGGCCTGTGCGCTTTGTTGCTGAGCGATCCATGGACCCTGACCGTTTACGAATTTTAGTTTATAATCACCATCAAAAAATCTCCCGCTATAAGAACCGTCCGGAGCAATATTTACATCAAGTGGTGCTAAAGCTCCAAAACCTGGTTGCCATAATTGGAATCTTACCTGGGACGGTCCTACCTCAATAGGCATTCCATCATAAACCACATTTCCCGTAAAGAAAGATTGTGGCTCTTCATAATTGTCAATCTCACAGGAAGCCAGACTTAAAACTAACCCCATGAATAATATATAATACTTCAATTTCATAATATTCGATTTTAGGTTATTGATTAGGGTTTCGAACAATTAGCGGATTATTAGTAAGTATATCCTGATTGATTTCAGAATAATAATTCCCTAATTGAAATCTATCAGCACCGGTTACCCGGTTTGGTTTTACAATCTTAAAGAGCCAGTCTCCATTGTTTGGATCTCCTGGATTAAAATATTTGTAAGGCCATAAACCGTAAGGCTGAGTTCTTCTTTTGGTAGCATCACCAATGTTTGAAAGCAAGTCATCCACTTCCATACTAATTCCATCCAATACCTTATCTGCAATTCTCCACCTTTTAAGATCGAAAAAATGAAGCCCTTCAAAAGCGAATTCTACATAACGCTCGTGTGCTATACGGTTAAAATTGATATCTGTTGCAGTTAATTCAGTAGTGATACCTGCTCTGCTTCTCACCCTGTTTATATAATTTGCAGCAAGCTCGTTTTGGCCAAGTTCAAATGCAGCTTCAGCAGCATTTAAAAGAACTTCAGCAAAACGATAACGTACAAACCAAACATCACTACGCACTCCGCGTTGCCCCGAACCCGCTTTTGGATCCTGATATTTTCTAATATAAAAACCTGTTTGTGCGGTAAACTCTACTCCATCGATTGGCCCATCAAAACCAACTACCTGGATAGGCCCGTCACTGCCCGGTACTTCTTTTTGCTGACCTCTTGAATCTCCACTTATAACCGTACCATCTTTAAGCTGAACGCCAGCCCAAATATCTGTTTCACGATCTTTAAAAGTTGATCCAGGAACAATTACAGTTCCCTCTAATCGCGCATCACGATTAGCAAAAAGGTCCTGGGGATCGTCATATAAAATATAATCACCACTTCCGTCCATTATTGGTAAGGGTTTATATTCTCCCTCTAAAGTTTCGAAAGACTGAACAAGATTTAAAGCAGGGTTTATTCTACCTCCTTCTTCTTCCTCTGCTCCAAATCTTGGCTGATTGGCAATAGTAAAACCGTGCGCTTTGCCACTTTGAAGCATAAAATCCTCTACAAAAATCACTTCAGGATTATTTGATTTATCGTAAAAAAGTGCTGCGAAGTTATTCGATAAATTTGCTTCATCTTTTAGATACAGACTATAATTTCCTGCATTTCCATCGATAATTTGTTGAGCTGCACTTAACGCCTGCTGATAATATCCATCTGCTCTCGAAGCTGGAATTCCTATTTCTCCTCCAGGCAAACTAACACTTGGTGTATTCTGACCATATTTTGCAATCGAACCCGCATAAAGCGCTGCCCTTGCTTTCATTGCTAAAGCAGCAGCTTTTGTTGCTCTAGATTTCACATCTGCACTTGCCGGAAGATCATTCATAACTTCTTCTGCTTCAGCAATTACAAAATCATAAACCTCAGCTTCCGTATTTCTAGGGAATCTTAAATAGGTCGCATCCCCACTAAAATCATAGGTTTTTGATTCTAAAATTATAGGTACACCTCCCATTCTTTTTACCATGGTGAAGTAGTAAGAAGCTCTTAAAAATCTACCTTCAGCCATAAATCGCGCTTGTTCTGAAGCTTCTAACTCGGTCGACTGTTCCAGGCGTTCAAGAAACAGGTTCATTTCCCGTATATATCCATAATCCCAGGTTCCCCAGGCGCCGTAGCCCCAGCCACCGTTCTGAAACTCACCGTATCTCCCGGCCTCAGACCAAAAAGCAACATTAAATTGTGCTAAGGATGACCAGTCTTCTACCGTTCCAAAATCATAATAGCGATTATATAAATCTGCCAATACAGAAAGTACCAGATCTGGTCGATTAAATGTCTCTTCCTGCCCTAAAATGTTAGTGGGCTCTCTATCCAGAAATTCTGAATCTGATGTACAGCTACCCAGTAAAGCAGAAAAACTTAATATGTATAGAAGTTTTTTCATTGTAGTTTGTTTTTTAGATTGAAATGTTAACACCAACGTTCACGAACTTGTTTTGCGGGTATTGCAATCCGTTTTCGTCAGATATTTCGGGATCAATTCCATATTCTTCAAGATTATCTATAGAGAACAGGTTATAAGCATTCACGTAAAATCTTGCTCTTTTTAAATTGATCTTGTCCAGAATGCTTTCTGGTAAGGCATAACCTAACTCCAGTGTACGAGCTCTTAAATAAGTAACATTATGTAGCCAGAAAGTAGAATTTCTATTATTACTATGCCCTCCATCGTTATAACGAATTGCCGGATATTTACCTGGGATCCATTCACTATTAATATCTAATGGATCTGCACGATGCCATCTATCTAGAAAAATAGTATTTAAAGCACCTTCATTTTGATAAGGCCATCTTTGTTCCCAGTTTTGATTCCATGAGTAACCTGAAGCTCCTGAAAAATCTGCAGAAAAATCAAATCCTTTGTAAGCAAGGTTTAAACTAAACCCAAAATTTACCATGGGATTATAGCTGTTATAACCAATTGGTTTTTCATCGTACCAACCAATTCTACCATCTCCATTGATATCCTCGTAAATAATATCTCCAGGTAATAAGGTACTATTCCCCTGTCCATCGATATCTACCGGATAATTATCAATTTCTTCCTGAGACTGGAACTGCCCGATGGCTTGCAAGCCCCAGAAAATATTGTTAAACCGATGTTCTCCTGAAGCTCTATATCTTTGGTACGAATTATCGAATCTTGGCTTGTAAGATTCCAGAAATTTACTCCTGGATAAAGAGGCATTACCAGAAACGGTTAAACTTACTTCTCCAAATTTCTTAGAATACGACAATGCCCCTTCGATACCATATTGTGCATCGCTATTTACGTTCTCATCTGGTAGGCCATAGCCAAGTTCGTTAGGAATAAGAATATCGTATTTTCTACCTCTTAAACCGGTTCTTTTACGGTAGAAGTAATCAAAAGATCCAGACAATTTATTGTTGAAAAGATAAAAGTCAGCTCCAATATCTGTAATTCTACTTTTAAACCAGGTTAGGTTGGTAATAGGCTGTCCTTTATCACGACTAGCGATAACCGCTTCCCCGTCTAAAATGGCCACGCCCTGATTATAATTATACCCAGTGAGATAGTCAAAAGCTCCAATATCAATATTATCATCCCCAAGCTCCCCATAGGAGGCCCTAAACTTTAGGTTATCCAGGACGCTGTTATTACCCATCAGATTTTGGAAGAACGTTTCTTCTGTAATTCGCCAACCTCCTGAAATTGAAGGAAAATAGCCTACCCGCTTATTGGGCGCAAATTTCCAGGAAGCATCTCTACGACCCGAAATATCAAGATAATATTTGTCTTTATAGTTGTAGCTCACTTTGACGATATAACCAATCCTGGCTTCTTCATTTTCTGAATCATCATATTGATCCATATCAGAAAAATAAATCAAAGGAAGAGTATTCGTACTTGGTACTGAGTGTACATACTGTCTTAAAAATCGGTTTTCTAATCGCTCTGCTATAAAAACGGCATCTACGGCATGATCTCCAAAATCCTTTTTATACTGTAATTGTCCCTGATAGGTTTTTCTAAAAACTTTCTCTGCCGTACGTTCTCTAAACGGGTTGGTACTGCCTCCGGTAACCTCGTAAGTATCATCATCTGGATTATAAGTATAGGCTTCGTAGGTATATTCGTGACCATTTTGAAAACGATCTGCGATATAATACGAATACATGCCTTTAAGCTTTAATCCATCTATAAATGGCATATCGTACTCCCCAGTAAAATTAGTTTGTAAAACCCTCCAGGTATCACGATAATATCCACCGGTCTTAAAATTATGAAGCCCCCAGTTGGTTTCGTTATGCCCAATATCATTTAGATATTCTGGATTATCATTGGCATAAGGACGTTCAAAAGGACGGTTCCTTAAAATGGCAAATCTTGGTAACCAGTAATCATCATATCCCGGGATTCCTGGATTTTCTTTCTTCTCTATCCTACCATTGATCTGAACACCTACTTTTAGACGGTCTGTAATATTTGCATCAACATTACTTTGAATATTATCTCGCATAAAGGTAAATTCGTCACCTAAAACAGACTCCTGATCCAAATGCGTTAAAGAGAGGTAATAATTAATATTTTCTGATCCTCCGCTTGCGCTAACATTAATGTTTTGCATAGGCGCATTCTTCTTAATAATAAAATCCTTCCAGTTAAAAGACTGATAGCCTCGTTCTTCACCAATTCTGTATCGTTCTAATTCTTCAGCAGTAATATCTGTAGATCCAAACTGATTAATTTCAGCTGCGGCTCTACCTAACATCCACTGGTAGGAATCATTTACACTTTCGGGAAACCGAGACCAGTTTTGCCAGCCTACGTACGCATTTATATTTACGGCACTCCGCGTTCCTCTTTTTACTTTTTGGTGGTAACCACCACCACTCCGTTTGCCGCCCTAACCCCATAAATAGCGGCCGAGGCATCTTTTAGCACCGTAATACTCGCGATATCATTAGGTGAAAGATTATTAAATTGACCGGCATCCTGTTGCACTCCGTCTATTACATATAATGGATCTCCCATATTACGAATTTGGATGGATGCACTTGCACCGGGACGTCCATCATTCATTCTAAAGCTTACTCCGGGAATTTTACCGGCAAGACCAGAAGAAACGGTCGCTCCTCCATGAACTTTTTCTATATCCTCACTGGTAATGTTTGAAATTGCACCGGTAATCGATTTTTTATCCTGAGAAGTATATCCGGTTATAAGTACTTCGTCCAGCCCCGCAACATCTTCTTCTAACTGGATATTTATTTCGGTACGTCCATCCACCTTAAGCGTTTTTGTCTTATATCCCAGATAACTAAATATAAGGGTGGCATCTGGAGCAACCTCTATACTGTAGTTTCCATCAAAATCGGTTGTGGTTCCTTTATTAGTCCCCTGAACAAGAACATTAATAAAAGGTAATGCTTCCTGCAATTCTCCGGCTGAGGTTATATTTCCTGTAACGGTAATTGTCTCTTGCGCAAAACCTTTTTGAACTACGCCAAACCACAACAGAAAAAATAGCAAAACAGGCTTTTTAAGTGTTTGTAAATTTTTTTTCATCGAATTTTCATTTTAAAAATGATTAAATAGTAGGTAAATAGATCTCTACAAATAGAAATCATGCGAAAACGATTTAGTTTTTTAATTCATTAATAATTATATATTCATATTTAGTATTTAATAAATAATAGAAGTGATTATTGAGATATTCAAAGTAGATTCTTTTTAAATAATTTTTATATGATATTTTGTTTCATTCTTTCATCCAAATTGTTCAAATTTTAAGATTTCCTTATAATTTCACCGAATTTGACACGATATGAAGTGATTTGAAACGAATAGTTGAATGATAATTCTTAATTTTCTCTAAAATTGAATGGGTTTGATGAAGAAAGTTTTATATGGAATAATTTGCAGCCTGTTTTTGACCAATTTGGCCACCACGCAGGAACTTTATTTTAAACACTACCAGGTTGAAAATGGATTAAGCCATAATTCTGTGATCACTATGTTACAGGATAAAAGAGGATTCTTATGGTTTGGTACAAAAGACGGCCTAAATCGCTTTGATGGTTATAACTTTAAATTGTTTCATCATAATAGCAAAGACGATAGAAGTATTGGCAGTAATTATATTCGTTGTCTTTATGAAGGAAAAAATTATTTATGGGTAGGTACCGACAATGGTCTTTTTAGATACGATAACCAAAAAGAAAGTTTTTGTGCCTTGTCCCCTGCTATTACCAAACCCATATTGGACATTGAGGCTGATAAAAACAACAATTTATGGTTTATCGCAGGAGGTACTTTATACTTTAAGCAGCAAGTGACCTTATCCAGCCTTAATCTTAAATCTTATGATGATTTCTATGCCATTTTGCTATCAAAAGATAGCAACCAAAATATTTGGGCGGCTTCAGGCGAAAATGTCTATCAATACTCCGAAGAAAGCAAAAATTTTAAACCAATAACTTTAGGTTTTGGCTCTATAGCGGACGATCTTCCTGTAATCATCACGGCTTTAAAAGGGATAAGTAAATCACATATGATTATTGGCACGCGTCACCATGGGGCATTCGTGTACGACATCAAAATGGGGACTACAAAAAAATTAATCAATAATTATAATGAACAGCTATACGTAAGGGATATCGTAGAAAAAGAAAACGGAACTATCTGGCTGGCCACAGAAAGCGGACTTCTGATCTATGACACCAAATCCAAAACATATTCAAATTTTAAAAAAAGCTATAACGACCCGTATTCATTAACCGATAATGCGCTTTATACGATGACAATAGATAAAGAGGGCGGTACATGGATAGGTAGTTATTTTGGCGGCGTAAATTATCTACCAAAAGAGTTTACACCCTTTAAGAAATATTTCCCTAAAGAGGGCGAAAATAGTATCAGCGGAAATGCCGTAAGAGAAATACACCAGGACAAGAATGGTGATTATTGGATAGGAACAGAAGATGCCGGCTTGAACAAACTAGATGCTAACACCGGTAAATTTCAAACTTTCACTCCTAAAAACTCGAACATTGCCCATTACAATATTCATGGAATTTTACCTTTAGATAATGAACTTTGGGTTGGCACTTTTGAACATGGCCTGGATGTATTCGACATCAATAGTAATCAAATAATTAGGCACTATGAGCAGGAAGAAGGCAACCCTTATAGTATTGGAAATAATTTTATCCTGGATATTTATAAAGGAAGAGACGACAGCGTTTATGTCATGGCTTCCCTGGGCATTTATACCTACAATCGCAAAAAAGATCATTTTAATCCCCTAAAAGGTTTTCCTCAGGATTTTCATTATGCCGCATTTTTAGAAAGTAAAGACGGAACTTTATGGGCCGCAACATATTGGGATGGTCTCTATTATTATAATCCCAAAACACAAAAAAAAGGCTATTTTAGATACGATGGGCAAGATTCTACCAGCATTAGCAGTAATGTGATTAATGGCATTTTTCAGGATTCCAAAGAAAATATTTGGATCACTACAGAAAATGGACTAAACCTCTATCAGCCCACTTCTAATGATTTTAAAAATTATAATACCAGGGATGGTCTTCCCAGCAATGTTAGCTATTCTATTTTAGAAGATGATGATGCCAGTTTATGGATTAGCACTTCAAACGGACTGGTGCATTTTAATCCTTCAAAAGAAAGTTTTAAAACTTACACTAAAGCAAATGGCCTATTAAGTGACCAGTTCAATTATAGTTCAGCTTATAAAAATAACGAAGGCCGAATGTTCTTTGGGAGCGTAAAAGGTTTAGTTAGTTTTCATCCAGATGAATTTATAAAAAACAATTACGATCCGCCGGTTTATATTACCAATCTTAGTATTAATAATGAATCCATAAAAGTAGGAGCTCAAAATTCTCCGCTGGAAAAATCGATTACTGAAACCTCAAAAATCATCTTAACTGCAGATCAATCTACTTTTAGCCTGGATTTTGCGTCACTTAGTTTTACAGCACCAGAAATGACCGAATATGCCTACCGCCTTATAGGGCTTAATGACAAATGGATACCACTAAAAACAAAGCATAGCGTAAATTTCACAGAGTTACCGTCAGGCAATTATATATTTCAGGTAAAAAGTACCAATAGTACAGGGGTAGAAAATAAAGAAACTGCCGCTTTAGAAATTGAAGTTCTTCCTCCCTTTTACTTTAGCAAACTGGCTATTTTCTTATACACTCTAGTATTCATACTACTTTTTGCTCTTTCCCTTAGATATTATCATTATAGGGTACAACGTAAAAATAACCGAAAGATTAAAGCATTTCAGGATGAAAAAGAAAAAGAAATTTATCAGTCTAAAATTGAGTTTTTCACGAACGTAGCCCACGAAATTCGTACCCCGCTAACACTTATCAAAACACCTTTAGAAAAGCTCATTGGCCAAACCAAAGACCAGCCGATAATGCAAAAAAGCCTTTCTATTATGGAAAAAAATACCGAAAGACTTATTAATCTGGTAAATGAATTGTTAGACTTTAGGAAAACAGAAATTGAAAATATAAAACTCACTTTTGTTGAAATTAACATTTCAGAGACGCTTAGGAACACTTATACCAGGTTTAGCGAGCTTATTCAGGAAAAAGCGGTAGATTTTAGGATGAAACTTCCGCAGGAAGAGGTGATGGCTTTTGTTGATGAAGAAGCTATAAAAAAAATTATGAGCAACCTCTTTAATAATGCGATTAAATATGCTAAAAATGAAGTGATCCTGAAGCTGGAAGTCACTGACTCCGAATTTATCTTAAAAGTACAAAACGATGGAAGTTTGATTCCGCAACACCTCAAAAAACGCATATTTGAACCCTTCTTTAGGACGGATGAAGTTTCCAATCAAACCGGTACAGGTATTGGCTTAAGCCTGGCTTACAGTTTAACCGAATTACACAGCGGGCAGCTCATCCTTGCCAATGAAGATACCCATTTAAACACCTTTATCTTAAAATTACCCCTTCGGCAAGAGCAGGAATTTAACTCGTATAAAAAGGAGCCAAAAGTTATCGAACGTCAGCAAGAAGAAATTCCACAGGAAGAAATTATAAACGACACGGCTGAAAACTCAGGAATATTAATCGTGGAAGATAATAGAGAGTTGCTAAAATTTATTGCTGATGATTTTAAAGAAGAATACGCCGTTTTTAAATCTACAAATGCAGAAACAGCTATCGAAATTCTCAAAAAAGAAAATATCTATTTAATCATCAGTGATGTGATGATGAATGGAATGGACGGATTTGAGTTTTGTGAATACGTAAAAACCAATTTAGAAACAAGCCACATACCTGTGATCCTGCTTACTGCCAAAAATGCCATGCAATCAAAAATTCAGGGCTTAGAAGCCGGTGCCGACGCTTATATCGAAAAACCGTTTTCTTTAGAATATCTAAAGGTACAGGTAAGCAATCTTATTGAAAACAGAAGGCATATTATGGAGTTCTATTCCAGCTCCCCGCTTTCGCACATTAAGAGTATTGCTCATACCAAAACCGATGAGAGGTTTATCAATAAACTTGAAAAGTTAATTTACGATAATCTCTCCGATCAAAACCTGAATGTAGACAGCCTTGCCGATATTATGAATATGAGTCGTTCTACCTTATACCGAAAGATCAAAGACCTTTCGAATTTAAGTCCCAATGAACTAATAAACATCGCTCGTTTAAAGAAGGCCGCCGAATTATTACAGTCTGGAGAATATAAGATCTATGAAATTTCTGAAATTGTGGGGTATAAATCACAAACCAGTTTTGGCCGAAATTTCCAAAAACAATTTAAAATGACCCCTAGCGAATATATGAATGGAAAACAGCCTATCGAAGAATAGGCTGTTTTCCACATAACTAAACTACCCCAAGGCAAACCAATGAGGCATTAATTAGAAATTTTTACTTTATCTCCAGGTATTTAATGTTGATTATCAAATAATTGCAACTTCAAAAAGATATTATTGCCAGCCACCGCCAAGACTACGATATAATTCTACATTCGCGATTAGCAATTGATTTTTAATATTGATTAAATTAAGTTCACTTTCCAAAGCGTCACTTTGTGCCGAGATCACTTCCAGATAATTGGCATAACCACCTTTAAAAAGCATTCCGGCATCTTTTAGTCCCTTTTGAGTAACCTCAATACGCTCTTGCGCAATAGCAAATTCTTCCTTTAGCTTCTCCATTTTTGCCAAAGAGTTAGAAACGTCTGCAATCGCTGTAATAAGGTCATCTTTAAAATCTAATTGAGCAATTTCCTTTTGGGATAAGGCGACATTATAATTGGTTTTTAGTTTTCTATTATTAAAAATTGGCTGAAAAATAGCGCCGTTTAACAAAGCAAAACCAGAGCCCACAGGATCAAAAAATTCTTCTAATTTAAACGAATTTAAACCCGCTGAAGCACCAATATTTAATGAAGGATACCGTAACGCATTGGCAACACCGGCATCGGCGTTAGCAGTGATAAGCTCATATTCAGACATGGCCACATCTGGACGGTTTTTAATTAATTCTAAAGGTACTCCTGAAGTATATCTCTCTTGAAATTCTATATCCTCGAAATCGGTATCAATTTGTATTTCTCTAGGGGAGCGTCCTAATAAACGGTTCAGCTTATTTTCCATAATCACATACTGACGCTCTAACTGCGGAATTAAAGTTTTGGCCTTTAACTTTTGTGATTTTGTTTGCTGAATGGCCAGCGAAGTAGACTCTCCTGCATCGTATTGCAACTGTACGATATTTAAAGTACTATCGCTTAGGGCATAGTTTTTCTGGGCAACCTCTATCTGCGATTTAAGCATTACAAGATTAAAATAGGTTGCAGCAACTTCTGAAATTAGCGAAGTTTGCACTGCTTTTTTAAACTCCTTACTCTTCATAAACTGCGCACGGGCCGCTTCTTTTTGCCAACGTAATTTCCCCCATACATCAATTTCCCAGTTGGCCTGCAAAGCAGAGGCATATTCTAAACGCTCGGTATAAAAGCTCTCCGGAGGATTTTCCCCATGGTTTCTTCTGGCACGATTAGAACCATAGTTATTAAAATTTTCAGAGTAATAATCCCTACGGTACTCTGCCGGTCTCGCATTTAAGGAGGGGAAAAAATTTGCCTTAGACTGCGCAAGTTCCTCCATTCCAATTTCCATGTTTTTCATGGCTTTTTGCAAATCGATATTGTTTACTAAAGCCGTATCGATTAGGTTTTGTAATGTCCTATCTGTAATATAATCTTTCCATGGAATTTCAGACATTGGGATGGTATCATTATTCACTTCGTTTGAATTTAGTGAATCTACAGCTAAGGTCTCCTCTTTCTTTCCTCCCGCATAAAATTCTGAGGAAACATCATCACCAAAATCCGGGCGCGTATATTCTTCTCCTACTTTACAACTCACCACAAAGATCATTGCAAAAGCCCCTAGAGCAGCTTTTACAAATCCTGCTGAAAGTTTTGATTTATTGTTTGAATTTATAGTTGAAAGAAAACTCGTTTTCATCTTCGTTTTTTTAATTGATTTTGGTTTACTCGGCATAACGTTCCAGATTCATTTTATCATGAAGTACCTGAAATACATAAGCCAAAACAGGAATTATAAAAATACCCAAAACAATTCCGCTTATCATTCCACCTGCAGTACCAATACTAACCGAGTGATTTCCCTGTGCTGATGAACCTTCGGCAAACATTAACGGTACTAATCCTACGGTAAATGCCAAAGACGTCATAATAATGGGCCTAATCCTTAATGCACTGGCCTCGATCACCGCATCGAAGGCGGTAAAACCTGCCCTTCGCTTTTGAGCTACAAACTCTACAATCAAAATAGAGTTCTTGGCCAGTAAACCAATAAGCATTATAATACCAATTTGGACATAAATATTATTGTCGATCCCTGCGATATTAATAGCTGTAAACACCCCAAAAATACCTACCGGCAATGACAACATTACGGCCAATGGTAATAAGAAGCTTTCGTACTGTGAAGCCAGAATAAAATATACCAGTAAGATGATGATGATAAACACAATAATCGTATCCCCGCCAGAATTCTTTTCTTCTAAACTCATACTCGTCCACTCATAACTTAAAGTAGCCGGAAGTTTCTTGGCGGTAAGATCTTCGATCATATTCATTACATCCCCGGTACTATATCCTTTTGCGGGAGTAACATTTATTTTTGCTGCATTATAAAGATTGTAACGGTTAACAACCTCTGGGCCGTAGGTTTGTTTAAGTTTTACAATCGTATTAACCGGCACCATTTCACCTTCATCATTTTTCACAAAAATACTATTAAATGATTCCGGGGATTCCCTAAACTGAATATCAGATTGCATGTAAACACCGTACTGTCTGCTAAACCGGTTAAAATCTCCCGGCTGAACCCTACCAAAGTAAGACTGGATAGTAAACATCATATCTTTTACGCTTACCCCCATGTTCTTTGCCTTTTCGTAATCTATATCCAAACGATATTGTGGGAAATTAGGATTGAACGACGTAAAGGCATTTTCAACTTCCTTCTGATTATTAAGGGTATTCATAAATTCATTTACAATCTGTCCAAAATCACCTAAATCACCATCAGCCCTATCTTGAAGCATAAACTGCACTCCGTCAAAATTACCAAACCCCTGTACGGTAGGCCTTGGATACATATTAAAATCGGTTTCCGGTATTTCATCTAATTTTGACAATAAATCTTTAATCACTGCCTGAATCTCATGGATTTCGCCACGATCATCTGCGGGGTTTAATTGCACATAAGCTAAACCAGAAGAAGGACTATTAGCATTGTCTACTACATTAAAACCAGATACTGTATTCACTCCTTTTACTGCGGGTTGCTGTTGCAATATCGAATCAGCTTTTCTTAAGGCAACATTTGTTCGATGCAATGAAGATCCCTCTGGCATTTTCATGGATAAAATCAGGAAGTTATCATCCTCTGTAGGAATAAATCCACTGGGCGTAATTTTAGATAAAAATACGGTTAGACCAATAATAACTGCCAAGGCTCCCAGACCAACCCATTTTCTATTTAAAATCCAACGAACGGCATTTAAATATTTTTGTGTAAAACGATCAAAGAAAGTGTCGAATTTCCTAAATCCTTTTCTACGTAACACTTTAGCCTTTCTAAACTGCCTGTAATTCGAAATTGCTCTTGCAATACCTCGTTTATCCTTTTTTCTATCTTTTTTCCCGAAGAAAATTTTACTTAGAACCGGTGTTAAAGTAAGCGCATTGATCGCAGAAATTAATACGGCAAATATAATTGTGTAAGCAAACTCCTGATAAAATACCCCTACAGGACCGCTTAAAAATCCAACCGGCACAAACACCGCTGCAATTACTACCGTAATCGAGATAATAGCTCCGGTAATCTCGTCCATTGCAGAACTTACGGCCTCTTTAACCGGCATTTTATGATGTGTCATTTTTTCGTGTATAGCCTCCATCACCACAATGGCATCATCTACCACAATACCAATAGCCAACACCAGGGAGAACATACTTAAAACATTCATCGAGGCCCCTATGATATTTAAGAAAAAGAAAGTACCTAATAAAGATGCCGGGATAGAAATTGCAGTAATTAAGGTTGCCCTAAAATCCTGAAGGAAAATAAAAACCACCAGGAAAACCAAAATAAAGGCTTCGACAAGGGTGTGTTCCACCTGACTCATCGATTCGTCGATCTGGTTTCTTACACTATAGGTGATTTCGTAATGTACATCATCTGGAAATAAACGTGACTGCTCTTCTAGGATCTCACGAATACGACTATCGATTTCCATTGCGTTGGCTCCATTTTGCTGTACGATATCTATGGTTACCGATGGTTTTCCGTTTAATCTATTCTCACTGGTATAATTAGAAGCACCAAATTCTACTCTTGCAATATCCCTTAAATGTAACGAGGTTTCATCTTTAGTTTTAATTACCAGATTTTCGTAATCTTCGGGCTGGCTAAATCGGCCATCGTGCTTCATGATAATTTCAAAAAGCTCTTCTGAATTTTCTCCGAATTTACCTGGTGCCGCCTCGAAGTTTTGATCTTTAATCTGATTATAAACATCACGTGGCGTTAACTGGTAAGAAGCCATTTTCTGCGGATTCAACCAAATTCTCATAGCGTAATCACGCTGTCTTAAAATAGAAGCTTCAGCAAGCCCGTCTACACGCTTTAATTCCCTACGAATATTAATTCTGGTAAATGCGTTTAAGAAGGTTTCGTCGTAAGTAGGATCATCACTATAAATATTGATCGTCATGATACTCCCTTTCATCCTTTTCGTCACCGATATCCCTGCTTCAGAAACTTCAGTTGGGATCATAGAAGTAATGGTAGAAATTCGGTTTTGAATATCGACAGCAGCCAGATCTGGATCTGTCCCGGGTTTAAAATAAACGGTTACACGCCCTCTACCCGAGTTGGTTGCGGTAGAATTCGCATAAGACATATTTTCTGTCCCGTTAATAGCCTCTTCAATAGGCAATAAAACAGATTTTGCTACAGTTTCAGCGTTACCTCCTGGATAATATACCTGTACACTAACACTGGGCGGAGCAATTTCCGGAAAACGTTCTACCGGTAAAGAGGTGATACTTGCCGCCCCGGCTAAAAGCAATATGATAGTGATAACCAGTGTAAGGACTGGCCTTTTTATTATTTTCTTAAACATGCAATTTTATTTGATTGGGTAGTTAAAGTGAGCTTATTCCTGAACCTGGGATAACAAACGGCCTCTTTCAATAGGCTTTACTTTAATGCCGTTGGCCAACTTATCCAAACCAGAAAGCACGATACGATCGTCTGGGGATAAACTTTTAGAACTTACGATATAATTATCTCCAGATCTTCCTTCAGTTATAATCTCTTTACGTTGTGCTATATTATTTTCATCTAAAACAAAAACGAATTTTTTATCCTGAATAAATGTTGTGGCACTTTGAGGTACTAAAATAGCTTTTGGATAAATTTCTTCCATTAAAATTTTACCAGTATTTCCCGATCTTAACAGAGTATCTGGGTTTTGGAATCTCGCCCTTAAAGTAATAGAACCAGTATTACGGTCGATTTGCCCAGAATTAGCATCTACCTTCCCGGTATGTTCGTAAACAGATCCGTCGGCTAAAACCAACTTTACCTTATTATTCATTTTATTGTAAAGAGTATCGTTTTTTGCTCTTTCGTAATACAAATAATCAGACTCGCTCATAGAGAAATACACATAAATATCATCTACTTTAGATAATATGGTAAGTGGTTTTTCATCTGTTTGCTTAACAACGTTACCTGGAGATTTAGGAATTCTTCCCATAAAGCCGCTTACGGGAGCTTTAATTGTGGTAAAATTGAGATTGATTCTCATATTGGCTGCCTGTGCCTGCGCTCTTTCTAAGGAAGATAAGGCTACCTGATAATCGGCTTCTACAGATTTCTTTCGTACTTCAGAAATCACTTCGTTATCAATTAGTGGTTGTAAACGGTCTAAATCACTTTTTGCTTTTTCGACTTTTGCTCTCTCTAAAGCTACATTGGCCATTGCGTTTTTATAATCTTCCATATAAGGCTGACTATTAACTTTAAATAATGGCTGTCCTTTTTCAACAAAATCACCTTCATCTACATAAATTTCTTCTAAAATCCCATCTACCTGAGGACGAATTTCTACTGTTTCAACTCCTTCTATAGAACCGATATATTCAAAACCTTTAGAGGCATTTTGCTCTTTAAGGGATACCACTGGCAGCGGTAATCCTTCATCCACCTTTTCTTCTTCCTTGCAGGAAGTAAGGCTTAAAAGAGTACATGAAATGAAAAGTATTGCAAATTTGTTCACCATTGAAAATTTATATTTCTTATCCATAAGTAGAGATTATTTCTGTTATGGATGTAACAATTTACATACCTTTTGATTTCAAACGTTCTCGTATATGATTTTTAATACTTTTTTATGAGTTTTTGGGGTATTCCGCACTTAGCACCACCACACAATTTGTTGATTAATGCCACACATTAAAGAGTCAGTACGTCTAACCCAAATTTTAAAATCATAGCCATTGAATACGGAAAGCCTTAAAAACAAAAAAGCCTCTTCCCGAATCAACGGAAAAAAGCTTCTCATTGGTATTCCCAAAGCTAAAAAGCCTTAAAAGGTTTACCTACAAGTTCCAATTTCTTGGAACAAACAACACAACTAAATTTTAAGATTCAAAAAATATTTTTTTTAAATCTACGAGTGACCTAAATCACCTATATTTTTGTTTTCCCTGTTTTAGGAATTTTTTTAACCTCTTATTAATTGTCGAAAATTAAACAATAATTAAAAAAAGGGCTGACAAATCTACAATCTAATTTTAAATTAAACAAATCTGCTATTAATGATAAATTTAGATATAATTAAATTATAGCTATTAACGTTTTATAGAAAACCGCGTCTAATCGTTGATGAAAAATAACCAAAAGATCATTCTAGATTTAAAGAAAGGCAAAACAACAAGCTTTAAAGAGATCTATTTTCTTTATTACGATAAACTTTTTCATATCTGCAAAAAATTCAATTTTAAAGTATTCACCCCACAAGATTTTATTCAGGAAACCTTTTTAAAAATCTACAAAAACAGGCATCAGTTAAAAGAAGATGTGCCGCTAGAAGCACAGATTATAGTGATTTGTAAAAACATTATTTTCAATCATCTTAACCGGGAGAAAAAAATAATTCCGCTTCAACCCGATTTTCTTAACAGTAAAATAGAAAACGACGAGCCGGAAAATGAGACCAACTTCAAAAAAGAAAAGCTACATAAATTAATAGAAGAACTTCCGGTTCAACAAAAAAAGATTTTCAAGTTACACAAAATCGACAATTATTCTTACCAGGAAATTGCTAGCCTTACCCAACTTTCACAAAAAACGATCGCCAACCATATTTACCTGGCAAATAATTTTATCCGAAAAAATATCAAAAAGGCTTAGGAACTTTTACGCACCCAATTGTATTGTATAAAAATGCTCAATATGATTTTCGAGATTTATAAATTAGATATTATCGAACAGGAGCGATTGGTTTATCTTTTAAAGGTACTGGCGTTCAATTTTTCAGATTGTGAAATTCATCCTTTTACTCTAGAAGATGAAATTTTAATTATTGTATCTTCTAAAACAGAAATTAAAGATCACTTTCTCACTAGCATTAAAAGCGAAGGATTTAATTGCGAACTACTTAAAGCTTCCTGATGAAGAAAAGCGAAATCGAAAAAAAATTCGATAAGTACTGGAAAGAAAATTCACCTGAAATTCCTTCCACCGAAAAAGAAAAGTCCTGGGAAAAATTCTCTAGTAATCATTTAAAACATCCTTATCCTAAAACCTCTACTTTCATAAAGTATGCTGCTGCTATTGCGATAATGGTGATTTTAGGAACTGGTTTTTACATCATAAATCGTATCAATCAACCAGTACAGCAAATTGCTTCCGTCATACATATTGAAAATCCAGGAAATAAACTTAAATTGATTTTTTTACCTGATAGTAGTGAAATTAGGCTTCAATCACATTCAAAAATCACTTATTCTAAAGACTATAGCAATAATCGGGAGGTTTCTTTGCAAGGAAATGCCTTTTTTAAAGTTAGAAAAGACAAAAATCATCCTTTTAAAGTGATTAATAACAAAACCATAACTACGGCTTTAGGAACGTCCTTTACCATTGCTGAAAATGAAATCCAGACGCGTGTGAAATTGCATGAAGGCAAAGTAAAAATGACTGTTCAGGGGCAATCTAAAAACTGGATTTTGTTACCGGGAGAAGAATTTATTCTTGAAGATGGAGCGACTAAGATCCAGCATTTCAAAAACCATATAGACTTTGAAAAAGAGAGTGTAAAAAACATCATTAGTTTTCTTGAGCAGGAATATGCATTTAAAATAGCTGTTCCAGAAGCTTTTTTAAGTAAACAAATCACACTGCGGATAAAGAAAGAAGAAGATATTGAGATCCCTCTAAAAATACTTGCAGAAATACACAATCTTAACTACAGCATAGATCGCTTCAATAACAAGGTGATCTTTAGAAAGCAAACGTCTGCACCAACCAATAATATTATTAAGAAATGAAATATTTTTTAATCTGTTTTATATGTATTTATGGCTTCGGCCTTAACTGCCAAAATCTCACCATAAAGATTGAAAAAGGGAATACGATGAATACGCTTAAAGATCAGATCGAAAAACAATCTGATTATAAACTGGCTTATGCCGAAGAAATTAGTTCTCAACTCACTTTTAATATCGAGATGGATTATGAAAACATCAGTATCAGCGATTTAATCAAAGAACTTAACCATAAACTTCCGCACGATTTTAAGGCGTTGGGTAATAATATTACAATAAAACCCCATGGAATCAAGATGGATACTCAGTCACCCCACACTCTTTCGGGAAGTATTTATGACGAGAATAATCAGCCTCTTTTTGGAGCCAGTATTACAGTTCAGAAACTTCAAAAAGGGACGACTACCGATGAGGAAGGCAAATTCTCACTGCAGCTTCCGCAGGGAAGACATGAAGTCACCATTAGCTTTTTAGGATATAATACCATTACTAAAATCATCTTACTTAATCGCGATATGGATTGGAGCCTTCAAATGCAACCTGGCGGTGAAACCTTAGAAGAAGTGATTATTGAACAAAATAATAAGGCGACAAATATTAAAAAACCCCAAATGAGCATGAACAGCCTTAGCATGAAAGAAATTAAGCAAATACCGGTAGCTTTGGGGGAACCCGATCCTTTAAAATCTTTACTTACACTGCCGGGAGTTACTAATGCAGGTGAAGGTTCGTCAGGATTTAATGTTCGTGGTGGCGCAGCAGATCAAAATCTAATCTTATTAGATAATGTTCCTATTTACAGTGACTCCCATCTTTTTGGATTTTTCTCGGTTTTTAACGCCGATGCGGTAAATTCCCTGGATCTTTATAAGGGGGGAATCCCTTCTAAGTACGGCGGCAGGGTTTCTTCTGTTCTAGATATTACCCAGAATAACGGGGATTATAAGGATTTTAAGTTTGAAGGTGGCGTGGGTTTAATTTCAAGTAAACTGAAAGTTGAAGGCCCCTTACAGCAAGACAAAGCTTCCTTTATGCTGGCAGGAAGGACCTCTTATGCTCACTTGTTTTTGCAACTTGCCGATAATGAAAACTCAGCTAAATTTTACGATCTTAATGCTAAACTGAACTATCAACTCAACGAAAATAACAGTCTGCATTTTTCAGGCTATTTAGGAAAAGATGTTTTTGATATTAGTGATAGTTTCTCCAGCAGATATGGAAATACCATGGGAAAGATAAACTGGAAACATCGTTTTACTAAAGATGTCACCAGCGATTTATCGATTTTCTATAGTGACTACCAATTTGGGCTCAATTTAAATACCCTTAGTTTTAATTGGGATAGCGGTATAGCAAGTTATGGATTAAAATATGGCTGGCAACATTACATATCAAAAGACGTTCAGCTTAATTACGGTATAGAGGCTACTTACTACGATTTTAATCCAGGTATATTAATCCCTAACAGTAGTGAATCTACCGTAAATTACAGGGAATTAGATCGTAAATATGCACTAGAACCCTCTGCCTATATTGATGTTAACCAAAAGATCGGAGATCACTTAGAAATACGATACGGTCTTAGATACAGCACATTTTACAGATACGGGCAACAAGAGGTAAATATTTATGAAAACAGCCCAGTAGAATACAATCCTGTTTATAATATTTATCAGGAAGGAACGCCTATAGGAACAAAATTTTATGGGTCTGGTGAAGTGATATCGAGCTTTAATAATTTAGAACCAAGAGCGGCATTATCATATATATTAAATGATGAATCCTCGATTAAAGCAAGTTACAACCGGATGGCGCAATACTTACATATTGTTTCTAACAGCCAGTCACCAACCCCGGTAAACATTTGGACGCCCAGTGGACCATTTATCCAACCTCAGATTTTAGATCAATACGCTTTAGGGTATTTTAGGAATTTTAACAATAATAGATACAGTCTGGAAACGGAAGCTTTTTATAAAAACATAAGTAACCGAATCGACTATGTAGACGGCGCCAATCTTATTGCTAATAATGATATCGAGCAGGTACTGTTAAACGGTAAAGCCAGGGCTTACGGATTAGAAGTATTACTTAGAAAAAACAGTGGTGATTTAACCGGTTGGATTTCTTATACCTTATCCCGTGCTGAACAAAAAACCGAAGGAAGGACTCCAAAAGAACCCGGGATCGCTAACGGTAACTGGTATTTATCTCCTTACGACAAATTGCATAACCTTAGTATTACCGGCAATTACGAGTATACTAAAAAGTGGTCTTTTAGTGCAAACTTTGCGCTACAATCGGGACAGCCGGTAACCTACCCAAACGGCTATTACGAATTTGGAGGCATCCCAGTGCCTAATTATTCTATAAGAAACGAAAATCGATTACCCCTCTATCATCATTTAGACCTTGCGGCAACGCTTACCCCAAAGCCTAACAGGGAGAAAAGTTGGAAAAGCTACTGGGTATTTAGTATTTACAATGTTTATAACAGAAAGAATGCAGCATCTATAAGATTTACTACCAACGATGATACCGGAATAAACGAAGCCAGAAGGTTATCGATTTTCGGTATTTTACCAAGCGTTTCTTATAATTTTAAGTTTTAACTCTATGAAATCTCTAATATCAACATATCCCCTACTTTATATTTTTATACTGCTGTTAATGTTTAGCACTTCTTCCTGCGAAGACGTTGTTGATGTGAATCTGGAACAAGGAGAGCCCAGACTGGTGGTAGATGCAGAAATTCTTTGGCTTTCGGGTGCTACTGGAGAAAATCAAACCATCTATCTTTCCAGACTAACCGATTATTACAATACTGAGGTCACTCGTGTTTCCGGAGCAACTGTAACCATTAAAAATGAAAATAATAAAATTTTCTATTTTACCGAAACCGAAACTCCAGGAAGCTACACCTGTACGAACTTTGATCCTGAAATAGGCGGCAATTATACCTTAAATGTTATTGTAGACGGAGAAGTGTATACAGCTACAGAAAGCTTAATCGCCTCTCCTGAAGTTACCCGAATCGAACAATATGAAGATGGCGGTTTTTTAGGAGAGGATAAGGAGGTTAGGTTTTATTATAATGATCCTGAAGAAGAAACCAATTTTTACCTGGCCGACTTTCAAAGCGATGTGCTTAATTTTCTGGAATATGATCTTTCCAGTGATGATTTTTTTAACGGCAATGAAATGTACCAAAATTTCTCTCATGAGGATCTGGAGCCCGGCAGTGAAATAGATATTACTTTTCGTGCAATTTCAGAGCAGTTTCATGATTATATGGAACTTATCCTGGAAAGCGCGGTGGCCAATCCGTTTGGCACTCCACCTGCAAACATTCGTGGTAATCTTGTAAACGAAACGAATCCTGAGAATTTTGCTTTTGGTTACTTCAGGTTATCACAGGGAATACGTTTTAGATATACCATACAATAGTGATATCGATTAAACATCAAAGGTGTATATTTCACTAAATAATTCCTATCCCGTACGTATTTTTAATTTCAGTCATTACAAAAGTACTGTGCGTACTGCCAATACTTTTTACTCCGCCAAGTTTATTAAATACAAAATCCTGGTAATGCTTCATATTTCTGGCATACACTTTCAGTAAAAAATCAAAATCTCCAGAAGTGTTATAACATTCCACAACCTCATCGATCTCCATAATATCGGCCACAAATTGATTGCCGATAGTCCTATCATGTTTTTTTAGCTTGATATTACAAAAAACAATAAATCCCTGATGCAGCTTTTCTGCATCCAAAATGGCAATATACTTTTTTATATACCCATTTTTCTCCAGTCTTTTTAATCGTTCAAAAACCGGAGAAGCAGATAAGTTTACTTGCTTTGCCAACTCTTTTACGGTAAAATTGGAATTATTGTGAAGTATTTTTAAAAGTTTAAGATCAACCTCATCTAAGTTTTCCATAGGATAATATTCTGTTTAAGATTGCAAATTAGCCAATTAAAAATACAATATTCCTAAAAACCACGCTTAAGAAGTTATTAAAACTGAATTTAAACTAAAGTTTAGATAAAAAAACCTCAATATATAACTTTGACCAATATAAAAACCTAAAAAATCATTATGTGTATTCACTCAACTATCCAAAACAAAACTGATATCGTAGGTAGTTTTTTACGTCCCGACCGCTTAAAGAAAGCCAGGGAACAATTCGCTAAAAAAGAGATTACGGCAGAGGAGCTAAAAAAGGTCGAAGACGAAGAAATTATCAACCTAGTCGAAAATCAAAAAAAAGCAGGACTTACAGCTTTATCTGATGGAGAATTTAGGCAAAGTTACGGGCATCTCGATTTCTTCTGGGGATTTGACGGTATTGAGCATTTTTTAAAAGATCAGGGCTACTTATTTCAGGGAGAAGAAACCAGAAAAGACTCTGCAAGATTATCGGGAAAATTAAAATTTAATCCTGATCATCCTGTATTTGAAAGTTTTTCATTCCTAAAAAAGCACTGTGGTAAAGATCATATCGCCAGGCAAAGCATTCCCGCCCCTGCACAGTTATATGCAGAACTGGTTAGAGGTGATAATGAAGATTATGTAAACAAATTTTATCCAGAAAGGCAAGCATTATTTCAAGATATCGCAGCAGCTTATCATCAAACTATTTTAAAATTATATGATTTGGGATGTCGCGATCTAAAGATTGATGACTGTACCTGGGCTATGCTATGTGATGCCAATTTCTGGAAAACTATGGCCGGTGAAGGTTATAACCGTGATGAGCTTAAAGAAACTTATCTCAAGTTAAACAATCTGGCCCTGGAGAATTTACCAGAAGATCTTCGATTATCAACCCATGTTTGCAGAGGAAATTATCATTCTACCTGGGCGGCTTCAGGTGGATACGAGCCGATAGCTGATACGCTTTTTGCAAAAGAAAACGTAGAAAACTTTTACCTGGAATTTGACGATGAACGTTCTGGAGATTTTAAGCCTTTAAGATTTGTCCCGAAGGATAAAAAAGTTGTTTTAGGATTACTTACCAGTAAAAATGCAACTTTAGAGAATAAGGAAGTAATTATAAATCGAATAAAAGAAGCGGCAGAATATGTAGATTTAGAGCGTTTAAGTTTGAGTCCGCAATGCGGTTTTGCTTCCACTGAAGAAGGAAATATCCTAACAGAGGAAGATCAATGGAAAAAAATAAAATTAATTAAAGAAATCTCTCAGGAAGTCTGGGCATAAGCCTTCAGAAACGGCTCAAAATTAAAGCTTCGTTTGTACTTACAGCGAGGCTTTTTTATTCAGAGAATATACCCTAAAACAAAAAAGATCACCACTAACCTAAATGTTAGTGTTAGTTTTTGATAGCATTAGAGACCATTATACTACAAGAATAAATAAAAAAATAATGAGCTTAATTGACGATTTAAAATGGCGTTATGCCACTAAAAAAATGAACGGGACGAAAGTACCCCAGGAAAAAATAGACTACATTTTAGAAGCTACTCGATTATCACCTTCTTCATCAGGTTTGCAACCTTATAAAGTGTTGGTAATTTCAGATAAAGCCTTATTAGAAAAAATAAAAGACATCGCCTGGAATCAAAATCAGGTTATTGACTGTTCTCATCTTCTTGTTTTTGTTGCATGGGACAAATATACCAACGAGCGTGTTTCTGAAGTTTTTAACTACACCATGGATCAGCGTGGGCTACCGCACAGCAATATGGACGATTACAAAGCTAACATTCTTAGCATTTATGAACCTCTAGGCCAGGAATGGCATGCACATCATGCTTCTAAGCAAAGTTATATTGCTTTTGCCATGGCCATTGCCGCAGCAGCCGAACAAAAAGTAGATACCACACCTATGGAAGGTTTCCTTAATGAGAAGCTGGATGAACTCTTACAACTAGAAGGCACAGGATATAAAAGTACCTTGCTATTACCATTAGGTTATCGTGAAGATGAAAATGACTGGTTAGTAAACATGAAAAAAGTAAGAACTCCTAAAGAGGATTTTATTACTGAAGTTAGCTTAGAAGACCTGAAATAAAAGATTGCTAAAATCCCCAATATTAAATTTAAGATCCTGTCAAAAATTGGCGGGATCTTTTGGTTTAAATCATTTTTTTAATAAAATTATTAAAAATTCAACTTATCTATATTGATGTAGCCACTTAATTTAAAAATTAGTTTTTTTGCATGTTTACCAAAATAAAGTATAAGCTAAAGAGCTATTATTAAAATAATTTATGTTAAAACATAAAAATTTATAATATTTGCCAAAAATTAACATTATTTAGACTACTATACCTAAGGATGATTGCGATGATGAATGTAAATCAGATGCTGATTGTACTAGCGAAGCTGATAAATGTAAGCCTCAAGACACAAGTAAGACATGTCCTGATAAAGGTACAATTAACATGTGTATGGGTATAATTTTTAATTAGAATTGGCAATCAAGTTACCAATACTTGGTAACTTGATTGCTTTTTATTTTAAGTATATTTTTAACAATTAATTATGCGAAAATTAATTCCTTTCATTTCAACATTACTACTAATTATTAATTTTGGCTGTAATATTCCAAAGCATAATCCAATGGATCACCCAGTAGTAGAACTATCATTGGTTCCGCAAACGACCCAAGATAAATTTTCTTTCCCAAAAAAATATTCCACATATCCAGTCTTTTCAACAGCTGAAATTTCAAAAAAATATTATCTCAATAAGCTTAAAAGTTTTAAGGGAATTCCAAAATTAGATACATTTTTATTGCAAACAGAGAGTTTTAAAACCGGTAAATTTTTTTTAGAAATTTCTTATTTTAGTGAAAAAAAAAAGAATTAAGTTTTTATAGAGACTCCTTAGAAATTTTTGATAATGAAAATTTGAATATTATTTCAGGTTTTAAAGGAAATGAACAAATAATTATCGCAGATTTAAATAACAATAAAGATTTTAGCGATGATCATATCTTCGAATTTTCTAAAGAGGAAAAAAAATTGATAAAAAATAAAGACTCGGTAGTTGAATATAAATATAATTCAAAAGGTTCAATATCAAATCAGGTATTTAAAAGGGATATTAAAATATATCCGGATCCAAATAGTTTTTATGCTCAATTTCTTAAAGATTCTTTAAACAAATCGTTAGCTACTTCGTTTGAGCTTATGGATTTAAGGAAAGGCCAATTAAAAATTGATACCTCAATTTATGATGTTGCTATGCAAGGATATGTTAAAAATAGGGTGTCAATTTCTGTGAAACCCATAAGCGTATTATTTTCAGATCAAGATACTGGTTTTAATGAAAATTTTTATTATTCAGTAGGGGATACGTTATTATTAGCAAATGATTTTTACAAAATCGATTCTGTCAGTAATAATCTTTCAAAATTACATTTTAGTTTAATAAAAAATATTGATGAGTATCGGGGTAAAAGATTAGGAGTAAAAATCAAAAATTACAATCTTACATCTTTAACAAATCATACTACTACCATTAAAGAATTTTCAGCTAATAAAAATTTCATCTTACTAGACTTCTGGGGCACTTGGTGTGTGCCATGTTTAAAATCATTACCTAATCTAAAAAAACTTCATCAGGATAATGAGGACGTTGCAGTCATTAGTATTGCATTGGATGAATCTATAGATGTTGTTAAGGATTTTTCCATAAAAAATAACATGGATTGGAATCATGCTTACGTTGACAGCAACAATAGGAAAGGTATAATAACGGATTTGAGGATAAAAGAATACCCAACATTTATTTTACTTGATAACAATCTCAAAATTCTGTACAGAGGTTCAAGTGAAGTTGCGTTAAAGAATATAGAAAAAATGTTGATAAGTAATAGTAGTTCTAAGACCTTAAATCATTAAATGAATATATTCCTTAATCAGAAAATTTCATATTGAAAAAATCATTCCCGTTTTACAAACAACCAGATAGTAAAGATTGTGGCCCTACCTGTTTACGAATAATTGCTAAATATTATGGTAAACTTATCACATTACAGGAGATTCGTTAGAAACCACACGAGTAGGTAGTAACCTACTTAAACTAAGTGATGCAGCTGAAAGCATAGGATTTAAATCCTTAGGGGTAAAATTTGATTTTGATAAACTGAAGGAAGCACCGCTCCCTCTTATAGCCCATTGGAACAAAAATCATTTTGTGGTAGTCTATAAAATAAAAAAGGATAAAATCTATATTTCTGATCCTTCTTATGGCTTAATCACCTGTAACAAAGAAGAATTTATATCTTGTTGGATTGGTAACAATGCTACAGAACATACTAAAGAAGGAATCGCCCCCAGAATCTAACGTTCAAAATAAAAAAATATGAGCTTTATACCATGCTCTAATTCAGTCCATAAAGGACAGTTGTATTTCTAAAGCTTAAAAATTCGTTTCATAGGGATCCATTTTTCGCCCTCATGAGCAAACGGGATGGCCTGTTGATAATTCCACATTAAATTTTCCCATTCCTGCACTTTTGGGTTATCAAGATCCATTTGTTTTTTAACCTCAGGATCAAAATCGGCTGAAGTTTCGGTAATCATAAAAAGGCGGTTTCCACATCGGTAAATTTCCATATCGGCAATGCCTGCCTCAAGAATACTTTTTTCTATTTCTGGCCAAATCTTTTGATGATAAGTTTCATACTCTTCAATAAGCCCGGCATCATTAATAAGATCACAGGCATAACAAAGTCTATTTAATTTCATAAGGTAGTTTCTAAATTATATTTTTTGTAAACATCCCTGCCATAAATACCGATAATTATAAAACAAACCAGCGGCAGAATAAACGAAAAATTGACTTCGGGGACACCTAAAATCTGAACGTCGGTATAGCCTGCGCCCCCCAGATCTAGAATTAATCCCTGCAGGGTAGGCATTAACGCACCTCCCACAATAGCCATCACCAAAAAAGCAGCACCAAATTTAGCATCTTCTCCCTGCCCCTCAAGTGCTATCCCGTAGATTGTGGGAAACATAATCGACATAAAGAAAGAAATAGAAACTAATGCGATTAAACCTATCATTCCCGGTACCAAAATCGTAATCAAGGTTGCGATAGAAGCACCCAGCGCAAAAAACAACAATAATTTACCGGAATCTATATACTTTAGTAAACCGGTTCCTACCCATCTACCAATAAGAAAAACCACAAGAGCGGCTATCCCATAATTGACCGCTTTGGTATTATCAATACCAAATGATTCTGCATACTGGTATAAATAGGTCCAGCACATAATCTGTGCTCCTACATAAAACGCCTGTGCGATAACTCCTCCAGTAAATTTACGTGACTTAAAAAGACGTTTAATTGCCCCCCATATCTTTACCTTGGTTTCCTGATGTGCATTTTGCGGCATATTCACAAGACTGATTACCAATAAAAAGCCTATTACCACAATCCCTAATAAAACATAAGGATCACGTATCACGGCCAGATCAGCTGTACGAACAACAGCCTTAGCTTCTTCCCCCAGCGTAGAATAAACCGTAGTCCCATCAGGTAACAGGTCATCTGATTGCAGGGAAGCTAGAATAAACTTCTGGGCAACAATCAGGCCCAACAGCGCGCCCATAGGATTAAAAGCCTGAGCAAGATTAAGACGTTGGGTCGCGGTTTTTTCGGCTCCCATAGACAGGATATATGGATTTGCCGTGGTTTCTAAAAAAGCCAGGCCAAAGGTTAAAATGTAAAGCGCAGCCAGAAAGAAACCAAACTCCTCATAGGCTGCGGCAGGATAAAAAAGTAATGCTCCTATAGCGTAAAGGCCAAGGCCAAGCAAAACTCCTTTTTTATAAGAAAAGCGGTTTACAAAAATTGCCGCCGGTAGTGCCATGGTAAAATAGCCACCGTAAAATGCAAGCTGTACGAGCGAAGCCTGAAAATTATCAAGCTCCAGTACTTTTTTAAAAGCAGAAACCATGGGGTTTGTGATATCGTTTGCGAAACCCCACAATGCAAATAAAGAAGTGATTAAGATGAATGGCAGTAGTACCGATTTGGCTACCACGGGCACTTTAGATTCTTTTTTTTCCATAAACTAGTTTTTAGCCGGAAGCAGTGCGCGATCCAGATGTACATACCCTCCATCAACAAAAATAAACTGACCGGTAGTATGTGAAGATTTTTCAGAAATGGTAAACAAAACCGTATCTGCAATTTCCTGAGTAGTGGTCATCCTGTTTTCAAAGGGAATGGTTTTCTTTATAGCTTTAAGTTTTTCGGCACCATCATCTAAGGTTTCAATCCAGTTTTCGTAAGCCGGTGTATAACTTTCAGCAATAATAAGCGCATTGCTACGGATGCCGTATTTAATTAAATCTACAGCCCATTCACGCGTTAATCCAAGCACCCCCCCTTTAGCTGCAGCATATCCTGAAGTTCCTCCCTGCCCGGTTATCGCTACTTTGGATCCCACGTTTAGAATATTACCCCTGCTTTTTTTCAATAAAGGCAAAGCATATTTAACAGTAGCGTAAAAGCTTACGAGATTCAGCTTAAGTGAATACATAAAATCTTCTACTGAGTCTTCGAGCGAAACGCCATCGTTCACTCCCACATTATTAATAATAGCATCAATGCGCCCGTAGTGCGCCGAAAGTTTTTCAATCGAAGTTTTAATTTGATCTGCATCAGACAAGTCGGTTTGGTAAAATTTACTATCTAATCCTTGTTCGCGCAGCTGACTTTCATATTCAAAACCGCGGGCATTTCGATCTAACAAAACCGGGATTGCTCCTTCTGACGCTAAAGCGAAAATAATATTATGACCTATGCTTCCTGGCATTCCGGCCGAACCGGTCACTACAATGATTTTATCTTTTAAATTTAAATTCATAACTTATATAGTATAAATGCGCTGGGCATTTTTATAGAAAAAAAGTTCGCGTTCCTCTTTAGAGAGCTGTCCGGCAAAATCCCTGGATACGTTTAAGACCTGGGCATAACTACCGGCAACCAGACATACCGGCCAGTCTGAACCATATACAATTCGTTGCGGACCAAATGCCTCCAATACCACATTTACGTATGGCATAAGATCAATGGTTTTCCAGGTTTTATAATCGGCTTCAGTGATCATTCCTGAAATTTTGCAACTTACATTTTCGTGTTTTGCGATAGCACGCATCAATAACGCCCAGGAGTCTATATACCCCTCCTTGATATAGGGTTTAGCCATATGATCAATTACGAATTGCTGCTCAGGAAATAATTTTATAAATTCAAGTACCGCCGGAAGCTGATGCGAAAAAACTAAAATCTCGTATACAGCACCCGTATTTTTCAATTTAGAAATACCATTTAAAAAAGATTTCCGAAGTAAAAAAGAATTATCCGGCTCTCCCTGTACCACGTGTCGATAGCCTTTCATCAAAGGCATTTCCGCATAATATTCCAACTCATTTTGTACAGAATCACTTTGAAAATCTACCCAACCTATGACTCCTTTTATAAAATCATGCTTATGGGCAAGGTTTAGTAAAAAACTATTTTCCTCAAGAGTTTGATCAGCCTGTACGGCAATACAACCTGTAATATCATGTTCTTTGTAAACCTGTTTTAAATCCTCTGGAAGGAAGTCGCGGCGTATTGCCGCCATCTCATCATCGATCCAGTCATGATTGACAGGATTGTAATACCAAAAATGTTGATGGGTGTCTATGATCATCGTACCAACTTATTCATTAAGTTCAACCAGAGCCTTGATTACATTATTCTCTGGAGCCATTAAAGTTTCAAAATCTGCAGGCAGGTCTTTAAAGTTAATGCGATGCGTGATATACTTCTTTGGGTTGATTTTCCCGCTTTTAATACTTTCGATCACATATTCAAAATCCTCTCGAGTTGCATTACGGCTACTCATAAGGGTTGATTCACGTTTATGGAATTCAGGATGACTAAAGACAAGTTCACCTTTTTGTAAACCTACCAGTACATATCGACCACCGTGTGCAAGATATTGAAAAGCATTATTCATCACCTTACGGTTACCTGTAGCATCAATGACGACGGTAGGCATATCACCATTGGTTAGTGCTGACAATCGCTCTATCACATTCTCATCCAAGGGATTTATCTTGGCCCAAACGCCCAGTTCATTCTTGCAAAAATCAAGACGATGTGTATTCACATCAAGCACGATCACTTGCGCCCCTACTTGTTGTGCAAACTGAATCAAGCCAATACCTATAGGCCCTGCTCCCATAACCAAAACCGTTTCTCCCGCTCTTACTCCTGCCCGGCGTATGCCATGAGCTGCGATTGCTAGTGGTTCTACCAGAGCAAGTTCATCAAAATCAAGACCTTCGCCATGTAACAAATAGGCATCGGGCACTACAACATACTCGGCCATGCCGCCATCTATATGCACCCCAAAAACCTGAATAGAACTACAGCAATTGGTTAATCCATTGCGGCAGGCCACACAAGTTCCGCAATTAAAATACGGAATAAAACTTACAGCATCTCCTTTTTTAAAACCTTTTGCTTTTCCAGACACATATTCTGCTGCAAGCTCGTGTCCTAAAACACGCGGATAATTAAAGTAAGGCTGTGTCCCGCCAAAGGCATGGATATCGGTACCACAAATCCCTATTTTACGAATCCGCAAAAGAGACTCTCCTTCTTTAGGCTGCGGCATATCCCCTTCTTTTAATAAAAATGTACCGGGTTCCTGACAAACAATATAATTCATGATTTTTCTTAAATATTAACTGATCTCCAAAGGGTTCGCATAAGATAGGTCTGACTGTTCCTGCGGAAAATAAACCTCGAGTCCCTCGGTGCTTTGCTTAAACTTTAGGTTTTTACCGCTACTTACCAGTTTTACTTTTTTAACTTGATTCTTGTGATATTGCGAACCTGATTTTAGCGATTTTATAATCACTTTTCCGTCGTCGGGCCAACTCATTACCGTAGCGTAGAGTTTATCTCCTTTAGTAACAAATCTAATATCCTGTGAAGTAAAGGCTTTGCCTTTACCTTCGTTAAAACCCTGAGCTGTTAACGCAGCTGCACTTTCCTGTTGAGGTCCTTCTCCAAAAATTTTCCACGGTCGGGTTCCATAAATGCTATCTCCATTTAAATTCATCCACACTCCTATTTCTTCAACAATAGCCCGCTCTAATTCATCAATACTTCCATCTCCCTTTACAGGGATATTAAGCATCAAATTACCGTTTTTACTTACCACGTCAATAAGACTATGAATAACCTGCTTAGCTGTTTTATAGCGCTTGTCGCGATAAACCCCTTTATCATAATGCCAGCTACCTATACAGGTATCGGTTTGCCAGGGTAAAGGTTCAATAGTATTACTCTGTCCTTTTTCAATATCCCACACCAATGCTTTGCGCTGCTCTTTATCCAGAATTTTACCGGTGATTACACTTTGCGGGTTGCCCTGCCTGTCAAGGCTTTTATTATACAGGTATGCTGCTATCTCAAGACCTACGTTACTCACCGGCCATAAAGGCAAAGCTGTATCATCAAAATATAATAGATCAGGATTAAATTTATCAATAAGCTCAATAGTACGATTGTAAAATTTTTCACAGTATTCATCAGAAGGTGGAGTAACACCATTCCCCCAGTTCCATTGACTGTGTATTTTCCCGTTATCATAACTATCTTCACTTAAAGGATGATTTTGTGCATACAATTCCTGTGGATCTATACCTTCCCACCAGGTTCCTTCCCCGTCCTCTAAGCGCAAATTACCATCATAGGGTACTCCCGCCAGAGGTCCGTTTTTATCTGCACGCTGGGAGGTTTCAAACCAACTCCAGGCATGAGCCGCATGTACACTTAAAGCAAAAGGGAGCCCCTCTTTACGGGCAGCTTTTTCCCAGCCGGCTATTATATCTTTTTGCGGCCCCATTTTAACAGAATTCCATTTAGGCTGATAGGTACTGTCCCACAAGTCAAGATTATCGTGATGATTGGCCATGGCCATAAAGTATTTAGCCCCGGCTTTTTTATAAAGACTCACCAGTTCTTGCGGATCCCAGTTATCTGCTTTCCAAACATTGATCACATCTTTAAAGCCAAATTTTGATGGATGCCCATAGTTTTCAAGATGTGACTTGTATTGCCAAGTTCCCTCCTGGTACATCCCTCTTGCATACCAATCTCCGGCTTCAGGCTCGCACTGAGGTCCCCAATGTGCCCACATCCCAAACTTGGCATCTCTAAACCAAGAGGGGGCTGTATATTTTGATAAAGAATCCCAATTGGGTAAAAAGGGCTCTCGTTCTTCTGTATTAAAAAAATTTGCGCTAGCCAGGTGTGGGCTTAAGTAAAGTCCGGCAGTAGCTAAACCTCCTAATTTGATTGCACTTCTACGTTTCATTTCCTATTTAAAAATTCTAAAATTTCCATTCCTCGAATTCATTCCATTATACATTTACGCTGCATCATCAAGAATTTCGTGACAAATCGCAAATTATTATACATATACACATAGCCTTTTGATAATATCAACAAGCTTATTCATCGAGTTGATCAACTCAAAAAACAAATAAATTCTGAAATCAAACGATTTCGTTAAAAATCTTATTTTTGATTCTAAAATCAAATATAAGTTTACTAAAAAGCAATTGTATTATACAAAAACGACTTATTTTTATTCAATTAAGATGAAGTTAATATTCATTATAATAGTAAAACCTTGAACAGTCAGCTATTTACACATTCATTTTCCCTGCTTAATGTTGATTATGTGCAACTTAACCATCGGTGGAATTATAAAAACATAATAAGCCCCTATTATAGACTATATTATATTGATGACGGTGAAGGAATTGTGTCAAATCCAGATGAAAAAATTAATTTAAAACCAGGTTACCTGTATTTGATACCAAGTTTCACCCTCTGCAATTTAAAATGCACTAACTTTTTGAGTCAGTATTTTTTACAGTTTTTTGAGGAATCCCCAGATGGAATATCCCTGTTTAAAGACAATAGAAGTATTATGGAGATTAAAGCGACTGCTCTGGATGTTTCTATTTTTAATAGAATTCTAAAAATAAATCCGGGTAGAGGCATTAACCGATCAGACAATCCGAAAATATATGAAAAGGAAGCTTATTATAAAGAATACAGAGCACTTAATAACAATATGAAACCTTCTGTTCGCTTTGAAAGTCAGGGGATTATTTTAATGCTGATATCGCGCTTTATTCAGTCTGTACGTTTTAAATCCCCAAAAAGCGAGAAAATCCCCTCTGTAGTACTTGATGCGATTAATTATATACAACTTAATCTCGGAAATTCCATTAGCATTAATGAGCTTGCTAAAAATGCTAACCAAAACAGAGATTACTTCTCAAGGGAATTTTTGAAACATACAGGCCAAAGACCCCTTTCATATATCCACGAAAAACGTATTGAAAGAGCGCAATATCTCATTGTCACCACCAATAAGACTTTACTGGATATTGCTATTGAAACCGGATTTAATAATCTACCTCATCTGACTAAAATTTTTAAAAAATACCTAAAAACCACGCCAGGAGCTTATAGGAAACAAAGCTTGCAGATTACCTGATTATGAAATTATTTAAGATAGATCGCAAAAATTACCAGGACAGTTCGTTTAGCATCAATAAAGTTACGGATGATCATTTTCTAAAAATATGGCACTTCCATCCAGAAATGGAACTGGTTTTAATTTTGGAAAGTACCGGCACCCGCTTTATAGGCGATTCTGTTTCCAAATTTTGTGCTGGTGAGATAATTCTTCTAGGACCAGATCTTCCTCATATGTGGTTAAATGATCCGGAATACTTTAAACCTAACAGCTCTTTAAAAGCCAGGGCCATTGCAATTCATTTTACAAAAGACTTTTTAGGAAAGGATTTTTTTTACAAAACTGAATTTCAAAAAATCAACCAACTTCTTAGAAAAGCAGAACTTGGCCTAAAGTTCAACAATATAAATCAAAAACTTTTAGATCGTCTTAAAACCTTAGATCAATTTTCCTCTTTTGAACGAACCCTCAGGTTTTTGGAAATCTTAAATGCATTATCCTACGAAAGCTTTTCTCAAATTTCAAGTAGCACCTATTTGAAAAATATTCAGTCTTCTAAAAATCAGGAATTAAATAAAGTCTATGAATACATTTTTAAGAATTTTAAAAATCAAATAGCCCTGGAGGATGTTGCTTCCCTAATCCCTATGAACACCTCTGCATTTAGCCGGTTTTTTAGTAAAGTCCATAAAAAAAGCTTTACCCGCTATCTTAATGAAATACGTATAGGATACGCTTGTAAAATGTTAATGGAACAATATTACCCTATTACTATAATCTGTTTTGAAAGTGGATTTAACAGCCTTTCTAATTTCAACAAACAGTTTAAAATTATTACCGGAAAAACCCCATCAGAATATGCCAATTATCACTCATCTAATTTATAAATCCATGAAATTGCAAAAAAAGTAGAAGGCACTGTAAAAAAAAGAGCAGTGGCGACTATGTTGGATCACTACATTTGAGAAAACTATCTTTTAATATACTCTAATGAATACCGATTTGCTTATTACCGGCTATGAAGTTGTAGACGTTCGCTTCCCCACCAGTCAGTTTCTTGACGGCTCAGATGCCATGAATCCCGATCCGGATTACTCTGCCGCTTATGTTATTTTAAAAACTTCACAAGATGATTTAGAGGGACACGGGCTCACCTTTACTATTGGTCGCGGTAACGAGCTTTGCGTAGCCGCCATCGACTCGATAATGCCTCTTATTCTTCATAAATCGCTAGCATCTTTTACTTCAAATATGGGTGCTTTTTGGAAAATGATTACCGGTGATAGTCAACTGCGCTGGTTAGGTCCCGAAAAAGGAGTGATTCATCTGGCCACAGGAGCTGTGGTAAATGCTGTTTGGGATTTATATGCTAAAGCGGAGGGCAAACCACTATGGAAACTGCTGGCCGATATGAGTCCGGAACAATTGGTCTCTTGCGTGGATTTCACTTATATTACTGATGCTATTACTCCTGCTGAAGCTACGGCGATGCTTAAAAAGATGGAAGCTACCAAGCAGGAACGTATAGATTACCTACTACAAAACGGTTATCCAGCCTACACCACCTCTGCTGGCTGGCTGGGGTACAGCGATGAAAAAATGCGCAAATTGTGCCGGGAAGCAAAAGCCGAAGGCTTTAAGCATATGAAGATTAAAGTAGGAAAAGACCTTAAAGATGATATGCGTCGAGCCCAGATTATTCGTGAAGAGATAGGCGACGACCTTAAATTAATGATGGACGCCAACCAGAAATGGGATGTAACCGAAGCCATCGCAAATATGGCTGAACTCAAGAAATTTAATCCCTGGTGGATTGAAGAACCTACCAGCCCTGACGATGTGCTGGGGCACGCCGCCATTGCAAAAGCCGTTGCTCCCATAAAAGTGGCAACTGGTGAGCACTGCCAGAACCGTGTGATCTTCAAACAACTGATGCAAGCAGGTGCCATCGAAATTTGCCAGATAGATAGCTGTAGACTGGCCGGGGTAAATGAAGTACTCGCCGTATTACTAATGGCTGCAAAATTTGAGATTCCCGTATGCCCGCATGCGGGTGGTGTTGGGCTATGTGAGTATGTACAGCATTTGTCTATGATTGATTTTATTGCTATAAGCGGCTCACTTGAAAATCGTATCATTGAATATGTAGATCATTTACATGAGCATTTCTTTGATCCGGTAGTGATTAAAAATGGTGCTTATATGCCCCCAAAAATGCCTGGCTACAGCATTACCATGAAACCTAACTCCTTAAATGATTATCAATTTCCTACAGGTAAAATCTGGCAGGAAATCACTAAAAATAAATAAGATTATGAAGAAACGAGCTTATATCACAACCTTGCTTTTCTTAAATCTCTATACGGCATTAGCCCAGGCTAGCTACAAACCTTCCGAAGCAAATCTGGAAAACAGAGCATGGTTTCAGGATGCCAAATTTGGGTTATTCATTCACTGGGGAGTATACAGCATTTTGGGGGACGGTGAGTGGGTTATGGAACAGCAAAAAATTCAAAAAGACCGGTATGAGCTACTCCCCTCTTTTTTTAACCCTCAGCAATTTGATGCTGAAGAACTGGTAAGTCTTGCCAAAGCTGCCGGCATGAAATACATCACTGTAACCACCAAACATCACGACGGCTTTGCTATGTATGACTCTCAGGTTTCAGACTACAATATTGTAGACGCAACACCTTATACTAAAGACGCGTTTAGATTACTGGAGCAAGCCTGTAAAAAAGCCGGAATTAAACTTTTTGCTTATTATTCGCAGGTTGACTGGCATCATCCCGATTATTTTCCGAGAGGCAAAACCGGTCACGGCTTAGGTAGAGAAGAATCAGGTGACTGGAATACTTATCTAAAGTATCAAAATGCCCAGATTAAAGAACTTGCCGAAAATTATGATATCGCAGGCTTTTGGTTTGACGGATATTGGGATCAAAACGATTTGAAAAAAGCAGATAAACCTTATCAGGAATTTGATTTAGAGAAAACCTATACAATTATTCATGATGTAGATTCGGGGTTACTTATAGGCAACAATCATCACTTATTACCTGTTGCAGGAGAAGACTTTCAGATGTTTGAAAAAGACCTTCCGGGAAAGAATACAGCTGGATTTAGTGAAGGTTCTCAAATAGGTAATCTACCCTTAGAAACTTGTGAAACCATAAATCATTCCTGGGGTTTCAACTTACAGGATGATCATCATAAATCTACAAAAGAACTCATACAGTACCTTATCAAAGCGGCTGGTAATAATGCTAATTTTCTTTTGAATATAGGACCTATGCCCAATGGAGCTATCCAGAAGGAGCATAAAGAACGCTTAAAAGAACTGGGAGCTTGGATGGATATAAATGGTGAAAGCATCTACAACACACGCGGCGGCGAATACCAGAATGAATATATGGTTTCCACTAAAAAGTCTAAAATTCTTTATTTGCATATTTTAGATAAAGAAGTAACATCTGTCTCTATACCTGAATTTAAAGACAAAATAAAAGATGTTGTATATTTTAGTGATGCTACGCCTGTAAATTATACCCTAAGAAAAGGAACGCTAAGTTTCGAAATCGATTCTGACTATCTCAATGACCTAGATACCATTATTAAAATAACTTTAAAATAAAAACATGTCGGCATTTCAATTAACAGGAAAAACAGCAATAATCACCGGAGGTGCCAGCGGTATTGGCCGTGCCATCGCACAGGTGTTCGCACAAAACGGAGCTCGAGTTCACATCTTGGATTTTAATGAGAAACAAGCTCAAGCTACTGTAGAAGCTTTTAAAGCAGAGAACTTAGAAGTTTATTACAATATATGCGATGTTTCAAATGCAGAGGAAGTACAACAAATTGTGGATGAGATTGCTATGCAACGTACGATTGACATTTTGGTGAACAACGCCGGCGTGGCTCATGTGGGAAATATTGAAAATACCACTGAAGCTGACCTGGACCGGATTTACGCCATCAATATAAAAGGTGTATATAATTGTGCCAAAGCAGCAATTAAACACATGAAGGGTAAAAGTGGCGTCATTATCAACATGGCTTCCATCGCTTCATCGGTAGGAATTTCAGATCGTTTTGCTTATTCGATGTCTAAAGGCGCTGTACTCACGATGACCTATTCTATCGCCAAAGATTACGTAGATGAAGGGATTCGCTGTAACAGCATCTCCCCTGCCCGTGTGCATACACCATTTGTGGATGGTTTTATCGAAAAAAATTATCCGGACAACCAGGAAGAGATGTTTGAAAAACTATCAAAAACCCAACCTTTGGGCCGTATGGGCAAACCGGTGGAAATTGCACATCTTGCTCTTTATTTGGCCTCTGATGAAGCTTCCTTCATCACCGGAACCGACTTCCCCATCGATGGAGGATTCATAAAATTAAATGGATAACTTTTTAAATAGAAGATTATGAAATTAATACGCTTCGGCGAAGCCGGAAAAGAAAAACCAGGAATACAATTAGATGCCGGCAAACGCATAGATATATCGGCTTTTGGTGAAGATTACACCGAAGCTTTCTTTGAAACTGATGGTCTTGACCGTCTCAAAGCCTGGTTAGAGAAAGAACAGGAAAATTGCCCTGAAGTTTCTCAGGAAACACGCCTGGGTGCACCTCTGGTAAGGCCCTCTAAAATTGTTTGTATTGGCCTTAACTATATCTCGCATGCAAAAGAAACCGGAATGGACGTGCCAAAAGAACCTATATTATTTTTTAAAGCAACTTCTGCTATTGTAGGTCCCAACGACGATGTCATTATACCCAAAGGAAGCGAAAAAACAGACTGGGAAGTGGAACTTGCTGTGGTCATCGGCAAAAAAGCCTCCTATGTAAGCGAAGAAGATGCCCTGGATTATGTGGCGGGTTATACGCTGCACAACGATTATAGCGAACGAGCCTTTCAAATAGAGCGCGCCGGCCAATGGGTTAAGGGAAAAAGCTGCGACACTTTTGCTCCTTTAGGCCCTTTTATCGCCACCAAAGATGAAATCAAAGATCCCAATAACCTCAACCTTTGGTTAAAACACAATGGCGAACAGCTACAAAACAGCAACACTTCAGACTTTGTATTTAATGTACAACAGGTAGTAAGTTATATCAGTCAGTTTATGAGCCTGCTTCCAGGAGATATCATTTCAACAGGTACGCCTTTTGGTGTGGGTATGGGTTTTAAACCGCCACGTTATTTAAAACCGGGTGATGTGGTTGAATTAGGTATTGAAGGCCTGGGAACTTCCAAACAAACTGCTAAAGCCTATACCTAATCTTTTTTAGATTGGTGTACATACATCAACTTAAAGTATAGATAAATAATCCTCGAGTAGCCATCCAAAAAATACTTGAGGATTATTTTAGATTTTCTTTAAAGAGTCAGCCTTTAAATTGAGTGGCTGTACTGCCAGTTCGTAACTGTAAAAGTTTAAATTCTTTTATAAAGGACTTTTCTTTTTAAAGCTATCATTTTCTCTTTTAGCTTTTATTCTTTAAACAGGCAACACTTTTGCCCATCGATTATAACCTTGTCAAAAAGAAGTCTTACCTTAAATAACCGTTAATAGAAGGATTATCCCGATCTGCTTCATAATCGAAAAAAATATACCCTATATTTTTTAATGAGCCATATACCTCACAAAGTTTACTTCCTGAATAATGGGTTTTATTTACAGTTTGGCTTGTGGCATTAAAAAAATCTTCGGTTATCAAAAAATAAGAATTGCTCTTAATGGGATTCTTTAATAATTGATGAGCTTCTATCACCGGTTTACCATACAATTTCTCAAAACCACCTATGGTATAAGTTGATATTTCCCCATAGTGAGCCACCAGTTTTAATGAAAGCTTAATTTCAAAACCATATTGTAAACTAAGCGTATTGACCTTATCACTAAAGGCTGATAGCATTTGCTCGTATTGCTTTTTAACCTGTTGCAAGGTGAGAGTAGATTTTTTATAAAAAAGGATCGCATCACCTTCTATTTCTGAAATCGTAAGATTTAGAATATTTTGATCGATTATCACCTGAAGCAGCTCAATAGTGATCTCTTTTCCTAAGGAAAAATCCATGGAATTAACAAAACTGGTAAAACCACTAATATCAGGAATAATAATTGTCCCCTCAAATGAATTGGACTTCACTCTAAATTCAGTATTCTTTAATGGCTTTATGATTCCTTTTTTATCCCCTTCCATAGTTAAATTTAGAAATTCTTTCTAGTATATAGGTTATTTTTCCCGGTTATTGCACCAAAGAAATAAACCGATCTTTCACTTCATCGCAAATGATCACCGAATTGTACGTACAGTTTTTAAGGGCTACCGGATCGAAACTGTAAATATTGATTTTATCGGGTTTAAATTCTTTGCACTGTAAGTGGGTATACATATTTAGTGCTGCCTTCGCACATGAATATCCTGTAAGATCATAATTGGAATAACAAAATGTCTCGTCATTCATCTTGGACAGATCTCCCAAGGCACTGGTTACATTTATTATTTTGGGAGCTTCACTTTTTTCCAGTAAAGGTTTCATTAACTGAATGATTCTTAAAATCGAAAAGAAGTTGATTTCAAACAAATATTTTACTTCACTAATATCCAACTGGTCAATTTTATGGCCAAAACCATTCACCGTCTCTGCATTATTGATCAGTAAATCCAGTTGTCCATATTCCTTTTTTATTTTATCTCTTAGATGTAAAAGGCTATGCTCTGAAGTAAAATCAACCAGGATAAGATCAAAATCCCTCACACTATTCCCCTCCTGCGAAAGTTTATTATAGCTTTCTTCGCCTGCTGCAATGATCACTTTATAATTCTGATGTAACAAAAGGTTAGCCATAGCTTTACCTAAGCCATTTCCTGCTTCTGTTAATACTGCAACTCTTTTCCTATCCATATCATACTACCTTTTTAACTTTACAAATTTACGAATGCTCCACAAGTAAAAATATTTTAGTTCCTTAATTATTCTGACTTTATGCTTTACCATTACGACTTTCTAAACTGATTAGGAGTTATTCCACTATGCTTTTTAAAAAAGCGGGTGAAATGAGTGGGCTCCTGAAAATTTAAACGATAAGAAATTTCTGCAATATCAAGCCCCGAATACTTCAGTAAACTTTTACTTTCATTAAATAGGCGTTCACTAATAATGTCCTTGGCCGTCTTACCTGTAAACTGCTTTAATGTAGTGGTTAGATAATTGGGGGTGATATTAAGTTTTTCCGCATAGTCTGTTACATTTTTGGTATCTAAATACATTTTATCAACCAATATTTCAAATTGATTCGTAATGGACTGCGGTCTGGATACATAATTATCTGTTCTGCTATTCTTTTCGAAAATCGCCTTGCAAAAATAAAGTAAAGAGACCAGCATACCTTCCAGCATTTTTTCCTGATAAGGATGTGGATTTCTGGAAACCGAATAAATACGCTCCATATCAAAGGATAAAGAACGGTACTCTTCTGATGATAACATCATAAAGTTATTCTCTGATATTTTTAGAAAAGGAAAATCATTAACCAAATCTGAAAAAGAATTGCCTAAAAACTCTTTTTTAAACATGATAAAATAGCCTTGTAGGTTTTTATCCCGAAACCAGGAAAAAAACTGCCCCGGCACCACAAAAAATAACGGATGTCCCTCCAAATTCAAAATATCGGTATTCAGGTTAAATTCTGTATCTCCAAAATTATTTAAAAGACCAATTTGATAAAAGCCCTGACGATAAGGGGGCATACAACGTCTTGTTGTAGGCTCCAGGCTATCGGCCTTAAAAATATCGAAATAAGGAATCTGACTCCTATGAGGAAAATCAATCGCTTCATAGTAGTCATTAAATGTATCAAAAACAGGGATGTTCCCTTTATCCATGAATTAACAATTCTTATAATTTGGGTAAACTCCGGTAACTATTTACCGTAATTCACAAATAATCAATGCTGATTTTATATGCTGAAATTAGTGTTTCCCGTCAGATTAGCGTTCAATAGTTTAAAAATAATATTTAATAACATTAGTGCTGACTTAATTTCATCTTTTCAAATTTAATTTTCAGTTCTTCATCAGAGATAATCTCCCAACCTCCGCCTAATGCTTTATATATAGCTATAAGCGAAGTTGCCGATGATATCTCACTCATCGCCAACGAATTTTCAGCAATAAGCAACGCATTGTCTGCACTTAGATAATCAATAAAGTTATCAAGGCCTGCATTAAATCTTTTCTGGGCAATTTCTGCAGCTTTAGCACTAGCCATTGAGGAATTTTTTAAAATCTCCCTTCTTTTCAGCTCATGAGAATAATTGCTCATACTGGTTTTTATTTCTTCTAAGCTTTCCAAAACCACTTTCTCATATTGCGCCAGGGCAGCCAGGGTTTCAGCATCATTTTTTCTTATTTGCTGTTTAACCCTGCCCAAATTAAAAGCGGCCCAGCTAATGCTTGGCAGCAGGCTCCAGGTAAAAGATTCCTTACTCCCGAAATTGGCAAAATCTACAGCAGAAAAACCTACAGATCCTCCAAATTCAATTTTTGGGTATAGATCCGCAACAGCGATATTATAGGCCGAGATCTTGACCTGAAGTACTGCTTCGGCTCTTCTTACATCTGGTCTGCGACGCAATAATTCCTTGACATTTCCCAGGTGTACTGATGCCGGTAAATCTGGCAAAGCCTGTTTGCCAATGATATCCCCAGAAAGCTTGCCGGGAATCTCACCGGTCAAAATGCTTAAACTATTTTTAAGTGCTTCTATCCTGGCTTCTAGCCGAGGAATACTTGCCCGGGTGCTTTCTAATTGCGCAAGAGCACGGGAGACATCAAGAGTATTACTGGTTCCCGCATCAGACAGTTTAAGGGTTAGATCGTACGTATCCTGCTGCCCCTTAAGGTTTCGTTGTGCGATATCCAGTAAATATTGTGTTCCCCGTAACTGTAGATAATTTGTAGCCACTTCAGCAAATATACGCAGATAAACGCCGTGCATATCAGCCAGCATCTGCTGATTATAAGCATAAGATCCTTTAACCCTATTGGAAACCCTTCCAAAAATATCTGTCTCCCAGACGGCATCCATACTTCCACTATACGTACTATAAGTAGGGTTCATACCCGGTACAAACACATTTTCTCCTAAACGGGTCCTGTTATAGGATCCATTCATTGTTACCACAGGCCAACGATCAAATTTACGTGCCTTTAATGAAGCTCTGGATGCTTCAAAATTTGCGACAGCAGTATTAATATCTAAATTATTGGTACGTGCTCTTTCAATCAGCGTATCCAAAACAGGGTCTTTAAACGCAGACCACCACCGCGTGATATGCTCCTGATCATTAAATATAGTATCCTGAAGTGCTTTGGTTAAATAATCATTATTCACCTTAACGGGATCAGCAACCTGATACGCTCGTTTTTGAATTCCACAGGAAACTAAAACCAATAAACTTACTATTACTATTAAATTTTTCATATCCTTTTTTACTCTTCCTTTGTTTTTTGATTCTCTAAACCTATTGTTCCATTACGGCGTTTAGTAGTCCATTTTCTGCCCAAATAATAGAATACCGGAGTCAGAAATATTCCAAAAATGGTCACACCTAGCATTCCGCTAAATACCGCAATTCCTAATGACACCCGAAGTTCTGCGCCAGCTCCGGTTGCTAGGGCCAGCGGTACTACCCCCAATATAAAGGCCATTGCGGTCATTAAAATGGGACGTAATCTCAGTTTTGAAGCTTCGATTACTGCTTTCTTTAGCTCCATTCCCTGTTCTTCCAGTTGTTTAGCAAACTCAACGATTAAAATAGCATTCTTACTTGCCAGACCTACCAAAACAACCAAACCTATCTGCACCATGATATTATTATCCAGTCCGGCGAGATCGATTCCCAAAATTGCGAATAACAAGACCATAGGCACTATAAATATGACGGCTAGTGGTAATATCAGGCTCTCAAACTGGGCGGCTAATAGTAAAAAGACGAATACCACAGCAAGGAAAAATGCAACACCTGCAGTATTTCCTGCCTGCTTCTCCTGATAAGCGATCTCAGTCCATTCAAATGAAACTCCATCGGGTAACACCTCGTTGGCTAATTGTTCCATTCGTTCAATAGCCTCTCCAGAGCTATAGCCTGGTGAAAAATCCCCGTTTAGAGAGGCTGAAGGATACAGGTTAAATCTTGGAATTCTTGAAGCTCCGGCAGTATTTTCATGACTGGCAATAGTCCCCATGGGAACCATTTGCCCATCACGGTTTCTGATCCGAATTTTATCAAGATCTTCCGGAGTTAAACGATTAGGGGAATCGGCCTGAGCGGTAACCTGAAATGTTCTTCCCAGATAATTGAACTCATTTACAAAAGCAGAACCCATATAAATTTCCAGAGATTGAAAAATATCCTGTACATTAATTCCCAGTTTTTCTGCTTTTACCCGGTCAATATCCAAAAATAACTGAGGTGTCTGGTTATTAAAAAACGTAAAAACATTACTTAAAACAGGATCCTGGTTAGCGGCCATTGCCAGTGTGTTGGTGGCTTCCAATAATTTTTCGGTTCCCAGATTGGCCCTGTCCTGAACCATCATTTTAAATCCTCCTGCATTCCCGATACCACTTACCGATGGCGGAGGAATCACCAACACCATGGCGTTGTCTATTTGCCCCACTTTTGCGCGAATGCTTCCCATAAGTTCGGTATAATCGATATTCTTATCGTTTCTTATATCGAAATCTTCAAGTACCTGAAAAACTACTGCTGAATTTGATGCTATCGTATTAGAAGTAGGATCAAATCCTGTAAAAGAAATTGCATTCGCTACCCCATCAATTTCCAGTGAGATATCAAGAACATCCTGTACAACAGCATCTGTCCTGGATAAAGATGATCCCGGGGGCAACTGTATCACCGTTATAAAATACTGTTGATCCATCGCAGGAATAAAACCTTTGGCCACTCTATTAAATTCGAATCCCGTAAAAGCTACAAGTCCAAAATAGACAATCATAACCAGCATGGCTGTTCTTACCAGTTTCTGAACCGATTTCCCATAATTATTGGAAAGGGAAATCATAAAATGGTTAAACTTGTCTCCTATAAAAACGAAAGGTCTTAACAAGATAAAAGGTTTTTTATCCGTTTTTTCTTCATGACGCATCAATAATGCAGCCATAGCAGGACTTAAGGTTAAGGATACGAATACAGAGATTGCCGTTGCCACCGCAATCGTCATCCCAAATTGTTTATAAAACTGTCCTGATATTCCTTCCAAAAAGGCCGTAGGTATAAACACCGCAATTAATACCAGACCGATGGCTACAAGTGCGCCTCCAACTTCATCCATGGTTTTTATAGCGGCTTCTTTTGGTGACAGGCCTTTGCTTAAATACCTCTCCATGTTCTCTACCACTACAATGGCATCATCTACTACAATCCCTATGGCAAGTACCAGCCCAAATAAGGTTAACGTATTTAGCGAAAAACCGATGGCCTGCATTACTGCAAAGGTTCCAATTAAGGAAACAGGTATGGCTAATATTGGTATAACGGCGGCCCGCCAAGATTGGAGAAATAGCAAAATAACAAAGATTACCAGTAAAATGGCTTCAAAAATTGTGTGATATACTTCGTCAATAGATTTCTGAATAAACTTTGTAGGGTTATAGGCGATATCATAATTAAGGTCTTCAGGAAAACGTTCTGAAAGTGTCTTCATTTTTTCCTGAATCTCATGAGCTGTTTCCAATGCATTTCCACCCGGTTGTTGAAAAACAGGCATCGCAATAGCAGGCTTTTTCCCCAGATAGCCTCGTGTGGTATAATTTTGGGCGCCCAGCTCTGCTCTCCCTATATCTTTTAGGCGTACAATACGCCCGTCATTATCTTTTATTATAACATCTTCAAATTGCTGTGGCGAAACAAGTTTTCCCTGAGTTTGAATATTAATTTCAAAGGCAGACTGATTTCCCGAAGGTAAAGTGTTCAAAGTTCCTCCTGCTATCTGAACATTCTGAGCTCTTAATGCTGCAACAACTTCAGCCGCAGTAAGATCAAGACTTGCGATTTTATCAGGATCCAGCCAGATGCGCATGGCGTATTCTGCTGCCCCAAAAAGTTGAATATCCCCAATTCCTTTAATACGGGCCAATTCGTCACGAAGCTGTAATACGGCATAATTTGCCATATAAGTTTGATCATAAGTCTCTTCTGGAGAATAAAGGTTGATTACCATAAGCATATCAGGAGAAACTTTTCTGGTGGTCACTCCCAGCCTTCTAACCGACTCCGGCAAACGCGGCTCTGCTATGGCTACACGGTTTTGCACCTGTACCTGTGCTTTATCCAAATCTGTCCCAAGCTTAAATGCTATTTGTACAATAACCCGACCATCTGCAGAAGACTGGGAAGTCATATAGATCATGTCTTCCACCCCATTAATCTCTTTTTCGATTGGAGCAGCAACGGTTTCAGATAAAGTTTTGGCATTGGCGCCGGGATAGCTTGCAACTACTTCAATGGTGGGGGGAGCTACATCCGGAAATTGTGAGGTGGGTAAGGACACATATGCCAAGCCACCAACGATAAGTATAAGCACACTTAGGACAGCGGCAAAAATAGGCCGCTTTATAAATATTTGACTGAATTTCATAGAATTTTAATTTTGGCGAAACACTCCCTTATTCTCTATTTGGTTTATAAAGTTTTAAGGGAATAGCTAATATCCAGCAAAGGATGTGATATGTTCTTAAATCATGCTGTTTCAAATCTTAGCAGTTGATCTAACGTATCGAATACTTACATGATTTGAGAGGTTGATTTATTTTTTTTGATCCGGTAAAGAGATGTCTACCACTTTTGGCGAAACCGGCATTCCAGGCCTTATCTTTTGAAGATTATTAATAATAAGTTGATCCTTTGGCTGAAGACCGCTACGAACAATACGTAAACCATTAGAATGTAATGGTCCTAAAGTAAGGTTTCGACTACTCACTTTATGTTCTTCATCTAACACATATACATATCTAAGGGACTGATTTGTTCCAATAATCTCGTCTGGGATCATAAGCGCCTTATGCTCTTCACTTCCAGAAATCCTGGCTTTTCCAAACATTCCAGGTTCCAGTAAGTGATCATTGTTATCCATAACGGCACGACTTTCTATCGTTCCCGATTGTTCATCTATTTCGTTATCCACAAAGTCTAATAATGCGGTGTGCATAAATTGTTCTTCATCAGAAAGTTTGATCATTACAGGTATCCCTTCAGATCTAGCATTGCCGCGCTTACCTTCTTTGGCCAGACGTACATATTTAAGATATTCCGATTCACTCTCGGTGAAATAAAAATGGATAGGACTGGTCGCGACGATTGTGGTGAGTAGGGTTGAATTTGCACTGCCACCATCGATGATGTTTCCTTCATTCACTTTATCCCTACTTACCAAACCTGAAATAGGCGCTTTTACTTCTGTAAATTCCAGATTTAATTTTGCATGATCCACACTGGCAGCTGCCAATTCTAAACTTGCCCTGGCATGAACAAAAGCTTGCTTACGGCGGTCATATTCTTCAGTGGATAATGCACCGGTTTCTTTTAAAGATTCAACTCTGTTGTAATTATCCTCGGCAGTTTTTAAACTGGCTAAAGCCTGCTCATAACCCGCTTTTGCCCTTTCTAGCTCAATACGAAACGGTCTTTGATCAATAACAAACAAAACCTGCCCTTTTTCTACCATTTGTCCATCACTAAAATTGACCTTTTCTAAAAAGCCACTTACCCTTGCACGAACCTCAACTCGATTACTAGCTTCAAAACGTCCTGAATATTCGTCCCATTCAGTGATTTTATCGTACACAGGCGTAGCAACCTGAACCTCTAGAGCAGAAGAATCAACCTGAGTTATATTTTCCTCCTCTTTTGTTGTAAATGCCAGGATGATCAATAAAACGATGATGCCGGAAATGGCAAAAAATCCAATTTTTTTAGTATTAAAATTTAAATTCATCATGGTGACTTTGATTTATATATTAGAATTTCGAAGCAAAATTAGGACAAGAGGTCACCTGATTAGTAACCAATACTTTTCCTAAAATGACCAAAATCTAATATTGTCTTATAATATGATGAATTATGTCATAACTTCTACCTTGCACTAATAACTGACAGCAGCTATATACTTAATTATTTGGTATCATAAGCAACTTTTTTATCCATTAACCTAAATGATAACTACCCCGGTTTTGGCACCAAAGACTAACATGCTTATTAAAAAAAACAGTATTTGTATATGGATAAACAGGCGCAACATACTCAAAATCAAAGTATATTCGTAAAGAAAGCAGTATATTGCTTTTATTTTGAACTAAAATTTATATGCTTTTTTATATCCGATCCTAAATGGAGGAGTATTGCACAGAAAAGTGCAAAGCCAATACCAATCCATTTGCTCAATGTCATACCCAGCCCAAATCCAAGATCACTATCATAAAAAATATAAGTAATCACTACACTGGTTATAAAGACTGCCGGTACGAGCGGAATCCAGTAATAATTCCCCTGCCTGTAAAGATAAGCCGTACCCGTCCACAGTGCAATAGCAGCCGTAACCTGATTCGCCCAGGAAAAATAACGCCATAACATATCGAAATCGACTACGGTAAGTAACAGAAAAGAAACTGCAAAAATTGGTATCGCAATCATAAACCGATTTTTAAGTTCTTTCTGCGGCCGTTTAATGTATTCTGCGACAATCATACGCGCCGCTCTAAATGAAGTATCCCCAGAGGTAATGGGTAATACGATAATTCCTATCACGGCAATAGTCCCGCCTATAGAACCCAGTATTATTGTAGCCAAATGGTTTACCACTAAACCGGGGCCACCATCTTGTATAAGCTGGTATATTTCCTGCTGGTCTGTTATTGTCATTGCCGCTGCCGCCCAGACCATAGCTATAACCCCTTCGGCGATCATCATCCCATAAAATACGTAACGCCCGTCCTTCTCATTATTAAGTGTTCTGGAAATTATAGGGGATTGTGTTGCATGAAATCCCGAAAGAGCTCCGCAGGATATGGTAAGAAAAATTAACGGATAATAGGGAATATTATCGGGGTGCAAATTTTCAAAATCAATTTCAGGTATGGAATTACTACTAAAAAATATTCCAATCCCAATACCCAGTGCACTTAATAAAAGCATAGCACCCAGAAAAGGGTATATGCGACCTATAATCTTATCAATAGGTAATATCGTAGCAATGGTATAATAAAGAAAAATTGCCGCTGTGATAAGCATTAGGGTTTGCTGGCTACCGTCTAATAATTCACTAATCATCTCTGATGGTGCTACTACAAACACGGTTCCTACCAGTAAAAGTAGCAATAAGGCAAAAAGGTTCACCAGATGACTAAAAGGTTTACCGATATATTTCGCCGCAAGCGCGGGAAGTTGCAAACCTTTGTTCCTTACCGATATCATTCCGGTAAGATAATCATGTACCCCACCCGCAAAAATACATCCCAGTACGATCCATAAAAAGGCTACCGGCCCGTAAAGTGCTCCAAGGATAGGCCCAAAAATGGGTCCCACACCAGCAATATTGAGCAATTGTATAAACGCATTTTTTTGCTTTTTTAGGGGTATAAAATCTACTCCATCGTTTTCGGTATGAGACGGAGTATCTTGCTCGTTGTCCCTAGCTCCAAATATTTTTTCTACGAATTTGCCATAAGTAAAATATCCCAGGATTAGTAAAAGGATAGAAACGATAAATGTGAACATGGATATAGCAGTATTTTAGTGCACAAAATAACCTTATATTTAGTCTCTTGCAAATACATTTAATTTTAAATTCCAGCGATAAAATTTAGAATAATCTCGAAAGAAGAAGATTAGGTAGTCCAAAAAGAGGCTATAGACAAGTTTACGATTTATATTCTTTAAAAATAATCTTATTTTTAAAGAATATTTAGAGTCTTTTAATAAAAAGATAAAGTGATTGATCATACATTGATAGTTTTCCCTATCAAATAGCTACGTATTTTTTGAGCCGAATAGACATTCTAATCGGCTCATGCTCATTATTTATAACTTCTATTTTTCTTTTGAAAGATAAAATATACAGAAAATACATATACTGCACTTAATACCAACAATCCAAAACTTGCTAATATTCCAAATGCACTATTTAATATACCCATTAATGGCGGAATAATCGCTCCCCCAACAACAGCCATAATCATTAATCCTGAAATTTCGTTTGCCCTGTTTGGTATTTGACTTATAGTTAAAGAAAAAACTAAAGGGAAAAGATTTCCAGAACTTAGTCCTATCAAGAAAATACTAACTTTTGTAAACGTAGGATTTGGTGAAAATATGAGGAATACTAAAAATAGTACAGTGCTTAGTGCAGACCATAGTAAGAATTTATAATTATCGATTTTACTAAGTAGCATTGCTCCACCAAAACGACTAATCATTAAAGAGGTAAAGTAAATGCTAATGCCAAGGGACGCATTTTCTAAAGAGACGCCAAACCTTTCTACTAAAAGATTTTGGATGTTTGTATTCATCCCCACATCAAGCCCCACAATTAAAAAAATAGCTAATACCATACTCAAGACAAAAGGATCCTTAAGTAATTTAATAGAGCTGGAAAAAGAAGCTTTGACCATCGACTCACTTTCTTCAATTGAGGTAAGACCAAGACCTATTCCTGTAAGAATTGAGATGATACCATAAACCAGAAAAACAAGCTTCCAATCTCCAAACAGGCTTACCATATATGTAACGATAATTGGACCAAAAAGAGAACTTAGTGCTTTGATAAACTGAGATAAACTCATAAAACTTGCAAACTTCTTATCACTTACCACATCTTTTAAAAGAGGATTAGAAGCAACCTGAATTATAGTATTACCTACTCCTAATAGAATAAAAGACCCTAATAGGGTAATATAGGTATATACGATAAAAGGAATAAACATACCTATACCTGTAAGCGCAATACCCGTTAATAATAATTTTCTTTTTCCGTAATTATGCTGTAGGATACCTATAGGTATAGAGAGAAAAAAGAACCAAATAAATACCATAGAAGGTATTAATTGAGCTGTTTCTGGAGAAAGATCAAAATCCCGTTGTGCATAGCCTGTACTTACTCCAACAATGTCGACAAACCCCATAACGACATAGGTAAATAAAACGGGGAATAAAGCTTTATAATTTAGTGTATTAGTTGCCATTACATCAGTTTTATTATTGGGGTTATCTCTTTGTAATAGTGATCATCTAATAAAATAGCACTACCAATAACAGCCGATTGTTCACCAAATTCCGATATTTCAATATTAATTTGAGGAAGTTGTTTGCTTAACGAGCTTTCAAAATATGGATAAGCTTTTGAGATATTGCCTCCTAAAACTAAAACCTCTGCATTAAACTTTTTCAAAAAAGGCGCTAAAAAAAGCCCCAGATCTTTTCCGAATTGATCCATAGTGTTTTGTGCAAATTCATCTTCTCTAGCCAGTTCAGAAATCCTACGGACATTCGTCACACTCTTACCTGTACGCTCTTTATAATCACGAAGAATCCCCCGAGTAGAAAAAAGCTCATCTGCTACTTTTCCTTTATACAATTGATTATATAAAAAGCCCCCCTTGGGCACCCTATCATCTTCAATTATAGGCTTGCCAGAGGCCAAAAAACTGGCCCCAAGCCCCGTTCCTAATGTAATGGCCACCACCCGCCTATAATCCCTGGCACATCCAATCATCGCTTCTGCAATCGAGAACGCAGTGGCATCATTTATAAATCGAATTTTAGAAGGATCAATTTTTAAGTGTCTTGCAAGTTCATTTCGGATATCCACCTTATAAAGGGCACTTAATTTATCTACATTTTCTATAAGACTTATACCGTTATAATAATCAAAAGGGCCAGGCATAGCAACACCAACACCTTCAACTTTAACATCTACCTTCTTCCTACAGGAATCAATGGCGCTAGCCCATGCCTCGATGATTTCATTTTTTGATCCCCTGGAATTTACTTTTCGGTAGATTAAACTGTCTGTAGCTATGGATTTACTGGTATGGTCATAAATACACGCAGTAATATGACTTCCCCCAATATCAACTCCTATACTATGCATTATTTTTTTAAGATTAATAGTTTAACTTTTACAGTGATACCTCAACTGTTATTTGATAAAGGCTTTTATAAGTTTTATAGGCTTATCGGTTAGATTTTCAATCGTATAGTTTCCTACAATAGCGGGCATTATAAAAGACTCTGCATAACTGAATAAAAAGCTCTTTTCCGAAGTCTTTATTAGCATTTTTTGCCCTTCTACCAGGCTTAAAATATGTGTTTTGTTCTCGGTATCTATATTTACTTTGGTATTTATTGTATAACGATGCACGTCGTATAAATGCTCGGAATGTGTAGCCAGATGTTCTAAGATATAATTCTTATTTTCCTCCAGAATCTCTGGTGATGCAATAAGTTCTTTAGCCACGCTTTCTCCAGAACGTTCGAAAACCAAATTATCCATTCCCCGTTCTATATTGATTGGTCTTGGCTTTCCATCCAGGTCTAACCTAAGCCAATCATACATTTTGAATGTATAAATGTATGGTGTAGAACTAATCTCTAAAACCAGATTATCTGTCCCAGAGCCATGTATTGTTCCCGGTGGGATTAAATAAAGGCCATGCTTTTTGGCATCAAAAGCCTGTACGTATTTAAGAATATCCAATTCTTTATTAAGCCGAACGCTTTCTTCCAAAGCATGTTGAAAACCAGATGGAGTGACCCCTTCCTGAAAACCTAAATAAACCTGTGCATTATTTTTTCTATCCAGTATGTAATAGGTTTCTTCCTGGGTAATATTTTCTCCGAAATGTTCCTTCATATATTGCTTTTGAGGATGACATTGAATGGATAGGTTTCCTCCATCAAAAGTGTCCAGAAAGTCAAAGCGTATAGGGAATTCGTACTGATAAGTTTCGAAATCATCACCAAGGATTTTACTACCTGCATGATACATCAAAAAGTCAAAAGAAAATTCTAGTAAATACCCGGAACTTTCAAAAATAACGCCGTTTTCGGGAACGATAAGTTCAAAGGACCAGGCATAATTGATCACATCTTCCGAAAGGCCTTTAATATGCTTTTCTATCCAGTGTCCTCCCCATGCACCGGGTTCGAACCATGGTCTAACTCTAATTGGATTTTTCACATATTCCTGAATGCCTTTTCTCCAATTATCCCCGGTCATCCAGGTTATTTCTATAGATCGTTGGCCATCGATCATAAAATCAATCCTATCCTTAAGAGCATTTTTATGTTTGTTTAGCACGACCCAATCCACAAAATAAAATCTTTTGTACATCTTTTTAGGATGAAAAGATTTTGAAGCTCCCAGGTTAAGTACTGCCCCCGCTCTAGAGCGGTACTGGATTTCATTCTTACTTACTTCCACAAAAAGATTCACTCCTTCCACTGGTACAAGTGCTGCTCCTGTTCCATAAAAAATAATTGGATTTTTACCCGTAGTTTTACTTAATGCTTCTAATTTAGAAGGATCAAAAAAATCAATCAAATCGAGGGTACTTAGCTTTCCAAATACCGGATCATCTCCACCTAAAAAAGGGGCTACCAGTGTATCGATCTCTTTTTCTTCTTTTAAAGCGTTTTCTACATTTATCCATTGGGCCTGGATATCCAGATTACTAAAGGCTTCGTTAAGTTGGTGCTTTACAGCTTCAAAAATCACCCCCACATAACCGTCTATTTTGAGTACCGGAATACCTACTAGCGACTTGGCTAACGAATCATACCCACAGTTAATGGTGCTATCACCAATATTAAAGGAAGGATAGATATTGTATCCTTCTCTTTCATCCTTGTCTTTAACCGGTAATTCGATTTGACTTGTTTCTCTAATTTCCCTTTTTAAATCAATCATTTTTTATTGGTTTTCGTAAATAGCAATTCTTCCAAAAGCTTCTACCAGGGCCGCCTGATGTAGCAACCAGTAAAATCTCCCTTCGTTGTTTCCAGACCAATCTTCATAAAACTGACCTTCGTTATTCCTGGCATTTTCCCATGCATAATCCATATTATCTTTAAATACCTCTACATAATCTTTAGTTTTGGAATCATATTGCGATAATTGAATATAAGCTGTAAGCAACTCTACATTAAACCATGAATCATTAGGAGGATAAAATATCCTTCCGTTAGTCACCTTTGTAAATTTAGAGTGGGCAGATCTAGCCGTAGTAACGGCTTCATCTAAATATTCCTGATCGTCACTGATTTCGTAAAGATTTACGGCAGACATTATCATCATGGCCGCATTGTATGTCCATTTTGTGGTATTTATTTGCTCAGACCCAATATTGATATCGTTCCAATATAAATTATCAGAAGGATCGCGAAGAGTGGTATACGTCCATTCATAAACCCTCTTGGCAAAAGTTAAATAGGCTTCATTATTGGTTAACTGATACATTTTTGAAGTCACATAAGCAGCATATGCACTGGTGTTGGCTGCTTTCATACAATTAGGACCGTTCGTACAGTTATCTGATTGTCCTTCAAACCAATATAAGCCACCCCCCATTCTGGAATCTTCTCCAGACATAATAAAGTCGGTAACTGTCTTCGCCCGCTCCAGATAAAAAGACTCGTTAGTAAGCTCATAGGCATTAATAAGCTCCATGGCTACGATTGCACTATCATCATAATAATGATCGGTAGCACCCCCAGAAACAGGGTAAGCCTGATAGGTAGGTAGATAATCACGATTGTCGTAATACTCTTCAAGTCCTGTAAATTGTTTATCTAAAATCTCACGATCATAGCCCAACTCATATAGAACGTTTCCTGCTGTGAGCATCCCTACATATGGCCAAAGATAACTATACTCCCGATCTCCGTTTTGTTCTGGAAAATTTTCTTTATATAAATCGCCTTTCTTATATAATTGCTGAATCATCTCGTAAGTGGCAAAAGCTTTTTCTTTGTAGCTCAATTCTTCACCCTCATCGGGATTTTCATTTTGTCCGTCATCACCCGGGTTGTCTACCATTTGGTCTTGTATGGAAGGTTCGCTGTTACAGCTAAAAACACTTAACAACATTAGGTAAATAACCCCTAATACTTTCGTTTTCATATTATTATTGGTTTAATTGAAATTCATGATAATAATGTTCTGCCTTGGGGTCAAAAACTATTCTCACCGTAAAAGCTTGTCCGTTAAATCGATCGGCAAATTTCCATGCCCCTTGCCAGTATTCTGCATCCGGCCCAAGAAAATATACATTATGATAATAGGCTGGTTCTCCTCCATTGGGCCTTGCATTATATGCATCGAGACCTGCTACCAAAGAGCCATTCATATCTGGATTATGAAAACTACCTATATATGATGTTTGATTTTCTCCTAAAGTAAAACTAAAGCGGTAGCGTTCTTCCTCCCATCCAAGCCAGGATGGTGCTTCTGGTGCTCCGGGAGTTAAAAATTCGAAATAGGCGTCATCGGCTTCAAAAGTATGATTCCCTATATAATTCAAATTCGCTTTTACCACCTGATTAGCAATAATATATAATTGAACATTCGATATTGGGGTAAAACTAATGGTGGATTGTGACAAATTCATTCTCACTCTGTACACTCCTTCTTCCAGATCAAAACTTGAAGCCTGGTCTCCTCCTCTAATTTTACCTTCTTCATTAATATAATAATAGCTTAAACCCTCGGCATTAAGCGAGTTGTTGTTTGCTATATGAAACTCGCCAGGGCTAAGCTTCGTAATCGATTCGAATACTCCTGGCTGGATGTTCTGATGCGGCAGCTCACTGGATATTTCTTTAAAGGCGATTGCGTTTTCAATATTCTCAGATTCTGTAGCCGATCCATAGATATACATATATTCCGGGAATATAGCCAATCCTTCCGGCCGGCTAAGTTGAACACTGGCCTGAGTATCAAAACGCAATCTGTTATAACTGCTTAACACTTCTACTGTCCATATAATTTCTCCGGTTTCAAGTTGAGCAATACCGGCCTGAGCAGCCATTACATTTAGGCGCGCAGCACTTGCTGTATAAGAGGAAGCACTACCACCATTATCTGATGTCGCTGCAAACAAAGGTTCGCTAAAATCGCCATCCTTTTCATCAAATAAAATACGGTAGCTCAAAGCTCCCCCATCTGCAGCTTTTGCCGGGGTCCAGGAAAAGCTAATTCGGTCGTCATTTTCAACATCTAATACAATTGTAGCGTTACTTTCGGGAAACACAAGATTTCCCATTTCAACGATCTCGGGATTTAGATCATAATCTTCCTCATCGCATGATGATAATGTACATACCAATAGCAGTACAATCATCATTCTATTTAATAATGCTTTCATTACCAGTTTGGGTTTTGAGTTAAGTTGTTATTGATATCTCTTTCACTTTGTGGAATGGGCCATAGATAGTGCCTGGAAGGATCAAATGTTCTTAAGCTAACTCTTATATATCCGTCATCTGCTGTAGATTCATCGGTTTTTATACCATGCGTCCAGCCTTCCAGAACATCTTCTGCAATTTTCCATCTGCGAATATCAAAGAATCTATGTCCGGCCTCAAAGGCTAATTCAATTCTGCGTTCGTTTCTTACAATTTCTCTTAATACGTCTTGATTAGTGCCCGGAAATTCTAAAGCAGCTCCCTGTAGTCCTGCACGTTCTCGAAGAGCACGGATAGTGGTATTCCAATCCTGCTCATTAAATTCTCCCAGTTCAATTTTAGCTTCGGCATAATTTAATAGTACCTCGGCATAACGAATTAAAATAAGGTTCAATCCCGAATTTGTTTGATTACGCGCCATAGGATCATAAAATTTATGCACATAATATCCGGTTGGAGTAGAATTAGAGGAATAATTTAAACCGTCTGGAGCAACTCCGGGAGCGGTATTGATCGTGACTTGATTTCCGTCGAAACCGGTCATTTGATAACCATCATAAATAATAGTGGCTTTTAATCGCGGATCCCTATTTTGGTAAGGGGCATCTTCATCATAATTTGCCATTGGATCATCGATAGCATACCCGTTAAGGGTAGGATAACTGTCTACCAGTTCCTGTAATGGCGAGAAGTTTGCATATCCTCCCAGACTAGGAGGAATCAATGAATATTGTATATTATGTTCTCTGTCTACCGGCACGTACTGCAAGCTTAAAATAATCTCGTTGGCAGTTTCATTTTCTGTTTTAAAAAGTGCTCCATAATCCGGAAATAAGGTGTATTCTCCTAAAAGTTCTTGAGCCAAACTTGCTGCCTCCTGATACTCTTCATGATATAAATGAATTCGAGATGTTAGCGCTATTGCTGCTCCCCTTGTGATCCTCCCATTCTCTTCGTTAGAATAGGTTCGTGGTAATTCCTCTATAGCCTGATTTAATTCGCTATAGATAAAAGACAATATAGTCGCTTCATCTGTTCTTTCTAAATTCAAAGATTCCTCGATGCTAATTTCATCAGTAATAAAAGGGACATCACCATAGAGTTCTGTCAAATAAAAATAATGTAACGCCCGAATAAATCTGGCCTGTCCTTTAAACGAAACACGTTGTTCTTCGGTAATTTCAGACACGTTATCAATATTATTAAAGAAGATATTCGTTCTGCGGATAGCTTCGTACCTACCAGACCAAACACCGGTCACCACACCATTGGTGGGCCCATAGCTCCCGCTGGCAATATTCCTGTACTCTTCTCTGCCTTTGGTATACGCATCGTCAGAAAGTGAATTCAGGAAAAGGTATTGGTCGGCATTCATGAGATCGGCATAGATTGCGTTTAAATAAACATTTGCATCCTCCTCTGTTTGCCAAAAGGTTAATTCACTTTGAGAATCATAAGGAGTAAGGTCCAGATCTGAACTACAGCTAACTTGCATAGCTATAGCTATAAGTATTATTATTCTTTTCATCATTTACCTTTTTAGAAATTGATATTTAATCCTAGTGAGAAAACTCTGGTTACGGGATATACACGACCGCTGGATCCAACACTTTCTGGATCTACGCCCAAATCATTTAACGGACTAAAAGTTAAGAGGTTTAAACCTGTTAAGTATAAGCGCGTACTTTCCAAACCAATATTATGTACTGCCGCATCGGGTAAAGTATATCCTATCTGAAGATTTTTAATTCTCAGGTATTGCGCGTCGTAGATATAAAAATCAGATTTAGCCGCATTATTTACTGATTCTGCACCTACTGTTAATCTGGGGTAAGAAGCATCTAAATTTTCTGGTGTCCAACGATCTAAATGACGCTCAAAAACGGGACCTTCATTGTTATTATGGAAAGCCTCTACGATTTCGCCACGAAGCCATTGTTGCCGTTTACCTACTCCCTGAATAAATACTGAAAAATCAAAACCATTCCAATCCATGGCATAAGTCGCTCCAAAAGTATATCGGGGAAAAGCATTTCCTAAGATGAATCTATCATTTTCATAATCAATCTCTCCGTCGCCATTACGATCTAAATATTTAATATCTCCCGGTTTTACATTTGATGAAAAAATAGGGGTAGCACTATTATTGATCTCTTCTTCTGAATTAAAAAATCCATCAGCTTTTAGGGCATAATAAGAGTTGATCGCATAGCCTTCCCTTAAAATCGTATTAACATCGAAACCATTGATAAACTCTCGTCCTCTTAGATCTTCTATTTCATTCCTATTATCAGAAATATTGAAATTAAAAGAATGGTTTACAGCACCCGTTTCAAACTGATAGTTCATGCTTAATTCCCATCCCCTGTTTCTCACAGAACCGGCATTTTGAAATGGTTGTCCCAAACCATAGGTTGCCGGAACAGGAAGCTGTAATAAAATATCTTCAGTAAGATTATCAAAAACCTCAAAAGTGACATCAAGCTTTCTTTTAAAAAACGATAAGTCTATCCCCAGGTTTTTCATAGTTGATGTTTCCCAGGTTCTATTTTGATTAGAAACCGAATAATAAGCTCCAGAAACACCTACACCTCCAAAACTATATACATTTCTACCGGTGCCCACTAAACTTTGGTAACCATATAGATCGCTAATATCCTGATTCCCTAATTGTCCCCATGAAGCTCTAATCTTTGCGAAAGAAACCACATCCTCTAAAGGAGTAAAGAAGTTTTCTTCACTTAAAATCCATCCGGCGGAAACCGATGGGAATACTCCCCAACGTTTTGCTTCAGCAAACCTTGAAGAACCATCATATCTTAAATTGGCTTTTAGCAAATACTTATCATCAAAAGTATATCCTATTTTACCAAAAACAGATTGAATAGCCCATTCATTTCCCGATCCATTTGCACTTTGCAAATCTCCTGCGTTATCGATAACTCCAAAATCATTACCAGGGATATCAATTCCTGTTACTCCAAAATATTCTTCTTTATATTTCTCTGATGAACCTCCCAGAAGCAAGTCGAAATCGTGCTTCTCTGCAAAGGTTTTAGTATATGTCGCTGTAATAAAGGGATTAAGATATAGGGACCTGTTATAACTATCTGTTACCGAATTTTGGTTGTTTCCTCCTCCCGGATAGGCAAATTCTATAGCCTTTCGAAACTGATGGGTTTTGTTACTGGTTATATTCCCTCCTAAAACTGCTTTAAGTACCAGATCTTCAATTGGCTTATACTCCAGACTAAAATTACCCAGAAATTCATCGTTTTGCGTATTGGTAACGCCTCCCTGCTCTAATTGCGCCAGTGGATTACTATTACTTCCACTCGATAAGGTGTAGTTTCCGTTTTCATCTACAATATTATAAATAGGCGGCATACGAACGGTTGGCTCTATAATCCACTCTTCAAAATAAGCATGATCTTTTATATCATTTCGGGCGAAAGACATTCGACCACCCATTTTGAATTTATCATTAATTTCTTTTTCTAAATTAATCCTGGCATTGTAACGTTGATAGCCGTAATCAGGACCTTTAAACAAGCTTTCCTGATCTAAGTATCCCAGAGAAACTAAATAATTTAGTCCATTATCAGCTCCGCTCATGGATAGGTTATGATTATTTTGCAAAGCGATATCCTTATAAATTTCCCGGTTCCAGTTTACATCCGGACCGTTTTCCTTAAAATTTAAAATCTGTTCTGGTGTAAAGGCCGGCGCCATACCTGAATTAATTAAAGCCTCATTTCTTAAGGTAGCATATTCCCAGGAGGAAGCAAATTTCGGGAAATTTGTAGGTTCCTGGATTCCAAACATGGTTTGATATGTAAAGCGTGGTTTCCCTTTTTTCCCATTTTTTGTAGTGACTAAAATAACGCCATTAGCCGCCCTGGATCCATATATAGCAGCCGATGCGGCATCTTTTAGTACACTTATGCTCTCAATATTACTGGGATTAATATTGTTTAAAGAACTAATCACTCCATCTACTACAATTAATGGTGTATTCCCGTTGATGGTACTAATTCCACGAATATTAATCTGCGGAATGGATCCCGGCTTAGAAGTAGTATTCTGGATAATCAAGCCCGAAGATTCCCCCTGTAACGCCTGATATGAGTTCGTTACCGGCTTTCCCTCTATAGCCTTTTCATCAATAGTACTTACCGCCCCAGTAAGATTGGCCCTTTTTTCGGTACCATAACCAACAACTACTACGTCGTCCAGTTGATTTAAATCACTTTCAAGCAAAATCTCATAATTTTGTTGATCAGCGCTTATAGCTACTTCCTTTGTCCGGTACCCCACAAAACTTACCACCAACACATTTTGGAGGTTAGGATCAACTCTTAGACTAAACTGGCCCTCAAAATCTGTAGTGGTACCATTATTAGTTCCTTTGATTATGACTGAAGCCCCTGGTAAAGCACCAGATTCATCACTCACTGTTCCTTTTATCTCGATCTCCTGCGAAAACGATTTATAAAAAAGAAGTAAAAAGAAAATCAGAATTACATGCGCATATTTATTTTTCATAATTAGCTACAATTAAGTTCATATGTCTATACATATTTAAATTATTAATTTTTCCAAGAATTATTCTGTCTTAAACAAATTTCGATTAGGTTGGTCTCCCATTACAAATTCCAGTGTTGCACCTTTTTTAAGCGTAGATAGCGGTACGCTATTTTCCTTTAAGGGTTCTCCATTAAGTTTCACTGATTGTACATAATAGTTATTTGGCTTATTATTCTTAGTTTCTATCACTATGCGATGGCCATAACCATTCTCAATCTGGATATTATCAAACATTGGGCTTCCAATTTGAAAAGATGGATTTGTCTCGGTAAGTCCCTTTACGTCAAACAACCCCATTGAAGACATCACATACCATGATCCAAGTTGTCCCTGATCTTCATCCTGACCGTAGCCGTATCCATGAATACCCTCTGTCCCGTAAAACTCATCACAAATTTTTCGCACCCATTTTTGGGTAAGCCAGGGATGATCGGTAAAATTAAACAACCAGGAGATATGTAGATTGGGTTGATTTCCCTGATTATAAAGGTATTTCACTCCTGCAAAGGCATCGATCTCTTCTCCGCCAAATTTTGTTTTTTCAGAAACGCTAAATATAGAATCCAGACGTTTTACAAATTTTTCTTCTCCCATCTTTGCCACTAACTCTTCTGGAGCGTGTGGCACATAAAAAGTATACTGCCAGGCGTTACCTTCCTGAAAACCTGCCCAGGGTTCAAAAGGATCAAATTCTTGCAAAAATTCTCCTGAGGCCAATTTAGGTCGAACAAAATCTATATGATCATCATAGACATTCTTCCAGTTATCTGAAAGTTTCATGAGCTCTTTATACTCCTTGTCTTTCCCTAAAGCTTTGGCAAACTGGGCTACGGCATAGCTACTATAACTATATTCCAAAGCATGAGAAACTGAAAAGCCAGATCCATTGGGATTGGTATCCCAACCTGGAACGTAGTTGATATACCCCTGATTCACAAATTGTCCAAGATCGGTTTTTCCAGCACCTTCATTTCTATTAAGGTATTTAGTTTCGTTTTCATATGCCGCCTTAAATGCCAATTCAACATCGTAATCTCGTATACCGGCCTGATATGCAGAAGCAATCACAAGACCTACAAAATTAGTCCCTACTCCCGAAACAAATTTTGAATTCGCAAGACCATCACCAAGCCATCCGGAATTCTTATAGACCAATAAATGACTCTGTACATAATCATTAAAATATTCTGGCCAGGCCAAAGCCCATAGCTGCGTTAAATTCCAATACGCACCCCAAACCGAATCTGTATTGTAAAATTTAAACTTAGGCTTCCCATTTTCATCCATAGGAATTTGCCCTATACTACCATCATTCTCTGGAAAAGCACCATTGATATCACTGGCAAGACCTCTACCCAAAAGGGCATGATATAAACCGGTATAAAATTTTGTTTTATTTTGCTTGGAGCTATCGGTAATTTTAATTTTACTTAACTCTTCAGCCCATATTTTCTCTGCTCTGTTTTTCGCTGTACTAAAATCAAGATCCTTAGCTTCTTTAGCAAAATTCAATCTTGCATTTTCAATTGAAGTATAAGAAAATCCTGTTTTAATCACGATCTCTTCTTTATCTTCGGTATTGAATTTTAGATATAATCCGGCTCCTTTCCCCTGTATTTCATTTTTATCTTCAACCACCTTTTCTGATTGAAACACGCCCGTTGCTACCGGTTTTTTATTTACCGAACCGGAAAAATACATTCGAACTTCGCCATTTGGCTGGTATTTTTTTACATATTCCGGATAGGTAATTACCCAACCCTCAATCGTATTTGTTGCTTTATCAAACCATACCTTAGCATCTTTTACTTCTCCACTCTCTCCCAGCTTATTACCGATATCAAAAATAAGATATGCACTATCGCTCTTAGGAAAGGTATATTTCTGGAATCCTACCCGCTCTGTAGCAGTAAGGGCTACATCGATATCGTAATCTTTTAATCGTACCTGATATGATCCCGGTCTTGCTATTTCATCATTTTTATCAAATCTTGACCTATAGCCCTCATCGGGATGTTCCAGACTACCCGGTGTGGTTTTTAGCTCTCCGGTCATCGCTGTAAATAAAAATCCTCCAATCTGAAATTCATGAAGATTAGCAAAACCTTCTATACTTTGATGGCGCTCATCATAGCCTACAGCCTCCCATCCCTGCTCGTTCCCATAACTACCGTTAGTAGACGGACCCAATTTTGCCATTCCAAACGGAACTGCAGCAGGAGTATAGAAGAACCAACGGCTATGTGCAGTACCTATATTAGGATCTACATATACGCTAACATCTGCTGTATCCTTTTCGTTCAAATTATTAGAAGTTGGATGCTTTCCACAGCTCATAACAATTAACAGAAGACCTATAAAAGTTATTTTATTCATTTTAGATATTAATTAGAAGTTGGATACCCAAGATATATTAAATAATACATTAATGTTCATATGTACAAACATATTTATAATATTTGAATTAATAAATATAATAAGGCTATTTTTTTCACATCCTACAAATATTAGATGTAAATATTTAACAAAATAGCACTTTAATACGCTTTTTAACGACTACTTTCTACTGTAAAGAAAAAGCTATCTGCTTTATAATAGCCTAAATTATACTCTATAGGACGTTCTCCCTGGTCGAAAACAAAGCGTTTTCTAAACAAGACTGGAGCATTCTCCTTTATCTGAAGTTTTTCACAAATCAAAGCTTTGGCTGCAGTGGCACTTATTTCTTCTTTGGAAATAGTAGCCACTACTGAATAGTCATGTTCCAGCATCTCATAAAGGGGTCGGGTAAAATCTTCTTCTCCGTTTAAACCAATTCTTGGATGAAAATAAGACACAAAATAAACAAAAGGCTCGTCGGGTTTACCTCTCACTCTTTCCATTTTCAATACTTTACGATTAAGGTCGATTTCAAAAAACTCGGCTAACTCATGATCTGCTTCTACCCAACTTAAATGCAGTTCATAGTTTTTAATAGGGATGCCTCTTAAACGCATTTCCTGAGAAAAACTCAGCCAGTTATTAGACTTAGAGCTTACGGGCTTTGGTGCTACTTTGGTTCCGGCTCTCTTTTTTCTTATCAAAAGCCCTTCAAAAACTAATTTTTTAATAGCCTGTCTTACAGTAGACCGTGAAATGGCTAACTTTTTTGAAAGCTCTACCTCGCTAGGGAGTATTTTCCCGTTTTTATATTCCTCTTCTTCAATAAGTTCACGTAACAATTCTTCTACTTGTGCATGAAGTGGTACAGGACTTTTATGGTCGATATTAAATTTCATATTTCTATCCATGGAATCAGAATACAATACTACTAATTTTTAATAAGTAATAATGTTTACACATAATCCAATTACAATAGATCAGTAGAGATCACTCCAATATAGTGTATAAATTAGAATAAAAAGCTTTTTGCCCTTTGCCGGTCTGGACGAGATTATATTTATAAATTCATATGCCTTTACAATTTAATTCAAACATTATAATCTCGTGATAGCAAAAGTTTTGAACTATCGATTAAATTACTCGTTCGGATTTTTTTAATCTCTTTGTCCTAGAGATTTTCTTGTAAGCTTCCTGTACAGACGCTACTGATAGATTCTATCCACCGATGCTCCTGGGTCATGCTCTTCTTCCATCCATTTTTTTAATTTAGTACCATATTCTTTTACCTTATCGGCATAAGCGGGATTTGTAGCAAGATTATTAAGTTCATAGGGGTCTTTTTCGAGATCATAAAATTCTAAAGAAGGTCGTCTTACAATGCGTTCTGACAATATTTTAGCCTGTTCTGAATGATTAGCCTTTTCTTTCCATGAAGCCCATACCACACCTTTTTCATTATCATTCATGGTGTATTTTATCTTGTATTCTCTTTCTGGAGTCAAATTTTCTATAAGCTTATATCTTTTGCTTCTTATACCCCGTATTGGATATGCTGGTCCTTCAGGAATATTATTATGAATCCCATAGGCGAAATCCCTATGAGATGCCGAGGAATTTTCTAAAACATCCAGAAAACTTTTCCCATCAAGCTTTTCAACAGGATCACCTCCAGCGATATCAATCAATGTGGGCAACATATCTTCATACTGTACAATGGCATCGGTCGAGGAATTGGCTTCTACTTTCTTATTCCATTTAACGATCATTGAACTTTTTTGTCCCTGATCCCAAAGTGTCCATTTACCTCCCGGAAATTTGGGGCCCTGTTCTCCTAAAAAGATAACGATAGTATTATCGTATTGCCCTTCATCTTTCAACATTTGCATAACATCTCCTACCTGATTATCAAGCTTGCGCACCTCTGCCAAATATTTAGTGTAATCTTCCCGGGTCTCAGGAGTATCCACATAATTTGGCGGAAGCACTAAACTATCGGCATTAAACTCACCCGGGTTACCCACAGTCCATGGTGCATGTGGGTTAATACTCATCACAAATAAACAAAAAGGGTCTGCCGAATTCCTTACCAGGGATCGAATGCCATTTAAAGAATAGTCATCGCTTAACGACACACAACTGGTTTCAAATCCCTCTATAATCTCAAAAGGATAAATAGATTTTGGCCGGGTACAATCATTTTTACCTGTTAGGGCCACTCTATACCCTAAATCGCCCAAATAATGACCTACACTTTTAATACTATCATACACATTTTTATGATTCTGAAACGCTCCATGACTCATTGGGTAGCGCCCTGTAAATAAGGAGGCCCTGGTAGGCACACACATGGCTTCCGAGCAAATCATATTGTTAAATTTCATTCCTTGATTTGCAAGCTCATCAATATTTTTAGTATTTATATTCTCACCTCCATAACAGCTAAGCTGCCCACTATCAAGGTCATCTGCCATGATAATGACAAAATTAGGCCGTAAATTCCCTTTAGACTGTTTGTTTACCTCCTGTCCTTTTAAATTACCGCCTATAAATAAAACAAAAACGCCTAAAAAAATTAAACTCGTTATTTTTAAAATTTTCGAACTCATAATTCATAATTTAAGCTCCACCTGTTTGGTCTCAGCATAGCCATATAAATGCTCCAATTTACTATTTTATCTTGAGATAAGTTATAGTCTAAAAGAAAGCGCTGTTTATCACTCGATGAGCATTTCCAATATTAGAAATATACCACAGTCTAAGGTATTGAGAAATGTAAAGCACTCCATAAAGCTTAGACTGCCTAAACCGGAGCAATTTAATTTGAATATAGTAGGAATAGAAGTTCTTATTCTTCATATTAAGACAATAAAAAAAGCGAAAGATCGATCTTTCGCTTTTCAATAATAATTGTTTAGGACTGGTTAAAATTTATAACCAATTCTGATATTTAAGGTATTTAAACGAGCTTTTATATCATCAAAATAATCATCACCAGAATAACGGTTTGTAGCTTCGAAAGCATACCTTGCATCAAGGAAAAAATGCTCATCAATATGGTATCCAACTCCAAAAGCAGCATCTAACCCAACAGTATTGATGTTTACATCCTCTAGAATGAAGTTAGCCTGAGGTCCCGCCTGAACAAAAAATCCCGAATCTTCAATATAATACTGTGCTAGTACTGGGACAGTAAGAAAACTGGTTTCTTTTATTCTCATATAATTTGCAGAAGGTCCTATATGCCAATTTCCATCTTTATACTATTTAATGCTAAAATCCAAGCTTAAGATTTATATGAAGTATTGATCCCCTACTCCATACAATTAAATCAACTTTTTAAGCTTTCAAAAAACTCCATTAGATTATCATCATGTTCCAGGTTCAATTTTTTTCGCAACCTGTATCTTGCTGTTTCTACTCCTCTAATAGAAATTCCTAATAATGGAGCAATATCCTTATTGGATAATTCCATTTTGATGAATGCTGATAGCCGTAATTCTTTTTTGGAAAGATTAGGGATTTTTTGTTTCAGGTTTGTAAAGAATTCATGGTGAACACTTTCAAAATTGCTATCAAAAACCTGCAAATATTGCTCATCAATATTGTTTCTGTGCATTTTCTTAAAGATCTCAAGAATCTTTTGATTGGATTGTTTATTTTTTGAAATCTGTTTAAGTTCCTTTAAATCTTCCTGAAGTTGATCGAAAAAATTCTTTTTATTAACTAATAGCATGGTGTAATTAGCTAATTCCTTACTTTTTTCAATAATATCTCGCTGTAGATGTTTTTTATCCCTTTCAATTTTCTCTTTATCCTGCTCTAATTTTAACTGATTAATTTCTAGCTGAAGTAATTTATTTGCTCGTTGTTCTTTAAGTATAGACTTTTGATTTTCTTTCTTTATTTTTCTCGCAAGCAATTGCTGTCCGGTTATAAGGAGTAATAGAAAAATTATTGCATAACCTACATAGGCCATACCACTTTGATACCATTTTGGGCGTATATAAAATTGATAAGAAGCGATTTTTGATTCGTTGCCCAATACGTTTTTACTTTTAACCTTAAACACATAATTACCAGGCGTTAATAAACTATATTCTTTAAAAGCTAAGTGTTGCCAACTCGACCAATCCTTATCTACATCTTCCAGCTTATAGCTAAATTTTATATTTTGATTATTCACCATAGATGGTGTGGCAAAAGAGAATTTTATACTATTTAAATTATTGGGAATTTCGACGATAGAATCTTTATCAACAGGAAGGTTTACAGTATTTTGATCCCTATAATAGGTAATCTTTGTAAAAAAAGTTTTCACCCCCTCTTGCCTAATGGTATTAGATAAATCATATAAGAATAATCCGTTATGGGTACCCACTAATAAGCTATTTTCCGATAAGGGCGTTATAGACTCCATTCCACGATTAAATGTCCCCTTGGTTTGAAGAAAAATATCACTTTGTATTTTGGGATTATTTGAATTTGTTAGAAAAAAACCCAGCTCATCATCCTGAACTACCCAAGTTTTATCTTTAGCATCAATAATTGTTCTGGGATTTCTTGTCGTATCTATGATCTTGTTAATGGGCTTATAAGGCTTAAATCTCTTGTCATACTCATCAAACTTATAAACTCCGTTATTCGTAGAAAATACTGTTTCATCCTGCCATTTAAATACATTAATATTGAATTTTGCAGGTAATCCGTTTTTCTCCGTAAAATGATCAATAGCAATCGCCCTTTCCAGTTGCTTATCCAAAGTTATCCTATACACTCCTTTATAACCATGACATATCCAAAATACATTGGGATTATGAGTTGCTAAAATATCCCTTGAAGATTCGTCGAAACCCTGTACTTTATTTCGAATGATCCAATTGCCATTTTCATTTTTGAGTATATAAATACCTTCATAGGTACACACTAGATATGTATTAGGATAGTTTTTAAGCTTAATAGTTTTCCAAACCCCATTAACACCACCTATTCTTTCAGAAGTAAAATCACGGGTAAGCTTAAACAGACCTTTATCATGATTAATAAAAAGTTCACCATTTAACTCATTAAAACTCCAGGCCTGGCCAGGGATATCATTTAATTTTTTAAATGAATTGGGATTGATGTTTTGATTCAACAAGTCTGAATAATATATCCCTTTATTGGTAGCCACATAAAAATAATCTTTATCCCAGTAGGTATCATAAACAGAAGCCTGATTAAAAATGGTGGTTCTTGGACTGTTATAATTAAGAAATTCCAGTCCGCTATCCAATAAAGCCCATACGTTACCATTACTTGTTTTATACAAGTTTAATACTGTTTTATCATTTGCACTGTTGATGGAACTTATGTGATATCCTGCCTCCTCTTTCTTTAATACTTTGATGCCCTGACTTAAAGTACCTAATAAAACACTGCTAGGATCTAACTTTAAGACTGAAATAATTTGATCATTAGAATCTTCGAAAATCGACTGTTTAAGACTTAAAGATTTTTGATTGGTTTCAAAAATTTTACCGTTTGAGGTAATGAGATCAAAATTATCAGATATATAAACAATGGAGTAATTATCAATAGCTTCTGCAGAAAAATATTCTGAAATCTGGTTTTTGTCCAAGTTTAATTCATAAAGTCCTTCATTAGCATCCTGAACAAAATATCTGTCCCCAACAAGAAAAGATTTTATAAACGAATTTTTAGAAGGAATTTGAGTAACATTCCCATTTTCTAAAACGAATAATTTTTTAAAACTTCTAAAAATAACGCGTTCCTTAATAACATCAATTTGCCAGATATTTTCAAAAGACACATTCTGTAATTGCAAACTTTCTTTTAGTGATATAAAACGATAATCGCCAAATTCGTTATGCTTTATATAACCTAATTCGTTATAACCTCCTGCATAAATAGTCCCATCCGCCCCTTTAGCCAAACTTCGCACCGAAGAAGAATTTGTTAAATGTACGGTCGTCCAGTGGCTACCGTCAAATATTAAAATTCCGTCGTTATTTCCAAAATACATCACCGCTTCGGCATCTTCGGTTACACTCCAAAACTGGGAGTCTGCATTAAAATCCTGCTGGCTATAATAATCGATATTCGGATTTTTAGACAGGTCTATTACTGGAACTGGGGATAAATTATTCTGAGCTGATATTGTATAATGATCACTAAAAACTCCATAAAATAAGAACAGAAATACTGTCAGATAATCAAAAACAAAGTCGTTAATCTTAAAATTTTCAGATTTCATGCATTAAAATTAACAAATACTGAATCAAAATTATATTTACAAAGCCTGCTAATATAGTTTTTACCAATTAAATAACGATAAAAATTAAAAAATAATTTACTGTTTAATAGTTATTTACAATAATTGAAGTAGTAAAAAAGTAATGTTAATTTAATGTGAAGTATTTGAAATGTATTATAAAATTTAAGCTTCAAAACATCGATTTATACTTTTCCATCATCATTTAAAACAAAATCGAAATCGTTATAGTCTATTGGTTTGATAAATTTCACTTGAAATCTATCAATAATGAAAACGATTGAAATCATTAAAATTTATAATATGGGATTAAAGAATTATTTACTTTTTTGTTTTTCCTTAATTGGATTTTATGCCTGGTCACAAAAAGAGATTACAGGAACAGTTAAAGAGGAAGCTACGGGCTTACCTATACCTGGTGTAAATGTTATTGTAAAAGGAACAGCGAACGGCGTGGTCACCGATTTTGACGGAAATTATAGTATTAATGCATCCTCTAACGACATTTTGGCTTTTTCTTATGTTGGTTTTTTATCTCAAGAAATTACGGTAGGTAATAAAACGAGTATAAATGTAAGTTTAGCAGAAAATGCCGAAGCCTTATCCGAAATTATAGTTATTGGCTACGGTGCTCAAAAAAGAGAGGATATTACCGGTGCAGTGGGGGTCATTAATGCTGATGAAACTTTTGAGGATCGGCCTAACAATGATTTGGGATCATTAATACAGGGACAGGCAGCCGGTGTTCAGGTTTTAAAAAGTTCTGGAAAACCTTCTGCAGGTTTTAATATTAGGGTACGTGGAACCAGTTCTATAGATGGTAATAGTGACCCATTATATGTGATTGATGGTGTTCCTACACAGGATACCCGCTCTTTAAACCCATCGGATATTGAAAGCATATCCATATTAAAAGATGCTTCATCTGCCGCTATCTATGGTGCGCAGGGAGCCAACGGTGTGGTTTTAATAACCACAAAACAGGGAAAATCTGAAAAGGCTGCATTTCAGTTTGATTCCTATGTCGGTATTTCTGAAGTATGGAAAACCCAAAAAGTTTTAAATGCAGAACAGTATCGCGATTTAATGACCGAATTAGGCAAAAACACTGATTGGAGCCAGTACAACCAAAATACAGATTGGCAGGATAAAATTTTTGAAGAAGGATTATCTCAAAATTATCAGTTAGCCGTTTCTGGAAATAATAACGGAACGCAATATTATATTTCGGGAGGTTACCTTAGTCAGGAAGGCGCGGTAAGAAGTGCTGAAATGGAACGTTATAGTTTTAAAACCAATTTATCCAAAGAAATAAATAGCTGGATAAAGATTGGTACCAATATCAATTACACCCATTATACAGATGTAGATGTGACCGATAATTCTGCGGTTAATCAAGGTGGGGTTTTATTAGGAGTATTAGCTACCCCTCCAAATATAGGGATATATAGAGAAGACGGTTCTTATACCAGTAACCCATTTCAGGATTGGGAAAATCCGTTTTCAAGCACAGATGCTGCAGATAGGAGATATAAAAACCAAAGATTATTGGGAAATATTTATACCGAAGTGAAATTCTTAAAAGACTTTACTTTTAAAACCAATTTCGGAATCGATTTTAATGCAGACCGTAATGATTATTTCCTGGATCCATTTACCACTAGTTACGGGCGTGCGACCAACGGTATTGGACGTTATAATACAAATATTAATAATTACTTTATATGGGACAATACCCTTAGATATAACCACAGCTTTGGGGATCATAAACTGGAAGCCCTTGTAGGGAGTGTTTTCCAGAAAAACCGATGGGAAAACAGTAGCATCGAAAGAAGAAATTTTGCCAGTGCAGAAATTACTACTCCGGGAGCCGGATCTGAAATCATAAGCGCGAATGCCGGCAAAAGCGAAAAAACAAATGCGTCGTTTATTTCCAGAATAAACTATGACTTCAAAAAAAGATACTTATTAACAGCCAATTTTAGAGCTGATGGCTCTAGTTCTTTTGGGCCTGCTAACAAATGGGGATATTTTCCATCCTTCTCTGCCGGATGGAGAATTTCCAGAGAGGCTTTCCTGGAAGATGTAGAAAATTTATCTGAACTAAAACTAAGAGCCGGCTGGGGGATCGTTGGTAACGACACCGGAGGTTATGCATATCTTGCAAGGGTAGGATCTGGAGGAAATTACCCTATTGGAGGGCAAACAATGCCGGGAACTTACCCCGTCACTATTGCGAATGACGATTTAAAATGGGAAGAATCTGAGCAAACGAATATCGGTATAGATTTAGGTTTATACAATGGGAATATTACCTTTTCTGTAGATGCATATTTAAAAAAGAACTACGACCTTCTTTTAAATAATCCGCTACCAACCGGAACCGGATTTAGTTCTGCCATCCAAAACGTAGGGGAAATTCAAAATAAAGGATTGGAATTTCAATTAAACACGGTAAACATAACTACAGATAATTTCTCGTGGACCACTTCTGCAAATCTTTCCTTAAACCGAAATGAGGCTAAATATATTGTTGGGCAGGTAATTACCCGAGGGGATGTGGCCAGTAGAGGTAATGTAAGTTTAATTAAAGAAGGAAAAGCCTTAGGTACATTTTACGGGTATCAATGGGGCGGTGTAGATCCACAAACAGGAGATGTTTATTACATCGATCAAAATGGCGAAAGTACATTTAATCCTACAGCAGATGATCGACGAATTATTGGCGACCCTAACCCAGATTTTATTTATAGTTTGGGGAATACGCTATCCTATAAAGATTTCAGTTTAAATATTTTCTTACAGGGATCTCAAGGGAATGATGTCTTTAATGCAACCCGTTTACAGATGGAAGCAATGGTAGACTCTAAAAACCAATTAGCTTCTGTAAATAATAGATGGAGACAACCGGGAGATATTACTAATATCCCAAGAGCTTTAGAAGGTGATACCAAAAACTCAAGACTTTCAACACACTATGTTGAGGATGGTTCATATTTAAGATTTAAAGCGGTAAGCTTAAGCTATAATCTTCCCGCACCACTGCTGAATAAATTGAATCTAAGCACATTGAAGCTCTATTTAACAGGCGAGAATTTAATTACGATTACAGATTATTCCGGTTTTGATCCTGAAGTTAATGCCTTTGGAGGCAATACAGCAGTACAGGGGGTAGACTTTGGTACCTATCCGCAAACCAGAAACGTAATTTTAGGAATGAATGTTAGATTTTAAAATTGATTATGATTATGAAAAATATAAAGCAATACATAATGATTTCATTAGTAGCAGGAACTTTGGTTTCCTGTAATGATGAACTGGACATAAAACCAATTTCTGAAGAAACAGCAGCCTCAGCCTACGCTACAGGTCCGCAAATACAGGCGGCATTAACAGGGGTGTATGAATCTTTTCAATCTTCAGATTATTATATCTGGGATAGGGTGATCTATCAGGATGTAAGATCGGATAATCACTATGCAGGTGGTGACAATCCCGAAATTTATCAATTTGACCGTATAGATATCACACCCACAAACGGCAGAATTTACGGGATGTGGGGAAATGTTTATAACGCCATATCCAAAGCCAATGTCGTTTTAGAAAATGCCCCCTTAGTAGAAAATAGAATCACCGAAGAAGAACGTGAACACATTTTAGGGCAGGCTTATTTTTTACGGGCTTATCATTATTTTACCCTTGTAAAAAATTTTGGTGATGTACCATTATACCTGGAGTTTATAAGCACTACCGACCCTTCGATGACTAGAAAACCAAGAGCCTCGGTAGACGAAGTGTATACCCAAATCATGGCCGATTTAGAGGAAGCTTTAACGCGCTTACCCGATGATTATGGTAATGACGCGAGCGTAAATAAAGCCAGAGCCACAAAAGGCGCAGCGAATGCACTTTTAGCCAAAGTTTATGCACAAATGCCAAATCCAGATTACAACAAAGTTTTAGAGCACACCAACGCAGTAATTAACAGCCCTGCAGGGTATACCCTACTCGCTAATTATGCCGAATTATTTGATGGAAATCATTATAATAATTCAGAATCTATTTTAGAAATTCAGTTTTTAGGAGGCGACGAAGGAAACTGGGCGCCACAAATGCAATTACCGCCTTCTATTAGTGGTGACAGCTGGAGAAAATTTGTCACTCCGTCTAAAGATTTAGTGGCGGCTTTTGATGCCGAAGGTGATAACATTCGTAAAAATGCAACCGTACTTTTTGAAAAAGTTTCCTGGATCGATGAGTATTGGGGAAATGCCCCTAACAGTAGTGTTGCTTTTGCATATAAATGGAAAAATGCCAGCGCCTGGGCAAGTGCAGATAACGAATACTTACTTCGCTTAGCCGATATCATATTACTAAAAGCCGAAGCTTTAAACGAATTAGGGCAAACAGACCAAGCTGTAGAACTAGTGAATATCATTAGAAATCGAGCTGAATTAGAGCCGCTAACTGCAGGAGAAACAGCCTCTCAAAATACAATGAGGGAAGCTATTTTAAAAGAGCGGCGATTAGAACTTGCTCAAGAAGCTAAACGTTGGGACGATTTAATTAGATATAACAAAGCTATTGAAGTTATGAATAGTGTAGATGATATCGATTTAAGTACTGGCCAACCGGTAAATTACAGTGTAACCGAAAAAGATCTGTTATTACCAATTCCCCAAAACGAGATCGATAGAAACCCTAATCTTACACAAAATCCTGGATACTAAAATGAAGAAGATATTAATAACTATAGTAATTGCAGCTACATTAATTGGCTGTTCAGATGATGATCAGAAAAGTTACCCGCCACCAACAACCGGTGGTAGCGGTAACGAAGTTGGAACGGCACAAATTTGGGTTACCAGTGGCGATGAGAGCAGGTTGCTTTCAGCACAAGATCATCTAAGTATTATTGATAATAAGGAGACATCATACCCTTCCATCACAATTAATGAAACTGAACAAATGCAGGAAATAGAAGGGTTCGGAGCAGCTTTAACCGGTTCTTCTGCTTATGTGATTAATAATTTAAGTACTGCACAAAAAAACAGTTTGCTTTCCGATTTGTTTGATGTAGAAAGTGGAGCGGGAATGAGTTATTTACGATTAACCATTGGAGCTTCAGATTTTTCCTTGGAAGATTTTACTTACGACGATATGCCGCAAGGACAGGAGGATCCTAACCTGGATAATTTTTCTATTGCCCATGATGAAATGCATGTAATTCCCGTAGCAAATGATATTTTAAGTATTAACCCGGAAGTAAAATTTATGGGAAGTCCTTGGAGTGCTCCTGCTTGGATGAAAGATAATGAAAGTTTATACGGAGGAAAATTAGAAGAACAATGGTATGCAACCTACGCCAATTATTTTGTTGAATACATTCAGGCTTTTGAAAATCATGGAATTCCAATTGATGCGATTACTCCACAAAATGAACCTCTACATACTTCAGGTTATCCAACCATGCGTATGGAAGCTCAGGAGCAAGCTAACTTTATAAAAAATGCATTAGGACCTGCTTTTGAAGGAGCAAATATTTCAACAAAAATTATTGCTTACGATCATAATTTTGATGAAGCAGGTTACCCAATGACCGTCTTAGGCGATGGAGAAGCTAATCCTTACGTCTCAGGCAGTGCATTTCACGCTTATGCCGGAGATGTTAGTGCGATGTCACAAGTTCACAATGCTTACCCAGACAAAGGACTTTATTTTACGGAAATTTCCGGAGGAGAATGGAGTATCGATTTTTCCAGCAACCTAAGATGGTATGTTCAGAATATTTTAATGGGTTCTACCAAAAACTGGTCTAAAAACGCTTTGTTTTGGAATTTGGCCCTCAATGAAAATCATGGACCTACCAATAATGGTTGCCAAGATTGTAGAGGAGTGGTTACCATTAATTCTTCAGGAGAAATAGAAAAAAATGAAGAATACTATGCGATAGCTCATTTTTCAAAATTTGTAAGACCGGGTGCACATCGAATTGGCTCTTCAAATTTTGATGATAATTCAGGCTTAGACGGTATTGCTTTTCAGAATCCTGATGGGAGTAAAGCATTAATAGTACTTAATGAAACTCCAACTTCAAAGACATTTTCTGTGATTATGGGAGAGAATAGATTTGATTATACCCTTTCTTCAGAAAGTGTAGCCACCATCACGTGGGAATAAAACTAAAAATTTAGAAAGATGAAAAAATATTATAGCTATATACTTATTTGTTTATCGGTTTTCGGGCTATTGAGCTGTGAAAATGATGATAACTTAGACCCTATTGGGAATTGGGAATTGTCTCAACCCGAATTAATTTCACCTGAAGAAGGAGAAGAACTATTGCTTCAGGAAGATCGGGCTAATGAAAAATTTTATTTTGAATGGCAAGAAGCGGTTTCTACTGCAGGATTTCAGGTTCGTTATGAACTTCAGATCGATACCTTAGGTAGCGAAGATCATGATTCACCAATTATCAGTGTGAAATCTGATAATAACGGAAAAGCAACTTCAGCAAGCATTCAGGCTTCAGATTTAGATTTAGCGTTATCCTACGCTGGTTATCCAGCTAATGAATCTTCAGAATTAGAATGGACGGTGGTAGCGATTTGTCAAGATACCAAAACTTATGCTACGAGAACCTTAAGTGTTACTCGATTTGAAAATGAATATGTTCCTAATCAATTGTTTATAGCTGGGAGTGCTACAGAAGTAGGGAATGATATTTCAGCAGCGATTCCTATGCGTAATTTACAAAATGCCTCAGGAGCGGCCACTTCTATTTTTGAAGCTTATACTTCTTTAGAAGCAGGGCAAACTTTTAGTATATATAGTCGCCAAGAATTGCCAGCACATATCTATGGAGGTGAAGAAGGAGTTATCGAGAAGAACGGAAACCCTATTGCAGTAGAAGAAAGCGGAGAATACAGAATTACCGTAAACTTAAACGATAATACCTATACGCTTTGGAAAATAGAGCATTGGAGTATTGTAGGAAGCGTTATTCCAAATGCTTGGGATGGTGACGAACCTTTGGAATATATGGGTAATGGTGTTTGGGAAACAACGATGTTTTTAACAGTACCAAATGGAGAAACAACCGGAGCTTTTGTTTTCAGGGCTAACCAAGATTGGGGGTATTTATTGAAGCGAATTCAGGGAACTTCCAATGAACTTTATATGGAGTCTCAAGCCGGTGAGGCAGGAATAAACATCGAAGATATTCCATTGAATAATTCTGGAGAATTTACCGTTACCTTAGATTTATCTGGCGATACCTACACTTATAATTTAGAGAGTAATTTAAGTGCTCCTTCAGAAACCCCTTCAAGTTTGTTTTTATTAGAAAACGGAACTTCGATTGCTCAATTCTCTTTAGAGGGTGATACGTTCACTTCAGCATACCTTCCATTACAAGCCGGAGTAAGTTATTCATTAAATAGTGCGGAAGATGGTACGGGTACTTCTTACTTCACCTCGAATATCATTGGCGCTACCGATAGCCCTGATGGTGATAGTGTTGCTGCCGGAATGTCCTTTGTAGAAGGAGCGGGTGAGTTTAGCGTAGATCATGATCAGGCGTATAAACTAACTTTTAATTTTGCAACAGGAAGTGGAAGTTGGCAATATTACAACCTTAAACTTTTCCATTGGGATCCAAGTAATTGGGATGGTCGTAATGAATTTGCAATGACTTATGTGCATCCTATGCAATTCACGACTACCCAAAATTTAGAAGCAGGATACAACCTAAAATTTAATTCGCCTTGGGACGTACAGTTTGGTACTCCTGAAGGTGGTGATAATTCGTTGATGAGTGGAGCGTTAGTAAATGGTGGTGGCGATTTAAACCCCATCACCCAATCAGGAAGCTATCAAGCTAATATCACTGTAGATACAACATACTCCAATGCAACTTTCGAAATTATAGCCGAATAAAAATTAATTTCCTTAAACTTTCCTAAGCAGATGACTTTAGCCAATCATCTGCTTAGGTATTTTACATAAACGATGAAAAAAATACTTCAACAATATACAGGAGTAGCTTTAGGATTTTTACTAATGGCCAGTATGCATTCTTGTAAAGATTCTAAAACAATTTCCTCAAAAGAAAAAAACAGACCCGTAGGTAAGGTTTATGTTACAACGCTCGATCAATCCCAATTATTAGCCGAAAGTGAACTTTATCAAACCCAAAGTAAAAGTTCAGAACAATTACCGGTCATCCAAATTAATCCAGGGAAAACCTATCAGAAAATGGATGGCTTTGGGTATACCTTAACCGGCGGTAGCGCGATGCATATCCACAACATGAAGGATGATGCACGTCACGCTTTATTAAAAGAATTATTTGGAAGAGATGCTAGTAGTATTGGAGTGAGCTATTTACGTATAAGTATTGGCGCTTCAGATTTAGACGAAGCACCATTTTCCTATGATGATTTAGCGGAAGGTGAAACCGATAAAAACCTCGAACATTTTTCTTTAGCAAACGATACACTTCATTTAATTCCGGTGCTAAAAGAAATTATTAAAATTCAGCCGAATATTAAAATTTTAGGTTCTCCTTGGTCACCACCAAAATGGATGAAAACCAATAACGATACTCGCGGTGGAAGCTTAAAAGAAGAATTTTACGATAGTTATGCCAGGTATTTTGTTAAATATATTGAAGCTATGAAGGCTGAAGGGATTACTATTGATGCAATTACGGTACAAAACGAACCTTTACATCCCGGTAACAATCCGAGTTTGTTAATGGAAGCCGAACAGCAAAAAGAATTTGTAAAAAATCATTTAGGACCGGTTTTCGAAGAAAATAATATCAACACCAAGATTATTGTTTACGACCATAATGCCGATCGTCCCGATTACCCTATCACGATTTTAAACGATTCGGTTGCCGCCCAATACATTGATGGTGCTGCTTTTCATTTATACGGTGGTGAAGTTGATGCCATTTCTAAAGTACACGAAGCGCACCCGGATAAAAATTTGTATTTCACCGAACAATGGGTAGGAGCTCCCGGTGATTTTGCCAAAGAAATGAATTGGCATACCGAAAATTTAATTATTGGGGCTACCAGAAACTGGTGTAAAACAGTTTTGGAGTGGAACCTTGCTGCCGACGAAAATCAAGAGCCCCATACCGATCGGGGTGGTTGTGATCGTTGTTTAGGCGCTATCACTATTAAAGGTGATAAAGTTATAAGAGAACCGGCATATTATATTATAGCTCAGGCTTCAAAATTTGTAACTCCGGGCTCTGTAAGAATTGAATCTAACCTACTCAAAGATTTACCAAATGTAGCTTTTAGGACTCCTAAAGGTACGATTGTAGTGATTGTACAGAATAAAAATAAAAAAGAACAATCGTTTCTGTTTCAATTAGAAAATGAAACCCTCGAAGTGAAATTACCAGCACAATCCGTTGGTACATATGTCATTTAAAAACCCCAAAAACTATAAACTTTATGAAATTAAATTCATTATTTCTAGGAGTATTTTTATGCTTAGGAAATTTAGTCCAAGCACAACTAAACAGTACCGTTCACGATAAAGAAATCGAGTCGTTAATCGATAAGATGACCATCGAAGAAAAAGTAGGGCAGATGACCCAAATTACTCTAGATGTCATCACTAAAGGAGAAGATATTTATTCCAGTTACGAACCTTTTGAATTAGATCAAGATTCGTTAAATAAAGCTTTGGTCGATTATCATATTGGTTCAGTTTTAAATACCGCTAATAACCGTGCCCTCACACCGCAAAAATGGTATTCCTTAATTAGTCAGATTCAAGAAACAGCCTTAAAAGATCGGTTAGAAATTCCCGTGTTATACGGAGTAGATATGATTCACGGTGCCACCTATACCGTGGGTGCAACCATGTTTCCACAGCAAATAGGGCAGGCTGCTACCAGAAATCGGGATTTAGTAAGAAGAGGCGCAGAAGTTACTGCTTACGAAACTAGAGCCAGTAGTATTTCGTGGAATTTTTCTCCGGTATTAGATTTAGGGATGGATCCTCGATTTCCTAGAATTTGGGAATCGTTTGGAGAAGATCCTTATTTAATTTCAGAATTAGGCGTAGAAATGATCAATGGTTATGAAGGGGAAGATAATGACCTTTCAAATCCTGAACACGTAGCTAGTTCACTGAAGCATTTTCTAGGCTATCACGCAGCCACTTCAGGAAAAGATAGAACACCTTCTTACATTCCAACTTCAGCATTACGCGAATATCATTTACCGGCTTTTAAAGCAGCGGTTGACGCCGGAGCACATACAGTAATGGTGAACAGTGGTATTATTAACGGAATTCCGGTACACGCTAATAAAAACTTATTGACTGGTTTGCTGAAAAATGAATTAAACTTTAAAGGTATAGTGGTAACCGATTGGGCAGATATTGAAAATTTAAATCGCCGGGATCGAATTGCTAAAGACGATAAAGAAGCAGTGATGATGGCGATAAATGCCGGAATTGATATGTCGATGGTTCCTTACAAATACGAAGTTTTTTACAATAGTTTGGTAGAATTGGTCAACGAAGGAAAAGTAAAAGAAGAACGAATTAATGATGCGGTACGAAGAATTTTACGGGTAAAATTTGCATTGAATTTATTTGAGCATCCTACCACAAATCCTAAAGATTATCCTGAATTTGGTAGTGAAGCATTTGAAAAAGCAGCTTACCATACCGCAGCAGAGTCGATTACCTTATTAAAAAACGAAGAAAATATTCTTCCTTTAAAAAAGAATACCAAGATTTTAGTCACTGGACCTAATGCTAATACTATGCGAACTTTAAATGGGGCGTGGACGTATTCTTGGCAAGGTGAAAAAACTCCGGAGTATGCGCAGGAATATAACACGATTTTCGAAGCGCTTCAGCAAAAAGGAAAGAAAAAGAATATTACCTATGTTCCCGGAGTTAGTTATAAAATGGACGGAAAATACTATGAGCAAGCTCCAGATCAGTTAGAAAAAGCGGTTGCAGAAGCTAAAAAAGCAGATGTAGTGATTTTATGTTTAGGAGAAAATACCTATACCGAAAAACCCGGAGACCTCAATGATTTATACTTAAACGAACATCAGATAGCATTAGCCAAAAAAGTAGCTGCTACCGGAACTCCTGTAATTTTAGTGTTGAATGAAGGCCGACCACGAATTATTAGTCATATTGAACCAGCTATGCAGGCGGTAGTGCAAACCTATTTGCCAGGAAATTTTGGGGGCGATGCGCTAGCCGATATTTTATATGGTGAGGTAAACCCTTCCGGGAAGTTGCCTTATACCTACCCACGCTATCCCAATGCTACAATTGGTTATATCCATAAACCTTCCGAAGAACAAAAGAAAGCCGAAGGGGTTTATAATTATGAAGCCGATTACAATCCACAATACCGGTTTGGTGATGGCTTAAGCTATACCACTTTTGACTATTCAGATTTAAAAATCAATAAAACCGAAATTGGAGTAGGAGAGGATTTGGAAATTTCTGTTAAAGTGACGAATACTGGAAATCGTAAAGGGAAAGAAGTGGTAGAGCTTTATACCTCAGATTTGTATGCCAGCAAAATCACACCCGATGTAAAACGCTTACGAAGGTTTACCAAAATAGAATTAGCCCCTAAAGAATCCAAAACCATCAACTTTATAATTTCTACCGATGATTTAAAATATGCCGATAACCATGGCGAGAGTATTTTGGAACCCGGAGAATTCAAAATTTTAATTAAAGATTTAGAAGAAAGCTTTTTGGTGAATTAGTTGTACCAAAAAAATCCATTAGAAAACGGGCAGATCTAAGAATCTGCCTCGTTTTATGGGATTGATGGGAATCAATCTCAAAAGTTGGGGTATACAATAAAAAAGCCTTTCATTACTGAAAGGCTTTTTGCAATCTTGCGATCTGGACGAGACTCGAACCAAACTCGTAAATATTTGATTATTAGCTATTTAATCGAAAAGATAATTCTATATACACCGAATTCAGCACCCTTTAACAAACTTTAACATTAATTCAAGTGAATTTTCGCTCATAATGTATAATTCGCCCACCCCCTTGTGGTTTCAAAATTCCTTTAGAAGCCATATCCTGTAATCTCGTGTGCCCGTCATTTAAGAATGATTAACTTCTTATGTTTCAAGACATAGTTTTGCAACACATGCTTTACTTAAAAATGTTCCATTGATGGCAATTTCCTCGATGTTAGGACACTCCAAAATCAATACTACTCAAATTTATTTAAAGTCTTTACCTACCAATATTTTAGATCAGTACCAAGAGGAAATGAATAAGGTTTTTAATTAATTGATGTAATACTACTTTCTCTATTTTTATAGCGATATATTATAAAAACTACAGCAATTATTTGAAGAATACTTGCCAATATCGAGCCTTCAAAACCAAAGTTGCCTCCGTTGAATAGATTAGGGGAATCTCTCGAGATTCTCAGTACTGAATACATACTTTGTCCACTTACATTAAATCCTAATAAACTCTGAAAAAAGTTCCAACTAAAATGTAATGCAATAGGCAACCAAAGATTTTTAGTATAAGCATAAGATATACCTAAAAAAATTCCGGCAATAAAAATATTGATCAATCCTAATAAACTTAAGTTAGGGTTGAAAGCATGTAATAACGAGAATATTAATGCTGTAATCACTAGTGCAAAATACTTACCAAAGGAATCCATTAGGTTTTTTTGAATATATCCTCTGCAAAAAATTTCTTCTTTAAGTGCCACAATAATGAATAATAACATAGCAATTAAAAACTCTTTGAAGTTCCAGTTTATAGTCTCAAGGCTAATCTCTCCCAGTGCTAATAAAATTCCAAAACCTAAAATTATGATCCCTGCTCCTAGAGCAAGACCAATTATAATATCCTTTGCTCTATTTTTTAAATGTAAACCAATGTCTACAAACCTTTCTTTATCCACCCTAAGTACGAAAATCCAGACAACAACTAAAGTACCTAAGAAAGAGAAAAATGAAATAATAAGTTTTTGGCTAGATGTTTTAACGCCTGTTTCAAGGGATTTTAATTCTATACCCAAAATGGAAGCTCCTATAATTTCAAAAACTCCAACTATAAATAAAAATGGAATTATAATTAATAAAATTCTTCCCCATCCAGGAAGTTTGCTATTTTGAGACATATAAAATAATTTAAAATTTATTTTCCTTTAAAAAGATATGCGCTCTTAAGCTTATATTGCTTCGAGGTATCTTTATCTATAATTCTTAATTCTACGATGTTATTATTATATAATAAGGACTGTGCACGACAAAAGTCTATATTGCTTTTTATAATTAATCCATTCACTGCAACAAGTTTCTGGCCGAGTTCAATTCCTATTTTTTGAGCTGGAGAATCTTCAATTAATGTAGATATGTATGCTGATTCATGTTGCGAATCAAATTTTACATGGACACCAAACATCTTATCCATAAAATCAATACTGTCCTTTGGAGATAATATAAGCTTATCATCTTTCCAGCTAATGGTTGTTTTAAATTTTTTAAAAAAACCTAAGCCCAGTAAGTTTAAATCACCCTTGCGAGAACTTGTAGGAAAATTATTTACTTCGAAGCTTGTATTTGAAAATTTCAATGTATCCAGTAAATAAATCTTTTCTTGAGCTACTGTTTTTGATTGCTCACCAAGACCATGTGATCCCTCTCCAAATATAGTTTTCGATCTTAGAATCAAAGAGTCTCTAATAATTAGATTTTCATTCAGACTTAGATGCCCACTATTCCCAAGATCTACAGACACTTCGATATCTTTCGATTTATGAGATATCCTTACCGGAATATGCAATTGATGTCCATAAGAGTTCTGTTCCAAATCGAACTGTAGATCTGAAGAAGAAATTTTTTGATCACTTAGCTCTTTGGTAACTATAAGTACTTGCTTTTCAAAATCAATTTGCCAAACCATATGCCTCATAACGCCAATTCCAATAATACCATAAGCATCCGGGCATTGATTATTAATTGAAGTAACCTGAAAATTAAGGTCGGTAAGTTTTAAGTTGCCTATCTCCAATTGATCGACCTCTTTAATTTCGGACCAAAAAAAGTTACCAGAAGATCCAAAGCTTGGGGTGTAGCCATTATCATTTAAATCGAAATCATCCTCAAAACGCTCGAAAACAACATTAGAAGCTCCGCTGTCTAAAATAAAAGGATAGGTCTTTTTTTCTTTCCCAGAACCTACATCAATGAGAATATGGCCGGAATTGGACAAACGAAATGGAATAGTGTCATGAGTTCCGTGAAATTCAAGTTTAGCATCAGATAACTCCGATAAACCTGAAGTAAAATAGAAAATAGAACCTATGAGTACAATGAGAACTAAAATGGTGGCAAAAAATCCCCATTTTAATATTTTGATTATAAATTTCACCTATCTTTAATTTAATCTATTTTTTATAGGGCATACTGTTCTATTATTGGAAATTGTTGCTTCCATAGTTGATAATATTTATCCCGTTTTTCGAATAAACTTTCATGGTTCCCTTCTTCAATTACTTTCCCTTCTTCCAGAACTACTATTTTGTCAGCATTAACTACGGTGCTCAATCTGTGGGCGATTATAATTATTGTTTTATTTTGTTTACGCAGTTCATCTATGGTATTTTGAATATAATTTTCAGAAGAACTATCTAAAGATGATGTAGCTTCATCTAATACTAATATCTCAGGATTTTTATAAAGGGCTCTGGCAATAGCAATACGTTGTTTTTGACCTCCAGAAAGGCTTGCTCCATTTTCACCGAGATAAGTATTGAATCCATTTGGCAATTTTTCAATAAAATCTATAATACCTATAGACTGACATATATTAATTATGCGTTGCATGTGAGGCTGAAATTCTCCAACCGCAATATTTTCAATAACATTACCCGCAAATAAATCTATTTTTTGAGGTACAACACTAACTAAATTTCTTAAACTTTCATTTTCGATATATTTTAAATCATTTTTTCCTATATAAATATGACCATTTTGTATAGGATAGATATTTTGCAATAATGAAATTAGTGTGCTTTTTCCAGATCCACTTTCTCCAACAATTGCTGTAATCTCGCCTTTTAATATATTTAAATTGAAATTTTTGAAAACATCTACCCGGCTACCATATCTAAAATCAACATTCTTAAACATGATATCACCAATCATATCAGGCTCCAATTTCATTTTATTTTCTGCTTCTTCCCTTTCTAAATCCATAATCTCGAAAAGACGATCTGCTGCTATTAAGGCATTTTGTATTTGTTTATTCGCCCCAATTAATTCGGCGACAGGACCTGTTAAATAGCCTACAATTGCATAAAAGGATAATAACTCTCCTGCGGTAATTTCCTGATTGATGACAAAATAGGAACCTGTCCAAAGCAAGATTATGGTAAAAACACGGGCAATAAACTGAGAGCCCGTAGAAGAGAATATACTATTTAAAGCAGATTTATAGCCTGTTTGGAGTAAACTTACAAAACGAGTTTCCGTTTTTATATTTGAAAAATCTTCAATCCCAAATCTCTTTATTGTACCTACGCTATTTAAGGATTCTACCAGCTGACTTTCTAAATCCGCTGATTTTTCCATAACATTACGTTCTACTTTCTTATTCAATTTATTGGTAATTAAATAAACTATGCCATAGAAAGGAATGATTAAGGTCATTATTAACGCCAGTTTCCAATAAAATGTAAACATTAGCGCAAAAGAAAAAATAACTATTAAAACGTTTACGGTTAAATTAAGCGCAACCCCATTTATAAAGTTTCTGATTTTTACAGCATCATTGATTCTTGAAATAATTTCCCCAACTCTCATGGTATCGAAAAACTGCTGTGGTAATTTTAATAAATGCTTATAATAACCAAGGATTAATCTGACATCAATTTGTTGTCCGGTTTTAACCAAAAAAACGTCTTTAAATATACTTATCACTATTTGCAATGCTAACAGAATAAGCATAATTATGCTTAAAAGATTAAGCAAATTGATATTACCACCTACCAGAACATAATCAGTAATTTTTTGAATATAAATGGATGTTGAAAAACCTAACAAAGTATAGACAAGAGCGCCAAAAAAAGCCTGAACAAGCACAAACTTATGGGGTTTTAATAGAAACCAAAATCGCTTAAAAACCGATACTTTTTCATTCCTCGATGTAAATTCCTCGTTAGGTAGTAGAAGTACTAAAACACCCGTCCACTCTTTTTTAAATTCCTCATGGGATTTTTTATGAAATTTCCCATCCCCGGGATCCATAATTTTCACATAAGATTTAGTGACCTCGTAAATAACCACATAATGCTGTAATCGTTCTTTTACGATTATATGAGCGATGGCAGGTTTGGGAATTTTATACAAACTATCAAAATCACCACGAACACCTTTAGCCTCAAAGCCTAATTTTTTAGCGGCTTCAAGTAACCCCAATACATTAGTTCCTTTTTTATCGGTACTAGCATATTGTCTTATACGGGCAATAGGTGTTTCTAATTTATAATGTGCAGAAATTGAAGCGAGACATGCAGCACCACAATCTGTAATGTCGTGCTGCTTTATAGTAATTTTTGGCATATTTTTTTAAATATTTCGCATAGATAGGAAAGTCCACTGCAGAATGTTTGCAGGGAATTATAAATATTGAATAAATGAATTGCTTAAAATTTCAATGGTATTCCTGAACGAAGTTAACAGGAATTTCCGCCTAATTAAAAAATGGCAATATTTATAAAAATTTTGATTATCCGTAATTTGTAATATTTCGTTTTTTCTTCCTTCCGGACTTGATCCGGAATCTCATACTGTAGTAAGAAACAAGCTATTGTAGTGAGACCGTGAATCAAGTTCAGGGTTACAAAACGTGATTATAATCTATTGCGGACATTCAATAAAAATTTAACACAAATCAGAATAATAAACGGCGGAGGATGAAATTATTTTAAAAAATTTGTAATGGCTATAAATTCAAAGTAAGATAAGGCATTTAGAATAAATTCAAGCACACATAAGATGTATGTCTATGCAAGCTTGGAATCCTAATAATATCATGCAAACGGGACAATATGAAATCCTATTTTTTGAAGTTCATTAAAATCAAGGTTAGTAAGGATTGTATAACTCATTAAGCATATAAAAAGTAAAGATAGAAAACCAGAAGTCACTTTAACCGCAGAGGTGTTGGTAATTTGGAAAGTATTATTATCATCATTAATAAATCTAAAGCCCTAAGATCAAAAAAAATCAAACTTTTGGGATTGAAATAGAAATGCATTATTATTACTTCATATAGCCACACTAATGTCCATCATATTCTCTACAGCACTGAGAATTTCCATCATAAGTGATTCTATTTATTAACTCAAAAGAGTTGTTGAAAAAAATTTGTATTCAAGTGCAGAATTATATCGTAACAGAAGTTCAAAAGTTTCTTTGAAAATAATATTTAGTACCTCTCCCACCACTTCCGTTTCGAAGACAAAGGCTCAGTTTTATATATTAATTTTGAAAAGTGATTTTCTCAGGAATGAAGTTTGCATTAAACTGTTTTAAACAAATTTTGAAAGCTTATTCTTTCTTCTAAATTAAAAGGGACTTATAATACTAGAGGATAAACGCTAAAGATCTTTACAGTATGTACCTGTCTAATTTATTTATTTCGTAAAAAAGAATTCAAACCTGAAAATTTGGTAACAAATAAGAGTATTATAAATATTATAACTCGGGAGTAAAAACTCCAAATTCCTCCTTCAAAACCATATGCTCCACCATTTAAATACTCTAATGAGTGAAAATTAGTGACGAATATACTGTAATAAGCACTCCCACTCATTGGGATACCAAAGAAAATTTGAGTATAGTTCCAACCAAAATGTAAGCCAAAAGGTAACCATATCTCTTTTGTTTTTACAAAAGCATAAGAATAAATAATACCTCCAAGAAAATGAGAAATCAATGCGATTATTGTAATATAAGAATTCCCTAAATGTACCAATGAAAAGATTAGGCTTCCAACCAGAATTGCAAGCCAATTAAGCTTAAATGCTTTAATTAAAAAAGTTAGCAAAACGAATCGAAAGATAACTTCCTCAAAAAAACCAGTTGCTATTGAGCTTAAAAATGGATGAATCAATAATGATATATCCTTACAACCTATAGTATAAATTGAGGCAAGCCCCAGTAATTTTTGCAAGAAAATATTTACTAGAATCGAAGCAAATGCTATAAATGAGCCAGCTAAAAAAAAAAATAATTTAGACTTCACTGTAATCTTTGCTTTCTTATGTACGTTTAGAGTCTTTTCAATTTAAATAAAAATAACAGGAGTCTCCTTAATTTTAACCTACCATTTGAAAAGCTAAAATAAGGAGAATCCTGTTAGAAGTCAATTCCTGACTCGTTTTATAATATACCTGGTCTATAAGGCATTCCACTCTCAATACGACGTGCCTGATCGTCAGCATATGATTGGAAAGCATAGCCTAAAAACTTAAACACGGCTTCAGTTACACCATCTCCCCCATTAATTTCCATTAGATTTTCCTCATTAAGAGTAGTCAAATTCATATCGTTTAATATTTTCATTTTTTGATTATTTAAAATTTTATCTTGCAGCTTTTGCAGCTTCCATTCCTTCTTTAAATGCTTCTACGTTGGCATCCCAATCAGCAACTACATTATATGCAAAAGTAGCCACGGCTGCTTGCCAAAGCCAAGAATAGCCTCCATTTATTTCTTTACTGTGTTCAGTGCTTAAGGATTGAACACCGAAACTTTCTAAATTTTTCATTAAAATTATAGTTTTAAATTAATAGATTTGATAAACATTTTCTGCGCAGAATGTTATTTGTTATAAAAGTAAGGTTGGTCACCGCACAAACCTTGCAGCGAAAAACTTTTTCCAGAAAAATAAGAACCAGCAAAAATTTCTGTCAACTCATTATCACTAATTACAGCAACTGAAATATTTACTTTTAGATCAAAACTATTGCAATAGTAGTAAGTCTTACTTCTTCTACTATAGCAAATATCTGCCTGATAATCTTTAAGCTGCTCTATCAAATTATATACAAGCCTTTCACTCACATTCATCTTATTTGAAATTTCCTTTGGAGAGCCTGTATTTTCCATTTCAATCATTTCATGTAATTGCTGCAAGCGCTCTAAATTTTTGATCGTTTTCATAGGTTAATTATAAGAATTGTGGTTATACATTAGCCGGATTTACCCAGTCATCTACTTTATCATATAATAATTGATATAGAGTCCTTTTTGTAATTAAGAAGCGAGAGGTAAAAGTCATTCCTTTCTTTAGCTCACCTTTTACTCCATTTTTAAGCTTTAAATGTTTCTCCTCAATTTTACACCTAATTTTAAATAATGGGGTATTATCCATAAGCTCAATATCCTTATTAATTTCCAAAATTTCACCATGAGCTAAACCCCATTGATTATAGTTATACGCGTCAATTTGAAATATCACCTGGTTGGTTTTATCAATTAAACCAATATCAGATGGAGATATATAACATTCAGCAATTAAGTCTGAAGAAGGTGAAATCTCAGCTAACTGTGTACCTTGGGATATAAAGCTTCCTTGCGATAAATATCGAGTATTCATCAAAGTACCAGTTACTGGAGCTGTAATAAAATACTGCGATTTATTTTGAAGAAGTTGCTTGGTATTACTTTGAATATCTTCTAACTTGTCATTATAACTTATTAATTGTGATTGCCACTTATTTTTTTGCTGACTTTTTAAAGTCTGTATATTACTCTTAGTTAGATTATACTCAGATTCTATATTTTCGAACTCAGAAGCTGCGATAACTCCCTTATTAAATAGTGTTTTATGACGTATAAACTTTTTCTCTAAACGATCAAGTTTCGTTTGAGCTTCTATAAGTAATTGTTCATATTCCAGAAAATCTGACCGATATTTATTAGATGAAATTCGAGAAAGAATCGGATTATTATAGGCTAAAAGATATCTCAGATCTTTTTGGTATTCTTTAATCTCTACTATTTGATCTCGAGAAAAACTGAGTTGTTCATCAATAATTGTACTTTCAATAAAAAGAAGGGTATCCCCTTTTTTTACAGTCTTATTATTCTCAATATTAGAATAGACAACTCTACCCGAGTTGATTGAACTGACACTACTTCTTTCTAAATTTGGTTTTATAATTCCTTGGCTGGAAGTATAAACATCAACTTTTATAAAAGGTAAGGAAACCAGACCACCAATTATTAAAAGAAGTAATAAACTATAAATTATTTTACTCTTTACAGTATGCCTGAATTTAAAAACCTCAGCAGTATTCTCTATAATTTCTTTCGGAAAAATTTTCACAAGTACCGGGATTTAGATTGATTCAACCTCTTTTTTGTAAGTTTAAACCTTAAAAAAAGGTTAAAAAGCTGATCGCAATCTAAAAAAACACAACACATCTTAAGCTTGATAAAACCACGTTATTAATGTGGTTTTACCACATTTAACAAATGAGTGAATCAAGTAAATAACGGTATACTTTGGTTTTGAGGGAGATATGTTTGTATTAATTTTTTTAGTATAGCTTTTAAAATGCGAGGCGATATATAACCACTCTTCCTAGCTTTTTCAAGCAATGCTTCATCTCCTCCTTGTTTAACGTACATAATCTCCTTTAGTCTTCTTTTTCGATCTTCTACCGCCCTTAGGGAAAGAGGAACATCAAGGGGATATATCTTTGGTTTTGGTACTTAAAATGCATATTTGCTTGCCAAAACTTATTTTAGAGATATACTTAGAATTGACAATATATTTATGGTGAATTCGTACGAAGTTTTCTGACAAGGCATCTTCGAAAGTTTTGAGGGTTTTAAAGGCACTTATACGCCTGTTATCGCACAAAACGAAATCAGTAGTGTTATTATCAGCTTCAAGATAAATGATATCATTAGTTTTTATTAAAGTGTAATCTTTATATGATTTCAAACAAATAGTCTTCTCCGAATTTTCCCGCTCCTTATTTAATAAAATTCCTAAAGCCGTTTTTCGCAATTCAGCTTCCTCTCCAGGTTTCAATAGAAAGTCATAAAATTTATTCTTTATAGCCATATATGCTTTTAGCATCTCTACAGAAAGTGCTACAAAAAGAATTTCTTTTCCGCTAAATTCCTGAACTTCTTTACAAAATGAATAGGGACTTCCATTGCAACATTGTTGATCAACATTTATAAATAAAATATCAGGATGATATTTTAGAATGGGGTTCATTGATTTCTCGAAACTTTCACTTAAACCGACACAGTGGTAATCATCGTACTCTCCAAATACTTCTTGGATCATACGTATCATATTCTTATCAGATTCTATTATATAGTAAGAAAGCAATCAGAAAGTTTTTTACAAAACTAGTCCTCACTTAGAAATGTTTACCTTGGTTTTATACCATAAATTATGTGGTTTTACCACATAATTTATTTAACCGTTCAATTGTAGTTCAGAGGCAATAATCCAATTCATTGATAGAATAGTTCTGCTAACAATAAATTGACTTCAAAATTTGTTAACTTTTAAATTCAGCTCATAATGTACACTTCGTCCACCTCCTTGAGGTTTCAAGATACCTTTAGAAGTCATATCCTGTAAATCTCGGGTGGCGGTGGCTTTTGAAGTTTTGGTTATTGATATATATTTCTTTGCAGTCATTCCTCCTTCAAAACCTTCAACACCTTTTTCGAACATTTTTAAGATCACTTTTAACTGGCGATCATTTAAATTCTCCCGATGTTGATCCAGAAATTTTGCTTTTTTTAGAATAAATCGAATAAATGCTTTAGCATTTTTCTGGGCGGTCAAGATAGTCTTACAGAAATAAACAATCCAATCCGTGATATTCAGAGAGCGCTGAGCCATTTTTAAGGCTTGGTAATACTCTGCTTTATTTTGTTCGATTGCAGTGGATATACTTAATACTAATACTCTACCTAAAGATTCCGAAAGACATTTATCAGCTATGGCTCTACCTATACGTCCATTTCCATCTTCAAAAGGATGTATCGTTTCAAAATACAAATGAGCGATAGCTGTTTTAATCAATGAACTTCTAATATCACTATTTTCAATATCAAATTCCTTGTACCAATGTATGAACTGTTTCATCTCCATAGGAACACGATGAGATGGAGGAGCTTCGTAATGAATTTCTTCTCTCCCGTATCTCCCTGATACTATAAGCATGGGTTCCTCTCCAGATTGATAAGTCCCTGCCTGATTATACCTGGATCTGCTAAATAACATCGCATGCCATCCCTTAATTAATCGCTCGCTTAGAGGTTCGGAAAAGTTTTCTCTTACCTCCACCATTAATTCTGCAATTCCCCTGGCATTGATATCTCTAATAGTAGCACCATCTTCAATACCCAATCGATTTTTGATCGATGACATTACATCCTGACGAATGTAATATTCCCCTTCAATCGCTGAAGTTTTAATGGCCTCATCGATCATAAATTGTATAATCGCATCTTGTCTAAAGTCAGAAGGCAGGCTATCTATAATCCCTTTGACTTCACCCGTCTCTGAAGCGAATTCAATCACAATATCATCGATAGCTTTCGACTTATAGTCAAAAGAAGGCCAATTTTCAAGTTGCCAGTTATACATATGAGCCAAATAAACACATTATTCGAATCAAATATATAGGTTTTTTTGAGCCGAATAATCAGAATAATCGGCTCATACTTCTTTATAAGCAATTGAAATCGATGAAGAACTTTAAACACATTACTATTAAAACCACACTATAATGTGATTTTTAAGAGAAAATTGAATAAGCTCTTCGAAAAAACTAAAAATACCACACTATAATGTGATTTTTTATGTATTTTTATATTGATCAGCAATAACTGGATTGATATCCATTATAAAGTGTGAAAAAAAGGGTATGAAGGAAAATAAAGAAAATTTTTCAAGTAATATGACAGCAATAAAAGACATTGGGCAAGCTTTACAAGAGCGACGTCATCATATGCATATTACCCAAAAACAATTAGCAGATATGGCGGATATTGGGATCAATACCCTTTATAAGATTGAAACGGGCCAGGCTAATCCTACAATTGAAAGTTTACAAAAAATAGCAGATGTTCTAGGTATGGAAATAAGTCTTCAGATCAAGAAAATATAAATCTTAAATGAGAAAGGCAAGGGTATTATACAAAGGCAAAGAGGCAGGAATTTTAACACAACAAGATAATGGTGATTTTAGCTTTCATTATCTCGATAGCTGGTTAGCCGATCCTGCAAATCCGTCCATAAGTCTGACCTTACCACGCACCCAGGAAGAATATCACGCAGAGCATTTATTTCCTTTTTTTTATCATATGCTTCCTGAAGGAGCAAATCGGCAAATGGTATGTACTATGAACCGTTTAGATTCTGATGATTACTTTGGAATCCTGCTAAATACTGCGAGATATGATACCGTAGGAGCCGTCACTATTCATAAAATAACAGCAGAATAATGAAAATTAATCATTGTCCAGGAACCCTGGCACCAGGATATCATACCTACAGCAGGAACTGTTTAAAACGTGTATTTGATGGACGTAAAGTTTCTCATATACTTCCATATGAAGCACCAAATTCCGATCAACCTAGTGATCAATTATTTCAGGATAATCAAAAGAGAATTTCAATATCTGGCGTGCAGGAGAAGTTTTCCGTACTCTTAGAAAAAAATAAATTAAGACTAATTCATGAGGAAGAACAAGGTACTTATATTTTAAAACCCATCCCGATGCATGGGAAAAAACGTGATCAAATGCCAGCAAATGAACACCTGACGATGCAAATTGCCCGGCAGGTATATGGTATTGAGACCGCAGAGAATGCGCTTATATTTTTTAAAAATGAAGCTCCGGCTTATATCACCAGGCGTTTTGATATAAATGCCGATGGTTCAAAAAAAGCAAAAGAAGATTTTGCGACCCTTGCTGGCAAAACACCACAAACTCATGGAGAGCATTATAAATATGAAGGCCATTATCTAGAGCTCTTTGACCTAATGAAAAAATTTTTACCCGCATATCGAGTTGAAGTTCCAAAACTCTTTAAGCTGTTAGTTTTCAATTATCTGTTTTCAAATGGAGACGCTCATTTAAAAAACTTTGCTGTTTTGGAAACACCATTGGGCGATCACCGCTTAAGTCCAGCCTATGATTTACTCAATACACGAATACATGTAGAGGATAGTGACTTTGCATTAGAAGATGGGCTGTTACCCAAACATTTAGCACAAACAACTACAGCCAATCAATTTAAAATACTAGCGCAGCAAGTAGAGCTCACAGATAAGCAATTTCATACGATCACGGAAGAGATGCTCAAAAATTCAGACAAGGTTATTACTTTCACCAAATCATCTCTTCTATCTGAAGCTACGCAAAGAAACTATATTCAAGATTACCAATATAGATTAAAGCAATTACAAAAAATTTACACATAAGAGAAAAACACACCATTATAAAAACTGGTAGTAATGCTGAACTTCATTATAGACCTAACCTCAAATAATAAGGAATGCTTATAAAAAAGAATGGCTTTAATTACTTCTCTTTCCACTTATTTCACTCTTATCATTTATTATTAGCCTCAAACTTGTTCATCTATGGAACACTGCTTTAAAGTTTCACCAGTTTTATTTCAACCGCCAAAAAATTTAAAAAATAAAAAAGTGTCAGTTTTGGATTTTTTTTTTAGTTTTTGCTTCTACCGTACTTCTTTCTTCAAAGTTAGAGCAATAGTGATTTTGAATAATATCTATTTAAAAGCACAGTACCGCTACTTGTCCACTGCCTGTTCATATATGAGACATGTTTAAAAAGGTTTATGTATTGTTTATTATTAACGTTTAATAAAAGAGACCAATTTTTGAACAGCAGCTGTCCAGAATTTGATCATTCCCTGTTCAATTTTTGATCAGCAAGGGTATCAAATCTGAACATGTTCACAACTGAGCCTATTTTTGGGCTACTAGAGGGATGGTATTGGAGATACCCCCAATGTTTAAGCTCTCGAACTAACTTATGATACGTTGTCCGGGAGCGTATTTTAGCCAATCCCCTTACCTGCTGACTATTGATCATCAAATTCCGGGGAAAATGCTTTTGATTCCACAGCTCAAAAAAGGCCAGGTATAAGCTACGATGTGATACGCCGATGCGATCATCTTTTGCAAATCTCCGAAGCACGGCATTAAGATGTCTTATATAATTTACCTCACTCATTTCTTTTGAATTTCTGTGGTAATAATCGTCTTCACTTCCCGGTATATTTTCTGAAAATTCGATTCCAATTCTTCCTGACTTACTTCATGTTTAGGAGTAGGCAGTTCTTTTGACCATTGGGGAGCTGCGAATTTCACTTTTCGATCTTTGCCATCTGAGAAGGTCACAAACTGTCCCGGTTTCAATCGAAAGAAAAGATCTGCCCTGATTTTAGCCACTTCACGTTCACTTTTGGTAGTTCGGGTATCAAAATTCAGATTATCACTTTTACTCACGCTAATACTCTTACGCTTTACAATCTCAAAGAAACTTTCGTAGTATTTCGCGGTTTCCGGATCATTCACCTTTCCGAAAAATTGGTAAGACAGATTACTCAGAATAGCTTTTCCTGCCTCCCTACCGTAGAGGATATCATTCTGGATCTTATCCTGGATCACATAAACGGTCGAAATATTATAGCTTCTTAGGGTGGCGGGAATACGTTGCATATTCAACAGCCGGATCGTAGAAGCCTCTTCCACAAGAATAAAAGATCCCAGGCGATCATGCACACTCATTTGTTTGGTGATACTATGAATAACGGTGGCGATGATGGGCGAATAGGCCGATTCAAATTTTGGATTATTCACTACGGAGATCACTCCCGGATTTTCTGCATTATTAATATCCAGGGGAATTTCATCTTCAGAAAGCACCATAAAGATCCGTTGGGTACTAATCTTTTTAAAAGCATTAGAAAGGGTACTTTTTACCGCTGCGGTCTGGCTTTCCGGCTCTACCCCATTAATAAAGGCATTGGCCATCGCCTTTGATGTAAAATTAGAACTCAACAATTCTATCAGTTCATAGGTGGTACATTGTTGGAATATGGCAATCATATGAGGAAGGGTACAATAATGAGGATAATCGGTTTTTAGTTTCCAGATCAGCCCTCCGATGATTCCTTCCGCAGCATCATTAAAAAACTTGGAACTGCCTGAATAACCACTTTCTTTTTTCTCCAATAAATTTTCCAGAAGCACCCTTGAAATCTCATTGACGCTTTCTTCATCCAGCATATACCGCGGAGCAATAGGATTCACTTTATGAAATACCCGATCAAAAGAAATCAGGTAAAAAGGGAGCTTACTTTCTTTAAATAAAGGATAGGCAATTCTGGAGAGTTCAAAATTTTTATAGTCATGGATAATTCCACTAAAGCTATGACGGCTAAAATGTTTAAGAAATTGCGCCACCACACTTTCAGTCTTTCCACTTCCAGCCGCACCGATAATGGACACCCCGCGACGAATATCTTTTAATTTCATGGAACCAGAAGAAAGAGGCATCCGAAAAGCATATTGTTTTTCCGGTTTTCCTGTCCCAACCTGGAATAATAATTCATATAGGAGTGCATTTATGATCATTAGGGGCATTACTATACGCGAGCCCACCAGCACTAGCATATCAAAATCAAAACCTTTTGAAAAGCTAATTAATAACAGGGTAAAAATATAGCCGAGATTAATCGCATTTCCCCATGGCGTATTTTTAAGCGAGAAGTAGAAGATAATCGCTGATCCAGCGATAAAAAAAATAAGGATATATAAATTAACAACCATAACAGATAGGTTTTAATAGCCGATAGAACTAGCTTTTATACCGGCTTCGATTATTTTTTTAAGTTGTTTATATGCAAACCCCACTTTACTTTGGGGCAGATGCAAAGCAGGCAATTGCATTCCTGCTTGTCGGATCATTTTAAAGGCAATTTTTTTCTCGTTAAGCCTGAGACGCCTTAAGGACAAAAAGTATTGTTTAGGATTTTTACTCAGTAGTTTTCGCGCTGAGTAGCTTTCCACATAATTTCGATTGTACTTAAACATCTTATCAAAAGCCATTTCCGAATGCTGAAAAAACCGATCCCGTTCAAATCCCCGTTTCACCAATTTCCCATGCATCTTTACTTCGGAAGCCTTATACTTACTCCCCGGAGACAAGCTATAGGAGTTGGAGGCATCTTTACGACTTACGATAATATGGATATGGCTTTGCAGGCCTTCCTTTTTCATTCCCGGTTCCACCATCTGTCCCCTAATCTTATAGGGAGCCTCCCGGATCAGCTTTTGAATCTCATTCTCAATTTTTTGAGTATTTCCGGAAATCTCTCCGCGTGCTACTTTTCGAAGCTCATTTTTAAGATGTGCTATTTGTTTTGCATAGGGTTTATTCTCCCGAATGGCAATATCATTAGTCTTGTAAGATCGTTCCTGTTCAATTTTCGCGAAATACTTAATATCATCAATAGAAACCGGGCGACCGTTTATTTCCCGATGAAAAGAACTCGCATATTCTTTCATGGCTTCCCGAACAAAAGCTTTAAGTTTTTCAGGATTGCTGTGAATATGTTGTAATTCATAACGGCTGGGATTAATAGTAATCGAATAATATTTAGGCTCTTTCAACTTTAGTTTATCTGTATTCCCATCAATCTCTTTAATCACCTGGAAAGGTTTGATCCCATCCTCGTGCTGATTAAAGAAAAACTCTTTTTCCGATAGATCTTTTCCCTGGTTTTCTTTTTCCAGATAGTTCACAAAATCCCCTGCACTTTGAGAAAAAGCGCCACCAAGTTTTTGAGGGGAGATGGTGATATACATATCAAAAGCTTCTTAAGATTTCCGTTTAATGGCTATTTTAAATTGTTCAAATTCCGTTCTGGGGATATTTAATTTCAGATAATCCGCTCCAAAGGCGTTGCCTTTAATTTCCACTTGTTGAAGCAGGTATTCCAAATCTTTCTGGGTGGCTTTTAAGGCCTCCTGCAACCGGGAGATTTCCAATTCCAATTGTTCCCGGCTTTGCTCACCCGTTGCAGTTTTTTTATTTTTTTCTTTGATTGATGCTGCTGGTAAGTTGCGACCTTCCAATAATAATTCCAGCATCAGGAATCCCGGTTTTGTTTGGGTCTTTTCAATATTTTTCAGGATAGCGATCACCGCATCAATTCTTTTCTTGATAAGTTGTTCAAGGCTCACTTTGGAGGGCACTAGAGTTTCAAAAGGCGAGAGGTTATTTTTCTCAAAAAAGTCTAGGATCAAATCCAAAGTTTGGGACTGATTCGAGTTATTTTTCTTTGAAAACTCCCGAAACCTATTCGCGGTATGAGCTTTCACTTGAAGTCTGGATTTTGCGGTCATGGCTACTCTTTTTAGTTTTAGTGGCTATCCTCTTCCTGTATTTTCGGGGGTTTTAAGAGTATTGTATCCATTGGGGTGGCTACTTTTCTGCTTTAAAATTTTCCAACACACCGAAAAACGGGCTTTTGACGCCTAATAAATCGAACAACACCGTGAAACGTGTTACCCTCTTGCTATTCGATTTCGTCCCGAACACGGGACAAAATTTTCATACGTATTGGTTTGCACCAAGCGCATTCTTGGAATAGCATTGAAAAATTCCCCGGCCAATTATGATCCGGGGAATACAAAAAAAGTGAAAGTCAAATCTGAAGATTAATGCTGCCGACAAAAAAACAGGATATCAACACTTTAATTTACAAAATATATAAATTCATATAACATGAATTCAACATTTGATTTACTATGAATTGGTGCTATTTGTAGTAAAATCAGGGAAATCTGAGAAATTCAAAAAATTACGGCGGCAGATTTTCAGTGTTCAGCAAGCAATACCCGATCAAAATTGAACATCAATTCAAGAATTTCAATTCATCAAAATACCTCAAAAAGATCAATTGTTTTTTCAAAAAGATTTACTCTTATGTCCAGTACCTTTTACTTTTTTAATGCACCATCTTTTATAACATCCTAATTGATAAAATTTAAAAAGTGAAGGCTTCTGAAGTGCAAGATCTTTTCCAAAGGACTATCAAAATTTCCTATGAAGATCGGATATCTATAAGAAGTAGAATTTTGATCAAGCGGACGTCATCAAAAAATTTCTAATGCAATGTAGCCTTTCGATTTTTCATCGGGGAGCGCAATGGAGGTCTAAATTTCTTCGATGGGGTCCAAGTTTTTTATAGTGAAGCGCTTTTCCCGAAATGAAGCTTTTGCGAAATGTAGTGGGAATGTGCTGCCCCCCTCCAGGTTTATTGTTTTTAATAGATCCGGCATAATAACTAGAAACTTAGTTATTTTAATAGTAAATCTTACGCTTATAAAAACTAAAATTTTAGTTTTGTTGCACCTAATCATTATTTCGTTAATTTGTATTAGCCTACAAAAATGGAATAATTCAAAAAGGGAGCTTTACGGCTCCCTTTATTTTTCTTAAGTAATTTAGTATTATAAAATTCCTTCATCCGCAAAACTCAGGTAATTTCCTTCGCTGTTAATGATCAGGTGATCCAGTAGTTTAATATCCAGAAAATCACAAGCTTTTTGAATTTTGGAGGTCAGTTTTTTATCGACCTGACTGGCCTGTAATTTCCCGGAGGGGTGATTATGGCAAACAATAATCGCGGTGGAAAGACTTTTCAGAATTAGTGCAAACATAATTCGTATATCTACTAAGGTCGCGTTAATTCCCCCGGTGGAGATCTGACAAATCCCTTTAACGATATTAGAATTATTAAGGAGCATTACTTTAAAAGATTCCTGTAGTTGAATTTCATTTTTATCCCAATTCGAATAGTAAATATTCGCTGCATCCTGGCAGCAGGTAATTTTGGGACAGTTAGAAATTGTTATCCGGTCTTTGTAACATAGTTTTATTTCGTTAACTTTCATAATGATAAGTTTTAATATTAGGGGTGTACATTCTGGTTAGGATACACCCCTTTTTTAATGATATTGATTAAATTTATAGATCTAAGCTTTAGGCTTAAGATTATCTCTCATAAAACAAGGATTAGAAAGACTTCTTGTCCTTGTTTTTCTAAGCCTTTTATTAATCCTTACTACCTAAGAGTAGAATTTCACTGACTAAAATTTCGGTCACATAGCGTTTATTACCTTCCTTATCTTCGTAGGATCTGGAAATCAGTTTCCCCTCGATAGCAATTTCCTTTCCTTTTGGCACATAGTTTTCGATAAGCTCGGCCTGTTTATTCCAAGCAACAAGGCTATGCCATTGGGTATCCTGAACGGATTCCCCTTTTTGGTTTCTGTAATGGTCATTGGTAGCAAGACTTAAACGCGCCACTTTTTTGGAGGATTCAAGATTGGTAATTTCAGGAGTGTTTCCCACATTTCCGATGAACTGAACTTTGTTTCTAATAGTACTCATAATAAAAAGATTTAGGAGTCTACCCCAAGGCAGACGGTTACACATAAATTGAACTAGTTTGAAAAAAATGATTTACTTATTATATCCGGAAGCGTTTTTCTTTCTTTTGATTTTTTAGTTTTCTTTCCGAATAGATATGTAGCTGTTGATTTCATATTGAACTTTTTTGATTTACTTCCCATAGTGCCGTATAGCTGTTATCTTTTTTTGATGCTTACACGATTCAATATTTTGGATTGATAAGTACTTATAAAAGCGAGTGTAGTGAGCGGCTTATGCAGTGCGGTTCAACTCCAAAATATTGGTGTTTTGCAACCCAAAAAAAGAACGCTAAGGGCAACTGAAGTGAATTAAAAACCGGGTAGGAAGAAACAGTAACATAGACGGAAGTGAAATTAAATGGAATTGAAGCATTCCTATATTAAATCTCATTACATAATACTAAAATTCTAATCCTGTAAGAATCATCGAAAAAACAGAGATAAGACCGTAAAGAATTGATAATAAAATAAATACTTATCTTTAGAGAAGCACCTCCACTTTTTATAACACTGTAGTCTTAGTCATTGGGTATGGAACTCACTTTCCTTCTTATCATTTTTATGGTCTTTTTCGTAGGTTCTGACTTTGTCATGAATGTGGCCATTCCAAGAATGAAAGGAAATTATGGAGAAAGAAGAGTTGCCGCAAAACTTCGAAGACTTCATAAAAGGGATTATATTGTGCTAAACAATATTCTTCTACAAACTGGGGATAGCAGTTCCCAAATAGACCATATCGTTATTTGTTCTTCAGGTATTTTTGTCATTGAAACAAAACATTATAAAGGTTGGATTCACGGACATCAAAAATCTGATTATTGGAGCCAGACCATTTTCAAGCATCATACCAAGTTTAAAAATCCCATTCGACAAAATTGGACTCATGTATTTGCTTTAAAAAAGTTTCATCCGAACTTTCAGAAACTAAAATACTATCCTATTGTTGTTTTTTCTGGACGTGCCCGTTTGAGAAATGTAACGTCAGAACTGCCTGTATTATATCGGTGGCAACTTATACGATACATTAGAACAGAAAATAATCAGAATCGATTATCACCAGACCAAAGGCTATGGATCGCAGAAACCATTAAATCCAAAAATTTAAAAAGAAGAAAAGATCGGAAAAATCATAACCGCAAGGTTAAAAGGGGGATTAAAGACCGTAAAATCAAGGCACATTTAAACATCTGTCCAAGGTGTCAAGGTGATTTATTGTTAAAAGAAGGGCGCTATGGTAACTTCTACGGGTGTTCTAATTACCCCAACTGCACTTACACCAAAAGCCTTAGATCGTAGTTGATTTTCAATGACCAAGCCTAAATATTTCTGTTCATCATAATTCCAGTTGTCTTCATCCTTCATACCTCAATGCCTAAAAAAAGGGAAGGTTTTTGTTGTATATGCTGCCTGCATTTAGTGAGTGCCATTGAGACCTCACCTTACGGGTGTACAAGCACCCTCATTTTTAATTTTAATCCACGATAAGTTCAATTCCGGCTTTTTCGGCCTTGTATTTTATTTTGGTCATCAGCTCATAATAATTCCAATTCCTTAAAACAAATCCGTCTTCTTTGGCGATTTCCATTTTATCTTCCTGATTTAATAAAATAAGTGTCCCGGCTTCATGTTTAATACAAAAATCAATAAGCTTTCGGCTGTATACATGCAAGCGGTTACTAACATAGTTTTTTTCTTTTTCGTGAAATCTCTCTACTGCTTTTGTTTTGCGTTTACGACCTTTTCCTGATCTACAATAGGCAGTAGCATTTTGCGCCCTTTTTAAAGCAGCCTGTATGGCTAGTCTTCTATATAAAAACTCTTCCCGACTGCCGATACTAAGTGTTGCTTTTCTGGATTTTACTATAATAGGATGTTCAAGGGATAAGGAAGCTTCTGCAATGACTTCTGGTTTTAGGTTATGCTTTTCTTTCGCGACTTCAAATACGGCCAACCAATAAATTTTTCCTTTATTCAACTGAATTTTAGAAGTACATAGCTTTATGTTTCCGGCTACTACCTGTTCCAGCAAGCTTCGTTTATCAGTATAATCCTTTCCTAAATAGGTTTTAAAAGGGATGGAAAATAGACGAAAGCAAAATGCTTTTTTTTCTTTTTTATAGGATAATCCATGAATACCTATCGTTCCAAATGGAAAAGGAATATCCCTTCTAAAATTTGCAAGCGAGCGCTCTCCCCTCCTATATTGTACCAAGTTTTTACTAAAATTATTCATGATATTATAATTCATATTGGCTAAAATGTTGGTTGGGACCTCACCTTTAAAACGATCAGATACCACCCGGTAGGTACAATTGCTCTTTGAACGATTGAGTATGCCGTCTTCAGCTTTTTTTTCATCCACCAGCCTATATCTTATACCTTCCGATAAATAAAAAAAGTCCTTAATCATTTCCTGAATATACTGGTGGGTAACAATAAGGTTACCCGCCCTATAGCTTCGGTTTTGCCAACGGTATAGGGTATCAAGAGCCTCTTTTCTTTCTTCTTTGTTAGGCGCATCCACCAGTAGCTGGATCTTTCGGGTGAGTTTTATAGTTTCTTTTCCCATGATTAAGCAGATTGTTGTTGTTTATGTTTGCTTTGTAAAAGCTTATAAGCAGTCATAAATTCCTTGTGGACTTCCTTTTGGGATAGTTGCAATTCTTCTGCAATAGCCGCAAAAGAATAGTGCATTTCATTCCGTAGCTGTAAGACTTTTTCTTGTTCCCTGGTTATTCTAGTATTTTTCTTTACTTGAATTTGATCAGGTTTTGAACCCAAATTGCTCCCTTGGTGAATAATCTTTTTAATATCGTCAATCGCTCTTTTTACCTCATTGCTGGTATAGGTAGTGCTTGTTCCCATAAGCTCAGCAATATTTTTATACTGAAAACCGTATTTTAAGCAGAGTTCAATTAGATATCTTCTTTCCGGCCTGAGTAAAGGAAAAACACACTTTATTCGGTCAAGAGCTTTTTGGTTGGCTTCCTGATCTTTTAGATGCTCATCTTCTGACTCCGGGTCATAGCCATGTATATATTCCTGGTAGTTCTCGTAATTATCCAAGCTGTTGATGTTCCGGTGAAAATTATTCCTGGGTCGGATATAGTAATAGCTACAATCCCGTTTCATCACATGAAGAAGGAAGTAGAGCATATGTTTAGGATCTTCTATATGATCTCTTTTCTCCCATAATTTTAGGAACGTATCCTGAAGAATGCTCTCAATAACAAATTCATCCTTAATTAACTGCTTCCCCATCCAAAAGAGCTTATGCTGATATCGGGCATAAATAAACTCCATGGCATCAGGATGCCCTTCTTTTAAAAGTTTAAACTCACGTTCCATAGCCAACAGTTTTTAATGTTGGATGGGATTTTCGAATAGGTACTGTACTAATAAATAGTAAGAGTATAGCGGTGTGGAGTATAGTTTTCATAATTTGCTGTGGTTTTGGTTGTCTTTAATTAGTTTATGAAACCATAGGCCTTCCCGAAAAAGCCGTTAAACTTAGGGAAAGGCTTATGCTTGAGGGAAGGCTTTCTGGCTTCTAGCCTAGACTAAATGGCTAATTCATTAAACGGTGGTTTGTTTCTTCTTATAGGTTTGGTTTTAAATCTCAAAGAATTTTACATGATAAATTCAATTATGAAATTATGGTTTAACGTAAAAGGCTGTACTTGTAGTTGTTGGATAAAGATATAAATAATTTCTTTTTTGTTGTAATATACACCAACAATATTTTTGATTTTTTTACTCATCTTAGGTGTAGAAAGGGCTAAGATGCAAAACGAGAAAGATAAAGTTGATTTTTTAATCCAATTTGGTTCTAATTTTGGTAAAATTAGAAAAATGAAAAACTTAAGTTTTAGGGCTCTTTCCCAAAAATGTGATTTAGACTACGCTGATCTTAATAAAATTGAGAAAGGAAAAAGGAATATTACTCTTACTACTATAGCTGAACTAGCAAGAGGACTCAATGTACATCCTAAAGAATTATTCGATTTTGATTTCACGCCTTAATTATGGCATAAAAATTATTGAATAATATTAAAGCAATCTTGAGTAACAATTTTAAAATCCCGCCTACCCCTTCATCTAAAAATCAAAATCTCCTTCTAGTTCTTAAAATATAACTGCTATAAAAAAGGTGACAAAAATGAATCTGCCACCTTGAATGTTTTCACAACGGAATAATCCTTATTGTGAATTGCTTTCAGAATTATAAACCAAATATACAAAACTTTTCTAAAGGCATTTATGGGAAACCGTAATCCAACTAAAAATTTTATTGTTAAATTTAAAATGTTAAAAAATTAAGAGAATGAAAAGAATTCTTGGATTGGATTTGGGTACGAACTCCATTGGCTGGGCATTGGTAAATGAAGCAGAAAACGAAAAAGAAATTTCAAAAATCATAAAGCTTGGGGTACGCGTTAATCCCTTGACAATTGATGAAAAAACCAATTTTGAAAAAGGTCGCCCGTTATCAACCAATGCAGACCGGACATTAAAACGAGGAGCTCGCCGTAATTTGCAACGCTATAAATTAAGAAGAGAAAATCTTATTGAAATTCTAATAGATAATCACATTATTACTAAAGAGACGCCGCTTACCGAAATAGGAAAAGGCACAACATACCAAACACTCTCTTTAAGAGCTAAGGCTGTAAGAGAGCGAATTGATTTAGAAGATTTTGCAAAAGTCCTTTTAGCCATCAATAAAAAAAGGGGGTATAAAAGTAGTAGAAAGGCTAGTAATGATGAAGAAGGACAAGCAATTGATGGAATGGCAATAGCAAAAGAACTCTACGAGCGAGGTATTACACCAGGACAATACGTTCTTGAATTGCTTGAAAATGATAGAAAATATATCCCGGATTTTTATCGCTCAGATTTAAAACAAGAATTCAATAAGATTTGGAACAATCAAAAAACATTTTACCCTGAAATTTTAACGGATGAATTATTTAAAGAATTAGATGGCAAAAATAAATCTCAAACTTGGGCGATTTGCCAAAAACCTTTTAATATAAAGGGAATCAAGCGTATTACAAAAGGAAGAGAAAAAACTATCGAAAACTATCATTGGAGAGTAAAAGGATTGTCGGGTAAGTTAAATTTAGAAAAACTAGCCATTATCTTACAAGAAATCAACAACGATATAAATCAATCAAGTGGTTATTTAGGGGGTATTTCAGATAAAAGTAAAAAGCTATACCTTAATAAAGAAACTGTAGGAGAATTCCTTTATAAACAAATAGCAAAAAATCCGCACACCTCACTCAAAAATCAGGTTTTCTATCGTCATGACTATTTAGATGAATTTGAACAAATTTGGAAAACCCAATCAAATTTCAATGCCAATTTAACAGATGAATTAAAACAAGAAATAAGAGATGTTATTATTTTCTATCAACGCAAAATAAAATCTCAAAAATCACTGATAAGCTTCTGCCAGTTTGAAAGTTGGGAACAAGAATATTTTGATAAAGAAACAGGGAAAACTAAAACAAGAACCGTGGGTAGACGTGTTATCCCTAAATCTTCACCCCTATTTCAAGAATTCAAGATATGGCAGAATCTAAATCATTTAGTATTTACAAATAGTGAAACCGATGAAAAGATTGAAATTAAAGAAGTGGAACAAGAAATACGAAAAGAACTTTTCGAGGAACTGAATCTACGGGGAGACTTAAACCCAAATGATCTCCTTAAAATCTTAAGATCTCAATTCAAAATTGGTAAGCTAAGTAATTGGAAATGCAATTTTGAAAAGATTGAAGGGAATAGAACAAATGCGGCACTTTTCAATATCTATCAAAAAATATCAGATTTTGAAGGCTATGGAATTGATTGGAATAAATCAAACGCAAAAAAAATTAGAAAGGAATTAAAAGCTACTTTTCCCGAAATAGGAATAGATGCTTCTATTTTAGAATTTGATGCTTACAAAAAACAACTTACCAACCAATCCAGCTATGAATTGTGGCATTTATTATATTCGGCTGAAGAAGATTTTAAAATTTCCGAACAGGATAAATTAATATACGGAAATTCTAGTGTTTCATTAAAGAAAAAGCTTCACCTAAAGTTTGGCTTCAATCCAGAATATGCAAAAATGCTGGCTAATTTATCTCTGATGTCGGACTACGGAAACTTATCTGCTAAGGCCATTAAAAAAATTCTCCCTTATTTAGAAGATGGTCATCTATATTCTGAAGCTTGTAGGTTAGCCGGTTATAATCATTCTAAAAGTTTGACAGCAGAAGAGTTAGAAAAATTTGAGCCAAAAGCTAAACTCGATTTACTTAAAAAGAATAGTCTTCGCAATCCTGTTGTCGAGAAAATTTTAAACCAAATGGTGAACGTCGTAAATCAAGTTATTGATACCTATGGAAAACCAGATGGCGTTAGGATAGAATTAGCTAGAGAATTGAAAAAATCAGCAAAAGAAAGAGCTGAAATGACTAAAGGGATTGCAGATGGTACTAGAAGAAATGAGGAAATCAAAAAGATCATAACTCAAAAATTTGGAATCCCAAATCCTACGAAGTCAGATTTAGTACGTTATCGACTATGGCAGGAACTAGAATCTAGAGGGTATAAAGACATATTTACCGACAAATATATAAGCCCAGATAAAATATTTTCAAGCGAAATAGATATAGAGCATATCATTCCAAAAGCATTGCTTTTTGATGACTCATTTTCAAATAAAACATTATCCTTTAGGAATGTTAACCTAAAAAAAGCAAACCGTACTGCTTTAGACTTTATCACACAAGATTATCAGTCAAATGTAGAAGCATACAAAGAACGTGTGGAAACTTGGAATAAGGATAACCATATTTCAAAAGGCAAGAGAAATAAACTACTAATGTCTCTCAAAGATATTCCTGATGGATTTATAGAGCGTGATCTAAGAAATAGCCAATATATAGCCCGCAAAGCGAAAAGGATGCTTTATGAAGTATTCCCAAATGAAGTTTTAGCTACTTCTGGAAGTATTACCGATAAGTTAAGAAGTGACTGGGATTTAATCAATGTAATGAAAGAGTTGAACCTGCCCAAATATAAAGCACTGGGGTTAACGGAATATGAAGAACGGCTTGATAAGGGAACGGAAGAACTATTTAAACACGAAGTAATAAAAGATTGGACAAAACGTAATGACCACAGGCATCACGCTATGGATGCATTAGCAGTTGCTTTCACCACACATAATCATATTCAATATATAAATAACCTCAATGCCAGAAAGGATATTACTCAGGACAATCATCCTATTATAAAAAATATTGAAAATCTTATTACAGAGGTAAATTCAAAAGGAAAACGTGTTTTCAAAGCACCTATGAGTAGTTTTCGTGAAAGCGCAAAAGAACAAATTGAAGCTATACTAGTAAGTTTTAAAAATAAAAATAAGGTTGTAACTAAAAATATAAACCAAACTAAAAAAGAAGGAGGATTTAATTACCAAAATGCCAAAACTCCCAGAGGTCAATTGCACAAAGAGACCATATATGGAAAGTCAAAACAACCACTAGAAAAACCTGTAAAAATAAATAATAGGTTTTGCAAGAAGCAGGTAGGTTTAATAATTAATTTTAAAGAGCAAGAAGCTGTATTGCACCACCTTAAAAAATACGATAATAACGAAAAAATAGCCTTTAGCAATAAAACCCTTAAAAGTGATCCTATCCAAGTTAATGGAAGTCCTCTTAGAGAAGTGAAGATTTTTGAAGAGATCTTCACGATTCGTAAAGATATAAATCCAGATAATTTTAAAACTCAAAAACATCTAGATAAAATTATTGATAAAGGCATTAAAGAGGTAATGAAGAAGCGTTTAGAAGAATACAATGGTGACTTTAAAACAGCTTTTTCAGATTTAGATAAAAATCCTATTTGGTTAAATCAATCTAAAGGCATAACCATCAAAAGAGCTACAATTTCAGGAGTTACCAATGCAGAACCTTTACATCAAGCCAAAGATCATTTAGGAAATATAATTTTGGACGATAACGGAAAAGAAATTCCTATTGATTATGTAAGTACAGGTAATAATCATCATGTAGCCATTTATCAAGATGAGAGTGGTAATCTTCAAGAAGAAGTAGTTTCTTTTTATGAGGCTGTTATACGTAAAAATCAAGACCAGCCAATTATAAAAAAACGGCATCCAAAAGGGTGGAAATTTTTGTTCACGATGAAGCAAAACGAAATGTTTGTTTTTTCTTCAGAAAATTTTAATCCGAGTGAGATTGATCTATTGGATGAAAAAAATGCTGCTATTATAAGCCCTAACTTATTTAGGGTTCAAAAAATTGCAACAAAAAATTATATGTTTAGGCATCACCTAGAAACAGAGGTCACCAATAATTTAGATTTTACGTATAGACATTTCCAAGCAACCGAATGGCTAAGAAATTTGTGTAAAGTTAGAATAGATCATATTGGCAGAATTGTACAAATAGGAGAATATTAAAAAGTAATGATTAAACGCACGTTGTTTTTCGGTAATCCGGCTTATTTAAGTACCAAAAATGAGCAATTAGTAGTTAATTTTCCTGAAGAGGAAAAGCAAGAAAAAACAATCCCTATTGAAGATTTGGGCTTTGTAGTATTAGAAAATCAACAAATTACCCTAACCAGTGGTTTGCTAATGAAGCTTGTGCAAAATAAAACGGCCGTCATCACCTGCGATAAACAACACCTGCCCTGCTCTTTGTTACAACCCTTAGTAGGGCATACCGAACAAACAGTGCGCTACCGGCATCAATTGGATGCCAGCATTCCCCTAAAAAAACAATTGTGGCAACAAACAGTAGCTTCAAAAATTAGCAATCAAGCTGCCCATTTAAAGTTTTTAGGCAAATACAGTCTAAAACTGGAACGCTGGAGTAAAGAGGTAAAAAGCGGAGATACCCAAAATCACGAAGCCATTGCTGCTGCCCATTATTTTCAGAATCTTTTCGATATTAAAGGTTTTAGCCGAAATCAAAAAGGCATTCCTCCTAACAATCTATTAAACTATGGTTATGCTATTTTAAGGGCTGTTGCAGCAAGAGCACTGGTAGCTAGCGGTATGCTTCCTTCGATTGGGATTTTTCATCATAACAAATACAATCCGTTTTCTTTAGCTGATGATGTTATGGAACCTTATCGCCCTTACGTAGATCTTATGGTCAATCAGATCGTAAACACCGGAGCAAATCTTGAAGAATTAAATACGAATATTAAATCTGAGCTTTTAACAATACCTGCTATGGATGTGAGTATCGATGGCAAAAAAAGTCCGTTAATGAATGCGATGAGCCGTACTACTAATAGTTTATACGAATGTTTTTATGGAAGTAGCCGGAAAATATTATACCCCGAGTTCGGTTAGCCGTAGCGGTGGCTGAGTGATTGTGACGAAGGAACAATTGTATCGAAGCCATAGCAGATGAAAAAGCGAAGTTAATGATAAAAGGATATACCTATATTTTATGTTGCAATGATGGAAGTTACTATACTGGTAGTACCAAAGATCTTGAAAAAAGATTAAGTGAGCATAATAATGGAACGGGAGCTAATTATACGGCTAAACGGTTACCGGTTACTTTACTTTATTACGAAGAATATAGCAGAATTGATCAGGCATTTTACAGAGAGAAACAACTACAAGGTTGGAGCAGAAAGAAAAAGGAAGCCTTAATGAGTGGAGCAAGCGAATTGTTACCGGGATTAGCAAAAAAGATTTACATAAAGAAAAATAGTTAACCGGCCGGACACTTCGATACGTTTGCTCAATGCAAACACTCCGTGACCTACATAGCAGCGGCGGCTGAGTGATTGCGACAAAGGAGCAATTATATCGAAGCCAAAGCGAAACCGGACACTTCGATACGATTTTTTCAAAATCACTCAGTGACCTAAGATAGAGTGGCGACTGAGTGAAATTCGGTAGAATCGAAGCCAAAGCGGATTTAAATAAATAATAAATAAACTAAAAACGATGCTTGAAAGCCGTTTTTCCAGATTAAACCAATATCGATGTATGTGGGTTCTTGTTTTTTTTGATCTACCAACTGAAACTCGTAGTGAACGTAAAGCAGCTACACGTTTTAGGAAACAATTATTGGATGATGGCTTTGGGATGTTTCAATTTTCTATTTATTCCAGGTTCTGCGCCAGTCGGGAAAATGCCGCGGTACATATAAAAAGAACAAAAAACAATCTTCCAAAAAAAGGAAAAGTCGCAGTAATGCAGATTACCGATAAACAGTTTGGAATGATAGAACTTTTTCATGGTCAGAAAGAAACTCTTCCAGAGATTCCGGACCAGCAATTAGAACTTTTTTAAATGCTAGGATTCATATTGCTAGAATTTAACCTTATTTAAAAAGATAAAAGACCTGCTTTTTTTAATTCTAAAAAAGCATTTAAAACACAGGATACCAGGTTTTTAAACCTGGTATCCTGTGAATCCAGTACTAAAAGTACAATTCTGAAAGCAATTCACAACCACTAATTTCCGCCAATTCACACAACATCGCCTGTGAATCCAGTACTAAAAGTACAATTCTGAAAGCAATTCACAACTATACCGCCCATTACGGAATCTAATAACATCCTGTGAATCCAGTACTAAAAGTACAATTCTGAAAGCAATTCACAACAGGGTAAAAGATATTAATACAAAAAACTGGCCTGTGAATCCAGTACTAAAAGTACAATTCTGAAAGCAATTCACAACCGGAAGGAGCAAGTAAAACGGCTGCATCAACCTGTGAATCCAGTACTAAAAGTACAATTCTGAAAGCAATTCACAACTTCTTTAGTGATATACATGTTACCAGCAATCCTGTGAATCCAGTACTAAAAGTACAATTCTGAAAGCAATTCACAACACGGGATTTACGAAGTTCAGCTTACCGTGACCTGTGAATCCAGTACTAAAAGTACAATTCTGAAAGCAATTCACAACTAGGCACTCCCATTGCTTTGCATATGTTCCCTGTGAATCCAGTACTAAAAGTACAATTCTGAAAGCAATTCACAACAAGCCCTTTATAAAACTTACCTCCCGAAGCCTGTGAATCCAGTACTAAAAGTACAATTCTGAAAGCAATTCACAACTTTGAGAAAGGTCTTTGTTTAATTCTCTTCCTGTGAATCCAGTACTAAAAGTACAATTCTGAAAGCAATTCACAACTTACTATGAACCGTTCCATAGCATCCGGGACCTGTGAATCCAGTACTAAAAGTACAATTCTGAAAGCAATTCACAACTAGGTTTTCATCCAAACACTTACGAGCATCCTGTGAATCCAGTACTAAAAGTACAATTCTGAAAGCAATTCACAACCAAGCCAGACCAATCCAATGATGATGAGGACCTGTGAATCCAGTACTAAAAGTACAATTCTGAAAGCAATTCACAACAAGGGATGCTGTTGTACAGAAAGCTTTGGTCCTGTGAATCCAGTACTAAAAGTACAATTCTGAAAGCAATTCACAACATTATCATATTCATATTCACCTTTCCTGTGAATCCAGTACTAAAAGTACAATTCTGAAAGCAATTCACAACATTATCATATTCATATTCATATTCACCTTTCCTGTGAATCCAGTACTAAAAGTACAATTCTGAAAGCAATTCACAACTAGAAAGCGTTGAGAAATGGAGAGTGATATCCTGTGAATCCAGTACTAAAAGTACAATTCTGAAAGCAATTCACAACACCTAGAGACCCGATGTTTGAGCGTTTCGGCCTGTGAATCCAGTACTAAAAGTACAATTCTGAAAGCAATTCACAACTTATACTCCTTTTGCTAATATCTCTATCTCCCTGTGAATCCAGTACTAAAAGTACAATTCTGAAAGCAATTCACAACTACTAATTCATCTTAGTGACAGCAATAGCCCCTGTGAATCCAGTACTAAAAGTACAATTCTGAAAGCAATTCACAACTACCCGACCTGAGCCAAAATTCAGATGATCCCTGTGAATCCAGTACTAAAAGTACAATTCTGAAAGCAATTCACAACTAAACTATCGAAGGGCCCGGGATGGACTACCTGTGAATCCAGTACTAAAAGTACAATTCTGAAAGCAATTCACAACCAGATTTTGATAGAAGTCTAAAAATTGTAGCCTGTGAATCCAGTACTAAAAGTACAATTCTGAAAGCAATTCACAACTCAATCCCTTTATCCTTACGCGGGTTTGATCCTGTGAATCCAGTACTAAAAGTACAATTCTGAAAGCAATTCACAACGCAACCTGAGCTGCAAAACCAATAAGTAAACCTGTGAATCCAGTACTAAAAGTACAATTCTGAAAGCAATTCACAACCGGTAAAAAAGCAAAAAGAATATTTCAATGCCTGTGAATCCAGTACTAAAAGTACAATTCTGAAAGCAATTCACAACAGGCAGTCCAACGCCCATCTTAGTAGCATCCCTGTGAATCCAGTACTAAAAGTACAATTCTGAAAGCAATTCACAACCAAAGCTGAATATACTTATCGATGATCGTGCCTGTGAATCCAGTACTAAAAGTACAATTCTGAAAGCAATTCACAACTGTCTCTTAGGGCTAGAGCATGGAAATTCACAACAACATACCACGGATCAATCTCAAAAGTTGGGTGTATAAGTTACAATAAAAAAGCCTTTCATTTCTGAAAGGCTTTTTGCAATCTTGCGGTCTGGACGAGACTCGAACTCGCGACCCCCTGCGTGACAGGCAGGTATTCTAACCAACTGAACTACCAGACCGTTGCGTTATTGCGAGGGCAAATATACTGCAGTTTTTCAATCACACAAACTTTTTTTCTCCTTTTTTTAATCTTTTTTTGACCTTGTTAAGCAAGCTTTTGTCTTTCAACAAAATAGGATTGCAAAATTTGATTAAAATTTTTGTTGATATCTACGGGAACATAACTAATACGGTACTTTGCACATTCCAACTTTAGATTTTTAAAGTAATTTTCGATCGCATTTTTATAATTTTCCTGAATATTTTCTGAATACAAATCGATTTCATCCCCGGTTTCTACATCAAAAAATCGTTTTGGGGTATTCGAAAAACCAAAACCTAACTCTTTTTCACTATCTAAAACATGAAATAAAACCACCTCATGCTTATTATATTTTAAATGACGTAAGGCTTCAAAGAGTGCTGTTTCCTCCTTATCGCTTTGAAACATATCAGTAAATAAAAATACTAAAGACCTTCTGTTTAATTTCTCTGCAATCTGGTGCAGATAAGTGTAAGTCTGCGTTCCTTTTTTTGTTCCCTCAGCATTTACCGCATTTTCTAAGGCATTAAGTAGTAAATGATGATGCCGTTCCCCGGCTCTTTCCGGTGCATAAAATTCAAATTCGTCACTATAAACACTTAAACCCACTGCATCGCGCTGTCGCTTTAGCATATTCATAATACAGGCCGAGGCCAGCGCCGAAAAACCAATTTTATTCAATTTTAAGAGACTTTGTTTCTTAAGGGAAGGGTAATGCATGGAAGCCGAATTATCGATGATTAAATGGCATCTTAAATTGGTTTCCTCTTCATATCGCTTGGTATACAGTTTATCGGTCTTGGCATAAAGCTTCCAATCGATATGCTTGGTACTTTCTCCCTGATTGTAAATTTTATGCTCAGCAAATTCCGCAGAAAAACCGTGAAACGGACTCTTATGCATCCCGGAAATATAGCCTTCTACAATTTGCCGGGCCAGAATTTCAAGATTTAGAAATCCCTCCGTTTGATGTACCTCTTGCTGTAGTTTCAAATTAAAAAGTTTTGTTGCTGGAAGATACGAAAACGAGTTGAAAGTTTATAGCCTACCTTTAGCAATAAGTAGTGAGTAGTGAGCAGTGAGCAGTGAGTAGTGAGTAGTGAATGGTGAACAGAAAAATTTTCAGTGAAAAGCAATTCAGAATTCAACATTTTATAATAATTATCTTGTCTCTTTTCTATATTCTATGTTCTAACAGCCAAGCGATTTCTATACTAACTAATAAATTCAAAAAAGATTTCTCCGCAAGGTCGAAATGACGATAGCGTTCAAAGTTGAAAAGTTTAAGGTTTAAAAGTCGCTGTATCACGAAGTCTGTTTTCAGTATACAGTTTACATCAAAGCTTTCAGCGCAAAAAAATTCAACATTCAACATTAAAATTTCAACACTTTCTCATGGCTCTTGATTCCTGATACTATAATCTATATTCTAACAGCCAAGTGATCTCGATACTAACTAATAAATTCAAAAAAGATCTCTCCGCAGGGTCGAAATGACGATAGCGTTCAAAGTTGAAAAGTTTAAGGTTTAAAAGTTGCTGTGTCAAGAAGTCTGTTTTCAATATACAGCTTATAGTATACAGTTTACATCATGACCTTGCCTGAATAAGGTTGCCTTTTTTCAAGTTAATAATTTATTTTAAATACTGGTCTTTGTTCAGTAGCTAAGCGCTGAACAAAGTTTAAAAATTCTTGTGGTTTCCTATTTTTCAGTGAACCATGTGGCCGCTCAAAATTATATAAATAAATGGCCTCTTCTACCAACTTTTGAGCTTGTTTAAGTGATATATTCATATTTTCGAAATTGATATACTCATTCTTAAGTATCCCATTTATAGACTCTGCATGGGCATTCTCCCAGGCTTTCCCTCCCATGCTAGGGGTGGTTGAATAGTGCTTATGGAGTTGTTCCATTTTGTCTGAACCATACTGGCTGCCCCTGTCTGAATGAAAAATAAGTTTTTTGCGTTCTTGATTGTCTAGACCTGCTACAGCCATCTTAAAGGCTGGAACAACGGTGTCCTCTGTGGTCATGTTGGCCGATAAGCTCCATCCTGTAATCATTCGGCTATAAACATCTAGCACCAGGGTAAGATAGTAATGGCATCCTATATAAACCGATATATAAGTTATGTCACTCACCAAGAGCCTGTTTTCTTTCTTTATTGTAGTGCCACTTATCAGGTTTGGATACCACCGCTTACCTGCATAGGTCGTACGGTGATGGCTTTTTATACGTGCTACCCTAAATCCATTGGCGAGAAGGATTGCTTCAAACCTATCCCTGCCTATCCTCTCGGGCTTGATCTGATCATAAAGCTTGCGACACCCCATATTCCTATGTTTCTTACGGATTTCTTGAGCAGATGCAATTACTTCCTGAGCAATCCCTGACAAGTGAGCCTGTTGTTTAACCCGCTTATAGTGAGCCTGCTTGGTTATCCCTAGCATGTTATATAATGCTGTCATGGAACCATTAAAACTTGACTTGTTCATTCGGAAATATTCTAGGACAGCCGTTTGTTCTTTTTTTCGATATCCTCCCCAGAACGTTCCGAAGCAAATTCAACGACCTTCTCCAGGTAATCAATTCGCATCTGTTTCTGACCAAGGGCTTGCTCAAGTTTCTTGATCTGATCTTGCAGTTCTTTGTTCTTTTTGCTCATACTTTTTTGTTCCACTATAACCCTGGTTTCGCTGCGGTAAAGATCGGAATATTTTCTGAGCCATTTGTAAACGGCGGTACGACTCACTCCGTAAACATTGGTGACATCCAAACCCCGGAGGTCACCCTGTTCGATTTTTTTCACTAAATCAAGTTTTAGCTCAACACTAAAAACCCGGCGTTGTTTACCTTTTTCCATTGTTTAAAAGTTTAAGAAAAAGGGCAACTTATTTCAGTCTTAGTCATCAAAGCTTTTAGCACAAAAAATTCAACATTCAACATTAAAAATTAATAGTTCTGCTTCAATTCCGCTGTCATTTCGAGCGCAATGGAATGAAGCCGAGAAATCTCAACCAAATAAAAGGTTTCTCCAGTTTACCACTATGGCTTCGATACGATTGCTCCTTCGTTGCAATCACTCAGCCGTCGCTAAATACTTCAAGGTTCAAAAGATGTTGTATCGAGAAGCTTTCTTTAGTACATTATACAGTATAAAGCCATTCAACATTCAACATTAAAATTTCAACACTTTCTCATGGTTCTTGAATCCTGATTCTCTACTCTATATTCTAAAAGACAAGTGATCTCGATACTAACCAATAACTACTAAATTCAAAAAACAAAAAACCCGGCAAAAGCCGGGTTCCGTATTATTCAAAAATCGTTTTGATTATAAAAGCTCGTTTAAAGCATCAGCATATGTGTTTTTAGGAGCAACACCTACCTGACGTCCTACTACTTCTCCGTTTTGGAAAATAAGTACGGTAGGGATATTTCTAACTCCGTATTTAGCAGCAAACTCCTGATTGGCATCTACATCAAGTTTTCCTACCACTGCTTTTCCTTCATACTCACCGCTAAGCTCTTCGATTACCGGTCCTACCATTCTACAAGGCCCGCACCATGCTGCCCAAAAATCTACCATTACCGGTTTATCACTTTTTAAAACTGTTTCTTCAAAGTTTGCGTCTGTTATTTCAATAGCCATAATCGTTATTTTTCTAGTAATTTAAAATCAATACGTAAAAGTAGTCATTTATTTTCGGAAACCTTACATCCCCAATATTGGATTTCGTTATACGCTGATTGTCAATAATTATCTGGCGGGCTCTTTCCCTTCGATTACATCTTCGGGAATGACCGGGCTTTTCGCGCTACACGGTAGCTTGCTGCAATCCCTGCCCGATTGTTACAGGCTTGCATTAATTTAACTTATAAACCACCTGCTGCGCTTCCAGGTTTTCCAGTAATTCCGGACAAATTTTTACTTTTTGGCGCTTGCTGGGCATATGTAGCTTTAATTGCTCTTTCATTTCATATACCACAAAATTCAGTTTATGATCCCCGCGATAACTTCTAAAAATATCTTTTAAAACCTCGATTTTCTCGTCCTTGAGTTCGTTGATATCTAATTGAATCGTAAGTTTTTTGGCATAAGTATCCATGATATCATGCAACAACTGGAAACTATTAAACTGAATCCTGGGTTCTCCTTTTTTGCCCGTATCTTTATTGGTCCAGCCTTCTTTGATAAAAGCTTTAATATGCACAAATGAATTAGGCACTAAAAAATGCCGGTTTTTAAGATACTCTTCCCCAAACATTCTAAATTCGTAAGATTCGTTATAATCTTCTACCGTAAACATCGCCCAGCCTTTTCCCATTTTAGACATCCTGTGTTGCACATCACTAATAACCCCACCAAAAGAGATCTCACGATTTACCACTTTTTCAAGCGCTCTAAAATCTGATAAACTACCGTTACAGAAATACTGGATTTCTTTCTTAAAATCATCTAGCGGGTGCCCGGAAATATAAATCCCTACCACTTCTTTCTCTCGTCGTAATTTCTCCATCGTTCCCCATTCTTCACAGGGTGGCACACTGGGCTCCGGAATTTGAACTTCGCTGGCTTCACCAAATAAACTAACCTGAGATGAATTCTCATTTTCCTGAAATTTAGCCGCAAATTTCACCACTTTCTCCAAAAAACTCATACCATCTCCTTCATCATGAAAATATTGCGCCCGGTGGGTTTCTTTAAAACAATCAAAACCTCCTGCCAGGGCAAGGTTTTCAAAAGCTTTTTTATTCGCAGCTCTTAAATCGATACGCTTAGCCATATCGAATATCGAACGGTATGGCCCGGCTTCCCCTTTTCGGTTTTCTACGATTGTGGCTACCGCACCGGCACCAACCCCTTTAATCGCTCCCATTCCAAATCGAACCGCATAATCTTTATTTACCGAGAATTTATAGTAAGATTCATTTACATCTGGACCAAGTACATTAAGCTTCATTCGCTTACATTCTTCCATAAAGAAGGTCACCTGCTTAATATCATTCATATTATTGGATAATACTGCCGCCATATATTCCGCAGGATAATGTGCTTTTAAATAGGCGGTTTGGTAAGCAATCCAGGCATAACAGGTAGAATGCGACTTGTTAAATGCATACGAAGCAAAAGCTTCCCAGTCTTTCCAGATTTTCTCTAAAACTTCAGTAGGGTGTCCTTTAGCTTCCCCACCTCCAATAAATTTCGGTTTTAATTGCGCTAAAAGGGCTACTAATTTTTTACCCATCGCTTTACGAAGCATATCGGCTTCACCTTTGGTAAACCCAGCCAGTTTTTGCGAGAGTAACATCACCTGCTCCTGATAGACCGTAATTCCATACGTCTCTTTTAGATATTCTTCCATATCCGGAAGGTCATAGCTAATCTCCTCGTCCCCATGCTTTCTGGCAATAAAGCTTGGAATATACTCCATTGGCCCAGGGCGATATAATGCATTCATCGCAATTAAATCGTCAAAAACCGTTGGTTTTAAGGCCTGCATGTGTTTCTGCATTCCGGGAGATTCATACTGAAATATCCCTACCGTTTCCCCACGTTGGAAAAGTTTATAGGTCTCTTCATCATCCAGCGGAAACTCATCAGGAACAAGGTCAATATTGTGTCTGCCTTTAACGATTTTGATGGTATCCTTGATCAGGGTTAATGTTTTTAACCCCAGAAAGTCCATTTTTAGCAGTCCGGCACTTTCTACAACCGAGTTATCAAACTGCGTTACATATAAATCGGAATCCTTTGCTACCGAAACCGGCACATAATTGGTAATATCACTGGGCGTAATAATTACCCCACAGGCATGAATCCCGGTATTTCTTACCGATCCTTCTAAAACACGGGCCTGATTTACGGTTTGTGCTTCAAGATCATCCCCTTCGGCAATATTTAAAAGTTCGTTGATACTATCTACTTCTTCACTTCGGAATTTCGCCTTTAGGGCCTTTTCATCCATCCCGAAGATCTTCCCTAACTTGGTATTAGGAATCAGCTTGGCAATCCTATCGGCATCACTAAGCGGCAAATCCAAAACCCTGGCGGTATCCCGAATCGAAGATTTTGCGGCCATGGTGCCATAAGTGATAATCTGCGCCACCTGATTGGCGCCATATTTACCAATTACATAATCCATAACCCGGCTACGCCCTTCATCATCAAAATCGATATCAATATCGGGCATACTCACACGATCCGGATTTAAGAAACGCTCAAAAAGCAAATCGTACTTAATAGGGTCTATATTGGTAATTCCTAAACAATAGGCTACTGCACTACCGGCAGCAGATCCCCTTCCCGGCCCCACCGAAACATCCAAATTCCTGGCTTCCCGAATAAAATCTTCTACAATAAGGAAATACCCCGGATATCCGGTATTTTCAATCACCGATAGCTCAAAGTCCAGTCGTTCTTTAATCGCTGGCGTGATTTCGCCATAACGCTCTTCTGCTCCCTTATAGGTGATATGTTTTAAATACGCATTTTCGCCTCGCTTACCTCCATCTACCTTATCTTCCTCTACCAAAAACTCTTCTGGAATGGTAAACGCAGGAAGAAGTACATCACGGGCCAACTCAAACGGCTCGATTTTATCAACGATCTCTTTGATATTCGATATCGCTTCAGGCAAATCTTTAAAGAGATTTTTCATCTCTTCTGCCGTCTTAAAATAATATTCCTGGTTTGGTAGGCCATAACGATAGCCCCTACCGCGACCAATTGGGGTTGCCTGTTTCTCACCATCTTTTACACACAATAAAATATCGTGCGCATTGGCATCGTCTTTTTTCCAGTAATAAGTATTATTGGTGGCGATTAATTTTATATCATGTTTTTTGGAAAACTCAATCAATACCTGGTTTACGCGATTTTCGTCTTCCTGATTATGGCGCATGATCTCTATATACAAATCATCACCAAACTCTTCTTTCCACCAAAGCAAGGCCTCTTCAGCCTGTTTTTCACCAACATTTAAAATCTTACTCGGCACTTCCCCATACAGGTTACCGGTAAGTACAATCACATCTTCTTTATACTGCTTTACAACCTCTTTATCGATCCTGGGCACATAATAGAATCCATCGGTATAGGCTTTTGACGACATTTTGGCCAGATTGTGATAGCCTTTTTTGTTTTTGGCCAACATCACCACCTGGTAACCGTTGTCTTTTCTGGATTTATCGGTGTGATTTTCACAAACAAAAAACTCACAACCAATAATTGCTTTTAATTCTTTGGCCTGTGCCGGCTCGCCGTTTGCTTCGGCTTCTTCATTTTTAGCCTGAACATTTTTATTATAGGCACCAACTTCTTTTACAAAATGAAAGGCCCCCATCATATTGGCATGATCGGTAAGCGCTACTGCCGGCATATTTTGCTCGCCTGCGGCATTTACAAGATCGGCAATACTTATGGTGGACTGTAATACCGAGAATTGCGAATGATTATGAAGATGAGCAAAAGGAACCTCATCTAATTTTTCAAGGTTTTCCTCAATCTCTTCTGTAGTGATCTCATCGGTTGGTTGTAATTTCTCCAACCTTTTTCGAATTGCTTCAGAAGCTTTCTTTAGATTTATATGTTTTAAACCAATGGGCTGAAACGGCTCTGGATTAGCTTCAATGTAATCTTCAAAATAACCGGGAGCGGCGTTTAATTCCTCTGCAGAATAGGATCTTTTTCTAACCAGTTCCAGAAAGCAGCGTGTTGTAGCCTCAACATCGGCCGTTGCATTGTGTGCTTCGCCAAAAGGCTCATCAAAAAGATATTCGTGTAACTCGGTAAGCGTGGGCAGTTTAAATTTTCCCCCACGACCACCGGGAATTCTACACATCTCGGCCGTTGTTTCTGTACAGGTATCCAAAACGGGAAGTTCCAGTAATTGGCTATCCATCCCGGCACGATGCAGCTCGGCTCCCATAATATTCACATCAAAACCAAGATTTTGCCCAACGATAAATTTGGTTTTCCCCAAAGCTTCGTTGAACTTCTCTAGCATTTCTTCCAGTGAAATCCCTTCTTCCCGGGCCAGGTCTGTTGAAATTCCGTGTACACGCTCAGCATCATAAGGAATATCAAAACCTTCCGGTCTTACCAGGTAATCCTGATGCTCTATAAGATTCCCCATCTCATCATGTAACTGCCATGCGATCTGTATACATCGTGGCCAGTTATCAGAATCGGTTAAAGGCGCATCCCAACGCTTTGGCAATCCGGTGGTTTCGGTATCAAAAATTAAATACATCAGCTTTTAGTTTAGTACCCTGCAATGAAGAAAAAGGGTAGTTCAGCAACATCTTATCTTGCAAAACTAAGCATAATTTAAGCTGAGAAAAAGTCTAATTTTAATCAGTTATTAACCATTGATTTTGCAGTTCACACCGTAGCCTTGCAGTTCGTCTGAAAAGATTTTAAGAATACGAAAGCTAAAAGTTTATTTGCGGTATAAGCCTAACTTTCTAATATTTACAATAATGAAAAAATCACTACTGCTATTTCTTGTTTTTCTAAGCTATATGCAATGCTTATCTCAATCAGATTTTAATCTTTCGCCTGAAGAGGAAAAAGAGGCCTGGAAATTGCTCATTCAAAAATTTTTTCCCGAGGGATTAAGTGATTTTAGGCATCCTGCAAAGTTTTATGACCCAATAGCCTATTATATAGTTAACCCGCAAGAACGTGACAGCCTTTTACTACAAAACATTATCGATCAGATTAACCCATTGATCCCCCAGCAGGTTTTTTACGCAAAGAACAGGGAAGATGCCAACTTTATAATCGAATTAGCAGCCTTACCTGAAAATGATTCTATACCACATATCAATTTAAACAACGTTGTAATCGGTAATCAAAATGGATATTATAACAATGAAATAGTTTCGCTTTATTATAATTTAGAATTGCCTGAAAATCGCCATTTAGAAATTATCAGGAACACTGCATTAGTGGGATTAATTTACCGCCGTTCTGGATATCAGCGCTTATTGACTTTGCAGCAGGAAAGCTTATTCATAAAAGAAAGCTTACATCTGTTTGAAGAAACTATAACCTTTCAATTAAATTCTCTAGATAGGTTTATCCTGAAAAAATTATACGCCAAAGATCTGGACGATCAGATACAGGACTTTCTAATAAAGGAATATGGTTATTGGACCTGGTTAAATTTCTTACTTGACGAAGGTGTATTACAAACTTTAAAATTGATTGTTTTCGTTTTTCTAATAATTGGCATAATGTTACTGCTTTACTGGCCTCTAATGCATATTATAAAAAGCAAGTATCAGATTATAAATTATGTATTTCACGGGATTTTTCTTTCATCTATTACTATAGCCTTGTTTTTACTTTACGGCTATTTAAAAGTTGTACCGCGTTATCAAATCGCTTCTGGCGCATCACTAGAAAAAATTAATTGGACAGTTATTTTTGGTATAATTGGTAACGGTTGTATAGTTTCGGTTTTGTTTTCCTTTACCCTATTTATTTTAGACCATTACATCCTTTCTAAATTCAGCAACCTACTTCATCGTGCGCTTATCAGAACTTTAAATTTTGTAATCGTTATCTCAATTGCCGCATCTTCCACTTTTATTACCACTAAAAATTTTACACTTACCTCTTTAACGATTCTTACAACCGGATCAATCGTACTATTTATTTTTTGTCTTTCACGAAGCATATTTTTCTATTTTAAAGAAAAAAACGAAAACCTGATTTTAGAAAAAGACCTTCAACTAAGCAGTTTATCAGCCTCGAAAGCTGAGGCTGAAGTCGCTTCACTCCATGCTCGTATCAATCCGCATTTTCTTTACAATTCCCTAAATTCTATTGCCGGGCTGGCGCATATTGATGCTGATAAAACCGAAAAAATGGCGCTTTCTTTATCCGATCTTTTTCGGCATAACCTCAACCGAAAAAACGAAGCTTTTTGTACTATTAAAGACGAAGTAGAGGCTGCAATCGCTTATATGGATATCGAACAAATACGTTTTGGGGTGCAACTTCAGTTTAATACTGAATTAGATGAATCGTTATATAATTATTTGATTCCGCGGAATATTATTCAGCCATTATTAGAAAATGCCATAAAACATGGAATTTCAAAATTAAACAAGCCAGGAAAAATTGAGCTCAGAATTATACAAAATGAGGATATGGTTGAGATTGCTGTTTATGATAACGGCCCTGACTTTAAAGAAGGAAGTATTTCGGGTTATGGATTACAAAGTATTTTTGATATTTTAAAGCTTACCTATAATAATGAGGCCACGCTAAACTGGGAAAACACACCTGAAAAAAGCGTCTGGATTAGTATTGATAAAAATGCTTTAATAAAAGAATAATATGAGCTTTAGAACTTTAATTATTGAAGACGAAGAACCGGCAAGATTAAGGCTCAGCAAGCTTTTGCAAAATTATCCTGATAAAATCGAGAATATCGGCTTTGCCAGAAATGGGGAAGACGGACTAGAAAAAATTAATGAATTAAAACCAGATCTTATTTTTTTAGATATTCAAATGCCGGGAATGAATGGTTTTGAAATGCTCTCTAAATTAAAACGCATTCCATTGATTATTTTTTGCACCGCTTACGACGAATATGCATTGCAGGCTTTTGAAACCAATAGTATTGATTATTTACTGAAACCGGTTAAACAAGAACGACTGGCAAAAGCAATATCGAAATTAGACAAATTTGTCCCCCATTTTAATAAAGCTGAAATTTTAGATTTTTTGGAAGCTATCGAAAAAAAAGAAGCTAAACCAAAACTTACCAGCATTAGTATAAAAACGGGAAAAAAGATTATTTTCCTGAAACTTAATAACATTCTATTTTTTAAAGCTAAAGATAAATACGTTAGTGTTTTTCTAAAAAACGGAGAAGAATATCTATGCGAACAAAGTTTGCAGCAACTTAGCGAAGAGTTACCAGAACGTTTTAGAAGAATACATAGAGCTATACTATTAAATTCTGATTATATAAAAGAGGTACATAGTTATTTTAATAGTCGCTTTGCTTTTGTACTGGAAGACAAAAACAGAACCAAATTAATTAGCGGCAGATCGTATCTCAAAGAAATAAAAGACTGGATAAAGGCATAAAAAAACCTCACGGTAATTGAAGCTAAACTCCTTTTCCGTGAGGCTTGTGATACGAACATTAAAACTACTACTACTTCAATCAAACATCTATCCGCATCTTAATCTATTTTCTTTTTCAGGCAATTTTTTAATTAGTCGTATTGATGCTCTAAAGATTTCACTTCATTTAAAGAAGCTACAATCGCATTTTTCTGTTTTAACAGGACATTTTGAGTAGAAGGCGGAATGCTAGTATCCTTTAGAATCTTTTCATATTCTTCCACAGCAATTTTTTCACCTCTTACCGCTTCTTCTAAAACTGCTTCTTCTTTATTGCCGGGCAAGGTGGTTTTCAGATTCATCCATGTACGATGGGCATCTGCTGCAAGGCTACTGCCTTTATCAGGATTTTCACCAAAATTTCGAATTTCAGCTTTTAGCTCATGTCCAAAATCATATCGTTCCTTGGCTCGCTCAGAAAAAAAAGCTTTCAGGTTCTCACTTTTTATATGCTCTGCAGCAAATTTATATCCCTTCTCTGCATCATAGTTTTTTTCTAACAGCTCATTTAGCTTCTCTGCAACCTCTTCTGAATATTTCATAACATTTTCTTTTCTTTCATAACTAGTATAAAATTACGATGCATTTATGGCCGCAACAACCTATTTAACAGGGTTTAGCACTAATTAACTGCTTTTAACTTATCGCCTAAATTGCATCTATATTTATTCCCAATTTTTTAGTATCTCATAAATAAAAATCTCAGTTTTTAATCTACCATAATATTTTTTAGCCAACCTCTTGTAAATTAGAAAAATGTAGTATCTTTGCAGCCTTATTAATAATAGGGGTCGGGAACCCCATAAATTAATTTTTATGCCTGTAAAAATCAGATTACAAAGACACGGTAAAAAAGGAAAACCTTTTTATTGGATCGTAGCCGCAGATGCGCGTGCTAAAAGAGATGGTAAATTCTTAGACAAATTAGGAATCTACAATCCAAACACTAACCCTGCTACTATAGAGTTAGATGTAGATGGAGCCGTAAAATGGTTACAGAATGGTGCACAGCCAACAGATACAGCTCGTGCTATTCTTTCTTACAAAGGTGCTTTATTAAAGAAACACCTTGCCGTTGGAGTTAGAAAAGGCGCTTTAACCGAAGAAGAAGCTGAGAAGAAATTCCAGGCTTGGCTAGAGGAAAAAGAAGGCAAGATCAACGACAAAAAAGAAAACCTTTCTAAAGCAGAGCAAGAAGCAAAAGATAAAGCTTTAGCTGCAGAGAAAGAAGTAAACGCTAAACGTGAAGCTGCCGCTGCAGAAGCTGCTGCTGTTACTGAAGAAGGCGAGCCAGAAGCTAATGTTGAAAAAGAAGTAGACGAAGCAACTGCAGAAGAAGCTAAAACTGAAGAAAAACAAGGTTAATTTCATAGCTGGCGATGACTAAAGAAGAATGTTTCTACTTAGGTAAAATCGTTAGCAAGTTTAGCTTTAAGGGTGAAGTGCTGATCAAATTAGATACAGACGAACCTGAATTGTACACAGAAATGGAATCAGTTTTTGTTGAATATAACAACAATCTGGTTCCATTTTTCTTTGAAAAAACCTCCCTGCACAAAAGTACCTTACTCCGTGCAAAAATTGAAGATATCGACTCTGAAGATGATGCAGAAGATATGATTGGTTGTGAGCTTTATCTTCCACTTACCCTACTCCCCGTATTGGATGACGACCAGTTTTATTACCACGAAATTATTGGCTTTAAAGTGATGGATGCGACTCATGGCGATATTGGAGAAATCACCTCAATAAACGATAGCACAGCCCAGGCGTTGTTCGAAATCAAGAAAGATGATAAAGAGATTCTTATTCCCATGAATGATGAATTTATCGAAGAAATCGACAAGCCCAACAAAACCATCCATCTTATCACTCCTGAAGGACTTATTGACCTGTATTTAGGATAAAGTTTAGACCGGTGCGCTTTTAGAATATAGAAAAGAGACAAAAGAAAAGAGATTCAAGAGTTAAGAATCTGGAATCAAGATTAAATATTTTGAATATAAAACCTTGAATCCTTTTTGATTGAATGGCTGAACGCTGTAAACAGTATACTGAGACCAGAATGCTTCGCTGCTAAATTTTAGAATACAGACTAAAAAATTTGAAGATGCGGTAATTTGATAATAGACTAATTAGTCCTTATTATCAAGAGAAAAATCGCGAAGAAGACCAGAGGAATATTTTGAATGCCGAATGTTATATTTTGAAGTTCCTTTTTAAAAATTTATTGTCACTTCGAGTGATTTCGAGGCACGAGAAATTGTATCGAGAAGTGCTTAGATGTTAGATTTTAAATCACCTCGCTGCTAAAAGTTAGAACATAGACTATTTGGGAATGTGATAATTTAATAATGCTTAAATGTGCTGATTTGGAAACAAAAATGAATAAAGAATCTTGACTTAAAATCTTGAGTTTTGCAACCTTCCTGCTACGGAAAAACAATAGTTATATTTAGATTTCTCGACTTCACTTCGTTGCGCTCGAAATGACTACTATTTACTAATTATTGCTCATCACTCAGCTTTCTAATACAAATTCTATATTTTTTCAACTCAATTATTCAAGAAAACGATTGGTCATTCCGAGCGAGGTACGAGTCGAGAAATCTCCTAAAATTTAACTTCATATCAATAAGAACGCCTCTCAAGAGCTATAGATTAGAGTGTCAAACTTTTAAATGAGACGGAAAAATAAAAAACCTCACAGTCCCGATAGCCATACGGGATAACCTGTGAGGTTTGTATGTATTAATTGATAAGCACTTTAGCTAAAAACTATCCTACAATATTTACAATCTTACCTGGTACCACGATCACTTTTTTAGGTGTTCTACCGTCCAATTGTTTTTGCGTACGCTCGTCTGCCATTACCGTTTTTTCAATGTCATCTTTACTCATATCCATTGGTAACTCCATCGTAAAACGCATTTTACCGTTAAATGAAATGGGATAATTTTTAGTGCTTTCTACTAAAAATTTCTCTTCAAACTCTGGATAGATAGCGGTTGAAATGGATTCGGAATGTCCAAGCTTACTCCATAATTCTTCAGCAATATGTGGAGCATACGGCGCTATTAAAACCGCTAAAGGTTCTAGAACTTCGCGACTATTACATTTTTGCGCGTTCAATTCGTTTACACAAATCATAAACGTAGAAACCGAGGTATTAAAACTGAAATTCTCGATATCTTCGGTTACTTTTTTAATGGTTTTATGCAGTGTTTTTAAAGAATCTGCCGAAGCTTTTTCCTCGGAAACTTCAAATTGGTCGTTGTTGAAATATAACTTCCAAAGTTTCTTCAAAAAGTTATGCACCCCGGTAATTCCGGCAGTATTCCATGGTTTTGCCTGATCGATAGGCCCAAGGAACATTTCGTACATACGTAATGTATCTGCGCCATAATCCTCACAAATATCATCTGGATTCACCACATTGTATTTAGACTTCGACATTTTTTCAACCTCACGACCTACAATATAAGCCCCGCTTTCTTCAGTAAGAAATTCCGCTTCCTTAAATTCCGGCCTCCAGTTTTTAAAAGTTTCAACATCTAATTCATCAGAAGCATTTACATATTCTACCGGAGCGTGAATAGCCTGTACCGATTTTACTTCACTAAGATTTTTAGAAACAAATTTGTTTTCTCCTTCAAGGCGATACACAAAAGCACTCGTCCCCAAAATCATTCCCTGGTTGATCAGCTTTTTAAAAGGTTCTTCAACTTTTAAATATCCGCGATCTTTTAAGAATTTAGTCCAGAATCTGGAATATAATAAATGCCCGGTGGCATGCTCGCTCCCGCCGATGTATAAATCTACATTTTCCCAATAATCCAGTGCAGCTTCCGAGGCAAAAACCTCATCGTTGCCGGCATCCATATAACGGAACAAATACCAGCTACTACCCGCCCAACCCGGCATGGTATTCAGCTCTAAAGGAAATATCGTTTCATCATCAATCTTATCATTACTCACCACTTTATTGGCTGCAGTATCCCAGGCCCAATTGGTAGCATTCCCTAATGGTGGTTCACCTGTTTCGGTTGGCAAATATTTTTCAACTTCAGGTAAATGCAATGGCAAATGCGCTACATCGATGATTTGGGGTAAGCCATTTACATAGTATACCGGGAATGGTTCCCCCCAATACCGCTGACGAGAAAATACGGCATCTCTTAAACGATAATTGGTTTTACCGTAGCCTGCACCTATTTCTTCTAACTTAAGAATGGCTTTTTGTAGCGCTTCTTTATATTCTAATCCGTTTAAAAAATCGGAATTAGCGATTACCGTTCCTTCTTTACCACTATGGGCCTCTTCAGAAATATCGGCGTTTTCAAAAATATCTTTTATAGGGATTTCAAAATGCTTTGCAAAATCATAATCCCGTTGATCTCCACATGGCACTGCCATTACCGCTCCCGTTCCGTAACCTGCCAACACATAATCACCAATCCAAATTGGCACTGGTTCTTTAGTAAACGGATGCTCTGCATACGCACCGGTAAAAGCTCCGGAAATCGTTTTTACATCGGCCATTCGCTCACGCTCACTTCGCTTTGCGGTCGCTTCAATATAAGCCTCTACTTCTTCACGCTGCGCATCGGTAGTTATTTCTTTTACTAACTCATGTTCTGGTGCAAGCGTCATAAACGTCACTCCAAAAATCGTATCTGGTCTAGTGGTGAACACCTTAATCCCCCTAGCCCCCGAAGGGGGAATATTGCTTTCGTTTTCCTGATCTGAATAATCCTTTAATTGTGCTAAATTATTACTGACTTGTTCAAGAATAACATCAATATCACCTAAAACTTCCTCATTTTTAAATCTTAAAACTTCGAAACCTCTGTCTGCAAGAATTTTTGTTCGCTCTTCATCATATTCTTTAGTCTCCTTATGAATTCCGCCATCGACTTCAATCACTAATTTCTTTGAAAGACAAACAAAATCTACAATAAAATCACCTATTAAGTGCTGTTGCCTAAATTTATAGCCGTCCAGTTGCTTATTCCTAAGTTGAGACCATAGCGCAGCTTCTGCTTCGGTTGGATTGTTTCTATTTTCTTTTGCCTTTTCAATTAGAAGATGGGAGTTATTGCCTCCCGTCATATAACCGGGTTTTGCTTTCTCTTCCCCTTTGGGGAAGGATAGGATGAGGAACTCTACTATAGCTCCAACCGATTTCCCGATCCAGTTACGCTGACTTTCTTTTAAACTGTCAGTCCAGTCCAGCTCTTCCAAGCCCTTAAGCAAACGCTCTGCAAAAGCAGAAATTCGCATGCTCCACTGTGTCATTTTCTTACGGATTACCGGATAACCGCCACGTTCTGAAACGCCGTTTACAATCTCGTCGTTCGCTAAAACCGTTCCTAATTGCGGACACCAGTTTACTTCGGTTTCCGCTAAATACGTTAATCTATATTTTAATAAAATTCGTTGTTTTTCTTCGGAAGAAAACTTGTTCCACTCCTCTGAAGAAAAATCTTCGATAGCATCATCACAAGCAGCATTTACCCGTGTATTCCCTTCGGAAGCAAAAATTGCTTCAAGTTCGGAAATCGCTCTTGATTTATTAGCTTCTAAATCGTACCAGGATTCAAATAACTCACTAAAAATCCATTGCGTCCATTTGTAATATTCCGGATTACTGGTACGCACTTCTCTACTCCAATCGAAACTAAACCCAATTTTATCTAATTGCTCACGATATCTCGCAATATTATCTTTGGTCGTGATGGCAGGATGTTGCCCGGTTTGAATGGCATATTGCTCAGCCGGCAGTCCAAAACTATCGTAACCTTGTGGATGTAATACATTAAAACCTTTATGGCGCTTATAGCGAGCATAAATATCACTGGCAATATAACCTAGCGGATGCCCCACATGCAAACCGGCGCCCGATGGATAAGGGAACATATCGAGTACGTAATATTTTGGTTTCTCTGAGGAGTTTAATGCTTTAAAAGTCTGGTTTTCTGCCCAATACTTTTGCCATTTGGCTTCAATGTCGTTGAAGTTGTAGTTCATTTTCTTTCTATTTCTGAACGTCCTAAACGGACTTTATTTTAATCGGAACTCGATAATTGAGATTAAATACTTAAGACCAGCCTCGCAATAAAAAAATCTTCTAATAAAAGTTTTATGGGCTTTTCTTAAGGTAATTTCCTGAATTCCGTAATTATCAATTGTTAACAATCGTGCAAATTTACAATTTTAAACCAGTTGGGAGCAATTAAGAATGGAAATAGGTTGCAGTTTGATTCGCTGTCAGCGCTTAACTATCAGCTTTTAGATTTCTCCATTTCCCTACGTTTCACCTGCCTGCCGGCGAGGCAGGGTCGAAACGAACATAATTTTCCAGAAGTGATTCATTCAAAATTCAGCATTCAACATTCAACATCACCACTCTTTTTTCCTGATTCTTGACTCCTCATTCCAATTCTAAATTCTAACCTCTAAAAGCGAAGCGGTCTAACTCCTTCTGGCTTCCTTTTCCATCGGTAACAATGCGCGATAAATAAATTCGTTCACCGGAGTTTCGATTCCTAATTTCTTGCCTTGTTCTACAATATAGCCGTTGAAATTTTCTAATTCTGAAGGTCGCCCCTCCATAATATCCCGCTGTGTAGAAGCGGTAGTCGTCATTTCCTGACCACTAATAAACTGGAATAATTGCGCTACATCCTCCTCATTAAAATCCACTCCTTTAGCCTGGGCAATCGCTTGAATTTCTAGTCCGGTTTTCTTTAAAATCTCCTGTAAATAATCATCTTGCCACATTTTACCAATACCTACACGGGTTAATCCACCTAAACCACTTACGGTTGCAATAAAGGCAAACTTTTTCCAGATGGCTTTATAAATATCATCTGGAACCATTGCTTTAATCCCCGCATCGTTAAAAATTTCATTCAGCTTTAAAGCTCGATCTGATTTTTCGTTATCCATTTCTCCAAAAATAATCTCGGGTTCCAAATAGAAATGATTAATGAGCCCGGGTTCTTCTTTTTTGCTATAAATTTTACAAAGACCAGCCAAAACATTCTTTTTAGAAATAACTTCCTGGAGCTTTTCCATATTATCGGCGCCATTTTGTAATGGTAATATCATAGTTTCTTCAGTAATAATCGATTTTAGCTTTTTTGCAGCATCTTTTATTTGCCAGGATTTTAGTCCTAAAATCACTAAATCTGGTCTTTCTATTTCGCTAATATCATCAGTTGCTTTTGCGGGTTGTATCACAAAATCACCGTTTATGCTATTCACACGAAGTCCGTTTTCTTTAATCGCCTTTAAATGTGCATTTCTGGCTATAAAAGTTACATCATGTCCTGCCTGTGCTAATCGACCACCAAAATAACCGCCAACTCCACCAGTACCGTAAATAAGAATTTTCATAGTTTCCGTTTTTCTTTTTCTATAGATTAATTAATTCAAAATTTTAATAGCATTTTCACAAAAATTGAATCTTATTCTTTCAAATTTACGCTTATCAGAATAATTCTTAAAGTTTGGGCGTTAAGAAAGTCTGGAAACCGTTTACTTTATTATTTTTACAAAAAATTGGTAGCTGTTTATGAGCACATCGTTTGAACGATATCAAAAGCGACGTTTAATTTCATCTTACTTTTCTGTAGTGCTAAGTATCGCACTGGTACTGTTTCTACTGGGAATGTTGGGTTTACTGGTATTAAATACCAAAAAAGTAGCCGATCATTTTAAGGAACAAATTGCAATCACCGTTTATTTTAATGATGATGCCAAAGAAGAGGCCATGCAGAATCTTACCAAAAGTTTAGACACTGCTTCGTATACAAGATCGGTAACTTTTGTATCTAAGGAAGAAGCTGCAAAGCAAACCAAAGAAGCCATTGGTGAAGATTTTATGGAATTTCTGGATTATAATCCGCTCCAAAACTCTATAGATGTGTATATGAATGCCGATTTTGTTTCTTCAGAAAAAGTAGAAGAAATTGCCGCCAAACTTTCAGAAAATAGTGCCGTAGACGAGGTTTCTTATGATAAGCCTTTAATTTCTTTGCTGAATAACAATCTTAAGAAAATTAGTTTTTGGGTGTTGATCGTTAGCGCTTTATTTACGTTTATAGCGGTTTTACTAATAAACAGCTCTATAAGGCTATCGGTTTACTCTAAGCGATTTACTATAAAAACGATGCAAATGGTGGGCGCCACTAAAGGCTTTATTCGCCGCCCATTTATCTGGAATAGTGTAAAATTAGGAATGATTGGTGCCATAGTAGCCCTTATAGGTATGGCAGCAGTAATTTACTATCTAAACAATAGTTTTGCCGAGCTAAACCTGCTTGCCGATAAAAAGATTATATTAGCTTTGTTTGGCGGTGTTTTTCTAACCGGGATTATTATCACCTGGTTAAGTACATTTTTCGCTACCACCAGATTTCTAAATTTAAAAACAGATGAGCTTTACTATTAAAGCTAAAATCATATAACATGAGCAATAACACCAAACCCCAACAACAGGATAAAAATTTTGTATTCGGTAAAAAGAATTACAAATTCATGTTTATCGGTCTGGCAGTAATCGCTTTAGGATTTATTTTGATGGCAGGTGGCGGTAGCGACGATCCTAATGAATTTAATGAAGCTGTTTATAATTTTCAGCGCATTCGCCTTGCCCCAACCATTGTTTTAATTGGTTTTGGCATTCAGGTTTATGCGATTTTAGTAAACCCACACAAAAAATAGAATTTGGATACTTTAGACGCCATCATCCTGGGAATAATTCAGGGATTAACTGAATTTTTACCCGTTTCTTCCAGCGGACATTTAGAATTAGGAAAAGCTATCTTAGGAGATAGCAGTCTTCCCGAAGAATCTATGATGTTTACCGTTGTACTTCATTTTGCTACGGCTTTAAGTACTATTGTCGTTTTTAGAAAAGATATATTTGATATTTTTAAAGGTCTTTTTCAGTTTAAATGGAACGAAGAAACTCAATTTTCAGCTAAGATTATTATCTCTATGATTCCGGCTGCCCTTATTGGTGTTTTCTTCGAAGATTATTTAGAAGAACTTTTTGGCGGAAGCGTAATTTTTGTTGGTTTTATGCTCATCATTACCGCTCTTTTACTATGGCTGGCAGATAAAGCAAAAGATACTGGTAAACCAGTATCTTTTATGAACGCTTTTGTAATTGGTGTTGCACAAGCCATCGCTATGCTACCGGGAATTTCACGAAGCGGTTCTACCATTTCGACTTCTGTACTTTTAGGCAACGATAAAACCAAAGCAGCACGTTTTTCATTTTTAATGGTAGTGCCGCTAATATTTGGTAAAATCGCTAAAGACCTATTAGATGGCAACATTACTGAAGAATCGGTTGGCGGTTCTCATCTCATTATAGGTTTTGTGGCCGCATTTTTATCCGGCCTTGTTGCCTGCACCTGGATGATCTCTTTAGTACGAAAAAGTAAACTTTCTTATTTCTCCATTTACTGCTTTATCGTAGGAATCTTTGCCATTGCCTTTGGGTATTTTGCTTAATTTATTCTGAACCTATAGCTGAAACGACTTAAATTTTCAACAAAAACTAAAATCATTACCCACGATCCTAAATTTGTATTTAAGTTTGAAGCTTTAAATAGATTTTGATATATGGATCATCCAATTATTACTGCAGAAGAATTTAAAACAGGGCAAATCTTACTTTTTGACAAGCCCTTAAACTGGACGTCTTTTCAGTTAGTGAATAAAGTACGATGGATGATTCGCAAAAGCTGTGATATTAAAAAGATTAAAGTAGGCCATGCAGGAACTTTGGATCCTTTAGCAACAGGACTTTTAATTATTTGCACGGGGAAATTCACTAAAAGAATACCAGAACTTCAGGGCCAAATTAAAGAATATACCGGTACTTTTTGCCTTGGGTCCACTACAGCTTCTTACGACCTGGAAACCGAAATCGACGAAACGTTCCCCATAGATCACATTACCGAAGAAAATATAGCAGAAACTACAAAAAGTTTTATTGGCGATATTGAACAATTGCCTCCGGTATTTTCTGCATTAAAAAAGGACGGAAAACGACTTTATGAATATGCCCGTAAAGGAGAGGAGGTTGAAATAAAACCAAGAACCATAAGTATTGAAGCATTTGAAACTGATGCTTCAGACTTTCCAGATATTAACTTTAGAGTAGTTTGTAGTAAAGGGACTTACATAAGAAGTCTTGCCCACGATTTCGGAAAAAAATTGAATAGCGGTGCGCACCTTTCTTCATTAAGAAGAACAAAAATTGGTGATTTTTCTATAGAAAACAGTTTAGGCCTTGATGATTTTGAAAAGCAATTACCAAGACCTGTTTCAGGTGCTTAAAAACGCTTACCTATAGTAATTCCTACACGCGGGTAAACTTCAATATCGTTACTATCACCAAACAACCTACCGGCACCGGCATAAATTTCACCTATATAATTATTACGGGTTAGTAATTTAAATCCTACAGCCGCCCCTAAACCAAAATTCGTTGTTTTTTTGTCGTACACACTTATGCTGTCTTCCCTATACTCCCCATTGTCATCATAATAATATTCATAGCGATTATAAATATCGCGGTAAGTTGCAATTGCCGAATTAGCCTCGATAAAAAAACCGGCATTCTTTTTCTTTCCAAAAAACAAACGATAATACGGACTCAAAATAAAACGTAATGACATATCCTCTGCGTTTTCCAAACCTATTGCTATCGAAGCACCAACACTACTGTTATCTTCCAAAAAGTATTCATAAGTAAGCTCTGGAACACCAGCAATAGACATGGCTAAATTGAATTTTAATTCCTGCTTGGTTTCATCTGAATCCTGCTCTTGCTGAGCATTAATAATCGAGGAAGTACACACAAAAAATAAGAGTAAAATTTTCTTCATTTTATTGATTGATGAATTGGTTAAATAATACGCAAAATATTAAATTACCAATGCATATCGCTATTATATTTTAAAATTTTATAAAATATGGTTTAATTTACACAAGACCTGCTAAATAAGTTTTACCATAAATACAATTTAAATAAAACTCTTAACTAAGCTATTGGAATATAAACTTTAAAAAATGCTAACTTCCATGCAAAATTACAAATAACGATCACGGTTTATAACACATGCAGTTTATAGAAAAACATAAAGCCTTACTCTTAACCACTTTGGTATTTTTAGTATTGTTTTTAGGGCTATACAACTGGCATTTGGGAAGTAGCGCAAGGAAAAGCCAGGAATTTTTGGTCGACCTGGATTCTTTCACCCAGTCTTTACAACAAGAAGAAGAGCAAACAGAACCTGAAAAAACAGCAAAGCAAACAAATTCTAAACCACAAACACATCGTGCTTTTGATCAAAATAATAAAGCCAGGGAAGCGAATTTCGATAAAAAGTTAAACGATATTTTCCAGAAAAATTCGGCTTCACAAACCGAAACCTCAGACAATAGCGAGAGCAATTCTTCTGGAGATTATGCGGTTGGAAAACCTGGAAAAAAAACACAAAAGCAATCTGATGGGGATAATTCGAACACTGCCACCTCTACTAAGCGTGGTAGCCTAAAGAACAGTTCTATTTCTTTTAATTTAAAGGGAAGAACGGCCGTAAACATTCCTAATCCTATTTATACCTGTAGTATTTCTGGTAAAATAGTCATCAATATCAAAGTGAACGAAAGTGGCCGTGTTATAGCCACATCATTTAATGAAGCCAGTTCTTCTACTGATAACAAATGCTTGGTAGAAAATGCGCTGCTTTATGCTTCTGAAGCGGTTTTTAGTGAACTCGCCGGGAGGGATAATCAGCCGGGAACGATTACTTATCAATTTAAACCTTAAAATTATGACTCAAAAACATAGATGCGGCTGGTGTTTAGGCGACGAATTATATGAAACCTATCATGATGAAGAATGGGGCGTACCGGTACATGATGATCAAAAATTATTTGAATTTCTAATTCTGGAAACTTTTCAGGCTGGCCTAAGCTGGATTACTATCTTAAGAAAACGAGAAAATTTCAGGAAGGCTTTTGATAATTTTGATTATAAAAAAGTAGCTGATTATTCCGAAGCAAAAATTCAGGAATTACTCCAGGATCCGGGGATTATTAGGAATAAATTAAAAGTGAGAAGTGCGGTTACCAATGCGCAGCTTTTTATGAAAATTCAGGATGAATTTGGCAGTTTTGACCAGTATATCTGGAGCTTTGTAGATCACACACCAATACAGAATAAAGTAAAAAATTACAAAGAAGCTCCGGCGACTACAGAAATTAGTGATAAACTAAGTAAAGACCTCAAAAAACGTGGATTCAAATTCGTGGGATCGACCGTAGTTTATGCGCATATGCAAGCTACCGGTATGGTAAATGATCACGAAACTTCCTGCTTCAGATATAAAGAAGTATAAAAAATTACCAAAATAAAGATTTTAACAACACTAATTAATTGATAAATCGTTATACTTGTATGATTTTTTAACAAAAAAGATTAAAAATCAATCATCATGAAATGTCATGGGCATGTAGCTTATCAACTTAATAAATTATTTACCCATCCCTATTTTCAAGCACCAACATTAATCACTCCATATTATCCAAAATAAATACTTCGTAAAAATGAATGTTTATAAAGTATTATTAGGTATCTCTACATTTTTACTATGTTTATTTTTTGGAATGATCATCTTTGGATATACTAGTATTACAGGCCCTGTACTTATTCTTTTCTTTTTAAATACGGCTTTAGCCTTTAGAGGATTTCCCAGCTTAAAAGGTTTCACTTTTACAACGATTATTTTTGCAGCAGTAACTACATCGATGTATTACCCGCAATATTTTATAGCTGTAGGAGATTTTAAATTAACCAATCTTATCACACCGCTTATCCAAATCATCATGTTTGGTATGGGAACTTCTATGAAGGCAAAAGACTTTGCCGCTGTGATAAAGACCCCCAAAGGAGTGGTTATTGGAGTTTTGGCACAGCTGGGCATTATGCCATTTATGGGATATATACTGGCAGTAGTTAGTGATTTTCCTACTGAAATTGCTGCAGGGATTATTCTTATTGGAAGCTCACCAAGTGGGATGGCTTCTAATGTTATGGCTTATCTAGCCAAAGCAAATCTTGCCCTCTCTATTAGTATAACCGCCATAGCCACATTAATGGCACCTTTATTAACCCCTTTATTAATGAAATTATTAGCCGGAGAATTCGTAGAAATTGATCTCTTGGGAATGATGTGGAATATTGTAAAGATGATCATCATACCTATTGGAGCTGGCTTATTATTCAATAAAATTTTTAAAGACAAAACTCGATGGCTTGATAAAGTTATGCCCATAATATCTATGCTAGGCATTGCTTTAATCATTGTAGTAATCACTGCTGCAGGCCGTGATAGCTTAATGGATATTGGGGCATTATTGATTTTGGTGGTTTTAATACACAATCTATTTGGATACCTTTTAGGATACTGGGTAGCAAGAGTATGTAAAATGTCAGAGCGCGATGCAAGGACTATAGCATTAGAAGTAGGAATGCAAAATGGCGGACTGGCATCGGGGATCGCTAATTCTTTAGGAAAAATAGCCACAATTGGACTGGCGCCGGCGGTTTTTGGACCGTTAATGAATATTACCGGTTCCATACTGGCTTCTTACTGGCACAAGAAAAATCCTGAAGAACCTAAAAGCAATACTAAAGAAATCGAAAATGATATCCCATAAAAGAATTTTGGAATGAAAAACCTTATTCTTTTTTATTTTAATTTTTAAAAAGAAAGCAAGAAAAACAATGAAAAAACAACCTGAAACTCATAACTATTGAGAGATACCAGATAGTTATAAATATTCAAGAAATTCCTTTCTGGAAATTTCTTCTGCCCCAAGACTTTCTAAATGATCTGTATGCACCTGGCAATCGATAAGTTTTACTCCGTTTTCCTGAAGTTTCCTTACCATACTTATAAAACCGTATTTAGAGGCATTGCTTACTTTTGCAAACATGCTCTCCCCACAAAAAAGCTTTTTATTTTTTAGATAAATCCCATATAAGCCTCCTACAATCTCCCCATCCTTCCAAACCTCGACAGATTGAGCGATTCCTTTTTTATTTAAACCGATATAAGCGGCCTTCATTTCTGGCGTGATCCAGGTACCCAGCTGTCCTTTTCGTTTGATTTTAGCACAGTTCTCTATTACCGTTTCAAATGCTTCGTTATAGGTAATTTTAAACGCTTTTTTTTTAAACAGCTGTTTCATGCTCTTTGAAACCTTTAATTTATGTGGAAATAAAACCATTCTGGGATCCGGGCACCACCATAAAATAGGCTGAGATTCATCGTACCAGGGAAAAATCCCTTTTGAATACGCTTCCATTAATCGGCTTTCAGTAAGTGATCCTCCAACAGCAAGTAATCCATCATCTGAAGTGTATCTAATATCTGGAAAGGGTTCAAATGGATTTAAAATTTGCAACATACAATGTTTTAGGATTAAGAAATGTACAAAAAGAAAAAAGCTTAGCACCCTAAAGAGGTACTAAGCTTTTCAAAAAAATTATATTCTAGGTTTAGAAAGGAAGATCGTCATAATCTTCATCTTTAAAATCCTGAGCGGGCTCAAAATGATCTTCTGGTGGTGGTACGTTTTGCCCCCCTGGTTGTGATGGCTGTAAATTTTCTATTCTCCATCCCTGGATAGAATTAAAATATTTGGTTTCTCCTTGTGGGCTTACCCATTCTCTACCACGAAGGTTAATCCCAACTTTCACCGGTTGCCCCACCTGATATGTATTTAATAAATCTGTTTTATCCTGAACAAACTCGATCATTAAATCCTGCGGATATTGCTCTTCTGTAGTGACTACCAATTCTCTCTTTCTAAAACCGTTACTTCCAAAAGTTTTGGTGTCTCCAATTAATTTAATCTTTCCTTGTACTTCCATCTTCGTTTAATAATTTGCTAGTAATAATTTCCACGCTTCTATCACCTTTCCTTTATCAAGCAATAATTGCGCCTGTTTATGAATTGCTTCTGTTTCTTTTGCGGCAATAATTTCGGTAAATAAATCGTCTTCAGAAACGTATAATTTCGATTCTTCCAAGCTCGGCAATTCTTCAACATTCCCTAATTTACCAAGATCATTACCGGTTAAAATAACACTCTGTCTAATTTCCTTCGGAATAGCATCTACACCAATCCCTAAAGTAGCAATCGGCTTTGGCACTTCAAACATGCCGTCCTTAGCCCTGGTGTACCAGTTACCGCCCATCCTGGCTACCTGATCGATCTTTACCTGATCTATATAGCCCTCTTCATCTAAAATCTCTTCTTTTATATGTGTTTTTATAACTTCACATACTACCAGATTTCCTGCGCCACCTTCCTGTCCCAGCTCGATAATTTCATTTACTTTACATTCAAACTGAACGGGAGATTCTGCCACCCTAAAAGGTTTTACAAGATCTGATGGCTGCATGCTCAATCCGGATTTCTCAAACTCATTTACACCTTCAGCATAATCAGTGCTGCTTAAGGACATTTGCTGCACCATCTTATAATCAACGATATTAATCACACATTCTTTAACCGTTTTAAGGTTTAAGAGCGTATGTTTAAGACTACCATCTTTCCCCCTTCTCACCGGAGAAAACACCAAAATTGGCGGATTAGCACTAAATACATTAAAAAAACTAAAAGGAGCCAAATTTGGCCTTCCTTCCACATCTAAAGTACTGGCAAAAGCAATAGGTCTTGGTCCTACCGCCCCGCTTAAATACCTGTAAAGAGCGCCAGAAGGCGATTCCTTAGAATCTATACTTAACATGCGTTGATTTTTCACAAAGGTAATAATTAGGAGATGGAATATAAAGATTGACCACACAATAATATTCACATTAAAACGCTTATATTTAACCCCTTTTAAAATAGAGAGGAACTCTTTATGAATTTTAGTGACGAACGAAAGTACAACCGCTGGTTTATCATATTTGCAGGATTAGCCGTAATTGTACTGGTTTTATGGAATACCACCATATTTTTTAACCGCCTTAAAGATGAAGAGCGCACCAAGATGAGTATTTGGGCTGAAGCTCTGCTGGAACTGGATCGCGCCGACAGTAACGAGAATTTGAGTCCGCTGATCCTTAATGTTCTTAATAGCAATACTAGTATTCCCACCTTGCAAACCGACGAGGAAGGAACTATTGTGTCTTCTCACTTTATCGATCCTGAAAAAATAGACACCCCTGAAAAAGCCGAAAATTACCTTAATCGCCTGAAGGCTGAAAACGAGCCTATAATTATGCATCTGGACCGATTTAGGACGCATAAGGTATATTATGGAAATTCCCCTGTATTAAATAGTTTAAAATATTATCCGCTGGGACTGGTTACCATTGGATTTTTGATTATAGGGGTCATTTACTTTTTTTACACCACCACCAAAAACAGCGAGCAAAATAAATTATGGGCAGGAATGGCAAAAGAAACGGCCCATCAGATAGGAACGCCGTTAAGTTCTTTAATTGGGTGGACTGAAATTTTAAAGCAGGAAAAAGTTAATGACGCTTATATTGTTGAGATGGAAAAAGACATACAGCGTTTACAAACCATTACCGAACGTTTTTCTAAAATTGGATCTGCACCGCTTCTGGAAGAAACCGATCTTGTTGAAGCGACCAGGCAAAGTTACCAGTATTTACAATCCAGAAGCTCTAAACTTATCGATTTTAATTTACAGGTTCCCAGAGAAAAAATTATTGTAAATCTAAATACGCAGTTATTCAGCTGGACTATCGAAAACCTGGTAAAAAACGCTATTGATGCGATGCGCGGTAAAGGAAAAATCACCATCGAAATCAGGCAAAATGATAAGCAGGTTTTTGTGTATGTTCATGATACGGGAAAAGGAATCGATAAAAACCGATTCAAAATTATTTTTGAACCCGGACAAACTACCAAAAAACGTGGCTGGGGACTTGGCTTATCCTTAGCGAAACGCATTGTAGAAGAATATCATGATGGCCGTATTAGAGTGGCTAAAAGTGAAATTGGCGAAGGCACTACTTTTGAAATCATGCTTAGAAAAAGCTCAGTACCTGCTTAATATTTCCCGAAGATCTTCTGGAATTGGCAGGGTTTTATTTTCACTAAAATCGTAAAAAACAGAGACATCATTTCCTAAAGCACAAAGCTGGTTTTGGTCATCAAAAATATGATGCTCAATTTTAAAACTTTTATTGCCTACTTCAGCAATCCGGGTCTTAACAATGGCACTCCCCGGGTAATATAAGGCTTTTTTAAAATCGCAATGCGTAGCAACCAGCATAGCTCCTTTGTTTTTTTCAGCATACATTTTATGCAACCCGGTGGCTTCCCATAGGTTCACCCTGCCAGATTGCATAAAACGCATAAAACTTAGGTTATTCACATGGCGATACATATCCAGGTCGCCCCAGTCTATCCTTAGTTTTAATTCAAGCTTAAAGGTTCCCAAACTTACAAGTTTACGTGGATAGATTCTGCCAGTTCCTTAAATTCATCATCAGTCATTTCGTAATGATTGGCAAAATTCATATCACTCATATCATTAAGCGGTATTAAATGTACGTGTGTATGTGGGACCTCAAGCCCTACTACAGCAACGCCTACCCGTTTACATGAAACTGTTTTCTCTAGCGCAAGGGCCACTTTTCTGGAAAAACGCATTAGCTCCATATACATCTGTTCTTCCATATCAAAAATATAATCTACTTCTTTCTTCGGAATACAGAGCGTATGCCCTTTACAATTTGGACGAATATCTAAAAATGCCAGAAACTGGCTATCCTCTGCTACTTTATAGGCAGGAATCTCTCCCTGAACTATCTTCGTAAATAAACTGGCCATAATTGATTGTTTTGATTAGTGCTATAAAATTAAAAATCCTTTTCTCAAATCACCGTTAAAGGATTAAGAAAAGGACTTTTATAAATCATAAAAGCGATTAAGGATAATTACTCCCTCCAAATCTCTAAAACTTCAAATTTCATAGTACCGCTTGGGACTGCAATATCAGCAACCTCACCTACCTTTTTACCCAACAGACCTTTACCAATAGGAGAGTCTACAGATATTTTTCCCGTTTTTAAGTCGGCTTCACTCTGAGCCACCAATTTATATTTAACCTCAGCACCATTATTCTGATTTTTAATTTTCACATGAGAATGAATCAAAACTTTAGAAGTATCTAATTGCGACTCATCAATAACCCGTGCGTTCGCAACCACTTCTTCTAATTTTGCTATTTTCATCTCTAAAAGTCCCTGCGCCTCTTTTGCAGCATCATATTCTGCATTTTCACTTAAGTCTCCTTTATCTCTGGCTTCTGCGATAGCTTCAGAAGCTCTTGGGCGCTCTACATCTTTAAGGTGATTTAATTCATCCCTTAATTTTTTTAGTCCTTCTGCAGTGTAATAAGATACTTTACTCATAACTTCGTCGTTTTTATAATTGGTAAAGGGCCTTTATTAAGAGGCCTTCTTCCAAAAAAATAATATGTTTTTAATGATTGTTTTTAATCTAATGAGCTATTAAAAGGCGATCGAATCAAGAACCTCGAGGCGAGCCCAAGCGGTATCAACCGGTAAACCCTTTTTATTATTTAGAGGCTAGCCATGGAGTATTTTCCTGTTGGCAATACCAATAAATTTTCAACTAAAGGAGATGTATAAAGTCCCGCGGTCTGACTGCGAACTTATTATTTGAAAGTTGCATGATCATTAGATTATTGTTTATTAATAAAAAAAATCCCACCTATAATGGGATTGATTCTAACAAATATAAGAAATTTACGTTTGTGATAAAAAAAGAAATTAAATGAAGCATTTTTTATTTTTTTGCCTGATAAGCATTTTAATTTCAGGCTGTTCCTCTAGTGATGATGGGCGCAATAATAATCCTAACCTGGTTGATATAAATTTTCAATACCGAATTAATATTGAATCCGCGGAATTTAATCAGCTTCAATTTCCGGGAAATCAGGTTCCCATTTACTACGAAGGTGTTGGAATTGGCGGAGTAGTTGTTTATAATGTAAATAATGATCTGTACCTGGCTTACGAACTTAGCGACCCTAATCATGTACCGGATCAAACTTGTCCGGGAATGACGATGAACGGAATAGAAGCCACCTGTAGTTGCGAAGGCAATGTTTATAATATTATTACCGGAGAACAGGTAGAGGGCGAGGGCGACTACGCCATGAAAGCCTATCGGGTTGAAAAAAATGGTAGGTTTCTTACCATTTCTAATTAACTATTTTCTAAAATTCCCAGGGGTAGCATCTGATGCTTTTTTAAAGAACTTGATAAAGTAAGAAGGATCCTCGAAGCCCAGGCACCAGGAAATTTCAGCAATATTCCAATTGGTATGTTTTAAAAGTGCTCTGGCTTCCAAAGAAATGCGTTCATTAAGAAGCAGGGAAGTGGTTTTTCCCGTAGTTTCCTTTAATACCCGGTTTAGATGATTTGCATGGATATTTAAGTGATACGCAAATTCACCGGCACTCTTTAATTTTATTTGTTGAAGTGGATTTTCAATAGGAAACTGCCGTTCTAGTAGTTCCATGAATAATGATGTAATTCTTTCTGAAGCTTTAGATTCGGTTTTATTACTCTCAAGTTTTGCCGGCTGTAATTTTAAGGCTTCATGAATTAGTTCAAAAACCAGATTCCGTAACAAATCATACTTATAATCGTAATCTGCACGAATTTCTAAAAACATTCTATCATATATAGCCAATATTCTATGAAAATCGGCATCTTTTAAAGACAATATTGGCGTACCGCTGCTCTGAAATACCGGATAGTCTTTAAAGTTCCCAAAGCCATTCATAAAATCTTCGGTAAAGACACAAAAAGCGCCTGTTTTTTCCTCAGAAAGTGGTTCCCAGTTATAGGGCACCTGTGGATTAGCCACCAAAAGCATATTTTCTTCTACCTTAAGCGTTTTATCAGCATAATGCACTACATTTTCACCAGAGATCAGGCTAATTTTATAATAATCTTTTCGGCTATAGGGCATTGCTTTAGTGGTTCCAAAATAATCACTTAACCGAAAAACATTAAATTGCCCTGTTTTTTGTAGAATATCGCTAGGAAGTTCCCCTAGTTTTTTCCGGTAAAAATCCTCTAAGCTCATTGTTTTTTCCATCATCCTAAAGATAAAAATTTAGAGAAAGTATTCCGTAGCAAAAGCACTACAGAATACTTTTCCTATATTCCTTATTACCAACTAAATATTCTGGCCGCCAGAAACTTCGATACGTTGGGCGTTTACCCATTTGGCATCTTCTGTACATAAAAAGGCAACAACGCCACCAATATCATCGGCCTGTCCTACGCGATCTAAAGCGATAGATTGTTTTACATGTTGGTTTACCTGTTTGTTATCACGCACCAAACCGCCACCAAAATCGGTTTCAATCGCTCCCGGTGCCACAGTATTTACTCTAATCCCCCGTTTACCAAATTCTTTGGCTTCGTATCTGGTTAAAGAGTCTATCCCTGCTTTCAAGGCCCCATAAACACTATAACCGGGCATGGTAAATCTGGCCAGACCAGAGCTGATATTTACAATGCCGCCACCATCATTTAAAATATCCAGTAATCTTTGCGTTAAAAAGAACACGCCTTTAAAGTGAATATTGGTTAAAAGATCAAAAGTTTCTTCGGAGGTTTCAGCGATTGGCTGATTAATTCCTATCCCGGCATTATTAACCAGAAAATCGATGTTTTCAGCCTTAAATTCAGATTGTAAAACCTGTTGAAGATTTCGTTTAAATTCGTCAAGACCTGAAACATTTGCAGTATCTAACTGAAGTGCCACAGCATGACAGCCAATTTTCTTAATTTCAGCAACAACTCTTTCAGCTTCTTCTTTTTTACTGTGATATGTGATCACGACATCCAGTCCTTTAGCTGCCGTTTTTAAAGCCATATCTTTACCCAGACCACGACTTCCTCCTGTAATCAATGCAATTTTTTTCCCTGTACTCATCATTTTTAATTTTAAATTCAAAGGCAAAATTAAATAAGTACTTCCCTGAATTTTAGAAGCGATCAAACCAAAAATGGTAAAATTCAAACAATAAAAAATGCCTGGAATTTTAGAAAATCCCAGGCATTAGTAACTAAGATAAATCTAACAAATTTAAAATCTTAGGGTAACTCCGGCTAAAAAATTTGTGGTGGCCTGTGGATAATATCCTGCACCGCCTAACGTCTCTACTCCGTTTGGCATCTCTGGATTTTCTATATCATAAGTGTAGAAGTATCCATTAGATACGTATTTTTCGCCAAAAATATTATTAACTAATCCTGTAAACACCACTTCTTTAAATAATGGAGGGGTGTCCCACACGTATCGTATATTAAAATCGTTTACAAAATAAGAATCCAGCTTAGATGTTTCTAACTCCAAATTACTCATATATTGCTCCCCTACATATTTGCTTAATAAATTTAACTGAAGATTTTTAATTGGAGAAAGCCTAATCATATTGCCGGCTACAACATTAGGGGAAAATGAAATTTCAGTATCTCCAAAATTTTGCCGAATGCCATCAAAAACTGCTACGAAGTCCTTATTTCTATTTCGGCTTATTGCAATATTAGGTCTTAAACTTAACCAGTCATTTACCCAGATCGTAGCATCTACCTCTAATCCCAGTCGGTAACTTTCTCCGCTGTTTTTTCTAATCGCAGCACCTTCTTCATCAATTTCCCCGGTTAACACTAATTGATCTTTATAGTTCATAAAATAAAGATTCGTGTTTACCTGAGTTTTTCCCGAATTAAAACGCCAGCCTAACTCGTAATCGACCAATTGTTCTTCGGTTGGAGCGACCTCTTCATTTTGAAAAGCATCTTCGTAATCAGATCGTGAGGGCTCACGATGCGCAACTGCCACAGATCCATATAGCTGACTTTTTTCATTAAACTGATAAGTAAAACCTCCTTTAGGATTAAAGAAATCGAAATTCGCATCGATAGGAAAATTGGCAACTTGCTGAGTGGGTCCATCCCCTTCGTAATTGATGGTTCTTAGCTGCAAATCACCATACACCGCAAACTTAGCGGTAATCGAAACCGTAGCTTTCCCATAGATATTAAAATCTGTTTTTACTGCATTGTTTTTATAAAACGGCTTGTAAGGATCATTGTTACGTGCAAATCTGGTATAAATTACCTCCCCAAAATGATCGCCGTCGTAGCGATTCCAACCACCTCCAACAATGGCATCTACCGTACTATTCTTATAATTTAAACTAAAAGTAGTGCCATAAAAATGATTATCCAGCCAGCTGGTATTCACCAAATCAGATGAAGTAATTTGTGCACCATCTGCGATGAAATTTGGTAATCCAAAATCAATGAGGCTGGCATCTTCTTCATACTCCTCGTAATATCCTCTCCCGTAAGTATAATGCAGTGCAAGATTAGATGACCAGTTTTTATTGAAAGTTTGGTTCCATAGCAACTGGTAATGATCCTGCTGGTAATTATCGGTTTGGTTATCGTAATACTTTACGTTGCCGTCTTCATCGGTATATTCACCAGCAGGATTATAGGTTCTGTCATTTTCTAAAGTTTCAGCATCCATCCCATACCAGGCCTGATACGTTCTTTCTTTCCCGCCAAACATCAATGCTTTTACCAAAGTACCCCCATCAATATAGCTTCCTTGCAAAAAGTAAGATTTAAGTTCTGATTCCGCCCTATCGATATAACCATCACTTTTAATCAATGAAGCTCGACCAGAAAACTCCCAATGATTATTAAATAAACCTGTGCTAAATTTAGCCGTATGCTTATGTGTATTATAAGAACCGTAGCTATTAGCTATTTCGGCCGAGGCTTCTTCATTATATCGATTGGTTAAAATATTGATACTAGCCCCAAATGCGCCGGCACCATTAGTAGAGGTTCCCACACCACGTTGTAACTGAATGTTCTCTGTAGATGATGCAAAATCGCCCAAGTTCACCCAGAAAGTTCCCTGACTTTCAGCATCATTATAAGGCACACCATTAATGGTAACATTTGTTCGTGTAGCATCACTACCTCGTACCCTGATCCCGGTATAACCAATTCCGTTTCCGGCATCTGTGGTCGTTACTACAGAGGGTAAATAATTCATTAATACAGGAATATCCTGCCCAAGATTTCGCTCGCCGATCTCTTCATTGGTTAAATTACTGTAGGTAATGGGCGAATCGGCGTCTACCCTAACAGACTGCAAGAACACTTCACTTAAAGCTTCCTCTAAACCACTAAGATCTACATCTAATACCTGATCTGACTTAAGATCGATCTCAAAAGATTTTCGATTTCCGTACACAAACTGAACTGTGTGTTTCCCTTCCTCTAAAGTAAGCTTGTATTCCCCGGAAGCATCTGTAAGTGTTCCTGATTTTTTGGTGGTGGTGTAGACCGAAACTCCGCTTAAAGGTTTTCCTTCCCGTGTCACTGTCCCTGAAATTTGATACTGCTGCGCCACCACTGCATAGCCAGAGAACAGCAATAAAAAACTGAATAATATATTTTTCATTCGTAAAAAATTTACGAATAAAAGGGGCCATTATTCCATTAAAAATTTGGTTAAAAAATAAATCCTGAATTTCTTCGATTCTAATTCCGAAGCCTATCCAGGAGTGCTGTAGTGCGCTTTGCACTTATCCCTTGGCAGCATTACCCGCCCAGGTTCATTGGGTATAATCTCAGCCCGAAGGGCACCCCTTATGAGATTTGCTGCAAATGTAGAACGCTTTTTTTGATTATGAACAATTATTGCAATTGATTTAAATGGTTTATTTTTGAGAAGCGCTAAAAACTATGCAAAACACTAAAAGATCGATTACCCTAAAAGTTGTTGCCGGCTACCTGCTTATTGCGGTCCTGGTGGTGGTGGCCGTTTGGTTTATTTATAACCGGGTAGTCATCTTTAGCCACATGGCGCAAAGCAATAGCAGTAACAATGAACAGCTTTTTTTAGTTAGTGAGCTTACCAGCGACCTATATGAGACTGAAAATGTGAGTCGAAGATTAATCCAAACCGGCACTAAAGAAGATATCGTTTTATACCAGGCACAACTGGATTCTATTAAAATGAATTTAGTTGAATTAGACGAGCAATATGCCGAAAATCAACTACATACTGAACTTGACAGCATTTATAAGCTTTTAGACCTAAAAACCGAAAACCTGGAAGCTTTAATCAATCTACGGGAAAAAGAACGCAACACCAATTACTACAAACAGGTAATGGAAGAGCTTAACCGGGTTAATGAAAGTTTTGAATCTAATCAGGGCTACGACGACAGATTTAATGATTTAGAACCTTACCAAAAAAGAGTCCTTGTAAAATGGCTGGAATATGCACGTGCAGATAATGCCCGATCATTGACCAATCAAACTGCAGATTCCTTAGTGAATTCTGTAAAAAAGGTATTAAACGATTTTCAAAAAGCTAATATTAAGTTTAGGCAAACCATCATCGAAAAGGAAAATGATTTGCTGGATAATGATATGGTACTTAACCAGCAACTTCGAAAAATCCTAGCCAATATTGAGAAAGACGAGCGGGAGGCTTCTTTAGAACGAACTGAAAAAGCACAGCAAACTTTAGAAGACACCGTTTCTATCATTATGGTTTCCGGAATTGTTTGTGTAATTGTAATCTTGCTGTTTTTAATGCTTATTATTCGTGATGTAAGGCGTAGCCAGCAATATCGTATTGAATTGGAAGAAGCCAAAAACTTCGCAGAAACCCTTCTAAAACGCCGGGAACAGCTTATGGCTGCTATAACGCACGATCTAAGGTCTCCTTTAAATACCGTGATTGGCTATTCTGAATTGATGAACAAAACACAGCTGGGTAATAAACAACGTCACTACCTAAGCCAGATCAATAAATCTTCAGATTTTATTCTCCATTTGGTAAACGATCTGTTGGATTTATCGAAACTTGAAGCCGGTAAAATGCTGGTAGAAAATTTACCATTCAATCCTAAAAAACTTATCAGCGATACCGTTCAGAATAACATCCCCGCAAATTTAAATAAAGACCTTGAGGTTATCATTGATATTTCTGAAGAGGCTGATGGGCAATATTCAAGCGACCCTTTCAGAATAAAACAAATTATTGCTAACCTGGTCACCAACGCCTGTAAGTTTACCGAAAAAGGCAACATAATAGTCTCGGCTGAAATTGAGACCAAAACAAAAGATATACAATACCTTATTATTAAAGTAAAAGATACCGGAATTGGAATTTCTAAAGAAAAGCAGGAAGTTATTTTCGAAGAATTTAGTCAGGAAAACAGCGGTATCGAAAAGAAATATGGTGGTACAGGCCTGGGCCTCACCATCACAAAAAGTCTTACTTCTTTGTTAAAAGGCGAAATTAGTTTACAAAGTGAACAGGGTAAGGGAAGTGAGTTTACCATTACCATCCCGGTCCAGAAATCTAAAAACCAAAAGAAACCAGTCCCAGAAAATCCACATCCTCCTACAGAAAAAACAGATAGTTTAGATTTGGGAAACAAAAAGGTTTTGGTGGTCGATGATGAACCGGCGCAATTGGCGTTAACTTTAGAATTCCTAAAAAATCATCTTTTAAAATTCGACACTGCTGAAAATGGTAAAAAAGCACTTGAGCTTCTCGGCAAAAATCAATATGATTTGATTCTTACCGATATCCAAATGCCAATTATGGATGGTTTTCAGTTAATGAATGCTATTAAAAAAGACAAAAACCTAAATAAAACTCCGGTTATTGCTTTATCCGGCCGTACAGATATGAAAGACGAAGTATACACCCTTACGGGTTTTACTGCTAAGCTTACCAAACCTTTTAAACCAAAGGATCTTCTACTTAGCATTAGTGAAGTTTTTAATGTTGAAACCAAAACTGAAGAAAAACCACTTATTCCAAAAAACGATTTTACACCTAAGCATAACGAGTTTTATAATTTGGAAGATATTTATATGTTTTCTGGCCAGGACAAAGAAGCTATGCATATTATCATTAAGGCGTTTTTAGAAAGTTCTCAAGAAAATATAGCGAAGATAAAATTTCACAAAAAAGACAAGAATTATGATGCTATAGGTCAAATAGCGCATAAAATGCTCCCTATGTTTAAACAAATGAGAATTACCCCTGTAATTCCTGTGTTAGAACGATTGGAAAAGAAAGTAGAGGTATGTGATACCGAAATTGATGAGTTAATACAACAATTACAAACAGTATTGCGAGAACTAGAAAACGAGGTTATAGTTTGATATTATATTGCTTAAGCTTGTTGTAAAGCGTTTTTCGGTCTATAGACAACATTCTGGCCGCCTTACTTTTATTACCTCCTGTTTTTTCTAAAGCTTCCAGGATTAGCTTCTCCTCGTTCTTATTTTTAAAAAGTCCGTAATCCTCTTCCCTTTTTTCAGCAGTCGCAATCTCGTGTGGTAAAACTTTCATTGGGATTAGTTTATCCTGTGTAAGTAATACGGCACGTTTTACCATATTTTTGAGCTCACGTAAATTTCCGGGCCAGGTATAATTTTTAAAAGCTTCAACCGCTTCATCGGTAAAACCAACAACTTCTTTCTCTAACTCGGCATTGGCTTCTTCTAAAAAATGATCTGCAAAAAGCATAAGATCCTCTTTACGATCTTTTAAAGAGGGAACTTTTATGGAAAACTCATTTAGACGATGGTATAAATCTTCTCTAAACTCTCCGTCCTTTACGGCCTGAGATAGATCTTCGTTGGTTGCGGTAACCACCCGAATATCAACTTCTATTTCTTTATTACTTCCCACCGGTTTAATTCGGCGTTCCTGCAGAGCCCTCAATAATTGCACCTGAAGCTCATAGCTAAGATTTCCTATTTCATCAAGGAATAATGTTCCGCCATTTGCTGCTTTAAAATGGCCTGTTTTATCGTTTATTGCCCCAGTAAATGAACCTTTAATATGACCAAAAAACTCACTGGAAGCAATCTCTTTAGGGATCGCTCCACAATCCACTGCGATAAAAGGAGCATCTTTACGCTTGCTTTGATAATGAATACTTTTAGCAACATTCTCTTTTCCGGTACCGCTCTCGCCGGTAATTAAAACCGACATATTGGTAGGTGCCACAAGCTCTATATAATCATTGAGTTTACGTGACGCATCACTAACTCCCTTAATATATTGAACACTGTCATCTACTTTTTTGCTTTTTTCGCTTGCTATTTTTCTTTTAGGTATTCCTTGCTCGACAATCTCGGTATTTAAAGCATTCTCTATAGTTTGTAAAATAGATTCGGGCCTAAATGGCTTACTTACATAATCAAAGGCACCGTCTTTCATTGCCTGCACAGCCATACTAATTTCCGCATAACTGGTCATTACAATTACCTGAGTAGAGGGATTATTGGATTTCACCTCTTTTAATATCTCTAAACCATCGTAATCTGGAAGCCGCACATCGGTAAGTACAAGATTAAATTCTGAATTAGCTATTAGTTTTAATGCATCCCCACCTGAAAAACAAAGCGCTGCTTCGTAACCTCTTTTAGATAGAAATGTTTTGAGCATGGTACCGAAAGGAACGTCGTCTTCTACTATGAGAATCTTTGGCATAATCTAATTTTAATAGAGGTCACAAATTTAGAAAAGATATAACCAAATTCTTACAAATAAAATATAAAAAAAAAAGAGGTCTTGAATAGACCTCTTTTTCATCTAAATTAGAATATAACCTAAAAGTTTACTCCCATTTTAAACGGTAGAACCGATTAGAAAAAATCGCCAAATTTAAGTAGTATTTTTCCAAACATTCCTATATGTGTTAGTTAGTAGTATTAAGATTGCCCTGAAAAATACTCACTAACCGGTTCTTTTTCCGTTGCCGCAAAGTTGGAATCTTTGTTTCTCGGCATCACTTTAACCTCGTAAAAAAATCCTTTTTTAACTGATTTTAAAATTAGTTACCATCAATAACTTCGTCTTCCTTAAGCCACTCTCCATCAGCGGTAGCATATACGGTTTTTACTTCACCATCACTAGCAATATTAAGTTTGTAAATCTTTTTATCATTCTCTAATTTCACCCAGGCTTCAGAAGCTACAGCGTTAAATTCTGTCATTGTAGCATCCTTAACTGGTTGTGGTAGAGCTAATACATCTATCATTTCGAAGCCAACAACTTCAGGAGCTACCTCAGCCTCTATCTCTTCTGTTGTTTCTTCCACAGGCTCTTGCTGTGCCCGCATGGTTTGGCTTGCAAAAAATAATCCTGCAACTGCCATTACTGATAAAATTGATTTTTTCATGAGTATAAGTTTTAGTAATAATTCTGTTTGTTATTTTTTCGTTTTGTTGGTTGTTTATAGTAAAGGAAAAATTATACCCAATTCAAGAGACCACACAAAACAGACTAATTATCAGTTATTTATATTAAAAAAAGATTTTTAAGCCTATGTCATTTTGTAGAAATTATGAGGCTTTAAGAATTAATTATGTAGAAATGATACGCAATCCATAACTACAGGAGAGTACTATCGGATCCTTCTTAAAAGTTTGTCAGAAAATGTTTCAAAAGAGGTATACGAAAATATAATATCAGCTTATGAAATCACCTAAGTGTGATCCATGGGTGTTTCATTTATTCGAAAATTATGTTATTGAAGTATGTAGATCCATAAATGGGATCGGAGGAGTAGTTAATCACGAGGATCGAGTAAAATTACGGGTGACTCAAAATGAAACAATGGGAATTCGCTCTAAAAAAAGAGGCCACCACAGCCTCTTTTTAATCCGAAAATCTAAATTATACAACAGCTATTTACTGCTGCGTTAGTTATTCAAAATCCTTCAATAACCCTAACTAATTAACTATTAGTCAAAACCATGCCATAACCAAAAACTAACAGAATATCCTCTAATCTCCTAAAATCAAATAACTTAAAAACTTTCATTTTTATATTTGATTTCACAAAACCGTAGAATTCTACACTTTTAATTCTACAGGTGTGTAATTTTTCTACAGTTTTATTTTAATGGATTTTTTCTACTCTGCTTTTTCTCTGCCTGAATCTTCTTTGCTCTCAGTCTTTTTAACTTCGCCATTTTACCCGGCTTTGTTTTTTTTCGGACTTTTGGAGCTTTTGTGCCAGTTTTAATCATTTCCAGAAACTGATTGATTACCGCACTTTTATTTTTATGTTGACTTCTGGAATTACCATTTTGAAGAATAAGGATATTGTCCTTAGTAATCCTTGTAGAAAAAGTATTTTGTAATCGCTCTTTCTGAATTTCAGTAAGTACGGAAGATGAGGCTATATTAAAATACAACTCGACTTTAGAGGCGGTTTTATTAACATGCTGCCCACCGGGGCCACTGCTTTTTACCGCTCTAAAATCGAGTTCTTTTATTAACTCTTCCTGATTAATCATTAACCGGTTGATGGCTTTCCTTTAAAAGATCTGCTACGGTTTTTACAGGATTAAAAGTGGTTACCGGTACTTCAACAAAGACCGTATTCCATTTAGCCATTGCCCCATTCCATAAACCTGGACGTTCTAAGGCCTTTAAAGGTTTTCCATCTTTTGTTTTATTCGCTATAAAACTCGTATTCGGATCTACATACTTCTCCAGATCGTAAGTATTTCCTTCGGGTTTTCTAACACTACAAACAATATCTACAGGATTAAAGTGTGTTGATTCTTTAACGAGTTTCACCTGCTCGGGGTTATCATCATCTATTTGCGCACCTTCAATAATTTGTAAAGAAATTTCACCATCTTCATCTTTTACTAGAAAAGGTCCTCCCCCAGGTTCTCCCTCATTTTTAACCATGCCGCAAACACGTAACGGGCGATCAAGTTTTTCAATATATTCTGCTGCCGATTCATCTCCTGAAAGGGATTTTACAAAAAGCTTCTGAGTCAGAAAATCAGAAGCATCCTTTAACACCTCCTCTGAAGGATCATTCTGTAACGCCTTGATTAAATTGAAGGTTTCATCTTTTAACTCGAGTAATTTTCCGGCAAGCATTTTTTTATAATCTGCAACGTCACCAAGGCTTTCCCATATCACAACATTATCTATATTTTTAATAAAAATGATATCTGCATCTTGATGGTTTAAGTTGTCAATCAAAGCTCCATGCCCTCCTGGACGGAAAAACATACTTCCCTCTTCTGTTCTAAATGGAGCGTTCTCTCCATCCACCGCAATAGTATCTGTCTTTGGATCCTGATAGGAATAAGAAACTTCGAATTTGGAACCTGTTTTTTCTTCAACTCTATTCTTAACTTTCTCAAATTCAGCCTCAAATTTATCTTTATCATCCTGGCCTACGGTAAAATGGGATTTTACCACTCCTTTACTTTCCGCATATTTTGCTGCTTCATAAAGATGTTCCTCAAAAGCGGTAACAACTACATTATCATATTTATGAAAAGGAACCAAACCTTTAGGCAGGTCGCTTAATCCAAGCCCCTTGGCATATAACACATTTTCAGCAATTAGCTTATTCTTTTCATCATCGCTAAGATTGTCGAAATCACTATTATCTTTCTTCGCAGCCTTTATCGCTTCAGTATAAAAAGGTAATTTTTCTATATGATTAAAGAATGTTCGAAGACTAGAATCACCTTTTTCATCCAGATACTCACGCAATTCTTGTTTATCTGGATTAAATTCATCTACGAAATTATGAAGTGCTTTAAACATTCTTGTCGCAGCTCCAGAAGCTGGAACAAATTTTAAAATATCCAGCTCTTCCTTCTTATGCTCATAGGCTCTTATATACTCCGTACGCTCTTCATCTGAAATAGCCGAAATACCATTACCAACGGTTGCTGCCTCCTGAATATCTACTTTAATATTTCCTCGCTTAAAAATTTCAACCTGTCGCTTTACCTCTTCAGTGGTTAAGCCCTTATCCTGAATTTGCAGAATGTCTGATTCGTTTAATTTCACGGTTCTGTTAGTTTTATTGTTAGTTGATTAATTGCTATATTCTATTTTGTAGCCTTTTTTTTGGACCACCTTCTAATTCACATAAGGTTTGATTGATTTTAAAGGAACATTAAATTTGAAGATTCTCGCTCCCATTTCACCCATGTTACCATTTTTAATTATAAAAGGCATAAGGAATGTGAATATACATTAAAAAATGCAGATTAACGGGGTCTATTAACGCATATTTAATAATTTTAAAATGAAATAAAGCTTTTCAAATGGCTATTTGACAGCACCTTAGAATAATTTGATTCTTATAAGTAATTAAATAAAAACCTACTCGTATTAACAATTGTTTGTATTTTAAAAAATCAAGGTTCACATTTTATGATGTTAACTTAATAGTTCCAGGTTCTATTATAAGTTCACATGACTCCCCAAGTTTCTTTTCCAAACCAAATATCCCTGAATGGCCAAAATGGTAAATATAATATATTGTAGAGAAAGCATTCCCAACCCTCTATACGCATAGAGCGGGACTGTAATAATATCTGCAAAAATCCAAAGTGTCCAGTTCTCTAATTTTTTAATCGCCATATACCACATTGCCGTAAAAAACACTCCAGAAGTAAAAATATCGATATAATTAACCATTTTTATTTCATAATCGAAGGCTCTATACACTAAATAAGTGACGATCATGGTAAGTAAAAACAGAGCAAATCCCACTAGTTTTTCTTTTGTATTAGTTCGGGTAATTGGCACAACCGGTTCACCATCTTTTTTACGCGCCCAGTTAATCCAGCCATATACGCTCATTACCGAATAATAAAAATTCATCATCATATCCCCGTAATATTCGGCTTTATACAATAAATAAACGGTAATTACAGTTGCAATAAGCCCGGTTGGGTATACCAGGAGATTTTCTTTTTTAGAATAATAAACACTTAAAATCCCAAAAATAAATACAACGGCCTCAAGAATTATATTAAAAGTTGAAGCATCTCTATAAGAATCAAGAAAAAAATCAGAGAGTTGTTCCATAGTTTCAAAAATCTGATTTTATCCAAACAATATTAATTATAGAAAATACTTTTAAAGCAATTTTTATTGGCTTCTTAAAAGACCTCATTAGATCAAAATTCTTTTTTTATTACTCAAATCTATACTTTGCATGATTTTCCAGTAAAATGAAATCTATAAAATAATCTATTCAAATTTAACATTATGATACTAATCAGCCCAACATTTAATAAGGAAAAATATGATGATAAAAAGGAAAAAGAAGAAAATGAAGAGGACAAAAAACTACATTTTACTGACAACCGTAACGAAGAATATCAACAAAAACATGTTAAAATTACGGTTATAAAAGAAACACCTCTTGCGCTAAACAAGAAGAAAACATACCTTTGGAATAAACAAGAACAATATTACAAACAATTATCTGAAAACACAAACAATTGTGAGTTTTTTTCAAAAAATCCCTACTCTTTACTTTAACCATGATTGAACGTTTAGAAATTGTACGCAAAAGAGAAGGCCTAAACAAAGCGGAATTTGAACGAAAGTTATCGAAGTCTAGTGGCTATCTTAATATGCTAAAGCGCCGTAATAGCTATCCAAGTGCAGAAGTAATTGCTAATTTTTCAAGAGCCTTCCCTCGATATAGCCTGGAGTGGCTTTTAACAAATGAAGGGCAAATGCTGCGGAGAATGCATGAATTCCCCAAAAAAAACCTAAAGAAAACTAACTATTATCATAGTAGTGAAGAAAAAATAGATAAGATCAGTAAAAATCAATCTGAGTTATTTCAGACTTTATTAAAAATAGAAAAACTACTTATACATCTTTTACAAAACCAATCATAAAATATCATTCATCATGTTACAGCCCCTAAAACTAATCTTCTTTTCCTTACTAATTACATCTTATTCATTAAGTGCACAATCACAACTTAAATCTGATATTAAAATATATAAAAACATCGGAATTATAAAAAACGCTACTGGCTGGGCATATAACAACCAGGAAAACAGCTGGACAGACCATCCCAATTATATTAAAAAAAATATAGCGGAAGAGGAACCTTCAACTCATAATAAAAGCACTACAATATCTAAAGCTTATCAAAATTTTGATTCTATTAATCTAAAAACGATAAATTATAAAAATCATTTTTATTACCTCTTGATCGTAAAATGTTTGGAAGGTAAATACACCTACCCTACACTCAAAAAAGATTGGAACTATCAATCTGAAACCAAAATTTTTATTTTTGAGGAAACAGATATAAACAATCTAAAAAGTCTAAACGATTATTTATGTATAACGACAAGCCGAAAAATAGTTATCACAAGTAAAATAGAAAATGACGAAGAATTTATCTCAAATATTAAACGGGAATTAATTAGGCTACCCAGTAAATCTTCAAAGAAATATACTTTTGTAATTCGCAAATTAGATAATGAATCTGTACATTTTTTACTCCCGCAGCGTTACGTAGAAGATCCTATAGAAACGATTCAAAATAAATACTTCGAAATTTCCTTGAAAGATTATTATAAATTCTTAGGTTTAAAAACACAGGATAAAAGTCTATACTAGATTGTTTTTCTTTAGCTCGTATTATTTTTATTTACTGAAAGATCGGTTTTTAGTAATTTGATGCATATTTTCATTAGCCCATTTTACCAGACTTTCAAGCTTTGGCAATAAACTTAACCCCAGATCTGTTAAAGAATATTCTACTTTTGGAGGAACCTGAGCATAAACCTTTCGGGTCACTAAACCATCGGTCTCTAGCTTTTTTAGCGTTACAGTAAGCATTTTTTGGGAAATACTCCCAATCATTTTTTGTAATTCATTAAAACGAAGAGTATCATAATTTCCCAAAATTAAAATAACCAAAGTAGACCATTTATCTCCAAAACGATCTAAGATATTTCGAACCGGACAATTTTCAGTTTCTGAAAAATTTATTTCATTTTTCATCATATATAACCTCTTGATTTTCAAAATTAATAACTTTCAGGTAACTAATTTACGTTCCTGAAACCTCTTGTCTAAAAGACAAAGATGCAATATCTTTACTTACCAAAAGTAACTAAATCTCTTTTAGTAATTAAATAAAATGAAATGAAAAAGACATTGATCACCGGTGCAACAGGAAGTTTAGGTCAACTTCTTGTAAGCGTTCTAAAGAGTAAAGCAGATGCAAGCAACATCGCTGTTTTAGTAAGAGATACTGCAAAGGATATTGTAAAAGAGTATGAATCGCAAGGTTTAGATATCAGAGTATCGGACTATGAAAATACTGACAAATTAAAAGTCGCTTTTGAAGGTATAGAGCAGGTCTTTTTAATTTCGGGTAGCGATCTTGATGCCCGCCTGCAACAACACAAAAATGTTATTGAAGCGGCTATAGCGGCCAACGTAAAACATATTTTCTACACCAGTTCAGTAAGAAAAACAGAAAGTAAAGATGCTCCGCTAGATGCTGTGATTAGCGGACATGCACAAACCGAAGAAGCGATTTTAAATTCTGGTTTAGATTACACAATCCTAAGACACAATCTTTATAGTGAAGTCGTGCCCATGTTTATTGGCGACAAAGAGCAGTTACTAAAAACAAAGGCTATTTACTTACCTACCGAAAACGGAAAAGTAGCATTTATCCCCAGAAAAGATTTTGCTGAAGCAGAAGCTAATATTGTTGTTTCTTCTGAAGATTACCGCAATAAAATATATGAGTTTAACGGAAGTACACTGTTTTCTTTCGAAGAAATTAGCGAAATCCTAACTGATATCTTAGGTGAGAAAATTGCTTATGTTTCCCCTAAAGTAGATGAATTTGAATCCCAAATGAAAACTGCCGGTTTACCAGATCCAATCGTTGGAATGTTAAGCATGTTTAGCCAGGGAATAGCCAATGGGGAATTTAATTTTGAAAAAACCGACATTGAAAAAGTACTCGGTAGAAAGTCCCAGTCTCTAAAAGATTTTTTGAGCCAAGTTTACGCTTAAATAACTATAAAATACTGAAAAGACGTCATCCTTTTTTGATAAGGGTGACGTTTTTATCTGATAAGCTTTCAGCTGTCAGCTCAAAACTATTCAAAATTGAAAAAAGTTGACAGTTCACGGCGAACGGTTTACAGCCAATCCAAAATTATCTGGATTCTCGAGTCTTGCGTTTGGATATGTACTTTCTACTTTTCACTTTCCTACTTTACAACGTCTACTTCTAGTCCAGTACTGAATACTAATTACTACTATTTAAATTCTCCATTTTCAAAAGCGGTCCCTATAACCACAAGATCTGCCCCGGCTTTATACGCCTTTTTAAGTTGCGTTGCATTTCGAATTCCTCCACCTACAATAAGCGGAATATTTAAATCCCTTTTCACTTCAGCGATTACTTTTTCTGAAACGGGAATTAAAGCTCCACTCCCAGCTTCCAGATAAACAAGTTGCTTTCCTAACATCGCACCAGCCAAAGCTGTGTTTCTAATTAACTCAATTTCATCTTGCTGAATAGGCTTCGTTTTACTTACTCGTGCCACGGCACTTTGATTGCCGCCGTCTAAGAGCAAATAGCCCGTTGGAATAATTTCCAGGCCTGCATTCAATAATTTAGGCACCGCTTTTATATGTTGTTCGATAAGATACTCAGGATTTCTTCCCGAAATTAAACTCAATAATAAAATCCCGTCTGCCTTTTCAGTAATCTGCTCTTTGTCCCCTGGAAATAAAATAACAGGTAAATTAGTTTTGGTTTTTATAAAATCTACGCAAACTTCAGATTGCGCTGTGGTCGCAGTACTACCTCCTACAAAAATATGGGTAACTGCTTCAGGTAGTTTTTCGATAAAATAGCTATAGTTTTCCGTAGCAAACTTTTCAGGGTCAATTAAAACCGCAAGTAGTTTTTTATTGATTTTCGATGCTTTAATAATGGCATCTAAAATTTTAGGCATCAATTTTAATTTAGCAAAAACGTATAAACACAGGTAAATCCTTCAAATTCCAGGAACTCCAGTTCATACTCGGTTTTTTCGCCTTCAAAAGTAACAGTTCCGCGGGTAACGGCGTCTTCAAAATCAAAATCTTTGATATAAATATGCTCTAAAAAACCCAATCCTGGCTGAGCATGAACTTTATAAATAGATTCCTTACTTCCCCAAACGATGGTTAATTTTCGAATAATTGCTTCTTCATTTGCAAGTGTATGATATTCCCTAAGCGGCGTAAATTTATTGGCGATCTTTATAATTTTATCACGTTGTTTTTCAATATCGATTCCTACCGGCTGGTTGCTCACAATAATTCCGGTAAAATTAAAAGAATGGGTAATCGAAATATACTGACCATCTTTAAGGTGTGGTTTTCCCAAATCATCATACCACAAATCCTGATCTACATAACCGGCTTCCGCCATAAGATGCCGAATACTCATAAAACCACGCCGATGAATTTCAGATTTCATTCCATCGACTCTCTTTGCACAGTGATTAGTTAAACTTATACCCTCACTTAGCCACTCCAAAGACTCTTCCACCTTCCAAATGAAGACTTTAGTTCCTTTTCGTGGTGTTATTGTTTTGAAAAGAGGCATGCCGGTTTATTAAATATTAATTACTTTTGCGCTATTAAATTACAGAATAATCAAATATAATAATATGTCTACGAACACAGTGCCTTATACGGCGTATAAAGTAAAAGATATTTCCCTTGCTGCATGGGGACGTAAAGAAATTGAACTGGCAGAAGCTGAAATGCCGGGATTAATGGCGCTTCGTGAAGAATATAAAGAAGAACAACCTCTTAAAGGTGCACGTATCGCTGGTTGTTTACACATGACAATACAAACTGCGGTACTTATTGAAACCTTAAAGGCCCTTGGTGCAGAAGTTACCTGGAGCTCCTGTAATATTTTCTCTACTCAGGATCAGGCTGCTGCTGCTATTGCAGAAGCTGGAATTCCTGTATACGCCTGGAAAGGAATGACAGAAGAGGAATTTGACTGGTGTATTGAACAGACACTCTTCTTTGGTGAAGATCGTAAACCATTAAATATGATTTTAGATGATGGTGGCGACTTGACCAATATGGTTTTGGATAAATATCCGGAACTGGCGAAAGATGTAAAAGGTCTTTCTGAAGAAACTACTACTGGAGTTCACCGTCTTTACGAGCGTATGAAAAACGGAACACTTCCTATGCCGGCCATTAACGTGAACGACTCGGTTACAAAATCGAAATTTGACAACAAATTTGGATGCCGTGAGAGTGCTGTAGATGCAATTCGTCGTGCTACCGATGTAATGTTAGCTGGTAAACGCGTTGTGGTTTGTGGTTATGGTGATGTTGGAAAAGGAACTGCAGCTTCTTTTAAAGGAACCGGTGCTATTATTACAGTTACTGAAGTGGATCCTATTTGCGCATTACAAGCAGCAATGGATGGTTTTGAAGTAAAACGTCTTGAAACTGTAGTAGAAAAAGCTGATATTGTAATTACTACAACAGGAAATAAAGATATCGTTCGTGGCGAGCACTTCCTAGCAATGAAAGATAAAACTATCGTATGTAATATTGGGCATTTTGATAACGAAATTGATGTTGCCTGGTTAAACAACAATTATGGTGAAACTAAAGATGAAATCAAACCACAGGTAGATAAGTACACTATCGATGGTAAAGATATCATTCTTCTTGCTGAAGGACGTTTAGTGAACTTAGGCTGTGCTACAGGGCATCCAAGTTTTGTAATGAGTAACTCATTTACAAACCAGACTTTAGCACAAATCGAACTTTGGAATAATACCGATAAGTATGAGAACAAAGTTTACATGTTACCTAAACATTTAGATGAAAAAGTAGCGGCTTTACACCTTGAAAAAATTGGTGTAGAATTAACGAAACTTAATGAAGACCAGGCTAAATATATTGGCGTTGAAGTTGAAGGTCCGTTCAAACCTGAATACTATAGATACTAGACTAGAGACTAGAATTATAGAAAAAATCCCGTTCATTGCTGAACGGGATTTTTTCTATAATTCTATAAATTTTTTACTCTACTAACTTATAATAAAGATAAGGTCCATCGCAAACTATCCAGCTATCATTTATCAGTTGGCTATCGGAGAAATGAAGATACTCCAATTTAGATTTTCTATTACAACTTGCTATTAAATCAGACTCTTCCAGATATTCGAGAATTATAAACTCGCGCTCATCAATTGAATAAGTACCTTCCGCAATAATCGTTTCATCTTCGATTTTGGATTTTTTTTGAAAAGTAAAGTCTTCATTAAAAATATAACTCTCAGCCTTACCTTCAACTTTTGTAACTTTAGCATTAGGGATCATTGCCGCTCGTGATGCGACTAATTTCCATTCCTGCGGAAAATTAGTTGCAGAGAAATCTACTACTGTAAACTTTTCCGGTTCCTGTTCATCTTTATCGCAAGAAATTAAAATGAGTGAGAATAGACAAAGCATAATAGTTACGATATTTTTCATAATGTATTTGATTTCTAATTAGATACAAAAAACAGCAAGAGGTTGCGTCTAAAATATGAATTCTTAGAATATTAATACTAACAGGTAATGATTGTTGTAATAAAGTTAATACTAGGTCTTCCTTTAGTTTCCAAATCTGTTTAGAGGCGTTAAAAAACTTTAAAGATTCATAATCTCAGGTTAAACCAGGAATATACACAAAAATTATCCAACCTGTAATCGTAGTTTAGAAGTTCAAAAAAAATAATTATGAAGAATTTTAAACACCTATTTTTAGCGGGCTTAACCACTATTACATTAGCCTCTTGTAGTGACGACGATGATGGAATAATCGACACCGATGACGGAATGGAAGTCGATGCTCCAATGTTATTTGCCACAACCCATTCTGGTAATATTGCTGGATACAATTTGGACACGGGAGATTCATATTCCCTAAGTTCTGATGCTAACGATGCTGAAGGTATCATTTACGATGATGATGCAGATGCATTAATTGTTGCTTCCCGAGATCCTTTAGAAATTCAGTATTATAGCGAAGTAAGCATGTGGGACGATACAGCTGATGAAGCAATGGCAGAATTTAAAAGCTCTAGCGATGTTATGAGCCCTCGTGATATCGCAATCTCAGGAAATATGGTTGTAATTTCTGATAATGCCGATATGAATGGTGACGATGATGATGCTCCAAACGGACGTTTCTTTATTTATACCAAAACGGCTGACGGAATGACCCTCAGAAATACCGTAAGCGTAGATTTTAATGTTTGGGGTATCGAGTTTGATGATGATAGACTTTATGCTGTAGTGGATAATACTAACATGTTAGCAAGTTTCGATAATTTCCTGTCTAATTCTGGCGACGGAATGGTAGAAGCGACTAAAATGATTGCACTAGAAGGTATTGAAAGAACACATGGTTTAGATTATGATGATGGTACGATGATCATGTCTGACATTGGTGATGCTGGCTCAGATGCTGATGGCGCACTACATATAATTAGAGATTTTGACACTAAATTTAATAATACCGAGGACGGAGAAATGCTAGCTGTAGGCAAACAGGTAAGAATTGCCGGCACCACCACAATGCTAGGAAACCCGGTAAACGTTTCTTATGATGAAGATTCTGGAATGATATACGTAGCCGAATTGGCTAACGGAGGCGGAAGAGTTCTTGCTTTTTCCGATGAAGATTCTGGAGATGCTACTCCTACTATCAATAATATGCTCAGCGGAGTTTCTGCCGTATATTTTGAAGACTAATTTTATATAATTCAGTATAAAAAATCTCGCTAATGCGAGGATTTTTTGTTTTATTACTTTATCCCAACCGAATCATACACCTGCACTCGCTTCCATAAATTCTCGGATTCTTCGATAAACTTTAAATGCGCTTTCTCTTTTTGATATTTATCCTGAATTTCTTTTGAGGGAAAACTTAGTATTAAAGAATAGGTAAAGGACCCATCGACCACTTCTCGCGGTGTTCCTGCCGGTTCTCCAATAAATTTGGTCTTCGCATACAAACTATTTTCCATGAATTTGTTTAAAGATTTTAGAAAATCGGCTCGATCCTGCTCGCTGTCTGGATTGTTAAGCCAAAAATAGACCACGTGGGTAAAGTTTTTATCAAATTCTCGTTGTTGATGTTCTTGCGCCTTCATAGTACTAAAAGTTAAGAAGAAAAAAAGTCCCAGCCCTATCTTAAAAATTGTTCTCATACTTATCCAAATTTCATTTTGCTTAAAAATACAATTTTAAAACTGAAAGATAGTCGTCCTTCGGAAAACAAAAAATGCCGGTAAACTAAATTTTACCGACATTTTTATTTAGAATCCAACATTTATTTTTCAGCCTCTACCGGCTTTTTTAATCGGCTTAAATCATGATAAAAGAAATTCTTTTCTCCGTTATCGTTCATAGAAACAAACAAACCATTGGGGAATTTATCTCCCAGGGAAGCCGTGGTTACTTCACAGCCATCGGTTTCTGTAGTTCCTAAATTCAGCGCATATTCAAAACTGTTATCTTCCCTATTAAAGAAATTAAATGTTCCTTGTTGCTGGTTAGAAACTATAATCTGCCCCTTTCCATCAGGATATGTAGAAATAGCAATGCCCTCGATATCATCTTTAAAATGTTCTGCGCCAAAAATGGCTATTTCTTTATTACCCATATCTGGCTCGGCATAATATTTACGAATACCATCGCCTTCATCAGAGCAATATACAAATCCGAGTTCATCGTCTACAGCAATTGCTTCGATTTCCTTTTTCCCACTAAACAATCCAAATTCCCGAACTAACTTTGGTGTAAATCCCTTTTCTGAAGGCACTAATTCGATCTGATGTAAATAGCCTTCTTTAGGCCCGTTTTTACGGCCAACGATAGCATAGGTCTTTCCAGATTGTGGTGATTTATAGATCGAAACCCCCATAGGCAAACTCATTTCGTTCTCCCGAGTATCCTGAAAGACCTTAAAACCACCATTATCAAGGGGCTTCATATCTGGCACCGAGAAAACTCTGATTTGTTCTCTTTCCCTTTCAGTAAAAATCATAATGTCTGTTACGGTACTATCAGAAAGTTTTACATCATACTCCACATCTACATTATTAGGGCGCTTAAAGTTTCTCATGGTTTTAGCTTCGATAACCTTTCCATCAAGATCGAAAGCGTAAATTGCACCATCGGTATCTTTATCGGTTCCAAAAACAATGCTTTCTTCAGGGTTTTCCCTGTTTACCCAAATTGCCGGATCATCGGTGTCATGTAATGTTTTTTCAGTAACCACATCTGGAGCGATTTCTGGTAATTGCTGGCCGCAAGAGGCTAACATTAGGCAAATTAGGATCGATTTTATTCTACTCATTATATTTTGTTTTAATTTCAAGTACCATCTTCAGGCGTACATGCCAATACTTAAAATTGTATATTTTTAAATTATTTTTTTACTGCAACACTTAGGCTCTAGTATAGATCATATTTAAGGCCAAAAGTTAAACGCTGGCTATAGTATTCCATTTGCATGGTACGATTAGAAACTCCCTGATAATAACGTAATGGCTGATTGGTGATATTATTAAGATTGGCGAAGATCCTCAAGTTTTTATTGATTGAATACGACATATTAAAATCTAAGAAGAACTGCTCGTCGTAATAACGATCCTGAAAAGCATTACCTCCTAACTCATCCAAATATGCATCAGAGAAATTAGCTGAAAGTCTTGCACTAAATCGCTTATCAGAATACGAAAGTGATCCGTTAAACATATTTGGCGAAGATCCAGGTAGCGATAATTCATCTTCCCTTAGGTCACCATCTTCGTTTCTAATGCCGTTTGCTTCAGAATGTAAGTACGTATAGTTAAGATAAATTCCAAAATTTTTAGCAAATCCAGGTAGAAAATTTAATTGTCTTTGAAAAGAAACCTCAGCGCCGTAGATATTGGCTTCATCACCGTTTAAAGGCTGAAAAAGATCGTAACCGGTCGCCTCATCTTTACTGATATAGGTGTATACAAAATCTTCGATATCTTTATAGAAAAGCCCTCCTGAAAGAATCCCAACAGACTTGAAATAATACTCAGCCATAAAATCAAAGTTCATCGAGGTTGAAGGATTCAAATCTGTATTCCCAACAGAGATTTCTTCATCCTCGTTATTTACTGCACGATAGGGCACCAGGTCGATATAATTTGGACGCGCTAAAGTATTGGTCCAGGCAAAACGAACTACAGTGTTGTCATTTAAATTATACTTAAAATGCACCCCGGGTAAGATATTTGTATAATTGCTCTCATCCCTTACAGGAGTAGCATCTTCAAAATCTCCATCTTCGTTAAAAATTAATTCGTTTCCTAAACTATTAATGTGAGTAGCTTCTAAACGTACACCTGCTAATATTGAAAGTTTTTCAGATAATTTTTGATTAGCCATTACGTAACCAGCATATACATTCTCTTCGGCTTCAAAATTCTCCTCAAGGTATTCCTCTGGTAAATCTTCACTGCTAAACTGACCTGAATTAAGATCTAAAGAACCTAAATATTCTGGTGACGTAAAGAATCCCGGCCGGTATTGCTGCCCAGCAAGAAAATCGTTTCCATCTTTTACGACAACCTCTGTTTGAGCCATATTTTCAAATCCATTTTCCGGCTCATATTCAAAGAAATTATTATCTCTTCGCTTGTTTTTAAAACGCCCTCTTACTCCAAATTTCACAATTCCAGAACCCTGATCAAACAAGTCGGCCGGCAATTCGATATTCGCGAATACATTAATATCTTCTTCTTCGGTATACTGATATTCTTCTGTTATTTCTTTTAACTCAAAATCTGAAGGAGAAGTAGCATTAACTGGAGTATGTAATGGTTTTTTAGGATTAGTTCCGTTATTTACCATATATTCGGCTTCCCAGCTAATATAGCGCTCGTTAGGCCGCTCTTCTGATGCCTTTGCGTAAGATCCCATCCAATCAAATTTCACATTACCAAATAAATGATCACCCCCCAGGGTATAATTTTGCATCCGCTGATCTTCCAATCTGCGATTCTGGATTCTTCCGCCAGGAATACCACCTTTGGTTTCTCTTTCTGCTTCCGCAGGAAAACGTACCAGATTACCATTAGTGATTGTAAAGTCTCCTTCACTGATATCTTCACCATCTAAAATTTCTGAAGCATAGGCAAAACGATTTTCACGATCGTCACGCCAGTTATACATCGACTTAAAATAAAGACTGTTGTTATCGTTAAAATCGTAATTTAAATTTGCCGAGAAACTTCTCCTAACCCGTTGTACTAAGTATTTTCTAATCTCGAAAGCGCTGGCATAAGGATTCACGTCTACCGATTCCAGAATATCATCTCCCTCTGCATCCTGCATTCCAGTATTGTACTCAAACTCATCAGACCATTCAGCTTCTACGTTATCAGATCCAAAATCATTATCATTAATAGAGGCCGAAACCATAAAACCTAACTTACCATCTTTAGTTCGATCGCCCACCAGAAAAGATCCGCTTAGAATTCGTTTATCGGTAATAAAATTAACACCTGATCCTAGGGTTGCCGCTAGCCTAAAATCCTCTGGCGCTGATCTGGTGACTAAATTTACAGATCCTCCAAGGGCATCGGCATCCATATCTGGGGTAACTGCTTTGCTTACTTCGATTGTCTGGATCATATCAGATGGGATAAGATCCATCTGCACATTACGGTTATCCCCTTCAGCAGAGGGAATACGGCTACCGTTTAGGGTTACTGAGTTAAGCTGCGGCGCCAAACCTCTTACAATAATGTTACGGGCTTCTCCCTGATCTACCTGCATAGTAATTCCGGGAATTCGCTTTACCGCATCCCCAATATTGGCATCCGGGAATTTACCAATTTGCTCTGTAGAAACAATATTGGTGATATTTGGCCTGTTTTTTTGCGCATTTAATGCTCGGGCCTGGGCACTTAAACCTCCTCCTAATAACTGTACTGTTTCTAAAGTTGTGGTAGAAGAATTTAGAACAAGATCAATATCTAAAGTTTGATTTGCAGTAACACTTACTTCTTTATTTAAATCTTTATATCCTAAATATTTTACCACTAAGGTATAAGCTCCTTCCGGTATTTCTACCAGGGTAAAATTACCGTCAAAGTCGGTTGTCGTTCCTTTATTAATCTCTGGAATCATCACTGCAGCACCCGGAACGTAAATTCCTGCTTCATCTGCAATATTTCCCTTAATTACGCCTGTTTGCGCTTGCAAAAAACTATAGTTTAGAGCTACAAAAAGCGTTACAAGTAAAAGTTTAAAGTAGTTTTTTCGATTCATTTTTTTGATTTTAAGAATACCCCAAAACTATATATTTCAACACTTTAGCTCTAAAAATAGGTAGCAACAAAGAGTTAACAAGTTGTTTTTTAACAGCTATATCAAGGCAACAATTAAGATTACTTTACATTACAGTAACTTTTTCTAAAAGGAGACCAGTTTTTCTAAAATTGAAGCATAAAATTCACTAATTCCTGCTTTGGTTCTATAGGTAGTTTTCGTCTTAATCGATACCGCGCCACCCGAACACTATCTGGAGTTACTCTTAAGATTGCCGCAATTTCCTTTGAGGATAAATTAAGCCGAAGCAACATCGCCAAACGTAACTCGGTTGAAGATAGTTTTGCTGTTGCACGTTTTGACAATTCTTTGATAAATTGCGGACGTATTTCCTGAAAGAAACTCATAAACTCCTCCCACTCCTGTTCTTCAGAAAGACTTTTATCCAATTCTTTCGCCAGGCTTTTAATTTTAGGAACCGGATCCATCGAGGAACGGGAGGCTAAATTTTGTAAAGTTGAAGAGGTTTCAGCTATCATTTTATTCTTTTGTGCCATATTCAGACTATATTTTGAAAGCGATGCTGTTTTCAACATAATTTCATCCTGAAGCTTTTTCTCTTCAATTGCTTTTCGATCTAATTCTAATTTCAGTAATTTTTGCTCATAAGCCTGAATTTTTGCCGATTCCTTCCGCTTTCTATTATAGAAGAAAAAAGAAATTCCGCTTAAAAGAATAAATAGAAAAACGCCAAAGATCAGCATATTCTGTTTGGCTTGGCTCACTTTATTTTCCTGTTTTAACAAAGCAATTTCAGATTCTTTTTGCCGCGTATCAAATATGGTTTGTAAGGTATTGAGCTGCTTAAAATTTTGCGAATAAAAGCCTTCTTCTTGCAATTGCTCATATATCACTCTGTGATCGTAAGCACTTTGATAGTCGCCCATTAAAGCATAAGTTTTTGCCAAATCTTTATGTGCACTTTCTAACTGATGACGATCTTCAAAAAGTTCAGCCAGTTTTAAAGCCCTGTTAGTAAACATCATTGCTTTCTCATAATCTCTCGTTTTTCGATATACATCACCAAGATTATTAAGGACATTTATTCGGCCTTTATGATTAAGTTCGCTAAAAATGGTATTCGATATGGTAAAAAACCGAAGGGCTTTTTCAAACTGTTCTAAATCTTCATATATGCTTCCTATATTTTCATTTACTATAGCGATACCCAAACGGTCTTTAGCTTCAGTATATAATTTTAAACTTTTATTTTGATGCTCCAGAGCTTTTAAGTAATTGCCTTCTTTTTCATAAGTGGTCCCCAAAAGACTTTCAGCCAGAGCAAGCTGCTCTTTTAATTTTTTCTTTTTAGAAATATTAATGCTTTCATTTAAGTATTCCCTGGATTTTAAATAGTTTTTTAAATTGATATAAGAAAGACCGATCTTATTCTTAATGCGTGCCTGCAATTCTGAGAAATCCTTATTTAATACCGAAAGTGCCTGATTGTACTGCTCAATAGCTTGCGTATTAATTTCTACTGAATGATAATAATCCCCAAGCTGAACAAATTTTTCAGCAATTTTATAGGTATTGCCCTCAGCTATAGCTTTATCAAGTTCTCCTTTATATTCAAAAAATATGGAGTCGTTTAGATGTGACCCTCCATTTTGAGCAATCCCCGAAACAATAAATAGAAAAAAGAACCACTTCAAAAATAATCTCATGTTTGATTATGGATTTATAAATCGACAAGCTAGCTTCTTAGTTTAAAAGAATGGTTAGGGAGATATTATAAAAAAGTAAACTTAAAAAAAGGAACAAACAGTAAAGTTCTCTGTATACCCAAATCTTTTTCTATCAAGTTTGTTAAGAAGTCACTATTCAATTTTGGCCATCAAGAAACAATCTTACAAAGAAAACTGTGGTAAAACCACAGTTTTTATGTGGTCTTACACAGGACTTATTAATGAGCCGTTTTTTAATTTCAAATTAAAAATTTAAGCTTTTTGCATTCTTATTTTATCATAGAAAACCATCAAACCACGATAAAAATCATTCAGGAAATCCTGGAAGAACAAGGTGAATATTATTGTATAGGAACAAGCGATGACTATGAAGAAGGAATGAACCTTATTTTAAAGCATCATCCGGACATGGTATTTATCAATATCGATCAGGTAGACATCAATACTCCAGATGTTTTTGCTTATTGCCGGGAAATGCAAAATTATATTACAAACAAGATATTTTTTATCGCTTTATCCAACGACGAGAGAAAAGCTTACCAGGCACTTAAAAATAAATTTTACGATTATATCATTAAACCTTTAAGGGAGCTTGATATTCGCAAAACGGCTATGCAGTTCTTAAAAGATCATAATGTATTGCCACCACAAACCTTATGCTTAAAATCCTATAAAGATTACACGATTTTAAAAATGAACGATATCCTCTTCTTAGAAGCCGATAACAATGCTACCGATTTTATTTTGGTTAGCGGAAAAAAGGTAAGTGCTTTTAAGACCCTAAAAACTTTTGAAGCTGTTTTACCCGCTATATTTATTAGAATCCACCATAGCTATATCGTTAACACCGATCATATTTCTAAGATTAGCTTTGGAAAGCTCAAATGCTCTTTACATCATAACAAGATACACCTTCCTTTCTCTAAATCGTATCGACACAACCTCGACTATTTGGAAAATGCATTAGAGCAAAATGCTGTTTCCTATAATTAATAGAGACAACAGTTATATTAAATCTTCAGTTGCTCATAAACCTAAAGTAATAACTCACAGACTTTACATAAAGACTAAATGCAAGTTATAAAATACAATAGAAGAAGGATTAACAGCTAGTTTTACCAAGGTTTACAACAGAAGCTTCTCATGGCAGAAAGGGCCTAACACCCAATCTCCAATCATGCATGATTAAACAAAACCAGGGCAACCTGAAAGTCAGGTTACCATATCGCCTATTGTTTAATTATAACATTTCAATTTATGAGAATCTTTACCAACATTCTAAGTTTAGCTTGCTTAATCGCTATCACATATTCTTGCAACCCCGAAGAACTTTCAACAGACAATATGATAAACGAAAAAGAAGTCCATGCCAATACAGGGCATGATGACGAATACACAGAAGACAGAAATGGTAATTAAAATAAAAAGGGGGTATTTTCATATACCCCCTTTTTTTATTTTATTTTCGTATCTACAAGCTCTATTGATTGATGCGGATATATAATCTATTTATAATTTTTATTTTACTTCTTTTAAATTCTTGTAAACAAGAACAAAAAGCAAATAATGACACATCTAAATTTGAGAACGGAAATATAAAAGAACTTCAAACAAAAAAGGATTTTAGAATAAGTGATACAGATAGCCTAAAAAAAGAAGAATTACTAAAATTGTCCTATAAATATATGCGGGCTCAAGATTCCGTTCAGTTTTTTTCAGTTAATAAAAAGGCCAGAAAGCTTTCCGAAAAACTTAGAGATACCAATGCAATTGCAGCATCCTACTGGGATTTGGGTCAATATTACTATAAAAAAGATATAAGAGATAGTGCCTACTATTATTTTAATGAGGCTAAAAAAAATTACATTAAAATAGGGGATCAAAGCAATGCGGCGAGGCTACTTCTAAATATGTCAGTTATTCAAAAGGATTTTAAGGATTATACAGGTAGTGAAGTGGCGTTAACTGAAGCTATTCAACTTTTAGAACCCTCAAAAAACCATAAACAATTATATGGAGCCTATAATAATCTGGGAATTCTATTTAAAGAACTAGAAGAATTTGATAGATCTCTTTATTATTATAATAAAGCGCTGAATTATTTACAAAAAGTTCAGACTAAAAATAAATTCCCTTCACTATGGAACAATATCGGTAATGTATATCTTGATAAAAAAGACTATAAAACGGCTATTTCTTATTTCAATAAGGGTTTAAATGAAGATGATAGCCTAAGATTCAAAGATCCGAAAATATATTCAATGCTTATTGATAATCGCGCTTTTGCGCAATGGCGAACAGCCGATACTTCTGGAGTTATAGAAGAATATAAATCAGCATTCAGGATACGTAAAGAAAATGACATTAAAGCGGGAATGACCATCAGTCAAATGAGAATCGCAAAATATTATTTAGCCAAAAAAGATTCTTCTACGGCCCTATCTTATGCTAAAGATGCTAGGGACCTTTCCATAAAAATTCAGGCCAATGAAAATTATCTTTCTTCTTTAAAATTATTATCAGAAATAGATGTTGAAAATGCCTTAAATTATACGCAAACCTATATTCAACTAAATGACAGTTTACAAAAAGAAGAAAGGACTGTTAGGAACAAATTTGCACGTATTCGTTTTGAAACCGACGAATATATTTCGGAAACCAAAAAATTAAACCAACGGGTAATACGGATTTCTATAATTGCCGGGATCATTATCATTATTGCTATATTGCTTTATATTATCAAAGACCAGCGTTCTAAAAACAAACTTATTCAGCAAAAACAACAGGCCAACCAGGAAATTTATAACCTTATCCTGGCACAACAAAAATATTACGAAGAAGGCAGGGAAAGAGAAAAACTTCACCTTTCCAGAGAACTGCATGATGGTGTGCTAGGTAAACTTTTTGGATTACGCTTAAGTCTCGATATTCTTAATGAAGAAGACTCCAGAGAGAGCAAGAATAATAGAAAAAAATATATCAATGAAATTGCGACAGTAGCAAAAGAGATAAGGGATATATCCCATAAGCTTAGTGAAAATAATTTTGTTGAAGTCAACTTTAAAGTCGTATTAGAGGAGCTTATAAATCAGCACAAAGTATATCAGTTTAATATTAATTTCGAAATTGATAATACTATAGACTGGAATAAAATTAGCAATAACATTAAAATTCATATCTATAGAATTTTACAGGAAGCTTTAGCCAATATTTATAAACACGCAAAAGCACACCACGTAAAAATTTCAATTTTTCAAAAACAGCACGATTTAAATGTAATTATTAAAGATGATGGAAAAGGCTTTGATAGCAATGAAACCGCAGGCATTGGTGTTAAAAACATGAAATCAAGAAGCAAATCTATAGGCGCAGCTTTTTCTATTGTTTCAAAAATAAACGAGGGGACGACTATTTCTGTTTCAGTCAAAATTTAAAATTATGCGAACTATTAAAATTTTACTTATTGACGATCACCCATTAATATTAGAGGGCTATCAAAATGTATTAAATAGATTGGAAATCGCGGACATTAAATTCGTAATAGAAACTTCAGATAATTGTGACCAGGCCTGGCAAAAAATTGTATCAGAAAATTATGATGTGGTATTTTTAGATATCAATTTCCCGGTAGCTGAAAATTCCAGATTTATTTCAGGAGAAGATTTGGGAGCTGAAATTAAAAAAGAATTTGGTAATAAAATAAAACTAGTAATCTTAACAGTTATAGAGGATCCTTTAAGGGTTCAGAATATTTTACGTAATGTAAATCCAGATGGATTCTTAGTAAAAGGAGAAACGAATTCAGAAGAACTCATTACCTGTCTTAAAAAAGTGATTACCTATCCTCCATTTTACGGAGCGACAATTTCTAAAATTTTACAATCAGGTGTTGTGAATCCTCAGGTTATTGATGAGATCGATCGGCAAATTCTTCATCAGCTTTCTTTGGGTACAAAAACCAAAGATATACCCCTACATGTTCATCTTTCCCTAAGGGCGGTAGAAGATCGAAAAAGAAGACTAAAAGAGATTATGGACGTTCAACAAGGAGGAAATAAAGCATTGCTTGAAAAAGCTAGGAAGAGTGGTTATATCTAGATAAAATTAAAAGAATATATAAAGAAAGTATAATTCGAAATCTGTTTTTGCAACACTACATTTTATAATTACCTATAGATACTAAGATTTTTTTCAAAGAATTATCAGGAGCTTAATAATACATATGAATATTCATAAATATAAAAAAGCCTTTCAGGAAATCCCGAAGGCTTTTTTATATTGTAATTCTACTAAATTTCTTAAGCCTCGAAAGGAACTATAGAAACATAAGACTTATTGTCTTTCTTTTTAGTGAATTTTACTACACCATCAATTTTTGCGTGCAAAGTATGATCTTTACCAGCATAAACATTTTCACCAGGATTGTGAGCAGTACCTCTTTGTCTAACAATGATGTTACCTGCTATCGCAGCCTGACCTCCAAAAATCTTCACTCCAAGACGTTTCGATTCTGATTCTCTACCGTTCTTGGAACTACCAACTCCTTTTTTATGTGCCATGTTATTGGGTTTTTAGTAAGTTAATAATTTAGCTTAAAGCTTCGATTAATTCAGCTTTTTTCATTGAAGAATATCCTTCAATCCCTTTCTCTTTAGCCATCTCTTTAAGCTCTGCTACAGTGTGCTTGCTTAAATCGTTATCGGCTTTTTTCTCTTCTTTCTTTTCAGCTTTGCTTTCAGAAGCTTTTTTACCACCTTTAGCAGTAATACTCTCGATTACAATCTCAGTTAAATACTGGCGGTGACCATTTTTAACTTTGTAACCCTTACGTCTTTTCTTTTTGAAAACAATTACTTTGTCTCCTTTAAGGTGACGATTAATCTTTGCCCCTACTAGAGCACCTTCTATAGCCGGGGCGCCAACAGTAATGTTGTCTCCGTCTCCTGTAAGAAGAACTTTATCAAAAGAAACGCTGTCTCCTTCTTCTCCTTCTAAACGGTGTACAAACACTTTTTGGTCTTTCGCAACTTTAAATTGCTGCCCTGCTATCTCTACAATTGCGTACATAGTGTCCTGTTAATTAATTACTTTCTAATTAAAATAGTCTCGCTTCTTCATAAAGCGGGTGCAAATATACTTCTAAATAATTAATTAGCAAAGGCTTCTGCTAAAATTGAATAATTTTTACTATTCAAGATTATATCCTACATCATAAATAGATAGTTTTTCCGAACTCCATTAACAATTCCTCCTTAAAAATTTAGGCTATTTAATTTAAGAGTTATTTCGCTGTACGTAACGATAGATTTACATGGTATGTTTTTTCCCTTCCGTAGTATTCCAGCTCTTTTTAAACAGTTGCATAAACGCAAGCGTTAGCGCAAAAGTTGTGGCAGCACCCATTGCATACACCGTAAATAGCACTACTCCTAATCCCGCCTGATACTGGCTTCTCCACATCGTAACAAACTGATCTAGAAAATCTGGATTTAGCTCACTGGCATAAATACCAAAGAAAATCGTAAATAAAGTGGTCGCAATGAATCCAGTGATAAGACCTGTTGTAAATCCTTCTCCATATTTAAATAATCCAGCATCATTGTTTCTCTTAGCCTTAATAGCCATCCAAATACCAAATCCCATAATTGCACAATTCAGGAAACTGAACAACGGATTAGTATGCAATCCTACTAGAGACAGTGCTAAAAAATAAACAATTAGACCTACAGCGATCATAATTCCAAACTTTGCGGGTATTCCAATATTTTTCATAATTCTTATTTTATCTCAATTTCACGAAAAACGATGAAAAACTATTCTAACAGGTTGTTAATTAGGATATTTAAAGACTTTATGTTAAAAAATTACCAAAATTTATTATTCTGAAATGTAACAAAATTGTAACTTGAGCCACTAATAACTTGCATAACTATAAACTATACACAATGATTAACAAACTAAAGCTAGCCGCTGGCGCTCTGCTATTAAGTGCTGTTGGCTTTTCCCAGGAGGTTGAATACACCGAGTATGATCTCGACAATGGGCTACACGTTATCTTACACCAGGACAATTCGGCTCCCGTAGTTACTACATCGGTAATGTATCACGTGGGTGGTAAAGATCGTGAAGATGGTCGTACCGGATTTGCACACTTTTTTGAACACCTTTTATTCGAAGGAACCGAAAACATTCCCAAAGGAAAATGGTTTGAAATTGTTAGTTCTCATGGCGGAAATAATAATGCTAACACTTCCAACGACAGAACTTATTATTACGAAACTTTTCCTTCAAATAATCTGGAATTAGGCTTATGGATGGAATCTGAGCGTATGATGCATCCCGTTATTAAACAAGAAGGAGTAGATACCCAGAACGAAGTTGTGAAGGAAGAGCGGAGAATGCGAATGGATAATTCTCCTTATGGTAACATTTTACCTGCTATGCAAAAAAACATGTTTAAAAAGCACCCTTATAAAGATCCTAATATTGGCTATATGGAAGATCTTGATGCAGCAACATTGCAGGAATTTAAAGACTATTTCGCCAAATATTATGTTCCTAACAATGCGGTTCTTGTAGTTGCCGGGGACATTGATATTAAAGAAACTAAAGATATGATCCAGGATTACTTTGGCCCTATTAAGGCAGGTGAAGAAGTAACCAGGGATTACCCAAAAGAAGAACCGATTACTGAAGAAATTCATGCTGAATTCTATGATCCAAATATCCAGATCCCTATGGCGATCACTGGCTATAGAACCCCAGAATTTGGCAACAAAGACTCGTATGTTTTAAATATGATCTCTACCTATTTAAGTGACGGTAAAAGTTCTAAACTCTATAAAAAGCTGGTAGACGAACAAAATATCGCCTTACAGGTAGGGGCTTTTAATCTGGAACAGGAAGACTACGGGATGTACCTTATATATGCCCTACCACAAGGTGAAACCAGCCTGGATAGCATTAACACTGAAATCGAAGACGAAATCACTAAACTTAGGAATGAATTAATTTCTGAGAGTGACTTCGAAAAACTTCAAAACAAAGCTGAAAACAGTTACGTAAATTCCAATTCAAGCATTGCCGGAATCGCAAACTCGCTAGCTAGAAATTATTTGCTTTATAAAGATACCAGTCTTATTAATGAGGAAATCGATATTTACAGAAATATCACCAGAGAGGATATTAAAGAAGTTGCCAACAAATATCTGAAACCAAACCAACGCGTAATCATCGATTACCTACCCGAAGAAAAGGAAGCGGAATAACACCAAATTAGACAAAACAATGAATAAAAATATATTAGCAATTGCAGTATTTCTTTTGGGAGCTGTAGGACTAAACGCTCAGGTTGATCGTAGTACCATGCCAGAGCCTGGCCCCGCCCCAAAAGTAAAAGTAGAAGAACCAGAAACCTTCGAGCTAAAAAACGGATTAACCGTAATGTTGGTAGAAAACCACAAACTACCAAGAGTTTCTATGTCACTAAGATTTGATAACCCTCCACATTCTGAAGGCCAAAAAGCCGGCGTAAGTGGCGTAATGGGAGAACTTTTAGGACAGGGAACCACCACTATGCCTAAAGACGAATTTAACGAACGTGTAGATTATTTAGGAGCAAGACTTAATATTTATTCAGGAGGAGCTTCGGCCAATACGCTTTCCAAGTATTTCCCTGAAATTCTTCACTTGATGGCAGATGGAGTTATAAACCCTAAATTCACAGAAGAAGAATTCGATAAAACTATCGCACGTACAAAAGATTACCTAAAAAGTAATGAAAAAGATGTGGCTTACAATGCCGCCAGAGTACGTTCAGCTTTAGCGTATGGAAAAGATCACCCTTATGGAGAATTCGAAACCCAGGAGAGCATAGGAAATCTTAGCCTTTCAGATGTTAAGAATTATTACCAAACCTGGTTTTCACCAGCAAATGCTTACCTGGTAATTGTAGGGGATGTAGATAAAAAAGAAGTAAAAAGCTTAGTAAAGAAAGAATTTTCAAAATGGAAAAAGACAGCAATTCCAGAAGTTAACATTCCTAAAGTTAAAAATGTAGCTCAAACTGAAATTAACTTTGTAGATATGCCAAACGCAGTACAAAGTGAGATCGCTTTGGTAAATACTGTGAATCTTCAGAAAAACCAGAAGGATTATTTCCCAGTAATGGTGGCCAACAAAATCTTAGGAGGCGGTGGTGAAGCGCGTCTTTTCCTTAACCTAAGAGAAGATAAAGGATATACTTACGGTGCGTACTCAAGAACCGGTAACGATAAATATGCAGCAACTTTCGTAGCAAGCGCTAGTGTTCGTAATGAGGTGACCGATAGCTCTGTTGTTGCATTTTTAGATGAAATCTATAGAATTAGAAACGAAAAAGTTTCTGAAACCGAACTAGCCAATGCTAAAGCAAAACTTACGGGAGATTTTGTGCTTAGCCTGGAGCAGCCTTCTACTATTGCAGGTTTTGCCATGGAAATCGAAACTGAAGATTTGGATAAAGATTTCTATAGAGAGTACCTTGAAAATATCGACGATGTAACCTTGGAAGATGTGCAGAGAGTAGCAAAGAAATATTTCCTTGCCGATCAATCCCGAATTGTAATTGCAGGAAAAGGAAGTGAAGTTGCCAATAAACTGGAAAACATGCAGTATAAAGGCAAATCTTTCCCAGTTAAGTATTACAGTAAATATGGTGAAGAAATTGAAAAGCCAGACTACAACAAAGCTTTAGACCCTTCGGTTACAGTAGAAACTGTTTACTCAGACTATATAGATGCTATTGGTGGCGCAGAAGCTGCTAAAGCCATAAACACTATAGCTTTCACTGCAACTACCTCTATCCAGGGACAGGAGTTAAGTTTAGAACAACGAAAAAGCAATGCTGGCAAATTCTATCAAACTGTTGCCGTTTCTGGAAACGTTATGCAAAAGCAGGTTTACAATGGTGAATCTGGATATATGGAAGTACAGGGGCAAAAAATGCCAATGAACGAAGAACAGATAAAAGCCGTAGCTGTAGAAGCCAATACGTTCCCAGAACTTAATGTAAGCGAAGATGCTAAAGTAACCGGAATTGAAAACATCGATGGTAGTGATGCTTACGCAGTAAAAGTAAGTGAAAGCACCACAAATTATTATGATGTAGAAAGCGGACTAAAAGTTAAAACAGTTACAACTGTTTCGCAAATGGGACAGACCATGAGCATTCCAACAACTTATAGTGATTATCAGGAAGTTGAAGGTATAAAAATGCCATTTACTATTTCCCAAAGCATGGGACCACAGTCTTTTGATCTTAAAGTTCAGGAGTACAAAATTAATGAAGGAGTACAAGATTCGGATTTCGAATAATCACGATTACTTATTATTATAATGTTAGATCAAAGCCGGCTTTTTAGTCGGCTTTTTTATTTCAGGCAAGCTTCCTTTTTCTTTTTATCGAAATTACTTTAGCCCGGTTGACAATCAGAACACCGGCTATCACAAGCATCGCAAAAATTAACTGATTTAAACTAAAAACCTCATCATCTAAAATTCCCCACCCCAGAGCTATAATTGGCATCGTATAAGTAACCGAACTGGTAAAAACAGGATTGGTAATTTGCACCAGCCGATTAAACATAATCATGGCTACACCAGTTCCCAAAAAACCCAAAATCGCTATAAAACCAACCGATTGCTGTAACTGGATATTGGATAGATTTTCATTAAAAAATCCAGACCAGACTAAAATTAATAAGGCAGGAACCAGTAATACCGTAAAACAGCCTGCAGTTACCGCAAGTGCAGAAATATCATTCAAATATCTTTTTAAAAGGTTTACGTTTACCGCATAACAAACAGCTGCCAAAACGCCTAATAATGAATATAGGTAATTTTCACTACCATTAAAACTGGCATTACTAAGGATAAGCCCAGCAGTACCTATTAAGCCTACAAACACACCTATAGCCTTGTTACCATTCATTTTATCCTGAAAAAATAATACTCCTAAAACAAGGGTCATTAACGGGGTAACTGCATTCAAAATTGAAGCGATCCCGCTACTAATCTTAGTTTCAGCAAAAGAAAAAAGAAAAATCGGAAAAAAAGAACCTACAAAACCGGAAACAACGATCCATTTCCATTGCGAGAATTTTAGATTAATGATTTTTTTAAAGCCTGCAAGGATCAAGAATAAAGCCGCAAAAATCACTCTAAAAGCACCAACCTGAAGCGGAGACAAACCTATCAATCCTTTTTTGATAAGAATAAAAGAACTTCCCCAGATTAAAGAGAGAATAAAAAGGTAAATCCATTTGATTTTTCCAGCCGCCATAGTTTTTAAATTTGCGGCAAAAATCAAAATTCTATATTAGAATCAAAATCTAAAATGAGAAAATTTACTGCCACCTAAGTGTTTCCATTAAATGTCTCATATCCTGCTTTATATAATCTGCTGCCGGATAGATAGAATCGTAATTAGGTTGCGTATTAAAATAAACCGCACCTGTTAAAAAATGCGTGGTACTATCGGTGATATAGAATTGCGCCTGTGATGCCGCATCTCCCTCTAGCTCATAAAACATACCGTAGACCTTATGAAGATCGTTGGTATAAATATCGCCTTCTATAGCATCGGCTTTTATAGTGTGTTCCAAAGGTAACTTTTGAGCATCTCTTAATAAGGAATCCAGATTATTCCTTACCGGTTGATAAGTAATAAAAATCGTTCCCTTTAAAAGCGGATAATCCAGGTTTAACCAACAAGCGTTTCTACTTTTAGACGGAGCAATTTCAGCTAATTGATTTTTCTCAAAAGTATAGGGGCAATTTAGGCGTATTGGCTGGTAGGCTGGCTGTGGATAACTTAAGGCCAGCATCGCTTTTGGCTTAGGCTTAACCTCATTCCCGCAGGATAACATCAAACAAAATATAAAAAATATCGCAGTATAGCCTAAATACCTCATACAGGTAAAATCGTCAATTTAATTTGCTTAATACGCCGATCATCAACAGCCTCGACTTTAAAATTATAATTCCCAAAATTAATAATTTCGTTTTGCTGCGGAAAATCGCCTGATATTTCCAGTAAAAAACCAGCTAAAGTTTCGGCTTCGCCTTTATTATCTTCAAATAAAGAAGCATCCTCTAATTTTATAATTTTATAAAAATCTTTAAGCGGGGTTCGACCTTCAAAAACAAAATTAAATTCATCCAATTTCGAATAAATTAAATCCTCATCATCAAACTCATCGCTAATATCCCCTACAATCTCTTCAATAATATCTTCAAGAGTAATCAACCCACTGGTGCCGCCATATTCATCTACAACAATCGCCAGATGGTTTTTCTTTTCCTTAAATTCATTTAAAAGATCATCCAGTTTTTTGTTTTCAGGAACAAAATAAGGTTCTCTTAGAAGGGATGTCCATTCAAAGTCACTGCGGTCCAGATAAGGCAATAAATCTTTGATGTATAAAATACCGGTTACATTATCGATATTTTCCTTATAAACCGGAATCCTGGAATATCCATTTTCAATAATTACGGGAATAATTTCTGCATAAGTATCTTCATCACTTATCGCAAAAACATCCATACGTGGACGCATGACCTGTTTGGTATCGGTATTTCCAAAAGAAACGATGCCTTTTAATATTTTCTGCTCTTCTTTGGTAGTATCCTCTTCACTGGTCAATTCTAAAGCTTGCGAAAGATGGTCTATACTTATAAAAGAACGTTGTTTCCCCAACTTCTCGTGCAAATACAAGGTAACGGCACGCATGGGAACACTTAAAGGAGAAAATAAAGAATCCAGTACATTTACCGGCTGCGCCATAAGATTAGAGAACTGTACATTATTACGGCTGGCATAAACTTTTGGTAGAATTTCACCAAAAAGCAAGATTAAAAAAGTTACCACTCCAACTTCAAAAATAAGCTTTAGGTTTAAGCCAAAAACTACCATATCAAACCCGCTAAACAACTCATCTGAAACCGAATCGAACAATAATACAATAGCGATGTTAATAAAGTTGTTAGCCACCAAAATGGTCGCAAGTAGTTTCTTGGGCTTCTCTAATAACTTTATAACAATCTCCTGAGACTTTGTTCTTTTATGACCATCCTCAGTCATAAAATCTGCCGGAGTTAATGAAAAGAATGCTACCTCTGCACCAGATATCATGGCAGAGCATAACAATAGCAGCAATAAAAAAATGAAGCTTATTACCTGGGTATAATCAAACGCGGCCCATAAAATTATACTGGGGGGTTCTGGATCCAAATGCAATAAATTTAGTTAGACTTAAAATGGTAAATCATCTTCTTCCTCATCATTACCATTAAATGGCTGACTGGCAAAATTATTATTATTTCCCGAAGAACCAGAATTACTGTTAGCATTATTACCCTGGTAATTTGAGGTGTTTTGCGTATTTTGATTGCTTTGCGAGTCGTAATTACCACCATTACTTTCTCCTTTAGGAGTTAAGAACGTAAACTCGGTACATTGAATTTCGGTAGAATAACGTTCCATCCCCTTATCATCTGTCCATTTACGGGTTTTAATCCTACCTTCAATATAAACCTTATCCCCTTTTTAAGGTATTTCTCGCAAACTTCAGCGGCTTTATTTCGCACAACAACATTGTGCCATTCGGTATTGTTTACACGTTCACCGGTGGTCCTATTGGTATATACTTCGTTCGTCGCTAATGGAAAACGGCCAATCGAGCCACCGCCCTCAAAATAATGCATCTTTACATCATCCCCGGTATGTCCTATAAGCATTACTTTGTTTAGCGTCCCTGTCATAAATATTTGTCTTTGATTCGTTTAAAACTTGTCTTTCTAAAATACAGAAAAAATCAATGTGATTGAAACTGAATTATAATAAAATTGAAAAGCTACAAAATTACAAGTTTTCTATGTCAATTTCATTAAGAAAATTCTGAATTAACACCGGCACGGGATATTCTTTTACTTTTTCTGCGGAAATTCCTCCTTTGGGCAGCTTTTGCACATCTACAAGCCAAAAACGTGCGTAAATATGTTGATGTGACAATTTATGGATAATAGGCTGATCGTTATAAAGACTCACTGAAGGATTTTTTGCTTCCATTAAATGCTGAAATTCATTATTCTCTTCAATAATTTTTGCTTCCTGAATATCAGATTTGGTTTCAATTAAAGGAAACTCGTACAAACCATACCATATTCCCTTGCCCTTTCTTTGTTGTAGCAGCGTTTTATTTTCTTCCGAAGAGAAAACCATATAATTAAAATATCGATTTTTAATTTTACCTTTCTTGATCTTAACCGGCAAATCACCAATCTTATCTTCCTTTAATGCTAAACAACTAGTATTAAAAGGACAGGAATCGCAAAGTGGATTTTTAGGCTTACACTGCAGCGCGCCAAACTCCATTAAAGCCTGATTGAAATTCGACGGATCTTTTTTATCCAAAAGCTCCATCGCTAAAGCTTTAAATTCTTTTACACCTTCAGTACTATTAATAGGAGTGTCTATATTAAAATATCGTGAAAGCACTCTATATACATTCCCATCTACCACCGCAACAGGTTCTTTATAACTTATCGAAGCTATGGCACTGGCCGTATAGTCGCCTACTCCCTTTAATTTTAAAAGTCCATTATAATCCTTGGGAAATTCACCGTTAAGTTCATAAGCTACGTGCTTTGCAGTAGCATGAAGGTTTCTTGCCCTGGAATAATACCCCAGTCCCTGCCACAATTTCATCACTTTATCCTGGGAAGCATCAGCAAGATCAAAAACACTTGGAAATTCCGCTATAAATTTGTTATAATAAGGTAACCCCTGCTCTATTCGCGTTTGCTGAAGCATGATTTCACTAAGCCAAATATTATAAGGATTAGTGGTTTCGCGCCAGGGCAGCTCACGTCTGGATTTTAAGTACCAGTTAATCAAAGTTTTAGAAAAATTCATAATTTAAAAAGTCTCTGCGCAATATAAATTCTTTATTCCGTTATTATTTAATGATTTAGGTTTGAAATATTGAATATATAATTCTTATATTTGCCCCCTTGAAAATTAAGAACCCCAATTTATAAATATTAAATAGCACGAAAATGACGAAAGCAGATATCGTAGCGAATATTTCGGAGAAATTAGGAATGGAAAAAGGTGATGTACAAGCTACAATAGAGACCTTTATGGAAGAGGTAAAATCTTCTTTAGAAAGTGGAGACAATGTTTATTTAAGAGGCTTTGGAAGCTTTGTTGTAAAAACAAGAGCTGAAAAAACAGGAAGAAACATTTCTAAAAACACAACTATTAAAATACCAGCTCACAACATTCCAGCGTTTAAGCCGGCGAAAATTTTCGTAGAGGGTGTAAAGAGTAATGTAGATGTAAAATAAGCTATCCAGGAATAAACTTCTGGAATAATGAAATAAATTTATTAATTAAAACGTAACACTATGCCAAGTGGTAAAAAAAGAAAAAGACATAAGGTAGCTACGCACAAGCGTAAGAAAAGAAGAAGAGCTAACCGCCACAAGAAAAAGTAGTTTTCATACTACTTTTTTTATTTAAAAGATTTTGTTTTAACAACAACGTTCTTTGACATCGAAATTTTAAGAAACCCTGATTTTTAATCAGAATGGATTTCTTAAAATTTCTTCAGGCTTCAAACACCTGTGATAAAATAATGTTTAATCCATCCCGAATTTTTCGGGCTTAAAAATCGAAATAGAGTGGACAAAGAATTAATTATACGGTCCGAATCCTCTGCTGTAGATTTTGCCTTATTAAAAGATGGAAAACTTATTGAACTCAACAAGGATGAAGACGACAACAATTTTAATGTTGGCGATATCATGATCGCCAAGATTAGAAAAGCTGTCCCCGGGTTAAATGCCGCATTTGTGAATGTTGGCTATACCAAAGATGGTTTTTTACACTATCACGATCTGGGCCCTCAGGTTTCATCCTTGCTAAAGTTCATAAAACGTGTAAGCACAGGTAAACTAAAAGATTATTCCTTAAAGAATTTTACTTTTGAAAAAGATATAGACAAAAATGGTAGTATTACCGATGTCTTAAAATCAAATCAGTCGCTACTGGTTCAAATCGTAAAAGAGCCAATATCCACCAAAGGTCCACGCATTAGCAGTGAATTATCCTTACCAGGAAGATATATCGTTCTAGTCCCTTTTTCTAACCGAATTTCGGTCTCTCAAAAGATCGAAAGCAAAGAAGAAAAAGATCGCTTAAAACGGCTTGTAAAAAGCATTAAACCTAAAGGTTTTGGCGTTATCGTAAGAACCGTAGCCGAAGGCAAAAAAGTAGCAGAGCTGGACAAAGACCTCCAAAATTTGATGGGTCGTTGGACAGCGATGTGTAAAAAATTGTATAAGCCTCATTATCCTTCAAAAGTTTTAGGAGAATTACATCGTGCATCTTCTTTATTAAGAGATGTATTTAACGACACTTTTACTTCTATTACAGTAGATGATGAGACACTTTACACACAAATTAAAGACTATGTGAGCGAAATCGCTCCTAGCAAAGAATCAATTGTAAAATTACATCAGTCCAATGTTCCAATTTTTGAAAAGTTCGGTATCGAAAGACAAATAAAAACTTCCTTTGGGCGCACTGTATCGATGAGTAAAGGCGCCTACCTGGTTATAGAGCATACAGAGGCCATGCACGTTATAGACGTGAACAGTGGTAATCGTTCTAACAAATCCAAAAACCAGGAAGATACGGCTTTAGAGGTTAATTTAATTAGTGCTACAGAAATCGCGCGCCAGTTAAGACTTCGCGACATGGGCGGCATTATTGTAGTCGATTTTATCGATATGGGGAAAGCTGAAAACCGCAAAACCCTTTTCGATCACCTTAAACAGGAAATGAGTGATGATCGTGCCAAGCACAAGATTCTCCCTCCCAGTAAATTTGGACTTATACAAATTACAAGACAACGCGTACGGCCAGAAATGAATATTAAGACCCGTGAGGAAAACCCAAACGGCGATGGTGAGATTGAGGCACCAATTATCTTAATACAAAAAATTAAAGCCGATTTAGAGCGCCTGATCAAGAAAAATCATAAAAAGATCACGCTATCAACGCACCCATTTATTTCAGCCTTTTTAACTAAAGGCTTTCCATCTCCCAGATCACAGTGGTTTTTTGACCATAAGCGATGGGTTAAAATTATACCAAGAGATGCTTACACGTATTTAGAATACCACTTTCACGATAAAGACGGGAAAGTGATACGATAAAACTAAAACGCCTTGCAATACTTTTTTGCAAGGCGTTTTTTTATACTCAATAAATAAATCTTTTAAGTCTACATTCTTATTAAAAAACATTCAATTATTGGCTAAAGGCTAAGAAATATTTCTTAACTATTTAACTATAGCAGGGATGCTTTTCGTCTAAATTTAATCCATTAACAACCTAATTTAATAAACAATGGAAAATTTACAAGATTTATTCAAACACCAGCTAAAGGACCTATACAGTGCTGAGACGCAACTCATCAAAGCGCTTCCTAAAATGGTTAAAGCGGCTAAAAATGAAAAGCTTAAGAAAGCTTTTCAGGATCATTTAGAAGAAACCAAAGAACATAAGGAGCGCTTATCAGAAATTTGCAAAGAATTAGGTATTAAACCAACCGGTGAAACCTGCAAAGCGATGAAAGGTCTTATTGAAGAGGCTGAAGACTTTCTAAAAGAAAAAACTACAGATGAAGTTAATGATGCCGGCATCATTGCAGATGCACAGCGAATTGAACATTATGAGATTTCTGGCTACGGAACAGTGGTTCGCTACGCCAAGGAATTAGGCTATAAAGAGCTTGCGAGCAAACTCCAGAAAACTCTTGATCAAGAGTACAACGCCGATAATACACTAGATAAACTGGCTGAAAAAAGGTTAAATAAAAAAGCAGTAGAATAAGATTTTCTTTTTAACAACTAACCAATCTACCGCCCCTAAAGGCGGTTTTTTATTTTAATGCAACCGCAAAAAAATTAGATTTGCAATATGAAATCATCTTCAATAAAAACCTACACCGTAAAAGAGGCTACCATAAAGCTCATGCAATTCTGCGCCTATCGGGAGAGGACCCACAATGAAGTTGAAGAGAAGCTGAAAAGCATGAATATGATTCCTGAAGCACAGGAACAAATTATTATGCACTTGATGCAGGAAAACTTTCTTAATGAAGAACGTTTTGCTAAAAGTTTTGCCCGAGGAAAATTCAGGATTAAAAAATGGGGAAAACGCAGAATTATAAATGAACTCAAAATTCGCGGAATTTCACCCAGAAATATTCAAACCGGACTTAAAGAAATTTCCGAAACTGATTATATGGCTACTTTTCACGAAATATCAGAAAAAAAATGGAGAACCTTAAAGGAGACTTCAGTAATTAAAAAGAAAAAAAAGTTAGCCGATTATTTACAATATCGCGGCTGGGAGAATCATTTAATTTTTGAAAAAGCTAATGAACTCGTTAAACCGGACGATTAAAAAAAGCTTTATAAAGCCTGTTAAAAAACATGGAAATTGTAAGGGCAATTAAACAACCCAGCAGCACACAGCCAGCTCTCTGCAAAGCAACAACCCAGGCGGTATCTGCTTTATCCTCATTAATTATTACAATAATAACTGCGGCCAGTGCAGATCGTATAGTGGGTTCTATTTTTAGAAAAATACCCAACGAAATGGTTAACGCCACACCTAAACAGAACATCACAACCTGAGGAATAGGCAAAAAATATACTGCAAGCCCCACAAAACTTCCTAAAAAATTAGCTTTAATCCTATTTAAAGCCAATTCACGGTCATTTTCCTGTGAAAAAACCAGTAAACAGGAAATAATACTCCAATAAAATGGATATTCTGGAAAAGATGCATATAAAGCATAGCAGGTGATCGTCCCAAGAACGCATTTTATAAGGTAAATGACTTCTGAAGCAGAAAGCCTATGATTTAATGGGATTTTCATTGCCCTGGAATTTAAGTTTCACTTCACTAACCAAGAGGGCACAGTATGGTATATACCGGAAATTTTTTACAATTTTGAGGCATTTTAATTCCATCTGCTATAGGAAAGGTACCAGAACATTACAGCTTTTGGAAAAGCCTAAAAAGGCTAAAAAGGCTAAAATACAGTATTACCAATACTTACCTAAACCATATCTTCTTTTAAAATTTAATTCAGAATACTACATTTGCCACCAACCCAGTTCCTAGATAAATTTTTCTGTATTTTCTATGGCCTTCTCATTCTTGTAATCAATCCATTTTTGCCCCCGCCATTTGCGCATATAATTATCAAAATTACGCATAATTACAAGATTATAAACAGCTTTCGAAAAGTTTAAAAAGGTACGTGGCGTCGCCCTTAAACTCATCGAAAAACCAGCCGTTAAATAAGTCATTTGGTGCCAATAGCCTTCTGGCATATACAGCGTTTCCCCGTGATTTAGTTCAGTCACAAAACCTTTAGCCTTTTTCAACGCCGGAAATCTTTCCAAGTCAGGAGCTGTAAAATCTATATCTTCCCTGGATATTAAAGCATGCGGAACTTTATAAAGGTATTTACTTTCTGAAGGTGGGTAAATAATACACTGCTTCTTACCATGAAAATGAAAATGAAGGATATTTGCAAAATCAATATCATAATGCATAAAAACCTTCGAATTTTTACCGCCAAAAAACAACATAGGTAGTTGCTTAATCATGCGTAATCCAAAATCCGGAAACATAAAATCGTTTTGTAAAGCAGGGACTTCTTTCATTAAATGATAAAGAAAAATCCTGTAATTCGTAGGTTTTGATTTAAGCAGATCGATATAATCTGCCATCTTCATCTCAGCGTGCGGTTGGTTAAATTTAAATTCTGAAGTTATAGGACGATCATCGTACAGCGGCACTACTTTTTCTCCGGCGATTTCTTTAATATAATCCAGATTCCATTTTTCAAATGCCGGCCAGTCCTCTATTAAATTTTCAATAACAACTGGCTTTTGTGGCCGAACATAATTTTTCACAAAATCTTCTTTGGAAATTCTCTTTACTCTTGGAATTTCTGCCAACTGCAAACCTCCGTACTTCATTACTCGATATTAGCCCATTTATGGGTATTTTTTATTGCTTTTTTATTCTTATAATCTATCCAGTCCTGCCCCTTAATCTTACGCATTAAATTGTCATAATTGCGCATAAACAAAAGATTATTTAAAACCTCTAAAACCTTACCGGGCGACCTTGGGAACGATCTTAAAGTGAGTGATAAACTTGGCGTTTCATATTTTATAAAGTGCCACCATTTGCTAGGCATAAACAAACCTTCCCCATGCCCAAGAAAAGCCTCTACACCTTTTGCTTTTGCCAGTGCCGGATAGGTATCAAAATCTGGGTTATCCATATTAATAATTTCCATACTCACGATGGAGTGTGGAACTTTATAAAGATATTTAGTTTGATCTGGAGGATATAATAATACCCGCTTTTTCCCCGCAAAATTAAAATGAAAATTATTGGCCAAATCCATATCGTAATGCATTACTACGCTAGAACCTTCTCCTCCTACAAATAAAACCGGCAGCTTTTTAAAGAACTTCACTCCAAGATCTGGATATTCAATATCCTCTAAAAGTTCCGGACAATTTTGTAAAAGATTAAAAAAGAACATCCGTAGATCTGAAGGTCCCTTTTCCAGAATATCAAAATATTCATCAATCGGTAACTTCTTGGCAGCGCCATGTGAATTTTGTCTCCCTTTTGCCGGAGTACTATCATACAGAGGTACTACGATATCGCCGGCTTTCTTTCTAAAATAATCAAAACTCCAGTTTTGATAAGCGGGCCAGGTTTTAGCCAGATCTTCAAAAATTACCGGTCGCTGCGGAATAAAATATTCCTGTTGAAATTCCTCTTTAGAAATTCCCTTCACCCTTGGCACTTCCTGAAGATCAAGTTTCATACTAAAATTAAGCTTTGGCTTTTGCCTTTTGTTTTTCTTCGGTTACTTTGTTTCGCTCTATGATATGCCCCGGTCTGGACCACTTTGGTTTTTCTCCAAGCGAATTATATTTAGAATCTGTAGCTTCTACTGTTTCTGGTTTCGATTTTTTAGTGAATGGTTTTTGAGGATTTAAGCCTAAAGCCTTGAACATTTGCATATCTTCACTAACATCTGGGTTTGGTGTAGTTAATAATTTATCACCGGCAAAAATTGAATTTGCCCCCGCAAAGAAACACATCGCCTGCCCTTCTCTACTCATCTGTGTACGCCCTGCAGATAATCTCACCTGCGTTTCTGGCATTACAATTCTAGTAGTGGCTACCATTCTTACCATTTCCCATATAGAAACCGGCGCTTGTTCTTCCATTGGTGTACCTTCAACCGGTACCAGCGCATTAATTGGTACAGACTCTGGCTGCGGATTTAAAGTTGAAAGCGCTACTAACATCCCGGCACGATCCTCTTCTTTCTCTCCCATCCCAATAATACCACCACTACAAACAGTAACATTGGTTTTTCGAACATTATCTATCGTTTCTAGGCGATCTTCAAAACCACGGGTAGAAATTACTTCTTTATAATACTCTTCTGAGGTATCTAAATTATGATTATAAGCATACAAGCCAGCTTCTGCTAATCGCTGTGCCTGGTTTTCGGTAAGCATTCCCAATGTACAACAAACTTCCATATCAAGTTTATTAATGGTACGTACCATTTCCAGCACATTATCAAACTCTGGCCCGTCTTTTACATTTCTCCAGGCCGCCCCCATACAAACACGGGAACTACCGGCAGATTTTGCACGTAAAGCCTGTGCTTTAACATGACTCACACTCATAAGGTCATTCCCTGCAATATCGGTATGATAACGAGCTGCCTGGGGGCAATAGCCACAATCTTCAGGACAGCCTCCGGTTTTTATAGAAAGTAAGGTAGAAACCTGTACAGTATTAGGATCATGATGTTTCCTATGAACCGTTGCTGCTTCGTAAAGCAGTTCCATTAAAGGTTTATTGTAAATCTCTAAGATTTCTTCTTTGGTCCAGTTATGTCTTGTCGCCATGAAAATAGATTTATTCAAAAATAATCAAACTTCGCTAAAAGATTAGCACGATATATTGCGCCTGTCAATAGGCTGAAAATTAAATTTTACTCGACTATCGAGATTAGATATTGCTACCCCAATAAACATAGGGACGCCTTAAAACAAAACCATTCTAAAAGCTCACCGTTTAGGGTTTACTTATTAAAATAGAAACGGCATTACCGCCAAAACCTACCGCATTTACCAAAATATGCTGTAATCGCATAGGTTTTTTACTAATATCGGAAAAAGGAACCGAAACAAACTCCTGATGCTTCAGCATTAACATTGCCAATTCCAGATTCAGGATTCCCGAAGTTGCAAACGTATGTCCAATTTTCCATTTATTAGAAGTCATCGCCGGTAAATTTTCCCCAAAAACAGCTTTTATCGCATTTACCTCCCCCAAATCTCCTTTTATGGTACCTGGAGCATGCATAACCACCGCATCAACTTCAGTAGGATCTAATTCTCCCATAGCCATTTTCATTGCATTTTGTATACATTTTCCATCTTCAGAAATGGAAACGCTATGCTTTAGTTTTTCTGCAGAATAACCTATCCCGGTAATTTTAGCAAGTGCTTTTGATGAAAATGAAGTTTCCAGACACAGTAATCCGGCACCTTCTCCCAAAACCATAGAGTTTCGATACTTATCTAGATTCAAAGCCTGGCAGGGATATGCTAAATCTTCTATAGCATACGTCTTAAGCGCTTTCATTTGTGCAATTGTAAACGGAGTTAAAGCCGCTTCACTTCCTCCGGCAATAAATTTTTCTGCCAAACCAGATTGCAGCCACGCAACAGCATTCAAAATGGAATGTAAGCCAGTAGAACAGGTTACACTATGTGAAAAATGAATGCCATCATTCTCCAAATCCTGTCCCACCCAGGATGAAATATTCCCTAGCGTCGTTGCCGGCGAAGCCTGTGTAGATGCTACCCTATTTTTGATAAATTCAGCATGAAATTTTTCAAAGAGACCAGTTGCCCCACGGGAGCTTCCGATATTGATGCCGATACTTTTTTCACTCTCCCAACCGGCGCGTTTTATCGCCTGTCTCGACGTATAAATCGCAAATAATACCGAAAGATCGAGCTTTCGATAATGTGTAGATTCGGTTCTTAATTTCTCAATTTCCGCGCTCAATTTTTCTGGCAGAAAAGCCGCAAAAGCTTCTTCGCCTTCAAAATCATACTTTTGTATAAAATGATGATTGCTTTTATAAGCTTCCCAAATTTCCTTATGATCTTCCCCTAAGGGAGAAATAGAAGCTGTGGAAGCGATATAAATTGGATTTTTAATCCCCCTGCCCCCCGAAGGGGGAACATTTTTAGTTGACATAATCATTCGTTAACTGAACAGTTTATAAAATTGATTATCAGTAATTTGTAATATTTCGTTGTTTTCGTCATTCCGGACTCGATCTGGAAACTTATACAATATTGAAAAAACTATTGCGATGAGACCCATGAATCGATTTCAGGATAATTATGATTCATTGCTGTCATTAATTTCAAAAAAAGAAGTTTAAAAATAAACTGATATCCATAAATTTTTAAGATTATTTCGGAAATACTTGGCATTAACGCATCTTCAAATCATCAAATTCTCATCAAGATATTTATTATTTTAATTCTAATAGCAAAGCAGTCTAAGCTCCAACTTCTAACTTAAAATCTGTCAAAAACCCCTTCAATCGTATCGTAAATCTTCTGCATTTCTTTATCTGAAGTGATATAAGGTGCGGTGATATAAATGGTATTTCCAAGGGGACGCAGATAAACGCCATTTTCCATAAAATATTCAAAAAGTTGATTTCTCACATTGCCATAACGTTCCATTTCTACATCAAGATCGAATGCAAAGATGATCCCCAAATGCCTAATATTAGTCACCTTTGGATGCTCTTTTATTTTAGCAGCAAAAATCTGATGTAGATTTTCAATCCGTTTAATATTATTCTGCATCTCTGGAGAGACCAACAATTCAACTCCGGCTAAAGCAGCAGCACAAGCTAAAGGGTTTGCACTATAAGTATGCCCATGAAACAATCCCTTTGCAATATCTTCAGAATAAAAAGCATTATAGATTTTTTGCGTACAGCTGGTCAACCCCATAGGTAACAAACCTGCCGTAAGTGCTTTAGACATGCAAACAATATCAGGCTTGATTTCGATATAATCTGAAGCAAAATATTTTCCTGTCTTTCCAAAACCCGTCATCACCTCATCAGCAACACATACAATATCATTTTCTTTACAAACTTTCAGGATTTGATTTAGCCCATCTGCATCATGAATTTTCATTGCTGCCGCTCCCTGAACTAGAGGTTCATAAATAAATCCTGCGATATTATTTTCTTTAATGAGTTGTTTTAGCAGCTCTAAAACTTCTGCATTATTCTCTCCTTTGGGGACTGGAATGCGTTTCACGGCAATAAAATGGTCCTGGAAAGCACCATTATAAACCGATAGTCCAGAAACAGACATCGCTCCAAAAGTATCGCCATGGAAACCTTCTTCAAAAGCCAGCATCACTTTACGATCATTCCCTAGATTATGATGATATTGCAAGGCCATTTTAATACCGATCTCGGTTGCTGTAGAGCCATTGTCATTAAAGAACATTTTTTGCTGGCCCTCAGGTAAAATCTTTATCAAAGCTTCAGAAAGTTCGACCGCCGGCAGATGCGTAAATCCGCTAAATACCACCTGATCCAAATTCTTCATTTGCATGGCCACGCGATCTGTAATGAAATCGTTGCAATGGCCATAAACACAAGTATACCAGGACGAAATTCCGTCGATATATTCCTTCCCATTTTCATCGTATAACCGGGCTCCTTTGGCTTTTGTAATCCCTAAAGCATCACCGGCAATTTTATGTTGGGTAAGCGGATGCCAAAGGTGCTTTTTATCTCGTTCAGCTAAATTTAACTTATCTTCCATCATTTACTTGTTCAGTTTCTCCCGAAATTTATCTGCATATTTTTTAATAATTTCAGCCGTAAACCCTTTCTCTTCTTCTACCCGGCCAATTACCGGCACTCCACTCATTTTATGGATAATATCTTCAGTGGTTTTATTTTCATTTCCACTGTAAATAATTCCGAAGCAATCTAACCCGCGACTAAACAATGCCTCTAAACTTAACAAGGTATGATTAATACTTCCCAGATAATGGCGTGATACCAAAATCACTTTATCGGTAGGTTGGATTAAATCGGCTATCGTCTGGGTTTCATTAAGGGGGACCAATAAACCACCGGCACCTTCTATCACCAAATTATTGTCGGTATTCGGACGAATTATATTTTTTGAATTAACTTCTACCCCATCGATTTCTGCTGCGGCATGCGGACTCATGGGTGTTTTAAGGGCAAAGGCATTGGGATGAAATTTAGTTTTTTCGTTACTGATTAAATCCTGAATTTTATGCGTATCTGAATATGCCAAATCCCCTGCCTGTATAGGTTTCCAGTAATCAGCTTCCAAAGCTTCAGTCACTATTGCCGAAATCATTGTTTTCCCGACTTCAGTACCTATACCGGTGATAAAATAAGATTCTTTCATTTCAAATTAAATTTCTTTTAGGGCATTCCTTAAAATACCTACAAGTGATTTTATTTCTTCTTTAGAATTGAAACTATGCAGGCAAAAACGAAGTCTTTCTTTTCCTTTTGGAACAGTAGGCGAAAGAATAGGTTTTACCAGATAGTTATATTCCTGAAATTTTGAAGCTATTTTTTTTACATTTTCGTTCCCAGGAATAATCGCACATTGGATAGCCGATTCACTTTCGATAAAATAATGATCAATTTTAGCTGATTTTAATTCGCTTTTAAAACATCTAATATTAGCTTTTAGTATCTCTAAAGCCGAATTTCCCTTCTCTAATTCCTGAAAAACGGCTAAAACCGTAGCTACAGCATGTGGTGGCAAGCCGGTAGTGTATACAAAACTGCGCGCATAGTTAAAAAGATAAGTTTTAAGGTTTTTACTACCAAAAATCACGGCGCCATGGGCGCCAATAGCTTTTCCAAAGGTATGGATCCTGGCAAAAATCTTATCTTGAAGCCGTAATTGGGTAACCAAACCCTGCCCGTGATCACCAAAAACCCCAGTACTATGTGCCTCATCCACTATGAGATAGAAATTATTTTCGTTGCATAAACTAGCTAATTGAAGTAAAGGGGCTAGATCGCCATCCATCGAAAAAACCGCTTCAGTTACGACATAAATCGAAGAATCTTCTTTAAAATCATGTCTTGACACTTTATCCTGTAGATCATCAATATCGTTATGCTTAAATTTATAAGCTTTAGCAGTGCTCATCGAAATGCCATCACGAATACTAGCATGAATCAATTCATCAAAAAAAATAAGATCTCCTTTTTGTGGCACAGAGGAGAAGAAACCAATATTGGCATCGTAACCCGAATTAAACATTAATGCAGCTTCAGTTTGATGAAATACTGCTAAAAAGTCTTCTGTAATTTGATATAATTGATGATTCCCGGAAATAAGTCGGCTACCGGTAGCTCCATTTTGCTTCAGATTATAGGTTTCGCAAAGTTTCTGAGCTTTAGAAAAGATAGCATGAGAACTGGCAAATCCCAGATAATCATTAGAGTAAAAATCAACATCTTCCCCAGCAATTTTTAATTCTCTAAGCGAATTATTCTGCACTCTTTTGTCTAGGCTTTTTATAAGCTTGGAAGGAAATCTTTTCATGTAGGCAAAATTACAAGTTTACCTGAATTTGCCCTTACAGATTGACGAAAATCGAGTTTTAAAGAGAAGGCTTATAACTTTAAAACTTATCAAAGTCTAAGTAAAACTATTACATTTTGGTGTGATCTATATTATCTTCTGGAGTATCGTCGATCTCGCTTTTTAAAACATGGGAATTTCTTTGATACTTTCCTTTAAGATCATCCATTTGTGATTTATCCCAAAGTTTATTGCCTATAAAATAAGAGGCACGCCCAATTAAATGCGCACCCACAGGAGCGGTTAAAAATAAGAATAGTACAATTACAAAAGTTCTGGAAGTTGTACTAAGATCGTAAAAATAAAAAGCCACACCACCCAACAATAAACCTACACCAAGTGTAGCTGCTTTGGTATTTACGGATATTCTTAAATAGGTGTCTGGCATCCGTATTAGACCTACCGCCGCTAATAAAACGAATAATGTTCCTAGTGTAATTACAATGCCTATAAATATATTCATTTCTTTTTGCTTCTTCGTTCTAAATAATAACTAAGGGCTACGGTGCTTAAAAATGCAATAAGCGCCAAAATCATCCCGGTATCCAGTAAAGTAGAACTCCCAGAAGTAATGGTATAAACACCAATAATACCAATTCCGGTAGTGATTAAAAGGTCCAGTGCAACAATCCTATCTGCAATGCTGGGACCTCTAAAGAACCTTACTAAAATAAGAATTACTGAAAAGGCCAGGATCGGCAATATTACTATTCTACAATATTCAGCTAAAGTCATTATTTTAAAATCTCTAAAATTCGTTTTTCAAAACCGTTTTTGATTCCGGCAATGAATTTCTCTTTATCTTTTATGTACATAGCATGTACATAAAGCACCTTCTTATCATTGGAAACATCTAAACTTAATGTCCCGGGAGTTAAGGTAATCATATTTGCCAAAAGTGTTATCCCTACATCACTTTGCACGGTTAACGGAACTTTTACAATACCCGGCGTCATATTAAGTTTTGGTGTCATCACTTCCCAGGCCACCTCTAAATTGGCTTTTACCAGTTCTTTTAGAAAAAACAATACAAAAAAGATAAGCTTTGGAACGATGGTAAAATACTTGGCTTTACCTGAACCTCTAGTGATTACCATTAAAATGATATAACTTACTATAAAGCCAAACAAATAGTTAGCAAAATGGAAATCACCGGTGAGTACTACCCACACAAATGTTAGAAGAATATTAGATAAAAACCTGTTTTTCATTGTTTCCCTCTTAACTATTGTTTAAAACCGTATCAATATACTGCTGACTATTCATTAGCTCATTTGCAATCCTGGAAGATAACACCTGAATATGCTCTGCCCCAAAACCGATATATAGTGATATTAAACTTAAAAATACAATAGGAAGAATAAATTCTGTTTTCCTTGCTTTACTAATATCACTAAAATACTCAAATTTAGGCTTTTCTGGAATCTCTTTTGCATCTTTCCAAAACACCTCTGCCCATAATTTTGCAATAATCACAAGGGTGATAAAACTGGCAAAGACAATAGCTGCCACCGTCCAGTAGTTCTGGGTTTTAAAACCTTCACCTATTAATGATATTTTAGGCCAGAAACCAGATAATGGCGGGATTCCTACCAAAGAAAATAACGGAATAAAAATCAACAAACTCAGCTTAGGGTAATTAGCATAAAAACCACCTAAAGCTCTCATACTGTTTGATGATTTTATTTTAAATATAAGTCCGCTTACCATAAACAGATTCGTTTTCACCATAATATCATGGATCAGGTAGAAAATGACTCCACTTATGGCGATTTCGGTAAACATGCCTAACCCCGCAATCATATAACCAATATGACAAATAATTAAATAGGAAAATACCTTACGAACATTATTCTGCACTAATGCACCTACCCCACCGCTAAAAATGGTTAGTATGGCCAGGACTAATAAAATATCGCCAAGAAAGACATCCCCCACAAAAATTAAGGTAAATACGCGTATTAAAGCATATACCCCAACCTTGGTTAATAAGCCTCCAAAAATAGCTGAAACCGCTGCGGGAGGTGTATGATAAGATGCAGGCAACCAGAAATACAATGGAAATATCGAAGCTTTGGTACCAAAACCAATTAAAAATAAAATGGCTGCAACTTCTACAAGTCCGCGATTTTCTACCGCGGCTACTTTACCGGCAAGATCGGCCATATTTAAAGAGCCGGTTAAACCATAAAGAACTGCGATTGCTGTTAGGAAAATGGTTGAAGCTAAAATATTAAGTGTAAAATATTTTACGGCTCCTTCCAACTGTGCTTTCTCACCACCAATGGTGATTAACACAAAGGAGCTGATAATGATAATTTCAAACCAAACATACAAATTGAATAAATCCCCGGTTAAAAAGGCCCCGGTTAACCCCAACAGTAAAAAATGAAATATTGGGAAATACCCAAATCGCAATCGATCTTTTATTACTGAACCTGCAGAAAATATTGAAACCGCCAACCCAGAAAGAGCCGTTAAAAGTACCAGGGTAACCGCCAGAGTATCGGCCACAAAAACAATCCCAAAAGGTGCATCCCAGTTACCGGCATTCACTTTCTGAGTTCCGTTTTCCCAAACGTAATAAAAAACATAACTTGAAAGTATTACAGCAATAATACTCCCGGTAATGCTTATCACTTTTTGGGCATTAATCTTATTCCAAAAAAACATCAGAACAATGCTTAGGAATAATTGAAATAATAATGGATATATGATTAATTGTTGCATCATGAATCTTCGTCGGTTGCGTTCATTTCGTCCAGATCATCTGTCCTTACCACCTTATGTGCTCTTTTTACCAGAATAATAGCAAAAGACTGTAATCCAAAACTAATTACAATAGCTGTTAATATAAGGGCCTGCGGAACAGGATCTGCATAAGCTTCCAAAAACACTTTAGAATTTTCAGGAATAATAGGCGGCAAACCTTTAGTAATTCTTCCTAACAGAAAGATTAAAAGGTTGGCACCGTTTCCTAATAGAATTATTCCGATAATAAGTTTTACAAAACTACGTCTTAAAATCATATAAATTCCAGACGCATAAAGTAAGCCTACTAAAATAGCTAATAATATCTCCATAATTAAGGCGCTTCAGAAATTGTAAAAATGATCGTTAGCGTTACCCCCACTACAACAAGATAAACCCCCATATCAAAAAACAATGCAGAACCAATACTTCCTAAAACAGGAACATGACCATGGTACCAAAGACCGGTCATAAATGGTTCTCCGGCAAAAATTATCGGGGAAAGACCGCTAAAAAACGACAAGGCCAATCCTACAGGCATTAAAAAGCCGGGATGAAATCTTAATAGGGATTTTGTATTTTTTAATCCTTTTGCAAAAGAATGCAACACAAAGGCAATTGCTGCTATTAATCCACCAACAAACCCACCTCCCGGGAGGTAGTGCCCTCTTAAAAGAATAAAAATGGAGAACAGTAATAATACCGGTAAAAGGTAATTAGATGCTGTTCTTAATATTATGGTTTTCATAAACTCTTAATTACTGAACTCTATCTGTTCTTTTTAATCTTAATTTCAACAATCCAAATACTCCGATGGCCGCAATGGTTAATACTGAAATTTCTATCATAGTATCCGCTCCCCTGAAATCTACCAAAATAACATTTACTACGTTTTTACCATGTGCCATGATATACGAATTTTTAGCATAAAAATCGCCAATTTCTGTATTTACAGGTTCAGAGAGCACTTCTAAAGCCAATACAGCAATCATCCCTCCAAAAAGCAGGGATAAAATACCATCTCGAATGCGCATCTTATGGTCCTGTATTTTAAGATATCTTGGTAAACGGTACAGCACCAGCACAAAGAGAATCACCGTTAAAGTATCTATAGAAAACTGTGTCATCGCTAAATCCGGCGCGCTATAAAACACAAATACAAGGCAAATAGTTAAACCTACAACCCCCATAGCTACAACTGCCGATAAACGACTGCTAGTAAAAACAGTAAATAATATTGCAATACACATGATAATAAAAACAACCAACTCATAAAAGCTAACAGTAGACAACATGGAAGAATCTATATCAAATTTTGTATTGCCTATCATGGTATACCCTACCATCCCGATAAGGAAAAAGATAATAATAAATACATAATTTCTTAAATAGCCGTTCTGAAATACGCGGGTCCAAAAAGAAGAAAGATGGGTAAAGCCGGTATTGAATTTCCCCATAAGGCTTTTAGGACTTGCAAACTCCAGTTTCCCTATAGCTGTTTCTAACTTTGCCGAAGGCTTTATTACAAAATAAAGTATAGTACCTACTGTAATGGTTACCAAACTTAATATAAATACGGTATTAAATCCATGCCATAAGGCTAAATGAATTTCTCCAGATTCCCCTCCTAAAGCAGCGACTACGGGTTTGATTAAAGAGCCTTCGATAATAAAAGGCATTATTCCAAAAACCAAACTCAAAACAGCTAATATAACAGGCGGTACCCACATCAATGCACCGGGCATTTTAGTATCTTTTAAATGATCTGGCAATTTACCCTGAAATGGCTTTATCCCGGCTACGAAACCTGCCCAAAGCAATAACATTTTTGTAATCACAATACCTACCAGCAGTATTGTGGCAATAATAGGGGCATGCATAGTTGCTTCGTAAGTAAGTTCTTTACCTAAGAAACCTATAGTAGGAGGAATCCCAGCACTGGATATTGCGGCAATAATTGCAGCAATTCCTACCGGCATCAAAACTTTACGTAAACCAGAAAGCACGGTTACATCACGTGTTCCTGTTTGATGATCGATAATTCCGGTGGTTAGGAATAAGGTTGCTTTATACAAAGCATGAACTATAATAAACACGGCCGCAGCTGTAAAAGATGCTGTTGTTCCCATACCTATCAGGAACATTAAAATTCCTAAAGCCGATATCGTTGAATATGCCAGTACGCCTTTAAGGTCTGTCCTGAACAGCGAATGTACCGCTGAATAAAGCATGGTCACACCTCCAACGATGATCAATGTGGTATTCCATATTTCCTCACCGCCAAGAACCGGTGTAAAACGCATAACCAAATAAATTCCTGCTTTTACCATGGTTGCAGAGTGCAAATAGGTAGAAACCGGCGTTGGTGCTTTCATAGCTCCGGGCAACCAAAAATGAAACGGGAATTGCGCCGATTTAGTAAAAGCAGCTCCAAATAATAAGATCACAGCAAGGGAATAATATTCATTCCCTTTTATTAATTCAGGAGACATATTTAGCATTTCTGCAATACTAAAAGTCCCCGTTATATTTCCTAAAACAATCACTCCAGCTAATAAAAACATTCCACCCAAACCAGTGATCCCCAGTGCGACTAATGCTGATTTTCTGGAAGCTTCCTGAGTGTTATTAAAACCTATTAAAAAGAACGAACTAATACTTGTAAGTTCCCAAAATATGAATAAACTAATCACATTATCAGAAAGCACCAAACCAAGCATTGCCGCCATAAATACACTTAAATAACCATAAAAGCGATCTAAATATTTATGATGATGTAAATAAGCCGAGGTATAAGCAAAAACCAGGAATCCAATCCCGGTAATCATAAGGCAAAATAACAATGAAAGTCCATCTAAAGTAAAACCAAGATTAACGCCAAAAGAAGGTACCCAGTTATAGCTTTCCCTTATTATATTTCCTCCCATAACTTCTGGAATAAACTGAAGAAAATATACAAAGAGTCCCAAAGGGATTAGGGAAGATAAAACAGCATACTTCCCTTTAAAAAACTTTCCTGCGAAAACTAAAAGTATTGCAAATAAAAATCCTAAAAGTATTGCTGATATCATAATTGGTTAAAAATCCGTTCCTCGCAAATATAATAGTTATTATTTAAGTTTTATGCGAATTATAAGCGTTAAATATAAGGAGTTCTACTGACTTTGCAATTTCTTAATGTTTCAAAGTGAGATATAGTAGTTTAGAAAACTTCTTAATAAGAAATGAAGAAAAATTCAATATAAAAGTTATCGAATAACAATAATTATTTATAATATTGTTATTATTAAACGATAATTATTTTCTCAATGAACCACCAATTCTTCTAAAAACGATTCTTGATATTTGCTTTATTTTTTCGGCTTTTTCCCTAATTGCGTTTTATTAGGACTGATAACCGATCTTTTAGCAGGCTCTGATATATCTTTTATTTCTACAGAAAAAATTCCCGAAAATATGAACGAATTCGCTTTATGGGGACTTATTATTCTAGAGCTCATTAAAACCGGCGCTTACATTTATGGCCTCTACGTGCTACGCAAATTAATTAGAAGCTTCTTCAGAAATAAGCTGTATACAAAATTGCAGATAGCATCTTTAAATCTTAGCGGAAGGTTAATTTGTTTATCTGTAATTCTTGGAGCAGTTTCTGAATTTCTAAAAAAGATGATACTAGATAATCGTATCACCTTAAATTTTGGGATGGAATTTTCTTTTAGTTCTTTTTGGATTATTCTTGCCTTTGGCATCTTTCTAATTTTTCTTGCCAAAGTATTCCAAAACGCGAGACAGCTTAAAAAGGAAAATGAACTTACAATCTAAGCAATGGCGATAATCATTAATCTCGACAAAATTCTGGAGCGCGAAGACATGAGGAGCAATGAACTTGCCAAAAAAATTGGAATTACTACAGCTAATCTTTCCATTCTCAAAACAGGTAAAGCCAAAGCTATACGATTTTCAACCTTAGAAGCGATTTGCGAAATATTGAATTGCCAGCCAGGAGACATTCTTGAGTATCAGGATGAAAAATAATTAATTACCTTTAACACTAAAATATACCTCATGCGTTTACTCTTCATTTTTCTATTCGTTTGTACGATTAGTTTTGCTCAGCAAAATAAATATCAAATCTCCTTTGAAAATGCTGTTCATCATGAAGTTAAAATCAACATCCAGTTTCCAGGAATAAAGACAGATACTTTCACTGTAAGGATGAGCAGATCTTCACCTGGGCGTTATGCGATTCACGAATTTGCTAAAAATGTTTATGGATTTAAAGCTACAGATAGTAAAGGAAAAGAACTAAAAGTCACACGACCAAACCCATATGCCTGGGCAGTAACCGGCCATGATGGAATTGTAAATATTGAATATATATTATTTGCCAATCGCGGTGACGGAACCTACTCCCAAATAGACCCAACACATGCGCATTTAAACATGCCCGCAACTTTTATGTTTGCTGAAGATTTACAGGAGAGACCTATAGAAATCACTTACAATACTGAAGCTATGCCCAACTGGAAAGTCGCCACTCAGTTAAAACATATTGAAGGAAACACCTTCAGCGCTCCAAATCTTCAGTATTTTATGGATAGCCCTACCGAGATTAGTAATTTTAGAATAAAAAGTTTTGAAATTGACGGTAAGAATGTACGCTTCGTTTTACATGATCCCAGCAGTGACGAGCTATTCAATGAATATTTCGAAAGAGTAAAAAAAATCGTCGAACAGGAAATGAAAGTATATGGTGAATTACCCGATTTTGATTATGGGGAGTATACTTTTTTGGCCTGTTACATCCCAAACGTTTCTGGCGATGGCATGGAACATCGTAATAGCACCATCTTAACTGATGTTGAGACTTTAGCCAATGGTGGAATGAAAGGTAATATCGGCACAGTTTCCCACGAATTTTTTCATGCCTGGAATGTAGAGCGCATACGTCCCCAATCATTAGAACCTTTCGATTTCACTGAAGCTAATATGAGTGGTGCGCTTTGGTTTGCGGAAGGATTTACAAGTTATTATACGAATCTTATCCTATGCCGAGCAGGAATTATCTCTGAAAATGATTATATCGATGGCTTAAATGGTAGTTTTAACTATGTTTGGAACTCTCCGGCGTTACAATATTTCAATCCAATTGAAATGAGTTATCAGGCGCCTTTTGTTGATGCCGCGACTTCCCTGGATCCCGTAAATCGAGAAAATACCTTTATTTCATATTATTCCTACGGTAGTGTTTTAGGCTTAGCTTTAGATCTGCATTTGCGAGATAAGGGTCTAAACCTTGATGATTTTATGAAGCTGGTTTGGCACTCTTATGGAAAACCTGAAGTACCATACGAGATTAAAGATATCGAAAACTTGTTAAAGCAATATGCCGGGGAAGACATTGCGAAAAATTTCTTTAACAAGTATATCTACAACAGCAATATGCCGGATTACAAGCAGCTTTTCGCAAATGTGGGAGTTGATTTATCAAGAAAGGCCAATGAGTCATTTTTAGATATTTCCGTAGAAAATTCTGAAAACGGACTGGTGATGACCAATAACCCTAAAATAGGAGCTCCCTCTTATAAAGCTGGCCTGGATAAAGGCGCTAACATTATTTCAATCAATACAATACCGGTAACAAGTGTAGAAGAATTTAATGAAATCACTTCAGAATTAAAACCTGGGCAAAAAATCAGCCTAAAATTCAGCAATTATGGTGAAGAAAAAACTGTTGAAGTTGGTGTGGATAAAAATCCATCTTACCAGATAAATATAGATCCTAAACCAAAGAAAAAAGCACTTAAAAATCGCGAAAATTGGCTTTCAGCAAAGTAAACTACCGTAAAGCGTTTAATCTTTATTATCAAGTAAAGTGGAGCTCATGGTTTACGGTTGGTGGTGTACCAATTTATATTTGAGCAGCCGTCAACTAAAATAAAAAAGCCTGTTGCGAAAACGACAGGCTTTTTTTATAATATTTCAGAATTAAGTTAGTCGGCTAAAATGATCGCTTTATTATCTTTCATTTCGAGCACACCTCCCTTAATAGGATAAAACAATTCTTTTCCTTCCTGTCTAAAATCTGAAGATAACTTTGAAGTTACATCAGTACTTGAAGTCGTTAGATTAATCTTCACCGTCCCGCTTGTTAAAGTAGAGACAATTGGTGCATGATTATTCAGCATCTGGAACTCACCTTCAATCCCAGGAACTTTAACCGCATCAATCTCGGCCTGAAAAACAACTGCTTCCGGAGTTACAATTTCTAAATACATAGTTATTAGTATTGCGTACTGATTATGGAGTAGTTAGTTATAACTTTTCATTATAACTAGCTATTCGATTTCACTACTATTTTATGATTCAGCTAGCATTTTCTCTCCAGCTTCAATAGCTTCTTCGATAGTTCCTTTAAGGTTAAAAGCTGCTTCAGGAAGATGATCTAACTCACCATCCATAATCATATTAAATCCTTTGATTGTGTCTTTAATATCTACCAACACCCCTTTAAGACCCGTAAACTGTTCTGCTACGTGGAATGGCTGAGAAAGGAAACGTTGTACACGTCTTGCACGTGATACCGCAAGTTTATCTTCTTCAGAAAGTTCTTCCATACCAAGAATCGCAATAATATCCTGTAATTCTTTGTAACGTTGTAATAACTCTTTTACGCGTTGCGCACAATCATAATGTTCTTTTCCTAAAATATCTGGAGTAAGAATTCTCGAAGTCGAATCTAAAGGATCTACTGCCGGATAAATACCTAACTCGGCAATCTTACGAGAAAGTACAGTTGTTGCATCCAGGTGAGCAAAAGTTGTTGCCGGAGCTGGATCGGTAAGGTCATCTGCAGGTACATAAACCGCCTGTACAGATGTAATCGAACCTTTTTTAGTTGAGGTAATTCTTTCCTGCATGGCTCCCATCTCTGTTGCCAAAGTTGGCTGATAACCTACCGCTGAAGGCATACGACCAAGAAGTGCCGAAACCTCTGAACCTGCCTGAGTAAAACGGAAAATATTATCTACGAAAAATAGTACATCTTTACCTTGAGCTTCCCCCGCACCATCACGGAAGTATTCTGCAATAGTAAGACCAGATAAGGCTACACGCGCACGTGCTCCCGGCGGCTCATTCATCTGTCCAAATACGAAAGTAGCCTTAGAACCTTTCATCACTTCCTTATCTACTTTTTTAAGATCCCATCCACCATTTTCCATAGAGTGCATAAAATCATCACCGTATTTAATAATACCAGATTCAAGCATCTCTCTAAGAAGGTCGTTACCTTCACGAGTACGCTCACCTACACCGGCAAATACAGAAAGACCACCGTGGCCTTTTGCAATATTGTTAATTAATTCCTGAATAAGTACTGTTTTACCTACCCCGGCACCACCAAACAATCCAATCTTACCACCTTTTGCATAAGGCTCGATAAGATCGATTACTTTAATCCCGGTAAATAAAACTTCAGTAGAAACAGATAGGTCTTCAAATTTTGGAGCTTCACGGTGAATTGGCAATCCAGCCTCACCAGCCTTTGGTAAATTCCCTAAACCATCAATAGCATCCCCAACTACGTTAAATAGACGCCCGTATATATCATTTCCAATTGGCATTTGTATAGGAGCTCCGGTAGATACAACCTCTACACCACGGCTAAGTCCATCTGTAGAATCCATAGAAATAGCTCTAACAGTATCTTCACCAATATGTGTTTGCACCTCTAATACCAAAATAGAACCATCTTTTCTGGTGATTTCCAAAGAGTCGTAAATCTTTGGCAATTCATTTTCTGAATCGAAGGAAACATCGACTACAGGGCCAATAACCTGGGCAACCTTACCTGTTACTTTAGACATTATTAATTTCTTTAATGTTTTTTATTTAAATCTATTTGCAACCTACCTCACTGATTTATAAATCTATAAATAAAAATCGGCCACAAATTTGGCTGCAAAGATAGTTTTTTCTTTATAATTTCATACTTCCAAAGAAATAACTTTTTTTAGAGCCTAAAAAGTCACTTCTTAGCAGGTAAAACCTCTTATAAAAATGAACCTGAGGGCAAGCCCCAGATTATTATTACGCTCTATACACGCTGCAATAAGAAATCATCACCTGGCATTTCCCTTATTCTACAGTTACCGATTTGGCCAGATTCCTTGGCTGATCTACATTTTTACCCAGCAGTACTGCTATATGATAAGAAAGCAACTGCAATGGTATTGTAGTTAATAAAGGCGTAAGAGCCTCGATTGTTTCAGGAATTTCGATCACATGATCTGCAAGTTCCTTAACTTCTACATCTCCTTCAGTAACTACGCTAATAATTTTGCCTTTTCTGGATTTTATCTCCTGGATATTACTCACAACCTTTTCGTAATGTCCTTTTCTAACAGCGATGACCACTACCGGCATTTCCTCATCGATCAGTGCGATTGGACCATGCTTCATTTCGGCTGCAGGATAACCTTCAGCATGGATATACGAAATTTCTTTAAGTTTTAAAGCCCCTTCAAGAGCCACAGGAAAATTATAGCCACGACCTAAGTAAATACAGTTCCTGGCGTCTTTATAAGTAGCAGCGATCTCCTTAATCACTTTATCCGATTGTAATAATTTTGCTACTTTTTTTGGAATAGCTTCCAACGCCTGTAAATGTAATCTAAAATCGGAGTTAGAAATTGTTCCTTTGTACTTCCCAAGCTTTAATGCCATTAAGGTTAATACCGTAATTTGTGTAGTAAAAGCCTTGGTAGAAGCCACACCAATTTCCGGCCCGGCATGAGTATAAGCACCTGCCATAGTCTCCCGAGAAATTGAAGATCCAACCACATTACAAACCCCAAAAACAAAAGCTCCTTTCTCCTTAGCTAACTTTATAGCCGCCATAGTATCTGCAGTTTCCCCACTTTGAGAAATAGCGATCACCACATCGTTTTCGGTAATTACAGGGTTCCTATATCTAAATTCTGAAGCGTATTCAACCTCTACAGGAATACGTGCCATGTCTTCAAAAATATATTCAGCAACTAAACCGGCATGCCAGGAAGTACCACATCCTACAATAAGAATACGATTGGCTTTTGCGATCCTATCAAGGTTATCATCTACCCCCGCCATCTTTATAATACCCTTATCAGCAAGTAAGCGACCCCGATAAGTATCACGAATAGCATTAGGCTGTTCGTAAATTTCTTTAAGCATAAAGTGATCATAACCACCTTTTTCAATCTGCTCTAAATTAAGCTGTAATTCATGAACGTAGGCATCTACTTCAGAGTCATTTAAAATTTTACGAACTTTTACCTCTTTACCTTGTCTTACTACAGCCATTTCTCCATCCTCAAGATAGATGGCATTGTTGGTGTAAGCGATAAACGGAGAAGCATCAGAGGCTATAAAGTATTCATTATCTCCAATACCTATAGCAAGGGGACTCCCTAACCTGGCTACCACTATTTCATCTGGCTTTCTTTTATCAAAAACAGCGATAGCATAGGCTCCAACTGTCTGATTTAAAGCAATTTGTACTGCTTTGCCTAATTTAACCCCTTCGTTCTTTATCACATCTTCTATAAGATTTACAAGAACCTCGGTATCGGTATCACTCTGAAAAGTGTAACCGCGTTTTTTTAATTCCTTTCGAAGGGCATCGTAATTTTCGATTATTCCGTTATGAATGATCGCCAGATTACCAGAATTTGATAAATGGGGATGTGAATTCACATCATTTGGTTCTCCATGGGTTGCCCATCGGGTATGCCCTATTCCTATAGAACCATTTGAGGTTATGGATTCCTGGACTTTTTTCTCCAGATGAACAACTTTTCCTTTGGTCTTACAAACTTTTAGAGCCTCCCCGTCATAAAGCGCTATACCAGCACTGTCATAACCACGGTACTCCAGTCGCTTTAAACCATTAATAACAACATCGTAAGCATTTCTATGCCCAATGTATCCTACTATTCCGCACATATAAGATTTGGGTTATAGGTCTGTCGCTGTATAGTATACCCTTAATTTAAGTCGTGTATCCTCGTTTGAAGCATTAGAACCATAAAAAACCACCCCTTCAGGAGTAATAGTAGAACTGGCAGGAACCATCTCTAAATTATTATCTCCAGAAAGTTCTGGTGTACTTTCCCTTACCGATACATTAGCAAGCTGCTCTATATTTGAAGTTATCACCACCCCAAGTCTTACATTCGTAGTACCATTTTCTATAAGGTTAATAACATGCTGTGTTATCCTTAAAGTGTATTTAGTTTCTCCGGTACTCTCATTTGTTTCAGGTAAAGAAGAAAAAATAGTTCTGGCATTCAGCGGATCATTTGACCTTGAATTAAGATCCCCATAATCAACTAAGACCGAATTATTATTAATATCATAAAGGTAAAGACGCTTTGGAGTAGTAGCACCGTTCATCAAATCCTTATTTATATAGAATTCGAGATTAGCTTCATTAACAATTAAATTCTCGGATTTTAAGTCTTCTAAATCTCCATCATTAAAAAGCTCAATCACTCCTATCATACCTTCACCGCCTTCAAGATAAAGATTTTCTGAATTACTACCAATATTTTCCTGCAATTCAGCAGGATATTCTCCTTCAAAGGTATTTACGATATTAGCACCAAAACGTATTCCCAGACTATCAATCGCTTTTTCAGCTATAGTTTCTCCCTCATCATTCTCTGTTTCGTCCTCATAAGAGTAATATAGCTTGATACCTGCATCACTTCTGGAAAAATCGAATAATATCATATTACCTGTATTGCCTCTAGGCTCAGCCTTAAACATCAATCCTCTAAAATAATCATAGAAATTACTCATACTGGATAGTTCGGCACTTCCCTCTTTATCCATAATTTTTTGCTGAAAATAATCCTTATTTAAATTAACCCTTAAAGCTGGAGCAGTATAAGTAGTATCTGCTTCGCCTTCATCATTTTCACCAATAAAGCGTATTCTATTTGGCGAAGGCACAAAATTTTCGTTCACATATATATTATCATCTGTAAGAAACTGCTCAAAAAGAGATTGTTGATCTGAATAATATTTTTGCGCTCTTTCAAAATCCTCTGAAGGGTCCAGATTATTTAAAAAATATCTTGATTCTCTAATACTCAATCTAAAGCCGCCACTCCCATAAATAGAATCCAACTCATATTCAGTCTCACCATCTTCAACCACTTCTGTACTAAAATAAGGCAGGTTTAGTATTACACTATCTAAAACCGCTCCTTCTGGAAACTCTGGAGAAGTGGTCCCCAATCGTACCTGAGATAAAACATTTGCTGTTTTCTGTCCAAAAACCGGATGATTATAAACCCCTAAAAGCTTCAGGTTTTGCACACTCTGACCAGAGCTAAAAGCAACATTGGTCTGAACAGATTTTAAATCTACCGTATAGGCATTAACATCATATTCCCTTAACTGTACACCTGCAGGATTCTCTATAATTTCCCCTCCAATAGTACTAAAATCTTCATCGCAAGATGCTAAAAGAAAAATAACAACAAATACTGTTGTTATTTTTAAAATCCCTTTATATAAATTCATGTAAATAAGAATTACTATTCCGCTAATATTTTTGTTGTGTAAAAATCCTGATAAGCCTGTGAGAATTCTTCTCTTGTTTTATACGGAAGTAATGGTTTATTAATTTTCTTTAGATAATCCAACAGGTTTTCTGGTAAGTCGTCACTACCAACAATAACAGCGTCTGAATTATCTGCAGCAGTTTTGGCTAAATTCACAAAACTAGGTTCCTTAAGGTGTTTAAGATCCCTTTTCTCCATACCGTCAAACAAGATTTTATCTCTCATCTCTTCATTTAACGTGCCATCAAAGTTTTCATTGTAAATAGAAGTCACAATTTTTGCATCTTTGAAAAGTGGCTCATTTCCGTAATAATGCCTTAAGTATAATGGGAGCATATAGGCTAACCAGCCATGTACGTGAATAATATCTGGAGACCAGTTTAATTTCTTAACTGTTTCAATCACACCTTTAGCAAAAAAGATGGCGCGCTCGTCATTATCGTCAAAGAGGTTTCCATCCTCATCAGATAAGGTTGCCTTTCTTTTAAAATAATCCTCATTATCAATAAAATAAACCTGCATTCTTTCTTTTGGGATAGAAGCAACTTTTATGATTAATGGCATATCTAAATCATTAATCACCATATTCATCCCAGAAAGCCTAATAACCTCATGTAGTTGGTGGCGTCGTTCATTTATATTACCAAATCTTGGCATAAAAATTCGAATTTGCCCTCCAATGTTATTCACCATTTTTGCGGCTTCAAAAGATGTGGATGATATTTCGGTTTCAGGTAAGTAAGGTATAACTTCAGACGAGACGTACAATATCCTCTTATCTTTCATATATTTTTTTCTTTAAAGTGCGGTTGCGAACAAAAAACACGCAAAATTACAAAATTTTATGCAGATTGCCAGAGATATATTAAGTTTGCACGCTGTTAATTTTAAATTACGATGCAGGTTTTTAAAGAAAAAGAACTTTTAAAGCAAAGCTTAGCTACAAAAAAGCGTACCGGTAAAACCATTGGTTTGGTACCAACTATGGGGGCTTTGCACGAAGGCCATTTACACCTTGTAAAAGAAGCCATTAAATCCTGCGATCAGGTTGTGGTAAGCATTTTTGTGAACCCCACACAATTCGATAAGCCTGAGGATCTGGAAAAATACCCCAGAAATTTGGAAAAAGATATTAATTTACTTCGAGAAGTTTCTGAAGAAATTTTTGTCTTTACCCCTAACGCTAATGAATTATATGGTGATTTCATCGTTTCTGAGCATTTTGATTTTGAAGGTCTGGATATCGTAATGGAAGGAAAACACAGGACAGGACATTTTGACGGGGTTGGCACCGTGGTTAAACTGCTCTTTAATACTGTGGAACCCGACAAAGCTTTCTTTGGCGAAAAAGATTATCAGCAATTACAAATTATTAGGAAACTTACAGAAATAGAACATCTCCCTGTAGAGATCATTGGCTGTCCTATCCTAAGAGAAGAATCGGGTCTTGCAAGGAGTAGCCGTAATGAGCGACTAAATGATTTGCAACGCGAAAAGGCTGCCTTTATCTTTGAAACCTTAAAAGAAACAAAAACGCTTTTTGGCACAAAAAGTGCAAATTATATAAATGATTGGGTCGAACAACAATTTAGAAATTATCCATTTTTAGAACTGGAATATTTCGAAATTTCCGATGCCAAAACATTAAAAAAATTAACCGAAAAAAGGGAGGGAGAGACCTATCGCGCCTTTATTGCTGCTTATGCAGGAGATATTAGGCTAATTGACAATCTTGCTCTCAATAACTAAAAATCATGCAAGTTCACGTAGTAAAATCTAAAATTCATCGTGTAAAAGTAACTGGTGCCGATCTAAATTATATTGGCAGCATCACCATCGACGAAGATTTGATGGACGCAGCCAATATCATTGAAGGTGAGAAAGTACAAATTGTTAACAACAATAATGGGGAGCGCTTAGAAACTTATGCCATACCGGGACCAAGAAACTCTGGCGAGATCACATTAAACGGTGCGGCAGCAAGAAAAGTAGCCAAAGGTGATGTACTTATCCTTATTTGTTATGCCATAATGGATTTTGAAGAAGCTAAGAGTTTTAAACCTGCCATTGTTTTCCCTAATGAAGAAAATAATTTGCTTAACTAATATTTGACTTTTTGAATACCAAGCTTAAAAAAATACTTAAAACTATTATTCCCCTTTTATTGGGGATTTTTTTAATCTGGTATAGTTACAACAGTGCAACACCGACTGAAAGAGCAGAACTTATTAGAAATATTAAAAAGGCTGATCCTTTTTGGGTAGGCCTTTCTTTGGTTTTAGGAACTCTTTCTCATCTCTCACGTGCTTACCGATGGAAGTTCATGCTGGAGCCTTTAGGCTACAAGCCTAAGTTTATAAATAGTTTTATGGCTTTAATGGCCGGATATCTGGCTAATTTAGGCATTCCAAGATCCGGGGAGTTCCTTAGGGCTGCTACGCTAAAAACCTATGAAGATATTCCTGTTGAAAAAGGATTTGGAACTATAATTTCTGAGCGACTTGCCGATTTAATTATTCTATTAAGCATTATTTCGCTTGCGGTAATTCTTCAAACCGATAACGTACTTACCTATTTTGCAGAGAATAACATTAATCCCATTTTCACAATAGGAGTTTTTGTAGTCTTAGTCATCCTAGGAACATTTAGCTTAATACTTATTAAAAAATCAAAACTTCCGCTACTTCGTAAAATTAAAGACTTTGCAAAAGGTTTGCTTGAAGGAATGCGCAGCATTTTAAAAATGCGGCAAAAATGGGCTTTTATATTTCATACCCTGTTTATCTGGATCATGTATGTAACGATGTTTTACGTAGCCACTTTTGCAATTCCTGAAACTACTAATGTAGGTTTTGGAGCCATTTTAGCCGCATTCGTGGTAGGTTCTTTTGCCATCTCGGTAACTAATGGCGGTATTGGTGTTTATCCTATTGCAATTGCTGGCGTCTTAACACTTTTTAGTATTTCCAGACAGGGTGGCGAAGCATTTGGCTGGGTTGTCTGGGCTTCCCAAACCTTCTTAAACCTTGTTCTAGGGGGACTTTCATTTATTTTCCTTCCAATCCTTAACAGAAGGAAATAATTATTTATATTGATCCTCGCTAAATAAACACCTATGATTAAAAAACTACTTTTAGCGGTAGTCATTATCTATCCGTGGATAATTTCTGCCCAAACCACCTATGAGACGATCTCTTCTGAAAAGCTTGGTACCAGCCGGGAAATTAAAATTCAGCTACCCAGAAATTACGAAGAAAACAAAGAAAAATTTTATCCCGTAATGCTAGTATTAGATGGCGATTACCTGTTTGAACCGGTTGCCGGGATGATCGATTATTACTCCTACTGGGAAGATGCTCCTGAGATGATTGTAATTGGTGTAAACCAGGGTCGTAGCCGTGAAGCCGACTCATATTATGATGAAGACCGTTATCTACCTAGCGAAAATGGTGCTGCTTTTTTTGAATTCTTGGGAATGGAATTAATGCAGAACATCGCAAACAAATATCGCGTGGCCCCTTTTCATGTAATCGTTGGCCATGATCTTACGGCTAACTTCATGAACTTTTATCTTTTAAAAGACAAACCGATTTTTGACGCCTACATCAATTTAAGTCCGGATTATGCCCCTAAAATGAATGTAAGATTAGGGGAGGTTTTTGAAAAAACCGATAAAAAAATATGGTATTACCTGGCCACGGGATCAGATGATATTCCGCAACTTCAGGAATCAATAAAAGCTTTTGACAGTCAGCTTCAAGAGGTCAATAATACACTTCTAAACTATAATTTTGATAACTTTGAAGGAGCTACCCATTACTCCCTGGTAGGAAAAGCAATTCCTTCAGCAATTGATAATATTTTTGAGATTTACAGGCCAATTTCACAAAAAGAATATCAAACAACATTACTTCAAACCAGTATAAGCCTTTCAGAATATTTACAAGATAAATACAATACGATCAACGAACTTTTTGGTCTTCAGAAACAAATTAGGCTAAATGATTTTTTGGCGATTAATCAGGCAATTGAAAAAACCAAACGTTGGGATGATTTTAAAGATCTAAGTAAAATGGCTGCAGAACATTATCCAAACACGATGCTAGCCACTTATTTTGAAGCCAGATGGGAAGAAGAAACCGGCAACCCGCAACGTGCCATGAAAACCTATCAAAAAGCCTATAGTCAAAAACCCATCTCTTTCTTAACAACAGATTATATGTTGGAAAGAGCCAATGAAATTAAAAAAGCCAACGGGTATTAATTATCTTTGTGGCTATGGCGAAGGTAAAAACAGCATATTATTGCCAAAATTGTGGCGCGCAGTATTCTAAATGGCAGGGACGTTGTAATTCTTGTGGAGACTGGAATACAATAGTTGAAGAGATTGTAGAGAAACCCGTTAAAAAAGACTGGACATCTTCCGCAAAAACCGAAGCGAAAAGAGCCGCTAAACCTTTGCGTTTAAATGAAATTGAAACTGCACCGCAATATCGCTGGAAAACCGGAAATAACGAATTAGATCGTGTTTTAGGAGGCGGACTTGTACCCGGCTCCTTAACACTTCTTGGCGGAGAACCAGGAATTGGAAAAAGCACACTATTACTTCAAATTTCATTAAGCTTTCCGTATAAGGTACTGTACGTTTCTGGAGAAGAAAGTCAGCAGCAAATCAAAATGAGAGCAGAGCGTATTGATCCAAATTCCACCAATTGCTATATTCTCACCGAAACCAAAACACAAAATATATTTAGGCAAATCGAAGAGGTTTCTCCTGAAGTAGTAATCATCGATTCGATACAAACATTGCATAGTGATTATATTGAAAGTGCTCCGGGAAGCATTTCCCAGATTCGTGAAACCACCTCTGAACTAATAAAATTTGCCAAAGAAAGTAATGTCCCTGTAATTTTGATTGGTCACATCACTAAAGAAGGGAGTATCGCAGGGCCAAAAGTTTTAGAGCACATGGTGGATACCGTACTCCAGTTTGAAGGTGATCGCAATCACGTTTACCGAATTTTGCGTTCTCACAAAAACCGATTTGGAAGCACCCATGAACTTGGAATTTATGAAATGCAAGGCAGCGGTTTGCGAGAAGTGAATAATCCTTCAGAAATATTAATCAGCAAAAATGACGAAGACCTAAGCGGCACCGCTATTGCCAGTACTTTAGAAGGGATGCGCCCACTAATGATCGAAATTCAGGCTTTGGTAAGCACCGCCGTATATGGAACTCCGCAACGATCTACTACGGGCTATAATGCCAAGCGATTAAATATGCTTTTAGCTGTTTTAGAGAAACGAGCGGGTTTTAAATTGGGTGCAAAAGATGTGTTCCTTAATATCACTGGCGGAATTAGTGTAGATGACCCTGCGATCGATCTTGCCGTTGTTGCCGCCATTTTGTCCTCCAACGAAGATATTTCGATAGAAAAGGACAGTTGCTTTGCCGCTGAAGTGGGTCTTGCCGGAGAAATTAGACCGGTAACCCGTGTAGACCAGCGAATTTTAGAAGCCGAAAAACTAGGGTTTGCCAGAATCATGATTTCCAAACAAAGTAAACTGCCAAAAGCTTCGTATAACATCCAGGTGATTAAAGTTTCCAAAATTGAAGATGTGGTGAGTCAGCTTTTTGCATAATTATGGCATAATTGCTGCTTTTAAAGATACACAATACGTAGCGAGTAATGCTGAAATTCTTAAACAGTAACACCCCAACTTTTTCTTAATCTCGAATATCGAGGAAAAAAATGAGAATTTGAATTTAAAGAAGAGCATATATTACCTCATTATAGCATTAATTTGCACCTCCTGTTCCCGCTTAAACAAAGCGACCGATTTTATTACAAATCCCAGTGCTAAAGAAATTTATAAACGGGATTACAATATATCAGATCAATTATTCTCGCTGTGGGAAGGACAAATTAAAATTGGTTTGCAGGATAGTTTAAAAATTGAATTGCCTTATGCCGAAAGTGGGAAGTTTATGCCCCGATCTTTTCCCGTATATGCCTACGAAATGAATTTAAATCCGGGAGAGGTTTTTAATTTAGAAATTTTCACCGATTCTGTAAATGATCTTGTTTTTATCGATTTTTACCGGATGACATTAGATAGCATTCAAAGTTTCAATAAAATTGAAAGTGCTGAAATTGACCAGAAAATGTTTCAATATGAAATTAAGGAATCTGGACTTTATAAAATAGTAATTCAGCCTGGGATAGAGACGCAATCCGACTTTGTACTGAAATTCAATAAAAAACCGGCCTATTTTTTCCCGGTAGCCGATGGAAAAAACAGTGCCATTCAGAGTTATTGGGGAGCTAAACGAGATGGCGGAGCCCGAAGTCATGAGGGAATAGATATTTTTGCTGACCGGGGGACTCCTGTACTTGCAGCCACCAACGGCCGTATTGGTTTTACCGGAGAAAAAGGTCTGGGTGGAAAACAGGTATGGTTACGAGATACAAAAAGAGGACAGTCTTTATATTACGCGCATTTGGATAGCATTTCAAAAACCTCTGGAAGTGTAAAAAAAGGAGACACTTTGGGTTTTGTTGGCAATACGGGAAATGCCAGAACCACCCCTCCGCACCTGCATTTTGGTATTTATAAGCGTGGCGCAATAAATCCGCTCTATTTTGTTTACCAGCATGAAAACTTCACACCAGAAATCACAGCATTCGATAAAAATTCGACCAGTTTACTTACAAAAAGTAGTGTCGCAAACCTTCGCAATCAGCCTAACACTTCAACCTCCCAAATTTTAGGACAGGCAAAAAATAAAGATACGCTTCAGCTTTTAGGGAAAACCGGTGATTGGTTTCATGTCCGACCTAAAAACAAAAGCGCATCTTTTGTTCATGAGAGTTTAGTGGCTCCGTTATAATTTAGCTCTTAGCTATTAGCGTTCAGCATATAAATTGTTTATAAACTAAAAATCCATCATTTCGAGAGAGGCCCGATTCGAGATGTTTCGTCTTGACTCTTGTTTCCTGAAGCGAAGCGTCTTTTTACTTTTTAATCGCTGAATATTTAAAATCCATACAGTTATTAAAATCATCTCCACATACCTCACATTTCCAAACTATTACATCGAAAAACTAGGATTAAAAACATCTTTGTTAGCTACTGGCAAAAATTACTAAGACGCCAAATATTCTTTAGCAGTCAATACTGGTAATTTCGAGTTTTTAAAATCTTTTCTATTTCTTGTTATTATTATTTCAATATCATTTTCAATTGCTGAATAATATTGCAATCCATCTTCAAAATCAGGAAAACTCTCGTCACTTAATGCTAATTCAATAATTTTATTATCCAAACTTAAAACTTCAACAAGTACTTTAAACTTTCTGAGAATTTCTCTGGCTTCCTTTAGTGATTTTAACTTGGTTAGAATGTAATTTGTATTTGCAAAAGTTAATGAAGAAATGCTTAGTTTTATTTCTTGTTTATCTGCCTGAGTAAATAGTTTTGCAGCTTCATTGTAAAATCCTTCTCTTTTTGAAAGTAAATCGATCACGATATTAGTATCTATTAATATTCTTTTCATTTATATTTTTCGATCAAATATTCTGTATAATCATCTTTTGGTTCGTAGTTCTCATCAACCGAGATGACACCGCTTAAACTTTTCACAAGTGGAGAAATTTCCAATTCTTTCTTTTCTTCTTTAGTTAAAGATCCAAGATAAGATTCTATTAATTTTGATAAACTAATATTATTGGCTTTTGCATATGTTTTTGCATTTTCTATAATGCCTTCACTGAGGCTTAATGTCAATTTTTTATCCATCATAAATTGCTTTACGTATAAATATATTTAATTATTACGTAAAATTTTAAAAAGATCTTGATTTTTTCCTTGTGCTAACGGCAATATGTCTTAAAACCTATTGTGACATGATTCACACATAGGACTAAAGTCTCCTTCCAGACCATTCCACTAAATAACTAGGATTAAAAATTCAGTATTCAAGCATTATTTGAGGTTCAGGATTTTTTAGACCATTCAATTTAAAAAGTTCCCTCTTTCTGGAGTTAAACCTTGAACTTTCAACTTTTCACTTTCAACTTTTATCTTAAGGTGCCGGATTTGGGTATTTTTCATGTACTTTTTCGATATCCTCCAACACTTCCGCAGAAAGCTCAAGATCGATACTTCCGATATTTTCCTTAAGTTGCTCCATTTTTATAGCACCAATAATATTGCTGGTTACAAAAGGCTGCTGATTCACAAAAGCCAACGCCATTTGGGTCATCGAAAGTTCATGTTTTACCGCAACTTCTTTATAGGCTTTGGTCGCCGCTACAGCTACTTCACCTGAATATCTTTTATACTGCGGAAATAAACTTAACCGTGTATTTTCTACAATTCCGTTAAGGTGTTTTCCAGAGAGCGTACCCATACCTAGTGGTGAATAAGGCAATAATCCAGCATTTTGACGATGAAGCACTTCGGTAAGGCCAATTTCGTCTTTTCGGTTTAATAAGCTATAGGGATTCTGAACCGTGATCATTTTCGGTAAATCATGAAGTCGGCTTTCCTCTAAAAACCTACTTAGTCCATAAGCAGTTTCATTGGATAACCCAATATGACGAATTTTACCTGCTTTCACCAGTTCCTGAAGATTCTCCAGAACTTCTTTAAAATTATCTTGCCATTTTTCATCTTCTTCATGTTTATAACCACGTTTCCCAAAGAAATTAGTATTACGCTCTGGCCAATGTAGTTGATATAAATCCAGATAATCGGTGTTTAAACGCTTTAAACTTTTATTCAAAGCATCGTTCAATGCTTCTTTACTAAAGCCCATATTTTCTCTAATATGAGAAACCATATCAGCAGGTCCGGCAACTTTAGAAGCCAAAACAATATCTTCTCGTCTCCCGGTTTTCTTTAGCCAGCTACCAATTATTTTTTCAGTACTTCCCTGCGTTTCTGGTTTTGCAGGTACCGAGTACATTTCAGCAGTATCTAGAAAATTTACCCCTTGATCCAGTGCGTAATCGATTTGCTCGTGTCCTTCAGCTTCAGTATTTTGTTCTCCCCAGGTCATCGTACCCAGGCAGATCTTACTTACTTTTATATCGGTATTTGGTAATGTAGTGTATTTCATTTTAAAAATTTTTAGAAAAAATAATCGCCGAAAATGGCGAATTTCAAACAAAGATTAAAAAAGAAATGTCCTTCTGAAAACTTCAAAAGGACATTTCAATATTATTAACTTTCTGCAGAAAATTAATTTTGATAAAGAAACATTAGTCTACTTCATTTAAAAGCTTCGTTACCTCATCTAATTTTGGCGTTAAGATTACCTCAATTCTTCGGTTCTTCGCTTTTCCTTCTGCAGTATCATTAGTTGCAACAGGAGCATATTCACCACGACCGGCAGCGGTTAAGTTTTGTGGATCGATATTACTGTTTTCTCTTAAAATCTGTACGATAGCTGTGGCTCTTTTTGTGGAAAGATCCCAGTTATCTTTTAACGGACCGTTACCACCATAAGGCACATTATCCGTATGGCCTTCTATTAATACGCTAATATCCGGATTTTGGGCCAAGACACTTCCTAACTGATTTACCGCCTGGCGACCATCAGCGTTCACCGCCCAGCTACCAGAATTAAAAAGTAACTTATTTTCCATAGAAACATATACTTTCCCATCGCGTTGTTCTACCGTAAGTCCTTTTCCTTCAAAATCGGTTAAAGCTTTTGAAATTGCATCTTTTAAAGCGTTCATTTTAGCATCTTTGGCCGCAATTAAGCCTTCCAGTTCGTCGATGCGTTGCGAACGTGCCGCTAAATCTTTCTGTAACTTTTCTAACCTGGCCTGCTCGGCTGCCAGCGTTTTCTCTTTCTCTTCAAGCTGTGCCAGTAACTCACGATTTTGGCGGGAATTTTCTGCAATTGCTGCTGAAGAATTTTTCTCTAAAGCATCATAAGAACTTTTCAGATTCTCGTAATTAGATTGCAGACTGGCCAGATCATTTTTAAGTTTATCCCTTTCTGCAGTTAAGCTTTCGTGTTCGGCTTTTAATTCCGCAAGCTCTTCATCAACACCTTTTAGTCGATCTAACTCGCTTTTTAATTCGCGGTTATCCCGTTTTAGATCGGCATGACGACTTTCCAGATCTTTATACACTTTTGAAGAAACACAGGAAGTAAGCATTAAAACACTTCCTGAAATGGCCAATAGGGTTCTTTTCATTGTTAATTTATTTAATTATTCAAGCTCTACTAATATAGGACAATGATCGCTATGATAGGCTTCTGGTAATATAACGGCACGTTTTAATTTTTCTTGTAAAGGTGCTGCAACTAAATTATAATCTATTCTCCAACCTTTGTTATTCGCCCTAGCATTGGCTCTATAACTCCACCAAGAATATTGATCGGGTTCATCATTAAAATACCTAAAACTGTCTATAAAACCACTTTTCATGAAATTATCAATCCATTCTCGCTCTACAGGTAAAAAACCAGACACATTTTTAAGTCGAACAGGATCATGAATATCTATTGCTTCGTGACAGATATTATAATCTCCACAAATAATCAGATTTGGAATTTGCTGTTTCAAACTATCAATATACTGCTGAAAATCATCCATATACTGAAGCTTATGCTCCAAACGATTAATATTTGTTCCTGAAGGCAAATATAAACTCATTACAGAAAAATCACCAAAATCGGCTCTTATGTTTCGGCCTTCATCATCCATATAATCGATACCTGTACCGTATTCTACATGATTAGGTTCGGTTTTACTTAAAATCGCTACTCCGCTATATCCTTTTTTCTTCGCGGGATACCAATATTGATAAGGGTAACCAGCATCGGTAAATTCCTCTAAATTTAATTGATCTGGCTGGGCTTTTATCTCCTGCAGGCACACCACATCTGGATTCGCCTGCTGTATCCAATCTAAAAAACCTTTTCTTATTGCCGCCCGTATTCCGTTTACGTTATAGGAAATTATTCTCATTTTTATTGATTTTGGGCAAAAATAAGGCCTTTAATTAGTTTTTCAGAATATCATAAACTATCATTTTACCAGAAGCTTGTTGCATTTCGATACCATAAGTTGTCTTTAATTCTGAATCTATCCCCACCGGGTAGGTTAAGGCTACTTTTTCAGAGAATTCTTCAACTGTTTCTTTATCATCAAATACGATAGCAATAACTCTTATAATAAGGATATTTAGCCTTTATTTGATTGAAATCCGGCGTCGCTATCACACAAGGAGCACAATCACCAACTTTCAAATCTTAGCTAAAAGTAAATACTAGTAAAAAGAACCATTTTTAAACATAAGCATCTATTTATTTTACGATAAACCGCTTCACTTTCCCTACTTTTCGAGTTCCAATACGTACCAGATAAACACCACGCGCAGCGTAAGACATATCTAAATCGTAAACATAACCATCACCAGTGTTTTCAACTTTATTTTCCAGCATTTTCTGCCCGAGTACATTATGCACTGTAATACGTAACGGCTCGGCAAAACTGGTTTCCAAAACAACGCGATAATGCCCCTTATATTCATCTAATACCATCAGTTCGGCATCGTTTAGGATAAAATCTTTGATATCTAAATTACTGTCTATAATATTTACCGAATAATCGTGAGTGGTCCCATACGTCATCACATCACAAGGACTATTTAAATCCCCTTCATATCGGGTATCACCTGCTCTAATCCTTAACAAATGTTGGCCCAAAGGTGCATTATCAGGAAGGTTAAAATCGAAAGCAAAAGAGGTATTTGGCTGAGTTAAGGCTTTTGAAGTAATTAATCGCTCATCATCATCAAACTCGCCATTATCATCTAAATCTATCCACATAGAAAATTTTTCTTCATCAGCTTCTGCCTGAAAATAAGTTTCTACGGTTACTGTAAAAGTCTGCTGAGAACGGTCTAAATTGGTTGAAGAACTTACAAAATCGCCATATCCATTATTACAGGGAATTCTTTCATTCAAAATATCGCCCAACTGAAAATAAGAAATCCCATCACCAAAATCACAGTCTGATCCCTCTGGGATACAATTAAGATTGGCTATGGAAGCTTCCTCTACATCATTAGAAGGATCAAAATCCTCCTGCAGACTGGTTCCCGAACTTAATCTATAACGTCCATCTACAGAAAGATTAGCGGTTTGCTGAAAATTATAAACTATGTTCGTTCCCACTTCAATAGTTCCCTGAAACTTTTCTTCTACCCGATTATTATTCCCTATTTGATACCAAACGGGAATATTGCTTTGCGGTTCACCCCCAAAATTTTCGATGGTTACGGATACCTCTTCATTTCTTCCAAGATTCTCTGAAGTTATTGGTGCATTAATAGAGGTCACCCCAACATCGCGAGGAGGCAGGTTTCTAATCACCCTGGTAATCGTATCGTTAGCCGGGTTTTGATCTCCATCCAAATTGGTTCGTACTGCAATTTCATAAGATCGTCCTATTTCGGAGAGATCGGCAGTTCTCGAAAAAGTAAAGTCTACAGAAGAAGCACCTTCAATACTCTCGGGATAAATTTCTGTAATGGTCTGACCGTTTAAATAATAACTTACAGGAATATCAGATTGAGTTCGTGCTCCAAAGTTTCTTATTTTTACCGTAATCTGCTCATTTGCACCCAGCGTTGCATCAACTGGAGATACAATTTCTGTAATCCCAACATCGCTTAATAAATCTGAAGCTACTCTAAAAACGCCTATATGGTTAAACCTGTCTTCCCCTTTAAAATATTCTGCATTATGCCAAAAAGTAATTCCATCTGCAGGGTCTACCGTTAAATGGGCATAATCCCCATACCTGGAACTGGGATTAGGACTTCGGCCTTCAACAAAACTCTGTTCTTCCAGCGTCATTATTCCCCGCTCATCATTGGCATATCTCCCGGTATACCTTATGGAAGGATAAACAGGATTGGCAGGACTATCATCTAAAACGGTAAAACCTAAACCTATATTTCCCTGGTCATCAATACCAATACTCCCGCTAAACCGGTCACTTTTATCGGGCGCATAAGTTCCTTCCTGATAAACGCTCCATTTACCGCCATCACTATTTTGGCGCAACTCATACCATCTAATCCCTGCATGCTCTGCCAAAGTGGGATCTACATCCACAACAAAATTCATAACTACCGAGTTATGATCTGGAAATCTTCGGTATTGGGTCATATACATCATGGTGGCCTGTAGCGCATCAATCTCTGGCCCATTTCCGGGTTGCGATAAGTTACTAAAAGCACCGCCGTCAAAAGTAGCAGTAAACGGTGACACTCCGCTCGCTAAACCTAATTCCTGCGATTCCTCTATGGTAGAGTTCTCTAAATTTTCCCAGTCTACATTTACCAGCCATATTTTTAAATGATCTTCTGGCACTCCGGCCCAGGCATCATCCTGAAGATAAATTATTGGGGCATTTCCTTTAGGCGGCATGGTGTTTCCCATCGCATTAAAACCAGCGGGACTATAAAAACCATTGGTTTCTATTCCAGGTAACGGAAAAGATACAAACTGAGCGGTTGCCCCCATTAACATTTGGTCACGCTCCATCACATAAATCACCTGATTCTCATCTGCAGTATTCGAATTCTTATTAGTAGTAATATAATACCCATCACTCCACACCGAAATTTTTGGATAATCTGGCAAAACACCATTGGTTGAAAAACGATACGTATACCAGCCATCGTTTACAGGATCAGGTCCGCGCGAAACAGCGATTAAGAAACTCTCTGGAGTATCGCTAAACTGACTTATTAAATAGCGATCTGCAAATTGATCGTAAACCACAATGGGATCACCCAAAGTTTCATTTTCAAACTCTCCACCAATACTCGCCAATGAAGCAGGAGGCATTAATAAATTCCCCTCTTTATCATAAATCGAAAAAGCAGAATTCCAAGCATTTAGATAATGATTTAAGCCGGCTACTCCAGTAGGATCTGAAGGTGTAGAACGTGTCCTTACCGCATCAAAATTTAGAATTGGCGCTTTGGATGGAATGCTTCCTTTTTTGCTTTGTAAGGCCGCATCAACTCCTTTTGGATATCCCTTTCCGGGTACAACTTTATTAATCCCACGATTTCTGGGGTTATAAATTTTATGTTCATCTTTAGGAGGTATCAATCTACTTTCTGAAATAGCTGCAGAAAAAAGCGCTTGAGCCGAATCTCGAAAAACAGGCTTAGCAATATTTCCTTGGGCATAAAAGTTTAGTTTGAAAAACAAAAATAGCAGTAGTAAAAAAAACAGTTTATTGTTCATCAGAGCATTTTAGATCGTCGCATATAATTCAAAATTAACGAATAATGAAGTATATCACCTAAAATAATTCAGCAATTACAGGTGAGTGGTAAAATCAAGCTCCTCGAGGAAAGACTTATGAAGTAAGAATTGGAAGAACTCTTTATAATTTTCCGGAATTCTAATAATCATCGGGTAGGTTACTATAACCTTTTTGACGAAAGAGATTGTCTTAAAAATAGCCAAAAACGACATTTCGAACCTTCCTCGCCAAGAGGCGGGTAGAGCGAAGCGGAACGGAGAAATCTTAATTTTAAAAATAAAATATAAAAGATCTCTCCACTCCAATCGAGGATAACGCCCTTTTCAATCAATATTCAAAATTTAAGATTTAGATCTTGATTTTTGAATGGTCTCGTACGTTGTAAACCATAAACTAATTAAGACAGAGCTGAAATTTCTATTTTGATTGGGATTTCTCCATTCCACTGACCTTCAGTCGAAATGATCTTGAATTAATTTTCCAATTTGGAAAATTAAAATAATAAGGACTTACTTTCTAACTTTAAAATACTCCTTGAAATTAATCTAATCCCGAGATCCCATAAATATTCCAACAAAATATAATAGGGTTGCTAAAGATCCCAAAGCAGCTACCACATAAGTTCTGGCTGCCCATTTAAGAGAATCCTGAGCGGCATCATGCTCCTGCCTTGTAAGCATGTTTTCGGTTTCTAACCAGGTCAAAGCACGGTTACTTGCATCGTATTCTACTGGCAGTGTTATAAAACTAAACAAGGTCCCTAGTCCAAAAAGCACAATCCCGATAAAAAAAATGGTAGGACCTAAAGTACTGGTATAAAGCAATACTAAACCGGCAAGTATTACCCATTGTGACAAATTAGAAGCGACACTTACTACAGGTACCAGTGCACTTCGCATTTTTAACCAACTGTACGATTTTGCATGTTGTACGGCATGCCCACATTCGTGTGCAGCCACTGCAGCCGCTGCAGCATTTCTTTGCGAGTACACCCCTTCACTTAGATTTACTGTTTTCTTATTCGGGTTGTAGTGATCTGAAAGCATCCCTGGAGTAGAGATTACTTTTACATCATAAATACCGTTATCACGTAACATTTTCTCGGCAATTTCTTTCCCACTCATTCCATTTTGCAGGTGCATTTTGGAATAATTCTTAAACTTGCTTTTAAGCTTATTGCTTACATACAGGCTCACGATAAACATGATTCCTGCTATCAAATAATATCCAATCATTTCTTATTTCTTTTTCAACTTTTATTATTTTAAAAATAACAAAAATCCAGCCATTTTAAATACAGACGACACTTTGGCAAGCATTTTAAATACTAAAATACTCTTAAGATTTAGAATTTTAATTGATAAGATTTTTCAAATTAAGATATTAGCTATATTTGCAGCACTCATCTTTAAAACTAGCCATGCAATACAAAAGAGTTCTTTTAAAATTATCTGGAGAAGCACTAATGGGAAACCGCCAATATGGTATCGATCCCGAAAGACTGGCAGAGTATGCCGAGGAAGTTAAATCTGTAACCAACCAGGGAGTAGAAGTAGCGATTGTAATTGGTGGAGGTAACATTTTTAGAGGAGTTGCCGGTGCTAGTCGCGGGATGGATCGTGTACAGGGTGACCACATGGGAATGCTAGCTACGGTAATTAACGGCCTGGCACTACAAAGCGCGCTTGAAGACGCCGGTATCCAAACCAGATTACAATCTGCAATTAAGATTAACGAAGTAGCCGAACCTTTTATACGAAGAAAAGCCATTAGGCACTTAGAAAAAGGGCGTGTTGTGATTTTTGGAGGAGGCACAGGAAATCCCTATTTTACAACAGATTCTGCCGCTGTGCTAAGAGCGATTGAAATAAAAGCCGACGTAATCTTAAAAGGGACACGGGTAGACGGAATTTACACTGCAGATCCCGAAAAAGATAAAAAAGCAACAAAATTTGATTTTATATCGTTTGACGACGTGATTAGAAAAGGGCTTAAGGTAATGGATACCACTGCATTTACCCTTAGCCAGGAAAACGAATTACCAATTATTGTTTTTGACATGAATACTCCTGGGAATTTAATGAAGGTAGTGACCGGGGAGAACGTAGGAACAAAAGTAAATTTATAAAACCAGAAGATACAGTTTAAATAACACACCATGGAAGAGGAAATTGAATTAATCATAGATTCTGCTGAAGAAGGGATGCAAAACGCAATCTCTCATCTTAATAAACAATTGCTAAATATTAGAGCGGGTAAGGCCAGCCCAAGTATGCTAGGAAGTGTAATGGTAGAATACTACGGTTCTTTAACCCCTTTAAATCAGGTTGCCAATGTAAACGCACCAGATGCCAGAACAATTTCTGTTCAGCCTTTCGAAAAAGGGAGTATTCCCAATATCGAAAAAGGAATTTTACAGGCTAACCTTGGCTTTAACCCAATGAATAATGGTGAAAGCGTAATTATTAGCGTACCACCTTTAACAGAAGAACGTCGTAAACAATTGGTAAAACAAGCTAAATCTGAAGCTGAAGATGCCAAAGTAGGGGTAAGAAACGACCGTAAAACTGCTAATAACGAATTAAAGAAAATTGAAGTTTCTGAAGATCTTCAAAAAAATGCAGAAGCAGATATCCAGGAGCTTACTGATAAATATATCGCCAAAATAGACCGCATTTTAGAAGCTAAAGAAAAAGAAATTATGACCATATAACTATGAAATTAATTTCTTTATATATAGTCAAATTGGGCTTACTTTTTACTGTTTGTAAGCAAGCCTAATTTGGCTTTTTTTGTGCATCATTGTTACAAACCATCACCAGGAATAATATATGCGATTAGTTTTCACCTTTGTTTTTATTATTACCGGTTTTCTTGCCAATGCACAACAAATCCCGGGAAAAGTAATCAATGCCATTACGGGAGAGGCTTTAGCCTATGCTAAAATAAGCCTGCCGCAGGATACGCCCATTTTATCCAAAAGAGACGGTAGCTTTCAGCTTAACCTTAATGGAAAGGAATCCTTAAAAATTTCGGTATCCTATCTGGGTTTTTATACCCGCGAGTTTACTATTTCGGAAAAAAATAAAAGCGTACTACTTCAACTTTATCCCGATTACGAAAAATTAAACACGGTTTACATTTCTTCCCCCAGAAATCCGGCAAATAAACTCATTGAAAAAGCTATTGAAAACAGGAAGATAAACGACCCTAAAAAGGCCTTAGAGGGCTTTACACATCAGTCTTATTCTAAGTTTCTTATTGATAATGATAAAAATCCTATCCAACTTGCTACCGACAGCACAAACAGCGAAATCGCAACAATCGTAAATACTGCTCGGGCTTATCTTTCAGAAAAAATCACCCTACATCACTTCAATCAAAAACAAGGTAACAAAGAAGAGGTTTTGGGTTTAAAAACTGCCGGCTTTAAAGAACCTGTTTATGAGGTATTAACCATGGATATTTATCCTACCTCATTTTATGAAGATGAGTACTCCATTTTTAAAACGGAATACGCCGGCCCCCTGGCAAAAAATGCCCTCAAAAATTATGAATATCGCATTTTAGATACTTTAAACACAACGCGTCCTTCATACCTGGTATACTTTAAACCTAAGCGCGAAAAAGTGGTACCTGGCCTGGAAGGAGTAATTTATCTTGATACGGTTAACTACGGTATTCAGAAAACCGAAGCACGGATAATTGGCGAAATCGATCTGGAAATTCATGAAGATTATGAGTTTAATCCTTCAGAAGAAGTTTGGCTGCTTCAAAAAAGAGATATCAAAATCAGACCAGGAAGCGGAGGAAAAGATATTTCGGTTTTTGGTGGAAATATTTCTTTAGGAACCATTCAGCGTAGACTATCCATTTCCAGTATCTTCGATAATGATCCTATCGATACGAACCTATACCTGGATGCCACTACGGTAAACTATAATTACCAACTCAACCTTAGCCCTCAAATAAAAGAAACTTCAGCAAAAATAGTAGTAGAGCCAAAAGCTAATGATCGTGAGCCATCTTTTTGGAGTGATAACCGCAAAGAACCCTATACCGCAAAAGACCAGGCTACTGCTATTTATGTAGATAGTATTATTAAAACCCGCAATATTGAACGAAAGATTCAAGTTAAAAAAGCCATGGCAAATGGCTATTATCCTTTAGCTTTTTGGGACTTGGAGCTAAGTAAGCTTTTTAAGTATAATAATTTTGAAGGTATTAGATTGGGTATCGGAGGAAAAACCAACGATCATATTTCGAACAAATTTAATATTGGCGGTTATTTCGTTTATGGTTTTGGAGACCAGAAAGCAAAATATAATATTAACACCAGCATTTATTTAAACAAATCAACAAACACCAACCTAAAATTAGGTTATACCAGGGATATCAAAGAAGTAGGAAGTTTTGATTATTTAAAAGCACCGCCAAAATTTTACTTGATAGAGCCCAGATTTGTTAATATTAATTTCTTCTATAATTATAAACAATATTATGCCGGTTTGGAGCATCGCATAATCCCACAATTATCTTCGGAAATACGTTTTAGCCAAACCAAAGTTTTTGACGTTAGGGACTATGTTTTTTTATACAACGGTAAACTCTATCCGGAATATACGGTAAGCACTGCGGGTATTTCATTTAGCTGGGAGCCATTTAACAATTATCTAAAAACTCCGGAAAGTGATATTTTAATTGAGCGGAATTATCCTAGAATAACAGCGCAAATTGATAAAGGCTTTGCCGATGTGGCCGAGGGTGATTTTAATTTTTTAAGAACCGGACTAAAATTAGAATATACGATTCGCAGATTAAATCTTTCCAGAACAGAATTTATTTTAGAAGGAAATTATGCTACCGGAACCTTACCATTAACGCACACTTTCCATGCTTATCCAAACTCATCAAGACAGGAAGCAGTTTTAAAACGATTTTCGATTGCAGGGAAAACCAGCTTCGAAACCATGTACTATAACGAATTTTATAGTGACCGTCTTGCTATGTTGCATATGAGACATCAATTAAGGCCTATAAAATTTTCCAGTTTCTTCCAACCTGAAATTGTATTGATAAGCCGCCATGCTATAGGGGATATAGGTCATAAAGACCGCCACCAGAACATCGATTTTAAAAGTCTGGACCAGGGCTACTCTGAAGTTGGACTGGAAATTAACAAAATAATCTCTGGCTTTGGGCTTTCTACCGCCTATCGTTATGGCGGATATCACCTACCTGGCTTTAGCCAAAATTTTGCACTTAAATTCACCTTAAACATTAAGTTTTAAATTAGCCGAGTTTAATTCTCAAAAACCTGATTTTTAGGTTGTCTTTTGTTACCTTTGCGCGCGCTTAAAAATTACGCATGTCTAAGATTTTTACCTTCGGCTTTTGGAATTCTGTTGCCCGCCTTATTTTACGTAACAGAATTATCATTATTTTACTCATTTTGGCCACTACCGTATTTTTTGCTTCACAGTGGAAAAATATGAGATTTTCTTTTACCGAAGCCAACTTACTCCCAGACGATCATGAGGTAAATCAGGAATATAATGCCTTTTTAGAAAAATTTGGTGAAGAAGGGAACCTGATCGTGATGGGAATAAAAGATTCTTCCCTTTTTACTGAAAAAAATTACCAGGCCTGGAAGGCATTAAATGATAGTCTGCAAAAATTCCCAGAGGTAGATTATGCCATTTCCATAGGAAATTTAAAAAAGCTTGAAAAATTTGAAGATCCCAAGCGCTTCCAGATGGTTCCTTTTATTACTGAAGCCAATCCTGATAGTCTTGAGCTGGCGAATTACGAAAACGAACTCTTTACCAAACTCCCGTTCTACGAAAACCTGGTATACAGTGCGCATTCTAATACCATTCAGTCTGCTTTATACCTCAATAAAGCAATTGTAAATTCTAAAGCCAGAAAAGATTTTGTGATCGATAACCTTGATCCTATGATCAAAAACTTCGAATCGCAAACCGGTATCGATGTGCGTGTTTCAGGGATGCCTTACATTCGGACACTGAATTCTCAAAATATAATTGATGAAATCGGACTCTTTATCGTTGCTGCTTTAGGAGTTACTTCTCTTATTTTTTTCTTCTTTTTCAGATCAGTAAGAGCAACGGTAATTTCTATGGTTACCGTATGTATTGGCGTAATGTGGGCTTTTGGAACTATTGGTTTACTACATTATGAAATTACGGTTTTAACGGCGCTTATCCCTCCGTTAATCATTGTAATTGGTATTCCTAACTGTATTTTCCTAATCAACAAATATCAGCAGGAAATACAAAAACACGGAAATCAGGCAAAATCCCTGCAACGTGTTATTGCTAAAGTTGGTAATGCCACCCTGATGACGAATATCACCACAGCTTCAGGATTCGCAACCTTTATTTTAACCGAAAGCAAGCTATTGAAAGAGTTTGGTATTGTTGCTTCCATTAATATCGTGGCCATCTTTATTCTTTCGCTGCTGATTATCCCGGTGATTTATAGCTATATGAAAATTCCAAAGTCTAAACACTTAAAGCACCTTAACAGGCAGTGGATAGGCAGCTTTGTTGGATGGATGGAGAAAATGGTTCGGAATCATCGAATAGCAGTATATTTTACCGCAGTCGGCCTTTTAGCTGTTAGCATTATCGGAATTTACAATATTCGGATTTCAGGAAGTCTTCTGGAAGATATGCCACAACAAGCCGACTTCTTTAAAGATGTAAAATTCTTTGAAGAGGAATTTGACGGAATTATGCCTTTAGAAATCGTAGTAGATACCAAAAGACCCCGTGGTGTATTAAAGTCTTCTACTTTAAAAAAATTAGAGCAACTTGAGGACCTAATTGCGGAAGAGCCTGAACTTTCACAACCCTTATCCATCACCCGACTGGTAAAATACAGTAAACAAGCTTATTATAACGGCAACCCCAAATATTATCAGTTACCCTCTTCACAAGAGCAAAATTTCATTTTACCGTATACCAAAAACATGAAGGGTAATGATAATCTGGTAAACACGTATATCGATTCTACCGGCCGATTTGCCAGGATTACCACTTTTATGAAGGATATAGGTACCGACAAAATGGAAAAAATAGAAGATAAGCTGTGGCCCAACATCCATAAAATTTTCCCTGAAGATCGCTATGAGGTGAGTATGACTGGTAAAGCCCTGGTTTTCCAGAAAGGAACAACCTATTTGGTACACAATCTTGTGCTCTCACTATCCTTGGCCATTGTGCTTATTGCTTTATTGATGGCCTGGATGTTTAGATCCTTCAGAATGATCTTGATTTCCTTAGTACCTAACCTTTTACCATTGCTAATTACGGCAGGAATGATGGGATTCTTAGGCGTACCTATCAAACCTTCTACTATTTTGGTATTTAGTATTGCCTTTGGAATATCTGTTGATGACACCATTCACTTTTTAGCCAAATATCGGCAGGAACTTAAAGCAAACGACTGGAAAATTAAACGCTCGGTTTATGCGGCACTCCGGGAAACCGGTGTAAGTATGTTTTATACATCGATCGTTTTATTCTTTGGATTCTCTGTCTTTATGATTAGTAGCTTTGGAGGTACCGTAGCCCTGGGCGGTCTGGTTTCGGCCACCTTACTTTTTGCCATGCTTTCTAACTTACTGTTATTACCATCCTTACTGCTTTCGCTGGAAAGAAGCATCGCAAACAAAGAAACTCTAAAGGAACCGTCAATGCGAATTATTGCCACGCCAGAAGATGAAGAAGAAATTTCTAAAGACGACGAAGAATACAAAAACCAGAAAAACAAAAACTAAAGCTTAGTCCTTAAAGGGAAAATTTTATATTTGTTTCTTTTCTAAATCTAAAATAAATGATACAGGCTAAAGTTGCTGAAATACTAGAAAGTGACCAGTTTTTACAGGAATTTAAAGTTAGCGGATGGGTACGTTCGTTTAGAAGTAATCGCTTTGTTGCGCTAAATGACGGATCGACCATTAATAACATTCAGTGTGTTATAGATTTTGAAAAATTTAATCCTGAAACATTAAAAAGAATTACCGTTGGTGCGGCCATTAGCGTAAAAGGTATTCTTAAAGAAAGTGAAGGAAAACAGCAACGCGTAGAAATTGATGTGAAAGCAGTAAGCATTCTTGGAGATGCGAATCCTGAAGAAGTGAAACTTACCATACTTTCCCCAAAGCGTCATAGTTTAGAAAAACTTCGAGAGCAGGCACATCTAAGAGTACGCACCAATACTTTTGGCGCTATCATGCGCGTTCGTTCAAAGCTATCTTTTGCAGTACATAGCTATTTTCAGCAAAATAATTTTTACTATGTGAATACCCCAATCATTACGGGTAGCGATGCGGAAGGAGCTGGAGAAATGTTTAAAGTGACCAACTTTGATCTTAAAAATCCACCCAAAAATGAGGATGGAAGCATAGATTACAAAAAAGATTTCTTTGGAAAAGAGACTAATCTTACGGTTTCTGGACAGTTAGAAGGAGAAACTTACGCTCTTGGCTTAGGCCAGATCTATACTTTTGGACCAACTTTTAGGGCTGAAAATTCGAATACCTCTCGTCACCTCGCTGAATTCTGGATGATTGAACCAGAGATCGCCTTTTGTGACCTGGACGGTAATATGGATCTTGCTGAAGATTTTATAAAATATGTGGTTAGCTATGTGCTTGAAAATTGCAAAGACGACCTTGAATTCTTAGAACAGCGCCTGGCCAATGAAGACAAGGCAAAACCTGCAGCCGAGCGAAGTGAAATGGGACTTATAGAGAAATTAAAGTTTGTTTTAGAAAACAACTTTAAACGTGTAAGTTATACCGAAGCTATAGATATTCTTAAAGACTCAAAACCGAATAAAAAGAAGAAATTCAAATATATTATTGAAGAATGGGGTGCAGACCTACAAAGTGAGCACGAACGTTATTTGGTAGAGAAGCATTTTAAATGCCCGGTAATTTTATTTGATTATCCCGCTAAAATCAAGGCATTTTACATGCGCTTAAATGAAGACGGAAAAACTGTTAGAGCTATGGATATCCTTTTCCCTGGAATTGGAGAAATCGTTGGTGGTTCTCAAAGAGAAGAGCGTTTAGATGTACTCAAAGAAAAGATGGCAGAATTAGGAATCGAGGAAAAAGAACTTTGGTGGTATTTAGACACCCGAAAATTTGGAACTTGTGTTCACAGTGGCTTTGGACTTGGTTTTGAACGTTTAGTACAATTTGTTACAGGAATGGGCAATATCAGAGATGTAATTCCTTTCCCAAGAACACCACAAAGCGCCGAATTTTAAAAACATTGTTTTTTTATATAAGATCAAACCTCACAGGCTTCAAAACCTGTGAGGTTTTTTCTTTAGAATACTATTGCTTATTTTACAGCATGAAAGAATCTAAATCATCCATCAAGACAATAAAAGCTTTTAATTTTATGTAAGTTATTGGTTTGATGGCTTCAGTATTTATTCTTTTAAGATTATCATTTTCACCGTTAATGCCGCTATACAAGGCTGGTATAATCCCATATCGTATAATCCTTGAAAATTAAAGAAATACATATTGTTCCACAGCTTTCGGAGAAAATTAGATTACAGGAATATGCTGCAAGCATATTTACATCGATCACTACCAGAAGTGCTGTTAAAAAAGCTATTAAAAAACAACAAATTTTAGTTGACGGCGAAATTGGACAAACCGGAGACTGGATTTTAGAGGGGCAGCAAATCGAATTGCTTCAGCCCCAAAAACAACAAAAAGTTTTCGAATTAAGACTTGAAGTTATTTACGAAGACGATCATATTGCCGTGATCAATAAACCTGCGGGGTATCCCACCAGTGGAAATTACCATAAAACCATAAAAAATGCTCTGCCTTTTAATCTACAAGCTTCAAAAGAAATAGACAAATTAGAAATTCCTCAACCGGCACATCGACTGGATAATCCAACAAGCGGGATTTTACTTTGTGCCAAAACAAACAAGGCTTTAATCGAATTAAACAGGCAATTTCAGGATAAAGAAATTCAAAAAACATATATAGCCATTGTTGAAGGATGCTTTCCAGAAGAACAACAAATATTTAATGACGAGATTGAAGAAAAACAAGCCACAACCGCAGTGAAACTTTTGGGAACAATAATGTTTAAAAGTGCCAAATTAAGCCTTTTAGAAGCAAAACCTTTAACCGGCAGAACGCATCAGATAAGAATACACCTGGCAAAAAACGGGTTCCCTATTTTAGGGGAAAATTTATACGGGTCTCCCGCTATACCCTTCAAAAAAGGTTTGTTTTTAACTTCAATCGCAGTGAATTTCAAACACCCAACAGGTTCTGCACAACAATATTTTAAGATTGATTTTCCGAAGAAATTCAAAAGATTTACAGACAATCTTGAGCATAGTTAACAAAATTTTACCACAATCATCTACTATGCCAAACTGCAATGAGCGAACATTTCCGTATTTTTGTGAGTAAAGGAAAATATTTTTATGCTAAAACAGCAATTAAATTTTAAGTTATCACAAAAGCTATCTCCGCAGCAAATCCAGTTGATGAAGCTTATTCAATTGCCCACACAGGCTTTTGAACAGCGTATTAAGCAGGAAATCGAGGAAAATCCCGCTTTAGAAACCGGGAAGGATGAGCAGCGCGATGAATATGACTATGAGGATGAATATGATAACAGAGATTCTGAAGCTGAATTCGACGATAATAACGAGATCGATGCAGAAGATATTAATGTTGATGAATATTTAAGTGATGATGAAATACCCAGCTATCGCTTACAGGCCAATAACTATAGTGCGGATGACGAAGAGAAACAAGTTCCTTATGCTGCCGGAACTTCGTTCACCCAGCACCTTAGAAATCAGTTAAACACCTTTAGATTTGATGATACCGAGTTTGAGATTGCTGAGTTTTTGGTAGGAAGTATTGATGAAAGCGGCTATATAAGGAGAAACATTCCTGACGTGGTCGATGACCTTGCCTTTACGCAAAATGTTTATACCGACGAACCAACTGTCGAAAAAGTCCTTAAAAAGGTTCAGGAATTAGATCCTGCAGGAGTTGGGGCACGTTCGCTTAAGGAATGTTTGCTAATTCAGCTAAAAAGAAAAGATCCCACCAGAGCAGTAACTTTAGCTTCAGATATCATAGAAGAATCTTTCGATCAGTTCAGTAAAAAACATTATACCAAACTGCTTTCGAAGCACGATATTTCTGAAGATGAACTTAGAGAAGCTATTGAAGTGATAAGTCACCTAAACCCAAAACCGGGTGGTGCTTATTCTGGAAATACTAGAATGGTAGAACATGTTATTCCAGACTTCACTATTAAAATTGTTGATGGGGATCTGGAGCTTAGCTTAAACGGAAGAAATGCTCCAGAGATGCATGTTTCCAGGGATTATAGCAATATGCTTAAAGGCTATAAAGAAAGTAAGAAAAAAACCAAGGAGCAGAAGGATGCCGTAATGTTTATTAAACAGAAGCTGGATGCGGCAAAGTGGTTTATTGAAGCCATAAAACAACGCCAGCAAACACTGATGGTTACCATGAGTTCAATTATGCATTATCAAAAAGAATATTTCTTGACGGGCGACGAGCGTAACCTTAGACCCATGATCTTAAAAGATATTGCTGATGAGATCGAAATGGATGTTTCAACCGTATCCAGAGTTGCCAATAGTAAATATGTGGATACTCCTTACGGCACCAAATTAATAAAAGAATTCTTCTCTGAATCCATGAAAAATGATCAGGGCGAAGACGTTTCTACCAGAGAAATAAAGAAAATCCTTGAAATGTCTATTGAAGAGGAAGATAAAAGAAGACCACTAACAGATGAGAAACTTGCGAAAGTCTTAAAAGACAAAGGTTATCCTATCGCAAGAAGAACAGTAGCCAAATACAGAGAACAATTAGACATTCCAGTAGCGCGCTTACGTAAAGAAATTTAATGAAAGGAATCCTTAAGCTGGCCTCATACGTTTTTCACCCTATTTGGATGCCATTTCTAGGGAGTTTATTATATTTTGAACTTACCCCAAGGTTTTTTCCTGAAGAGGTCATCAAAGCGAAATTATTAGCGATCTCGATTATTACTATTTTTATTCCGATCGTTTTCTTTTTTTTGCTAAAAAACCTGGGAAAGGTTACCAGTATGTCCCTATCCAAAGTAGAAGAGCGAAAATGGCCGCTTTTCTTTTTTGCCATACTTACACTAATGGTACTGAATCAAATTCTGGATCGTTATAATTATCCTGAAATTTACTTTTATTTTCTCGGCATCCTTGGAGCTGATATAATCGCTTATCTTTTTACTCTTTTTCGTATAAAAATAAGTTTACATATGATGGGACTGGCCGGTTTCACCATGTTTTTAATTGCATTTAGCCGCTATTTTCATATCAATTTAATATTGGCCACTTCAGGATTATTAATTGCCCTGGGATTAACCGCAAGCTCACGCTTATACTTTAAAGCGCATACTAACCTGGAATTAATTTTAGGCATTATAGCAGGTATTTTACCACAATTACTATTTTTCTATTACTGGTTATAAAATATAAAACATCAACCCAACCCGCAATGTAGAAACTCCAAAGGTCTCACCATCTACAGCGGCATTATCGAAAAATGGATTTAAGCTATAATAAATCTGAAAATTAAAAGTACTATATCCAAAAGTAAAACTAGTACCTAATCTAAAGCGTTCTAATTCTGGCACATCACTTTGCTTAACCACATTAGCATTCTGCCTAAAAACCGATCTAAAATGATAAATATAGCCTAGTTTTAGGCCCGCATAAATTCGCCAGAATTTGTAGGAGGAAAAAGTAGAAGTTCTCCATCGAAACTGGATAGGTGCCTCTACCAAAAAAGTGCTAAAGCGATTAGAATCATAATCGATATTATCTTGACTAAGATTCCTAAAAATAGTTTCTCCATTTTCATTTTCTCCTATAAAGAGATTTTGGCCAAAACTATCGAAAGCTAGTCCTAATCCCACACCTATACCGATATTTCTATTTTTATTAAAGGGAATATCACGAATAAACCCACCACTCAATCCGGCAGAAAAGCCGTTTTGATCCATAAATTGCGGTCGATCGGTAATAAAATTAAAAGTTAATCCAAAATAAAATTGATCTTCTCGATAACTGCTATCGATAACAGTAGGAATACTGTCTGCAAAAGCAGGGTTGGTTTCCTGCGCTTTGGCCTTACTACCTATGATCAAAATTAGAATTATAAGATACCAGTATCTCATGCTAAGGATAAAATTAAATTAAAACTAAACTACCTAAGGGAAAGCCTATATCGCATTTATTTGAAAATTACTTTTCATTTTGAAGTAGGCTTCAGAGCGTTTATTTAGAATTATAAAGTAAATATAAAAAAACATCCCATCCTGAAATCAGGATGGGATGTTTTTAAATAATTTCTAAACTACACTACTAATCGTTTGCTTTTGTAGCATCACCTTGTACGGTAGTATAGTTAATTTTAAGCGCTTCAGCTTTCCTTAGTTCTTGTTTAATATCTGAAACAAGCCCCATATTGGTTTCTTTATCCACCTTTAAAGCTGTAGTTAAATAAGGTATAAGCTCCTCTCTTTTACTATCTCTTTCAGAATAAATAAAAGATTGCACTTCGCTAACATCCGCAAACTTATCGTTCAATTGGATTCTTGCTTCAGTACCATATTTGTTTTGATATCTCTGGCTTGGTTTACCTGCGTATATATACATCACCAAATCCTTCTTATCAAGTTTTTCAACCTGATCTGCCGTTGGTAATGAATTCTGTACCATTAAGGTTGTTTCACGCATCGTTGTCGCTACCATAAAGAAAAACAGTAACATAAATACAATATCAGGTAACGACGCGGTGCTAATCGCAGGCAACTCTCCAGACTTTTTCTTTTTAAATTTAGACATAATAAATGTTCTATTAATTTATTTTAAAAAGGCTGTTAACCTCTATTTAGGCTCGGCTTCTGAAAGCTTTTGAGGAATCATATCTTTTATAGACTCGATTTTTTCCTTTAAAGATTCCTTTCTTGCGTCACCTGTTTTAGGATCGTTATACTCCGCTTCAAGTTCCACGAAAGTCGAACCATATAAACGTTTAGCTTCACGATTTCTTAATTCATTATAGGCAGCCACTAATTCGTTTTGTACTGCTATATATGTACCATATTCCGTACCTCGGTTATTTACTAAAGAAATTACCGCTTTTTGAGGATTTACCGATAAATCTGGATCTCCAGTTCCCTGGCAAAAGCTACAAGCTTCGCTTCCGCTTCCTCCGCCATTATCAAGAAAATCAAAAGCAGCCTTTCTAAGATCTTTCAGTTCCATTTCCTCTCCCTCTACCAACAAATCGTTGTTAGCATTCACAACTACTTCAAATACGTTACGCATTTTAAGTGTAGGCGGGTCAACTTCTTCTGGCTGCCATGGCGGAAGCTTTCTACTTATCCCCTTATCTGTCTCGATGGTAGTAGTTACCAGGAAGAAGATAAGAAGTAAGAAAGCGATGTCTGCCATAGATCCCGCATTTACTTCTGGTGATGATCTTCTAGCCATAGGTTCTTAACTTATTAATTTTTTAACTCCGGAAAATACCATTGCTAATATTGCCAGTGCAGCAAGAATATAGAAGCAAACTAAACCAGCTCCTACCCAATGTACTGTACCTGCAGATATAATATCTCCCTCTCTAGTGGTTACTTGTGTACCTGTTGTTACCAAATATGATACCAAAACAACTACAGCGAAAGAAACTATTCCAATTATTGTATTTTTAATGTTACCACGGAACAATCCTGCAATAACAAAGATCGCGACAAGTGCAATAACAACCGCTAGTACTAGATATGAAATCCACATCATTGGTTCCAGCACGCTGCTCTGAACATCTGCCGATGCCTCGATTGCATCGTCACCAGCAGCCAGGATTCTTCCTAAGAAGATAAGCCCTAGCACACCTATAACTAATGCAACATATTTTAAAATTTTATGTAAAGTCATAACTTTTATTAGTCAGGTCTTATTATACTCTCTTTTTGTTTTTGTAATCTACAAGCATATCGATTAAAAGAATAGAAGCATCTTCCATATCATTTACGATACTATCAATCTTAGCGATAATGTAATTGTAGAAAATCTGAAGGATAATTGCAACAATAAGTCCAAATACCGTAGTAAGAAGTGCTACTTTAATACCTCCAGCAACAAGAGACGGTTGCATATCACCGGCCGCTTCGATTCTATCAAAAGCTTCGATCATACCAATTACCGTACCCATAAACCCAAGCATAGGCGCAAGAGCGATAAATAAAGATACCCAAGAAACATTTTTTTCTAATTGTCCCATTTGCACACCACCGTAAGCAACTACTGCTTTCTCTGCAGATTCGATGCTTTCGTCAGCACGGTCAAGACCTTGATAATAGATAGAAGCTACAGGTCCTCTTGTATTTCTACATACTTCCTTAGCAGCCTCAATACCTCCGCTGTTTAAAGCTTCTTCTACGTTACGAGCTAATTTTTTCGTGTTTGTAGTGGCAAGGTTTAAATAGATAATTCTCTCAATGGCAATTGCCAAACCAAGAATAAGACATAAAAGTACGATACCCATAAATCCGGCACCACCTTCTATAAAACGTTTTTTTAATTCCTGATGAAAACCAAGTTCTTCGTCTGCATCAGCCGCCGCCGTAGCGCTTTCATCCTCCTGAACGAAAGTTGCTATCGTACCTGGCAATGTGTTTACCATGTTTGCCGCCTTAAGATTACCGGCACCTAACACCATAATCGCAGCGATTACCAAAATAGAAAATAATCTTTTCATTACTGTTTGTCTTAATTTAATTAGTTAAAGGGTTAAAGATATAAAAATAATTTTTTAATAAAAACACAAGCAGAGAGGAAGGGATTCGAACCCTCGATACGCTTTTGGCGTATACACACTTTCCAGGCGTGCGCCTTCGACCACTCGGCCACCTCTCTAGTTTAATGTTTAAAACGGTGCGCCAAATAACAAAAAAAAATGATCTCCGTCAAGTATGATTCGTTAATTTTACGACATTTCACCTCTCAACGAGGTTTCATATATAGTTTTAAAGACTTTATGTGTTAATTTTTTATCTAATAAATACATTAATTTCGCTACTGCAGCTTCGGTGGTGATATCTTTTCCAGATACAACACCTATTTTTTTCATAGCTACACTGGTTTCGTAATTTCCCATAGCGACGCTCCCACCGGCACACTGAGTAACATTTACTACCTTAAGGCCAGCGCTTATTTTTTCTTCCAACAAAGCTAAAAACCAGGCTTGTGTTGGCGCATTACCACTCCCATAAGTCTCTAAAATCAATCCTTTTAGATTTTTAAGACTTAAAATATGTGTTACTACCTCTTGGGTTATACCGGGAAACATCTTTAAAATTACAACATCTGTATTAAAACGAGAATGCAATTTTAACGGCTGTTTTCTACTTTGTTTCCAAAGACTTTTAGTATTTATAGATAAATGTACACCAGATTCTGCTAACGGAGGATAATTTAGCGAGGCAAATGCCTGAAAATGCTCCGCATTTATTTTAGTAGTCCTATTAGCCCGATATAATTTATATTCAAAATACAAACCTACTTCAGCAATCACAGGTTTCCCGTTTTTTTGTAAACCTGCAATTTGTATGCTGGTGATTAAATTTTCTTTGGCATCGGTTCTAAGGTCTCCTATAGGCAATTGGGAACCGGTAAAAATAACCGGCTTACTTAAGTTCTCAAACATAAAACTTAGTGCAGAAGCAGTATAAGACATCGTATCACTGCCATGCAATACTACAAAACCATCGTAAGTTTCATAACGCTCATAAATAATCGATGCTATTTTTCGCCACTCTTCCGGATTCATATCTGAAGAGTCTATGGGGTGCTCAAAACTAAGGGTTTCGATCTCATGCTCCAGGATATTTAATTCTGGAATATTTTGCAGGAGGTCATCAAAATTAAAGGGTTTTAAAGCACCAGTATCATAATCTTTGATCATACCAATAGTACCACCCGTATATAACAAAAGAATCTTAGTCTTCTTTATCATATAATCCTTCTCTGTTAATTACAGGATTTGCATACATTAAAAGGTAACTGTTTAGCTCGAGAGAATTTTTAAAATCCACACGGCGTTTAAGTCGTCTTTCAAAACGTCTTTTCTCCTTAAAAGTATATTTTGAGGCATAACGATCTGTATTATTTAGCAAATCATGAGCGATATAATTTGATGGCCAGAGTTTATAATTTTTATGAATCTCCTGATCTACTTTGCTGGCAATTACCTTTAGCTGCTCATTCACCGATCCAAAATCCTGACCGATTTCAGCAAACAAACTGGCATCCATTAAATCTCCGGCACTCACATGAATCCTGCCTTTAATACCTAAAATTCCCTGAATAATGGATTTAAAATCCTCATCGGGAGCTTTTACGTATTTTTCTTTCATTCTTTTCGAAAGAATTTCAGGCATTTTTAAAACATCCGTAGGATCAAACTCATACGATATCGAAATAGGCACAATCTTAAGTTTTCCAAAATAATCGGTAAGACTAAGATCGTCTTTTCCCATCCCAATCATCTTTAAAACACCTTGCTGCGTATAATCACTGCCATCTTTAGTTCTTCCTTCGCGCTGTGCCATCCATACAGAACGTTTATCTTCTAGAAGCATCTTCCTTATAAACGTTGATAATTCTATAGAACTCTTTAGCATTTCACGAGGACTCAGCTTTCTGCGCACCAGGAAATTCCTATTAAGCTTCGATAGTGCCATCAAAAAAGTTTTCTGCACTAAATTATCGCCTATCGCAGAAGCAGTCATGACGAGGTTGTGATTATACAAAGTGTAATTTAGCAAAGAAGTATCCAAAATAATATCACGGTGCGTAGATAAAAAGAAATAGGACTCCCCAGGTTTCAGTTTATCAAAACCACTATCGGTCACCCCATCGGTACTTTTCTCTATAATTTTCCCAACAGAATGATAGATTATTTTTGTTTGAAAATCGCGAATACTCTTACAGCTAAGAACAATATCCTTTATTTCTTCAGAAGTTTTTTCTGGAAACGTAAAATGAAGGAGCGCCTTCATCATTGGATGCTTGATGTAATGCTGAAGGGATTCCTGAACCTCCTTTTCGTTATAAAATCTTATCTCTTCAAAGTCTTGCACGTGTCTGGCTTATTATAGCAAATGAACAAAAAATTAACTAATTTCAGTTTAAATACCGAATATATCTTTTGAATTCTGCGTTGTGATTTTAGCAATTTCCTCTATAGGCTCGTCATAAATTTCCGCTAATTTTTCAGCAATTTTCGTAAGATAAGAGGATTCATTTCTTTTCCCTCTAAATGGCGTTGGAGCAAGATAAGGTGCATCGGTCTCTAAAACGATATGTTTTAAAGGAATTTGATCTAAAAACTTATCGATCTTGCCATTTTTAAATGTCACTACACCACCTATACCCAACTTAAGATTATAAGAGAGTGCTCTTTTAGCATCTGCTAAAGTACCTGTAAAACAGTGAAAAATCCCGAATAGATCATCGCCCTTCTCCTCTTCTAATATTTCAAAAACCTCCTCAAAAGCTTCACGGCAATGAATGACGATAGGTAATTTATATTTTTTAGCCAGCCTAATTTGATATTTAAAAGCTTCTTGCTGAATTTTAAGTGTACTCTTATCCCAGTACAAATCGATGCCAATTTCTCCTACCGCAATAAAACCTCTTTGCTGAAATTGATTTTCGATGAATTGAAGCTCTTTTTTATAATTCTCTTGTACATGTGTAGGATGCAATCCCATCATTAAGTATACATGATCCGGAAATGATTTTTCTAGATCATACATGCTCTTGGCATAAGTAGAATCGATTGCCGGAATAAAAAAGCGTTTAACCTTAGCATCTATTGCTCTTTGAATCATCTCTTCGCGATCTTCATCAAAAGATTCGCTATATAAATGTGTATGTGTATCTGTTAGTACCATATCTGCAAAAATAATTTATTTTGAAAACCTATCTTTGCTTTAAAACGGAAAAGAATGGCGAGTTTCAAGAAAATCCTGAAAGAAAAAGGATATAAAAGCATTAAATTTAAGTTTACCAAAACCAATCACCTGGAAATTAAGGCGAAAATCAACAATATTGAAGGTAATTTTATTTTGGATACCGGGGCTTCCAGTACCTGTGTAGGAATAGATAGCATATCATATTTTGATCTTTTGCCTGAAGACAGCGATATTAAAGCAGCTGGTGCAGGCGCCTCTAATATGCTCACCCAGATCTCGCAAAAAAACAGAATAGAAATCAGCGGCTGGAAAAAGAAAAAAGCAGACCTGGTTTTATTCGATCTTCGCCATGTAAACGAAGCCCTCTTGCAACACGATGCAGAGAAGGTTCACGGCATCATTGGGGCTGATATTCTAAAAAAAGGAAAGGCAATTATAGATTATAAATCGAAAAATTTATTTCTTAAATAGGGTATTTATCCCCTTTTGTATCTATTCAATTAAACATAGATTTGACCCCATCAATGTTAGATTTTATGTTTTTCCAAAAAAAGGATCATTTAAAAACGCATCCTGCAGCCTATATACTTATAGTTGCTGTGGTAGGCATTATATTTTTAAACATCCTGAATTTGGTTTATTCTTAACCCATTTTTACCCAACCAACCAAAATTTAAAAAGGGAAGCTTACGCTTCCCTTTTTTTATATGATGAACATGGAGAGAGAAATTTAAAGTTCTAAAGCTCTCTTCACATCGTTATCCATAAGTAATTCTTCCGGGTTCTCTACAGCTTCTTTTACAGCTACAAGGAAACCAACAGATTCTTTACCATCTACAATCCTATGATCATAAGAAAGGGCAACATACATCATTGGTCTGATTTCTACATGCCCGTCTATTGCCACAGGACGATCCACGATATTATGCATACCCAAAATACCACTTTGTGGAGGATTAATAATTGGGGTAGACATCATCGATCCAAAAACCCCTCCATTAGTGATAGTAAACGTACCGCCGGTCATTTCGTCCACAGTAATTTTACCGTCACGGGCTTTAAGAGCCAAACGTTTTACTTCCTCTTCTACACCTCTAAAGCTTAAGTTTTCAGCATTTCTAACTACTGGTACCATTAAGCCTTTTGGCCCGGAAACCGCAATACTAATATCTTTATAATCATATTTCACCTGGAAATCTCCATCGATCATAGAGTTAACATCAGGATACATTTCTAAAGCCCTAACCACGGCCAGTGTAAAGAAAGACATAAACCCTAAACTTACACCGTGCTTATCTTTAAACTCTTCTTTATATTTTTTTCTAAGTGCGTAAATAGCACTCATGTCTACTTCGTTAAAAGTAGTAAGCATAGCTGTCTCGCTTTTCGCAGCTACTAGACGCTCTGCAACTTTTCGTCTAAGCATCGACATTTTCTTACGAGATTCTCCTCGCTTTCCAGTTCCCGGAGTTCCCATAGAAGCTTTAGCCTGCACGGCGTCATCTTTTGTCACTCTTCCATCCTTACCGCTACCACTTACAGATTTAGGATCAATCCCTTTTTCATCTAAAATCTTTTTAGCCGCAGGAGAAGGACTTCCTTTTGCATAAGTATCATCCTGTTTTTGTGAAGGTGTCGAAGACTTTGAAGGCTCTTCGGTCTTTGCCGGTGCTTTATCACTATCCTCCTTGGATTCTTTCTTTTCCTGTTGTTCCTTCACCTCTTCTTCAGCAGATTCATCATCACCTCCACCAGGCTTCTCTGCTTCGGTATCGATTAAGCATACTACTTCACCAACAGCTACGGTGTCACCCTCTTCTGCTTTAAGCGTGATAATTCCGCTTGCCTCAGCAGGTAATTCTAAGGTAGCTTTATCACTATCGACTTCGGCAATTGCCTGATCTTTTTCAACGTAGTCCCCATCTTCTACCAACCATTCTGCGATTTCTACTTCGGTTATAGATTCACCGGGGGATGGAACTTTCATTTCTAAGGCCATGTTCTTCTTTTTTATTTTGCTTTCTGGTGGTATCCCAGAAAATTTATCCAAATTTAATTATTCTTCAGTTAATGATTTATCAAAAACACTGTCGATCACTCGCTGATGTCTTTTCTTGAAACGTACTGAACTACCAGCAGCAGGAGATCCATAGAATTTACGACTACAACATCTAAACTGCTTTGCTTCATCAATATGCATTAGCATATGCCCATACGCTCCCATATTTTTAGGTTCTTCCTGAGCCCAAACAACATCATCGGCATTTTTATATTTACTCATAATCGCCTTCATTTTCTCTACCGGAAGCGGGAATAACTGTTCCACTCTTACCAGTGCCACATCCTCACGTTCATTTTCTTCCTTATACTCTAAAAGATCGTAATAAAACTTACCGGTACAGAACACCAAAGTTTTAACTTTCTCTACATTAGCCGCAGGATCATCGATTAGCATCTGGAAAGAACCTTCAGCAAAATCTTCCTTGGTTGAAATCACTTTTGAGTGTCTTAATAAACTCTTAGGAGTAAAGATAATGAGTGGCTTCCTGAAACCAAACTTCATTTGTCTTCTTAGCAAATGAAACATGTTAGCTGGCGTCGTCACATCGGCAACAAACATATTATCTTTTGCACAAAGTTGAAGAAAACGCTCCATTCTTGCTGATGAATGTTCTGCTCCCTGGCCTTCATAGCCATGCGGCAGGAACATTACCAGTCCGTTTTGCAATTTCCACTTATCCTCTGCGGCAGAGATGTATTGATCGATCATAATCTGTGCGCCATTCACAAAATCCCCAAATTGCGCCTCCCAAATGGTTAGGGTATTTGGACTTGCCATAGCATAACCATAATCAAAGCCTACCACTCCGTATTCAGATAATGGAGAGTTATATATAAAGAAATCGCCTTCCCTTCCTTCAATATTGTTATGAAGGATAATTTCTTCTTCGCTATCTTCTACTTTTAGTACCGCATGACGGTGTGAAAACGTACCACGCTCGCTATCCTGACCACTAATTCTTATATTATAACCTTCAGCCATTAGAGTTCCATAGGCCAGATGTTCTCCCATAGACCAATCCAGCCTATTATCTTCAAAATACATTTGTTCACGTAAATTGATGATTTTCTCTATTTTACGTAAGAACTTTTTACCTTCAGGCAATTTAGAAATGGCTTTGGCAACGCGATCTAGCTCTTCCATTTTTACAGTCGTATCAACATCTTCCATCATGCGATCTTCCTGTACATTTTCGTAGCCACCCCATTCATCTTCCATAAAAGGTGTGATTCTGGTTGTGTCTTCCTTTCTGGAATCTTCTAGATCTTCTTCGAGCTTTTGCTTATAATCCTCTTCAAGTTTTTCGATGTAGGATTCATCTATCACCCCTGCTTTTATTAATTTTTCCGCATAAATATCTCTTGCATTTTTATGCTTTGCTATTGCTTTATAAAGTTTAGGCTGTGTAAATCTTGGCTCATCACCTTCATTGTGCCCGTATTTTCTATATCCTAATAGATCTATAAATACATCCCGCTTAAATTCCATTCTAAAATCTAACGCAAAAAGCACCGCATGCACAACAGCTTCTGCATCATCTGCATTTACATGAAGTACAGGAGATAGAGTTACTTTTGCAACATCGGTACAATAAGTAGAAGATCTTGCATCTAAATAATTTGTTGTAAAACCTATTTGATTATTTACAACGATATGAATAGTACCGGCATTCTCGTAACCATCTAACTTAGCCATTTGTACAACTTCGTATACAACACCCTGCGCAGCAACAGCAGCATCACCATGCACCAGGATTGGCAAAACTTTAGAGGGATCGCCGCTATATCTTCGATCTCTTTTAGCTCTGGCAATACCTTCTACTACCGGACCTACCGTTTCTAAATGAGAAGGGTTTGGCGCAATATTGATATTGATTTCCTTTCCGCTTTGGGTTTGGCGACAAGAAGTCCAACCCAAATGGTATTTTACATCACCATCAAAAATATCCTGTTCGTAATCCTTACCATCAAATTCGCTAAAGATATCTTTCGCAGATTTACCAAAGATATTTGTAAGTGTATTCAAACGACCACGGTGAGCCATACCCATTACAAAATCCTTAACGCCTTTTTCAGCAGCACCTTCAATCAAGGCATCTAATGCCGGAATTAAAGTCTCGCCTCCTTCTAAAGAGAATCGCTTTTGACCAACATATTTTCTATGTAAAAAACCTTCAAAAGAGACCGCTTCATTAAGCTTTCTAAGGATTTGTTTTTTCCTTTCCGAATCAAAATCCGGATGGTTTTCATTTACATTCAGTTTTTTCTGAATCCAATCAATTTCTTCAGGCTTTCGAATAAACATATACTCTACTCCAATAGCATCGCAATATATATTCTCCAGGTGCTGAATAATTTCTTTTAGTTTTTTGGGTCCAATACCTAAAATATCACCCGCACTAAAAGTAGTATCTAAATCCTCCTCACTTAAACCAAAATTCTCAATGTCAAGTCTTGGTTCGTAATGTCTTCTCTCCCTTACCGGGTTTGTTTTGGTAAATAAATGTCCGCGAGTACGATAACCATCAATAAGCCTTATAACCTGAAACTCCTTGTAAACATGCTCAGGCATTTCGCCTTCCTCAATCGATACAGGAGCTGATCCTAAAGTTTCTGATGAAACATCATTTTGCTCCATACCAAAATCAAAGCCCTGAAAAAAAGCTCTCCAACTGGGCTCTACACTATCAGGATATTGTAAATATTGATCGTATAATTCAGCAAAATATGCAGTATGCGCGGCATTTAGAAATGAAAATCTGTCCATAAGTGGAAACTAATGTTTCTATAAAGTGTAAAACACAGCAAAAATACAATTTTTACAAAAAACTGCTTGCAGCATTCAATAGTTTTATTTTATACATTAAAATAAATTTAACATAGTGATAAGGCCTCTTGAGCACCAAATCGCATAATCCATTACGAATATGATAATTTAAATTGGAAAGAGAATTAGAAAGAGATTAAAATTTAAATAAAACCAGATAATATAAGATCGTTTTAACTTTAGCAGCTTTTATTTTTAAAATCATCTAAAGATTACGAAATAATAAGCTTTGATATTTAAACTGTACGTTTCATTAACATGTTGCCAAAATCACGCAACGGCTTTTTCTTCTCTTCAGCGATAGAAATGTTTTCTAAAACATCAAAAGCCATAATGGTATATTTTTCGATCTCTTCTTTTGTTAATTTTGCAGCACCGCTTTTTTGAAAAATAGATTTTACGGTTTCGATCTTTCCAGAATTATCTTCGGGGCTTATAGAGTATAAATATTCTAACTGCCTGGCATCATCTTCAGCAGACACCTCTAGTGATTTTAGATATAAAAAGGTTTTCTTATTTTCGATAATATCACCCCCTACCTGTTTCCCAAAAGTTTTTGGATCACCAAAGGCATCCAAAAAGTCGTCCTGAAGCTGAAAAGCGATCCCTAAAAGCCTTCCAAATTGATAAATAGCTTTTTTACATTCTTCATCTACCTCAGCTACAATGGCGCCCATTTGTAAAGAAGCCCCTACCAGTACAGCGGTTTTATATTCGATCATCTTAAGGTAATCGTCTATACTTACATCATCCCTGGTTTCAAAATCTATATCGTATTGCTGCCCTTCACAAACTTCTATGGCTGTCTTGGTAAAAAGCTGTGCTAATTCTTTAAACGTATCTCCTTCATAATTCTCAAAAAGCTGGTAGGCATTTATAAGCATAGCATCCCCAGAAAGTATACCGGTATTCACATCCCATTTTTCGTGAACGGTTGCCTTCCCTCTTCGCAAAGGAGCATCGTCCATGATATCATCGTGAACCAGGGAAAAATTATGAAAAATCTCTATCGCCAGAGAAGCATCTAAGGCTTTTTTATAATCTTTATCAAAAATTTCTGTTGCCATTAAAACGAGTACGGGCCTTAATCTCTTTCCTCCCAACCCAAGAATATAAACCATTGGTTCATAAAGATTAGCAGGTTCTTTAATTGTGATTTTTTCCTTAAGATACTTTAAAAAAACCTCCCTATACTCTGAAATAGCCAGCATTAAAATAATTTTTCTGCTAAAATACCATAATTGGAATAATTTCAAATTTAATACGATTATTAAATATAACATAAACCATGGAAACTTTATTTGTTTTAAAAGTTTCCAGGATATACATTTGCAAAAATTTTAATGATTGAAAGAAACGATTTTACATATGGCAACCGAGATGTTTTTAGAATATGGTTTTAAAAGCGTCACTATGGATGATATTGCAGAAAAACTAGGCATCTCTAAAAAAACTATTTATGCCAACTACGCTACAAAAACCCTTTTAGTACAGGATGTAGCATTTAATATTTTAGAAACCATTCAAAAAAGTATTGCTGAAATAAAGAAGAAAGACCTTAATGCTATTGAGGAATTATTTGAGGTTAAAAAACAGATAAGGATATTTCTAAAAGATGAAAAAACATCTCCACAATTTCAACTCGAAAAATATTACCCTAAGATTTTTGCTAATGTAACCCGCAAAAAATCTGACCTTGTTTCCTGCAGCATAGAAGAAAATGTAACAAGAGGGATAAATGAAGGACTATTCCGTAAAGAAATTGATGTGAAATTTATTGCGAAACTCTATCATGAAGGGACTAACGCGATTAGAGACACCAGTATTTTTCCCGCAGAAAATTACAGCAAAGCAGATTTGTTTCAACTGTATATAGAATATCACGTGAGGGGAATTGCCACCAAAAAAGGATTAGAAATTTTAGAAGACCTATTAAATAACAATGAGACATCTACCCATTAAAAATTTACTAATGCTAATAGGCTTTATAAGCCTTTCATCCTACGCTCAGGAGACGAATGAAATTCCCGAATCCTATTCTTTTTCTTTAGAAGAAGCTATTCGATACGGATTAGCCCATAACGTAGAAGCCTTAAATGCGCAAAGGGACATCGCCATTTCCCTTAAGCAAAAATGGGAAATCATCGCACAGGGACTTCCACAATTAAGCGGCGCCGTAGACTACCAAAACTACATTAAACAACCCGTACAGTTGCTACCTGCCGAGATTACCGGTGGTGAGCCCGGTACGTTTATCCCGGTTACTTTTGGCACACAGCAAAGCATGAATGCCACGGCTACGTGGAACCAGATTATTTTTGATGGTTCCTATCTGGTAGGTATACAATCGGCCAAAACTCTACTTCAGATTACCGAAAATGCAAAAACAAAGACCGATCAGGAAGTTAAAAAAGGCATCATCAATGCCTACGGAAACGTGCTTCTAGCCGAAGAAAATGCAGCCATCCTTAAAAATAATGTGGAAAGCGTACAGCAGACTTACGATGAAACGAAACTAACTTTTGAAAATGGCCTGGCTGAAGAGGAAGATGTAGAACAATTAGAAATCACGCTTCTTACTTTAAAGAATAACCTGAACCGAAGTCAACGCATGGCTGATATCGCTTACGAAATGCTAAACATTACCTTGGGACTGCCGGTCGAGACCAATCTTACATTAACGGAAGAATTGGAAGAACTGGCCATACAATATTTTGATCTTTCGATCTTACAGGAAAACACTCCAGTAGAAGAGAATATCGACTTTAGAATTGCCAAAAACACGGCAGAATCTGCTGAGATTGAAGTGAAATTGGAAAAAGCAAAAGCCTTGCCTTCCCTTACCGGCTATGTAAATTATGGATACCAGGGATTTAGCGAGAAGTTTACTTTTTTAAATGATAATCAGGAATATTTCAATCAGTCCATTTTAGGTATAAGCTTAAATATCCCCATCTTTAGTAGTGGGATGCGTTCGGCAAGAACACAGCAAAAGAAAATTGCTTTAGAGCAGGCACTGGCCGATCTGGAATACACAAAAAACGAGGTGAAACAACAAATAAATTCGGCTAAAACAGAATATGAATATAGTCTCGACAATTATGAAGTTCAGAAAAAAAATCTGGATTTAGCCGAACGTATTGAAAATAAAAACAAAATAAAGTTCAAAGAAGGCGTTGCCAGCAGTTTCGAACTCAATGAGGCACAAAGACAATTATATACAGCACAACAGGACTACCTGCAATCTATGCTTAATGTAATCACTAGCAAAGTTGAGTTAGAGAATTTATTAGACACCACTAAATATGAAGAAAAAGAATAACTACCCCCGCCATATGAAAAAATTAGCAGCAATTTTAAGTGTTTCTCTTTTGTTAGCCGCCTGTGGTAACGAAAACAAAAAATCTGTAGACGACCTCATTGAAGAAGGTAACCTTAAGGAGATAAGAGCCAGAAAATCTGAATTAAGTAAAGAGCAAAGCGCAATAACTTCAGACATTAATAAACTGGATGAAGCTATAAATACATTAGATAAAAACAAAAACCTTAATCTGGTCACTGTAACAACTTTAAAAGACAGCACATTCGAACATTTTGCTGAAGTGCAGGGGAATGTTGCTACCGATGAGAATATTATTATTTATCCAGAATATTCCGGCATTTTAAAAAATGTATATGTCAAAGAAGGTGATCGTGTTAATAAAGGTCAGGTTCTGGCAAAAATCGATGATGGCGGATTATCAAGTCAGGTGGCACAGGCACAGGCACAGGCAACATTAGCCAAAACAACTTATGAACGCCAGAAAAGGCTATGGGAACAGAATATAGGATCTGAAATCCAGTTTTTAGAAGCAAAAACCAACTTTGAAGCTACCCAAAAAGCAGCGGAACAATTACAATCTCAACTTGCTAAAACTACGGTTACCGCCCCTTTTAGCGGTGTGATCGATAATATAATTAGCAATCAGGGAGAAGTTGTAAGCCCGGGACAAAGTCAGCTTTTCAGAATCATAAATCTTAATAATATGTATGTTGAGGCCGCGGTTCCTGAAAATTACCTCCCAAAAATTCAAAAAGGAACCTTTGTGAAGGTAATGATTAGCTCGGTAAACAAAGAATATGATGGCAAAGTTACAGACGTTGGAAGCAATATTAATGCGAACAACCGCACCTTTAGAGTAAAAATAGCCATCCCAAATCCTGATAAGCTTATACGCCCTAACCAAATTGCCACTATACTGCTTAATGATTATACAGCAGCATCTGCAATCACCATTCCTGAAAGCACCATACAAAAAAATGCAATGGGCGAAAGTCTGGTTTATACCTTAGAAAGAAAAACAGACAGCACCGGTGTAGCGCAGAAAAATGTCATCGAAACCGGTTACGTTTATAATAACATGATGGAAGTAACAGAAGGTCTATCGCCGGGTGAAATCCTAATTGTTGAAGGTAGCAAAAGTTTAAGAGACGGACAGGAAGTAAAAATCAGCAAAAAGTAACACATGAGCAATTTAGATAAAGAATTTAAGCTCTCCTCCTGGGCAATCGACAACAAAATGACGGTGTACGTTATTATTGCGATCATTATGCTGGGTGGTTTGCTTTCTTATTACGGGATGCCGCGGGAAGCATTTCCGGAAATCGTAGAAACTAAAATATACGTAAGTTCGGTAAACCCCGGAAACTCGGCTGAAGATGTAGAGAAGTTTATCACAGAACCTTTAGAGGAAGAGTTTAATAATATAGCCGGCATCAAGGAAATTACCTCGACCACCCTTCAGGATTATTCTATTGTTATTGTAGAGTTTGAAGAAGATATTAGTGTAGATGTCGCCAAAACAAAAGTAAAAGATAAGGTAGATTTAGTAAAAGCCGAAACTACCTGGCCTACTTTAGATAATGGAGCTAAAGTAGAACCTAACATTTTCGATCTTAATATTTCAGAAGAAATGCCTATTCTGAATATTAACTTGACCGGTGATTATCCCGTTCAGGAATTAAAGACTTATGCTGAATATCTTCAGGAAAAAATCGAATTACTTCCGCAGATAAAAGAGGCCAGTATTCGTGGTGCTGAGGATATGGAGGTTGAAATTGCCGTAGATGTCTACAAAATGTCTGCATCACAGGTAAGTTTCGATAATATTATAAATGCGGTAAGTATGGAAAACAAAACCATTTCTGCCGGAAATATTATTACCAGTGGTGTTGAAAAGAACATCAGGATCGTAGGAGAAATAAAGGATCCAAAAGAATTAGAAAACGTTATTGTAAAACGTGAAGGAGGAAATATCTTCCTTAAAGATATCGCTGAAATCAATTTTAAAGAGAAGGATCCAACAACATTTGCCAGAGAGTACGGGGAGCCTGTAGTCATGCTGGACATCAAAAAGCGTGGTGGAAAAAACATGATCGAAGCGGTAGAAGATATTAAAAAAATTATCGCTACAGAACAGGAAGATTATCTCCCAGAAAACCTTCATATTTCGTACTCTAACGATCAATCCACTCAAACGCAAACACAGGTAGACGACCTTGTAAATAACATCATCTTTGGGGTGATACTAGTGGTTTTGGTATTAATGTTTTTCTTAGGTTTTAGAAATGCACTTTTTGTTGGTTTAGCCATTCCACTTTCTATGTTCCTATCTTACATTGTACTTTCCAGCCTTGGCTTTACCCTAAACACCATGGTACTTTTCGCTCTGGTTATGGGGCTGGGAATGCTGGTAGATAACGGTATTGTTGTGGTAGAAAACGTATATACTTTAATGGACGAAGGGATGCCCAGAAGACAGGCGGCCAAGCAGGGTCTTGGAGAAATAGCATGGCCTATTATCGCTTCGACCGCAACCACTCTGGCTGCATTTTTCCCATTAGGACTTTGGCCCGGCACCATTGGTAAGTTTATGGTCATCTTTCCAATCACTTTATCTATTGTACTAGGCTCATCGCTGTTTGTAGCATTGATCATCAACTCGATGCTTACCTCAGAATTTATGAAAACCGAAGAGGAAGAGATCACCAAAAAGAAACTTATACGATTATCCCTAATATTGGGAGCATTAGGAATTGTTCTCTTATTAGGTGGTTTTTTACTGGACATAGGGGCTTTTAGAGGCATTGGAAATATTTTAATCCTTTTGGTTATATTACTATGGCTTTATAAGTATGTATTAACAAAAGCGATATCCTATTTTCAGTATACGGCTTTAAAAAAACTGGAAAACCGTTATGAGAATACATTAAAATATGCTCTAAGCGGTAAAAGAGCCTATGCGTTTTTCTTTGGCACCGTGATTATGCTAATCCTTTCTTTTATCCTAATTGGCGCAGTACAACCTAACGTATTGTTTTTTCCGGAAAATGAACCGAAACAGATTATCACTTATATCGAATATCCGGAAGGGACCGATATCCAAAAAACCAATCAACTCACTAAACAGGTTGAAAAAAGAATCTACGATGTCATCCAAAAATATAATGATGACGGCTACAATTATATGGTAGAGTCGGCTATTTCTCAGGTAGGTGAAGGTGCTGGAAACCCGCAGACCGATGGCGGCCAACAAAATGAAATGCCTCATAAGGGTAAAATCACTTTGTCTATGCGTGAATTTAATGAACGTAGAGGCGTAAGAAGTAGTGATGTAATGGAGGAAATCCGCGCAGCCGTTCACGGCTTTCCCGGGGCCTCGATTATCGTTGAGAAAGATGCTGCAGGCCCTCCTGCCGGTTACCCAATTAATATTGAAATTAAGGGCGAAGATTACGAAGAAATGCTGGCTGAAGCCGAAAATATGCGCTCCTATATTCAGAGATTGAGCATAGAAGGAATAGAAGAGCTAAAAATCGATGTTAATAAATCTAAATCTGAACTTGAAGTTATTGTAGACCGCAGAAAAGCAGGTCAACTTGGTGTTTCTACGGTCGCTGTTGGGCAAACCTTACGTAGGGCGATTTATGGGGAAGAAGTTTCTACCTATAAAGAAGGAGACGACGATTATGAAGTAAATGTGCGCTTCAACGAAAAATTTAGATACGATGAAAATGCGCTGTTCAATCAACCCATTACCTTTAGAGATCAAAATAATGGGCAATTGGTACAGGTTCCAATTTCAGCATTGGTAAATACTGAAGTTGCCTCCTCTTTCAGCTCGATCAAAAGAAAAGATCTAAAAAGAGTAATCACTGTTTATTCTAATGTGTTGGGTGATTATAATGCAAACGAAATTGTACAGCAATTAAAAACCGAACTTCAGAATTACGAATTACCAGAAGATATGAGTTTTGCCTTTACGGGCGAGCAGGAAGAACAGGCAGACAATATGGCGTTTTTATTAAAAGCCTTACTTATTGCTATAGGTGGAATTTTGTTGATTTTAGTAGCCCAATTTAACTCGATTTCCAAACCGATAATCATTATTAGTGCGGTAGTATTAAGTTTGGTGGGCGTATTTTTCGGATTAATTATTTTCCAGATGGACTTTGTGATTATCATGACCATGATGGGAATTATATCTCTGGCCGGTATTGTAGTGAATAATGCTATTGTTCTTATAGACTATACCCAAATACTTATAGACCGTAAGAAAAACGAACTTGGTTTAGAAGACGACGAGCTGCTTACAAGAGCACAATATTTTGATTGCATTGTACGTGGCGGTAAATCAAGGTTACGCCCCGTACTTTTAACAGCAATCACTACTGTTCTTGGATTAATACCATTAGCAATAGGATTAAATATTGACTTTTTTGGATTAATGATCGATTATGATCCACGTATTTATATAGGAGGAGATAATGTTATTTTCTGGGGACCTTTAGCCTGGACAGTGATTTTCGGACTGGTTTTCGCGACCTTCCTAACATTGATCGTTGTACCGGTCATGTTCTATCTTGTAAATCGTGCAAAGGTTAAAACCAGAGATAAAAAATTAGCCAGAAAAGAACAAAGACTGGCCAAAAGCTAAATATAAACTATGCCGGCATTTCTGGTATATTCATTATATTTAGAAAGTAAAAAAAGCCTCGATTGTCAAACAATCGAGGCTTTTTTATTAAACTAAAATCAATCTCTATTCTTCGTTTATTGCCAACGAAGATTTAGATGAAATATCATTTACTGATACGATTTGGTTAGACTTATATTCTACCTGCTTAATCTTATCACCTTCCCAAAAAAGCCATCTACCAGTTTTTGCACCATTGTTATATTCCGCGGATGCTGTCTTTTCACCGTTCTCGTTGTAAGAAACCCATTTTCCGTGGAGCTCCCCTTCCTTGTACGTACCTTCCTGCCTAATACTTCCGTCTTCATAATAATATGTTCCTTTTATTAAATCTCCCTGTTTTTCAAAAACAGGTTTTTTAATTCCGTTTTGTGCGATAGCTGCTCCTCCTATCATCATTAGTGCAGCAATCATTGTATTTTTTATCGTCTTCATTATGCTATCTATTAATCTTATAGTAACAAATATAATGCAAAATTTACATTAAAACAATAATTATGTAACATTAAATTAACATTAAACCTACAACACAATGAATTTCAATATTTTAATTAAAATTATTTAGTAACATTAAGTTTACATAGTGATTAATTTTAGTCTGTTTATTTACTCAAACCACATTTACTTATTACTTTTGCCCCACTAAAATTTTACGAAAACAACTATGTACAGAAGTCATACTTGCGGTGAGCTTAATTCTTCCAAAATCGGGAACGAGGTAACGCTTTCAGGATGGGTGCAAAAAATTAGAAATAAAGGTTTTATGGTCTGGGTGGATCTTCGTGATCGCTACGGAATTACCCAGCTTATTTTTGATGAAGAAAGATCTTCAGAAGATTTGATGAAGAAAGCTGCAACCCTGGGCCGCGAGTTTGTAATTCAGGTAAAAGGTGATGTGATAGAAAGGGAATCCAAAAACCCTAATATCGCCACAGGTGAGATTGAAGTTTTGGTAAAAGAACTTGCGATTTTAAACGCATCACTAACGCCACCTTTTACTATTGAAGAGGAGACCGATGGCGGTGAAGATCTAAGAATGAAGTATCGCTATCTTGATATTCGAAGAAATCCGGTGAAAAACAAACTGATTTTTAGACACAAAGTAGGGATGCAGGTTAGAAATTATTTATCTAACCAGGGATTTATTGAGGTTGAGACACCCTATCTTATTAAATCCACTCCTGAAGGTGCTCGTGATTTCGTAGTTCCAAGTAGAATGAATGAAGGGCAGTTTTATGCCTTACCACAGTCGCCACAAACTTTTAAGCAATTGCTTATGGTTGGAGGAATGGATAAATACTTCCAGATCGTAAAGTGTTTTAGAGATGAGGATTTAAGAGCCGATCGACAGCCAGAATTTACACAAATCGACTGTGAAATGGCTTTTGTGGAACAGGAGGACATACTAAATATCTTTGAAGGCTTAACTCGCCATCTGCTAAAAGAAATCAATAATATAACTATTGATGCCTTCCCACGCATGACTTATGATGAAGCAATGCGCAAATATGGTAATGACAAACCAGATATTCGCTTTGGGATGGAGTTTGCCGAGTTAGACGATATTGCAAAGAATAAAGGCTTTAATGTTTTCGATCAGCAAGAACTCGTTGTAGGTATCGCTGTTCCAGGAGCAGCTTCTTATACCCGAAAGCAAATCGATGCTTTGATTAGTTGGGTAAAACGCCCGCAAATTGGGGCAAACGGACTAGTTTGGGCTAAATACAACGATGATGGAAGCTTAAAATCTTCTGTAGATAAATTTTATACGGAAGAAAATCTAAAAGAATGGGCACAGGCCACGGGCGCAAAACCCGGCGATCTGATTTTAGTTATGGCTGGTGATGCCAATAAAACAAGATCTCAATTAAGTGCATTACGTATGCATCTTGGTAACGAACTAGGCCTTAGAAAGCCAGATGAATTTGCTCCGCTTTGGGTAATTGACTTCCCTTTACTAGAATGGGATGAAGAAACAGAACGTTACCATGCCATGCACCACCCATTTACGTCTCCTAAAGCTGAAGATATACCTCTTTTAGCTACCGATCCGGGAAAAGTAAGGGCTAATGCTTATGATCTCGTATTAAATGGTAATGAAATTGGTGGTGGTTCTATAAGAATTCACGATAAAGAAACACAATCTAAAATGTTTTCTCATTTAGGCTTTACTGAAGAAGAAGCTAAAGAGCAATTTGGATTCTTAATGAACGCTTTTCAATACGGTGCGCCACCACATGGTGGAATTGCATTTGGTTTTGATAGACTAACTGCCATTCTTGGTGGCCAGGAAACTATTCGGGACTTTATCGCTTTTCCAAAAAACAATGCCGGCCGCGACGTAATGATTGATGCTCCATCAAAATTAGATGAAAGCCAACTAAAAGAATTAAGCTTAAAACTGAATATTGAATAAAACTGAAATCCTGCTTTAGAGCAGGATTTTTTCGTAATATCCTAAAATTGGAGGTGTAGCAGATGTTTTTAAAAGCGGTTCCTGGATTACAAAAATTTTTACTGTGGAAGACAAAGCATCTTTCGCAACAGCAGTTCATTTTAATTCTTAGTGCTATCATTGGCTTTACGGCGGGTTTGGGTGCGGTTATTATAAAAAACTTAACCCATTTTATCCAAAACCTACTGGAGGGAAATTTAATTGCGAATTATCATCACGCATTCTATTTTATTTTCCCAATTATAGGTCTGGCCTTAACGGTGTTTATTATAAAAAAAATATTACGAAAACCAGTAGGGCATGGCATACCTTCTACACTATATGCCATTTCAAAAAGAAAGGGACTTATGCGTTCGTTCCAGATGTACGGTTCGATTCTAACAGCTCCGATAACCGTTGGTTTTGGTGGATCTGTAGGACTAGAGGGACCTACCGTTGCCACAGGGGCTTCTTTGGGATCTAACATTGCACGTTTATTTAGAATGAACCAAAGTGCCCGTACACTTTTAATAGGTTGTGCAGCCGCAGGAGCGATGTCTTCGATTTTTAAAGCGCCTATTGCCGCTATTATTTTTGCCATAGAAGTTTTTAGCTTAGATCTTACCCTGGTAAGCATGTTGCCATTACTTACAGCATCAGTATCAGCGATCTTAACTTCCTACTTTTTCTTCGGTTCAGATACCATTCTTCCTTTTGAACTTATGGACGATTTTACCATTTCAGAAGTACCATTTTATATGATCCTGGGCTGTATATGTGCATTAGGCTCGATGTACTTTACGGTGATCTATTTTAAAATACATACCATCTTCGGCAAAATTGAAAATAAATTCTTTAGGCTATTACTGGCAGGAGCAGGACTGGGAATTATCATATATTTTATTCCCCCGCTATATGGTGAAGGTTATGGGGTTATAAATAACCTTTTAGCCGAAAACTATATTCAGGCTTTAGGAACTAACTTTTTAAATGATTTTCTCGATAATATCTGGGTTGTGATTTTACTACTTGCAGGACTGGTAGTATTCAAAATCTTCGCAACCTCACTTACTTTCGCGGCAGGTGGTGTTGGCGGAATCTTTGCACCAGTACTTTTTATGGGAAGCGCCCTAGGACATTGTTTCGCTCTAGTAGTAAACCATCTAGGCATTACTAACGAGCCTATCTCCACCAGTAGTTTTACAATGGTAGGGATGGCAGGCTTAATGGCAGGGGTTTTACATGCACCCTTAACAGCTATCTTCCTTATCGCCGAATTAACCGGGGGATACGAACTTTTTGTACCATTAATGATCACTGCCTTAATATCATATATGATTACAAATACGGTGCAACCACATTCCGTCTATACTTTAGAATTGGCTCAACGTGGCGAACTTTTAACTCACGACAAAGATCAAACGGTATTAACCTTGCTTAATATTAACCAGATCATTGAAAAAAACTTTATTCCTTTAAATGTGAATATGAATTTAGGAGATGTTATTCACGAAGGTGTGATTAAGTCTTCACGAAACATTTTTCCTGTAATTGATAAAGAAGAAAATTTTATGGGAATTATTCTTTTAGATGATATACGGCCGATAATGTTTAAACAACATCTTTACGATGAAATTACCGTAAGCGATATTATGCAAAGGGCACCAGACATTATCGATCTGCAAAACGACAGTATGAAAACAATCATGAAAAAATTTCAGCATAGTGCCGCATGGAATCTCCCCGTTGTTAAAGATGACAAGTATGTTGGTTTTATTTCAAAATCAAAAATGCTCACCGCATACCGCCAGAAATTAATCGAGGTAACTGTTTAATAAAAAGAAGAGCGATGAAGATAGTGATGAAAATTTTAGTTATAGCGATTTTAATCGCCATAGCAGTAGGTTTCTATTTTAGAATTGCCGAAGAAGATATTGCAACAGGTGATAAGATTATAGGTATTGCCGTACTAACCGCATCATTTGTTTTAATGCCTATATTTTTAGTGGTACGATGGAGGGGTAAAAAGCTCGAAGACTACACTTTAAGCCCTGAGAATATGAAAAAAATGCGAGATAAAGGTATTGATTAATACCCCCAAAAAAATTGAAAAAATTTCAGAAAGTTTACCTATTATTCAACCAAGGTCTATAATATTATATTATGTTTGTACTTTATTAATTATTATTTTATTACAATGGAAGGTACAGTTAAATTTTTTAATGAGTCCAAAGGTTACGGATTCATAACCAACGACGACACAGGAAGAGACATCTTCGTTCACGTAACAGGGATCGACGGTGAGACTCTAAATGAGGGAGATAAAGTGGAGTACGTTGAGAAAGAAGGACGAAAAGGTCTTAATGCAGATCAGGTTCGTGTTATTGGATAGTGCATATAGATTAGATTATATATAGTATTCAAATGCCAAAGCCGCTCAGTGAGCGGCTTTTTTTATGCTATCTTGTATTTATTTTACCCGATAATGGAAATTAAACGCGCTGTTGCGGATAGTTATCGGGATATCTCGTTTTAAAAATTCTTGTTTAGATTATATGCTTTGTAGACTTGCCCTGAAGATACTTACTTCACTAATTGCGTTTTCACACCGCTAAGCATCGCTTCAGTTAAAGCCGCTATATCAAAATCATTAGACCATCCCCAATCTTCACGGGCTGCGCTATCATCTATCTTCGAAGGCCAGCTATCTGCAATATCCTGTCTAAAATCCGGATCATAAGAAATTTTAAATGCTGGGATATGCTTTTTAATTTCCTCAGCTAAAATTGCCGGTGTAAAGCTCATCGCTGCTAAATTATAAGATGATCTTATTTTAAGAGCTTCCGATGGAGCATTCATGATCGCTACTGTAGCTTTTATAGCATCTTCCATAAACATCATCGGTAAGGATGTTGAAGCATTAAGAAACGAGGTATATTCTCCTTGTTTAATAGCCTCATGAAAAATCTCTACGGCATAATCTGTAGTTCCCCCTCCCGGTAAAGTTTTATAACTAATTATACCTGGATAACGGATGCTACGTACGTCTACTCCATACTTTCTATGGTAATAACTACACCAGCGCTCGCCGGTTTGTTTACTTATACCATAAACGGTGGTAGGTTCCATAACCGTAGTTTGTGGCGTATTTTCTTTTGGAGTTGAAGGACCAAATACCGCTATACTTGAAGGCCAAAATACTTTTTTAATCTTTTTATCTTTTGCCAAATTTAATACATGGAACAATGAATCCATATTTAAAGCCCAGGCTTTCATTGGTGCTTTCTCTCCAGTTGCACTTAACATTGCCGCCATTAAATACACCTCTTGAATCTGGTGCTTTTCCACCAAACCGGCAATTTGCTCATAATTCATTGCATTAGCAATCTCAAAAGGTCCGCTAGCCATAAGCTCTTCACTTCCTTCTCGAATATCACTGGCAATAATTGCATCATTACCATGAATCTCACGGAGTTTTAAGCTAAGTTCGGTTCCTATTTGGCCACTGGCGCCAATAATTAAGATTTTTGCAGGCATACGCTTAAAAATTTTGTGCAAATATATTTATTTATTGCGAATAAAATTTGCTAAATCGTTTAATCTAACCCGATAATTATGTTATTTTTAAGAATGAAGAAAATATATGGCTTTAGTATTTTAATCGTTTACATTTGTAAAATCAAAATTTGATAATGAAGCGAGCAATTTTCGGAATACTATTGATGATTTTGGGCTCCTGCGTTCAGGATTCGGAAAAAGGAAAACCTGAAACTAAACCGCGGGACACCCCAGCTTTTACTCAAAAATTTGCTATAGAAACATCTATTTTACCTTTAGAAGCCTCCGCAAGAAAGCATGCCTCCAAATGGGCCGCTTACATTGTTTTGAATGAGGAGGTGAAACAGCTTCAAAACACATCGGTAAATTATTTAATCGATAATTCTTCTGCATGGGCTCAACTTATGGAAACATTACAAGCTACGCTACCGGATTCTTTAGCATCCAAGCCCGTAAACTCAAGATTAAGGGTACTTACTACAAAAGCTAAAATCCTGGAACAAAAATCCCATTTGCAAAGCATAAAACCGCAAGAGGTAAAAGAAATTGCCATAGAAATCCCTATGGATTTTAATAACCTTAATATTCAGCTTAACGAATTATTTATTGAAAGTATTGAAGATTTCGAGGCCGAATTAGATCGCCTGGTGGAAGAAAACCGCTTAAGACAGCAACAAAAAAGAGATAGCCTGGAAGCCACAACTCAAAATTAAATACTAGAGATTTATCGTATATTCCGCGAAAATACATCTCATGAAAAAACAACTAATCACTCTTATCTTATGCTATTTAGGTTGTGCAGGTTTTTCCCAAACAATGCCCTACCAATCCAACGCGAAACAAGCGAAAACAGAAATTTCTGATGTGATCGATCACTGGCATCAAGCTGCCGCCGAAGCAAATTTTAAAAATTATTTTCATCTAATGACTAAGGATGCCGTTTTTATTGGCACCGACGCTACTGAAAATTGGCAAATAGAAGAATTTAAAGCCTATGCCAAACCCCATTTTGAGAAAGGCAAAGCATGGGATTTCACTTCAGTACAAAGAAATATTTATCTGGCCAATACAAAGGGAATTGCCTGGTTTGACGAATTACTTGATACCCACATGGGCATTTGTAGAGGTTCTGGTGTAATGCAATATATCGATGGCAACTGGAAGATTGCCCACTATGTACTTTCTATTGAAATTCCAAATGAAAATATTGAAGAGATCACAAAGATCAAAAAAGACTTTGACACGAGAATCTTGCAGGCTTTAAAAACAAAAAACTAGGTTCTTTGTATTTTGTAACAAAAAATTCAAAAATGCGTCTGTTTTATTACATTAGCAAGGATTTTACAAACACACAAACATTAAATGAAAAAAATAACAAATGCAGTATGCTTGTCCCTATTAGGTGCCACTATAATTGGTTGTAAAGACGGGGAAAAGTCTACAAACACAGAAAAAGAAGAAATTCACGGGATCAATGTAGCCTATATGGATACTACAACAACACCCAAAAATGATTTTTTTCGCTATGTGAATGGTGCGTGGCTTGATGCTACAGAAATTCCCAGTGACCAGACTACCTGGGGCAGTTTCATGGAACTTCGTGAAACTACAGATGATGATGCCTTAGCATTATTAAATCAAGCTTCTAACAACGAGAACCTGGATGCAAACAGCGATCAGGCTAAAGCGGTAAATCTATACAAAACCATTATGGATACCGTGGCTCGCAACGAGCAAGGCGTTGCGCCAGTATTACCCTATTTAGAAAAAGTAAATAAAATTTCGAATAAAGAAGATTTACAGGCTTACTTAACAGAAATGTCTAAGTACGGCGGTGGTGGTTTCTTCTCTTTTGGGGTTAGTGCAGATGCTAAAAACAGTAACCAGAATGCAGCTTACCTTTACCCAGGCAGCCTGGGACTGCCAGATCGCGATTATTATATTGCAGACGACTCAGATTCTAAAGAGAAAAAAGCAAAGTATGAAGAACATATTGCCCGTATGATGCAGTTTCTAGATTACTCTAAAGAAGATGCTAAAGAATTCGCAAAAACAGTAGTCGAATTTGAGACCAAACTTGCTAAACCAAGATTAGATAAAGTAGAGCGTCGTGACGCACGTAAAACTTATAATCCAATGAGCGTGGCGGCTCTTCAAGAAATGGTACCGGCAATAGACTGGAATACTTATTTTGAAGAAATTGGCGCAGGCAAATTAGATACTATTATTGTTTCTCAGCCAGCCTATATGAAAGCCATGCAAGATCTTCTGGCACAAAATGATGTGGACACCTGGAAGAAGTATCTAACATGGACAGCATTTGATGCCGCTGCCGGAATGTTGTCTACAGATATCGAAACAGCCAACTGGGATTTTTACAGCAAAACTTTAAGAGGTGCTAAAGAACAACGCCCCAGAGACGAAAGAGCTTTAAGTACTGTAAATGGTACAGTAGGGGAAGCTTTAGGAAAACTATATGTAGAAAAACATTTCCCTCCAGAGGCTAAAGAAAAAGCTCAGGAAATGATCGCTAATGTAATTAAGGCTTACGAAAAGCGTATTAACAACCTCAGCTGGATGAGTGAAGACACCAAGAAAAAAGCGATTGAAAAACTAAATACCACCACTATTAAAGTAGGCTATCCAGACGAATGGGAAGATTATGGTGATTTAGAAATCTTAGGATCTAAAGATGGTTCTTATTTTCAAAACGTGATGAACGCCCGTAAATGGAGTACCGCTAAAAATATTGCAAAACTAGGAGAACCTGTAGATAAATCGGAGTGGTTTATGTCGCCGCAAACCGTTAACGCTTATTACAATCCAAGTTACAACGAGATTGTATTCCCAGCGGCTATTTTACAACCACCTTTTTATGATTACAAAGCAGATGCCGCTGTAAATTACGGGGGAATTGGTGCCGTAATTGGTCATGAGATTTCTCATGGGTTTGATGATAGCGGTGCTCGCTTTGATGCTGAAGGAAACCTGAACAACTGGTGGACCGATGAAGATCTTTCGCAGTTTGAAGGTCTTGGGAAAGATCTTGCCGACCAGTACAGTGCTATCGAAGTTTTGGACAGTACCTTTATTAATGGTGAATTTACACTAGGTGAAAATATCGGTGACCTTGGTGGTGTTAACGCTGCTTATGATGGTTTACAAATGCATCTGAAAGAACATGGTGATCCGGGAAAAATTGACGGATTTACACCAGAGCAACGTTTTTTCCTTTCCTGGGCAACCGTTTGGCGTACTAAAATGCGGGACGAAGCTTTAAAAAGCAGAATTAAAACAGATCCCCATTCTCCTGGAATGTATAGAGCTTATGTACCTTTGCAAAATATCGATGCATTTTATGAAGCTTTTGATATTAAAGAAGGAGATTCGATGTATGTTGCACCTGATGACCGCGTAAAAATCTGGTAAAATTTTTAAATCTATATTCAAAGCCTGGAGATATCTTCAGGCTTTTTTTATTTAAATTGTTTAATTTCACAATCTAATATTTAAAACCCTATGAAACGTTTATTTTTAGCTCTTTCCAGTCTGTTACTTTTATTTTCATGCACTAATGATGCAGAGGATTTTGATTGGCTTATTGGAGAATGGAAACGTGTAAATGCCGAAGAAGACTTTAAAACCTACGAAATATGGAAAAAAGATAAAAACTATTATTCGGGATTGGGCTATACGATGTTAGACGACGACACCATTTTTAAAGAAAATCTAAAACTGTTTAAAGAAAATGATGAATGGACACTACAGGTGACCGGCGTGAACGAAGCTCCTACTCCCTTTGTCCTTTCCGAATTAAAACCTGAATATTTTATAGCTGAAAATGACACGAATGAATTTCCAAAGAAAATCATTTATAAACTCCAAAATGATACCCTAAAAGCTAATGTTTCAACCACCGAATTTGATGTGGATTTTGAGTTTGTAGAAATTCAGAAATAGTAAATTGCCTTAAGTAAAAGTCATTTAGTTTTTTTAATTCTTGCAAGCCTCATGGTTAATCTTAATTTTAAATTAAAAGTTTCATTGATTTTAATCTGTCGATAAAATCGCATACTCAAAACTATCAGACCATCCACTTTTAAGAGGTAAAGATTTTCTTTTTCTACCTTCTTTTTTCATCCCCACTTTTTCTAAAACCTTAATACTACCAAAATTCTCAACAGCACAGCCAGCTTCAATTCGATGCAATCTTAACTCTTTGAATCCATATTGCACAATTTTTTTTAAAGCCTCTGTAGCATAGCCCTTATTCCAAAAATCAGGATGCAGTTTATACCAAACCTCGGCTTTTTGAAATTTCGGGCTCCCAGGTTTCAAGGCTATAAGACCAACAAAAGACTTCTCCTTTTTTAATTCAATCTTAAAAATGAGATCATTACCTCGTAACCACATTGCAAAAATTTTTTCTGTTTCTTTCAAATTTTCAGGACTTCCAAGAGTGTTAAACCTATCCACGTTTGGCAGAGAATGTAATTTGTGAATATTCAGAATATCAAAATTTGATATCGATATAAGTGATAATCTATCAGACGTTATTGCTGTCATCGTTAAATTCAGAAATAGTAAAAAGCATCCTCTATAAGTTCGATCCGGGTTCCTGCAACATTTTTGATAATTGCCACGATATCAAATCGAATTTCAGCATCCAGATCCTTTACCTCAGCATAATGATTCATCGCTAAAACCAAACGCTGAATTTGTCCGGTTTTTACAAAATCTTGAGGATTTCCAAAATGCGAAGTACTTCTGGTTTTTACCTCAACACCTACTAGAACTTTATCTTTAAAAGCTATAACATCAACTTCAGCTTTCTGAAATCGATAATTTTTCTCAAGAATTTTATAGCCTTTATCTTTTAAAAAAGCAATGGCCAGCCCTTCCCCCTTTTTCCCAAGTTCATTATGATCAGCCATAGTTTTAAAATTTTCTAAAGATAATGCTACTTCAAGAATACATATAACCAGGCGTTATTTCCTCCCGATAAGAAAATCTAAGATAATTAAAGCTTCTGTATCTTAATCACGGTACATGATTGTGGAAACTTTTAAATTTAAGGCTTTAATCTCCTCAGGAGAAGCATCGATCATTCGGTCTCCATAAAATTTATCGGCAATTCTACCTTCAGGATTTAAAAACACCCGGATATTTGAATCTTCTAATTTTCCGCCGTTCCAATCTACAGCGCCACTATAATCCCAGCCAAATCCGTAGAATTTAACCTCTTTTCCGTTTATTTTAGAAAGCTCATCATAAGTGGTTCCTATTTTAATTCCTGTCGCAGAACTCCATTTTCCGTTTTCAGAATAATTAATATCAAAAATAGATGTTTTAGCATTATCTTTCCAGGTAATTAAAATTTCATCTTTAGTCCCAGGATATAATATGGTATAAGGCCGCTCTACAGTCCCTTCTTCCATCATATCGTTACCATTTTCTGGATCGGCATCGCTGTACATTCCTAAAATCTGCTCGTAATTTTTATGTTGAAGGGATTCTATGGTATACTTATCGCTATTGATAGCTTTTTTACTTCCGCCACAAGCCACAACACTTATGACTACGAATAATAAAAGTATTTTTTTCATTTTTGGTTAGTTTTTACTGAAAATTAGTCTCCAGAAGACGATTTAAATTGCACAGATTGGTTATAAAAAAAGTAAAATAATTACATTGGCAATCGGCCGATCTTTTGAATTACTAAATTAGAAACAAATTGAAGGAGTACATGGTGTTTTGCAAGAATTTAACGCGTATTATAACGCAGTTGCTTACCTTTACGCCCTAAAATTCATCCTTACAAAAATGAAGGTGAGTTTTACAAAAAAATAGCCCATAAAATTGGGAAGATGAATCAAATCCCGGGAGAACCGGGTAAACTACCTCAGGGCAAACCATGAGGTAGTTATTAAAAAATTAATTATTATTTCGAGTTATCCCGATAACCAAAGGGACCGGAATATTTAATCTCGATTATCGAGTAAAAGTTAAAACAGAAAATGAGTAACACGCCAAAAAGATATACAATTACGGCAGCTTTGCCTTACACTAATGGGCCAATACATATTGGGCATCTATCGGGAGTTTACGTTCCGGCAGATATCTATTCCCGATTTTTAAGAATGCAAGGGCACGATGTAGCTTTTGTTTGCGGTAGCGACGAGCATGGAGTACCTATTACTATTAAGGCAAAAAAAGAAGGAGTTACTCCGCAGGATATCGTAGATAAGTATGACGAGATTATTAAGGACTCTTTTAATAACTTCGGAATTTCTTTTGATAACTACTCAAGAACATCTGCTGAAATTCATCATAAAACCGCTTCAGCATTCTTTAAAAAACTGTACGATGATGGGAAGTTTATTGAAGAAACTACCGAGCAACTTTATGATGCTGAGGCAAAGCAATTTCTTGCCGATCGTTTTGTAACCGGCACCTGCCCTAAATGTGGTAACGAAGAAGCTTATGGCGACCAGTGTGAAAGCTGCGGAACGTCGCTAAACGCAACAGATCTTATCAATCCAAAATCGGCAATTACAGGTGCTACGCCAACATTAAAAGAGACCAAACATTGGTTTTTACCCTTAGACCAATATGAAAGCTGGCTAAAAGAATGGATCCTTGAAGGACATAAATCTGATTGGAAACCCAATGTATACGGACAGGTAAAATCCTGGATCGATGATGGTTTACGTGCCCGAGCAGTCACCCGGGATCTGGATTGGGGTATCCCTGTACCAGTTGAAGGCGGCGAAGGAAAAGTATTGTACGTTTGGTTTGACGCACCTATTGGTTATATCTCTTCAACCAAAGAATGGGCTGCACGCGAAGGAAAAGACTGGGAGCCTTATTGGAAAGATCAAGATACCAAAATGGTTCATTTTATAGGAAAAGATAATATCGTTTTTCATTGTATCATCTTTCCAGTGATGCTTAAAGCACATGGCGATTATATTTTACCAGAAAACGTACCGGCTAACGAGTTTTTAAATCTAGAAGGTAAAAAATTATCGACTTCTAAAAACTGGGCGGTTTGGTTACATGAATATCTGGAAGATTTTCCTGGCCAGCAGGATGTATTGCGTTATGCATTAACCGCTAATGCGCCAGAAACAAAAGATAATGATTTTACCTGGAAAGATTTTCAGGCTAGAAATAACAATGAACTGGTAGCTATTTTTGGTAACTTTATTAATCGTGTAGTCGTTTTAACTAATAAATACTATAATGGTGAAGTTCCTACTCCGGCAGAATATTCTAAAGTAGACGAAGAAACTATCGCAGCTTTAAAAGCCTATCCTGCAGTAATCGCCAGCTCTATTGAAAAATACCGATTTAGAGAAGCTCAGGCTGAGTTAATGAATCTTGCCCGCCTAGGAAACAAGTATTTAGCTGACGAAGAACCATGGAAACTGGTAAAAACCGATGAAGAACGCACTAAAACCATTATGTATGTAGCACTACAAATCGCATCGGCACTGGCGACGCTTAGTGAACCATTTTTACCATTTACCTCTAATAAACTGAAAGAGATTTTAAAATTCAGTGCTGAAGAAAGGAATCTTAACGAAGGAGAACTTTCCCAGTGGAATAAAATCACCACTCGAGAAGCACTCCTGCCTTCTGGTCATATAATTGGCAAAGCTGAATTACTTTTCGCCAAAATTGAAGATGAAAAGATTGAAGTACAGCTACAAAAATTAGAAGCCTCTAAAGTGGCTAATGCTAAAGCAAGTGAAAGCGTAGAACCTCAAAAAGATACGGCTACTTTTGAAGATTTTACTAAAATGGATCTTCGAGTAGGAACCATTCTTGAAGCCAGCAAAATGCCTAAAACCAAAAAACTAATGGTTTTAAAAGTAGAGACCGGCTTAGACAAAAGAACTATTGTTTCTGGTATTGCAGAACATTTTAAAGCGGAAGAATTAATTGGTAAAAAGGTGACCGTTTTAGCGAATCTTGCCCCAAGGAAATTACGAGGTGTAGAAAGTGAAGGAATGATCTTACTTACTGAAAATGCTGAAGGCAAACTGGTTTTTGTAAACCCAGATGAAGATGGCGTAATAAATGGAGCGACAATAAACTAATGATATAAAGCGATAGCGCCTAACAGGCAACGCCAAGGATATGGGAAAAACTGCTTATTTTTATAAGGTTGCCCAACGCAATATTAAAGCAGATGCTAAAAACGTAAAAGTTTTACTCTACTCATTGATTATTGGCATTATTGCAGGTCTACTATCCTCTGCCTTTAGAATATGTATCTCTAAAATTGAAAATCTTAGAGAAAAACTGTATGGAAATTTCGATTTTTCTTTATCGCCAATTTTAGAAGGCATAGGACTAATTTTATTAATAATCGGGGCTATTCAAATAGCCCTTTTTTTAGTTAAAAAATTTGCCCCCGAAGCTGGCGGAAGCGGTATTCAGGAAATAGAGGGTGCTTTAGATGAAGTTAGGCCTACCCGTTGGAAACGAGTATTACCTGTAAAATTTATAGCCTCTATTTTCTCTTTGGGTAGTGGCATGCTTCTGGGAAGAGAAGGACCTACTGTTCAAATTGGAGCCAATGTAGGTAAAATGGTAAAAGAGCTCTTTAAACAGGAAGACGAACAAAACAATCCTCTTTTATCGGCAGGAGCGGCTGCAGGACTTGCAGGTGCTTTTAACGCTCCACTTTCAGGAATTGTTTTTGTTATTGAAGAAATGCACGGTCATTTTAAGTTCAATTTTTATTCAGTTGCAGCTATAATGATTGGATCAGGAACGTCAGATCTTATCGCCCGTTATTTAATCGGTGAAGATACAGCACTTTCTATTAAAATATTTAGCTCACCAGACATCAGTGAGATTTGGTTTTTTGGTTTATTAGGACTCCTATTTAGTTTTATAGGATACCTATTTAATAGTGCTTTATTAAAATCACTGGATCTTTTCGGTAAACTTAAAAATCCCATTTTAGTGTTTAGTATAGGTCTGGGAATTATAATCGCCATACTTAGTATTTACTTCCCGGATATGACGGGCGCAGGCTACAATACTATTAAAGATGTATTGGGGCATTCTTTTACCATATGGGTGCTCATAGTTATGTTCGTGGGGCGATTTATCCTTTCTATTTTAAGTTATAGCTCTGGAGTTCCCGGTGGTATTTTTGCACCCCTATTAAGTTTAGGAGCTATTTTAGGAATGATATTCGGATATACCATTCAGCATTTTAATCCACATTTAGTAAATGAAACGGGAGTATATGCTGTAGCCGGTATGGCGGCAATATTTGCTTCTACCGTTAGGGCTCCGCTTACCGGAATCATGCTGGCCATAGAAATCACTTCAAATTATGAGCTTACACTTCCATTGATAATTACAACAGTAACTGCTTCGGTCTTTACCGCATTTTTAGGAAATAAACCTATTTATACTTCTTTGCTAGAAAGAACAATACGTCATGCTAAACAAACGAAAGCTCAAATAGAGCAATCATGATCCTTTTAATTTTAAGGTGAAGTTCATTAGAAAACCTTAGAAATATTTACTAGACAAACCGGATGAAATGTTCAACTCCCGTACGAGATGAAATAAAAAAATAATGCCCTGCCAAGTTTAGCTTTAATAGGAATTTTAACTTGAAATAATATATTTGCAGCTTTTAATTTTAATAGCTTTAAACGTGAAAAAATTTTACACTCTCCTTTCTATTTTAATTTATTTTAGTTTTAATGTCCAAGGTCAAAACAGATATTTCGACCTTCCAAATGAACTAAAAGACAATAATCGTTCTATTGAAGAGGTTTTTACCATAACAAATGATGAAAATGGGAACTTAACCCTTTTTATAGATGATAACAAAACGTTTAATGCCTACATCTACAATAAAGAAGTAAAACAGGTAAACCAACTTAAATCTGATGGTTTACCGAATAAATATGACAACATAATAGGTTACGTTCAGAACGGAGAGGTAACCACATTGTTTCTACAGCATAGAAATAAAAGAAAATATGGAGCCATACAGTTTGATTTTTCAACCAGACAAACCAAAGAAATTGAGTTCGATTTCAAACTCAAAAAAGAAGCCTATATAGAAGCTTTAAGTAAAGACAATAAGCTGTATTTATTGACACTTGAAAAAAATTCATCGAACCTAAATATTTACACTTTTAATGGCCTAAAACAATCAAAGAATAAAATAAATCTAGATTTTGAATATAGAATCAAGGATATTCACTCAAAAGATCTTTATGAGATGCTACTGAGTCCCAATGGGATGAGTTCAAGTATAGAGGTTGAAAAAATTGATAATCAAGTCCCTATTAGTATAGAAATGGCCAGTGCAACTAATAAATTGTATAAAACTTTAAATGGCTTCGATCTTAGCCTGGATAAAAGTATTTTTGAAACCTTTATTATCTCTGTAAATCTAAAAAATTATACTGCCGAAATTAAACAATTTGAGAAACCAAAATATAGCTCACTTAATGATTATCACAGTAATTCTTTTCTATTAGATGATAATATTTATCAGGTAGTAGCGAATTCTAATGAATTATATTTTGAAGTAAAAAATAGAAACTCTAATGAGGTTCTTAAAAACATATTTCTCACTAAGGATGAAGAAATTAATTTTAAGAACACCCCGATTATTCAGGATAAAGAAGGAGATTGGTTTGCTCCGCATCGTGAACTGGAAAAAACGTCTAAATTTTTAAGAAAAATTGATAATGAGAATATAGGCGTTTCAGCTTTTAAAAATGATAATAAAAATATCATAACCATAGGAAGTTATATAGAAATAGCAGGAGGAGGTGCCCCTATGATGATGGGAATGCCAGGAATGGGTGGTATGCCTGGAATGCCATTGTATGTTTCAGGTAATTTTAGTTTATACGCCGGTGCTTACTTTTCATATACCAGAGGTAAATCTGTTCGCATAAAATGTTTGTTTGACCAAAATTTTGAACATATCGACGGGCCCGTTGAAGAAAATGTTTTCGACAAAATTAAGAAATTCACAGAAAAGCTTAAAAATAACGATACCGCAGAGAATGTGTTTAAATGGAATGATCATGTTTACTATGGGTATTACAACAAAGAAAATGAGTCCTACAGAATTACAAAATTCACAAATTAAAATAGTTTGTATCTTCTAATGAAAAATTTAATATTTATTCTTGTAATTATTGGTTCTATATTAAAAGTTAATTCACAAAAGTTACTTAGTGAGTTCCAGATCGATTTCAATAGAGAGGGTAGATACATTTTAGCGAATATGTATGCTTTCCAAAATAAGATTCAGAATCATACTTTATTACTTAGTCAGGAACAGGAATATTTACAATCCTTTATTCTATCTAATGATTTAAAATTGTTGAGTCATTCTTCTAAAGTCAAAATTCCAAATAAATATACAAATCCATTGACTTTTGAAGCTACAAAAGAAGATTACAAGATTCTAATCTCTGATGACAAATTCGAAAACTTCGGAGTCTTTTCAACTAATTTAGAAACTGGCAAAAGTGTATTTAGAGAAATCGACTTCAAGTTAAAAAAAGAAAAGTTTATCGCCTCTATTAACTGGAATGGTATACAATTGATTACAGTTTCAAATAAATCAAATAAACTTAATTTCTACAGTCTCAAAAATCTAAATACTCCTAAAACAATTTATATTCTACAGGAACTATTTAACAACAGAGACAAAAAAGTTTACTTATCAGAACTCATAGAAAATAGTTCGTTTATCGATATGGGTTTGCCTTCAAATATAATAGCTTCATCTAGCAATTTTAAATTGTACGAATCTCCAAACGGACTTTCAATTACACTTGATAATAGAAATTTGAATACAACAAAAATTGATATTAATTTAAATGAGTTAAATTATACTTTAAAGGAGTTCTTTCAACCTAACTTAACTTATGATAGTGGCCCGTCAAACTCTAATAGTTCTCTTTTAGACAATTACCTTTTGCAAATAGCAATGAATTCTGAAAATCTAGCTTTTCATATCAGAGACCTAAATAATTCATCCGCTGTAATCAAATCATACAATTTTAATAGCTCACAAAAAAATATCCCCTTTATTAATAAACCTCTTATACAGGACGGTGGACTTGCTTACCACAAAGAAATAGATTCTCCTGAAAGATTTTTAAAAAAAATTAAAAAAGGTCAAGTTGCAATTTTTGGTCATCTATTAAATAATGAATACCAAATATCTATAGGAGGTGTAACAGAGTTAAAAACTTTTAATACTACACCTCAGTTTGGAGCAGTTCCTATTTCCTTCGGTGAAAAAGAATTACATACCACGGGTGTATTTGATAACAATTTTAATCATCTTGAATCAGAAATAGCTCCCAACATATTAGTTAAAGCTTCTGCAATTCTAAACAACATAAAAACTCCTAAATCACAGGTTATTTTTAAAAATAAAAAATTAGATGTTTTAGGATATTATGATATTAACTCTAAAACTTATAAGCTTTTTAAGATCTAGATTTTACTTATTGTAATTTATGCTCAAAATTGCCTTCCACCCTATTTACAAACATCCATTACCAGAAGGGCATCGTTTTCCCATGGAGAAATACGATTTGCTACCTAAACAGCTTTTACATGAGGGTACTTGTGAACAACAACATTTTTTTGAGCCAAAACCAGCAGATCTGGAAGACATTCTTGCGGTGCATACCAAAGAATATGTCGAAAATTTAACGAACCTTACGCTGGATCGAAGAGCGATTAGAAAAACCGGATTCCCACTTTCTCAGGAACTGGTAGATCGTGAAATCATTATCGCCGGTGGTACTCTTGAAGGCTGTCAGTATGCTCTAGAAAATGGAATTTCAATGAATATTGCCGGTGGTACTCATCACGCTTACAGCGACCATGGCGAAGCCTTTTGCCTGTTGCACGATCAGGCAATTGCGGCAAGATATCTTCAGAAGAAAAAATTAGCTGAAAAAATACTGATTATCGATCTTGATGTCCATCAGGGAAATGGTACGGCTGAAATTTTTCAGAATGATAATTCGGTTTTTACCTTTTCGATGCATGGTAAAGGAAACTACCCTTTTAGAAAAGAAATTTCAGACCTGGATATCGAAGTTCCCGATGGCTCTAAAGATGAGTATTACCTAGAAACTTTAAAAGAAATACTACCCGATCTTATTGAAAAAGTACAACCAGATTTTATTTTTTATCTGTGCGGAGTAGATATTCTGGAAACCGATAAACTTGGCCGACTTGCCTGTAGCATTGAGGGGTGCAAAGAACGTGATCGTTTTGTATTGCAAACCTGTCGCGATCTTAAAATACCGGTACAATGTAGCATGGGTGGTGGCTATTCTCCTGAAATAAAAATAATCATCGAGGCACACGCCAATACCTATCGTTTGGCGCAAAATATCTATTTCTAGCTTGCTTTCAATTTCTTCATAAATTTAGCGAACTCCGCATCTAAATTCTCCCGGCAAAAGAAAAGATGCTTTTTATTATTCAGTAGTACTTCACTAGAAAACGCAAACCTAAGGCAAACTCAGTTCCTGCATTCTCGATTTGCAACAGCAAAAATATTTATACACCTCACAACACAGTGATAGCTGATTTATAATTAAAAACTAATTTTTTTTAAAATATATAAATTTTATTTACTAAATTTTGATGATTTATTTAATATAATGCGATTTTGAATAATAAAAAATCTAAAAAATACTGGCGCGAAAACATTAAATATCTAGTTATACTTTTAAGCATATGGTTTATGGTATCCTTTGGTGCGGGCATTCTATTTAAAGACTTTTTAAATCAATATAAGATTGGAGGTTTTAAACTAGGATTTTGGTTTGCACAACAAGGCTCTATTTATGTTTTTGTGGTCCTCATCTTTATTTACATACGATTGATGAATAAACTGGATAAAAAATATGGATATGCTGAATAATCAAACTTTACAATATTAACCCCCCCCCCTCAACTTAACATTACAAATATGGATGTACAATTATGGACCTGGATCTTGGTAGGTATTAGTTTTACGCTATATTTTGGTATAGCCATCTGGGCCCGGGCTTCTTCCACAAAAGATTTTTATATCGCCGGTGGTGGAGTTTCCCCATTAGCTAACGGAATGGCTACAGCTGCCGATTGGATGAGTGCCGCTTCTTTTATTTCTATGGCCGGACTTATATCTTTTAGCGGTTACGATGGGTCGGTTTATTTGATGGGCTGGACGGGTGGTTATGTTCTCCTTGCACTTTTGCTAGCCCCTTACCTAAGGAAGTTTGGAAAATTTACGGTACCCGATTTTATCGGCGACCGTTATTACTCTAATTCGGCACGAACCATTGCCATTATCTGTGCTTTAATTGTTTCGTTTACCTATGTGGCAGGACAGATGCGCGGCGTGGGAATTGTATTCTCTCAATTCTTACAGGTAGATATTACCAAAGGGGTACTTATTGGTATGGCTGTGGTATTGGTATTTGCTTTTTTAGGAGGAATGAAGGGCATCACTTACACGCAGGTTGCTCAATATTGTGTACTTATTTTTGCCTTTATGGTGCCTGCTATTTTTATTTCTATCCAGATGACGGGCAATCCTTTTCCGCAAATTGGAATGGGTGATAAGGTTGAAGACGGAACCTTTCTATTAGATAAATTAGATCAATTACATACCCAATTAGGATTTAAGGAATATACCAGCGGCACAAAATCTACATGGGATATTTTTGCCATTACCCTGGCTTTGATGGCAGGCACTTCTGGTTTACCCCATGTTATTGTTCGCTTTTTTACGGTTCCAAAAGTTAAAGATGCCCGAAAATCTGCAGGCTATGCTTTACTGCTTATTGCCATTTTATATACCACGGCACCGGCAGTTGCTGTTTTTGCCAGAACCAATTTAATAACAACGGTAAACGAAACAGCGTATAAGGATTTACCCGACTGGTTTAAAAATTGGGAAAATAGCGGCTTAATTTCGTGGACGGATAAAAACAACGACGGAAAGATCCAATATCGAAATTCTGAAGCTGTGGATGGGAAACCGCTTTTTACCGATAAAAGAGGAGCAAACGGTGAACGTATTATTAGCAATCCCAGTGCGGCTGAAAATGAATTATATGTAGATAAGGATATCATGGTTTTAGCCAATCCGGAGATTGCGCAATTGCCTAACTGGGTAATAGGTTTGGTCGCCGCCGGCGGACTTGCTGCTGCTTTATCTACCGCTGCCGGATTATTATTGGTGATTTCTACTTCTGTTTCTCACGATCTGGTAAAAAAACAATTGAAACCCAATATTTCAGATAAGGGCGAACTTATGATTGCGAGAATAAGCATATTAGTGGCTATTATTGTTGCAGGTTTCTTCGGGATTTATCCTCCCGGTTTTGTTGCTGCCGTCGTCGCCTTAGCTTTTGGATTGGCCGCAGCTTCTTTTTTCCCCGCTATTGTTTTAGGCATTTTCGATAAAAGAATGAATCGACAGGGCGCAGTTACCGGAATGATCGCCGGGACCAGCCTAATGCTATTTTATATGATCACTTATAAAACCGGACTTATAGGCATTATGGATCCGCTACCAGAAAGTGAATGGTGGTTTGGTACTTCGCCTGAAGGTTTTGGCATTATTGCCATGCTCCTTAATTTTATCCTGGCCATCGTTATTTCTAGACTTACACCTCCCCCACCAGAAAATGTACAGCAAATTGTTGAGGACATCAGGATTCCCAGCGGTGCCGGCGAGGCACAAATGCATTAAAAATCTAAAAATAAAACTCCGTTTTCTATGATTAAAAAAACGGAGTTTTTGATTTACACTAAAATCAATCCCAATTCGATCTACTTTCCTAACAGCAGGATTTCGTTGCATATAATTTCTGTAATATACCTTTTAGTACCTGTTTTATCTTCATAACTCCTACTGGTAAGTTTACCATCTATTGCGATTTCTTTTCCTTTAGGCACATAATTCTCGACCAAATCTGCCGTTTTCCCCCAGGCCACAAGGTTATGCCATTGGGTTTCAGAAACCTTCTCTCCTTTGGCATTTTTATAATACTCGTTGGTTGCAATAGAAAATTTCGCCAGTTTTTTACCTGATTCTAAATTTACAATTTCGGGCTCTGTGCCTACATGGCCAATCAATTTAACGCTGTTTCGTAAAGTGCTCATAACTATAGAATTTAATTGTAATTGAAAATCATTCGTTCATTTCAACCCTGCAAACATAGATGAGCATTAAAACTATATCCGTCTGTAAACTAATTGTTTTCGTATAGATACGTTTGTAAACGATTGAATTCGTTTGCAAACGACAAAATTTATTGAATATCGCTAGTAAACAATAGCTTAAGAATAAAAGCGTTTTATTTTTATCACTATTAAATTATCAATTGAAATCAAACCTTACTAAAAAGATAATTGGTGTTGTTAAGTATCTGGCCATTTATTATCTATCTATTAAAATGATCTGTTTTGGAATTCCCAAATTGCTGTTTATGCAATTTAGGATCTTGCATTATGAGTCATTTTTACCGCTAGTCGAAATATCTAAATATCAACACATGTGGTCTTTCTTTGGAAGGTCATATAATTACAATATCTTTATTGGTTTAGCTGAGCTATTGATAGGAATTTTAATCGTTTTTAGAAGAACAAGATTAATTGCTTTATTACTTTCCATTGGGATTTGCCTAAACATTCTCATATTAAATATAGAATTTGAAATTTACTTTGCCATTTCACATATAATCTTGGATCTTGTTCTAACTATCTTATTGTTATTTGAATATAGAAAAGATCTTTATAAATTTTTTATCCTTAATAGCGGTAAGTTTAAGACATCATTACTTCCGAAGAAAAAAGGATTCGTACATAAGCTTCCTTTTCTATATGTTTTAATGCTGCCCATTGGTTATGGCATATTTTCGTATAATATTAAATCTAAAGTAGACGACACGATTACTGGAAGTTATACGATTAAGGAGTTTAAGATTAACTATTCAGACATCAATATTACAAAAGGGAAATTAGGATCTGATCCCATGTTATTTTTAGAATATAATCAACAGGCGGTAATCTCTATTAATGATTCTATTTACTATGGCGCATATTCGATCTTTAAAAGAGAAATTAGAATGTATTTTGACCCTCCGGTAGATCAAATCAATTCGATCACAGGGCGCCTGGATAAAGAAAATTTCACCATAAATGGAGTGATGAATGACTCGATACCTGTTATGATCGATTTAAAAAGATTATCGGAAAAAGAAGATTATTTGAACAGCTTATATCATTAGTGACATAGAGGAACAGGTTCAACCGTATATGTTTATTGATTAAGTATTAAGCCACAGTTGGCCATGTACGATGTCACCATACCCTTTTTTACTCTATTAGAATTCTCCACATTTTATTCTAGAATAATAGCTGCTGTATAATTATAATCGTATTTATCCATAGGAGATGGTGTTACCTCATTACCTTCAAATGTTATACGGTAACATTTAGCGGAAGGATTTCTTTCGTTCGGAATTTCCCAATAGGTAACCAATTCATGTACAGCATCATCTCCAAATATATATGGGCACTTTATTTTGTACGTAAGCATTTCCTGTTTGGGACAATCGTCTATTGGTAAACCAAACTGATTTGTAAGGTAAGAATATTCATTATACCGGGACAACCCAAATGTGGGACGGTTAACATCTGGCTCAAAGCCAGGCCGGGCAGGAGCATTATAGATGTCATTATCCCAATTCCAACATGGTTCAGAAATAATAATATCTAAGGTATATAAAGCGTCTTTTACAGATCTTGAAGAGTCATTTAATTCAATTTCTTTAACTAAGTCATTTCCCGCAATATCCTGGAAACTTAAATATAAGTTGTAGCCTACAAACTCTGGTTCACTATGAAATGGGGGATCACAAGATGATAGTAGTATCAAAGTTACAATACTGAGTATTCTTAGCGTTTTCATAGTTTTCGTGATTTAAAAATATTAAAATCTTCACCTATCTATTGAAAATTATCAATCCATTAAGCTACATTATTTTTCTTATTGATGACATTTTTATTCTCGATAATTAAAGGGAATGAATTTCTATACTCTTTATAACTTAAATGAGATTTTTATTCTATCTAAGCCGCATATACAATTTTGAATAGCGATTTTTTTATATTGACATCATTGTTCATCAAAAACATGAATTAAGAATTCACAAAATGGAACTGCACATTCCTTCTGCTAATTTTTAATTTGAAAAAGTATATCCCAAAAATAATATTAAATTTAAAGCAAATACCTTAGAAGTTTAAGGCAATCAGGCGTTACTATTACCTACAATTGTAACATTTGTCTGTATAGCTTTAATATGGCTTGCTACTTTTTGCGCCAAAAAACCTTGGTATTCACAAATTGAAAACTATGAAAATCTCTATTGAAATTCCCGAAGCCTGTGGCGAAAACTGGGAACACATGACGGTTTCTCAGCTCGGGAAATTTTGCCAGGTTTGTGAAAAAGAAGTGATCGATTTCACAAATACTACAGATGACGAATTACTTCAAAAAATAAAAAGCGGACAAAAAATTTGTGGTAGATTTAAACAATCTCAGCTTTTTCGCGATTTAAAACCTAACAACTCTAAAACCAACTGGAAACAACTAGTTGTAGCAGCAGGATTTACTTCAGTTTTAGCAATCGCTGCGCCGGCAAATGCCCAAAAAACTTCAACTAAAACCGAACAACTAGAGAAAACTTCAGAAAAGAATTCCGAAGAAAAACATTCAATTTCAGCTAAAGATAGTATTGTAATTTCTGGCACCGTGACCGATGAAGAGGATCTTCCTATTCCTGGCGTACACATTAAGGTCTTAGATTCTAAAATCTTAACGCAAACCGATTTTGATGGGAATTTTATGATTGTTCTCGCTGCAAAAACTACCGCAAATAATCTTAAATTAGAGTTTACATCACTAGGCTATGAAACACAAGTTATAAATGCTGATTTAAAGTCTGAAAATTTAGATATCAAAATGAATACTTCAGAAACCATAACTACAGGAATTGTTGTTGTTGAAAAAACAAACCTACTTAGAAGAGTTGGCTACTTTTTCAAAAGATTATTTTAGCAGGACTATCTCTCTTTTTTATGAAAAATCTAAACAATTATATTGCCTCTTACCAGGCTCAGCTTCAAAAAGGCGATATTCTTATTGCTTACAAAGAGCTGGTTTCATTCGTTATGAAACTTAGGACAGATCTTAAGCGAGATTCTTCTTTTGATTATTCGGTTACCGGAATTTTGCATGGCTATCTGGATTATACGTATTTCTATTTTTCTAATGATTTTCTGAAAAGCAAAAAACTAAAATTCGGATTGGTCTTAAACCACCTCGAAATGCGATTTGAACTTTGGCTTTTGGGTAATACTGCTGAAATTCAGAAAAAATACTGGACATTCTTGAAGGAAACAAAATGGAATAAAAATCGCAAGGAAATGCCAGATTATTCAGTTTTAGAAGTGGTTTTAATCGAAACGCCCAACTTTGACGATCTCCCACTTTTACAAGAAAACATTGAAATCGAATTGAATAAAAATCTATTGGAAATCTCAACATTCTTGTATAAAAATACTAACTTTTAGACATAAAATAAAACTGAAATATGTCATTCAAAAATCATCATTACCTCATCGCCCTTATTATTCTTCTTTGTGCTTCCTGCAAAAATTCGGATAAAAATTTAGCTGAAAGCGCTTCTTTAGAAGAAGAGACGATTCCTACCCTGCAAAACAAACCAATTGATACCATTAACGCTAAAGCTATTTTAATTGGCAAAACAGATGCTCCCTATAACTTTAAATATTTTAATCTTTTAGTTCATACCGGTCTCTTTAACGAAGTATCAAACATCCAACAAGAAAATCATGGAGATTCGCTTTATGTCGAAATTCAGAAATTGTCTAAACCTCAAATAATCGACCTTATAGCTTTTGAGGAAGGAGGTTTACCTCCACTTTTTTCGCGATTTTTCATTACTCCCGGAGACAGTATTTTTATGGAAATTAAAAATCATAAAATCAGCTTTTCTGGTAAAAATGCGGCTCATTATAATTTCTTTCAGCAATTAGAAGAAACGGCAACCGGAAATTGGGGCGTTTTTAAGGGTGATTTTGATCAATACAAAAACGATAATACCAAGTTTTATAATCAGAAAAAGAAAATACTCGAAAATTATATAAAAGCTCATCCGGAAGTAAGCAAAGATTTTAAACAGCAAACCTATGCGGCATTAAAATACGAATATCTTCTCCATTTAATTTCCCCAAGAGATCATCAACTCTCAAATGGCACCTATCAAGGATCTGACTTGGATGAAGTCATTAATAAAATGCAGTTTGATGGTGAGGTAGCGATGTTCGATGCCAAGGAATATTTTGATACCATAAATTTTGAAGATGATTTTAACAGGCCAGAATTATTGTATAATGATTGTTTTAAAAGAACTCTCCCAAAGTATATCCATAGTGTTTTTGCAAACGCTGAAGTTCCTGGATATTCCATCGATAATTTTATAAACGAACGTGACTTTATAAAAAGCAATCTTGATAATGATCTCGAAAGCTTTGCTATAGCTCGACTTATTTACAACTATCACGAAGCCGGACTGGCGTTTGGACAAAAAGGAAAAACTTTAATTGAAGAACTAATTAACGATTATCGCGAAGAGTTCTCTAAAAAAGAAGATTACGTAAGCAAAATCAATGAAATTATTTTCGATCTAAACAGCATGGATTTTAAATTAAGCGAACAACTACTCGATGAGAAATTGATCAACTTAAAAGGAGATTCGATAAAACTGAAGGATATTTTTAAGAATGATCCTTCAAAATTTAAATTAATAGATAATTGGGCTAGTTGGTGCGCCCCTTGTATTGCTGAAATGCAAAAGTCTGATGAATACAATCCGATGCTAAAGGAAAAGGATATTTCAACCGTGTATATATCGGTCGACGAGGATCTGGAAAAATGGGAAGAAACGGTAAATCAGCTTGAAAATTACACCAATAAAGAACAACATTATCGTTTTGCCGACTTTAAAAAATCAAATTTAGCCCATGTTTTTCTGCAATTAGGGAAAACTAAAAATAGATATTCCATTCCTAAGTATACACTTATCAAGAACGACAGTATTATTCTTTCTACTAATTCCCCACGACCATCTAAACAGGAAGAATTTCTAAGCTTATTAGATTAGCATATGCTTTATTAAATGAATCCAGAAGAAGAAAATAGAAGGAAACGCGCAGAAGCAAATTTAAGCAAAACTGAAAATTTACAGTTCTTCATTTTACCATTTATAACTCCAAGAGCACGACATAAACCTACAGATGATTTTAGCCAATCACAGCTGGAACGTTTTAAAAAATACGGCTACGATACTAAACTAAAACAGGCTAACCAACTCATTATTTACGGAATTATATTTTGGATAGGTCTGGCTGCTTTTATTGGCTATCTTGTAAATAAATTTTCTTAATGCAGCTTTATTATTTAATTACCATAATAGGGATTGGGCTTTTTCTATTATTCAGATTTTTAAAGAAAAGATCTGAAAAGAAACGATTACAACAACTGGTAGAAAATTGGGGAAAAGCGAAAGATGAAAAATTCAATTTTAAAGAAGTTAAACGCTATTTTGATTCTAAGTTGCTTGTAGGCGATTTTCATCAAATCAACGATCAAACCGCAAAAGATCTGGATTTTGCAGCGCTTTTCATTCTTTTAGATCGTACCTCTTCTAAACCCGGGCAACAATATTTTTACAACCATCTACGGAATATTAATTCTGAAAATCAATTGAAGCGATTTTCGACATTTTCAGATACATTTTTAGAAGCTGAAAACGACCGCTTAAAAATTCAGTCGCAATTATCGAAACTGAATCATTATAATGCGTACGATTTTGTGCGGTTAATTACAGATGAACCCATGAAACGCCCAAAATGGATTGTTTGGGTATTTATTCTTAGTTTTTTATCGATTTTTAGCCTGATTGGTGGTTTCTTTTATCCAGTTTTATTCCTAATTATGCTTCCGGTTTTTATGACCAATATGGTTTTGCATTATCGCAATAAAAATAACCTCAACTATTATCTAAATGCTGTCCATCAGCTTAGCATCGCAATAAAAGCTGGCGATAAAATATCGAATTTCGGTAATATTAAAGCCTATTTTAAGGACTTGAGTTTTCTAGGGTCTGTAAAGAAAATTCAGTTTAAAACCTCGCTTATTGGCTTTGAGAATAAGATGAATGATGAGTTCGCTTTTTTGGGCTGGTTTTTCTTTGAGCTGCTAAAAATCACTTTTAATATTGAAATCCTGTTATTTTTCAGCTTTCTTAAGGACATCCAGCATAAAAAAACCGATATCGAAAAACTCTTTCGTTATATAGGAGAGATTGATTCCGCTATTGCTGTGGCTTCGATTAAAACAGAATATCAAGATCGCGTTTGCCAACCTTCTTTTAGTTTTAAAAAAGAGATCAAATTCGAAAAAATTTGGCATCCTCTAGTTAAAAATTGCATTACCAACGATTTAAGACTTTCAGAAAAAAGCATGCTTCTTACCGGTAGCAATATGTCCGGAAAAAGTACTTTTATTCGAACGGTAGCCATAAATACATTACTGGCCCAAACGATAAATATCTGTTTTGCCGAACATTTTACTGCTCCGTTTCTAAAGTTATATTCTTCAATAAGAATTACCGATAACCTAAGTAAAAAAACCAGTTACTACCTTGAGGAGGTACTGCAAATTAAAAAACTACTAGATTGTTCTAAAGAAGATATACCGAAATTATTTGTTTTAGATGAAATTTTTAAAGGAACAAATACTGAAGAGCGCATCGCAGCCGGGAAATCTATTTTATCCTACTTAAACATATCACAAAATATGGTAATGGTTTCTACCCATGATATTGAACTTACCGAAATGCTAACGCAAAACGATTTCGAACTGTATCATTTTAGTGAAAACATCCAAAACCAGACTTTAAACTTTGATCATAAATTAAAAGAAGGGCCGCTTAAAACAAAAAATGCGATCAAGATTTTAGAACTCTATAATTTCCCGGAACAGGTCATTACCGAAGCTACAAGGCTAAAAAACAGGACGAATTAATTTTCGACCCAACTGTAATACTGCCAGTTATCCCAGCTGGTAAGAGCTATCGATACCCCAGAATTCTTTTCGATATGCTGTGAAGAGAAATTATTTAAAACAACTGCTAATTTTTCAAAGTCCGATACCTCTGTATATTTAAAATATTTAGAGAGATGATTTACCCAATGTCCATCTGAAGTTTCTGCATAGGGAATCCTTCCATCTCCTTCAAATTCAAATTCTTCGAATGCCGGATTTTCTCTTAAGATCGACAAGAATTCATCATAAATATGTGTATTATCAGTATTTGTACCACATACAAAGGCAAATGAATGCTTGGGAAGTCTAAAGGTATCCTCGTATAAGGATGTGGTAAAACTTTTGCTTACAGCAGAAAAACTTACTTTTTCTTCATTAATTGATACGTCATATTCATCAAGTTTATTTCCGTTTATAAAAATGATTTTATTTACATCTAAAGGCAAATCGACCATAGTTCTGGCCGGTCCCATAGCTGTTAAACAAATGCCAGGTTCTACAATGGATTCAAACCTAATGATCAATGTTCGCTCATTCTTAAATTGAGATACTTCTACACCAAAATTCAAACAGCCATATATTTCTGTACTCCGTAATTCTAATTTTAATTCGGGTATTTGCACATCGTTACTTGTATAAATTTCCTTCGGCATAAAATCTATATCTGTTTCTATACTTACAGCTAGCATATATTCAGAATACTCAGTACTTCTTGTAGCTTCATCTCCGCTGGTACAACTAAAAAATAAAACAGTGGACCCTATAAAGATCAATTTTCTCATCCCTCTCATTTTTAACTAGATGCCAAATAAAATAATAGGTTGCGTTGAATAATGCGGGAGATATATAACGAAAAATAATTGTTAAAAGGCAAATCACATTAAACCATTTAGCTTTGCCGTAGTCTAATTACCAGATTAACTTCCTGGCATTTTACTTTTTTGTCCTGAATATAAAATTAATTTCTACCCCTAACTATGATAGCCAGGGAGTTAAATCGATTTATTCTTCTTTCTAAAATTGAGGTGATTCAGCATTGATCTGGTTCGCTATTAAAAATTCTTATTAAATTGAGCTCAAAAGCAAAACATACGATGAAAAAAATTTTCTCCCTACTGTGCATCGCCGTCATTTATTTTTCGGGGTTTGCGCAACAAAGCCCTAAAAAACTTACAACTGAAGATTACGAACAGGCCGCTAAATTTCTTGGGTTTAATACCTACAGATTAGTGGATAAAGCTAATGTAAGCCCTAATTGGTTAGCAGACGATAGTTTTTGGTATGAGATTCAGATTAATGGAGAACGCCAATATGTTCTGGTAGATCCAAAGAAAAAATCTAAGCGAACTTCTACTTCGCTTGAAGAATTACTTGGTAAAAAGCCAAAAGAAGAGCAAAGAGGATCATGGACAGAAGTAGCCTCCCCGGATGGATCTAAAGTAGTTTATATAAAAGACTGGAACCTTTGGATGCGCGATACCCAAACGGGTAAGGAAACGCAACTAACCCAAGATGGTGAAAAAAATTATGGCTATGCTACCGATAATGCGGGTTGGAAACATAGCGACAAACCTATTGTGCTTTGGAGCCCTGATTCTAAAAAGATTGCCACTTTTAGACAAGATCAGCGCCATGTAAGTGATATGTATCTGGTAGAGACCAAAGTTGGCGAACCAGAACTTCAGGAATGGAAATATCCAATTCCGCAAGATTCAGCCATCATTAAAATTGAACGCCTGATTATCGATACTGAAGATAACAAGATTACCAAGCTTAATATTCCTGCCGATGCAAGACGTGGTACACTTTGTGACGACATTGCCTGCGATGGCACTTTTGGTGATAACGAATGGGCCCCAGACTCAGAGACTTTAGCTTTTGCCTCGGTTTCCCGTGATCACAAAAAAGTTACGCTTCGTGTTGCCAATGTTGAAACTGGTGAAGTAAGAGATATTTTTACGGAAGAAACAGATACGCAATTCGAATCTGGACAAGGCTCTATAAACTGGCATTATTTACCAGAATCAGACGAAATTATATGGTACTCTGAGCGTGACGACTGGGGACATTTATACCTTTACGATCTTGAAACTGGTGAACTAAAAAACCAAATTACTAAAGGTGATTTTGTGGTAACCAGCCTGACCAAAGTAGACGAAGATAAAAAAATGTTGTACTTCTACGCGCAAGGAAAAGAAGAAGGCCGCGATCCTTATTTTAGACATTTTTACAGTATAAAGTTTAACGGAAAAGGGCTTAAACTTTTAACTCCTGAAAACGGCACACATAGCGTTTCGCTATCTCCTGACAACAAATACTTTGTTGATAATTATTCACAGCCTAACGTTCCCAATGTTGCGGTACTTAGGGATATTAAAGGCCGAAAAATAATGGATCTCGAAAAAGCCGATATTTCCCGCTTAGAAGCCATAGGCTGGCAGGCTCCAACACCGATCAAAGTAAAATCGGCTGATGAGAAATGGGATTTATACGGTTTAATGTTTACGCCTACAGATCTTGATGAATCTAAAAAATATCCGGTAGTAAATTACATTTATCCAGGCCCGCAAGGTGGCGGTGTTGGCAGTCGTTATTTCTCTCCTTCTCGTAGTGATCACCAGTCTTTGGCAGAGCTTGGTTTTATCGTAGTGGTGATCGATGGTAGTTGTAACCCGGGACGATCTAAATCTTTCCACGATGCCTGCTACGGAAATATGGGAAATAATACTTTAGAAGATCAGATAAGCGGATTAAAGCAATTAGCTGAAAAACACCCTTATATGGATTTAGACCGCGTGGGGGTTTGGGGACATTCTGGTGGTGGTTTTGCCACTGCGGATGCCATGTTCTCTTATCCTGAATTTTACAAAGTTGGAATTTCGGAATCAGGAAATCATGATAACAGAAACTATGAAGATGATTGGGGAGAAAGATATATAGGTCTTATTGAAGAAACCGAAAATGGAAAAACCAATTACGAGCTACAGGCCAACCAATATAATGCCGCAAATCTTCAAGGAGATTTGTTAATTGCACATGGTAATTTAGATGATAACGTACCTCCTTACAATTCGTATTTGGTGATCGATGCATTAATCAAAGCAAATAAAGATTTCGATTTGATCATTTTCCCAAATGCACGTCACGGCTACGGAATGGATAGTTACTATATGACCAGAAGAAGATGGGATTATTTTGTTGAAAACCTTATGGGTGCTGAACATCCAAAAGAGTTTAAAATTGAAATGCCAAAAAGAAGATAATTTGTTCTGAATTCAAAAAAATAGAAAAGCCGGTAGATCTAAGATTTACCGGCTTTTTGTATTTTTAAGACTAAGTTTAGTGAAATGAGTAAACTCAAAATCGCGGCTGGTTTTTCGCTGGCAGTAGCCTATATTATATTATTTTTTTACGTATTGTTGGACAGGAATGGTTCTGAACCTAAAGATTATATGTTATATATTTTTTGGTTTTTCGGAATTCTAAATGCAGGCACTAATATTTATTATGCAATTGAAAAGTCTATTAATAAATGGGTTACGATCCTATTTGTAATTACCTCGATAATCTGGATATTCCCATTTCTTCTAATCACTTATTTTGGTATTCCTTTCTTAATTATATACTTATTTATTGGCATTTACATTCAACTAAACCAAGTGACCAAAATTAACTCCTAAAATGAAAACTCATAACTACTCTATTAACCTCAACTGGACGGGAAACACAGGTGTTGGAACCAAAACTTATAAAGAATACGATAGGGATTATACATTTCAGGCAAAAGATAAAGCTTTAATAAAAGGCTCTTCCGATCCGTCTTTTTTAGGCAATCCCGAATTTTATAATCCAGAAGAACTTCTTCTTAGTTCTATCGCTTCCTGCCATATGCTTTGGTATCTTCATCTTTGCGCCAGCAACAATATTATTGTATTAGATTACAAAGATCAGCCTGAAGCTAGTATGATCGAAAATAAGGATGGTAGTGGGAAGTTTACCAAAGTTACTCTTTATCCTGAAATTACTTTAACGGATAAAAACATGCTTAAAAAAGCTGAAAAGCTCCATAAAGAAGCTAATAAATTCTGTTTTATCGCAAATTCATGTAACTTTCCCATTCATCATCAGGCAACTTATCATTTTTGAATATGGAAATAAAAGTCATCAATCAACGTAAATTTCAGCTTCTCGAAAATCACAAAATTATTTTAGAGCTTTACTATCCAAAATGGTGGTCTAATAATGCTGAAATTCGATACTTGGGAAAACGATTTGAAATTAGAGCAAAAGGTTTTTGGCAAACTAATTTTATAATTACCGAAAATCATCGTGAAATAGGATCGATTAAATTGAATTGGAACCAGAATTCAACTATAATTCTAAAAACAAAAGAACACAAAAAGCTAACCTATCATTTATCACAAGAGAGCATGTGGCATTCTAAGTTTGTGGTAAAAGCTAACGAAAGTCCAGTGCTGAAAATTCATGCTAAAAGCAATTGGAAAAAATTTTATCCAGATTTGCTATTGAATATCGAAAACGATCAGAAAACTAACGATTATAAATTGCTCATCGCTATAAGTGTTTATTTAATCAATAACCGTTTAAAATCTGCCGCTGCAGGAGCTTCTATTGCAGCCGTTTCATAATACAAAATCAAAAGGCTAATTATGACAATTTCAGCTTAAATTATTTTAGAAAAAGTCAAGAAATGTAAACCGGAAAACTTTTTTAAAATTTAGAGGCAAATCCTAGTAGCCGTTATCCTCTTTTGGTTTTGTATACAAAAAAATCAAATCTCAGCTACATCATCATAAGCGATGTAAGCTTTATTGATCACTCTAAAATTAGCGCTCTCATCGTTTACATTTTCGAAAGCAGCATAATCGATCCATACAAATCCATCTGAGCCCCAATTCTCTCCCCAGGAGTTTACTACCTTAAACGCATTATATTCATCTGAAAATCCAACCACCAGCATCGCATGGCAATCGCCATTTTCATAATCTACCACATGCTCGCGATAGGCCGTTAGCCCAAAACGATCTATCTTTCCAAATTCTGAAGATAAATACGCTCCAATAACAATAGGTTGTTGCCGCGTGATCAAAACCTTCATTTCGGCAAGCATATTTTCACCACTTAAACTCTTAAAATCTGAAATCCTGGCTGCGGCTGCCTGTGCTATTTGTGTTTCATTTGGTTGATCTGAACATCCGCTATCGTCGTAAGGGAAAAGTTCTAAAGAGCAAACACCAACTTCCTGTACAAGATCTAAAGTTTCTGCAATACTGGTGCCACCACAGTCCCCCATGGTTAATTGATTATAAGTAAAGGAAGGACTAAATGTTGTGGCTAAAGAATAAGATGCTCCACTTTCCTTCATCTCTTGATAAGATTTTAAATAATAGCTTACCGCCCATGAAGAACACGATCCCAACTGTCCCTGATCGCCAACTGGCGGTAAAAATTCAGAAAGATCGTATTCACCAGGCAAATCTTCAGGGATAGCGAGATTTTCTAAAATAGAATGCTCACCGGTAGAGTAATCTCCGGTTCCCTTACATTTCAGGCCTGTAGCAAATACCTCCCCTTCGTTTGTAACAAACTGGTTATCGTCTATTGGATCTGGCGTTTTTTCCTGCCTTGGCAGATTATCGTCCAGATCCTGATAACAGGAGGTTAATAATATTGGCACTACAAATATTAGTAATCTTAGATTTCTCATAAGCTTAAATTTGAGGAATAGAATAATTTGAGAATCACCTCATATCCTTGCGAACCGCTGTAACAAGTTTGGTTAGCTTCGTTAAATAAAATGAAATTCGGGGAAAATCATTTCTAAAATTAGTTAAATAACACACTCTTTAACAACTAATTAAAACTAGTCGATAATAATCATTTCTATTTTTAGCCATGAAATTTTTAGCAATCACAATTTTAAGTATTATGGCTTTAGGAAATATGAACGCACAGGATAATGATTCTTACCTTTGGGAGAACCGATTAGTCTTAATGCTTACCAATTCTATAGAAAATAGCGATTTTAAAGAACAGCTGGGCGAGTTTAGAAATAAAGAAGAAGAATTGGAAGATCGTAAAATTGTGGTGTATCAGGTCACTCCAAAAAAATATGCTACCGGAATTAGTGATACTCCCGACTGGAATAAAGGAGATAATTTCTACGAAAAGTTCAAAAAATCAAATACACCTTTCGAAATTATATTAATAGGTCTGGATGGAGGTACAAAAATGCGAAAAAAAGAGTTTATACCTGCCGATGAAATTTTTGAAAAAATTGATAGTATGCCGTTAAGAAGAGCAGAACTTAATGCACTCAAAAAATCCTGAAGTATTCCGTATAAAAATTTTATGTAAATTTAAAGAATCCGAAAATTTAACTATCCACAGGCTTAAATGTATTTGACTGTTTGGTAATTGGTATAGCAAAAAACAATATCTCAACTAATCATTTAAAATATATAAGAAGGTGGCAGTACGGGAGATAAATTATAAGCGGTTATAATAAAATAAACTGACTTATCCCCAAATAGCAAAAAGTAGAAATTAATTCTCCCCAATCTACTTTAGAGATAGAATAATTAACACGTTAATGTGTAGAAATTATTTAATTTCTTTGATTGCCTAACGACAATTATTGCTAAAACTAATTACTGATATTTATTAAATATAAGAATCAGTATGCTGTAGACAGAATTCACAAATCTAACTCCAAGCTACAGGATAATTTTTAGTAGAAAAATAAAATTTAAATGCTGTATTTTAAAAATTTAGCATCAAGCATTTGATTTTTAATTGATTAAATTTATGTCGATAAAAAAATGGATAAGTACTGTTTAGAATGTGGAGAAAAGCTGATTGGTAGAGTAGATAAAAAATTTTGCAGCGATTATTGCAGGAATTCATATCACAATAAGCTTAATAAAGATACCAAAAATTTAATGCGCAATATTAACAACATACTGCGTAAAAATTATAGAATACTGGAGAAACTCAATCCCGAAGAAAAAACAAAAACCAGCAAAACAAAATTGCTGGCTGAAGGTTTTAATTTTCAATATTTTACCAGTACCTACACCACTCAGGCGGGGAAAACGTATTATTTTATTTATAATCAGGGGTATTTACCTTTAGAAAATGAGGAGTTTTATGCACTGGTAAAACGAAACTAGCAATGCCAGTTTTGTGCCCTCAATTTTAATGCGGCACAAAGTATATCTTTTCTGCTTATCATTCCGATTAACTTTCCATTTTCCACTACCGGAAAACGTCGATAACTATTGTTATAGAACAATTGTGCACAATCAAAAATACTTAGGTTCTTATGAATCACAGCCACATCAGTGCTCATATAATTTTCTATTTTCATATCGCCAATGGGCATATTGAAATATCGGCTTTCTGAGATCTGTTTCATACAATCTGCATCAGAGATGATTCCAACCAGTTCGTAACGATCGTTTACGACCGGCGCACCAGAAATTTTATTTTTGAGCAATGCCTCCATTACCTCTGCGACATACTGATCTCTTTTAAAAGTGATTAATGAGCTTGTCATATAATCCTCTACCATAATTGGTGCGCTCTCTATTTTTACCGGAGCCGCACGCCTTCCCTGAAAACTTTTAATTCCCATAATTGTAAGATTTTGATTACTAACTACTTAAATATAATAAATTTTAATATCTTTTTAAAGTCTTCCGATTTATCTGGTTAGTTTTTAGAAGTATAGTATCTTTAATTTTCTGAAATTAAATGCCAATTAATGTCTAAAAATCTTCAAGCTCTCATTGCTTTACTACTTATAAGTTTTTACTGCTGGTTAAGTTACTATAGTCTTAAACCTTCGGGAATTCCTGAAGAAATTTCAGAAAATGAATTTTCTGTAGGCAAAGCTTTTCAACATGTAGAGAAAATTGGCGACTCGCCTCATTATTTAGGAAGTGCGGCACATAGTTCTGTAAGAAATTATATCGTTAACGAGCTCCAAAAACTAGGCTTAGAAGTACAAACCCAGGAGGATTTCGTGCTAAATGATGCCGCAATTCTTAGCCGACCACAAAATATTTTAACCCGAATCAAAGGGAGTGGAAACGGAGACGCACTCGTTTTAATGACACATTATGACAGTCAGCCACATTCTTCACACGGCGCCAGTGATGCCGGAAGCGGTGTTGCTACTATCCTTGAAGGTTTAAGAGCATTTATAGCTGAAGGGAATCCCCCTAAAAATGATCTTATCGTATTATTTACCGATGCGGAAGAAATCGGGCTTATGGGAGCCGAATTATTTGTAAGACAACCCTCCTGGGCAAAAGATGCAAGACTAGCCTTAAATTTTGAAGCCCGTGGTAGCGGTGGGAGTTCTTTTATGCTGTTAGAAACCAACGCAGGAAACGCTAAACTTATCAAAGCTTTTAAAGAAGCCCACGTTCCATATCCTACCACAAATTCTTTAGCTTACAGTGTTTATAAATTATTACCCAACGACACCGATCTTACGGTCCTAAGGGAGTCTGGAAATATCAACGGATTCAATTTTGCATTTATCGGTGATCATTTCGACTATCATACCGCTAACGACATTCCTGAAAACCTGGATTTAGAAACGCTGGCTCATCAGGGTGATTATCTAATGCCACTACTCCATTATTTCCAGGATGCAGATCTAAATCTGTTAAATTCAGACAACGATCTATTATATTTTAATCTTCCTTTTGGTCAATTTGTAACGTATCCTTTTGGTTGGATTATGCCTATGCTCATCCTGGCATTTATATTATTTTTCACTGTTGTAGGATATGGGATTTTTAAAAAGAAACTTAGTGTTAAGGCTATATTCAAAGGTTTTGTCCCTTATTTTTTAAGCCTGATTATTGGTGGACTTTTGGTATTTGGACTTTGGAAGTTTTGTCTTTACATCTACCCTGAATACTCTGAAATGCTGCATGGCTTTACCTACAATGGCTATAGTTATATTACTGCGGCCGTGTTATTGAGTTTGACCGTTGCCTTTTTTGTTTACCATAAATTTTATAATGAAGATAAAACCGCTTCTCAATTTGTAGCGTCCTTATTTTTATGGATACTCATCTGTGCTTTACTTGCTGTGGGTTTAAAAGGCGCTGCTTATTTTATAATTCCGGCTTATTTTGGTTTTATACAGTTGCTTTTAATGATGCATAAAAAGCAGCCTAATATTATCCTGAACACGATTTTAAGCTTACCGGCTTTATTCATTCTGTTTCCATTTATCCAGATGTTTCCGGTAGCTTTGGGTTTAAAAATGCTATTCCTTGCAGGTATTTTAAGTATCTTGTTATTTACGCTGTTTTTACCTGTTTTTGGCTATTTCGCCAAAAAAGATCTCCTCGCAGTATTGTTGTTCTTAGGCTTTAATGCCTTTATGTTTTATGCACATTTCACATCAGAATTTACTGCAGAAAGGCCAAAACCTAATAGCCTGGTGTATTTGTATGATGCTGATGAGGATAAAGCGAACTGGTACTCATATGATGAAATGCCCGATGAATGGACCAGAAAATATTTTGGAGAAGACCCGGTAATTTTAACGAATGCAGAAACAAAATTTAGCAGTAAGTATAACTCGGGTTTTACCTGGAGAAGCGATGCTCCAAAAATTGATATAAAATCACCAGAAATCATTCTTCAAAAAATTGATAGTTCCAATAACGAATTTCAATATTCGTTGAAAATTGCACCAAATCGTGACGCTAAAAGAATAGAGATTTATACGGAAAATATCACCGATTTTAATGATTTTAAAGTTAACGGATTACAAGCTGAAAACGTTAAATTGGGAGAAGAATCCTTTAATATGTTTACACGCCGATGGAAGAATCGCTTACTTAGCTATTATATTTCCAGTAAAGATACGCTTAGAATGAATTTCAGTTTAGATAAAACAAAGTCGGCCGAATTTATTTTATATGAATCCAGCTACGATCTTTTGGAAAATAAAGAGTTAGATGTTTCAAGGCGATCTGAAACGATGATCCCAAAACCATTTATTTTAAATGATGCAGTGATTTATAAGAAGAGGATTATGCTGAATCAATAGGCAATCGCAGTAAGCAGTTTTAAAATTAAAAACATTGACTGCTGAAAGCTTTACTTTAAAACGTAAGATAAGATACAAGATAAATTGAATTAAAAATGGCCTACCAAAAATTGACGTAAAAATTTGAAGTGAAAAATCCGTAAAATTTCAGGCTGTCTTAGGCGTAGTCGAGTTCCTGAAATTTAGGATTCGATCGATAAATTTCAGACAATTTTTATAAGCCTAGACTTTCCTGCCCGTCCGGCAGGCGGGTTTGTTTCTTTTTCAGTAATAGAAAAAGAAAATAGATAAAAATCTAAATAAATATGCAAATTTCAATATTAGGATGTGGTTGGTTAGGATTACCATTGGCCAAGAAACTGGTATACGATGGATATTCTCTAAAAGGATCAACCACCACACAACATAAAATGCACAAGCTTTCTGCAGAAGGCATTACTCCTTATCATTTAGAACTTTATGAAAGCGGAGTGCAGGGAGATATTCAATCTTTTTTGTCAGGCTCTGATATTCTTCTTATTGATATCCCGCCAGGATTACGAAAAAACCCTGAAATTAATTTCACTAAAAAGATCACTAATATTATTTCAAATATTGAATATTCAGGTATTAAAAAATTAATTTTTACAAGTTCTACCAGTGTTTATGAAGATCAGGAGGAATTCCCGGAATATACTGAAAACTCTAAACCTAATGGAACATCTGAAGCGGCAAAACAGCTGATAAACTGTGAAAATGCTTTGCAAAACAACCCTAATTTTAAAACGACCATCCTAAGGTTTGGTGGCTTAATAAGCGACGATAGGCACCCTATTACGATGCTTTCGGGTAGGACTGACATAAAAAATGGAGAAGCTCCTGTTAATTTAATTCGACGTGATGATTGTATCTCCTTAATTGCTACAATCCTCAAAAATGATGAATTTGGAACGGTATTTAACGCGGCGTATCCCGAGCATCCTAAAAAATCTGAATACTATACCAAAGAAGCAAAATCTAGAAATATAAAAGCCCCAGAATACGACAAAAATCGCCCTTCTAAAGGAAAAATAATTTCTTCAGTAAATTTGGATAAAATTGGGTTTGAGTTTAAATATGAGATTTAATGATTTTAGATGTTAGACCTTAGATATAAGATAAAAAACCTCACAGGTTTATCCCGTATAGCTATCGGGACTGTGAGGTTTGATACAACTTTCTTTATTTTTTTAAATTTCTCGCCTTAAGTCATTTCGACCGTAGCGGAAAAATCTCAATAAAATCCTTTCATTCTAAGCTTCTTCCACTTCTTCCTTCTTCTTTCTAAAATCTAAGGGTTGTAATACTTTTAGTGCTTTTTCTATCGAAGTTATCTTATCGAAGGTTAAGAGCAAACGCAGGCCATTTCTGGTTTTCTTTTCTTTCATCTTACAAGTTGTAGGATGCGACTGTACGTACTGCAATACTTTGGTAAAATTAGCTGTTTGGTAGAAACGCGATTGCTGATCGGCAATAAAATAGCCTATCAGTTTATTCTGCTTCATAATAATGCGTTCTAAGCCTATTTTAGAAGCGATCCACTTAATACGAACACTATTTAATAAATCGACGGCAGAAACCGGTAATTCGCCAAAACGATCGATTAATTCGGTTTCAAACTTTTCTAATTCTTCTTCGGTTTTTAATTCGTTCAGCTTGGTATATAAATTCAAACGCTCGGCGATGTTATTGATATAATCATCCGGGAATAGAATTTCAAAATCAGTATCGATCTGTGTTTCCTTCACAAAATCTTTATCTTCAATATCTTCTTCGTTATACAGCTCTTTAAATTCATTTTCCTTCAGCTCTTCAATAGCTTCCGCTAAAATCTTCTGATAGGTATCAAAACCAATTTCATTGATAAATCCGCTTTGTTCCCCGCCTAATAAATCTCCGGCACCACGAATTTCCAAATCTTTCATCGCGATATTGAATCCGCTTCCCAATTCAGAAAATTGCTCTAGAGCCGTCATTCGTTTACGCGCTTCTTCGGTCATTGCCGAATAAGGTGGCGTGATAAAATAACAGAAGGCTTTTTTATTGCTTCGTCCTACCCGACCTCGCATTTGGTGAAGATCAGACAGTCCGAAATTATTGGCGTTATTAATAAAAATAGTGTTGGCATTGGTCACATCCAATCCACTTTCAATAATCGTGGTAGAAACCAGCACATCAAATTCGCCATTAATAAAACTCAGCATTAATTTCTCCAGCTTCTTCCCTTCCATTTGTCCGTGACCAATGCCTACTTTCGCATCGGGCACCAAACGCTGAATCATGCCGGCAACTTCTTTGATGTTTTCAATGCGGTTATGAATGAAGAACACCTGTCCGCCTCGCTGAATTTCATATAACACCGCATCCCGAATGGTTTCTTCAGAAAAACGAATCACATTCGATTCGATTGGATATCGGTTAGGTGGCGGAGTGGTAATGGTCGATAAATCTCTTGCCGCCATCAAACTAAACTGAAGCGTACGCGGAATTGGGGTTGCCGTGAGTGTCAATGTATCGACATTTTCTTTGATGGTCTTCAGCTTATCTTTTACCGCTACTCCAAACTTTTGTTCTTCATCAACAATCAGCAGTCCAAGATCTTTAAATTTAACCGCCTTGTTTACTAATTGATGTGTTCCAATGATAATATCTACGCGACCGCTTTCCAGATCGGCTAGCGTTTCTCGGCGTTCTTTGGCGGTTCTAAATCTATTTAAGTAATCGACTGTTACGGGTAAATCTTTTAAACGCTCCGAAAAAGTTTGATGATGCTGAAAGGCCAAAATCGTCGTGGGCACTAAAACCGCAACTTGCTTCCCATTATCTACCGCTTTAAAGGCAGCGCGAATGGCTACTTCGGTCTTCCCAAAACCAACATCCCCACAAACCAATCGGTCCATTGGGCGTTCGTTTTCCATATCTTTTTTAACCGCTTCGGTCGCTGTACTTTGGTCTGGTGTATCTTCATAAATAAAAGAAGCTTCCAGTTCGTGTTGCAAATAAGAATCGGGACCGTACGCAAAACCTTTTTGCAAGCGGCGTTTCGCATATAATTCAATTAAATTATAGGCGATATGTTTTACGCGGGCTTTGGTCTTTTTCTTCAGGTTTTTCCAAGCATTACTACCTAACTTGAAGATTTTAGGTTCTTTCCCGTCTTTGCCGTTATATTTCGAGATTTTATGTAGGGAATGAATACTTAAATACAGGATATCGCGCTCTCCATAAATCAGTTTAATGGCTTCCTGTTTTTTGCCTTCTACATCTATTTTTTGCAATCCGCCAAACTTCCCAATTCCGTGATCAATGTGGGTTACATAATCACCTACGGTAAGGTTGGTCAATTCTTTTAGGGTAATTGCCTGCTTTTTGGCGTAGCCATTTTTAAGGCTGAATTTATGGTAACGCTCAAAAATTTGATGATCGGTATAACAAACATTTTTTGCCTGTTCATCAATAAATCCTTGAAATAAGGAAAGGACTACCGTTTTATACTTTACCTCTTTTTCCTGATCTTTAAAAATATCGTGGAAACGTTTGGCTTGCTGCTCGCTTCCGCAGAAAATATAATTGTTATATCCTTTTTCTTGATTTTCGATTAAATTGGCAATCAATAAATCGAATTGTTTGTTGAAGGAAGGTTGCGGCGTTACAAAGAAAACAATCTCTTTTTTCGGGTTTAGCAACGGATAATTGCTTAATTCTACCACCGAAAAATCAAGGATTTGTTTATGAATTAAGGAAGAGGTACAAAAAAGTGCTGCAGGTTCACTTTGCTTTATTTCTCCGGAAAGTTTTTGGAAAGCTTCTTCTGCCTTCTCAAAAAGTTTATCCATTTGCGCTGAAAAAAGATCGAGATTTTTAACGAATATCAAGGTATTTTCAGCGATATATTTTAAAAAGCTTTCTCTTACTTCATCGAGGTGTTTATTCTCGACATTGGGCATAATAGAAATCTTGTTCACCTTATCGGTAGAAAGTTGGGTTTCTACATCAAAACTCCTGATGCTATCTACCTCATCCCCAAAAAATTCGATTCGGTACGGCTCGTCATTACTAAAAGAAAATACATCAATAATCCCTCCTCGTACTGAAAATTCGCCGGGTTCTGTAACAAAATCTACTCGTTTGAACTTGTATTCAAACAAAACTTCATTTACAAAATCGATAGAAAGTTCGTCGTTCACTTTAATCTTCAGTGTACTTCTATCAAGTTCTTTTCGGGTAACTACTTTTTCAAAAAGCGCATCGGGATAAGTAACAATCACCGCCGGTTTCTTGCGCGAATTGATTCGGTTTAAGACCTCGGCACGCAAAAGCACATTGGCATTATCGGTTTCTTCAATTTGATAAGGCCTACGGTAACTGCCAGGATAGAACAACACATTATCCTCTCCGATTAACTGCTCCAAATCATTTAAGTGATATGCAGCCTCCTCTTTATCATTCAGAATTAATAAAAAAGGACGTTTGGCTTCTTTAAAAGCATTGGCCACCACAAAAGAAAGGGATGAGCCAATAAGACCTTTTAAATGAATTTTATCGGTGTTTTTTTCTGAAACGGCAATAGCGTCCCGCAATTCCTGCTGTTGCGGGGATTGTGCAAAACTTTGGGCGATAGTAGATGTACTCATTGGCGCAAAGATAATTGCAAAAGAAAAGCTTCACAACTGACTATGATATTTTTAACGTTGCTTTTAAAGTCATAAGTATTGCGTAGTTATTATGTCGTCAATATCTCTATTTTTTTCTCTATAGTCTATGTTACTATCTGATTCCTAAAAATAAAGCGATCTCAATCTCACTGCTAAATACAAACAAGATTGCAGTTTAATTTTACCATTTCCCTAACAAGCATTGCATTTCAAAATACTTAATTTCAAAAAAAAATCAATGTCTAACCACCAACTCGCTTTTCTATTAGCCAGGATTACTTTGGGAATCAATCTTTTCCTGCACGGATTTGTTCGAATCCCCAAACTGGAAGTCTTTGTAAACGGACTCACACAGGGTTTTGAAGGCACTATGCTTCCGCTCGTATTAGTAACAATCGTGGCCTACGCTATTCCTTTTATTGAGGTAGTACTGGGGATTTTTATTCTCTTAGGTATATATAGTAAAAAAGCACTGGCTGCCGCAGCTATTTTTATAATGCTACTCATTACCGGTTGTGCCTTTAAGGAAGATTGGAGCGCAATTGGTACACAAATGCTTTACGCGTTATTCATATTTTTTCTTTTGAAGAATCTGGAATATGAAGTTTGGACAGTGAAGAAGAGTAGGAATGATTAGTTAGAATTGAGTATTGAGATATGAGACGAGAGAATTTAGAGAAAAGATAGTACACTGACTAATTACTTGTCTATCATCTAAACTCTAAAAGCGAAATGGTCTAAAATCTAAAAACAAAAAAATGGATTATCAGCTAAAAGACAAAAAAGTATTTATTTCAGGATCAACTAAAGGCATTGGGCTGGCTACTGCGAAAACCCTGGCCAAAGAAGGTGCTGAAGTCGTCATTAACGGGCGATCACAAGAAAGTATGGAACAAGCGATCTCAAGCATTACTAGCGAAATCAACAGTGCTAAAATCTCTGGAATTGCCTGCGATTTTTCGAAAAAAGATCAAGTAGATAGCCTCATTGAAAAACTTGGCAAAGTCGATATTCTTATCAATAATGTGGGCATTTTTAATCCGAAAGACTTTTTTGAAATTCCCGATGAAGAATGGAAAGATTTTTATGAAGTAAATGTACTTAGTGGCGTTCGACTTTCGAAAGCTTTACTCCCAAAAATGTTAGCGCAAGATTGGGGAAGAATCATCTTTATTTCCAGTGAAAGTGGGTTGAACATTCCGGTAGAAATGATTCATTATGGAATGACCAAAACCGCACAACTTTCCATTTCTAGAGGAATTGCCGAAATTACCAAAGGCACTAATGTCACCGTCAATAGTGTTTTACCCGGCCCAACCTATTCTGAAGGCGTAAAAGATATGGTAGATGCCGAAAATAATGACAAAAAGGAAATAGAAAATGAGTTTTTTGAAACTCAGCGCCCCAGTTCATTAATCCAACGCTTTGCAGATCCGCAGGAAGTCGCCAATATGATTGCTTATGTTGCAAGTCCACTTTCCTCTGCAACCAATGGAGCAAGTTTACGGGTTGATGGCGGAGTGGTGAAGTATATTTAAGTAGTAATTGGTAATAAGAATTAGGTAGAGAGACAAGAGAAAATAGAGCATAGGTTATAGACTAAGAAATTTTGAAACAAGAATCAGGAACCAAGACAATGTTTAAATTGGCGTATCGAAAGCTTATCGTAAAATTTGAAATTAAGATAGCGTAAAATTTTAGGCTGTTTGAGCGAAGCGAGTTCCTAAAATTTAGCCATCGAATGATAAATTTAGATAAGTGTTCGTAAACCTAGATTTTTTTGTTTCTTTTTATTGCATCCGACGACTGCAGGGAGAGGAATGCATATGGAAAAAAGAAATAATAGAATGGCATCACCTATACTCTAATTTCTAAAAGCGAAGCGATCTATGATCTAACTTCTAATATCTAAAAATAATAACATGGGAATAGAAGAATTTGATGTTTTTGTAATCGGTACCGGAACTGCCGGAAAAGGCGTAGCCAAAGATTGCGCCGAAGCCGGCTGGAAAGTAGCCATAGCCGATAATCGAGAATATGGCGGCACCTGCCCCAATCGAGGTTGCGATCCAAAAAAGGTATTGGTAGGAATTACTGAAATTATCGAGCGTTCCCAGAATATGCTGGGATTGGGAATTTCTAAAATGCCCGAAGTAAACTGGGAAGATTTACAGAAATTCAAGTATAAATTTACAGGTGCTATTCCCGCAGCTACCGAAAAAGATTTGGCTGCTCTTGGCATCAAGATGTATCATCAATCTCCTAAATTTTTAGACGAAAACACGCTTTCGGTAGAAGGGAAAACGGTAAAGACCAAAAAAATCGTAATCGCCACTGGTAATAAACCAATGCCGCTTAAAATTCCGGGAGCAGAATTAATGCTGAATAGCGATGATTTCCTAGAATTGGAAAAGCTTCCTGAATCGATGATTTTTATTGGTGCCGGCTATATTGGGATGGAATTCGCTCATATTGCCGCTAGACTCGGTGTGGAAGTTACCGTGATCGATACCGAACCCAGACCACTTTCAAATTTTGATGAAGATATGGTGGCGCATCTTACCGAAGCTTCCGAAGCTATTGGTATCAAATTTATATTCAATGCGAAAGCTTCAAAAGTAGAAAAACTTAGGAAATACCTTCGGGTGACTGCAGAAACGAAAAACGGAGAAGAAATTTCTGCAAAAGCAGAACTGATTTTTAATACTGCCGGACGTGTCCCTTCCATTGACGAATTAGAATTAGAAAAAGGGAACGTAGCTTTTACCAATAAAGGAATTACCGTAAATGAGCATCTACAAAACACCAGCAATCCAAGTGTTTATGCTTGCGGAGATGTTTCCGATAGTGAAGGATTACCGCTTACACCACTTTCTTCCCAGGAATCGCGGGTGGTTTCAGCGAACCTTTTAGGGAAATATAATAAAACCGAAGCGCATTATCCACCGCAACCTTCTGTAGTGTTTACACTGCCCAACGTGGCCTCCGTAGGACTTTCAGAACAACAAGCTAAAGAAAGAGGATTTGATTATGTAGTAAAGCATAAATCGGTACCCAGCTGGTTCAATTCTAAGCGTATTGCCAATCAGCACTATGCGTTTAAAGTGATTAAAGACAAAGAAACCGAAAAAGTTCTTGGCGCTCATCTGGTAGGTCCAGATGCCGGAGAAATGATTAATATGTTTGTAATGGCAATGTGTGGCGGTCTTTCCTGCCACGACCTAAAAGCGATGATTTTTGCATACCCGACTTGGAGTAATGATATTAAGGGAATGACGTAGTTCAGTAGGCAGTAAACAGTCGCAGTAAGCAGTTTAAATAGAATTTAGATCGCTTCGCTGTTAGAAATTAGATTGCTTACGCTAGTTAGATTTTTTGAAATAAGTCTTTGACAAGAAATGAGGAAATAGAGTAGAGAGACAAGAACCAAGAAGTGTCACTTCGAGTGATTTCTTCTCTCGCCAAAATTCGACATTTCCAATCCTGATTCTTATGTTCTAAAATTAAAACTTATCAGGTTAAGGTCTCGTCAATGCGCAAAACCACTCGTCATGACATTCCACAGAATACATTTATTGATTTTCAAATTGTCTATTCCTAAGAGAATTTGTATCGAGAAGTAAACGGAAAACCTAACAGGAAACTACGTCATTTCGACTGAAGCGTAGCGGAACGGAGAAATCTTAATGTTCAAAAATACGGTACACAAGAGATCTCTCCGCGTAGGTCAAGATGACATCACTTTACACTCAAAATTCAGCATTTAAAATTCGACATTTTAATCCTTATTCCAGACTCTTGTGTCTTGATTCTATGTTCTTATGTTCTAAAAGCAAAACCTATCACATCTAGGTCTCGATACAATTTTGCTTCGTTTTACTGCACAAAACCACTCGACCTGACATTCCAACGAATAAGTTTATTGATTTTCAAATTGTCTATTCCTAAGAGAATTTGTATCGAGAAGTAAACGGAAAACCTAACAGGAAACTACGTCATTTCGACTGAAGCGTAGTGGAACGGAGAAATCTTAATGTTCAAAAATACTGTACACAAGAGATCTCTCCACTTCGGTCGAGATGACATCACTTTAACATTCAAAATTCAGCATTTAAAATTCAACATTTTAATCGTGATTCCTGTTTCTTGTGTCGTGATTCTATGTTCTTATTTTCTAAAAGCAAAACCTATCACATCTAGGTCTCTATACAATTTTGCTTCGTTTCACTGCACAAAACCACTCGACCTGACATTCCAACGAATAAGTTTATTCATTTTCAAATTGTCACATTAACACATCATCAAATTTTTTAACAGGCGAAGCCGTTCTAAAATCTAGCATTTAAGCCACTTCCGCCTGCTGTACAATTTCTAAAATTCGGCTTTCGCAAATCAATAAATCGGTTAAAAATTGGTTTTCTTTAATCAGCTTTTTAGAGAACAAATCCTTATAATAGTCAATGCCTTCTTCCAGATTTTGTGTAAATCGGGTGAACTTTTTTGCTTCCCGTCTATTTGAAAAATCGGTGCTCTCTGCCAATTCTTTTAAGTAATCGATGTACAATTGCAGCTCTTTAATAAACATATGCGGGCGATAGCCACTCAGCACATTTGTTCGCCCATAGATGTGATCGATCAATTCTTGTAGCGAATATTTACCCGAGAAATAGGCCAAATTAGGACCGGGACAAACGGTCACAAAATCCATTTTCTTTACAAAGGTGAAATCGTAGTTTTTAGCGACACTATTACACAAACCGGTACACAAGCACTCTTTTTGAAATAACAAATTGGCTTCCTTTGCCTTTTCAGCACTCGATAAATCGGAATGCTGAATTTGCTTCAGTTTCAATTTTTGGTATTTATGCGAAGCAGTACAAATCGGTTTTTCGGTAAATTCGGTATTCGCTTCTAATAATTTCTCGGGACACGAACTACCGGGTTTATTTCGTAAAAGATTTTTTCTTCGGAAGTCTTCTCCGCTAGCTCCCTTCAGGTAGTTAAACCGAACACCCAAGGGCGAACTGTGGCTCAAAACAATATCTTCTTCTTTTGATTGTTGAAGTTTCCCTAAGGTTTCAGAATCGACATTGGTTGCTTCCGGACACAGTAAAAACGGCGATCCCCAACCAGTCGCATCAGCCTGAAAATAATCTTTTAGCAAGGTATCTTCTTCAAAAGTACCTATCCCACCCTGAACGGTGATCTTTATTTCGGGAAATTCAGAAATTTTAGTTTCTTCACCAACAGCACTTCGGTAAAGTGCCGATAATTCAGAGTGTAATTGGGCTTTGTTCTGCTTAAATTCTTCCATTATCGGCCCTAGCAGATAACCATCGGTTGCAAAGGCGTGACCCCCGCAGTTTAGGCCGGATTCAATTCTGAATTCACTCACCCAGATTCCCCGTTTGGCGAGGTATTTTCCCTGAATTAAAGCCGAACGGTAATCGCTGACTTTTATAGCAATGGCTTTGCTGAAGTTACCGTTGTTATCGGGATGAAAGCTTTTAAAAGAGGATAGATAATTGAACAATCTTGGATTCATCCCAGCCGAAAAAACCAGGGTTGAATGCTCTAAATTGCTTTCTGCATACCCTTTTAAAGCCTGTAAAGCATCAGATCCATTTTCGATAACTTCTTTGTTGTCATCGATTTGATCGCTATCGATTTTTGTCATGATATTGACTTCAATCGCACCGGGTTTTACTTCATTTCGCAGTTCAGACTCCAGACTCTCTTTTTCTGAAGAATCCGTTAGCTGAAGAAATTTAAGGTACTTCTGTTTTAATTCAGACACTTCCGGCAGCATTTCAAAATACTTGGTGATTTCTGAAGTTCCTGAAAAAGCAGCGGTTTTCACCTCTTCTACTTTCTTTTTCACTTCTTCACTTATCAGATTCAGATAATCGGTAATCCGTTTAGCTCTATAATTGGGTTCCTTTTTGCTTATGGGCAGAAAAGGCTCGTTATTCAATTTGTAATAATACGCGCGCATTTTTTCGATAAGGTGATCTTCGATAATTGAAATGGAAGAGTTTATCCCAAAATGCGCCACTTTTACCGGCGTATCAATGGTGTAAGCAATGCCCATCACCGGAATATGAAACTGATGTGGGGATATGGCGTTTTTCATTCGTTTTAAGTTTAATCCCCAAAGATGAAAAGTAGCTAGCGTTTAAAATATGACATTTATCAGGTTTTGGGAGTTTAGTATTTAGAAATGAGATGTGAGATTTTAGAAACTAGCGTGTAGAGTATAGATGCTAGACTTTAGTGAGTAGTGGAAGTTAGTTAAAAGAATTCTACATTTTTAATCTTGGCTCTTGTGTCTGACTCTATATCCTAGGTCCTAAAAGACGAAGAGTATCAGATTGAGGTCTCGATACAATTTTGTTTCGTTTCACTACACAAAATCACTCGACCTGACATTCCAACCACTATATTTATTCGTTTTCAAATTAGCTAATCTCTAACTACAAATCAAATCATAACTTTCAGGTTAAAAAGATCTCTCCGCTTCGGTCGAGATGAACGCGTTTTTCTAATTTAAAACTCATCATTTTTAATCGTAATTCCTGGCTCTCTTGTCTTGATTCTATTTTCTATGCTCTAACAGCGAAGTATATCAGATTGAGGTTTCGGTACAATTTTGTTTCGTTTCACTACACAAAATCACTCGGCCTGACATTCCAACCACTACATTCATTCGTTTTCAAATTAGCTAATCTCTAACTACAAATCAAATCATAACTTCCAGGTTAAAAAGATCTCTCCGCTGCGGTCGAGATGAACGCGTTTTCTAATTTAAAACTCATCATTTTTAATCCTGATTCCTGGCTCTTGAATCTATAGTCTATACTCTAACAGCGAAGTGTATCAGATTGAGATTTCGATACAATTTTGTTTCGTGTCACTATACAAAATCACTCGACCTGACATTCCAACCACTACATTCATTCGTTTTCAAATTAGCTAATCTCCAACTACAAATCAAATCATAACTTCCAAGTTAAAAAGATCTATTCTCCGCTGCGGTCGAGATGAGCTCGTTTTTTCTAATTTAAAACTCAACATTTTTAATCCTGATTCCTGGCTCTTTTTTCTTGGTTCTATTTTATATACTCTAACAGCGAAGCGTATCAGATTGAGGTCTCGATACAATTTTGCTTCGTTTCACTATACAAAATCACTCGGCCTGACATTCCATCCACTACATTCATTCGTTTTCAAATTAGCTAATCTCTAACTACAAATCATAACTTTCAGGTTAAAAAGATCTCTCCGCTGCGGTCGAGATGAGCTCGTTTTTTCTAATTTAAAACTCAACATTTTTAATCCTGATTCCTGGCTCTTTTGTCTTGATTCTATTTTATATACTCTAACAGCGAAGTGTATCAGATTGAGATCTCGATACAATTTTGTTTCGTTTCACTACACAAAATCACTCGACCTGACATTCCAACGAATAAGTTTATCCATTTTCAAATTGTCACATTAACACATCATCAAATTTTCTAACAGCGAAGCGGTCTAAATTCTAATTACTAACTACTTGCTAATCATTCGGTACATTGGGTTTTGCTTTCGGTTAATAAAACCGTGATAAGCAGCGTTAAGACCGATTAAAATAGCGCCACCCAAGGCAACGTAAGCGATTAAAGTTTGGTCTTCAGAATGCCGCATATAAATGGCAAACAACGCCCATATCCCAACGACTGCGAACTCCCGCATACATCGGGTATAAATCATTACAATATTCAAAATCGCAGCGACAACAATCATTATAATCGTCCATTGTACTTCAGAGAAAATGCCTCCCTTCCATCCAATTTTAGCTAAATAGGCGGCGATATTCGCAATAGTCGCCACAGCAATCCATCCTGAATACAAACAAATAGGCCACCAGCTAAAAGCGATGATCTTTAAAGGCGCATCCCAACGTTCCATATTGGTATTTAGGATAATTTTGATGAGCGAAAACAGAATCAACAACATCAAAAAGATGGATAAGCCTGTGTATTCATACAACCAAACAATCACCCATAAAGCATTGGCAAGATTGGCTACAATAAACCAAAACTTTGTTTGTTGAAGAAACTGCAAATCGGTTTTTGGGCCGAAAGCCTGATAAAGCTGGTATCCTGAAAATGCCAGTAATCCTAAATAAATAATTCCCCAAATCGCAAAAGCATAATCGGCCGGCGTAAAAAGGTTGAAATATTCGTGACTTAGGCTTCCCATTGTATTTCCGTTAAGCTTTACGGCCTGCGTATAATAACTCACAAAAAGCGTGTTCATTACAGAAATAAAATTGAGAACAGCGAGCAGTTTTGGTTTCATAGTTTTTTATTATCGTTTTTGCTCTAAGGTTTTAAGCGTGTATATCCTTTTATAAAGCTACTAAAATATACGTTCCCAATTTAATTTATTACTTTCAGCATTTAATAAATTCATAAAATGAAGATCATTAAAGGACAGTTGGTTGATATCGAGAATCAAAGGATTTTTCCTGCAGAAGTTCACCTTAAAAATAAAAAGATCGTCGCAATTAGAGAATGTGAACATAATGAAAAGCAATTTATTATGCCTGGATTTATCGATGCACATATTCATATTGAAAGCTCGATGCTTGTCCCTTCTGAATTTGCTCGTGTAGCCAGTATTCATGGTACGGTAGCGACGGTTTCAGATCCGCACGAAATCGCCAATGTGCTTGGTATTGATGGGGTTAACTTTATGATCGAAAATGCTAAAAAAGTGCCTTTAAAATTCCATTTTGGAGCACCAAGTTGTGTCCCGGCGACTACTTTTGAAACGGCCGGAGCGGTAATCGATGCACAAGCGATTAAAGCGTTAATGCAGTCTCCTGATATATTTTATCTGGCAGAAATGATGAATTATCCCGGAGTTTTACATGACGATCCCGAGGTGTTGGAAAAAATAAAATGGGCGCAGCATTTTAAAAAACCTGTTGATGGGCATGCACCCGGACTTCGCGGAAAAGATGCCGAGAAATATGTAAAAGCAGGAATTAGTACCGATCACGAATGTTTTACCTACGAGGAGGCAAAAGAAAAATTAGAATTAGGAATGAACGTGATTATCAGGGAAGGTAGCGCCGCAAAAAACTTTGAAGCTCTTATCGATCTCTTACCCCACTATTACCATAGTATGATGTTTTGCTCTGACGATAAGCATCCAGACGATTTGGTTTTAGGACATATTAATCAGCTTTGTAAGCGGGCGGTGGCTAAAGGAATTGATATTTTTAAGGTTTTACAAGTAGCCTGTATTAATCCCGTAAAACATTATAACCTAAATGTTGGTTTGCTGAGAGAAGGTGACGCAGCCGACTTTATCGTAGTGAATGATCTCACTAATTTTAAAGTATTAAAAACTTATATCGACGGAGAAATTGTTGCCGAAAACGGCCAATCTCATATCCCATCTGTAGCTTTTAAAACACCCAATAATTTTAATATTACTGAAAAATCACCTAAAGACTTCCAATTAAAAGCCCAAACCGATTTGGTAAGAGTGATCGAAGCATTAGATGGTGAATTAATTTCTAATGAAATTGAAGGCAGCGCCATTTTAGAAGCGGGATCACTTTCCTCGAATATCAAGCATGATATTTTAAAAATTTCAGTGGTAAACCGCTATCAAGAAAAGTCTCCTTCTGTAGCATTTATTAAAAATTTCGGACTTAAAAAAGGAGCCATCGCAAGCTCGGTTGGGCATGATTCTCATAATATAATCGCAGTTGGAACTACTGATAAAGAAATTTGTAATGCCGTAAACCTCATCATTAAAAACAAAGGAGGGATTTGTGCTGTTAACGATGATAACGAAAAATCACTGCCATTACCAGTTGCTGGGATTATGAGCAACAAGGATGCATGGGAAACGGGAAAATTATACCAGGAAATAGACATAATGGCGAAAGATTTAGGAAGTACATTAAAAGCTCCGTTTATGACTTTGTCCTTTATGGCCTTATTAGTAATACCAGATCTTAAATTATCGGATAAAGGTTTATTTAGTGGTAAAAAATTTGAGTTTGTAAAGGTTGTTTTTTAAGCGGTTAGCCTTCAGCTATTTGCTCTTATTTCTAAGTATTGAAAATGTAACATTCAAATTATTTAATCTCGTTTCTTTACTACTTCTAGTTTGGGGTATCGGCAAATCGTAATAAATTGGTGTTAAGGTCGTTCCGTTTCGAGCGCTCTCGAAATTCATCTGAAATTATCGATTCTCAAATCACTGCTTCAAATATTAAAATATTCTTAAAAAAATAGATTTTTATTTTAGATCTGTAACATTTTAGATTTTGAGGCGTCTTTTAGGTAAACAATCATTTATCAATCATTAAATCATTCATCATGAAAAAATCAATTTTTACATTCGCCTTAGCACTTGTTCTTACTTCTGGAATTGCAACTGCATCTGAAGCTCATCCTTCTTTATCAAATTCATCTGAATATCCTGTTGAAAAACTAGCTGCGCTTAATTTAAACTCACTTTGCAAAGCCATAATTGCAGGCAATTATGATATGGTAACCCAGTTAATTCAAATGGGAGAAGACATCAACCAAAAATCTTTAGGAAAAACACCGGCAATGTATGCCGCTCGCTACAATAAAGCCGACATTTTATCGCTCTTGATTGAGAAAGGAGCTGATCTTTCTGTAAAGTCTGATCAGGAAAAGCAAACTGCTGAAGAATTTGCTGTGAACTCGAATGCAAAAGAAACCATCGAAGTCTTAAAAAAAGCAGGTAGAAAATAAGTCTTTTTAGTTAAAAGAAGTCAAAGTGCTATGTATCATAGCACTTTTTTTATTGTAATATTCCAGCAATAAGATGTTGTATTTTGGGAATCATTTCTTTTTCAAACCAGGGATTTTTAATCCGCCAAAACCGGTTTACCGGTGAAGGATGTGGCAATGGCAAGAACTCAGGTAAAAATTCATCAAAATTCGACACTTTTTCGGTTAAATTTTTATATCTGGATTTTGGCAAATAATAGTTAGAAGCATACGAGCCAATTAATATTTTAAGCTGTACACTTTCTAAGTGTTCAAAAACCTGATGATGCCAAAGTGGAGCACATTCTTTTCGTGGCGGTAAATCTCCGGTTTTACCCTTGCCGGGATAGCAAAAACCCATAGGAAGAATGGCAAAATTAGCAGGATTGTAGAAAGTTTCTTCACCTACATCAAGCCATTCTCGTAACTTTTTACCGCTTTGATCTTTCCAGGCAACCCCCGATTGATGTACCACGCGGCCAGGCGCCTGACTAATCAAAATAATCTTCGAATTTTTTACTGCTTCTATAATCGGTCGTGGCCCTAATGGCAAATGCTCCCGGCAAACATCGCAAGCGCGTATTTCCTTTAGCAAATCCTGCATTATTTATTTCCGGCTACAATAACTACAATTTCCCCTTTTGGTGGTTTTTGCGTGTAATGTTTTAAAACTTCTTCTGCAGTACCTCTTATAGTTTCTTCATGAAGTTTGGTGATTTCACGTGATACTGAAACCTGTCTATCAGCACCAAAATATTCTATAAAATGGCTTAATGTTTTTAATAATTTATGGGGCGATTCGTAAAAAATCATCGTTCGATTTTCTTCGGCAAGTAATTTTAATCGCGTTTGCCGCCCTTTTTTTACCGGTAGAAAACCTTCAAAAACAAATTTATCATTAGGCAGTCCACTATTTACCAATGCAGGCACAAAAGCTGTAGCTCCCGGTAAACAATCCACCTGAATCCCTGCTTCTACACAAGCACGCGTTAATAAAAATCCGGGATCCGAGATTGCCGGAGTGCCCGCATCACTTATCAAAGCAAAAGTTTCACCAGCCTGTAACCTACCTACCAGTTGATCTACCGTTTTATGCTCATTGTGCATATGATGGCTAAGCATTGGTGTAGCAATATCAAAATGCTTTAATAATTTACCGCTATTACGAGTATCTTCGGCAAGAATTAAATCCACCTCTTTTAAAACTTTGATAGCTCTAAAAGTAATATCTTCAAGATTGCCTATTGGAGTGGGAACCAAAAAAAGTTTTCCCATAAAATTATTGAAATTTATTAGCGATTATTTCTACAAATCGATCTTCGTACTGCTCTTTTCCTTCCCAGTTATTATAATCTGGTTTCACCACTAACTGAATGAATTTATAGGCTTCATCAAAATCGCTAAAGGTATTTAATTGGGAAAGGACACGATTATAATCGGCCGCATTCCCTGCAAATAAATGTTTTATATAAGCCAGGCGATCGTTTAGTCCTATACTTATTCCACTTTTTAATCGGTCATTAACCGATCTGGGCCTTTGTTCACTTTGGCGATTATTTAAGGGTTCAAAATCTGGAAGGTTATCGTAGTCTACGCCGATTTTCCTAAAATCATCGCTAGAATTTGAAGCTGGTTTAGGAGCTTCCGGATGCTCAATAGGTTTTGATTCCTCTTTTGTTTGTTCTTGTTGTGGAGTTATTTCCGTTTTTTGCTCCAGCTGTTTTTTTTCAGGTTCCGGCTCTGGCTGTTTAGGCTCAAATATTGGTGGTTCCGCAAAATGTTCTTCAGGAATTTCTGGATCCTTTAAAAGTTCAGGTTCATCCTGCTGGGGAGGTTCTGGTTGTTGAAAGGTGCTTTCCGGTGCTTTTGCCTGTTCCTGCTCTGTTTTCAAATGTGACCAGTCTTCATTAAGTGCATCCATTAAACGATCTAAACCTTCTGTCTCTGGTGGCATTTGTGCCACAATATCTTTAATTTTTTCTGTATTAGGCTCAGTTATCGCATCACTGTCATTAAACTCGGTTCCATCTGGCACGTAATAATTGCCTTCTTTATAACTTGTTTGCGATTGTGTTCTGGAAGGCTGGGGTTTAGATGGTGCGTAAGTATCCTCAGCATAACTCACTGTTTCTAAAGCCGGTTGCTCTTCTGTATTTTTATCTTCCAGATGAGCATATGTAAATTGTAATATGGTAAGTTTTTCATAAAGAATTTTAGCTTCTTGCTTAAGCTGATCGATTTGCTTCTCTGCATCTCCTTCTAAAATCTTTTGAGCCAGCTTTTTCAATTCAGCCTCTATAGTCTTCTTCATAACTTTAATAATTAGCCCTACGTACAGGGTTGGATTTTTAATAAATTTGTTCCACCTTTATAAAAAAGAGGTTATTTCCATTTCGATCTGAAAATTACAAAATGTTTCTCGAAAATACAGTAAATCACGAAGAGCAATTTGGCTGGATAGAGGTTATTTGCGGTAGTATGTTCTCTGGAAAGACCGAGGAACTTATCCGCCGACTTAAACGAGCCCAATTTGCTAAACAAAACGTTGAAATCTTTAAACCAGCTGTCGATACCCGATACGACGAGGAAATGGTGGTTTCTCATGATGCTAACGAAATTAGGTCTACCCCTGTACCTTCTGCATCCAATATTAGGCTATTGGCCGATGGTTGTGATGTAGTTGGAATAGACGAAGCTCAGTTTTTTGATGATGAAATTGTAAGCGTTTGTAACGATCTTGCTAATAGGGGAATCCGAGTTGTGGTTGCGGGCCTGGATATGGATTTTAAAGGAAATCCTTTTGGTCCCATGCCCAATCTTATGGCTACGGCAGAATATGTAACCAAAGTACATGCCGTTTGTACCCGTACCGGAAACCTTGCCCAATATAGCTACCGAAAAGCCATAAACGACGATTTGGTTTTTCTTGGCGAAACTGAAGAATACGAGCCTTTAAGCAGAGCAGCTTATTACAAAGCGATGAACCAGGAAAAAGTTAGAAGAATGAATGTGAAAGATGCCGAAGTGATAAAGCCTAACTTAAAAGAAAAAAATGCCTAAAGCCCAGGAAACGGTTCTAGAAATAGACCTTAAATCTTTAGAACACAATTACCAGTATTTACGTTCTAAAGTTGAACCAACGGTAAAAATGATGGCCGTTGTAAAAGCATTTGCCTATGGAAGCGATTCGGTTACCATTGCTGCTAAGCTTGAAAAAGCAGGGATCGATCATTTTGCAGTTGCTTATACTAAAGAAGGTGAAACACTTAGAGCTGGCGGAATAGAAAAGCCGGTTCTGGTTTTACATCCACAACCGCATAACTTAACGCTCCTTATCGATAACTGCCTTACGCCAAGTTTATACAGTAAGCACATTTTAACCGAATTTATTAAAACTGCCGAAGCATTAAAACTTAAGGAGTATCCCGTACACATTAACATCAATACAGGATTAAATCGATTGGGTTTTGGTTTAGAAGAAATTGATCAGGTCATCACCCTTTTTAAAAACACCCTGGCGGTGAGGCTGGTAGGAATATATTCCCATTTAGCAGCTAGCGAAGATCTTGCCGAAAAAGAATTCACTCAGGGCCAGATTGAGACTTTTAAAAAAGCTTCAGGAAAAATCTTAAAAGCTTTTGATCATAAAATCATGCGCCATTTATGCAATACTTCAGGGATTTTAAATTATCCTGAAGCTACTTTCGATATGGTACGTACAGGCATTGGTTTATACGGCTACGGAAATTCTGCTCAAGAAGATAAGAAATTAAAACCCGTAGGAACTTTAAAAACAATAATATCCCAGATTCATAATATCAAAGCCGAAGAAAGTGTTGGTTATAACCGCGCTTTTATAGCCAAAAGAGATACCACTACGGCAACTCTCCCAATTGGTCATGCAGATGGGATAAGCAGGATCTACGGAAAACAAAAAACCGCGGTACTGATTAATGATAAAGAAGCTCCGATAATTGGAAATGTATGTATGGACATGATTATGGTTGATGTAACAGGTATTGAATGTAAAGAAGGAGACCAGGTCATCATTTTTGGTAAAGAAAGGAGTGCCGAAAAATTAGCTAATAATGCAGGAACCATCTCTTATGAGCTCATTACTTCTATCTCACAAAGAGTTAAAAGACTTATAATTGATTAGAATCTAGTCGATTTTTCTGTATTATTATACTTAAATAACATTCAAATCTATTCTATGAGCTTTTATTCAGACTTCAAGAAGTTTATAATGAAAGGAGACATCGTTGCCCTTGCTACAGCTGTAGTGATGGGGGCGGCTTTTAAAACCATTGTAGACTCTGTTGTAAAAGATGTGATTACCCCAATTATTGGTGTACTTACGGGCGGGACCGATTTTACCCGAAAATTTATCGCTTTAGATGGCCAGGCTTATGCCAGCCTTGCAGAAGCACAGGAAGCTAAAGCCGCAGTGATCACCTATGGTAATCTAATACAGGCGATTATCAATTTTCTAATCGTTGCATTATTTATATTTTTGTTCTTAAGAGCATACGAAAAAACAAAGAAAAAAGAAGATCCAAAGCCTGTTGCAGCTCCAAAAGGTCCTACTCAGGAAGAGCTTTTAGCACAAATTAGGGATGAGCTTAAAAAGCAAAACGGCACTGCTACAGAATAATCGCAGGCTCTAAAAACACGTGCACCGCTATACTGCACATTTTATGTTAGCAATATGTTCATTAAACCCCTCTTGAAAAAGAGGGGTCTTCTTTTTAACAAATATCATAAATACGTTTAAAAAGATCATTTTATCTCAAAAAAAAGGATTATTAGATCGATAGATCCTAACAGGTATAATACATTTGTATCATAATTCAATTCAAAATTCTAAAACCATCTGCCAAAGCAGATAAAATTAATTAAAAATGAAAGTAGCAGTTGTTGGCGCTACCGGAATGGTAGGGCAGGTTATGTTAAAAGTACTAGCCGAAAGAGATTTTCCTATAACCGAATTATTACCGGTTGCATCAGAAAAATCTGTTGGAAAGAAAGTAACCTATAAGGATAAAGAGTACACTATTATTAGCCTTGCTGATGCTGTTGCTGCTAAACCAGAAATCGCTATTTTTTCTGCCGGTGGAGGGACATCATTAGAATGGGCACCAAAATTTGCCGAAAATGGAACTACCGTAGTAGATAACTCTTCAGCATGGAGAATGGATCCTACCAAAAAACTAGTTATTCCTGAAATTAACGCTTCTGAATTAACAAAAGAAGATAAGATTATCGCCAACCCTAACTGTTCTACAATTCAGTTATTAATGGCTTTAAAACCGCTACACGATAAATACACTATTAAACGCGCCGTAGTTTCTACTTACCAATCGATCACCGGGACCGGAGTAAAAGCGGTTCAGCAATTGGAAAACGAATACGAAGATAAAGAAGGTGAAATGGCTTATCCTTATCCAATTCATCGTAATGCTCTACCACATTGTGACGTTTTCCAGGATAATGGATACACTAAAGAAGAGATGAAACTTACCAATGAAACTAAAAAAATCTTAGGAGATGATTCTGTTTCGGTAACGGCTACTGCAATCCGCATTCCTGTTGTTGGGGGGCATAGTGAATCTGTAAATCTTGAGTTTGAAAATGATTTTGAAGAAAGTGAGGTTCGTAAAATTTTAAATGATTTCCCAGGTGTTACCGTTCAGGATAATCCAGATACCAACACCTATCCAATGCCAATTTATGCTGAAGGTAAAAATGATGTTTTTGTTGGTAGAATTCGTCGTGATTATTCGCAACCAAATTCACTTAACCTATGGGTTGTTGCAGATAATTTAAGAAAAGGAGCTGCAACTAACGCCGTTCAAATCGCAGAATATCTTATTGAAAATAAACTGGTTTAAGTTAATTTTTACCGGTACTATAATTTACGAGGTTGTTGTTTTCAGCAACCTCGTTTTTTATTTATAAATTTAGCATCTCCACAAAAATCTCACATTATGAAAAAAATCATCATTGGAGTTTTCACATTGGCTGCACTGGCATCCTGTAAAGACTCTGAAGAAAAAAACACAGAAAAAGATACTGCTTTGAATTTAAACTATCCTAAAACCAAAAAAGTAGATACCGTAACCGATTACTTTGGCACCAAAGTAAACGATCCTTACCGCTGGTTAGAAGATGATCGCAGCGAAGAAACCGAAGAATGGGTTAAAGCTGAAAACAAAGTTACCTTTGGATATTTAGATAAGATTCCGTTTAAAGATGACTTAAAAAAACGCCTCTCTGAAATATGGAATTATGAAAAAATCGGTGCCCCTTTTAAAGAAGGGGATTATACCTATTTTTCTAAAAATGACGGTTTACAAAACCAATATGTGATTTACCGTCGTAAAAATGAAAATGATAAACCAGAAGTTTTTCTTGATCCTAATAAATTTAGTGAAGATGGTACAACTTCTTTAAGTGGGTTAAGTTTTTCGGATAATGGAAAAATGGCGGCCTATAGCATTTCTGAAGGAGGAAGCGACTGGAGAAAAGTGATTATTTTGGATACTGAAACCAAAGAAGTTGCTGAAGACACCTTAAAAGACATTAAATTTAGCGGCATTTCATGGAAAGGCAACGAAGGTTTCTTTTATTCAAGTTACGAAAAACCTGAAGGTAGTGAACTTTCAGCCAAAACAGACCAGCACCGTTTATTTTATCACAAAATTGGTACACCGCAATCTGAAGACAAAATGATTTTTGGAGGTACTCCAGAGCAAAAGCATCGTTATGTAGGTGGTAGCGTAAGCGAAGACAATAAATATTTATTTATTTCAGCTCGAAATTCAACGTCTGGTGGGAAGCTTTTTATGATGGATCTTACGAAAAAGAATCCGGAATTAAATACTATTATCGACAATGAAGATACTGATACTTACGTGATCGAAAATGACGGTAGCAAACTTTATATCGTTACCAATCTTGATGCACCAAATCAACGAATAGTAACCGTAGATGCTGCAAATCCATCTCCAGAAAACTGGGAAGATTTTATCCCTGAAACCAAAAATGTACTTAGCCCCTCAACTGGTGGCGGTTATTTCTTCACCGAATATATGGTAGATGCTGTTTCCCAGGTAAAACAGTACGATTACGAAGGGAATCTTGTACGTGAGATCGAATTACCGGGATTAGGTTCGGCTGGCGGTTTTGGCGCTAAAAAAGATGCAGATACCCTATACTATTCATTTACAAATTATGTAACCCCCGGTACCATCTATAAGTACGATATTAAAGAAGGAACTTCCGAGGTGTATAATAAACCCAATATCAACTTCAATCCTGATAATTACGAAAGTCGTCAGGTATTTTACAAATCTAAAGACGGCACTAAAATTCCGATGATCATCACCGCTAAAAAAGACATTGAACTTAACGGTAAAAATCCTACAATACTATACGGATATGGCGGTTTCAACATCAGCTTAACTCCGTCTTTCAGCACCGCAAATGCCGTTTGGTTGGAACAAGGTGGTGTTTACGCTGTACCAAACCTTCGAGGCGGTGGAGAATACGGGCGTGAATGGCACGATGCAGGTACCAAAATGCAAAAGCAAAATGTATTTGACGATTTTATAGCCGCAGCAGAATATTTAATTGAAAACAATTACACTTCTAAGGATTACCTGGCTATTAGAGGTGGATCTAACGGTGGTTTACTGGTGGGTGCAACAATGACGCAGCGTCCAGATCTTATGAAGGTGGCTTTACCCGCTGTGGGGGTAATGGATATGTTACGCTATCATACGTTCACTGCCGGAGCCGGCTGGGCGTATGACTACGGAACTTCTGAGGACAGTAAAGAAATGTTCGATTATCTTTATAATTATTCGCCGGTTCACAATGTAAAAGAAGGCACTAAATATCCCGCAACTTTGATCACTACGGGAGACCATGATGACCGTGTGGTGCCTGCGCATTCTTTTAAGTTTGCAGCAGAACTACAGGAAAAACAAGCAGGAGATGCTCCAGTGCTTATTCGCATAGAAACCAAAGCAGGCCACGGAGCCGGTAAACCTACAAGCATGATCATTGATGAATATGCTGATATTTTTGGTTTCACCCTATACAACATGGGATTTGAGCAGCTCCCAAGTGAAAATACAGAGTTGAAAGATTAAATTTTTGAATCCCGATTAGGCTCATTATCCTGCTCCTACCTAAATACTGAAGGACAGGGATCTAAAAAAAAAGATTATTCCAAATTACGGATAATCAAACTATTACAAATATAAAAAAAGAACCCACCTGATTTTATTGAATTTTAAAATCAGGTGGTTTTTTTGTTTCCCGAAATTACAAATTTGGGTATCTTCAAACTTCCTAAAATAACACCTTATTATGCTGAAGTTAGAAAACGTATCTTTTGCTTACGAGAATGGAGAACAGGTTTTAGAAAACGTTAGTTTTACGGCTAAGCGAGGAGAGAACATCTCGATCATCGGAGAAAGTGGCTGCGGTAAAAGTACACTACTTCAGATTATTTACGGACTTCTGCATACAGAAGGTAAGGTGTTTTGGGGAGAACAAGAATTATTGGGACCTAATTTTAATCTTGTCCCCGGGGAAGATTTTATCAAATACCTGGCGCAGGATTTCGATTTGATGCTACCACTAAGTGTTGCCGATAATGTGGGGAAATATTTAAGCAATATGTATCCTGTAAAAAAGAAAAAGCGTATTCAGGAACTATTGGAAGTGGTAGAAATGGAAGATATGGCCAATAAGAAAACGAAACTCTTAAGTGGTGGCCAACAACAACGAGTTGCTCTTGCAAGGGCCCTTGCCAAAGAACCCGAAATGGTTTTACTGGATGAACCTTTTAGCCATATCGATCATTTCAGAAAAAATAATCTTCGGCGTAAAGTTTTTAAATACCTAAAAGAGCAAAATATTACCTGTATTATTGCCACTCACGATATTACCGATGCCCTGGCTTTTGCCGACACTACGATGGTTTTGAAAGATCATAATATTTATGCAAAAGCGACTCCGGAAGATTTATATAACAATCCGCCAAACAAATATGTTGCCTCTTTGTTTGGCGATGTGAATGAATTGATGTTAAAAGATATTGTTCAAAATGAGACTTCAACTAAAAAGATCATTCTTTATCCTGAAGAACTAAAAGTGAGCCGAAAATCACCAATTAAAGCTACTGTTATTACCTCTTATTTTAAGGGAAGTACGTATTTAATTGAAGCCGATCTTAACGGAAAAACTGTTTTTGCTGAACATCGCTCGGCTATTCCCAGCGGTGCTCACGTGTATTTTGTAATTTCTAAACCGCTAATCGAAAAGCGAAAAATATAATTAAAACGTATACCCTAAGCTTAGCTGAAAATTATTTTCTTTACCTTCAATTGTAAACGGATTTATATTGGGCGGAGTACCCAACTGATATTCTCGATCCAAAACATTAGAAAGGCCTATAACATATCTTGCGCTCACTGTAAAATCAGCAATATCTGCACCTAAATTAATTAAGGCCCCAAAGGCAACATTTTCATATTGACCTTTAATTAATTCAGTATTTGCAAGAAAACCTATTTGAGGACCAACACCAAGATGAACCGGAGCTACAGGATACCATTTTAAAAACACAGGAATATTTATATAATCTGCGTATTGATCTTTTATTCCTTCCCTGGAGTACAAAGCTTCGGTTTGCAATCCAAAAGACGAATTTAAATCAAGACCAGCAAAGGCTCCAAAATGAAAACCCGTCCCGTCGTCGTCACTAAACCGAAAGTCATTTGGATCATCTTCCAAAGTGATTTTAGTAAAATTGACACCAGCTTTTACACCAAAGGAAACTTGTGAAAACCCAGAAAGACAGCACATCAAAAAGAGGGTTAGCACACATTGATTTTTCATGGTAATTGATTGATAAATAACGCACTAATGTAATCTTTTTTTCAATCCACACTTAAAATATTATTCTTAATTCCGTTAAATTCAAACTCTTCTCCCTCAGTTTTCCCCATTAATAATCTGGCCACCGGAGAATTCCCTCCTACCGCATAAAAAGTTTCGTTCTTCAGTTCCATTTTTCCCGCCGGAATACTTATAAAATAATTAGAAGCCGAAGTTTTTACTAAACAGCCTAACTGAATACGTTTAGAAGCCTCCCTGCCTTTGGCCAACTTTAGCGTATCCTTCTGTTGTTTGAATTCTTTAAGCTGACTGGATAATTTATTCCATTCTTCACTCATCATTTCCCGGCCGGTCTCATATTTATCCCCGGCACTGTTTTTTCCTTCGCTCTCCATATCTTCTTCAAGATCTTTAAGTGATCTTAAAATACGCTGAATGCGAGATTCTACATACTCTTCACACATGGTGTACAAATGGTCTTTTGTCGTCAAAATATAGATGTTATTTTTTTACTTTTTTTGGTTTATTTAAATCAAATTCGCCATAAAACTTCATTTGCTGGGTGATCCAACTTTTTCTTTGGCTAATATAATTACTGGGCGGATTTGCGCGGTATGTCCGGGGATTTGGTAAGATTGCTGCAATTGCGGCAGCTTCAGACGGACTTAAATTTAATGCATCCTTACCAAACCAGCTTTGTGCAGCTGCTTGTGCACCATAAACCCCTTTTCCCATTTCAATACTATTTAAATAGACTTCCAGAATACGTTCTTTACTCCATAAAAACTCTATCAAAAAGGTAAAATAAGCCTCTAGCCCTTTACGGATATAATTCCTACCAGGCCATAGAAATGCATTTTTAGCGGTTTGCTGCGATATGGTACTCGCACCGCGAACGCGCTTTCCTTTTTTATTGTTTTCGATAGCTTTTTGAATCGCTTCAAAATCAAAACCATTATGATTTTCGAAATTTTGATCTTCGCTACAGATCACTGCCAGTTGCAGGTTTTTTGAAATCGCTTCAATAGGCACCCATTCATGTTTAATTTCTTCATCTGAATGTTCAAAATAGCGAATAGCCATCAGGGGTGTAAAAGGCAACGGAATCCATTTAAAAAGGAGAACGAGCAAAAAAGTGATTAAAAAAAACCATCCTATAACTTTTGCTATAAACCGAAATATTTTTTTTATCATTCGCTACTTTTTGCCAGTTCTTTTCCTACTAAACTTCCTATCGCTATTCCCATTCCTCCTAATTTTACCCCGTAAAAAACATTAGTCGATAATTGTCCTATTTCAGGTTTTTTATCGGCTCCCATTCCCATAATTCCGCTCCATCGCTGGTCGATCTCAAATTCCTGATTGGGCAAAATAGTCGTCTTTAACAGTGCTTCTAACTGCTGCTGAACAATTTGTGTCTGCCCAAATTGTATAGTTTCCTCTTCTTTTATATCCAAATTCCTACCACCACCAAAAAGCAACCTGTTATTAATATTCCTAAAATAATAAAACCCTTTATCTAAATGAAATGTACCTCTAATCTGGAGGTTCGCGATAGGTTTTGTTACTAAAACCTGAGCTCTTGCAGGTTTTACATCTGTTATCCCAAATTTAGAAGCAAAACCGTTTGTAGCGATAAATAACTTTCTACACTCCACCTCGAAAGTATCTGTTTTCACCACCACTTTATTCCCTAGATCTTCGAAATTTCGGACGGCAATATTATTCAAAATTCGGATACCTTTTTTATAAACTTTTCGTAATAATTCGCTCATCATTTTTCCGGTATCGATCTGCGACTCAAACGGACTAAAAATGAGCTTTTCAGCAGTATTTTTAAATCCGAATTTATTATCAGAAAGCGAAAAACAATTGCTCTCAAAAACTTCATGGAGTAATCGATTAATATTAGCTATTTCAGCCACGCATTCTTCAAAGAGGCTTTTGTCTTTTTCCAGAAAAACCTCATATCCGCCGTGATTTTTAAAACCGATTTCATCATCACCTAAATTCTTCCTCAGCAATTTTAAACCATTTACCCGTTTTTGAATTAGCGAAACAACTTCTTCTTCCGGTAATGTTTTAAGATCCTCTAAAATTTCAGAAAGGCTACCAAAACAGGCAAAACCGGCATTTTTAGTACTGGCGCCTTCAGGTAAAAGTCCTTTTTCAAGAATTAAAATACTAGCCCCAGGGTAGTCTTTATGCAATTGAAGCGCACAGTTTAACCCGGTAATGCCGCTACCTACAATTACAAAATCTACATCAGACAGCCAGCTTTTTTGCTCCCAATACGAAAAATTCATACTAAACATTTATAATCTGAAATTACATAAACTTTTATAATTTAAGTAAGAATTAAAGAAAACCATTCGTTAATTTCTAATAATACTGATAAAAAGATAAAATTAGGCAATAAAAAAAGCCTCGCAAAACGAGGCTTTTTTATATAATATCATTCAAATTATTCTTCTATGGGGTTCATTTTAAACCCTTCCATAAATGCGGTGGTATAATTCCCTGCCACATATCTTGGGTCGTCCATTAACTGTCGGTGAAAAGGAATGGTGGTTTTGATGCCCTCAATCACAAATTCATCTAATGCACGTTTCATTTTATTAATCGCTTCTTCACGGGTTTGTGCCGTAGTGATTAATTTAGCGATCATAGAATCGTAATATGGCGGAATAATGTACCCGCTATATACATGGGTATCCACACGAATCCCATGCCCTCCCGGGGTATGCAGAGTTTCAATTTTTCCCGGTGATGGTCTAAAGCCATTATAAGGATCTTCAGCATTTATTCTACACTCTATAGAATGTAATTGCGGCTCGTAATTCTTTCCTGAAATTGGAACACCTGCCGCTACTAAAATTTGCTCACGAATTAAATCGTAATCAATCACCTGCTCGGTAATTGGATGCTCTACCTGAATACGGGTATTCATCTCCATAAAGTAGAATTTACGATGTTTATCCACCAGGAATTCTACAGTTCCCGCTCCTTCATATTTAATATACTCTGCAGCTTTTACAGCTGCTTCTCCCATTTGTTTACGCAGCTTAGGCGTCATAAACGGAGAAGGAGTTTCTTCGGTTAATTTTTGATGACGACGTTGTACCGAACAATCTCTCTCAGAAAGGTGACAGGCTTTACCTGTTTGATCCCCAATAATCTGAATTTCGATATGGCGAGGCTCTTCGATAAGTTTCTCCATATACATGCCATCATTACCAAAAGCAGCTCCGGCCTCCTGTCTCGCAGAATCCCAGGCAGACTGCAAGTTTTCTTCTTTCCAAACAGCCCGCATTCCTTTACCACCGCCACCGGCAGTAGCTTTAAGCATTACAGGAAATCCTATTTCTTTCGCCAGTTTAAGGCATTCATCATAATCTTTTAAAATACCCTCTGAACCGGGTACGCAAGGTACTCCTGCAGCTTTCATCGTAGCTTTAGCAGTAGCTTTGTCCCCCATTTTGCTAATCATCTCTGCTGAAGCACCGATAAATTTAATATCATGCTCTTCACAAATTTTAGAAAACTTCGCATTTTCTGAAAGGAAACCATATCCTGGATGGATGGCATCAGCATTAGTTATTTCTGCTGCTGAAATAATATTCGCAATCTTTAAATACGATAAATTACTTTGAGGAGGACCTATACATACTGCCTCATCTGCGAATCTTACGTGAAGACTTTCTGCATCTGCAGTAGAATAAACCGCTACCGTTTTTATCCCCATCTCTTTACAAGTACGGATAATACGCATTGCGATCTCTCCCCTATTGGCAATTAATATTTTTTTAAACATACCTGTGGTTTTTATTTACAGGAAAAATATTCCTGTGCAAAAATTGGCAAGAATTAAGAAGGATCTACTAAAAATAAAGGCTGATCGAACTCTACGGGAGACGAATCGTCTACCAGTACTTTTACGATCTTACCAGAAACTTCACTTTCAATCTCGTTGAAAAGTTTCATAGCCTCTATCACACAAAGCACATCTCCTTCCTTGATAGTATCTCCAACTTCTGCAAAAACAGGTTTATCTGGTGAAGGTTTACGGTAAAAAGTTCCGATAATCGGAGATTTTACAGTAACATATTTAGAAGTATCTTCGGTTGGTTTAGCTTCTTCTTTAGGTGCAGCTGTTTCCTGCGGTGCAGGAGCAGGTGCCTGTTGTTGTACAGGCATTTGCGGTTGTACCTGTCCACCCATTGGCACTTGTTGCACAACTGTGGTTTCTTTTTCGTCTGAGCCCGTTCTAATAGTGATTTTCACATCACCGGTTTCCAGTTTTACCTCACTGGCACCAGACTTGGCAACAAACTTTATTAAATTCTGAATTTCTTTTAAATCCATAATAATAAGGGTGTTATTTAAGAATTATAAGCCCATTTAAGATACGTAGCTCCCCAAGTGAAACCACCTCCAAATGAAGCAAATATTAGATTATCTCCTTTTTTAAATTTTTTCTCGTAATCGCTAAGTAATAAAGGTAAGGTTGCGGAAGTTGTATTACCGTACCTTTCTATATTCATTAATACTTTTTCGTCTTCTACGCCCATTCTGTTGGCAGTGGCCCCAATAATTCTTTTATTCGCCTGGTGCGCAATTAACCAGTCTACATCTTGATTTGTTAGATGATTACGTTCCATAATCTGAGCGCTAACTCCAGACATATTAGATACAGCATATTTAAATACTGTTTTACCATCTTGCTTTACGTAATGTAATTTTTTAGCTATGGTTTCTTCAGAAGGAGGCAAAAGTGATCCTCCAGCTTCGATTCTTAAAGAATCCCTGCCAATAGAGTCACTACGCAGAATTTCATCCTGTAGGCCGTAACCTTCTTCGTTTGGTTCCATTAATACTGCGCCGGCACCATCACCAAAAATTATACAGGTCGTACGATCTGTATAATCTATAATCGAAGACATTTTATCTGCCCCTATGACTAATACTTTTTTATATCTACCCGACTCTATATAAGCAGCACCGGTAGACATAGCATATAAAAAGCCTGAACAGGCCGCCTGCAGATCATAAGAAAAGGCATTTATTGCTCCTATTTCTGAAGCTACATGAACTCCTGTTGCTGCCACCGGCATATCCGGAGTTGCTGTAGCAAGAATGACCATGTCGATTTCCTTAGGATCTAAACCTGTTTTATTGATAAGATCTTTAGCTGCCTGAATCCCTAAATATGAAGTTCCTTTATTAGGGTCTTTTAAAATTCTTCTTTCCTTAATTCCAGTTCGGGTAGTAATCCATTCGTCATTGGTTTCTACCATTTCTTCCAACATCTTGTTGGTTAACACATCTTCTGGCACATAGCCACCTACAGCTGTTATGGCTGCTGTGATTTTATTCATAGAATTGAATTTATACACCTTGTTTGCAGCTCGTTAGTGTACAAACAATTTGAGAAATGTACTAAAATTTCTGTAAACAGTGGTGCAAATTAAGGTCTTTTTGGGACTTAATCAACTAAAAACAAAAAACTCCCACGTTGTGAGAGTTTCTGTATATTTCTTTGAAGCCCTAATCAAAATTAAGCTTCTACTTCCTCAGTGTTATCAATTAACACCTGACCACGGTAATATAATTTACCTTCATGCCAGTGAGCTCTGTGATATAAGTGCGCCTCACCAGTAGTAGGATCTATACCTATTTGTGGTGCAGTTGCTTTATAATGAGTTCTCCTTTTATCCCTTCTGGTTTTAGATATCTTTCTCTTTGGATGTGCCATGGCTTACTATTATTTAATCGTTTAGTAAATTTTTTAATTTATCCCATCGGGGATCTATATCGTCCCCATCTTTTTTTTCTTTATTACCTAAGCTTAATTCCTCCAGTTTATCCAGCACATCAGATTTTAAAGTCCCATCTTCAACCCCGGGATGAATCTTTTTTGCTGGTACCGCAAGAACAATAAGTTCGTAAATATATTGTTGTACGTTGATCTCAAACTCTCCATGCGGAATTATAAGTAAATCTTCGTTATCATCATTAAACTCCTCCCCAAATTTGATCACCAAAAACAAACTGCTTTCTATTGGCTGATCATAAGGCTCATTTGTGATATCACAATTTACATTTACCGTTCCGGAAGCTTTAAAAGTAAGCTCCATCATGGTCGTCTTTTTATCGAATAACAGCTCAATTTTTACATCGGCGCTGTTAAACTCATCGTACTCAAAATGCTCAAAGAACTCATTGTCAATCTCGTACTCAAACTGGTGTTTCCCAAGCTTTAACCCCACAAAAGGGATCGTATAGGCTTTCATTTTCCTCATTTCGTCCTCAGTTTTGAGTTTTCGCCCTTTTACAAAGGCGGCTGCAAAGATAAAAAATAAAATCAACTAAAAGCTTTTTATAAACAAATTTTTGTTTATATCTTTTTACTCTGCTTTTTTAGTGGGTTTTTCGTGAGTTTTTTATATTCTTTTCTGCATTTATAAATATCAATTGCCTTAAAAACAGCTTCTTTAAAGGAATTAATATTAGCAGAATTGGTACCTGCAATCTCAAATGCAGTACCATGATCGGGAGAAGTTCTCACCTTGCTTAATCCTGCTGTAAAATTAACTCCCTGGCCAAAGGACAATGTTTTAAATGGGATTAAACCCTGATCGTGATACGAAGCAATCACGGCATCAAAATTCTTATAATTCTTTGACCCGAAAAAACTATCCGCAGAAAATGGCCCAAAAACCAATTCCCCATTTTCACGAATTTCATTTAAAGTCGGTTTTAATATCTCCTCATCCTCTTTCCCTATTACACCATTATCACCACTATGAGGATTAATACCTAACACAGCGATTTTAGGTTTTTGGATCCTAAAATCCTGCCTAAGCGTATGCTGGATAATAGCAATCTTCTTTTTTATTAATTCTGGAGTAATCACATTGGCGATATCTTTTAAGGCCACATGATCCGTTAATAATCCCACTTTAAGGGTATCGGTAATCATAAACATAAGGCTTTCCCCCTGTAGTTCTTTTGCCAGATAATCGGTATGTCCTGGGAAATTAAATTTATCAGACTGGATGGTATGTTTATTAATAGGTGCTGTGACCAAAGCATCAATTTCATCTTTCTTTAAAGCTTCAGTAGCGGCTTCTAATGATTTAAAAGCATACTCACCAACTTTTGAATCCTCTTCTCCAAAATTAATGGTTACACTTTCTTTCCAAACATTTACAATATTTACCTTGCCGTCTATGGCATGTTCTGCACTGTCAATTCCCTGAAAATTAATCGCCAGTTTATATTTTTTCTTTAAAAAAGTGATAATTTTGGTTGAAGCAAAAATTACAGGAGTACAAAAGTCCAGCATTCTGGAATCATCAAAAGTCTTCAGTACAATTTCACTTCCAATTCCGTTCAAATCACCTATACTAATTCCTACTTTTATCTTTTTAGGATGTTTCATACTTCCTTCGAATATATATTTTACTTTTACATACAAATGTAACCAATATTATAGAATCCATGTTTACCGGTATTGTAGAAGAAGTAGGAAAAATCAGGAAATTAGTTAAAGAAAGTACTAATCTTCATATAGAGATAGAAGCCAAAATGACACCTGAGTTAAAAATTGACCAGAGTGTTTCTCATAATGGGGTGTGCCTCACAGTAGTTTCTATTAAAGATCATCAGTATACCGTTACTGCAATTCAGGAAACTTTAAACAAAACCAACCTGAATGGTCTAGTAGAAGGTGATTCTGTGAATCTTGAACGAGGAATGAAACTTGGAGACCGACTTGACGGACACATAGTGCAGGGACATGTAGATCAAACTGCAAAGTGTACCGATGTTCAAGATATTGACGGTAGCTGGCAGTTTACTTTTGAATACGATCCTTCCTTAAATAATATTACGATAGAAAAAGGTTCTATCACCATAAACGGAGTAAGTCTAACCGTTGTTAATTCCGGTAGAAATTCATTCTCGGTTGCAATCATCCCTTATACTTTTGAAAATACTACGTTTAAGCAAATTGAAAAAGGAAGTACTGTAAACCTAGAGTTTGATGTAATAGGAAAATATGTAAAAAGAATTACTGAACTCTCGTAGAGTACGATCTAAATATATAAATTGCTCCAATAAATAATCCTCCGACCAAAAGAAAACTTAGATTGGAATCAATGGGAACATCTAATCCAGGGGGAGGAGGGTTTCCAGAAACACACTCTCCGTTGGTAGTACTGTCACAATATTCACCGGCATTACAAGTAGGAGGGCATTCTTGGGCTTGTGATAAAGCGCAAAAAAACAGAATAAATAATATTAAAAATCTCTTTTTCATATAACTTTTCCTACAGCACAATTTAATTTTTTTAAAAAAAATCTAAAACTTCTTTTCAATAAATTAACGTAAAACGCAAAGTAAAGGTTTTAATTTCTTTGCTAAATTATCTATAATTAATGATTCAATCAGATTTTTTCGTTGAAGATCAATAATTATCGCTTAAAACAAACTATTTCGGGTTCGCAAGCCTATTTATGATGAAAACAAGAAATTATTACAGGTATTTGAAAAAAGAGACCTGTGTTACTAGAAGATGAATCTATCTAAAGGAATGCTTTTTATTTAAAACAACAAACTTATCGCCGTACCTTTGTGCTCTTCACTATGAATTTGGATTTTGCCTTTATGTAACATCATAATTTGCTTACATAAACTTAAGCCAATACCACTACCATTCTTTTTGGTAGTGAAGAAAGGTACAAATATGGTTTCCTGAATTTCTGGCGGAATACCATTCCCATTGTCTATTACTTTTATCACCGTATACCCGTCGGTAGTAGATTTTGCAGTGACATAGATTTCCGGATTTTCAATATCCTGTATAGCATCCCGTGCATTCACAATCAAATTAATCAACACCTGTTCGATAAGATAACTATCAATTTTCACCTGCAATTGTGGATTAGAAAGATCAAAATTCAACGCGATATGCTTAGAAGCTAAAGAGGGCTTCATTAATCGTTCTATAGACGCAAAAAGATTTTCTACATATACATTACTACGGTTAATATGGGTAACCTTATTAAGACTACGATAGGTTTTGGCGAATTTCATTAAACCCTCGCTTCGTTTTTTAATACTCCCTATCGCTTCGTTTAAATCTGAAATATCCAAAGCATTTTCTTCTGGATTTTTTAGGTTCTCCCTTACCTGATATTGCAACGTATCGGCCAATGAAGAAATGGGTGCGATAGAATTCATAATCTCATGCGTCATGACACTCAATAACTTTTTCCAGGCTTCAGATTCATTTTGATTAAGGGTTTCATCGATATTCTGTAGTAAAATGATCTTAAAGGAATGTTCGTTTTCATAAAAAACCGTTTCAGAAACCAAAACTTTTAGCTTTTCGCCATTTACTTTAATACTTATGGAACTACCGGTAAAATGACTCATTTCAAAAATGGTCTCAAATAATTGCGGTTTTCTGCTTTTTAGAAACTTAATATTTTTGAAAGAAGGAATACTCAGCGTGCGCTTTATCGCTTCATTCGCCCAAAGTACGTCGCCGGTTTTTTGATGATAAGAAATAATCCCCACATCAACCATCTCTAATATTTTTTGTAGGTAGAGATATTGCGCCTCCTTATTCGAGTTGATCTCCCGAATCTTATCATTAATCAGGTTAAAGCCCTCATGAAGTCGAGCTAAATCTTCGGGGGCACCTTTGCTTACAAATCGTCTTGAAAAATCGTTGTATTTAACCGATTCAAAAAAATCGTCCATCGCCACAAAACGACGGGTTATAAATTTATACAGCTTATAAAAAATCACTAATGAAAGTATTCCCCCTCCAATAAGCAATACCATTTGATGCCTGCTAACCCCAAAAGCGATAGCTGCTAAACCCAGCGTTAAAAGCACCAATCGCAATAAAAGACCTAAAGTGTATTTTTTATAAGTCATATTTATTAAGTCTGCGATACAAAGCGGCCCTGGTAATTCCTAACTCTTTAGCCGATTTGGAAATGTTCCCTTTATTCTTGTCGATCACCTTCAAAATAGTTTGTTTTTCAACAGATTCGAGGTTGGTCTCCTGAATTCCGTTTGAAGTTGTTATCGATTTTTCTAATCCTGAAAACACTAAATCTTTCGCAGCCAGGGTATCACTATCAGCCATTATCACGGCTCTTTCTAAAACATACTGAAGCTCCCGAACATTTCCGGGAAAAGAATGCGATTTTAACTTACTAAAAAAGTCCTTATCAAAAGAAAATGGCCCTTTAAAATATTTCTCGGCATACATATCGGTAAAATATCTGCTAAGTAATGTGATATCGGCACCTCGATTTCGAAGTGGTGGCACCATAAGATCTACTGTATTAATACGGTAAATTAAATCTTTCCGAAACGTATTTTCATCAGCAAGATCACTCAGCTCTAAATTTGTAGCGCAGATTAACCTTATATCAATAGGAATAGTCTCATTGGATCCAAGCGGAGTTATCATTCGGTTTTGTAACACGGTAAGCAATCTTGCCTGTTGGCGCAAACTAATATTTCCTATTTCATCCAAAAAAAGTGTCCCACCATTAGCGGCTTCAAAACGTCCTTTACGATCCTCCCGCGCATCGGTAAAGGCGCCTTTTTTATATCCAAAAAGCTCACTTTCAAACAAACTTTCCGTCAGCGCACCTACATCTACTTTTACAAACGGCTTATTTTTCCGAAGCGATTGATCGTGGATTGCTCTCGCGACTAGGTCTTTACCGGTACCATTTTCTCCTAAAATCAATATATTGGCATCTGTAGGAGCTACTTTTCTAAGCTTTTCGAACACTGACTGCATTTCTTCGCTTTCACCAATAATTTTATTTCCGGCAGCAGTAGGTCGCGATAATTGAGGTTTTACCGACTTTTTTTCTACCAATGATTTTAAGGCTTCGATCATTTTTTGATTTTTCCATGGCTTTACCAAAAAATCTGAAGCTCCTTTTTTTAACGAACGTATAGCCAGATCGATATCGGCATAAGCGGTAATTAAAATCACATCTACTCTTTTATCGATCTGCTTAATCTTATTTAGCCAAAAAATTCCTTCATTACCAGTATTTACCACTCCGTTAAAATTCATATCCAGGATGATTACATCAAATTTCTCTTGCTCTAAAAGCGCGGTGATGTTATTCGGGTTCTTTTCGGTAACAACATTGCTCACCAAAGATTTCAGCATAATCCGCAACGCCGTTAACACATCGGGATCATCGTCTATAACCAGTATGTTCGCATTCTTCAATTGCATACCTACAATATTACGACTTTCTCTTTCCTATAAATAAAAATGACTTCAGAAATTTAATAGGATTCGAATCTGTTTTGTTATCGAACAGATAGTGTATTAAAACCGAACACTTTCTTTTTCTAAAAAACCATTAAAATACTGTAAATCAATAATCTATATTTTTGGCATCATTTTACCCTATTCTTAAGAGAATGTGAAAATTTCCCAATAATAAAAACAACACAAATAATAACTAATATCAATAGACAACATCAATCAAAATGGATATACCTATAAAAAAGAAACGATTTACTCCTCAAAAAATAGCCATGATAACAGGCGTGACACTTTTAGTAGGACTTATCGTTTTTGTATTACTCTCATCAAGTGGTAGCACCCGACTTAATGTTGAAAAAGAACGCATTAGTATTAACACTGTTAAAAAAGGCATCTTTCAAGAGAATATTCCGGTTAACGGCGTAGTGATGCCTATTACCACTATTTATTTGGATGCCTTAGAAGGTGGTCGCGTAGAGGAAAAATTTGTGGAGGACGGTGCAATGATGAAAAAAGGTGAACCTATTCTTCGATTATCAAATACCGACTTAGAATTAAGTCTGGTAAATCAGGAAACACAGGTTTATAATCTCCTTACTCAAATGCAACGCACACAAAATGCATCTCGGGAGAATACGATTGGCAAGCTTAACCAACTTACCGAAGTAAAAAGCAGCCTAAGAGAAGCCGAGAGAAGATATAAACTGAATAAAAAACTTTTTGAAAAAGGAGCGGTTGCTGAACAGGAATATTTAGAAACTCGTAATAATTACAACTATCAAAAAGACCGTTTAGCATTAACTGAAAGGGTGTTACAGCAAGATTCAATTTCTTCTAAACAAGAAAATGTGCAGGCAAGAGAATCATATGAAAAGACAAGAAAAGCCTTAGAATTAATGCGCAAAAAAGTAGAAGACCTTATCGTAAGAGCTCCGGTAGATGGCCAGCTGACTTCTTTAGACGCTGAAATAGGTCAGTCTAAATCGAAGGGCGAACGCCTGGGACAAATCGATGTGATTAGCGGATACAAAGTTCGCGTAGATGTAGATGAACATTATATTTCCCGAATTTACGCCGGGCAACAGGGAAGCTTTAATTTCGACGGAAAAAATTATACGCTGGAAATCAAAAAAGTCTATACGCAGGTAGCCAACGGAAGATTCCAGGTAGATATGACCTTTTTAGAAGAGGCTCCAGAGAAAATAAGAAGAGGGCAAACCTTGCAAATTAGAGTAGCCTTAAGTCAGGAAAAAGAAGCTGTTCTTATTCCTAAAGGAGGATTTTTTCAGGAAACCGGGGGGAACTGGATCTTTAAGGTAAGTGAAGATGGTAGTATTGCTTATAAAACCGATATCCAATTGGGTAGCCAAAACACAGAATATTACGAAGTACTTTCAGGTTTAGAACCAGGTGATCAGGTGATTACTTCAAGCTACAGCAATTATGAAGATATTCAGGAACTGGTGCTAAAAGACTAAATTCTCTAATTTTAAAACATAATTATTCAGGACTAATATATTCATCATGATAAAAATAACAGATCTCGAAAAGTTTTACCGTACAGACGAAGTACAGACCATTGCTATTAATAAGCTTTCTTTTGAGGTAAAAGAAGGAGAATTCGTCTCGGTTATGGGACCATCCGGTTGCGGAAAATCAACATTGCTTAATATTTTAGGACTTTTAGACGATCCTGATGGCGGTAGCTATATTTTTAATGGGATCGAAGTCGCCGGATTTAACGAGCGCAAAAGAGCTAATCTTAGAAAACACAATATAGGTTTTGTTTTCCAAAGCTTTAACCTGATTGATGAGCTTAGCGTTTTCGAAAATGTAGAACTTCCATTAATTTATACGGGCGTAAAACCTGCGGAGCGTAAAGAACGGGTGCACGAAGTTTTAGAGAAAATGCAAATTATGCACCGCCGTAAGCATTTCCCGCAACAACTATCGGGTGGACAGCAACAACGTGTTGCCGTTGCCCGTGCCGTTGTAAATAACCCCAAGCTGATTCTTGCCGATGAGCCTACCGGAAATCTGGATAGCAGTAACGGTAACGAGGTTATGGATTTACTTACCGAGCTTAACGCTGCCGGAACCACCATCATCATGGTTACCCACAGCGAACACGACGCAAAGTACAGTCATCGAATCATCAGAATGTTAGACGGCCAAAAAGTAACTGAGAACATCCTGGCCGAATATCAAAATTAGACGTTTAACGGGGTCATTCATCAATCCGATACTAATCGGGATCAAAATCATCTAATCTCTTATCATCAAAAGAGAATATTTTAAGCTGGGATCAACATTTTTGAAATATTCTAAGGGTATACATCAATCGTTATTCAAAACAAAAATTATGTTTAAAATTCATCTAAAATCGGCCTGGAGAAACCTTTGGAAATCCAAGTTTTATAATGGACTAAGTTTGCTGGGCTTATCATTGGGGCTTTGTGTGGCCATCTTTATCGCCGTATGGATTAAAGCCGAATTAAGTTATAACAAAATTGGTGATTCATCACATATTTATAGAGTTTCCAGTATCTTAAGCAGTGGCGAAAATTCGCAAACATGGGGCATATCTGTAGGACCTATAGCCTACTATGCCAAAAAAGAAGTGCCAGAAGTCGAAGATGCCGTTAGAATTCGGGATTTTTATGGCTATCGCATTTTTAGTAGTTCTTCTAATAAGTTTGAAGCCAAAGCTGGTGCTCTTACAGATCCCGAATTCTTTTCTTTTTTTGATCTAAAATTTATTGAAGGAAATTCATCCGCTCCTTTTTCAGGAAATAATTCGGTTATCATTACAAAAAAAGCCGCCCTAAAATATTTTGGAACTACAGAAGCTATGGGCAAAACCATCGCTGCCGATTATAAAGATAATTTTACCGTAACCGGAATCATTGAAGATATCCCAAAAAATTCAAGTTTAGATTACGAGCTGTTTTTTCCTTTATCGATTTTTTCTGAACAGTACGATGGCAACAGGTATTGGGAGTCGATGGATAGTGATTGGGGAAATTTCAACTTTCTCACGTTTCTTAAACTCAAAGAAAATGCTTCTCCAGAAAAAGTAGTTCAGAAACTAACCAAAATTCAGAAAGCAAAAGACAGGAATGCAATCCAGTCTGAAACCAAAGATGCCTACTATTTGCAACCTATCCAGCAAATGAACCTTTATAGTTACGGCGGAGAACCAACCCAGATTAAGACAGTACGTATCTTTGGGATCGTCCTGATACTTATACTGTGTATTGCCTGTATTAATTATGTCAATCTAAATACGGCCAGATCGATCCAAAGAGCCAAAGAAGTGAGTCTACGAAAACTCATTGGAGCCGAGAGGAAGCAACTTTTTACACAATTTATTATTGAATCGTGTATTTTCTTTTTATTAGCGATTGTCTTAGCAATGGGGCTAATCTATTTATTAGCCCCTTATTTTAACTCGGTTGCAGGAAAAGATATTGATTTCAATTTTCTTGAGCCAGAATTATGGGGAATGATCGGGATGGTGTTTGTTTCCACCTTAGTCGCCTCTTCCATTTACCCGGCAGTCTTATTATCTTCATTTAAACCGCTGGAAGCTATTAAAGGAAATGTGATCACTGGTGTTGGCGCAGGAACATTTAGAAAGGTATTGGTTTGCCTTCAGTTTTCATTCTCCGTAATTCTAATCATCAGCACCATTATTATCGGGAAGCAACTGGATTTTATCACCAGTAAAAACCCTGGTTACGATCGCTCACAAGTGTTTCATTTTGCCATGCCTCAGGAAATGCGCTCCCATAAAGAAGCCATTGTAAATCAGGTTAAGAATTTACCCAATATTGCTTCGGTTTCCTTTAGCAACAGTAACATCGTAAATAATGGAATGACTACCGGAGATACCAATTGGGATGGCAAAGATCCACAAAGCGATTTTATTGTTAATCCCATTGGTATTGATGAAGATTTTATCCCTATGATGAAAATGCAGCTTTTAGAAGGTGAAAATTTTAAAGGTCGCACAGAAGATTCTTTACATTTTATACTGAATGAAACTGCCGTTAAGCAAGCCGGGATAGAAGATCCTGTTGGTAAAAGCTTTGAACTTTGGGAAACCAAAGGCATCATTGCTGGAGTAGTAAAAGATTTCAATTTTGCTTCGATGAAAAATGAAATTGAACCTGCGGTGATGTATTATGACCCTGACCCTTATCGTATGTACATAAAAACCAAAGATGGTGATATTTCTGGAAGCATGGCGGCTATTGAAGAAATCTGGAATACCTATAACCCTGATTTTCCTTTTAATTACTCCTTTTTAGATAAGCAATACGAAACCATGTATCGCAATGATATTAGAACAGGTAAGCTTTTTAAAATATTTTCAATTTTAGCCATTTTTGTTTCTTGTTTAGGGCTTTTTGGACTAAGCACGTATACCGCTCAATTAAAAAAACGTGAAATAGGCATTCGAAAAGTTTTAGGAGCATCGGTGGCGCAAATTACCTCGTTACTCTCCAAAGACTTTTTAAAACTTATAAGCCTTTCATGCATTATCGCTATTCCAATTGGCTGGTATTTAATGCAATTCTGGCTACAAAACTTTGCTTATAAAACATCGCTAGATTGGTGGATTTTTGCCGGTGCCGGGATGCTAACCTTATTCATTGCACTACTAACAATTAGCTCCCAAGCCATTAAAGCGGCATTGGCAAACCCTGTAAAAAACATCAAAACTGAATAGTTATGCTAAAAAACTATATCAAAATCGCCTGGCGGAATATCTGGAAAAATAAAGGATTCAGCTTTCTTAATATTTTTGGTTTAGCCCTGGGAATGGCAGTCACCATGCTTATTCTTTTAATGGTTAACCATGAAAGAAATATGGATACCTTTCACAAAGATTTAGATCAGCTTTATGTTTTAGGGAACAAAGGCAAGTGGAACGATAAAACCGAAGTCTGGTTCTATACTCCAAAACCACTCGCTACTGCCATACAAAATAACTTCCCTGAAATTGAATTGACTTCAAGATTGTTGAATAGCAATGATTTACTTTTTAGTAAAGGAGAGAATAGTTTAATTCCTTCTGGAGCTTTTATAGATCCCCATTATTTAGAGATGTTTAGCTTTCCTTTAGTTGAAGGAAATTTAGCTACAGCTTTCAGTAACCCAATGAATATTGTCATAACTGAAGCAACGGCTAAAAAACTCTTTGGAAATAAAAAATCAATCGTAGGAGAAACCATTCAGGTAAATAACGATCAGCTTCTAACTGTAGGTGGTGTTTTAAAAAATCTTCCTAAAAACACACAATTTGATTTTGAATACTTACTTCCTTGGTCCTTACTTAAAAGAGTAGGTGGGGACGATAATAACTGGAAAAACAATTCGGTTTTAACCTTCGCGAAATTATCTGAGAAAACAACTCCAGAAAATTTCAGTAATAAAGTTAAAGATATTGCTAAAACCAGTACCAATGGGAATAATGATAACGAGATCATCATTCATAAAATCTCTGACTGGTGGTTGCGATCTAAATTCGAAAATGGAGAAATTGCTGGAGGGCGTATAGATACAGTTATACTCTTTACAGTTATTGCTTTATTTATTCTTCTAATTGCATGCATCAACTTTATGAATTTGAGCACGGCTAGGAGTGAGAAACGAGCAAAAGAAATTGGTGTTAGAAAAGTTGCCGGCGCTAATAGGGGAGCTCTTATATGGCAGTTTATTTCAGAGTCTGTTTTAATAGCAGGAATTGCGGGCATAATCGCCATTGGCATTACAATCATTACCATTCCTTATTTTAACAGCCTTTTAAAGTACCCTATATCAGTAGATATTTTTAATTCTCAATTCTGGATATTTACACTGTGTATCATTTTAATTACTGGTTTTATCGCTGGTAGTTACCCGGCATTTCTTCTTTCTTCTTTTAAGCCAATAGCTATTCTAAAAGGAAAATTACAACAAGACAAATCTGGATTTAATATTCGAAAGTTTTTGGTAGTATTTCAATTTAGTATTGCTATAATTTTAATTATAAGCACTTTAATCATCAACAAGCAAATTCAGTATGGCAAGGATCGGGAGAATGGCTACGATAAAAATAACCTGGTATTTCTTTACGAAGAAGGAGACATTGCTAAGAATATAAATTCGATAAAAAACGATCTTATTTCGGAAAATATAGCACAATCTGTAACTAGAACTTTTTCGCCTTTTACAGAAGGATGGAGTAATTCGTCTAGTATTGGTTGGGAGGGAAAGAGTCCAGATGATAATACGATCATCGATCGTACTTATACCGACGGAAACCTAATAGAAACCGGTGGACTAAAACTTGTGAAAGGACGCGATATTGATCCAAAAAAATACCCAACAGATTCTACTGCCATGTTATTAAATGAAGCCGCAGTTAAAGCAATGGGCTTTGAAGATCCTATCGGAAAAATTATAAAGGATAACAATAAAAATTGGCATGTGGTAGGTGTTGTAAAAGACTTTATAATACGATCCCCTTTTGAACCTATTTCGCCTATGATTATTGGTGGCCCTGCAGGTAATTTAAGCACTATAAATATTAGATACAATTCTAACCTAACTACAACCGATGCTCTTTCTAAGACTAAAGCGATATTTAAAAAATATAATCCAAATTATCCTTTTGAGTATCATTTTGTAGATGAGGATTATGCAAGCAAATTTTCGGAATCACAACGTACCGGAACACTTTCAGCCATATTTGCCTTTTTTACCATATTCATTTCATGTCTTGGTCTTTTAGGCTTAGCCGCATTCTTAGCTGAAAATCGAATTAAAGAGATTGGGATTCGTAAGGTTTTAGGAGCTTCAGTATTTTCTATTGTTCGATTATTATCCAAAGACTTTTTAATATTAATTATTATCTCTTGCGTCGTAGCATTTCCAATTGCTTTTTGGGCTATGGATAACTTCCTTTCAGATTACAATTACAGAGTTAATTTAGGCTTAGATGTATTCGTTATTGCTGGTCTTGGAGCTATCACACTTACATTACTGACGGTAAGCTCCCAAGCCATTAAAGCGGCACTGGCAAACCCTGTAAAAAACATCAAAACTGAATAGTCATGCTAAAAAACTATATCAAAATCGCCTGGCGGAATATCTGGAAGAATAAGCTTTTTTCAGCAATTAATATCATTAGTCTTGCGATAGGGTTCAGCGCCTCGTTTGTGATAGGCTTGATGGTTTATTATGATTTTACCTTTGATAAATTCCATAAGGATGGGGAGCGTACGTATCGCATCACCACACAATTTATAAGTCCTGACGGCACCGATCATTTTAGTGGTGTAAATGCCATGCTGGCCGATGCGTTAAAACAAAATGTGAGTGGTCTGGAAGGCGTGAGCTTTTTTTACACCTATGAGCCTTTAAAAGTGGAGGCACAAAGTGGAGAAAGGCTTTTCAAAAAGCCCAGGCATGTGATTTTTGCCGATAGTGGTTATTTTAACGTGATTGATTACGACTGGCTTGCTGGCGATAAATCAGGGAGTTTGCATGAACCTAACGCAGTGGTACTTACCCAGGAACGGGCCAAAAACTATTTCCCAAACACACCCGTAGAAAGCCTCATTGGCAAAACACTCATCTATAACGACTCCATACCTGCTAAAATAACTGGTGTTGTTGCCAATTTTGAGCAACGCAGTGATTTTGTTTTTCAGGAATTTATCTCCCTTCCTACGGCATTACAGTCAGATATCAAATCAACGGTGACCAATACCAACTGGGGCAGTTACAATTCCAGTGCACAAGTTGTGTTTAAGAGCCTTCCGGATGTTGCAATTGCAACGATTCAAAAGCAGTTGGACGAAATGAGTAAGTCGCATACTGATCAAGAAGATCTTGATGCTGGGGAATGGACGCGTTTTTACCCACAACCTTTAGATGAGCTTCATTTTGATACCCGCTACAGTACGTTTGACTATAGCGTTCCCCAGGCAAGTAAAAAGGTCTTGTCCAATTTAGCGATGGTAGCGCTGTTTCTGTTGCTTTTGGGATGTATTAACTTCATTAATTTAATGACGGCACAGGCTACACAACGAGCCCGTGAAATAGGTATTCGTAAGACTTTAGGAAGTTCAAAAAAACAACTGGTTTTTCAATTTCTAGGCGAGACCTTCCTCCTTACGCTATTAGCTGCATTGGTATCTGTGATTTTAGCTTTTTGGTTGTTGCGTGTTTTTTCAGCATTTATTCCACCTGGATTAAATTTTGAGCTTTTTGCAAACCCGTGGATCATTGCTGCCATGTTTGTGTTGATACTCGTGGTTACGCTGTTGTCTGGTATGTACCCGGCTTTTGTGCTCTCTGGTTTTAAACCGGTTTCCGTGTTGAAAAATCAGTTTGCTTCCCAGACATCTAATGGGGGTTTTAGAAAAGGCCTTACCGTTTTTCAGTTTGTAGTTGCTCAGGTTTTCATCATAGGGACACTTCTCGTGGGCAAGCAGATCAATTACCTGATGCATAAGGATATCGGGATCGCCGTAAACGATATTGCCTGCATTCCGCTTCCCTGGAACGATCCCGCTTTAAGCAAAAAGGAGCTTTTAAAAAACCGGCTGGCGACTATTGCCGAACTTTCCACGATTAGTTTGGCAGGACCTCCACCTGCATCTTTTTATATCAATTCAACAGTTGTGGATTTTATTAAGGATGGCGAAACTATTGAAGTCATACAGGAACAGCGTTTTGGGGATGCGTCCTATTTTGATCTGTATGGGTTAGAACTGCTGGCGGGTCGAAAACCCCTTAATGATACCATTAAAGAATATGTGATCAACGAGACCATGCTACACAAGTTGGGCTTTAAAGAACCTGCAGAAGCAATAGGGCAACGCTTGATGCAGGGAGAGAATGGCTATCCTATTGTGGGCGTCATGCGTGATTTTAACCACAAACCTTTAACCTCCCAGATACAGCCGGTAGTCTTTGTAGGGGACATCAGTCGAAACTGGTTTTCCCAATTTAGGATGATTCATTTTAAAATTCAACCTAAAACATCAGATCTGTCTGCTACCATTGCCAAAGTACAAGACATGTATAAATCGGTTTATCCTGATTCTGATTTTGAAATTCAGTTTATGGACGAGACCATAGCTAATTTTTATAAGTCGCAACAGCGCACCCAGAAACTCCTAAACTGGGCTACAGGCCTGGCTATTTTGATTAGCGTGTTAGGTCTGCTTGCCCTTGTGATTTATAATACAGAGCGGCGCATAAAAGAGATAGGGATTCGTAAAATACTGGGTGCCTCGTTACTTCAACTACAGGTCTTGTTGTGTAGGGACTTCTTAAAGCTTGTAGCCCTGGCTTTTGTTATTGCTACACCTATTGCTTATTGGAGGACCTCCGTTTGGTTAGAAGACTTTGCCTATAAAACCACTTTAAGTTGGTGGGTTTTTGCCTTAAGCGGACTGGGAATGATCGCTTTAGCCCTTGTGATTATTAGTTTTAAAACGATTAGGACTGCAATTCAAAACCCTGTAAACTCTTTAAGAAACGAATAGTCATGATCAGAAATCATATCAAAATCGCCTGGAGGAACCTGCTTAAAAACAGCACCTATTCTCTAATCAATATTATTGGCTTAACCATTGGTTTAGCTGCCTGTCTTGCCGTGACCACTGTAGTGATCGATGAATCTTCTTATGACCGATTTTGGACAAAAAAAGACCAGATTTTTAGACTGAATAGCACTTACAAGCTTAGTGCGGATAAACAGACTAAAACGACAAAGGCCTTTGAAGGATGGAAGATTGCGTTACCCGAAAATTTTCCTGAAGCTGAAAAAGTTTCTGGGATACATGTATTCACTGAAAATTTTAAGATAAGTAAGGACAATAGTATTCCGGTAAATGTATTAGAGACAGATAGTACTGCATGGGATATTTTGGATTTTAAAATAATTGCAGGTAATCCTAAAGAATTTCAGTTTGGTGTAGAGAATTTAGTGGTTTCAGAAAGTTTTAAAAACAAATATTTCCCAAACGAAGATATTGTAGGTAAAGAATTAAAAAATCAGCCTTCATATGGAGTAAAACCTAAATCCTATATCATTACCGGGCTAATCAAAGACATCCCAGATAATTCTATTTTTAAAGCTGATGTACTTCATATCAGTGATAGGCGAGAAGAAACTTTATTCAAAGAAGGCTACGGTACCTTTTCACAACTATTTCTGCTAACCAAAAAGGGAACAGATGCTAAAAAGCTTCAGGAAAAAGTAAACAAGTGGTATATCGAATTTTTCGATTCTAAAAATCCATATTTACTAGATTTTCAACCTGTTTATGATATTTATTTGAATTCAAGTTTCGACGAAAAAAACACAAATACGAGTGAGAAAAAGCTTTTAATCTTAGGTAGTATTGCTATTTTATTGCTATTAATAGCCTGTATTAACTACATCAATTTAACAACGGCAAGAGCTTCTTATCATGCTAGAAACACAGGAATTCGAAAGGTACTGGGTGCTAATAAATCCCATCTCATTCAGCAAAATTTAATCAATTCACTGTTGTTTTTCATTCTTTCGGGATGCCTGGCGCTAATAATATATCAAGTTTCTATTTCGTTGATCGAGAATTTTATAGGCCATTCCCTTACCAAGATATTCACTAAAGATATAAGCCTAATTTCAATTTATAGCTTAGCGATTTTAATATTAGGAATTTTCACAGGCTTGTATCCGGCTATTTTACTTTCTGGAGTGCGAGTAACTTCAGCATTAAAAAACAAAATTATAAAATCTGGTACACATCAAAATTATATTAGAAAAGGACTTGTCATAATCCAGTTTTCAGTCTCTGTTGTGGTCATCATTGCGATGATCGTGGTGGATAGGCAAGTAGAGTTATTGAAAAATAAAGATATAGGTTTTAATAAAAATAACCTTTTAGGAACTCAATATGTATCTTGGGAAGGCAAAGGTGAAAGTTTTAAAAATGAACTCGCCAATAGTCCTTATATCGAAAGTGTAAGCCTAAATGCATGGACTCCCGGAGAAACCGCCGGAAATATGACTAAATCTTTAGATGATCCTTTTAATCCCGGAAATAAAATTGAAATCTGGTATCTTTTTGGAGATGCAGATCTTGCAAAGACTTTAGGCCTGGAACTAAAACAAGGGCGTTTCCTTAATTCTGAATTTCCGGGTGACTTTTTAAATGAGGATTTGCAATTCTCTTCAGATTCTACCGATATCTATAAAATGGCAAATACCCCTGTTTTAATTACTGAAAATACCGCCAAATTATTTCCAGAAAACACGCTTAACCATGTATTTAAAGATCTAAATGCAAAACCGGTTGGTATTGTAAAGAACTTTAATAACGAATCACTTAGAACAGCAGGAAAACCTATAGTTATAAGAGCTATGGAATATGATGATTACGGTTCAATGTTGATGCGTATAAAACCTGGCTCTGAGGAAAAAGTTGTTGCCAAAATCAACGAATTATGGCAAGAATTTTATCCTTACAAACTTTTGGAAATCAATAATGTTTCAGACCTATTACAAAAACAATATGATGCCGAAACCAAACTTTTACAGTTTTTCAGCTTCTTTAGTGCGCTTAGTTTATTTCTGGCTGCCCTGGGTGTTTTTGGTTTGATCGTTCAGGTGACAGAGCAGCGCGTAAAAGAAATAGGGATTCGTAAAGTACTTGGCGCATCGGTACAATCTATCGTGATGCTATTCTCTAAAGACTTTTTAAAAACCATTGCTGTAGCCATTATTATAGCAATTCCAATTGGATGGTACGCCATGTTGCAATGGCTTCAGGATTATGCGTACCGCATAGAAATAAAATGGTGGGTTTTTGGCCTTGCAGCTTCCGTAGTAATAGGTATCGCTATGTTAACCGTTGGAATACAATCCGCAAAAAAAGCAATTATTAATCCTGCAAAAAGTTTAAAAACCGAATAGCCATGATCAGAAATCACATCAAAATAGCCTGGAGGAATCTACTTAAGAATAGCACCTATTCACTAATCAATATTATTGGGTTAACCATTGGTTTAGCTGCCTGCCTTGCCGTAACTACGGTAGTGATCGATGAATCTTCTTATGATCGATTTTGGACAAAAAAAGACCAGATTTTTAGAGTAAATACGATAAATACCCGAGACGGAGAACTTTTAGAAAAAAGAGATTACGCAATATCGGGAACTAATATCGCTTTAAAAGATTTCCCGGAAGTTGAGAGTATTGCTACAATCGATCAATTTGATACCTATTTTAGTTTTAGAAATATAATGGGAGAAGGCACAAAAACCAAAGTGATCCAAACCACTCCTTCGTTTTTGGACATTTTTGATGTTGAGATCACTTCAGGAAGTCCAAATAATTTAGTTGAAGGAACTCCAAACATTGTAATTTCAGAATCATTGGTAAAAAGATTTTTTAATGGTAGCAATCCGGTTGGTGAAATCATCAGAGATCTTCCTTCTTACAGCAATGAGCCTAACGAATATCTTATCACGGGGATTTTTAAGGATATTCCTGAAAACACACATCTAAGAGGGCAGGTGATTTATCTGCGTAAACCAATAAAAGAGGTACTTAATAAGCAGCAATTTGGCTTTGTTCAAAACTATTACGTAAGTCTGAAATACGATGTGGATAAAACAAAGTTTGAGGCGAAATTCAATAACTGGTATTCAAATTATACCGAAGCTGAACATCCAGATAAATTTGAGTTACAGCCTTTACAGGATATTTACCTAAAATCTGATTTTGCTGGTAACCAGACCTATAAAGGAAGTGCCCAAAAACTTTATATTTTGGGTGCGATAGCGATTTTATTATTGGTTATCGCCTGCATCAATTATATTAATCTAACTACTGCCAGAGCTTCTCATAAAATGCAGGAAACTGGTGTTAGGAAGGTTTTAGGAGCAGAACGCTTTCAGCTTATCTCACAATATTTAGCAGAATCTGGATTGTTTTTTCTTATTTCTGGTATTCTTGCTTTTGTGATCTATCAGCTAAGTTTACCGGGTATTGTAAGCTATATCGATCATCCTTTGGCGCTAACTTTCAGCAATTCTGCTTTATTATTTCTTTGTGCCATTTCATCGATTTTCGTCTTAAGCATTCTTACAGGCTTATATCCTGCGCTATTGATTTCAAGAATAAATCCTTTGGCTTCACTGCGTAAAAAATTTAGATCTAGCGGCACGGGCCAAACTCAGTTTGTAAGAAAAGGGCTTGTGATCTTTCAATTTTCAATTTCACTGGTTGTACTCATCGCTATGATTGTGGTAAACCAACAAGTAACACTTTTAAAATCTAAAGATATTGGGTTCGATGCTTCTAATCTTTTAAGCATTAAGTATAATACCTGGCAGAATAAAGGAGAGAGTTTTAAAGACGAATTACTTAAAAGCCCGTTTATAGAAAAAGCAAGTATTACTTCCTGGTTGCCCTCTTTTGGAGGTGGAAGTATGATGCGAAGAGTTGAAAGTCCGGATAATACTGGTATTGAAGTGGAAATCTGCTATATGTTCGCTGATACCGATCTAGCTGAAACACTAGGCCTGGAAATTGAAAAAGGAAGATTTTTAAGCAATGATTTTGGCGGTGATGCCCTGCCACAAAGTTTTTATGTTGAAATGGATTCGGTCAAAAAAGCTGAGTTGGAGAAAAGACCATCTCTAATTACCGCTCAGGCTGCAAAACTTTTAAAAGTTGATCAATTAAATGTTGCCAATAAAGATTTGGAAGCAATGCCTGTAGGCATTGTGAGCAATTTTAATAATGAAAATCTTAGAACCAGCGCAAAACCAATCGTAATTCAGGCTGATAAAAATCCAGATCGCGGAAGCCTACTAATGCGTATAAAACCCGGCTCTGAAGAAAAAGTTATAGCCAAAATCAACGAATTATGGAAAGAATTTTATCCTTACAAACTTTTGGAAATCAATAATGTTTCAGACCTATTACAAAAACAATATGATGCCGAAACCAAACTTTTACAGTTTTTCAGCTTCTTTAGTGCGCTTAGTTTATTTCTGGCTGCCCTGGGTGTTTTTGGTTTGATCGTTCAGGTGACAGAGCAGCGCGTAAAAGAAATAGGGATTCGTAAAGTACTTGGCGCATCGGTACAATCTATCGTGATGCTATTCTCTAAAGACTTTTTAAAAACCATTGCTGTAGCCATTATTATAGCAATTCCAATTGGATGGTATGCAATGCAGGAATGGCTTCAGGATTATGCACATCGCATAGAAATAAAATGGTGGGTTTTTGGCCTTGCAGCTTCCGTAGTAATAGGTATCGCTATGTTAACTGTGGGAATCCAATCTGCAAAAAAAGCATTCATCAATCCCGCAAAAAGCTTAAAAACGGAATAATTCATCACCCCATAATCATCGGGACAAACCTCATCAGTTATGCTTAGAAACTATTTAAAAATCGCCTGGCGGAATCTTCAAAAAGATAAGTCTTTATTCTTTTTAAACAGTTGTGGCCTTGCTATAGGTATTGCCAGTTGTTTATTGATAACTCTTTACGTTTGGGACGAACTTAGCTATGATCGTTATTATGATAATGCCGAGAATATCGCCAGGGTTGTGTTGCGGGGTAATGTAAACGGGGAAGAGCTTAACGAAGCTATGGTGGCAGCTCCTGTAGCCAAAACCTTTAAGGAAGACTTTCCACAAGTGAAGAATGCTACGCGCTTGAGTACGGTGTACAATCCGCAAATTCTGTATAACAATACGACTTTTGAAAATCTACGGGCGGCTTATGTAGATCCTAACTTCTTTGAAGTCTTCAGCTTCAAGTTTATAAAAGGGAACGCCAAAACAGCACTTAAAAACCCCAATAGCGTAGTGCTCACTTCTTCTGAAGCTAAAAAGTATTTTGGTACTGCAAACCCAATAGGAAAACGTATAAAATTTCAGGATATAGAACAAGATCTTGAAGTAACAGCAGTGCTCACAAATACCCCGCATAATACCCACTTGCAGTTTGATGTGTTTATCCCGATGCAGAATAAAAAAAGTAGTACTTCAAACTCCTGGGTGAATTCCGGTTTTGCGACCTACTTAGCCCTAAAGCCCGGTACGGACCTTGCGCAGTTAGAAGCCCAGGTCCCTTCTTGGATGAAGAAGTATATAAGCGACCAGGTACAGCAAGCCATAGGTATATCATACGAGGAGTTTCAAAAGAACAATAAGTTGGGATTGTTTTTACAACCGCTTACGGATATTCATCTGTACTCAGATTTTGCACCGAATACCGAGCTTTCCCCTTCCGGAGATATCAAATACGTGTATATTTTTAGTGCTATAGCACTATTTATGTTGCTTATCGCCTGCATAAATTTTATGAATCTGGCTACTGCAACCGCTACAAAACGCAGTCGGGAAGTAGGAATTAGAAAAGTACTGGGATCTGATAAAAAACAATTGGTAACACAGTTTTTAACCGAATCTTTACTCACAACTTCTTTTGCAACCTTTCTGGCAGCAGGTATTATAGCGCTTCTTTTACCAACATTTAATGACCTGGCGGGTAAAGAACTACAGTTTTTTAGCTTTTTAAATGTTCCAACTGTTCTTTTATTGTTGGCTTTTGTGATTGCGATTAGTTTGCTGGCAGGAGCCTATCCCGCATTTGTACTTTCTTCCTTTAAACCCTTAATGGCCCTTAAAAGTAAGTTTGCAAGTAGCGGAAGAAAAAACAGCTTAAGAAGTGGAATGGTGGTTTTTCAGTTTGTGATTTCGGCCGGGCTAATTCTGGCAACCCTTGTTGTCTACAAGCAAATGCAGTTCATTCAGCATAAAAATTAGGCTATAATAAAGATCAGGTAATCGTGTTGAGAGATGCTTATAAAATGGGTTCAGAAAAGGTGAATTCCTATAAGGATGAACTGCTTAGAAATCCGGGTATAGCCAGTGTAAGCAGGTCTGCTTTTGTTCCTGCGGGAGAAACAGACAATCACGTGCAAGGTATTTTTAAGAATAATGAGTATCTGAGGAAATTCTTTTTTTACGATGTAGATGAGCAATACTTACCTACGTTGGGATTAGAGCTCATTAAGGGGCGGAACTTTTCTGCGGAATTAAAAAATGAATCTAATAAAGCGATTATTAATGAAGAAGCCGCTAAAATTTTAGGCTTAGGAGATAACCCTGTCGGAAAAACATTTAAAAGAGCCGCAGATCCGGAAAATGAAGAATTTACGGTGATTGGTGTTATAAAAAATTTCCATTTTAAATCCTTACATAACGAGATCGATCCTTTGGTACTGGCATACAATCCCTATGGCGGATTAATTATAAAAACCAAAAATGCTGAGGTGAGTAAGATTCTCGATTTTGCTGAAAAAAAATGGTCAAAATTCAACTCGCAACAAGCCTTTACCTATTCTTTTTTAGACGAGTCTTTTGAAGAGACGTATCGCAATGAAAAAAGGATGGGCATCATCTTAAGCGCTTTTACGATGCTCACCATTTTTGTCGCGTGTTTAGGTTTATTCGGGCTAATCACATTCGCAACAGAACAACGCTTTAAAGAAATTGGGATTCGTAAAGTGCTAGGAGCCAATATCGGTGAAATAGTGGGAATGCTTGCCGCAGATTTCATCAAATTGATCTTTGTCGCTTTTTTAATTGCTTTTCCTTTGGGTTATTATGCTATGCAAAAATGGTTGCAGGATTTTGCCTATCGCATCGATTTGAATATATGGCAGTTTATACTGGCTGCTATCATCACATTAGCTATTGCATTAATCACCATCAGTTTTAAAAGTATAAAAGCCGCATTACAAAACCCGGTAAAATCTTTAAGGACGGAATAAATCATCTCCTGATAACTATCAGAACAAAACAATCAGCTATGCTTAGAACTTATATCAAAATCGCCTGGCGGAATATCTTAAAACACAAAGGATATTCAACGATCAACATCTTTGGTTTGTCGCTGGGTATGGCGGTAACGCTTATGATCGGGCTTTGGGTGGCAGACGAGCTCAATTACAACGATTATTATAAAAACAAGAATCAAATTGCGCAGGTTTATCAAAACATAAATTATAACGGTGAAATAGATACCGATAATGCAATTCCGCGTCCGCTTGAATTTGCTTTACGCGAAGAATTTAAAGACAAGTTCAAGAATATAAGCATGGCTTCCTGGGAAGGGGAGCGGTTTATGAAAGCAGATGCTAATACCCTGGTGATGCACGGGTATTCGGTACAACCAGAATTTGGGAATATCATTGATTTACAATTTATAAGTGGTCAATCTGGAGCATTGAATGATAGCAATTCATTATTACTTTCCCAAACCGCAGCAACCACCTTATTTGGTGATGAAGATCCAACAGGTAAAATGCTTACCGTTGACAATGAATATAAAATGATGGTTGCCGGTATTTTTAAAGACATCCCTGAGGGAAATGATTTTGCAGGTTTAGATTATTTAATGCCTTGGTCCCTGTACGCAAACCGAAGCTGGATAAAGAATGCCGCAGATCAATGGGGAAACGATTCTTTTCAGCTATTTGTAGAAGTCGCCGATGGGGTAAAGCTTAGCGAAGTTTCAAAATTAATCGCACCCTTAAAGAAGAATAGAGACCCTGAACAGGTAAAATACAATCCGGAGTTTTTCTTATGGCCTATGAACCGCTGGCATTTGTATACGCATTTTGATAATGGCCAACAAAACGGGGGACCTATAGAAAATGTGTGGCTGTTCGGTTGTATTGGTCTTGTGGTTTTGGTACTGGCGTGTATTAATTTTATGAACCTCAGTACAGCGCGTTCTGAAAAGCGGGCGATGGAAGTAGGCATTCGTAAAGCTATAGGCTCCTCAAAAAATCAACTCGTCAAGCAATTTTTAAGCGAATCCTTTCTGATCGTGATCCTGGCTTTTATACTAGCTGTGGGGCTGGTGCTGCTCTTTTTAAATTCCTTTAATGCAATATCCCACAAAAGCATTGATTTTCCTTGGGATAGCTTGGCTTTTTGGACCTCAACACTCGTGTTTATAAGTGTTACAGCGCTGATTTCAGGCAGCTATCCAGCCCTGTATTTGTCTTCATTTAAACCGGTAAAAGTTATAAAAGGAAGCTTTAAAGCGGGGAAAAGGGCTGCGCTACCTCGAAAAATTCTGGTAATCACACAGTTTAGTGTTTCTATAGCCTTGGTCATCGGCACTTTGATTGTGATGTCGCAGATCGAATTCAGCAAAAATAGACCTATAGGTTATGATACCAGCGGGCTGATACAGATACCGTTGCGGGGTGCTGAATTTTGGGGCAAAAGCGATATGATGCGTAATGCTTTTATAGCCTCTGGGGCAGTAACCGAAATGGCTTCTTCAAGCAGTCCTTCTACAGATGTATGGTCAACACGGTCTGGCATTAGCTGGGTGGGCAAACCTCAAGATTTTCAAGCAGATTTTAGCTACTCGATGGTTTCGTACGAGTATGCAGAAACCTTAGGCCTTGAGGTGATTTCAGGAAGGGGATTCTCCAGGGACTTTCCCTCAGACTCCAGTGCCGTACTCATTAACGAGTCTGCCGCCCGATATATGAATATGCAAAATCCTGTAGGTAAAATTTTAGCCACAGGTGAAAAGGGGGTTGACTATACCGAATATAAAATAGTAGGGGTTGTAAAGGATGTAATTGCACAGTCGCCGTATAATTTGGTAAAGCAGGCTGTCTATGCCTTTGATAAGTATCAAAGTGCGAGTTACTGGAGTTTAAGACTCAATCAAAACCAAAGTATGAGTAAAAACCTGGCTACCGTAGAAGCGGTTTACAAAAATTATTTTCCCGATGCTGCATTTTCCTATGATTTTGTAGATAAAGAGTATGCTAAAAAGTTTGCCACGGAAGAACGTATTGCGAGCCTGGCCAAAGTGTTTACGCTTCTTGCGATGCTTATTAGCTGCTTGGGCTTGTTTGGGTTAGCCTCTTTTGTAGCCGAACAGCGCACCAAAGAAATAGGAGTGCGAAAAGTGCTTGGTGCTTCAGTGCCTAATCTATGGCTCTTACTGTCTAAAGATTTTGTGGTGCTGGTAATTATCGCATTGCTCATCGCATCACCTATTGCTTTTTACCTGATGCAACAGTGGATTCAAAAATTTGCGTATAGAACCAATATTTCAATATGGGTTTTTGTAGCTGCAGGCGCAGGAGCCTTAGTGGTTACCCTATGTACGGTGAGCTTTCAGGCCATTAAAGCCGCAGTAGCTAATCCTGTAAAATCCCTAAGAACTGAATAAATCATCTCCCGATAACTATCGGGACAAAACAAAGAGTCATGTTTAAAAACTATATCAAAATAGCCTGGAGGAATATCTTAAGATACAAGACCAACAGCGTTCTCAATATCTTGGGGTTAACCATTGGTTTGGTATCGGTGATACTCATTGCCCTATATATTCAAAATGAACTGGATTACGATACGCAGTTTGATGCGGCTGCGCAGGTCTACCGGGTGAATATGAAAGGCAAAATGGGGGATAATGCGTTTTATGCGGGATACACGCCACCACCTGCGGGGGAAGCCTTGGTCGATCAATTTCCGGAAATTGAAAGTGCAACACGCATCTATCAACCTGATAATACCCAATTAGCCTATGAAAGTACTGCGGGTTCAAAAGTGTTTAATGAATCTGAAATCCTTGCCGTTGATCCCAATTTTCTCGAAGTCCTAAGCTATCCTTTACAAAAAGGGGATGCTGCAACCTGTTTACAAGAGCCCAATAGTATTGTGATTACGCCGCAAATCGCAAAGAAATATTTTGGGGATGCAAATCCTATGGGTAAAACATTAGAATACGGCGAGGAGAAGAAACCACTGAAAGTTACCGGTGTTTTTGAAGATTTAACCAGCTATCCGGCTTCGGTAAAATTTGATATACTGATGCCGGTGACTAATTTTAAAGATGTCACCTATTTCAATTGGAGTTGGGTATGGCTCAATATGGCTACCTATGTAAAACTCACGCCACAAGCCAGCCAAAATCCGGCAAGCCCCGCGCATCTGGAATCCCGATTTCCCGAGATGCTTAAGGTACAAGCAGCACCCGCCTTTGAGCGTATAGGACAACCTTTTGAGGAGTTTATAAAAAAGGGGAATTACTGGGAGTTGCACTTACAAGCCTTGTCAGATATTCATCTGTATTCTCAGGGAATTACCTCTTCCATAACCGAGCAGCACGATGTTAAAAACCTATACATATTGGGCATTATCGCCTTCTTTATTATCATTCTGGCCTGTGTGAATTTTATGAACCTATCTACTGTTCAAGCTGTAAAGCGTAGCAAGGAAGTAGGTATTCGTAAAGTGTTGGGTTCTCAGCGAAAACAGCTGATTAAGCAGTTTATGGCTGAAGTAGTTTGTTATACGTTTTGTGCTACACTACTGGCTTTTATCACGGTATTATTGATTCTGCCACTGTTTAACGGGTTGATTGGAAAAGAGCTTCAGGTTCAGGCATTTTTTAATGGAAATCTAATCTTGCTGATAACAGGTGTTGTGGTGCTTACTACGCTTTTAGCCGGAATATATCCTGCATTTTTTCTAACCTCCTTCAATCCTATACGGGCTTTAAAAGGAAAAGTAGGTAAAACCCCGCAATCTGGTTTTATTCGTAATGGGTTGGTTGTTTTTCAATTCTCCATAGCGATTACCTTGATCATTTGCACCCTAGTGGTGTTTAGTCAGTTGCGTTATACGCAGCAAAAAGATTTGGGTTTTGAGCACGATCAGGTTTTGGTCATCAATAATGCCGAAAGTTTGGGTAACAATCTGGCTAGTTTCAAAAAAGAACTTATCGCACTGGCCGGTGTAGAAGCAGCAAGCAGTTCGAGCGGGATGCTCACCCGTGGAAACTTCGGAGATTTTTACACACCCAAACCCACAGCAGATGAACCCAATATTGCAACTGATATTTCCCTGAGTTCGTATCTGGTAGACGATGCATTTATACCAACGCTGGATCTGGAAATCGTTGACGGGCGAGGCTTTGACAAACGCTTTAAAGATTCACTATCGGTTATACTTAATGAAACAGCAGCGGCTCAAATAGGTTGGGAGAACCCTATAGGAAAGCAAATACGCTATCCCGGTGGAAACATGGAATATTATACGGTAGTAGGTATTTTAAAAGATTTTAATCTGGAATCCCTACATACACCCATTCAGCCATTTGCCCTTTTTGCAGAAGAATCAAAGAGTTACGATACACGCACCACATTTATCAGTCTTAAAATATCCGGGGAGCATACCAGGCAGGTAATCGGTCAAGTGCAGGATTTATGGGAAGCTTACGTAGAAAGTAATCCGTTTGAATATTCGTTTCTGGATGAAGATTTAGCCTATGCCTATCAGGAAGATAAGCGGCTGGCTTCTTTATTTACGGTTTTTACCATATTGGCCATTTTTGTCGCTTGTCTGGGATTATTTGGGCTTATAGCCTTTACAGCGCAACAACGTAACAAAGAAATAGGGGTACGCAAAGTCTTAGGGGCAAATGTAAGCAGTATCGTAAAACTTTTGGCTACTAACTTTTTAAAGTTGGTTATGCTGTCATTAATCCTGGCTGCACCGGTAGCCTGGTTGGCAATGGATCGTTGGCTTCAGAATTTTGCGTATCGTATAGACATACCCATCTGGGCATTTTTAGCAGCAGGAGCTTTATCCTTGACTATTGCCCTATGTACCGTAAGCTTTCAGGCCATTAAAGCCGCAGTAGCTAACCCGGTAAAATCATTACGAATGGAATAAGCCCCCTAGCCCCCAAAGGGGGAATTAATAGCAGTAAGAATAGCAATAACAATAACACTAGATCATGTTTAAGAACTACATCAAAATCGCATGGCGGAATATCTGGAAAAGCAAGCTTTTTTCGGCAATCAACATCATCAGCCTCGCCATTGGCTTCAGCGCTTCATTTGTAATCGGCCTGATGGTGTATTATGATTTTACCTTTGATGATTTTCATAAGGATAGTGATCGCATATTTAGGATCACGACAACATTTAAAAGTCCAGAAGGCACTTTTGGAAATGCCGGTGTCACTGTCCCGCTCTATCAGGTGCTAAAGGAGGAAATCCCAGAGGTTGAAACAACTGCGGCTCTTTATACAGGTGGTTTTACGAATGTGATGAATCCTGGTAGTGGAAGCGTATTTAAAGACCCGGAATATACTGTTTTTACAAATCCTGAATATTTTAAAATATTCAACTATACGTGGATTGCAGGCTCTGCAGAAAATGCGCTACATAATCCAAATGAAGTGGTGCTTACCCAAAAAAGAGCACGTCAATATTTTCCTAAAACCAAACCTGAAAATATACTGGGGAAAGAGTTGGTTTATAATGATTCTATAGTGGCTAAAGTAACTGGAGTTGTAGCAAATTTAGATAAGCGAACAGATTTGATCTTTGAAGAATTTCTTTCAAGAGAAACGGCCAAAAAAACAGATATGGTAACCAGTGCATTTAGTGAGGAATGGGGTAGCACCTCAAACAGTGCGCAAATATTTGTAAAACTGGTATCCCCAAATGCAGCAACTGTACAGACTCAGTTAGATCAAATTGCCAAGAATCATCAATCAGAATACGATAAAAAATTTGATATAAGCCGAAGGTTTAATTTGCAAGCTTTAAAAGACCTGCATTTTGATACCGATTATGGTATTTTTAGTTTCAATAATTATACAGCAGACCGCTCTGTATTAATGGGCTTAGGTTTTATTGCCGGTTTTCTTCTTTTACTGGGGTGCGTCAATTTCATCAATCTTAATACTGCTCAGGCTTATCAACGGGCAAAAGAAATAGGCATTCGTAAGACCTTGGGAAGTTCAAAAAAACAACTAATCTCCCAATTTTTAGGTGAGACTTTTTTACTTACAGTTATAGCTGCGGTTATTTCGCTGGTTTTAGCTAGTTATTTGCTTAAGGTTTTTTCAGATTTCATTCCAGATGGTCTTGCATTCTCGCTGTTTAAGGAACCTGTAATTCTTCTATGCTGTATACTGCTACTCCTTGTGGTGACTTTATTATCTGGATTGTACCCGGCCTTTGTGCTTACGAGATTTAAGCCCTACCGCGTAATAAGGAGTACAGCTTCCTCTAATTCAGGAAAATCAAATTTGAGAAAATTCTTAACCGTCTTTCAATTTACCATAGCCCAGGTCTTTTTAATTGCGACTTTATTGGTAGGGAAGCAAATACGGTTTTTGATGAATGCAGATATGGGGTTTAAAACAGATGCTGTTGCGTATGTATCGCGTCCCTGGCAGTATAAAAGCGTTGATAAAAACGAACTCTTATTACAGAAGTTTGAGCATATACCGGGTATTGAAAAAAGCAGTTTAGGTGGAATGCCACCAGCTTCTTTTAGCACACATTCTTCTGGGGTAACTTTTCAAAATGAAGACCGGGAAATAAAGGTAGATCTTGAAATTTTATATGGAGACCTGTCTTATCTTGATGTTTATGGAATCCCCTTGATTGCCGGCAGAATACCGCTCAATGATACGATCAACGAATATGTGGTCAATGAGACTGCTTTAGAAGCTTTAGGATTTAAAGACCCAAAGGAGATCTTAGATAAGAATCTTAATATAAACAAAGAGAACTACCGCATTGTAGGGGTGATGCAAGATTTTAAGCAACGCTCGCTTAAGACTGGTGTTGAGCCTATGGTATTTGGAGGGGACACCGACAGGGGTTTTTGGAGTCAATTTAGAAATATTCATGTGACCTTACCAACACATGATTCCCAGTTGCTCAAGCAAACCTTAGCGCGCATAGAAGATGCTTATCAAGAGGTTTATCCCGGGGAAACTTTCGAAATCAAATTTATAGACGATACCATCGCGCGATTTTATGAGCGGGAAAAACGCCTTTCTACCTTATTAAATTGGGCTACGGGACTTTCTATTTTGATAAGTATTTTGGGCTTGTTGGGCTTGGTGATTCATACCGTTACGAGGCGCACCAAAGAAATAGGGGTTCGTAAAGTGCTGGGTGCAACAGTCGCTCAGCTCAATATGTTGCTATGCAAAGATTTTTTAAAATTAATAGCCCTTGCTTTCTTAATAGCCGTTCCGTTTGCGTGGTGGGGAATTCAAAATTGGCTTCAGGATTATGTCTTTAGAACCGAAATGAGCTGGTGGGTTTTTGCCTTAAGCGGACTAGGAATGATTACTCTGGCTCTTGTAATTATAAGTCTTAAAACGATTAGGACTGCTTCTAAAAACCCAGTAAAATCCTTAGGAACTGAATAAATCATCTCCCGATAACTATCGGGACAAAATAATTAATCATGTTTAAAAACTATATCAAAATCGCCTGGCGAAATCTCATCAAAGATAAAACCTTTACGGGCCTAAACATTTTTGGCTTATCCATCGCCTTTGCTGCTGCCATACTACTCAGTATCGCTTCAGTTTACGAACTTTCTTTTGATAATTTTCATGAGAATAAGGATCGTTTATTTATCTCTTATTTTATTTCACAAAACCCAGAGGGCGCAAAAGCTACTATAACGCAGCCGCTCGCCATGGCACCTACACTTAAAGAAGAAGTTCCTGGGATTAAATATACTAGCCGATACCGTGAAGCTTATAATCTGGTAAAAAAGGGAGAGAAAGAATTGCTATTAGATGTGGCTTTTTTGGACAACGATTATTTTAAGATGTTTTCTTTTCCCATTCGCTACGGAACAAAAAATAATTTGCTCGAACATCAAAACTCGGTGGTAGTCACTGCTGAAAGTGCTAAGAAAATCTTTGGAGAAATAAGTGTTATCGGCAAGACATTAGATATTCAGATGGGCGGTCAATTAAAACCATTTGTAGTTAGTGCTGTACTAAAAGACCTGCCTAAAAACACTAATGATAAGTTTAATATTGCTGTTTCTATCGAAAACATGCCGGATTATCAGGAAAATTTAAGCGAATGGGGAAATAGAAATCATCATGTATACGTACAATTAGAAAATGGTGTTGCCGTAACCAATTTTGAAAAAAATGCTCAAAAATTCACTAACCTTCACTTTAAAGGAGATATCGAAGATGCCGAGCGTGATGGCGCGCAACCAAATACCGAAGGAAACTTTAAAAAACTAAAGTTAATGCCGATTACCGATTGGCATTTTGTAAAAATTAAAAATCATCTTTTTGAAGTTTCCAGAAATTACCCTTACCTGATCTTTGGGATAGGAATGCTTATTATTCTAATTGCCAGCGTAAATTTCATTAATATGAGCATTGCCCGAAGCACAAAACGACTAAAAGAAATTGGCATGCGTAAAACACTAGGCGCTGCAAAAGCCCAGCTATTTATTCAATTTTGGGCAGAAAGCGTGTTTATTTTTCTTACTTCAGCAATTATTGGTTTACTGATAAGTCTTTTGGTCGCCGATCCTTTTCAGTCTTTATTTAGAGTTCCAGCTGAGTTCAGTAGTATCATAAATCCATCGATGATTCTGGGCTTTTTACTTATCCTGGCGATAATCACTTTAATCGCCGGTGGGTATCCTGCATTATTACTTTCAAAATTAAAAACTATTCAGTCACTAAAAGGAAAACTGGATATGAGTGGTAAAAATAGATTGCGAAACGTGCTGATGGTCTTTCAGTTTAGTATTGCCATTCTTTTGGTTACAGGAACTTTGGTGTTGTGGCAGCAATTACATTATATGCAGAATAAAAATTTAGGTTTCAATAAAGAACAAGTGATCGCATTTCCGCTTAACGGTAAAAAATCGGCCAGAGAATCTTTAAAATTACTACGGAATGAACTTCAGGATAATCCTAGTATTGTAAGCATTAGTGGTGCCGATAATATTTTGGGAATCGATGCTACGGGTTCCCGTTTTGAAAGTCAGATAGGATTTGAATATCAGGGTAGAAATATTAATACTAATGTACTAGCTGTAGATTATGATTATATAAAAACCTTAGACCTGAAACTGAAAGAAGGACGTGATTTTAACCGAAATTTTGCCACAGATAGTCTTAGCCTGATTATTAACGAATCAATGGCAAAACTGCTTCAGGAAGAAGAGCCTTTAAATAAAATGATCCCAATTGATGACAACAGGAATTATAAAATTATCGGGGTACTTAAAGATTATAACTTTCAGGATTTAAATAGAGAAATCGCTCCACTTACCATCTCTGTAGATCCAAACTGGGATCTTTATTATGCTTATATAAAAGTAGCTCCAAATACCGCTTCACAAACTTATGATGTGATAAAAGATGCCTGGGCTAACATAGAACCAAATGCCGAATTTGCTGCTTCTTTTCTTGATGAAAATATCGATCGCACCTTTAGAAATGAAAAACGATTAACTCGCATGATTACAAGCGGATCGATAATCGCTATTATTTTAAGTTGTATTGGGCTTTTTGCCATGTCCATCTTAGTAGTAACCCAACGTACGAAAGAAATTGGTGTTCGAAAAATTGTTGGCGCAGGAGTCACCAATATCACCTTGTTATTAACCAAAGATTTTTTAATCCTGGTGGGAATTGCTTTTGTGATCGCCACACCAATTGCCTGGTATTTTACCAACGAATGGCTACAAAATTATGTATTTAGAATTGAATTAAGCCTATGGTTTTTTATCGCGGCAGGTGTATTATCACTTTTAATTGCTGTTGCCACCATAAGTTTTAGAACTGTAAAAGCCGCGTTACAAAATCCGGTAAAATCATTACGAACAGAGTAAATTATCTTAAGTAAGCCCGCAAGGCATTTATTAGAAAATCATTTTTTATTTCGAGGCAAGACTCGGAGCATTTAATCTCGATTATCGAGTAAAATTTCATCATCATGTTCAGAAATTATATAAGACTAGCTTGGAGAAAAATTAAAGCCGATAGGCTCTTCTCTACTCTTAACATTCTTGGTCTTTCTATCGGGCTGGGAATTACTCTTTTACTATTTCTTTTTGTTTTTCACGAAAAAAGTTTCGATACGATGTATCCTAAAAAAGATCGTATTGTCCGGGTTTTGCTTCATACTACAAATCAGCAAATTTCTGAAACTTGGTGTGCGAGTCCGCCTGCCGTTGGGTCGGCATTTCAAAATGAAATACCTGAAATCGAAAAAACCGTTCGGTTTTATCATTATGCATTTGGCCAGCCTGCTTCCATTTCGGTTAATAATAAAGAACTGATTGAACCGCGATTTTTTTATGCCGATGAAGCTATAATTGATGTTTTTGATCTGGAATTTGTCCATGGAAATCCTAATACGGCTTTAGCTACACCAAATACGATCATTATTTCTGAAAGTAGCGCTAAAAGATATTTTGGAAATGATAACCCTATTGGAAAGCAGCTAAACTTAGAAAACTATAAGGATTTTGAGATTACCGGAGTTTTTAAAGATTTCCCAAATAACAGCACTATAGATTGTAATACTATTGCTTCATTTCAATCTACCAATTTTGCCAAAAATCCTACCTGGGACAATGCGAGCTTTGAAACATATGCATTACTTTCTAAAAATGCTGATCTACATTTGGTAGAAAAAAAGATTGCAGCGCTAATTAAAAAAGAGGTTAGAGACCTCTGGTACACCTTTTCTTTACAGCCATTCACTAAAGTCCATTTGTATTCGGCAAATTATTCTGATTCGTATAGTGCCCAAATTGGAAATATCGAAGAAGTACGAAATCTTAGCTTTTTAGCCATACTTATATTGATTATTGCCTGCATCAATTATATGAATTTGATTACTGCAAGATCACAAAAAAGACATAAAGATATTGGGATTAATAAAACGCTGGGAGCTTCTACAAAATCGATCATTTTACGTTTCTATGCTGAAACGGCCTTAATTACACTTATTTCTATCTCTTTTAGTATCATTTTGGCCATTATTGCAGTACCATTATTTAACCAGATCACAGGAATATCGCTAGATTACAGAAATTTATTTTCGCCGCAATTTATTATCAGCCTTTTTGTGATCTGGGCAGTAACCAGCCTTATTGCCGGTTCTTATCCTGCGCTGCATTTATCCCGAATTGCACCGCAGATAGTCGTAAAATCCGGGTTTAAATCTAAAACTTCAGGTTTATTGATTAGAAAAGGCCTGGTTATTTTTCAGTTCACAGCATCGATTATTTTGATTATTGGGGTTTTAGTCGTTTACCAACAAATAAACTTCATTAAAAACAGAGATTTAGGCTTTAATCCAGATAAAATTCTGGCTGTATCTATTGGAGCAGCAGAAAATAAAAACAGTATAAACAGCTTAAAAAATAAGCTTCAAAATTCATCGAATATCATTGGGGTAAGCAGTGCCCAGGGATTTCCGGGAGTAGATGTTAGCGGTAGAAATATTATTAATCCTCTTACCGGCAATAGTTATAATATTAAAACCAACAATGCAGATTCAGAAATAATAGACGTACTTAATCTAAAGTTACTGGCCGGCGAAAAACTTCCAGAAACAAAAGCTAAGAACGATAGTATTGTAGATGTGATATTGAATAAAAAAGCGGTTGATTTTTTAGGAATATCACCTGAAGAAGCTATTGGTAAAAAAGTAAAATTAAGCCTGGGAAATAATTCTTACGTTAAAGGGGTTGTAGATAATTTTAATTACTCGTCGCTTCGAGAAGGTATTGGCGCTTATGCATTTCATAATAATGCGACGCAAGAATTTCATAACTATCTCCTGGTAAAATTTCGCGGAAATGATATCAGCGGAGTAATTGAAGAAGTAAAGGAGGATTTTGAAGATTTTATCCCAAATTCGGCATTTCAGTATAGCTTTTTGGATAAAAATTTAGAACGGTTTTATGCATCAGAGCAAAGAATGGCAAGTATCGGACTTGCATTCTCAATACTTGCAGTCTTTATCGCCTGCCTAGGATTATTTGGACTTGCTGCTTTTACTGCGGAGCAGCGCTCTAAAGAAATTGGAATCCGAAAAGTTGTTGGTGCCAGTGTCTTTAAAATCACTAAATTATTATCCTTAGATTTTCTAATGTTAGTAGCCATTTCGCTGGTATTGGCATTCCCATTAGCAGCATGGCTTATGCATTCATGGCTACAAAATTTTGCGTACCGAATAAAGCTTAGCTGGATTGTATTTATAGTAGCCGGTATTATTGCCATAGTTATAGCTATTGCAACAGTGAGTTTTCACGCTATAAAAGCGGCTATGGCTAATCCTGTAAAATCTTTAAAAACAGAATAGATAAATTCAAACCTTACAGGTTGGTTTCAAAAAGCTGTAAGATTTGAAAATAATAATTTTTCAAAAAAATAAAAACATGTTATTAGAATTAGACCACATTTACAAATGGGTAACTACCGGCGGAAGAAGAACATTTCTCCTAAACGATTTAAGTCTTAAAGTTGAAGAAGGGGAATTCATTTCAATTATGGGGCCGTCAGGTTCCGGTAAATCTACCTTACTAAATGTTATCGGTATGTTAGATGGCTTTCAGGAAGGTGAATATAAATTTCTGGATGAAACCATTCATAATATGAAGGAAAAACATCGCTCTAAATTATACAAAGAATACATTGGTTTTGTATTTCAGCAATATCATCTTATCGACGAGCTTACCGTCTACGAAAACATCGAGACGCCGCTTTTATACAAAAGTGTAAAATCGAATGAACGTAAAGCACTGGTTGGTGATATGCTGGATCGCTTTAATATTGTAGGAAAAAAAGACCTTTTCCCAAATCAACTTAGCGGTGGCCAACAACAATTGGTAGGAATTGCGAGAGCATTAATTTCTAAACCCAAATTAATCCTTGCCGATGAGCCTACCGGAAACCTCAACTCCAAACAAAGCGACGAAATTATGCAGCTTTTTAAACAATTAAACGAAGAAGATGGGGTGACCATCATCCAGGCCACACACTCAGAAAGTAACGCAGCTTATGCCTCTAAAATCATCAATCTTTTAGACGGTAGTATCGCAAAATCTTAATATATGGACTTAAAATCATCAATCATCATACTCATCATTATTTGCCCATTTTTAGGTAGATCGCAACAAGATTCGGTCGTACTCAATCTGGAGCACTGTATCACTTTAGCTTTAAAAAATAATCCTGATCTAAAATCCCGAAAATTAAATTCAGAATCGGCCACTGTGAATTTTAAACAAAGTCGAAATGAATTTTTACCCAGCTTAAACGGAAGCATATCTGGCGGAATTACGAACGGGCGAAGTATCGACCCCTATTCTAATGATGTGATCGAACAACAACTGAATTACTCGAACGCCGGACTAAATCTTAACGCTATCGTTTTTGACGGATTTAGATTGCTAAACCAGTTAAAAAGGGATAAGCTGAATATTAAAGCTGCTGAAGCTGAAGTGCAGGAAGCACGTCAAAATCTTATTTTAGATGTCACCATGGCTTATCTGGGTATTTTAAACGCTGAAGATTTATTAGAACTCGCAGAAATCAGGCGCTTAAATACCCAAAGACAGCTGGATAGATTACAGAAATTAAATGAAGAAGGAAATGCAAATCCGGCAGAATTCAACAATATCAAAGGTCAATATTCGGCTGACGAAAACAGTGTTATTGATGCTGAAAACAATCTGAAACAATCGGTTTCTCAGCTAGCACTTTTACTAAATATTGATTACAAAGTTTTCCCAGAAGCGTATCATTCGCTTGAAGTTTATGAAAAGTACAATTTAAGTGCTGATCATGTTTTTAAAGAAGCGGTGCAAAACCTGGCTACCTTTAAAGCCCGGGAATTCCGAATTAAAGCTGCAGAAAAACAGGTGAAAATTGCCCGTTCCAATTATTATCCACAGGTTGGATTATTTGCGCAATTAAACACGAATTATTCCAGCACAGCACGTACGTTTACAGAAAATGGAAGTGAAATCGTTGAAACCGGGAGTTATATTCAGTATAATGGGCAATCGTTACCAGTACTGGCGAGCCAGATTCAGTATGCAACGGCCGATATTTCATTTTTAGATCAGTTTTCTAATAACCTCAATTCAGGTGTAGGGGTTTCTATAAGCATTCCTATCTTCAATGGATTCCGAGCTAAAAACAATGTCGAATTGCAAAAAATCAATCTAAAACAATCCGAAATTGAACTCGAAAGTACCAAAAATCAGTTTAGACAACGTATCATCCAGGTTCACGCTGATATGGAAACAGCTTACCAAAAATGGCAAAATTTAGAAGAACAGGTGGATGCCTATCAGGAAAGTTTTAGGGTTAATGAGATTCGATATAACGCTGGTGCTTCTACCATTGTAGAGTATATCGTAAGTAAAAACAGTTTAGACCAATCCAGAATTAACCTGGCTAATGCTAAATTTCAATATTTACTCCGAGTAAAAGTGATGGAATATTATCGCGGAAATATGGAAACGGGATCGTAGCTTTTAGTGAGCAATATTTATTAGATAATGTCATTACGACTGAAGCAGAAATCTCAAACTCAACATTCCAAAAGAGATCTCTCCACTTCGGTTGAGATGACAAAAACTCTCTGTCATTTCGAGCGTAACGAAGTGAAGTCGAGAATTCTCAAACTCAACATTCAAAAAGAGATCCCGCCACTACGGTTGAGACGACAAAACTCTCTGTCTTTTCGAGCGTAACGGAATGAAGTCGAGAATTCTCAATTTTAGTAAAAGACCATTCATAATTCAAAATTTTCCATACTTTTCAGTCTTAAAACAATCCTGTAAAATGCAATTAGAAACCAACCGACTCCAAATTGTAAGTTTTGAAGCCGAATTATTTATGCCGCTTTATCAACTGTTTTGTAAAAATGAAACCGTAATGCAGTCGGCTTTTAAAGGTAGAACACTTACCAAAAAGGAGTTTCTGGACATTTTAGCCAATGATTTTATTCTGAATGATACTGATAGCATAGGTTTTGTGTGCGTTCTGGATAAAACCACAGATGATTTTGTAGGTTTTACAGGCTTAATTCCGTGTGATTTTCTTGGAGATAAAAACGATCTGGAATTTGGTTTTGTACTGCATCAGGAGTATTGGGGAAAAGGTTTTGCTACCGAAATTGGACAATTCTGGATTGATTTTGCTAAAAATGAGCTTCAAAGACCTCGAATTTTGGCGGCTGCGAGCCCAAAAAATCATGCATCCATAAATGCTATTAAAAAACTTGGATTAACTGAAGTCAAAGAAATCGCTTCCGATGATCGTGGAACACGATTAGTATTTTTAAAAGAATTTTAAAAGCCGAGGCAAGTGCGCAAGGTAATTAATAGTAAACCTTTCTATAATTTTAGAGAATACTTAGTGATGACATTGCGAGTCAGGCACGGGATCCTAATTATAGGCTATCAAAATTCAATAAAAACATCGGTTTACATATTTCTAAAACAGCCTCTCAAAACTGAAAGGCTGTTTTATACTATTTTATCTTTATAATTCATATAAAACGGCACCGCCCTCAGGGAGTAATTCAATTTCTAATGTGCCGTTACTTTTGATTTTCGAGGTTTTATAGCCTGCTGTTTGATCTTTATTATCATAAAGATGTTTAACCTCTTTTCCTGCAAGCATAGGTAGCTCTAATGCTATTTTTCGCTGCTCTTTTGTGGCATTGCTAACCGCAACATACCACCGGTCACCTTTTCTACGTGCCAGGGCACAATAATCTTCAGGTTCTCCGCCAATGTAAATGGTTTCATCCCAGACCGTTGGTACTTCCTTTATAAAATCCAAAACATGATCCGGCTGCTCTTCCAGATTATTTGGAGTTAAACCGAAATGCTGAATTGGCGAAAAGTACAACACAGAAGTTGCCAGCTCAAAAGCATCTGTAGTACTTCTTATGGTGCCGTTTTTCTGCTCCCTGGACATTTTCTGATTTAAGAACACGGGGGCAAAATCCATTGCTCCAACCGCATTTCTTATAAAAGGTAATATTGTTGAATTTAAAGCATGTTTATCTAAAGCATCCTGACGGAAGATTAGATTTTCTGAAGCCAAAACAGCCTCTGAAGTCACATAATTTGGATACATTTTTTGCCAGCCTCTTGGAAGCGTACAACCGTGAAAAGTAATTCCCAGTCCGTAGTCATTAGCATCTGTCAAAATATCTTCATATAACTTCATGGTGGTTTGTTTGTCTCCTCCAAAGAAATCAATTTTCAAACCTTTCACACCTATTTTTTGCAGCCATTCCATTTCCTTTTTCCTGGCGATACTGGTATTCATTTTATCCTGTGGTGTTTGTGGTGCTTCATTCCAATAACCATTAGAATTATACCATAGCAGCACCTCTACATTTTTGGACCGGGCATATTTTACCAGTTTTTCCATTCTTTTGTGACCAATATTATTATCCCACCAGTTATCGATTAAAACATATTCAAATCCCAAACTCGAAGCCATATCGATATATTTAATCTGATCGTCATAATTAATACTGTTATCCTGCCAGACGATCCAGCTCCAGGCGGCTCGTCCCATTTTATAATCGATTGTAGGTTTATATTTTGGTTCTACCAAATCGAATGCTACGGTAGATTCTACAATTGGTTTTAAACTTTCCCCCAAAGTGATGGTTCGCCACGGCGTTTTTGCCGGCATAGCCATCGCTGCAAACGCATCACCAATACTGTTATTTTCTCCTTCCTGAGGAAATTCTACCGTAAAAACCCCATCTTGTGTGGATTCACTTAATCTACTGCCCGGATAACCTCCGTCTACCCCGGTTTCAGAAATCAAAACCCATCCTTTTTCACCTAATTTGAATAAAGCAGGAAATGTATATCCTACTCCGTAAGTTGATGGTTCTCCTAATTTTTCACCTAGGGTATACTCCTCTTCATAAGAGGGTTTAGTTTCCATCCAGCCCGTCATTGGTAATGCTTGCGGCGTAATATATGTAGTTGCATAATCTGGTAAATTAAAACCTGAAGCTTCTTCAAAAATCTTTACATTAGATCGCCCTGCTTTCGATTTTAGTGTATACGAATAAGCCACATCGCGATTAGAAACTCTAAAATAAACAAACAAGGTATCCTGATGCTCATTTATAAACTTCGAAACCAACTCGGTTGCTTTATAATCTACATGACTAACTTTAGCACGATCGAGATCGTATGAATTTTCGATCGTATTTACTTCAGCAGAAATAAATTTTAGTTGAGATGAAAAATCTCCTAACGAGGTCTTTAAACCTAAAGGTGAATCTTCTAAAAACTGCGCTTCGGCATAATGAATATCGTAAGATACTTTTCCGTTGTTTTCATGTACCTGCAATTGTATTTTTTGATCTGGACTTTTAATTTCTGCCACCTGTGCCTGTATCGCATTCGCAAAAATTAAACACCCTATAGAGAGAACAAATTTTACTGATTTCATTTTTATAATTAGAGTTAAATTGGAGGATAGTTTTATACTTAAATTGTTTTGGAAGATTTACTTTTTTGAAGATACTATAATTTTGTTTTTGCTATCATCTACTTCCAGCAAAGCAGGGATTCGAATATAATTCCCCCTGGCACCTACGCGATGACTATGAAGTGCCATTAACAACTTCCCTTCAAAGGTTTTAAACATCATCCCATGCCCAAAATTAGGCGGAGTAATGGGATCTTTTTCCTGGATCCAGGGACCGTCTAAAGTGCCGCTTTCAGAATAAGCTACTCCCTGAACATAATCTCCAAACACCCAGCTTGTCCAAATCATCCCTAATTTTCCGGTTTGTGTTTCGAACAAAAACGGGCCGTCAGTTACTTTATTTGGTTTTATTTTTCCATCTTCCGTGCGCTCTTTACTCCATGGGGAATCACTTGCTTTAAATAGCAATTCGCCTTCACCTATCGAACCACTTAGGTCGGGTTTTAGCTGGATTTTCTCTATCGTACCGTCCCAGTTTTGCAGCCATTCATAGCAATAAACCATATAAGGCTTATTATCTTTATCTATCCAGAAGGTTCCATCTAAAGTTGGTTTATCTGCCGGAAGATAGGTTTTATCTTCCATTGGTTTATAAGGACCCTCTGGCGAATCACTTACCAGAATATGGCTGGCACGACGTTCAATTTTATTGCCTTTCACCGTATCTATAATGACTTCACGATTGGTAAAGGTGGCAAAATAATAATATTTGTCTTTGAATTGATGAATTTCCGCTGCCCAGATCATCGGTCGCTTTCCCATCCACGAATCAGGATCGGTTTCTACCACCGTAAAAGGTCCATCCCAAAGTTTAAGATCCTTGCTCTTCCAGAGTTTACCGCCAGTACCCGTCATATAATAGGTTTGGGTGTTTTTATCTGCCAAAATAAAAGGATCACTAAGCCGAATAGAATCTATAGGGATAGCCGTTTGCACTTTTAGATTAGATTGAGCGAATAAGCCTGTCGAAAACAGAAAAAATAAGAACATCAATAACGCATGATTAATAGAGCTTCTTTTTGTTCTCATTTTTTAAGCATTTTAGATTGATGATTTTTGCTTATTTAAGATCTGATACAACGGTCACAATAGATCTTTCAGGAATAACAATATGGCTTTCACTATTCAAAGTATATGCTAAATCTTGATCTTTAGAAGTTGTATAGCTTTTAAAATTAACAATATCATTGTTATTCAGAGATTGTTTTATTTTGATTGCTTTTTCTTCAGAATTAATAATCACCAAAGTAACTTTAGATTTGGCTTTATTGATATAGGCTGAAGCAAGTAAAGAAGAATCTTTAGAAACCGAAGCTTTTATCCTTTTGCTATCAGGCTCAATAAATCTACTATAATTCCCTAAAACCCAAAGCATTTTACTCTCATAGAAATTACCGTCTTTTTTATTTTTATCAATATAAATTAATCCATCTTTATAATCATAGGGGGAAATTGCCATCCACCAATGCCATGCCGATGCATTAGCAATTGCCAAATCGCTATGAATTACTTTCGCCATATACAAAGCCGGATCTATACCAAGATCTCTTCCATTTCCTTCAATTTCGCCATTATTATCACCCAGAATACAATATTCAGACATCCAGAATTTAAGTCCTTCTACTGCTTTTAAAGATTCAGAAAGAGTCTCTCTTTCTTTTATCAATTTTTGATCTGGTGATGTTGTAAAATAACTATGTCCAGAAATGGTATGGCTAAGATTAGGTAAATTACCTATGTAATTTTTAGATTCAGAATTAAAAAATTCTGTGATCTGATTTCCTCTTCCTGGCCGATTATCTTCTCTGCTGAGGTAATTTATTTGTCCCGCTTCAGTAATATCTATTTTGGCCTTTATACCTTTTTTTGTTATTGCTGAATCCAGAACTTTTACAAAATCTGCAATTTCATGATTCCAAAAAGGAGTTCCCTCCTGCCCGGCATCAGCCCAATCCCATTGTGGCTCATTTAAAGGACTAATATAATCTACCTCTAATCCCATTTTTTCTAAACCAATAGCCGAATTGGTTAAATAAGTAGCAAAATTTTGAAACTCACTTTTATGCAAATTAGAAATCTGACCAGAAACACTATAGGCTTTGTTGTTTTTGGTAAACTCTACCGGTGGGCTATTGGAAAATAACAGCAGTTGATCTACCCCATAATCTTTAGCTTTTTGTGCAAACCAAACCTGGCCTTTTTGTTTTTGAAAGTTATAAGAACCATTCTTATTAAGAAAGGATTCCGCTCTACGCCATTCGTCTTTAATATCACTTTTCTCTGCCTGCTCACTACTGCCTGCTCCTAAATTAAATCGCCAAAGTGATAAACCAATTCCTTTAGGGTTACCCTCTAAATCTACCTCCTTACTAAAAAGTAAGGAGGCAATTTTTTCTTTTTTACTTTTTGGCCACAATCCTACAAACTGGCAGGACCATGCATCTGAGGCTCCAAAATTGTCTATGTTTTGGTAAACAACAGAGGTATCTATTTTAATTTGACAGACAATACTTGTAGCGTTTTCTACACTAGATTGCCCTAAACAGGAAAATCTGACCAGTAATAGGATTATAAAAATCCTATAGATCGATCTTTTGTGCATGGGTATAAATTAACTCGTTAGCCATCGAAGATTTAGCCCCAATCCGAACAAAAAGATAGCCTTCATCTCTTAAAGATTCTGGTATTTCTATAGCTACCGAATTACTTGTCCCAAACTCAAAACTTTCGAGTTCTATAACCTTATTAAAGTCGTTTATATTTCTATCCAAGAGAATATTCCTGCTAAGCATGATGCTTATTTCCTGAACGTTAGTATCTGCTACGATCTGATCAATTTGAAAGTTTGCACTCAAAGTTGATCCATTCATCTGAAAGTTTTCATTAGAGATATTGATATATGGTGTTACTGGCACATCTACCTGAGTATTTCCACTTACCTGCACTACAATAGTATCGTTTAATTGTGGCAACCAGGGATCGCCTCCACGGCGAACCAGTTTATATTCTCCTTCAAAAAGAGATACCGAATACGTACCATCCTGAGCAATAAATACAGGAATTAATTCATTCAAAGCATAACCATCCTGCCATATCTGGAATTCGGCACTATTAGATCTTACAGATATGGGTTCTCCCTGGTAGGTCACCTGTCCTTCCAGCATGGCTTTAGGAGCATCAAAATTATCTAATTCACAACCAGCAAGCACCATGCTTATGGATATAAGGCTGTATAATATATATTTTTTCATTACAAATAAGTTTTCGTTAAAGCTTAAAATTCTAGTGGAAAGGATTTCTAACCAGCTTTGGATTATTATTAAGAACTCCCTGATCTATCGAAGCGTAATAATTACCTAATCTAAACAGGCGAGCTCTTCTAAATCGGGTTGGTCTTATCTTGTTATAGATATAATGATTATTATCTGGGTGCCCGGGGCGTACTATTCTATACGGATATAAGCCATAAACAACCGCCTGTTCGCTATTCTCGTCTCCATCCCAAATTTCGTGTGCTATCCTCCAACGTTTTAAATCGAAAAAACGATGATCTTCAAAAGCCAGTTCTACACGACGCTCGTTACGTATATCATCCATAGTAAGGTTAGCAATACTATTCGCCGGAAAGCCGGCACGTTCTCTTAATGTATTTACATAGGCCGTAGCAGTTTCTACTTGCCCTAATTCGAATGCAGCCTCTGCTCCATTTAAGTAGATTTCCCCTAAACGGAACCATGGCCACCAATTTTCTGAAGCCACTCCTCTAGTACTCGCTCCTGAAGCATTACTCAAGAATTTGCGAATATAGAATCCTGTATTACTTACAAACTGTGCATTATCCTGCGGACCATCTGCACCCGTCCATAGTCCTCCATCACCGCTTCCGTCGGGAAAGCTATAAACACTTCCTAATCTTTGAGAAGTTTCATAAGAATATCCTGAACCATTCCACACCGCTACTCCTGCCTGTAAACTAACTTGTAGGCCTCTAAAAGAAGTTCCCGGATAAATAACAGTTCCATATAAACGAGCATCTTTATTGTCAAAAATACCGGTAAGCTCATCATACACTATAGGGCTACCGTCGGAATTAGTAATTCTTAATTCCCCATCACTACCATCCAAATAGTCAAAACTTTCCACCAGGTTTAAAGAAGGGGTAAGATTGGTGGGATATTCGTTGTCTTCGGTTAAGCTTCTTGGGATATTTTCGAAAGTAAAGCCATGAGTTTTTAAGCTGTTCTGAAAATCCTTGGCAAAAATCACCTCATTACTGGTTTTATCCATTAACATTTCATAGAAATTCATCCCCCTGTCTGGATTTGCATCGTATAAAGCGTAATTTCCGTTTTGTAAAATTTCATTAGAGGCTGCTAAAGATCTTGTATAAAATTCATTCGCTCTGCCTGCAGGAATCCCTACTTCTCCCCCTGGCAAAGTAATTGGATTATCCATTAAGTTATTATATTTAGCTAAAGAGCCAGCATATAACATTGATCTACTTTCTAAAGCTAAAGCTGTATAATAATTAGCTCGTGTCTGGCTGCCATTATTTCCGGAAAGATCATCTTTAATATCCTCTAATTCTGCATAAATAAAATCGTAAACCTCAGCTTCCGTAGATCTTGGAATTTGTAAGTATTCGGGATCCCCACTATAATCATAAATAAGCTGCTCGGTTACCAGTGGTACCCCACCCATACGTTTTACCATTTCGAAGTAAACAAAAGTTCTGATGAATCTAAGTTCTGCTCCAAAAAGATTTTTTTGTTCGACATCAATTTCAGTACTAAACTCTTCCAGGTTATCAAGAGCTAAATTAATATCCCTTATAAAACCATAATCCCAGTAGCGTCCGTAATCATAATTATATTGAAAATCATTCCTCCAGTTTTGATCGTTATGACCAGACCACATCGCGTCGTCTATCTCTGTCATTCCGCCAACATTAAATACCCCATGTAAACTTGGTAATCTATCATAATAGTTAGCAAGAAGTGATTTAATCAACTCAGGGTCATTCCATAATTGTTCATCGCCGATAATATTTTTGGGTTGACGTTCCAGGTATGCATCGTTATCACAGCTTATAACGCCTATAAAGCATGCAACTATTAAGATGCGTAAAATTGTATATTTCATAATAATATTTTAATAACCTCTATTAAAGTGAAAGATTTAAACCAACAACAATTGTTCTTTGTTGTGGATAAACTACTGAAGCATTTGCAGATATTTCTGGATCTATTTCGAAACCATTTACATTATCAAATGAAACCAGGTTAGAACCGGTTACATAAAAACGAAGTCTGTCTACATTTACTTTGGAAACCCATTCTTTAGGTAAAGTATAGCCCAGTTCAATATTTCTAAGTCTCAAAAACCATACATTAGTTAACCAGAAATCACTATTACGGTGGTTTGGCCCAACGTTTCCGTTACGTATAGCAGGATAACGTCCTGAAATCCATTCACTTTCAGGATCGTAAGGATCTGCTCTATGCCAACGATCTTCCAATAAATAAGCTGGAGAGTTTCCTCCTGCGTGAAATGGATTTCTTAGCTCATAGTTCTGATACCAGGATTGCATGGTAGCTCCTGCTAGATCTATAGCAAGGTCGATATTCTTCCAATTCATTGCGATCGTACCTCCATAAGATATCATTGGAGACCAGCTATCTGGGTAGCCAATAGGACGCTCGTCCATCCCATTAATCACACCGTCTTCGTTTACATCTTTGTAAATAAAGTCTCCAGGTAATAACGTCCGGTTATTTTGACCATCAATATTTATAGGGTAGTTTCTAATTTCTTCTTCATTTTGGAACCTTCCCACAACCTGATATCCCCACCAGATACCTCCCCAACGGTCTTCTGCAGAGTTTCTATATTCTGCCCAGGAGTTTCCAAAACGTGGTTTATAGGTTGAAATACTTTTGTATCTTGAATAAGTGAAGTTTCCACTAACAGAATAATTAAAGTCATTTATAGAACTTTTGTACGTAATTATTCCTTCAGCTCCATTATAACCATTCTCATTAAGATTTTCCTCTGGTAAAGTATATCCTACTTCACTTGGAAGTAAAACATCATACTTTGGTGCAGGAACACCGGTTCTCCTTATTCTAAAAACATCTGCCGTAACACTAAGTTTATTATCAAACATTGTTAGATCAATACCTATATTAGAATTGGTATTAGTTACCCATGATAAGTTTGTAATCGGTAAGTCTCTTGGCCGCAGTCCAGTAGTATAAGTTCCATCTAATACTGCACTTCCATTATCCCAGGTATATCCGCCTAAATAATCAAACATTCCCACTCCTTGTTCTTGGCCAGTTTCCCCGGTAGAAGCTCTAATTTTAAGATCGTCGATTACACCAGTAAGCGGTTCAAAAAACTTTTCATCTGAAATTCTCCAACCTAAAGAAATACCTGGAAAGAATCCCCAACGGTCTCCTTTGGGGTATAAATAGGATGCATCGTATCTTCCTAATAATTCGACAATGTATTTATCATCGTAGCTATAATTAAATTTACCAATATAGCCTACTCGTGCCTGATAGTTCCAACCATCTGCGAAGAAGTTTAATTGATTAAATTCTAATAGCGGTAAATAATCATTAGATGGGTTAGTTCCCATTTGTTGATAATCCTGTTCAAAATCAGAGCGTTCGTAAGCAGCCATCGCAGAAAATGAATGTTTATCGATCTTCTTGGCATAATCTAATTTTATTTGAGAGAATGTACTAATATCTTCCCGCTCTGCCTGATATCTCCAACCAGCGTCAGATCCTCCTGTAGCATTATAAGTATCGTTGGCTTCGTCGTAAGTAAATACATCATATCTGTATTGGAAGCCATCAAATTTATTATTACTGAAATTGTAAGAATAGGTTCCTCTTGCTTTTAAGCCGAAAGAAAATTCATATTCAGCATATAAGTTTACATTCAGGTTTCTGGCAAAGTTATCCTTATATCCTACAATATCCCTTTTAAATAACGCCGGATTTCTTGAAAAATCCCTGGTTTGATTAGGATATTCCGGATTATTATTAGCATACGGAGGGGTAGTTGGTAGATTACTAAACAAGCCTAATATTGCAGAAAAATAGCCATCACCTCCCGGCAAACCAACATCATTAGTTTCCTCTATTCTACCACTTATTTGTGTACCTACTTTTAATCTATCTGCTATCTGCGATTCGATATTAGCCTGTAAATTTGTTCGTTCATACGCGAAATCGTCCAATAAAGCTTCCTGATTTGTATTGGCCAATGATAGATAATAATTAGTTTTATCTGTTCCGCCTGATACACTTGCATTTACATGATACTGTGGAACATTATCTCTCATAACAAAATCATAATAATCGTAACTTTGATAACCAGGTAAGGTTCCCTCCTGCCATTTTTGTAATTCCTCTGGAGTAAAAACGGTATTTGGGTCACGACCTTCGTTTTGGGCTGCTTCTACAAGACCTCTGGTATATTGTGCTGCATTAGCAAGATCTGGAAATCTGGTAAGATTTTGCCAACCGGTATACCCATTAATACTAATCTTTGGCTGATCTGTCTTTCTTCCTTTTTTAGTGGTTACCAGTACAACACCGTTTGAAGCTCTCATTCCATACACCGCAGCAGAAGCATCCTTAAGAATAGTAATACTTTCTATATCTTCCGGGTTTAAAGAATTAAACATGTCGTTCCCTGAATTTCCGGTAGACTGCAACCAGTCGCGACCATTATCGCCGCCATAAGGGATCCCATCGATTACATAAAGAGGATTTCCCATATTTCGAATTTCCAAGGAAGCACCGCGACCCGGACGTGCATCCTGAGCTCTTACAGAAACCCCCTGAATTTTACCGGCCAACGCCCCAGCGGTAGTCGTTGAAGTTGTACGAGAAATATCATCAGATTTAATGGTACTAATGGCACCCGTTACATCCTTTTCTCTTTTGGTACCATATCCTACTACCACAACCTCATCCAATGCCTCTTCATTAGGTTGAAGGCTAATCTCGTAATAAGATTCGGTTGTTAATTCAATTTCCTTTTCTAAATATCCTATATAAGACACTAAAAGGATCTGATCTTTTCCCTCTTGAATACTAATTTCAAATTCACCATCAAAATTAGTAACTACTCCGTTAGAAGTACCTTTTAATAACACCGATGCTCCCGGTAAAGGTAAACCTGAGTTGTCCATTACCACACCAGAAATTTCTCGTTCCTGGGCGATAATAATTTGCGATAAAAGCGCAAAAAATAAAAAGCAAACTACTTTTAGCTTTTGCGATTGTAGTAAAATTTTATACATATAGTTAAAAATTTAATTGAAAATGACTCGTTATTTTTTTAATAACATCATCGAAAGAAAGAAATCGATTTCGATGATTATCATTTACAATATTCTCCATTTTTAACCTTTTCTAAAGGATAAGATTTGTCCAGAAAAAGGGTGTTTTCTAGCAAATTTTATTAATTCACCAATCTCAAGGGGGTATTTTCGGCATTCTCAAAATAAATAAAGGAGAAAATTAACATTTAATAAAAACTGAACTATAAAATGGAAGCGGAATCCTTTTCCTGCAATTTTCTAAATTCATTTTTAAAACCTGGGCAATAAACTTCCTATACGGAATAGAATACTTCTATTTAGCTATACATTCCTGAATTCATGTCTTTTTCTAACGTTTTTAAAGTGAAATGCTATAAGAAATGGTAAATGCATTTAGCATCGATTAAGTCAGAATTTCTATAAAAATCATAAGTGTTTTTTTTACATTTATAAAAATTTTGCTAAAATCGAATCTCTTATACATCAATAAGAAAACGATTTCGCAACATTCTAAAACCAGGACTATGAAGATGATAATTACTATTACTTTTTGTTTTTTAAACATAGTAGAGCCCCTATACTGCCAAGAAGCAATTGATAACGTACCCCGGCAAGCATTAAATTTTCATCTCCTAAATGTTGAAAATGGACTTTCGAGTAATTCTATAAATGATATTGTTCAGGATTCTTTAGGCTTTATATGGATCGCTACAGAGGACGGACTGAACAGGTACGACGGATCTGAATTTTTGAAGTTCAGAGAAAATACCGGATCCGATCAATATCAAATTGCAAATAATTCGGCACAGCGCTTAGCGTTTAAAGATCCCGAGGAACTTCTAATTGGTACTGATAAAGGCCTTAACGTATACAATACCCGTACAGGCCAAATGAAATTGATCAACCAAAAAGACGGATTACTTAATAATAGTATTAGTTCTATTTCTTTAACCTCTTCGGGAACTATTATTGTGGGTACCTATCGCGGCGGAATCCAACTATTCGATAAACATTATAAATTACAGAAAAAACACATCGATTATAGATCGATGACTTCCACAGAAATATCTTCATCACTTTTACAGCAGGATTCCATACTTTGGGTAGGCACTTTTAATAGCGGGCTAAATAAAATCGATTTCAAATCGGGGAAAGTCCTTAAAAAATATCAGTCGGAAAACAGTTTTTTAAACTCCTCGATCATTAACTGCTTATACGAAGATGATCAGCATAACCTTTGGATCGGAACACGATCTGGTATTTCAATAATCACCAGTACCGGTAAAAAAATTAATCTTCAAGAAAATTTAAGTGATAATGATATTCTATCCTTTCAGGAAGATAGAAAAGGTAATATTTGGATCGGAACACGAAATGGAGGACTAAATATTTTAAACAAATCTTTATTTTTTCAAAACCCCAACCAACCAATCATCAAAAAATTCTTACCGGAAAATGATGGCTCCAGTGTATATAACCGCTCTATCTATAAAATGAAGACCGATAAGGACGGCAAAGTTTGGATTGCCACTTCAACCGGTCTTAATTATGTAGACCCTGACGGAGAGATTGTTCATAATATTCAGCAAAAAGAAAAAAATGATAACTCCTTAATCCATAACCGCATTGGGACTTTGGCCAACGCATCTAACAACAATGTCTGGATTGGAACAGATGGTGGGGGTTTAGACCTGTACAATCCCGATTCAAAAAAATTCACTCACTATACACATCTTGAAGACAATCCTAAAAGTTTAAGCAACAACTATATTTTGTCCATACTGGAAGATAAGCAGGAAAGGGTTTGGATTGGCACCTATCTTGGCGGATTAAATAAGCTAGATAAGAATACTGGAGACTTTAAACACTACTTATTAGGTAAACCCAGTAATGGAAGTGATGTAAGGTCTATCTTTCAGGATCATAATGATAATATTTGGGTAGGCACCAATCAAGGCGGCTTATACCTTTACAACAACCGGGAAGATGAATTTGACTATGTCGAAATTCTTGGTAAGATTGATATTAGAGATATCGAAGAAGATGAAACCGGAAACCTTTGGTTAGGAACCTTTGGTACAGGGATCATTAAATTTGATCCTAAAACCAGTATTGCAGAATCTTTTAATTCTTCCAATACTAAAGGGATGACAAGTAACATTGTATTCGCTATTCATCCGGTCTCTAAAAATAAGATCATGGCCGGGACAAGGTATGGCGGCTTAATTTTATTAAATCCTGAATCTAAAAAAATTACCGTCTATACTGAAGAAGATGGACTTAGTAATAATACGATTACCGATATTGTTCAGGAAAATAAAGATTACATCTGGCTTTCTACCTACAGGGGGATTAATAGATTTAATCTTGAAAATGAAGAAATACTGGATATATCAAGCCTCAATAATATCCAAAAAGGAGGTTTTGGTGTTGGATGTCTTTTAATCTCTAACACAGGAACTATTTATGCCGGCGGCACCAATGGGGTGAATTATTTCAAACCCAAAGAGTTCTCTAAAAAAACCAAATCTTATCCTCTTATCCTTAAAGATCTTATCGTCTTAAATAAAAAGGTTTTTGCAAACGATGACAAAGACGCTATTTTAAAGTCTTCGCTCCCCTACCAGTCTTCCATTACTTTAGATCACAACGAAAATACATTTTCGATAGACTTTGCCGCTTTAAAATTTCCAGAGGCCAATAATATCGAGTATCTCTATAAACTAAAGGGTCATAACGAATTTTGGATTAAAACTCAGGGAGTAGGATCGGCTAATTTCACCAATGTTCCGCCGGGAACATATGAGTTAGAAATTAAAACCGATTCACCATATAGTACTAACACCTCAAAAATATTATCAATTACTATACTGCCCCCATTTTGGGCAACATTCCCTGCTTATATCCTTTATATTCTTGCTTTTAGCTTAATTATTTTTGTCATTGGAAAGTACTATTCAGACCGCTTAAAACTGAACAACTCCTTAATTTTTGAGAAAAAACAACGAAAATTAGAGCACGATCTTAACGAAGAGCGACTACGGTTTTTTACCGCATTTTCCCACGAGCTTAAAACGCCACTTACATTAATTATGGCGCCCGTAGAAAGTTTACTGGGGAAAGTAAATAAACAGGAAACTATAGAGCATCTCCATTTTATAAAGCGCAACGCCCAAAATTTGTACGGCCGCATAGATCGCCTGTTAGAATTTAGAAAAACAGAAGAAGGACTTAGCCAATTAATTATCGGGCAGCACAATCTTGAAAAACATATTGAGCAATGGACAAAAAATTATAAGCCCCTTGCTAAGGACAAAAAAATAAAGCTTTCGCTAAATATATTAACTCCGCTTAAAAAGTTTAAATGCGATTTAAACAAACTAGAAATCATATATAATAACCTGCTATCCAACGCTATTAAATACTCTAAATGGCAGGGAAAAGTAGCTATTGATGTTTTTATCGAAAACGAGAAACTTAAAATAAAAGTAAGCAATCAGGGAATTGGTATTAAGGAAGAAGATATTAATCAAATTTTTGATTGGTATTACCGGGCCGATAATAGTCTTAGAAAAAAAGGTTCGGGTATTGGATTAGCACTGTCAAAACGTTTTGCTGAACTGCATCAGGGCAGGATTCAGGTAAAAAGTGAAAGCAAGGGCATCACTCAATTTACACTAAGTATCCCTGCTAACCTGCAAATCAATAAACAACATACGCAGATTGAAGAAAAAGATCCCGAAAATAAACTGGCTAAAGAAAGTTTCCAACAACCGGTGATTCTTGATAAGAAAGAAAAACAACTGGCCGGTAAGAAAGACAAAGAAATTATTTTAATAATTGATGATAATCCTGAAATTCTAATGTATCTGGATAATATCCTTAAAGATGACTTTGACCTGATTCATTCGCACGACGGAGAGGATGGCATTAAAAAAGCCATAAAACATGTGCCCGATTTAATCCTGTCTGATGTGATGATGCCAAAACTAGACGGTATTCAATTATGCAATCAATTAAAAAAACATCATATCACCAGCCATGTTCCTATTATCTTATTAACGGCAAAAAGCAATACCGAAAGTATTTCTTCCGGGTTTTCAGAAGGGGCAGATGATTATGTTACCAAGCCATTTCATCCCAGCTTGCTAAAAACAAGAATAAAAGCCTTACTTGAAAATCGTAAAAAATTACAGGAGTTTTTATTGAACGGAAATTCAGGCGTACAACAACATTCATTCTCTGAAAAAACATCCGGAATTATTGATGCTGAAAAGCAATTTCTATTTAACATAGAAGAGCTTATTCTAACCGGCTGTCCTGAAACAAAAGTGAATACCGATTACCTGGTAAAGGAACTTGGGATGAGCAGAACTTCTTTATATCGCAAAATTAAAGCGATTACAGGGCAAAGTATCAATGAATTTATTCGTGATACTAAACTAAAAAAAGCAGCCAAACTTATTTATCAGGAAGATTATCTGGTCACTGAAGCCTCTTTCGAAGTAGGTTTTAGTAGCATAAAATATTTCAGGAAGGTATTTAAAGAAAAATACGGGTATAACCCGTCTGAATTCAAATCTGGTGCTGCACAGCTATAAAACATTTCACATGACGCGATAAAAGCTTAAGATTGTTAAAAATCGATAGAAAATTTGAGCTGGATTAATTCAAAATAAGGTGGTCTATAAATTTCATTGCCGTGAGCCCGAATTTAGCCTTTATACCCCAACCCGATCCTAAACGAGTTTTTGGTAATTTCCGGAGCGCCATTTTGTAGCTTCATATAAACCTCTATATGATTTTCAACCTAAAAATGATATAGATTCTAAAAACCGCACTCAGGAGTTTTGCCAGCATCCATTCAAGAAGAGGTTCTTTTAAGGTGAAGATGACTGCACTCATATTACGATAATACGAGCCTATTAAAACCTTCTAAAATCAATATTATACCCTTAACAACGAAACTAGAGATTAGGGATGTCATTTAGAAAAAGGCTTTTTTATATGCCAAATAAAATCAAAATTTAAGCGCTAAATCATTTTTTTTACCTCCCATAAACTATTTCACCTCCTTTATAAGCTTAGCCGATATCCTGTAGAAGTATAAAAAAATTCAATATATCGTATCAGTATTTCTCATAATGTATCAAAAAGCCCAAAAATTAAGATTTTTTTAAAGTTTGAACGGTATTAGTGATAGAATGACACAATTTGAACATTTCAAACGGAGCTAAAATTATAATTTGGACGAAAGATTAATGATTTATCAGTATTTAAACCTATAAATTATTAAATGTATTAATAACACGTAAAATAATTACAAATCAATTAAACGACGAACAGGCAAGCGGAATGGAAATAAATATCAGAATATGATAATCTATTCGATCCCATTTCACCAGAGCATGGGAAATACTACTCCCGTAGCATCACTCTGGTATAACAAACGGTAAAAGGAAATCGCAGTAAACTACCCCAGGAAAAATTCAATAATATACCAGCCAAACTTGCTCTATTTCCTGAATCCTAAAAGCTACCGAAATCGATTGAAATCTAATAAAACCTACATATAAACTAATCCATTATAAGTAAGTATATCAGAATGATCACGCAAAACAATCAAAATTAACCAAAGCTTAAAATATGAGAAAATTTTTACTTTTACTATGCTGCCTTTTTAGTATAGTGGCATCATCGCAAGATGCCATTACCATAACGGGAAAAGTGCTGGATGCCGAAACCCGAATGCCCATACCGGGAGCAAACATTATAGAAGTCGGAAAGAATAACGGCGCGATAACCAATTTTGACGGTAATTTTGAAATTGAGGTTTCCCCTACTTCAACATTAGAAATAAGCTATATAGGATACCTAACCAAAAGTGTTCCTGCGAATAAGGAGATAGATGAAATTTTACTAGAGGTAAATGCAGAGTCTCTAGATGATGTAGTGGTCGTAGGTTATGGAACCCAGAAAAAATATTCGGTTATTAGTTCGGTTTCAACAATAGAGCCCGAAGAATTACAAAACAGTTCTTCGCGATCTGTTAGTAATAATCTTGCTGGACGACTTGCAGGGGTTATCGCCGTACAGCGCTCTGGAGAACTGGGCTATGATAACGCCCAATTTTGGATACGGGGAATTTCATCTTTTGCCGGTAATTCTGCACCACTGGTACTGGTAGATGGCATTGAAAGATCGCTTAATAATATCGATCCGGCTGAAATAGCAACATTTTCGATATTAAAAGATGCTGCGGCCAGCGCCGTATATGGGGTTAGAGGTGCCAATGGTGTTATTTTGATTACAACTAAAAGAGGAAAAATTGGTAAACCTCAACTAAATGTAAGATATGAGCACAGTATTACCCAGCCGGTACACCTTCCAGAATTTGTTGGTGCCGTAGATTATTTGGAGTTATTCAATACTATTGCGCGTGAAGAAGGTACCACACCCCCGTTTTCAGAAGAAAGAATTGAAAACATAAGAGCGGGCAATGATCCGGATCTGTATCCAGATGTAAACTGGTTAGATGAGATCACCAAAGACTTTGCTTCAAACGACAGGGTAAATCTTACGATCTCTGGCGGAAGCGAACTGCTTCGTTATGCCTTTGTCGCTTCCTATTATAATGAACAGGGTATCATTGAAAGAGATCCATCACAGGAATGGGATTCTTCTCCTAATCTTGATCGTTACAATTTAAGGTCGAATGTTGACTTAAATGTTACTCCAACCACACTTTTCAGGGTTAGTATAGGAGGATATCTTCAGGATCTCAAAAGAGCTCCGCAATCTGTAGACGACTTATTCAATCTGGCTTTTGAAACACCACCATACCAGCATCCTATCCAATACTCATCAGGAGAAATACCGGTGCAACCAGAAAGATCAAATCCCTGGGCACTGGCCACACAAACCGGATATGAACGCCAAAGTGCGAGTAAACTGGAGTCTTTATTTTCGGTAGAACAAAAGTTAGATTTTCTATTAAAAGGTTTAAAAACAACCTTTAAGTTCTCGTTTGACCGTTATAATGCGAATAGTGTGACCCGAAGAAAAAATCCAGATTATTTCAACCCGGCTACGGGTAGGCTTGATGACGGTTCTTTAGATCTTACCATTTACAGCTACGGGCAGGATTTCCTTGGATATGAAACGGGATCTGATTGGGGAGACAAAGCGGTTTATATAGAGGGCCGACTGGAATACTCCAATAATTTTGGAGATGAAAACCAGGTAGATGGCCTATTATTATATAATCAGCGTAATTATGACAATGGCGATAGGTTACCCTATCGAAACCAGGGGTTCGCCGGTCGTTTATCATATTCCAAAAAAAGAAGGTATATCGCCGAGTTTAACTTTGGATACAATGGATCTGAAAACTTTGCTAAAGGAAAACGTTTTGGCTTTTTCCCATCGGTAGCGGCTGGATGGATTATTTCAGAGGAGCCCTTTATGGAAAAATTAAACGAGAGCATTTCTAATTTAAAAATAAGAGCCTCTTATGGTCTGGTAGGAAATGACCAGTTAAGCGGCCGACGTTTCCCATATATAACAACTATTAACGAGACCAACGGGTATAGATGGGGTGTTAATAATGATTATTATAGATCTGGAAGATGGGAAGGCGATTATGGTGTTCCAGACTTAACCTGGGAAACAGTAGCCAAAGCAAATTTAGGTATCGAACTTGGCTTATGGAATAGCATCAACTTAAGAGCTGATATCTTTAAAGAACAAAGAAGGGATATTTTCCAACAACGACGAACAGTACCGGGTTCTTCAGGCTTTGTAAACAATCCATGGGCCAATTACGGTAAAGTAGATAATCAGGGATTCGAATTATCGCTTGATGTTAACAAACAGTTTTCTCAAGACTTGTTTATTAAAGCCTGGGGAAACTTCAGTTATGCCCATAATGAAATCATCGAACAGGACGAACCAAAAGCCTTAATTGGTACCAGCAGATCTTCGACCGGCAAACCTGTCGGACAAATTTTTGGACTGGTGGACGACGGACTTTTCACAAATGAGGACTTTGAGAATATTGACGAAGGAATCTTAAAGGACGGAGTTCCCGAGCATACGTTTGGCCCGGTACGCCCCGGAGACATCAAATATAAAGATTTAAACGGGGACGGCAGGATAACCGGCCTGGACGAAACGGCTATAGGAGGAACTTACACTCCTGAAATCGTATATGGATTTGGAATCAATACCCAGTATAAAAATTTTGATATCGGGTTATTTTTCCAGGGGAATGCCAGAACAGATCGTATGATCGGGGGCCAGTATTTTATACCGGGTACGGGAGCCGCTGCTTTGGGTAACATTTATTCAAATGTAGATGATAGATGGACGGTTGAAAATCCCAGCCAGGATGTCTTCTGGCCCAGACTATCCAATCAAACCAATGCAAATAATGGCATGGCTTCTACCTGGTGGTTAAGGAATATGAGCATGTTACGTTTAAAAAATGCCGAAATAGGATATCTACTCCCTCAAAAGTTTATCGAAAAAGTAAATATGAAAACGGCCCGTTTTTATATAAGGGGTAATAACCTCCTGACTTTCTCCTCATTCGATCTTTGGGATCCGGAAATAGATACTTCTACAGGTTTCAGGTATCCGCCAATTCAGGCTTTCACCGCTGGAATCGATATCAATTTTTAATTAAAAAACGATAAAATGAAAAATATAACATATACGATAATCCTCATCATCTGCGTACTATCTTTTTCTTGTACCGATTATTTAGACAAGGCCCCGGAAGATCAGCTAACCCTTGAGAAGGTTTTTAATGATAAAACCAGGACCGAAGATTGGCTGGCGGGAATTTATTCCAGTGTGCCAGATCCATATTTTGCCATGCTTAAAGATATTGGATATGATGCTTTGGGCGATGATATGGCTCCCTCTACGGGATGGGAACAGTTTGGCTGGAACGTGATAGCCAAGCAAACAGGCAATTGGAGCCCCTCATCTTCCTGGGATAGTAATTACTGGGACATCCTACCCAAACGTATCAGGTCTGCTTTTATTTTTATAGAAAATGTTAGGCCGCTACCCTCCCAAAAGGTTACAGAAGAAGATGTTGAAAATATGAGAAATGAAGCCCGCTTCCTTGTCGCCTATTATTACTGGCTGTTGATAGAAGCTTATGGCCCCGTTCCATTTACTGATAAGATCGTTACGGCCGATGAGAACTTATTAAAAGAGCGAAGACCATTTGACGAAATCGTAGCCTGGATTGACAACGAGCTTAAAGAGGTTTCTAACGAATTACCCGATAGCTATTCCGATGGTTCAAAATTTGGTAGAGCGACCTCTGTAATGGCCCTGGCAGTAAGAGCAAGAATGTTATTATTTGCTGCCAGTCCTCTGGTTAATGGAAATAAAGATTATGATGGTTTTGTAAATAGCCTTGGTGAACCTTTATTTAATACAACGTATGATCCTCAAAAATGGGTTAAAGCTGCAGACGCATGCAAAGAATTAATTGACGTAGCCCATACCGCCGGTCATGACCTCTATTATGAGTATAATGAAGACGGATCAATAGACCCATTTCTTTCATATCAAAATATGATGTTTAGAAAGACAACAGATGGAAATAAAGAAATACTATTTGCCCGTCCGGATAATAATCACTGGGAATACGACAAGCATGCACAACCAAGAGGTACGGGAGGAAATGGCGGCCTTGGTGTCACTCAATCACTGGTAGATGCCTTCTTTATGGAGAATGGATTACCTATTGATGATCCTAATTCTGGTTATAAGGAAAAAGGATTTTCAGAAGAGGCCGAATATCGCAATACCAACTGGATAGAAGTTCAGGGAAATCAGGAGGGAAAAGAAGGACAGGTGACCTTGCCCGATACCTATAATATGTATACCCATCGTGAGCCTCGTTTCTATATCTCAGTGTTATATAACAGGGCCTGGTATAGAAGAGAGAACCGTACTACGCGATTTATGCTGGGGGAATGGGATGGTGGTCCAACCCACGATGCACCACAAAATGGGTATTTGGTTAGAAAAAAAGTACATCCAGATCATGATCCAAGGGCAGGAATCAATCCATATAGACCAGGAATTTTATATCGTTTAGGGGAAGCCTATCTAAATTATGCAGAAGCTTTAAACGAATCTGATCCTGGAAATCCGCAAATTCTGGAATATGTTAACCTTATACGAGAGCGAGCAGGAATTCCTGATCTTCCGGCAGGAATGACTCAAGCCCAAATGAAAGAAGCCATACGAAGGGAACGCAGGGTGGAATTAAACTGTGAATCGGGTATACGATATAGAGATATACGAAGATGGAAAATTGGTGAAGAAACACTAGACAGGGATTTTTATGGGATGAATTTCTTTGGTACCGAATATTGTGACGAAGAAAATAACCCCGATTGCTTCTTTCAAAGAACCGTTTATCAAACACGTAGGTTCTCTAAAAAGAACTACTGGGTTCCTATCCATCAAACGGAAATTGATATCAATCCCGATTTAGTTCAAAATCCGTTCTGGTAATTAAAAAACAATTAACAACTAAAAAATTATAAATAATCAAGTAAAGTAAATCGTTTTAGCTAATTTTTATATTTTTATAGTTCAGGATCAACCGATTTCCAGGTTGATCCGCTATTTAAAAATAAAACGAAATCCGAATACCCTAATTAAAACTAAAATCATGGACGACAAAAAAGAGAAAAAAACCTTCTCAAGAAGGAAGTTTATATCCCGAACCGCCACTGTTGCTGCCGGGATAAGCATTGTTCCAAGGCATGTTCTTGGAGGAGTTGGATATACGGCTCCCAGTGATGCGCTAAATATTGCAGGTATTGGCGTAGGCGGAATGGGAGCTGCTAACCTGGGAAATATAACTGGGCAAAATATTGTAGCCCTTGCAGATGTAGACTGGAAATATGCAGCCGGAACCTTTAACAGGTATCCCAAAGCTAAGAAGTATAAAGATTATCGAAAGATGTTCGATGATATGAGCAAAGATATTGATGCTGTTGTGATTGCCACTCCGGATCATACTCACGCGATAACAGCTGCAGATAGTATGAAATTAGGCAAGCATGTGTATCTTCAAAAGCCACTTACCCATTCTATTTATGAATCACGTTATTTAACCCAATTAGCAAAAGAAACTGGAGTAGCCACGCAAATGGGAAATCAGGGACATTCTGGTGAAGGCACTCGATTATTCGCCGAATGGATACAAAATGGCGAAATTGGCGACCCGATAGAAGCCCATTCCTGGACAAATCGCCCTATATGGCCCCAGGGACTGGAACGACCAAAAGAGCAACCTCCTGTTCCCGCTACCCTGGATTGGGATCTTTTTATCGGTCCTGCTAACTACAGACCTTACCATCCTTCGTATACCCCATGGAACTGGAGAGCATGGTGGGATTTTGGAACCGGCGCTTTAGGCGACATGGGATGTCACCTGATAGATCCGGTATATTTTGCCCTAAACCTGGGACAGCCTATCGCCTTTGAGGGAAGTTCTTCACAGGTCAATACTGAAAGTGCCCCTATAGCCGAAAAGGTGACCTACTACTTCCCGGAAAGAAAAAAGCTGAAAAACATAAAAATGCCCGAACTCAAATTTACCTGGTATGACGGCGGTTTATTACCAGAACGACCTGAAGGTATGATCCCTGGAAAAATCATGGGAGACGATGGCGGCGGAGCTATGGTTGTAGGAACTAAAGGAACCATTATTTGTAGTACTTACGGTCGTGATCCCTATATCGTAGGCAGGGAAAACGATCCTCCTAAGGTTAAAAAAACCATCCCACGTGTTTCTACCAGTCACGAAATGGATTGGGTTAGAGCCTGTAAAGAACCTAAGGGAAGCCGTACGGAAGCCAGTTCTAATTTTATGTATTCAGGACCGTTTAATGAAGTGGTGGTGATGGGAGATCTGGCCGTGCGTTTACAGGATTTAAAGAAAAAACTGGAATGGGATGCCGAAAAAATGGAAATCACCAATATCAATGATAACGAAGAAATTAGGGTGGTAACTTCTGATAAGTTTACCGTGGTAGAAGGGGATCCTAAATTCGATACCCAGTATGCCACAATTAATGCAAAACAGGCATCACAAGAGTATATCAAACATAATTACAGAGAAGGTTGGAAATTATCATAATAACAGGTTGTATATAAATATAAAAGAATGAAAAGAAAAATAAGCTCATCAGGAATTACAAAAACGATCAATTTGCAGTTGGCAGCGCTTTTTATATCAGGTACTGTGCTGATAGGCTGTGGAGAAAGCAAAAAGAAATCATCAGACGAAGAGACAGTCGATACGGCAGCAAATACTGAAGAAACAGTTGCGGCTACCTCTCCCAATCAACTATCTGAAAAAGAGAAAGAAGAGGGTTGGAAATTATTGTTTGACGGTAAAAGCACCGATGGTTGGCGAGGCTACCTTAAAGATTCTTTCCCTGAAAAAGGATGGATCATTGAAGACGGAGCCTTAAAAGTTCAGGGGGCAGGTACTGGAGAAGCCGGTAATGGAGGAGATATCATCTTTGATGAGGAATTTAAAGATTTTGAACTTTCCCTGGAATGGAAAATTTCGGAAGGAGGAAACAGCGGAATTTTTTATTTAGCAGAAGAGATAGAAGGAGAGCCTATTTTCACTTCGGCTCCTGAAATGCAGATTCTTGATAATGACAGGCATCCGGATGCCAAATTAGGTAAGGATGGCAACAGGCAGGCGGGCTCTTTATACGATTTAATACCTGCCAGACCACAAAATGCTAAACCTGTAGGAGAATGGAATAAAGTGTCTGTTCTTGTATACCGGGGAACTGTTGTACATACCCAAAACGGCGAAAATGTTGTGGAATATCACTTATGGACCGATGAATGGAAAGAAATGATTAAAGACAGTAAGTTTAAAGACTGGAAGAGTTTTCTAAATGCCGGAGGGGATGATAAAAAAGGCTATATCGGACTTCAGGATCATGGCGATGATGTATGGTTTAGAAATATAAAAATAAAAGAGCTATAAGAATCATAAACCGTTTATTATCATAAAATAGCAACACAAAAGCCTTACAGAAAATGTAAGGCTTTTGCATTTCAATGAAGTAGAAAAATAATCAATCCATATTCCAAATAGCTAAAAAACGTTCTTTAAACGCTAATGCTTCATCTTTAGAATGACCATCTTCAATATATAGCTTCATGGATAAGATTCTTTTTTGTCCACTGGGATGTGAGAACACTTCTCCTCCAAATATCTCCTGAAGTGTTTCAAAATCACCTTGAATCAATTTGAATTTTTCCGGCTTTTTAATATGAATCAAATGAATTGCGATCAGATCTGCCAGATACTCGGCTTTTTGATAGTCATTGGTGCTATTTCCCTTTGGAATAGTCGCTGCAAGATTAAATATCTTCGCCTGAGGTAGCGTTGCCATATGAGCTACTTCATGAGTAAGAGCAAAGAGCTGAATGGCTTCATTCTCTAAATCAATCAATCCCTGACTCACTTCTAAATAATCCGAAGCAGCACCCGCATCAATATTTACATCTTCAGCATTAATATGAATTTCTTGTGGAGGATTCACATCAGGAATATCCTTAAACAGCGGAATGACCGAATCTTTATATAAGCTTACCAGCTTTTCTTTTTTGGTTTCCGATTGGGACTCCGGATTGGATGAATCCTCATCATTGCTCTGATTTTCGGAATGATGCTCATCACAAGCCCATAAAATTCCGAGAAGGAGAAGCAAAAAGTATTTATTCATTCTTTCTATTTTATAAAAAAAGCAAGCATTCCAGGGGAATACTTGCTTTTTTTGCTATGGCTAATCTTTATTATTCTGCGTAGTAGGTAAAATTACTGGTATACGTTACTCCTGCCTCCGCATTAGAATATGATGATGAAACTGGGTAATCATCTGTATTGTACTCATAAGACAATTCCTCATCGGCCTCACTTCTAGTAATAGGATTATTGGTATTTACACCATCAATACTTGCCTTGATTGCAGCATAGGCAGCAGGATAAATACCTTTATATGGGTTATTCTTGTCATCATAAGTAGCTTCTACAGTGTTAGACTGGGCTGTACCTCTCACAAACTTGATAACATTGCCGTTATCATCATAAGTAAATGTTCTGATGTCATCTACAGTAGGTTCTTCTAACTGATGATTTGTTCTTTCTTCTCGTGCTAATAAATCTTGCTCATTATAACTGTATGTAAAGACATATTTTAAGGCATCATCTTCAAACTCTTCAGCCTTGGTGATTTTACCATCTTCATAAGTATACTCTGTTCTTCCTCCGTTGTGAGTTTTTTCGGTTACTTGATTTTTATCATCATAAATAAGGGTATACTCTACCGTATCAAAACCGTCAAATGTTGTATAACTATTTACAAATCCTGAAGTCTCGTCATACGTGTAGCTTGTAGTTTCTTCCAGAACAAAAAAGCTATAATCATCAACAGTGGTAACTGTTTTTAATCGAGAACCACTACCTACTTCTCCGCGTACGTTTACGGTTACCGTATATTCTTTTACAGAACCATCTTCTGCAGTAACGGTAAAAGTTTTGGCTTCACCATCCACAAAATCTACCTGTTCTCCAGATGCAGGAGTAATCGTTGCTCCTTCAGAAATAGCAATATTCGGAATGATATCTTCTAATGATGTTCCAAAAGGAACGCTTACAGTGATATTGGTACCAAGATCATAGTTAATATCGCTTTCATTAACATTATTAAACGTAAGACTGAAATCTGTAATTTCAGCCAATGAAGAAGGCTGTACAGCATTATCATCATCACTTGAGCAGGAGGTCAAGGCTATGGCGATAAAAGCAAAAATAATTGAGAATGTTTTTTTCATGATTAAATGTTTAAGGTGTTTAGGTTATCTTAGGTTTATATACTTAGGTAAGCTGCAAGATAAAATCAGCCCCACCCAAAAGTTTTTCAGATTATAAATCAGGATTATTAATAATGGCATCGTTGGGGAGCAAAAGCGTATACCGCTCATCTCCTTCTTCTAACGTATAGCTATTACCATTATAGGTTTTTCGTATTTCCGGTTGTGTGGTTCTTCTTAGGTCATTCCATCGATGTCCCTCAATGGCAAATTCTCTTCTACGTTCTTTTAAAATTTCGGTCAACAGGCTTTCATTATCCAGCGTATTTATAAAATCCTGATATGCAGAAAATCCAGATGGGGTATACCTGTTCTCCGCAAAATCAAGTAGTGTCTCTTTGGCACTATCCGTTTGATTTAAATGAGCGAGAGATTCAGCTATAATAAAGTATAACTCCGATGTCCTGTAACTCACTTTAAATTTATTTTGTGCACTTTTCTTAGAGTGATATCGGCCATCATTATACTGTTCAAAATAAAGCGAAAACCTCAAATCTGATTCCGGATCATAGGCTGCTATCAAATCATCAGATATACTTGCTTTTGCTACAAGCTCCAGATCAGCTATCTTTTCCAGGGCTAAAATGGATTCCACTGAGTTATATTCTGACGGCATTATGGATGCATTATCATTAAGATTTTGAATATCAGCTTTTATGCTTAATGCTTCTTTCGAAAAGGCTATGGCTTCTTCCCAGTCTTGTTGATACAAGGCTACCCGGGCCCGAAATGCCAGTACTGCTATTTTTGAAAATCTGTAATTTAGTCCTTCCTCCTGTTGGCTCACCTTCACTAAAGCTTGTGCTTGTTCAAGATCAGTCAAAATTTGTGTATAGACGTCTTCCAAAGATTTTTTTGGATAGGCTTTTTCGGCATCATACTCGGTAACTATAGGTACTGCCGGTTCTTCGTTTGTAGCATTCTTATCATAAGGTTTTGCGTATAAATTAACCAGTTCAAAATATTGCATGGATCTAAGTGCATAGGCCTCACCCACTAACTGGTCGATACTGTGTTGATCGCCTTCGATGTTATTCTGATTTTCTATAATATGATTACAGTAGAAAATAATAGTATAAAAACTGCCATATGGAAAAGATCTGGTAAGCGGACTCGCATTGCGATCATTCCATATAAAAATGTCTTCATATTGCTCAATTCCGGAAGCATTTGGATTTAATCGAAGCTCATCACTGCGATAGCTGGTTAGAATCTTACCAAGATTAGTGATCGAATATGCAGAAGTTAGAAAACTTCTATAATCTTCTACGCTTTTTGGAATGACCTGACCTACCGGTTGTACTTCCAAATAATCATCACAGGAAGTAAGGCCAATTATTAATGTAAAAAAGTAAAGTAGCTTTTTCATAGTACGGTGTTATAATCAGTATTATAAAGAGAGATTAAATCCTGCCGAGATAATTTTCGGAATAGGTTGTGCGTATAAGCTGCCATAAGTTTCAGGATCAAAGTACCCGTCGTAATCGGTTCCGATCACAAACATGTTTCGGGCCTCCAGATTAAAATTTAAACCTGAAATTCTCAGTTTTTCCAGTTGCTTCTTAGGGAGTGCATAGCTTAACCGAATACTACTAATTCGTATATAGGAAATATCTTTAAGCCATATATCCAGGTCTTTATAGGTATTGCCGGCATCGTAGGTATTGTACCAACTGTACAGCAGATTGGTATTGAATCCTGGCGAATTTGCTCCAATCAATGCAGGATATTTTCCTGTACCCGCTTTTAAAATATCCGTATTATAATTAGAACCCGGCTGAGCCTGAGTAGGGTTGTAAGTAGGCTCAGCTCTTACGGTTTGTTTAATATTGAAATTGGTTAAAACCCGAAGATCAAATTGTTTATACGAAAAGGTGTTTCTAAAACCACCGGTAAACTTTGGCATCCCATCGCCCGCGTAGGTATATAAGTTTCTGTGATTCTCTCGTGATAACTGACTTCCATCTACTCCTTCTTCCAGATTATAAAACTCTACCGCAGTTACTTTTCTTCCGTTTTTCCAGAATAATGGTAGGCCATTACTATCCAGCCCGGCTGTTTTAAGCGCAAAAATAGCCTTAACACTATAGCCTTTTAAAGAAGGCTTCAGGTTGTTTTCCGGTATTTCAATATCTTCAACCACACTTTTATTATGCGCGATATTCAGTCCGCTTGTCCATCTAAAATTCGGGGTGTTGATATTGGTGGTATTAATCGATAATTCATATCCCTTATTACTTACCGTAGCCCAGTTTGTACTTATAAAGTTATAACCGTTCTCCAGGGGAATCGATCGTAAACCTATTAGATCTGTACTCTTTCTGGAATAATAATCTCCGGTTAGAAAAACACGATTATTAAACAGGCTCAAATCAAAACCGATGTTAGAAGATGTCGTTTTTTCCCATCTCAGGTTAGGGTTAGGTGCATTGGTTGCTCGTATAGCTTCTTCATTGGTTCCCGGAAGTATCGAGACATTATTATATTGACCCACAACAAAAGGAGAAGTAGATTTATCGATATTTCCCTGCACCCCGTAAGAAGCTCTAAGTTTAAGCATATCTATAGCATCAATATTTGCCATAAAATCCTCCTTATCTAAATTCCATGAACCTGCAAAAGACCATATTGGCAGGTATCGATATTTAGGGTTTACACCAAATAAGTTAGAGCCATCATATCTTAAACTCCCAAATACGGTATATTTCCTGTCCAGTGTATAGGATGCAGTTCCATAAAATGATGCAAAAACATTCTCATTATAGGTCTTTTTATAGGTATCGAATAACGAATTCTTCAAAGCCAATTCATTAGTAATTGGAATGGTAGTGAGCGTATTCGAATTAAAACCGAATCCTTTGGTATGGATCTCAGTATGCTTGTTTTGTCTGAACTCGGTTCCTAACATCAGATCCAGCTCATGCCTTTTATTAAAAGTAGTGTTATAATTTGCGGTTGTTTTCCAGTTATACTGAAACACATCGGCGTTCCAGTTTTGGATAATTCCGCCTTCCGGCATATAATAATCATAGCCACCACTCACGCTGTATCTTGATTGCTGACGATATTTACGCGTATAATAACTGTTTTTATCGCTTACCTTTTCTGTACTATTAAAATCTAGTTGTAGCCCTAGTTGCGTAGAAAATTTTAAGTCCTCATTAAAATCATAATCAATATTAAAAATTGATTTCAATGAATTTGCTTTATACTCATGCGCTGTATTTCTTCGTTCTTCAAGAACATTATAATTAAGATTTAGATCTGAGCGTTCTACCAGATCCGGGTCATACACATAATTGCCGGCGGCATCGGTTAATCTAAGGTATGGATTGGCATGCCTGGCATAATACGCCGGGTTTGTATAAGCATCAGCCCCAGATATATAAGATGAAGTTCTGTTTTGGCTTCCAAATAAGGCCACCCCAACCTTTAATTTATCGGTAATCGAAAAATTATCTTTAAGGGTTATATTAAAACGCTTTTGACCAGTGCCAATAGTTGTTCCCTGTTCATCAAAAAGGCCGGCAGAGAAATAATAATCATTATTTTCACTACCTCCAGAGATACTAAGCGTATACTGCTGATTTACGGCCATTTGGTATAACTCCTTTCCCCAGTTGGTATTCACGTTTCTAAGCTCATTAATGGCGTTTTGAGCTGTTGAAGAAATGGCGTCGAACCCATTATTCTGAAAATTATCGTACTGATTATAATTATTTAAAATTCGGGCAACCGCTCCCCTGTTTTGCTGATAGGTAAGATCCGGTCTGCTAGCCAGGTAAAGTTCTAAATCTACCTTTTGCGAAGCATTCAATAAATTCAGTTTGCTAAAGTCTGGTCGTTGCGTCACAAATACATTGGCATTGGTATTTATACGCATTGCCCCTCTCTTACCTTTTTTACTGGTAATGACAATTACGCCATTTGCCGCACGGGCTCCATAAATTGAAGTAGCCGAGGCATCCTTCAACACGGTGATACTTTCTATATCTCCGGGATTTAATCCCGCGATAGGCGAAGATTGAAGATTATCAATATTATCTTTATCTCTAAAATCTTCCGGAATATCATCGCCCTGTAACGGAATTCCATCAAGTACCCATAGCGGATCTGAAGAACCATTTAGCGTAGCGATACCACGAATCGAAATTTTCGAGGCTGCACCGGGAGCACCCGTGGTAGGCTGTACCATTACCCCTGGTAACTGTCCGGTTAACATCTGGTCTACCGTTGCCACACCAGCCTGCTCAATTTCTGCTACATCAACCTTCGCATAAGCCGATGTCGCCTTCCTTTTTTCAATTTTCTGATATCCAGTGATAATAACCTCATCAAGATTCTCTGAACTTTCTTTTAGTGTGATCCTTAAATTTTTAGTGTTATTCCCAAGTTCAATGGTTTTAGATTCAAATCCCATATACGAAATCACCAGGGATTTAATATTAGGATCGACCCTTAGTTCAAAATTTCCATCAAAATCGGTGGTTGTCCCCAGCATAGCTCCCTGCAGGATACCTTTCTCGTCGGTTTGATTTCCAACCATTGAAGAGGATACGTAAACAGAAGCCCCGGCAATGGGCATTTCTGGTTTTCCTCCAACCACCGTACCGGTTACCAGAACCTGATCCTGGGCAATAAGTGCCAGTGGCATAAATATTAAAAAGTAGATTAATCTTTTCATTATCTAATTATTGAGATTGTATTCTATACGAGATATTAGATCTCTATAGTGTGCTTTAGTTAATTCGTCTCCTTTGTTTTTCTTCTTCTTAAGAAGCTTTAGTATTTTTTCCAGCGCATATCTTTTACTGGTACTGGCATCAGAAACCCTTGGGATATAAGAGAAATGAACATTTTTAAAATTCCTGTCGTCATCAGAAAGCGTATGTTCTTTGGTTTTCTTCAACAGCTCATTTCGATCTACCGTAAGTACGTCTACATAATTTTTCTGGGTAATTCTATCGAACCTGTTCAGATGCTTATTCTTTTTTGTGTTTTTGAAAATGGCTTCAAAAAGTCGATCAAAAAGGTATTCTTCGGTAAACACTTCTTTTTCATTCTTTGCAAGAATTTCATTTTCCGTGATTCGCATTAATCGGTCGGTTTTCAATAAAGCATAGATCATATTGGTCTGATAGATTCGCTGCATAGAAACCGGTGAGTAATAGCGTTCCCCATCGGGTGCATCCCTAACGGCAAAGACCTTATCAATCATAGCTGGCGTAAATAACCATTCCTGCGGAAGTATTGCATTTTGGATCACATACTCCAGCGCTTGTTTTTGCAGGTTTGCAGGAACCGGTTGGTAGCTTTCCTTGCCATCTCCATATACGGTATTATTAAGATAAAGACCTCCAATATTCGCCATCACATGTTTATTATAAAGCTCCCATTGATCGATAACCGACTTATATAATTTTGAAGCTTTATAATAATCCTGCCCTTCTTCACTGGTCCATTCCAGGATATTGGGCATTATTCGTTTAAGGTTTTTTAATCCATATTCACTGGCTTTTACGGCATTATCCCCAAGATCTTCACTTTGCGACCTGGGATCCACAATATCCATCTGCTGCGCACCATAGAAATACAATGGATCGTTTTCATGTTTACGGATCCATTGATTGGTAAGTGGTAACTCCTTATGCGCTGTTTCCGCTCCCGTCCATCGATATCCCCAGTCGATCGCATATTTGTCATAAACCCCAATTTTAGGCGTAATATCAACCACGCTATCCTCGGGCTGGGCTACATAATTAAATCGGGCATAATCCATGATCGAAGGAGCCGTCCCTCCCATTCTTGAGGTAAAACTTTTAGATCGTAACGAATCTACGGGGTAACTATAAGAAGCTCCCATATTGTGTTTAAGGCCAAAAGTATGTCCTACCTCATGAGAAGAAACAAAGCGTATGGCTTCTCCCATATGTTTTTCTGAAAATGTATTCGCCCTGGCATTTGCATCGATTACCCCGGTTTGCACGCGAATCCAGGAGTGCAGTCCTTTCATTAAGTTATGCCACCAAATAATATCCGACTCTAAAATTTCTCCACTTCTGGGATCAACTACAGAGGGTCCCATGGCGTTTTGTTGCTCTGAAGCGGCATAGGTAATCACAGAATACCGCACATCATCAATATCGAAGTCTTTATCCTCTGCTGAAGGGATTTTCACCTGTACGGCATTTTTAAAGCCCGCCTCTTCAAAGGCCACATTCCAGTCTAATACCCCCTGTTTTATAAAAGGCACCCACTGTTTTGGTGTAGAAGGATCTATAAAATAAACTATAGGTTCCTTTGGCTCTACAAGTACGCCCTGCTGATATTTATCGATATCTTCTTCTTTAGGTTCCAGCCTCCATCGGGTAATAAGCTTTCTGGATTCCACTTCTTGTTGGGCATCGGTAAAATATTCCATCGGGGTTGAAAAGTACCCGATTCGTTGATCTCCAAATCTAGGCTTCATTACCTTTTTAGGCAGCAGCACAATGTTTGTCGTTACTCCTATAGAAAGTGGTAAGGCAGCACTCCCACCTTCACTAACCGAAGTGGTAAGCAGGGATTTGGCAACGATATTTTCGGGAAATGCCTTTATCTCTTCGATAAGGGATAAATTGGTTTTAATACTCCCTCCAAGGCCGATATTGGCCAAAACATCACTAAAGCTTTTTTCTTTTCCGCTAAAAATTTTATTTACTTTAAAAACAGTCGACGTAGAATCGGTATTTTGGGTAGTGATATCGAATTCCTCGATAATCGACTCGCTAAAATTATCTTTTACCGATAAGGTAATGGCGGCATCTCCCGGAGATTGCACTCTGGGATTTATGGTTTTTGCCCATACTTTTTTACGTACAGTATCTTTATAGAATCGAACAAGTTTGGTCTCAAACGCCATCCCTTTATTTAGGCCATGCCCGTTTAAAGCATAGGGAACACTGGAGATCTTATTTACGATGAGTAAATCCTGAGACATTAAAGTGTCTGGTATTTCAAAATAATAATCATCTTCAATGGTATACACATTAAACAAGCCCTTTCTTACCTCCCCATCTTTTAAGAATTTTTCATAGCTCAGTTCGTCACTGTCCACGCTTGTAGAATCCTCTGCACTCTCTTTATTTTCCTCTTTTTTCTTATTATCCTTTTTTTCTTCCTGGGCATTAGCCGTTATTCCGGTACTTAGAAAAGCTACCAGCATCATTAGGGCCCAGTGGTGAATAGTTAAATTCAATAAGAATTTTTTCATGAAATAGATTATTTAAAGTTTAAATATCTATTTGCTTAAGTGTTAATAAAAACCAAATGGAGTGAACTCTTTAAAAAAAGGAGTGAAGTTTAGTATTAGGATAACAGAGGTAGTATACAAATAAATTTATCTTCTACTATTTTCGTTTTAAAGCTATCAACTTCGTAATAATTATAAATATTCTTTAAATAAGTTAAGCCTATTTTATGACCTTCAATATGTTCTTTCTTTTTGGGAGAATAATTATTGGTAACCGTAACATGGGTATTATTTATTTCTACTTCAATGTTTAAAGGATTGCTTTTTGTGATTTCATTATGCTTTATGGCATTTTCCACCAGGGTTTCTAAGGACAGTACGGGAATTTTTTTATAAAAAATCAACTCATCATCACTTTGGTTTACAATCGTAATATTTAAACTGTTTTTAAATCGGATTTTATGCAGAAAAATATATTGCTCCAGGAAGTCCAGTTCTTTTTTAAGGCTCGTTAGATTATCATCCCTGTTTTCCAGCAAATAGCGATATACATCTGCAAGTTGTAACACAAATTTTTGGGACAGATTGGGTTTGGATTCAATAAGATAGTGTAGCGAATTAAGCGTATTAAAAAGAAAATGGGGATTCATTTTCTTTTTAAGTTGATTTAGCTGCAGTACGGCATTTTCTCTTTGGTAATTTTCGTTGGCTATAGCCAGTTGTTCCTTTTCTTTCTGTACGCTTAAATTCTCGTTATATTCTTTTTTCAGCTGAAATCTTGCGATAAGCAGCAATGACATAAATGTGATAAAGGCCAGTAAACTAATCCAGGAAAAATAGCGCTGAACTTCTACAGTGGTATCCTGGAGATCAAACTTCACGAAATTAGCCACCACGATAAGGTCCTGATCTCCTATCATCACCTTGTCAAAATAGCGCACAATGTCCAATCCCAGATATTGCGAAATTCCGTTGTTTTTCAGCACCTCGTTATCAGATTGGTTTAGGATATCTGAAATAGCAAAGAAATCAAAATACGAGGGTATTTTTTTTCCAATATTGTCAACTTCGGGATGTAGCAGGCATATGCCATTTTTGTTGAAAACGGTGGTATAGGAATTTCGTTCCTTATATTTTTCTGAGTAGTATTTCCAAAACGCTTTTAAATCAACGTCATACCCCACAATCACAGTAGTGTCTTTATTTTTTTTAAAAACATAAGCCTTCCGGTTAAGTACTTTATCTTTAGAAATGATTATCGTATCCAAAGTTCCCTTTGCAGCGTCCAGCAGCATTTTTTTATTTGGAATGGAAGGCTCACTAAATTCGGCTTTCGGTCTTAAATGTTCCGTTTCCTGAACACCGCCAGGCGTGATGGTATATACATAACTACCGGAATTTACCGCGTTCGATAAAGCTAAATCACTTACAAAATTCAGTTTGTTGATTAAGGTGCTTAGGGGAACATCTGAAGCGTCTTCAATACTATTTTTAGCATAGTTTAAAAAACTGTTCAATTCTAGAAATTCAGAAGCTATAGTATTCTTTTTAGAATAAAGGTCTGTCTCTCTTACATCTTCCATCAGGCCTGAAGACACAGAGGTTATTTTTGGGGTAATTAAAGAGCTTCCTATAAAAAAGCCAATAATGATCAGAAGACTTAAATAGAAATATTTCTGATGTTTTCTAAACCGTCTTAAATAGTTAATAAGTTCCATTTTAATGATTTAACCACTCTTTAAAAGCGTTGATCGTCATTGAACTTATTAATATGGGGCCGCCACTGCCGGGAGACGGACTTAATTCTATTTTTAGGCGATTTTGGCTATATTTTACAATAGATTTTATGGCATTATGACTAATAATAAATTTCCTGTTGATTTTAAAAAACTCTTTTGGAGCCAGTTTATCTTCTAAATTTAGAATCGTACTATCATACAGATACACCTGGTTATCCCTGGTAAACAGGAATAAAGATTTATTCTCTGCCATAAAATAGGCGATTTCTTCACTTTTAATCGATATTAATTCTTCTCCCTGAGAGACCAGGAAACGATTTTGAATTTGTGGTGTTTGCAGATCCGGTAATGTTGTTTTAAGCCGTTCCAGTAAATTCTCTACATGATCAGATTCCTTTTTACTACCCACAAAGTTGATGTATTTTTCCAGGGCTTTGTCGAGTTTCTGCTTATTATAAGGCTTAAGTAGGTAATCAATGGCAAAAAACTGAAACGACTGTACCGCAAAATGATCAAAAGCGGTGGTGAAAATGATGGGAATTTGAATGTTTAAGGCATTAAAAATTTCAAAGCTTTCCCCATCTCCCAGGCTTATATCGCTAAAAATGAGATCACAGGAATTATTTGTAAACCATTCCTTTGCCTGTTTAATATTCTCTAACCTGGCCACTATTGTAATCTCGTATTTCGATTTTAACAATAAGCTTTCTAAGGATTCTGCCGCTAAATCTTCATCTTCAATAATTACGACTTTCATTGTAGGGATAACAGTCTTAAATGTTGATTTTTAGTACTCTATTTTAAAAAAACTAGGCAATATTACTAAAAACCAAGAAGGATAAATTCATTTTGATTGCTAATCTTTAGAGTTTTAAGAATATATCTTATTTTACTCGTTTACTTTTCATTTATCTCAATTTTAAGGATTTAAAAAACTATTTATTTAAATATGTTTAAAAAAACTGATATCCTTTAAAGTACCCCAAGCTCTCTTTTTATCCTGCAAGTTCAGGATACTATTGTAGCTTAAGGCCAACTATTGTACAGGCTACATGCATTTAGTGAGTGTTATTAAGAAACCTCAGCTTGCGGGTGTATAAGCATCCTCTTTATGGAGTTCAAACCACTATTATGGCGATGCTGACTTTAGGAGGATTATCTATTATGCATAGGTCAATTCATCATAATTACAATTCATTTCAGTAATTAAGCCTAGCACTAATTGTTGTATATGCGATTTGCATTTAGTGAGTGTCATTAAAAATCTAAACCTCACCTTACGGGTGTACAAGCACCCTCTTAATGGGGTTTAATCCACTATAAGTTCAATTCCGGCCTTTTCGGCCTTGTATTTTATTTTAGTCATCAGCTCATAATAATTCCAATTCCTTAAAACAAATCCGTTTTCATTTTTGGCGATTTCTATTTTATCTTCCTGGTTTAGCAAAATAAGCGTTCCGGCTTGATGTTTAATACAAAAATCAATAAGCTTTCGACTGTATACATGCAAGCGGTTACTTATATAGCCTTTTTCATGGTTATGGAATTTTTTCACTGCTTTTGTTTTACGTTTACGCCCTTTTCCCGGTCGGCAATAGGTAGCCCCGGTTTGCGTTCTTCTTCGAGCAGCCTGTATGGCTAACCTCCTGTATAAAAACTCTTCACGATTGCCAATACTCATTTTTTCCTTACCCGATTTTACCATAATAGGATATTCAAGCGATAAAGAAGCTTCTGCAATGACTTCCGGTTTTAGGCTATGCTTTTCTTTTTCAATTTCAAAGGTAGCCAGCATAAAGATCTTATTGTCTTTTAATTTGATGTGGGAAGTACACAGTTTGGTTTGCCCTGCTACTAACTTTTCCAACAACTTTTTCTTATCGGTATGATCCCTTCCTAAATACGTCTTTAGCGGGATCGAGAATAGTCGAAAACGAAAGGTACTTTTTTCCTTATCATAGGACAATCCATGAACTCCATCCCTATGAAAAGGAAAGGCCATATTTCTTTTGAAATTCATCACCGAGCGTTCTCCTCTCCAGTATTCCTCACGATAATAATTAAATGTCGTTATGATTTTCTTGTTCAGTGCATTTAAAATGAGGGTGGGTATTTCTCCTTTAAACCGATTGGATAATACCCGGTAAATGGAATTCATCCGGGAACGATTTAGGAGGCCTGCTTCATCTTTCTTTTCATCGACCAGTTTATATCTTATCCCTTCTGATAGATAAAAGAATTCCTTGATCATTTCCTGAATATACAGATGGGTTATAATAAGATTAGCCGCCCTATAGCTTCGATTTTGCCAGCGGTATAGCGTAACAAGCGCCTCCTTTCTTTCTTCTTTGGTAGGAGCATCCACCTTCAATTGAATGGTTCGGGTGAGCTGAATGGTTTCTTTTCCCATGCTTATGCCGATTGTTGTTGTTCGTGTTTTTGCTGCAGCAATCTATAGGCGGTCATAAATTCCTTATGCACTTCCTTTTGAGAAAGTTTCAGTTCTTTGGCTATAGCCGCAAAGGAGTACTGCTTTTCATTACGCAGTTGTAATAGCTTTTCCTGTTCCGCAGTCATCCTGCCCGGTAGTTTTACCGTAACCACCTTTTTTGGTTTGGTTTCCAAATTATTGCCTTGATGGATAATTTTTTTAATATCCTCGATGGCTCTTTTTACCTCGTAGCTGGTGTAAGCGGTACTGGTTCCCATAACCTGGGCAATGTTCTTATATTGAAAACCGTATGTTATGCAGAGTTCAATGAGACGACGTCTTTCAGCACTTAACAACGGAAAAACACGTCTTATCCGGTCGAAGGCTTTTTGGTCGGCTTCCTGATCCCGTAAATGTGGATCTTCTGAGTCCGGGTCAAATCCGTGCATATATTCCTGGTAGTCCGGAAAAAACTCCAGTCTGCCCATATTCCGGTGAAACTTATTCCTGGGGTGGCAATAGTAATAGGTACACTGGCGTTTCATCACATGAAGAAGGAAGTAGAGCATATGTTTAGGATCTTCTATATGATCTCTTTTCTCCCATAATTTTAGGAACGTATCCTGAAGAATGCTCTCGATAACAAATTCATCCTTAATTAACTGCTTCCCCATCCAAAAGAGCTTATGCTGATATCGGGCATAAATAAATTCCATGGCATCAGGATGCCCTTCTTTTAAAAGTTTAAACTCACGTTCCATAGCCAACAGTTTTTAATGTTGGATCGGATCTTCGAAAAGGGACTGTACTAATAAGTAATAGGAACCTAGCGGTGTGGAGTATAGTTTTCATAATTTATTGTGGTTTGTTTGTCTTTAACTAATTTGAAACCATAGGCCTTCCCAAAAAAGCCGTTAAACTTAGGGAAAGGCTTATATAGCTTAAGGGAAGGCTTTCTGGCTTCTAGCCTAGACTAAATGGCTAATTCATTAAACGCTGGTTTCTTCTTATAGGTTTGGTTTTATAATTATATCATTATTAAATCAAGTCTTATACTGGCCGAAAAGAATAGTGCTATAGAGTTTCTATTTACAATAGATGCTATATAAATGATTACATCATTGCTTAGTGATCTCAAATATAGTAAAAAACTAAAAAGGATACATATATGTATCCTTTTTTTGTTTTAGAAAATGTGACTTTTATCCTAATGTCAGATAAAAAGCTCATAACAGAGAAAAAAGCGCTAGGATCGAGAATTGCTGAACTCAGAAAAAAAGTTATTGATCCAAGCACAAATAAGCCTATTTCACAAGAAGAATTAGGATTGAGAACAGGAAACGCAAAAAAGACGATTGGTGAAATTGAAAGGGGGAATACTAATCCGACTTTTGAAACTTTATTTAAAATCGCTCGAGAATTAAAAGTTCCGATTATAGAACTATTTAATTATTCGAAATAAAGAGAAAATATCTTGAAATTGAAAGAGAAGGTAGTAAACTAACCAGTTATGACAGCAGAAGAAAAGTTCATCAACTCCGTTAAACATCGTTTAATGTTTATTGTATCGAAAATTGGGCTTGAATCTAAAATATAGTTCTTGATACAATTCTGCTTCGTTTCATAGCGAAAAATCACTCCTTTAGACTTGTATTGTTATTTTTATAGCAGTATTAACAAAGAAAAGAGAGCTGAACTCGGGTACACTAATATCGCTCAGAACATAAAGTTCATCGTTCGATTCAGACCCAAGTTCAGACTTTCATCAACAATCTCTAATAGAAATTCGGGATATAAGCCCATTATCAAGGAGTTGAGTTATTGATGAAATCCCTCTTATCTACAAAGCATTACAAAGTTATGAAAAGTATTTATGTAGGTATCGACATTAGTAAAAACACGTTGGATTTTTGTGTTAGATCTTCCGGTGTGGCAAGCTTTCACAAGATCGGCAACAAAACCAAAAGCATCCGCAAGCTTTTGAAAAGCATAGCCAAAATAGATTCCAAGGCTTTTATAGCCATGGAAAACACGGGGTATTATAACTATAACCTTTACCAAACCCTGAAAGGCTTTGATTTTAACGTCTATGTGATAGACCCCAAGCATATCAAAAGGAGTATCGGCCTGGTGCGCGGTAAGAACGATAAGGTAGATGCCAAGAGGATTGCCATATTCATTGAAAGGAACCATCAGGATTTTGAATGCTGGGAACCTTGCAGTGAAGCCATCAGGTCTTTAAAGATATTGATGGGCCAACGTAGATCAAAAATCAAGCAGCGCAAAGGGATCAAACAGCAAATGGCCGATTTAAAGGATATTGTATTTAATGGCAGTACCAGAAAACTGATCAAGATCAATCAAAAGGCCATCAAAGAACTGGATAGGCACATCCACGAAATAGAAACCTTGATCCGTGCCGAAATCAAATCGGACCCGGTTTTACAGGAACAGCTCAAAAGGATCAAGACCGTACCGGGCATAGGGGATGTTACCGCTTGGATGATCGCCATCAAAACCGAAGGCTTCCAACGTTTGACCGATCCAAGGAAGCTCGCCTGCTTTGCAGGGGTGGTACCCTTTGAGCAACAGAGCGGCACCAGCCTAAAAACCAGGCCCAGGGTATCGAAAATGGCAGATATGGCCTTGAAGTCCGTACTTCAGATGGCCGCTATGAGGGCGGTAAGGATGCAAAATGATCTGCAGGTATATTACCTAAGAAAAGTCGAAGAGGGCAAAAATAAAATGAGTGTTCTAAATGCGGTCAGGAACAAATTGTTACACATTGCTATGGCACTAATTAAAAACCAAACAAATTATAAAAACCGCTTGGAATTGTCATAGAAATCGAACGGACTAATTATTAAGGTTTAATCTAATTTATAAATAGTGCCTTTTTTATTAAAATAAGAACCGGTGATTTCTAAAATACAGTCCTCGCCAAAACCTGCATAGCCATAATATCCTTTTAACTTCACAAAAAAATCGGTGCCTTTAATTTCATATAAATCACCGGGACCATCGGCTAATTCTATTTCAAATTTACCCGTTTTTAAGTCGGTTCCGGTTTTTACAAAAATAAACTCAATTTCATTGCCGTCTTCATCTAAAGTATCGTCCTCCAATTCCTCTTTTTTATAAAATGCATCTACATCATAGTCATCTAAATCGTCTAAGGATTGTGCTGTGGTGATTGAGGTAATCAAAAAAGTAAGGATTAAAAGGATATTTTTCATTGGTTCGCTGTTTTATGGTAGCATCATACAAATTAAGGTATAACTAATTTCAACATTTTTTATTTCTATAATTTCGCTACTTTAATAAGTATTTATTCTTTGGTCTAGCTACCTTATAAATCAAGAAAACACAATCATATGGTTTACACTTGCCTTAGAAATGGCAACTACCGGTAAATTTTGCAATGATACCAAGTACCTGATTATGGTAAATCAATAATAAATAGATTAATAACGCCCAATTAAAGGTTTTAACTCAAGAGCTAATTCTTTCTCGAGTGCTGTGATCAAATATTTCATATCATTATCAAACACGATATATTTCACCTTAATATTTCCAAATCTGCTTACGTCGTACCAATGAAATAATTGCATGCTGGCGGTTTTTTCACTAACAGAATAACCCAAATGAGTTACCAACCTTCCCCAAAAATAGGTTTGAACCTTCCCCACATAAAGGGTGGTACTTTCTTTTGAAAAGTATTTTTTGAATGATGCCGTATTTCTGTAGTAAGGTTCTTTGTATTTCCACCTTACTTTTTCTACATATTTTTCATATTGTAATCTTATTTCTTTGTTTCTGCTAGAGGACTCCAATTCAAACCAATATAAAACCGGTTTTCTTATATTTTTTAATCTTTGAAAGATGTTTACGTGTTCTTCACAAGTAGTTATATTTCTAACTTTACAGTAATCCATATGGAAATAATTAGAATTTAACTCAATAACATTATTGCCTTCTTGCTCACAAAATCTCTTATGAGCTTTCTCTAGTGTTGCTTTTGCTTGCTTTAATGAATTTTCTACTATTTCATTCATATAAATCCTTTAACATCATTATTAATCTATGCACTCCACTCACCAAACTGTCCCTCAGCCTGTTCCATAATGTCCTGTAGGATTTCGTTGAGTTTCGTGATGCTTATTTTACCCCGGAGTTCTTTTTTAACCGCTAGGCGTATGCTGGCTTTGGCGTTCTCTTTTTTGGTCCAGTCTAATTGCAAATTGTTTTTTACGGCTTGAACCACGCCGTGTACAATGTCTTGAATAGGACCCTCTTCTTTGATGATCTCTTTTTTAGCTGCCAGAATATCGTAGAAGGCCAACTCTTCTTCACTCAAACCCAATTCTGCAATCCGAGTGTCTTCTTTCTGTAAATCTTTTGCACGCTCTACCAACTCGGCTATGGTGGCATAACTATCCAAAGCGTTGTTATGATAACGGTCAATAACCTTTTCCAGTTCTTCTTTAAGACTGGTGTACTTTTTTATGTTTTTATGCAGCCGCAGTTTGATCTCATCTTTTAAGATATTTTTGATGAGTTCTATTTTTAAAGCATTGCCATCTTTTTCTTGCTTGGCACCTAACAAAAAGGTATCGTCCAGAATGGCAATATCCGGTCGCTCAATACCGGCCATGGCAAATACATCTACGATGTCCTCACTTTCTATACTCTGGCTGATGAGTTCTTTTACCTTCTCTTTTTGCTCCCCACGGGTGGTGGTTACACTTTTGGCATTGCGTACCGCTTTACTCACATGTTGCACAAATAAGACATCTACTGCAGTATGTTGTATGGCCGACTGACTTTTTACGATTGACAACAAGCCGCTCATCGTTTTTTCGGCTTTCATAAAGTCCATAGAAGCTTCATCATCTTTAATGATGTGATTTAAAGCTGCTTTTACCAAAAGTACTTTATCGGCCTCCCGCAGACCTTTCCAATTGTGGTAATCTACGTGTTCCGGCAAGTAGGCGATACAGCTTTGCAGCTGATCAAAAAACAACTCTAAGGCCTGTTCCATATCTACTGTAGGCTTGCCTTTACCTCCACTTCCGGTATATTTAGAGGTGGCTGTTTTAAGATTATCGCCAATGCCTATGTAATCTACAATCACTCCGTTTTTCTTATCCTTAAATACCCGATTGGTACGGGTGATGGCCTGCATCAGGTTATGCCCACGCATAATTTTGTCTACATACATCGTATGTACACAAGGGGCGTCAAAACCAGTAAGCCACATATCTCTTACGATTACAATACGCAACGGGTCTTCCGGATTCTTAAAACGTTTCTTGAGTGCTTCGGTACTGTGCTTGGTTCGGAAATGCTCATTCCATGCCACAGGATCTTTACTGATGTTACCGGTCATCACTACGGCGATATCCGGGCAATCTTCCAGTTCCTTTAGCGCATCATACATCTTAACGCAGTTCCGCCTGCTCATACATACGATCATTGCTTTTCCGTCAAGGGTTGCAATACGCTTGGTATAATGACTTAAAATATCTTGTGAAATCTTAGCGACCCGATCTGCACTCCCTGCAGCATCTTCGATAGCCGCCCATTTTAAATTGGGGTTGTCTTCGTCTGCTTCGGTGATCGCATCAACCTCAGCATCTATATCTTCATTCCACAAATGCAGCTTAGCCAGACGGGGTTCGTAATAGATTTTTACGGTAGCATTATCCTCTTCGGCCTGGCGGATGTCGTAAATGTGAATCAGGTCTCCAAACACCTCCTGCGTATCGGCATCTTTGCTGTCTACAGGCGTACCGGTAAAGCCAATAAACGACGCATTGGGTAATGCCCTGCGCATATTACTGGCAAAGCCGTCCAGAAGTCCGTACTGCGTACGGTGGGCTTCATCTGCCATCACAATGATGTTTTCCCGCGTACTCAATACCGGATGCTCCAGTTCTTTTAACGTGTCCTCGGTACCGGTTTTAAGGCGGAACTTCTCAATGGTCGTAAAAATCACGCCACCGGCTCCCGCACTCAGCAATTTGCGTAAATCGGCTGTGGTATCTGCGTGTTGCACATCGCCTACCAGATCTTTAGCCAATACAAAGTTTTCATAAAGCTGAAAATCCAGATCACTACGGTCTACCTGCACCACAATGGTTGGGTTTTTAAACTGCTGCATACTGCGCAAAATGCCCGTATAGATCGCCATAAAAATACTCTTACCCGATCCTTGTGTATGCCAGACCACTCCAATACGCCCATTACCCACCGGCCGCACCGCTTTTTGTGCTGCTGCCACGGCGTAGCTTACGCCAAAATACTGATGGTACTTCGCTCCTTTTTTAATCAACGTACCGTTATGGTCTTCGTGAAAAATAAAGTTCTTGATGTAATCGAGAATACGCGCTTTAGGAAACAGCCCAAATAACAGGGTATGCATCTGGAAATCCTCATCGTTAAAGGTGGTTTTGCCGTCTATACTCTTCCAGGCTGCAAACCACTCTTGGCCGCTGCTGTACATCCCGTGTTGGGCTTCATTCCCATCGCTGATGATGGTTAATGCATTGTACTCAAACAGCTGCGGAATGTCTTTTTTATAATGTTGAATCTGGTTAAAAGCTTCTTTGATGTTGGTATGCTCATCATACCAGTTCTTCAGTTCAAAAACCACCAGCGGCAGGCCGTTGATATAAATGATGATGTCGGGGCGGCGTTTGTTTTTACCGGTAATGCTGAATTGATTGACCGCCCAAAAGTTGTTATTGTCGGGGTTCTCAAAATCGATGGGGTAGATATGCACAGCTTTTTCTGCACCGGTTGCATCTTCATACGGAAACTCAACCCCTTTAGTCAATTTTAAATGAAAATCCCGATTGCGGTGGTCTAAGTCTGCACCTATATTATGCGTAAACGAAGCAACGGCAAACTCCTGAATATCCTGTGGGATATGCGGGTATTGCCGGGCAATAAAGGCAGCCAACTCGTCTTTAAGCACCACGCTCACATTGTTTTGCGGCAAGCTAGTACCCAGCTTATGCGTATAGCCCAGATCTTCTAACCAGTCTATACAGGCCTGCTCAATATTTGCTTCTGTAGTCATAAATAATTATTTCCTTTCATTCCCGCGCAGGCGGGAATCTCATTAGCCCACCCAAATTTTTCAATACAAGCGAAAATCTCAACCCAACACTCTTCTTTTAAATTTCACCCTCCAACACTTCCTCCAAATCAAATTCGTTTAAACGGACTTCCCCGCTTACTAATTTAGGGAGTAAGGTATCTCTGAGTTGAGTTAAGGTCTGTTTTTGTTGAGTATTCATTTCTATTTTTCTAAATATTTTAGCAATTTGAACACTAAATAAATTGATAATTGATTTTTCTGGCTTGACCACTTTAATTCTGTGGACATCGTTTCTATTTAATGTAGGAACTGCTGAACCTGAATTAAACTCTTTTAAATCAATATTTTTTAAAACAAAAAATGCGTGATAAGGCGTACTGCTCCTATATTCTTTTATCCATAAAGAAGTATTTAGTGGCCAGAAATCTTCTGAAACAAAATATACATTTCCTAAAACTCCTGACCTTCCAGTGGTTACTCCTGGAGCTTCTACTTTATATTCATTATGATATGTTGATTTTCCACTTGCAGCATAAATAGGAACATTTCCTTCTATCCTCTTTTTCTTTGGTAAGTCAAAACCCCTCTGTAATACAAATAAATCTTCCAAATTAGCAACTACCCAACCCTCAGGAATCAACCCGAGTTCACTTTCTATAAACTTCCCATCCTGAAAGGGTCCAAAATCCACAAACCATTCTTTATACAGCGCCATGGCCATCTCTTCTAAGGTCTTATTGATGGCCAGGTTGTTTTCTATTTTGGCATCTATAGCCGAAAGGATGTTGGCTATGGCTTTTTGTTCTGGGAGGGGTGGGAGAACTACTGACATATTATTTATGTCCTCCTTACCAATGTTTTGCTGTGCTGATTGTGTTTGATTTGCTAATATTTGATTAAAGAAAAAATCAGACTTTAGGAATTGAAAAAAGTATTCCTTATTTAAAATATTTTCATTTAGTGGAATAAAATTACCTACGCGATAGTTTTGCAATACAATCTCATCAAAATTAAATCTAGCTACTTTACCTATGGTGGCACCAGTAAGTGCAATTAAAATATCACCTTTATTCAGAATAACTCTTTTAAATTCATCAATTCTATTAATATCTATGTAACTGCATGATGAGATATCTGCTATACCATCACCTTTTATTTGAGTGATTTTGAAAATCTTAATACCCTTATCAGTAAAATCATAATTTCGAAATTGATAGCCGTGCTTCAATTCTGCAACATTTCGAAAATCTACTACCTCCCAGTTTTCAGGAATTCTATTTAACGAGTTTAACATAATATCTTTTCCAGTTTTGGGGTATTAGTTTTTGGGTTGTTCTGAGATTAGTTTGAAATAGTGATTGGATTCCTTGGGTAGTAAGTTTTTACCTTCTTTAAAATCCTTTTCATTAAAGCTAAATTCAATTTCATTACCCTCAAGTTCCAATATTCGATTGAGTAAAAATGATAATCTATTATCAATTAAATGTTGAATACCCTCATCGGTTGTAGCCATAAATATGCTCAACTTCTCATCGAGAATTGTAAATTGAATATTAATAAAATTTTCTTGTGTATATAGTGATCGATTTTCTTGCCAATCGTTTTCTAGTTTTAAGAAGCTTGTTTCAAAGAAAAGCTGTTTTTTACCATGATATTCTTCTTGTGTATATTGAGGATCATTTCGCTGACTTTCAATTTTCTTTTTCATCAACTCCGATTTTTCAAAAGTGAAGAATATTACACCACGGTATTCTCTACGTCTATATAAATCAAAAAACTTTCGAAACTCCTTTATAGCTGGTCGATTAACTAACCCATGATCATTAACAAATTCAACAAATTCTCTTTTACTACCAAAATCATATTCTATTCCATCTGATAATGTAAAACCTTGAATCGACCAAGGTTCTATATTTATACTTTGTACGCAAAGGAGTTCAATATCTTGAGAGGTCCAAAATTCTTTAGTCAGCCTCACTATTTCACTTTTTATGCTGCCAATTTTACTTAGTTTTTGACCTAAGTGATAGAAGGTGTAATTATTATACCTCCATAGCTTATCTTGGTATTTCCCAAGAAAAGTCTTATAAATGTCTACGCTAGTTTTAAAAATGTATTCATCTTTTAACCCCCATAAATGATTATTCTGTTTTTCTTCCCATAAGGCGGTCAGCATTCTAATTCTTGTTTCAAGACTCAAAATTTTATTTTCAAATAAATAATTCTTAATTGTCATTTTTAGGCCATCTTGCTCAGATATATTTTGATCAATAAATCCTTGCACTTTTCTTCCTAATTCTTTGAACAGTGTATCTTCATACTGATTGTAATTATTTCTATTATCATATATATAGGCAAGGGTTTCAATAAGCGTTTTAAGTTCCGCTAATGAATCTGGTTTATAAAAGGTAATCCTATCTAATAATTGTGGTAGTTTATGAGACTCATATTTATCTTTAACAAGTTCCTTTAAAGCATCTCCACTATTATTAAATAAATCATGAAACTCATCATCTCCTAAATAATCTTCAAATAAACGCTGTTCAATTATCATATTGAAATTCGATAATTTCTTAATGCTTTTAGTATCTTTAGTTTCATTTTCTTCTCCAAATAAATAAGCCAAAGTCTTAATAATCAAAACTTTGTCATCATGGGAATAGCGAAAATAATGGTCGTCTTTACCATCTTCTAATTTAAAATCTTTATATAGTGAATATTTGTCCAAAATTTTATGATCAAAATTACTTTCATATCGAAAAAAATCAAGTAAATCATAACTGTTTTCCTGATTTTCATCATGTTCTAAAATGACCACATCCCTCTCTTTGTTATATTTTAAAAGCTTACTTTTATTTTCTTGTAAAATCTTTATAAAGTAAGGGTATTTTAATTTTAAATATATAAAATTGATAAGGTCCTTTAACTTTATAGCCTCTCCTGTGTAGGAATATTCAAGCGTTATTTGGTTTACTGCTCTTTTTACATCTCTTAAATTATGAATGTAATCATCAAATAAATTATGCTGATGATTTAAGGCTTCTTGAAGTTCAGTAGGAAATTCACTCCTAAACTGTTGAGTTTTTTCGGTAAGTAATTCTTTAAAAATGGTTCTCAAACTTTCTTTTCTTATAGCTGGTAAAAAGACCTCTAATTGAAAAAATTTATCTATAAACCTGGCATTAAGAATTTCTTGCTTTCCAGTAAGGAGCTTAACAATATATTCTTTATCCATAGCTACAAGAAAAATTACGTTAGTAAAATCTGCACTATTTCGTATCAATTTTAATACTTGTAATATTTCTTTAGCGTTTAAGCGATCTAAGTCATCTACAAAAACTATTATTTTTTTTCCGGTTTCTTTTAAGCGCTCATTAATGTCGTCATACATCTCTTTAGCCGAAGTCTTTTCAAAAGAAGTAATATGTTTTTCAAAAAAATTTAGATTAACTTTATTTTTGTACAGATCAACAAGCCTTTTAGAATATTCTAAAACTAAATTGGAGAGCTTCCCATTATAAGGCTTTAATTTACTACTTAAAGCTCTAAAAAACTCTTTTATAAGATCTTCTTCCTGATGATTTAGATAGGGTAGAAAATGTATTATGAGGTAATCATCCAATAAATCCTTATTGAATATTTGATTAAATCGCTCCTTATAAGATAGGTTTGGCTCAAATTTATCTAATAACATCTGGATAATGCTTGATTTACCATTACCCCAAGGACCAACAAGTCCAATTGTTAATGATTTTCTACTTTCTTGATTGATTAGAATTTGATAAAGTTTTTTTACCACTCGATCATATCCTAACAAATCTCTTTCATCCTTCTCCTTTGGATTATCTGAGGTTAAGCGATATTCTGGCAATAATTTTCGTTGGATCTTTTTTACAGGTTTGAGAAAAGAATAAAAATGAATTAATAAAAATATGCTTAATGGAATTACCATCAACCAGATATATTCAAAATTAGTATTTAATAAACCATGATAATTCCACTTATACTTTTCAGCTTCAAAAAAGAAATATAAGAGCAATACATTTATTGCTAACACACTATTAATTTGTGTATAAGATGCTTTGTAGACTCTGCGTCTAAATAAATAGATAAACCATAAGCTAAGGCAAAAAGAAGCTATAATAAAAAGAACATCTAATACAGGATTAGAAAAATCTTTAGGAACTAGTAAAACTTTATCTATTATAGAAACAATCCAAATCTCTTTAGCAAAAAAAACAACTACCAATATAAAAACTATTAGTACTCTGCGAGCTGTAAAGGTCTTTTCTATTTCCTCTAGGATTCTTTTCATTTAAAACTTCTCAAAATTGGCCAAAATCTCCTTTTGTAAACGATCTCCTTCTGCAAACTGCTGTTTTAACTGCTTTTGTAAGCTTTGCATTTTTTCTTCAAAAGGGATGCCGTCGTCTTCTACTGCTTCGGCACCTACATAAATACCGGGAGTGAGTTTGTAGTCTTGGTTTTGTACTTCTTCCAAAGTAGCGCTGTAGGAGAAGCCGTCGGTGTTTTTATACTCGTTATGAGACCCTGAAACAAGTTCAGGCTGACGTTCGGCGTCATTACGCCAGGCATGGTAGGTGTCGGTGATTTTGTTAATGTCCTGCTCGTTAAATACACGCAACTTGCGGCTTTCCATCGTTCCCATTTTACTGGTATCTATAAATAGGATTTCACCAGTACGTTTGCGGTGTATCCCATCTTTACCGTCGCGATTTTTACTCAGAATAAAAATACAAGCTGGGATTCCGGTGGTTAAGAACAGCTTGTCCGGTAGGCGCACAATACAGTCTACCATATTTTTTTCTACCATCAACTGGCGTACATTCTTTTCGCCTTTGTTGTTAGAGGTCATTGCGCCGTTTGCCATCACTACTGCCGCAGTACCTTTGTCGCTCAGGTGATGCCAAAAGGTTTGCATCCACATATAATTGGCATTCCCATCTGTAGTAAATTCTTCTTTGGGGCCAAAGAGTCTGGGATCATTCTCGGGTAAATCTTCGGGATGCCATTGGCTTACATTAAAAGGGGGGTTGACGATTATAAAGTCGGCCTTCAAATCAGGGAACTTATCTTGCAATAGCGAATCCCCCAAACGCACATCAAACGAAAGATCACGTAAAGCCAGGTTCATTTTACACAGTCGCAAAGTGCCGTCATAGCGCTCCTGCCCATAAATCGAGATGTTCTTTTTATCCCCGCCGTGGGCTTGTAAGAATTTCAGCGACTGTACAAACATCCCTCCCGACCCACAAGCGGCATCAAAGATCTTACCTTCATAGGGTTCAATAAGTTCTACCAAAAGCCGTACAATACTGCCCGGCGTAAAGAATTGCCCCGCACCCGAGCCTTCGGCAATTGCAAACTTACCAATGTAATATTCATAAACGCGACCTAAAATATCACTATCGGGGTTTTCCTTTTCGGAGAGTTTGGGATTCGATAATAAATTGATCAATCCCGCCACCTGTTTTGCCGTCAACTGACTTTTTACAAAAATACGGGGTAAAATTCCCTTAAGATCCGGTCTGTTGGCTGCAAGGGTTTCATCAAGTATATCAAACGCCTCGTCTACCAGCACTTTGATGTTATCCTGCTCGGCATTGTCCTGCAGGTATTGAAAAGTGGCTTTTTCGGGGATGATGTACACGTTTTTAGACAGGTATTCATCCGGGTCTTCTAAAACATAGTTTTGTTCCTCCTCATCTAACGTATAATAATCAGATGTCTGATCATTCAATTTCTTTTTAATCTCATCTTTTCGCATTTCATAACGCTCTGAGATATGTTTTAAAAAGATCAAGGGAAGTATATAGTCTTTATATTGATTTTCGGCTACAGCACCCCGAAGTTCGTTTGCTGCTTTCCAAAGTTCCTGCTCAAAATTGATGTCTGCCTTGGTAGTATTCTTTGCCATATTGAGTGTTGGAAATCCTTTTATTTTATTGTCAGATACTCAAAAATACAATTTACTATGGAATTTCTTAGCTTCTCTAAATAATTAAACTCCTTAAACTTGAAAAACTGTTTTTAATAAAAACCTTCCCGATAAAACTCTTCCCGTAACTCATAAGCTAATTGATTGATATAACGGAGATCCGGTTTTTCGGGTAAGTCGGATTTTTTAAAGGCCTCTTCCAGTTGAGCTTGTAGTTCATTTGCTTGAGCCAAAAGGGTTTCATAAGCAAATTTTCCGCTTTTAATTTCCAAAAGAAAATCGCGGTTGGGACGTTGTACGTTAATTTGTTTTTCTCTTGCAATTTCCAGCGCCATTTCTAACAATCTGAAGGTATGCATCATATTTTTAGCATCGTAGTGCTTTCCGTGGTTTTGGGTGGTTTGGTAGCGGTCTTCATTTCGATGCTTTACCCAATCCCAGTATTCTTTATATTCCTTGCAATAACTGGAATAGCCGTCTTTATTAAAGTAAAACAGCCCCTGCTGCTTTTCTTCTTTGGGAATAGCACTTAAACTAAGCTCGTTGGATTGCTCGTGCTGTATAATGCCTTTATAGCCTAACTGCTCACTGTAAAATAAGCCGTACATATCTTTCATATGTGGAATATTGATGAGTCCGCAGTATTCCTGTTTCCAGTTTTTTAAGGATAAATAATCCAGTAAGGGAATCGCTCCCTGTTCGTAATTTACATAACAGAAAGATAGGACGCTCTTGCGTTCTTTTTCCACCGGATTAACGATCTTTTTCTTTAGGCCTTTGGCTTTTTTTATCTGGGAAATGGCAAATTTCCCAAAGGTATTTTTACAAAGTTTCGATAGGATACGCTTGGCATCGATACGCTCTAATAGCGGATGTTTATAACGCACGGCAGATGGCGGCGTATTCAGCAGTTCTAAAATATTGGGATTATTCACCGAAAGTAACTCTAGGTAACGCCCCAATTCGTAATACACGATATCATTAGTAGCATTGCTCACTTGCGGGATATACTCTAATCCATAAAAATCTTTTTTGGGCAAGATAAACACGCCTTTTATATCGGTATCAGATGCCGGTGTATCTAACCCATAAGCTCTGCTTCCGCTAATACATTCTAAGATAATAAGCTTTTGCTGCTTTAAATCTTCAATCGTCATACCGGTGTACCATTGTTAGAAAGAACGCATCCAGCTCGTTAAAACTACCGTTGGAAGCCGGTAAGGATTTTCGCTGGGCTTCAGCACGTTCTACACAGGAATGCATCAATGCAAAGAGGGGCGCTTCTCCTTCGTGCAAATAGCTTTCACTTTGGACGGCTTTTAAGGCGATTAGTTCTTCAATCCTGTTAACAAGCTGTTTTTCTAAAGGTAAGCCTGCCAGCATTTTCCTAAATTCTATAGGCGGCATTTGTTCTTTTTCGACAATCCATTTACAGGCCATCGCCGAACGTAGGGCGTAAAAGAATTTTTTAAGTTTATAGCTTTCGGTACTTTCCAGCTCGTCCAGGAACTTTTTAGCCATGCTCAGGTAATGATGAATCGTGGCAATTCTGGAATACTGGGTAGTGGCCAATTGCTGAATTTCCTTTACAAAGTCTTTATCGGCTTTATAGATGATTGGGGACTGGATCCGTTCCAACAAAGGCGGATTGGACTTTTGGAGAAGTCGTAACGACTTGCGTATATCCCAGCCGGTGATATCAATCTCGTTATTCTCGAACATAAAATCCAGGCTATCCTTTTTCTCGGTCAGCGATAAATACCAGTCTTTGGGATGGATATAGATAATTCGGATATCAAAATCACTATCGGACGAAGGAAATCCCCAGGCACGGGAACCGGTCTCGCAGGCCAACAGAATTTTTATTTGATGTTCTTGCTCGATCCTTTCTAAATACTGACTAATTTTTTGATGCATTTCCATTATAAGTCCCGGTAGTTTATTTTTACTTGTTAGCCTGATAACTGATAACGAAAATAGGGAAAATCGGGGAATTTAAGGAGAGAGAATGGGAAGCAGCTGCATAAAAATAAGCTCGTATCATTCAGCGATTTATACTCATTTAGATTTTTACTGGAGCTATAAAATAGTGTTGTTGAAGGTACCTGGAATACAGAACAAATATGGTTTAAGCTTATTAGCGCAGGATTTATCCGCTAACCGAGATTACATGCGCTGGTGCCGATAGTTATCGGGATGTCTCGTTTTAAAAATTCCTTGTTCAAATTAAATGCTTCGTGGGCCTATCCCGAAGATCCTTACTTCTTGCCCGGTAAAATTCATTTGCTTTAAAGGCTTAATTGCTCTTTAAATAAGTAGGACTGCCTTCTTGAAATTTCCACTTCGTCTCCGGAATTCATTTCGATTTTTAGTTTTCCGTTAAACCAGGACACCACTTTTTTAACCTGATTGATATTGATTAGCTGCTGCCTGTTGGCTCTAAAAAAAATATCGTTTGGTAATTTTTCTTCGATTTTACCCAGGGATTTATAGATGAGTGGTTTATTGTTTTCAAAAAAAACACGGGTATAGTTTCCCACAATTTCAAACATAAAGATATCCTGAATCTTTACCAGCCAGCATTTTTCTCCGTCCTTTATAAAGATTTGCTTATCCAGGCGTAAAGCATTCTCATTTTTAGGATCTAAGGTTTCATTATGCCTCCCTTTTTCGAGCACTTTTTCTATAGACAGCGCAAAACGATTAGGGTTAATGGGTTTTAGTAAATAATCAAAGGTATTATACTCAAACGATTTGATCGCATATTCATCAAATGCGGTGGTAAAAATAGTTACGGGTACTTCATCTAACATTTCTAATAACTCAAACCCATCTTTCTCTGGCATATTGATATCCAGAAAAAGCAGATCTGGATTGCTTGCTGTGATCAAACTAAACCCCTCATCTACATTTGCGGCTTCGCCAATAAGTTCTATTTCTTTATGGGAATTTAGAAGTTCTTTTAGCTCGTTTCTAGCTAAACGAGAATCTTCAACAATAACTGCTTTTAAGGTTTTCATACTATTGGGATGTTAATTGAGGCTATCACTTTATGTTCTATCTCCTGTAAATTAAAGGTCGCTTTTTCACCATAGAGCAATGCCAGGCGCTGTTTTATATTTTCTAAACCCAGTTGAGTGCTCTTATGGCCGGTTCTTATTGTTCCCGTATTGGTCACTTTTATCTGTAATTGGCTATCTTTTATTAGCGTGGAAAGCACTATTAGCCCCCCTTCTTTTAAACTGGAGATTCCATGCTTAATGGCATTTTCGATAAGCATCTGTATAATCATAGGAGGGATTAATTTCGTTAAGGATGCTTTGTCTATATCTTCTTTAAAGATAAGACGATCCTCCAGCTGAATTTTGGAGATGGCAATAAAATTTCTAACCATATCTAATTCGTCTTCTAATGCTATAGCATCTACATTGCTTTTGGTTAAAGAATAGCGTAAGGTTTCTGATAGGCTGGTAAGCATATTTCTGGCTCTTGGAACATCTTCTAACATTAAACCACGAATATTATTTAGGCTGTTAAACATAAAATGCGGATTAATTTGTCCCTTAAGGGTATTTAATTGAGATTCTTTAAGATTAGATTCCAGTTTCAATCTAATCTCCCTGCTATTGTTAAGTTCCATTAGTCCTTTTATCGCCACATAGAATACCGTCCAAATCGTGAAATAGATAAAATAGTTCAGGATAAAAATCATATTGTTTTTTAAACCCTGAGAGGTATGTTCTAACACATCTGTCCTGTTATAAACATAGGTATATATAAGTTCTATATATACTTCGTAAACCAGGTAGAAAAGAACCGTCGTTGTTAACAGGAAGCCCAGGCTAATAAATAAGTGCTTTAACCGAATCGCATCAAATTGAATACATTTGTTTAAAAGCCTTTTTAACTGATGGGTGAAAAAAATGGATAACAGAATCACTACAGAAAAATCCAGAACAACCTGCCAGGCTTTTAATTGTAACTCGTTACTACCGGCCCAATAACTAAAAGCCATAACTCCCGACAGGAAGGACCAGAAAACAACCTGAATGATCCAGTAGGCTATTGTTTTTGAGTTCACGTGAATTAATTTCAAATAAGTGATGTTTCGGTGGTTGCTAAGTGATTTACCTGGGATTCTATTTCCTTTACTTCATTTTTGATTTTTTGAAACAGAAAATTACCCAATACGATAAAGAGATACGTAAATACCATAAAACCAAGTAATAAAAACAGATCTATATCTTTACCATATAGATAAGAAGGTGTTACAGTAAGTATCCAAATAAAGACAATGCCTGCTTCATATTTTTGCCGCTTTGCAAGGTATAATTTATACCTTTTTAGCTGAAGTTGAATGTTTTTATCATCAATAGTATAGTTTTTTAACCATAAATTATTGACGGTGTAGGCTATAAGCACTACAATACCTAAGGCCAGCGGAATGATATAGGTTACCTGTGCCCGCATTTGATATATTAATATTCCCGATAATACCATTAACATGATCGCGGAAATCTTTACGGATTCTGATGCCTTTAATAAATAGTTGAACTTTTCTACCGGTGTTTTTAGTGATTTTTTCATGTTGATTTTCTTTTAGTTGAATAGTGCTTGAATAATGAAATTCACGAATGCAATGATTAATACGAACATAACTGTTTGGTTTTTGATTGTGTTTAAAGGTAATCTGGCAATACTGAATAATAAGCCGAAATATGATAAGTGGTCAATTCTTTATGCTCTACGGAAATAACGGCACAACGTAAATTATCCCCGGGTAATGCGCCATTTATTAGAAAATCACTTTTTGTTTTGAAGTTTCCCGATTATCGAATAAAAGGGGCTTACATGAACATATCATGATAAGGCCTTTTTAATCAACCTATTGAAGGTGTTTCGCGAAAAATCCTAACATGGTTTTGTATAGGGCTATTTTATTTTCTTCGTGATGAAAACCGTGACCTTCGTTGTATTTAACCGTATAAGGCAGCTCAATACCATTGTGGCTAAAGTATATAAAATAGCGGTTTAATCGCTTAAACGAAACAAAATGAATAAATTAAAGGTCTATTATAATCCGAAAAAGTAGTGCGTAAAATCCCCTACTTTTCATATACAAGACCATTGGCTTTAATTTTTTATTAAGTGTTCGTAAACTAACAAGTTTACTTTTTTTAATTTTTGTAAACAGACATGTTAACTTATTTATATATTTGTAAATAAATACATTTACAAAATATTTTTTTTGTAAAGTTAAAAGATTACAAATATGAGAAACAAACACTCACTTTTAATAGAACAGTTAGACCAAAAACTGCAACCATTTGATCAAACTAAAAAAGCCCTGGTACCAGAACGTGGATGGATTAATACAATTCGGACCACGTTAAATATGACTATGGCCCAACTTGGGACCAAATTAAATATTACACGACAAGGCGTCAAAAATCTTGAAAAAAGTGAGGCTAATGGCACTATAACGTTAAATTCTCTTAGGGATGTATCTAATGCAATGGACCTAAAATTGGTTTATGCAATGGTTCCAAAGGATGGTACCATAAATGATTTAGTAAATGTAAAAGCAGAGAAATTGGCCCGAAGAATTGTGATGAGGACCAATCAAAATATGAAATTAGAGGACCAAGGAATTGAAGAAAAAAAATTAGCCAAAACCATACAAGAACTTGCTAATGAGATTAAGCGCGAGATGAGAAAATCACTATGGGACTAGAATTTGATTACAAAGATGGACAAACACCTTTAGATGATGATGAAAAGGAATCATCACCACAGAAAGCATCACGCAGAACCAATTTCTCTCAAAAAATTAAAATTAAAAATTCAGTTAAAAATTTAAAAGCAACGCTGGAGAAACTTCAAATTGTAAAATTTCACTTTAAATTTTAATTCTCAAAAACTCCTCTCCCACTTCGAAAAAGCAAACAAGAGCACTAAAACAACTGTCGATATCTGGAAAAAAAGGGAATAAAAGACTATTTTTATGGAGATATAAAGAGTTGGCAATAATTTATAGTTAATGTTCCTTAACGAAAACAAATTTCTTTAATTTGTAACAATGTTAGATAGAATTAAAATAGAAGGTTATAAATCAATCAGAAAATTAGAATTGGAATTGGAGCCAATTAATATATTGATTGGTTCTAATGGTGTTGGTAAATCTAATTTCATATCCTTTTTTAAACTTGTAAATAACATCTACGAACAAAGATTAAAACAATATTCATTAAAAAACGGTGCAGATAATCTATTATACTTTGGAAGAAAAAATACGAAGAACATAAAAGGGTATTTAAATTTTGGTAATAATGCGTATTCATTTATTCTAGAACCAAATAACGACGGAGGACTTTTTATCGTAGAAGAAAATAGCATTTATCATCCAGCACAAAATAATTGGTCATTTTGGAATAAAGATGTCCAAGAAAGTGGAATTAAAGATTCAAGTTCGATAAGAGATAGATACCTAAGGGAACATCTTGAAACTTATAAAATATATCATTTTCACGACACCAGTCCGAGCGCTCCACTAAGATCTCCAGCTAATATTAATGATAATAGAATTCTCAAAGAAGACGGCGGTAATTTACCGGCATATCTATATTTGTTACAAGAGAAGTTTCCTAAAAATTTCAAAAGAATAGAGAAAACAATTCAATCGGTAGCTCCTTTTTTTGGTAGTTTTAATTTGCAACCAGACAGATTAGATGAAACCAGAATTAAATTAGTTTGGAATGAAGAGAATCATGAGGATGATTATTTCGATGCTTCTCATTTGTCAGATGGTAGTTTACGTTTTATTGCATTAACAACTCTTTTATTACAACCGAATTTACCTAAAGTCATTATAATAGACGAACCTGAATTAGGCCTTCATCCCGTCGCTGTAAATAAATTGGCAGGTTTAATAAAATCAGCTTCTCAAAAAGATTGTCAAATAATAGTTTCAACACAATCAGTTAACCTGTTAAATAACTTTAAAGCAGAGGATATTATTACAGTTGACAAAGTTGAAAATCAATCAAGTTTTGCAAGGTTAGATCAAGATGGTCTAAAAGAATGGTTAGACGACTATTCAATAGGTGAATTGTGGGTTAAAAGTGTAATTCACGGACAACCTAAATGAAAAGACTTATAATCATAGTTGAAGGAGATACTGAGGAAGAATTCGTGAATTCCATTCTCCGACCGTATTTCTATTCCAAAGGTTTTTACCAAATTGATTGTTTTAAAATTAAACATTCCAAAGGAGGAATGTCAAAATATCGACATCTCAAAAAGGATATTCTAAATATAATTTATGAAAATAACGTTGTCGTTAGTACGCTCATAGATTTCTATGCTTTGCCCACAGACTTTCCTAAATTTGAGGATTCAAAGCAAATCCAGAATAAATCCGATAGAATAACCTTCCTTGAAAATGCAATAAAAAAAGAAGTAGAAGAATCTCAAAATGCCAACTTCCCAAATCTGATACCCTATATTCAACAACATGAATTTGAGGCATTAATTTTTAGCTCTATTAAAGGAATTGAAGAACTCTTTGAAAAGTCGGAGGCAAATTTCAAAGAGATTGAGAAAATAATACAAGCTTATCCCAATCCCGAAGACATCAATGATAATCCAAATACAGCTCCTTCCAAAAGATTAATTCAAAATATTAAAGGTTATAATAAAGTTATAGATGGGGTCTCAATAATTGAAGAAATTGGACTGCCTGAAATTCTAAATAAATGCTCGCGATTTAGAAACTGGATTGAAATTTTAGAAGATGCTTTAGGGGAATAAACTATTGCCAACAAAGACGGTTCACCGCAAATAACGGGTAGCTTGTTGAAAATTGTTATTTTAGAGACCAATTATTATTACTAATCCGACAAATCCGCGTCCCTACTCCCGCAACTTGCGAACCGCAAACCGTTGTAAACTAGAACTTATGAAGTCTAATAAAATTATTTATTAACCCAAAAAACCTGATTTGATTATAATTTATATTTTTTAGAAATCTTGTAACTTATTTAACAATTTAAAATAATTATTTTAAATTGTTAAATACAACTGAAAAATTTTAAAAATGGGAAACTCTTCATTTGGAGCTGGAGCAAAATGGGCCGCAGAACAAGCTGCAAAACGTCCGAATAAATTAGGTTTAATTTATGGTATAGCTGGCGGAATAGTTGTTGGTGTCGCTAGTTTATTTACAGCCCAAAAAATTAAAAAGAAAAAAATAAAGAATACTTGAAATTAGATTATCTCGAACAAGGCCATTTATATTAAACAGTACAAATGGCCTATTTTATTTAAAAATTTAAATTGATAAATATCTTATAGTAGTTCAATGAATTGCAAATACAACTACTCCATAATTTTTGACTTATTAAAAAATTGTGACCATCGTTCCAGTTTACACCAACGGTTATAATTCATTTCGGCGGGACCTTTGTACACCATTCTTTAACTGAAAACTGTGATTAAAATCTTAAACAAATAAACACGAATATGACTGCTACCGAATACCAAGATTATTTGACTCCTACAATGATAGAAAATTTTGGTGATTTAGAAGTTCAAAGTGAATGGAGAGCTTTTCAAGGTTTACCATATCAATATTGTCCGAGAGTTGATATTGCTGTTGGACCTTTTAATGTTGCTCCTAGTCCCAATCGAACTGAAGAATATAACCAGATTGTACGAAGAGATAATATTAGCGAATTCTTGAGAGAAATTTATAATCTACACATAGAGAACATTGGTGATGAATGGCTAAATGAGGTTAGAATTCCTGAATTTGAAAGAATAATCGAAAAGAATCAAAATGCGCGATGTCTAATTGCTATAGAAATTGAAAATAGTAGCACAAAAAAACATATAATGGGTAGTATGGTCAATGCTGCTTCACTAGGCAGAATTGGTATCGGAATCGCTTATAATGAAAGTGTATTAAGGACTTTTAGAAGAATGCTTAACTATATGGGATTTCTAAAACGAGTTGAAAAAAATACTTATGACACTACTAATTTTTTGATTGTAACAAAAGACCAATTTGAAGATATTGTAACTAAAAACTTAGATGAGGAATAATAAACAGTGTACAATCGAGTGGATGAGTACGCCAACAAATAACGGAGTGCACCCCTCACACTACCGTACGTACGCGGTTCATATACGGCGGTTCATCATCCATCTTTTCAATCACTCTTTACTCCAATTGAAACTATTCCATACTTTAAGTAATAGACTACACACTTTCTAAGGAATCGGCCACCCTTTAAAGAAAATCTATGCTCCTATTCTAATTTCCGAAAGGACAATGTTCAGTACTTCTCCATGTGTGAGACCTGTGCAATATTTTACACCTCGTCACTTTGAATACAACGACTTCGGCTGGCTTCAAAAGATTTTTAAATCTTTTCAGTTAAAGAATTACATAAATTTTCTTAAAAAACCTATTCATAACCACTCCACTCGATTTTATTTTAAAAATAAATCTCTCTATTTATAGATGGATAATACTTAATAAAATGTTGTACATATGTTGTACCCAAGAAGAAACAAAAAAGCCTTACATCTCTGTAAGGCTTGATTTTACTGGTGGTCCCACCTGGGCTCGAACCAGGGACCCCTTGATTATGAGTCAAGTGCTCTAACCAGCTGAGCTATAGGACCAGTCCATAAATTAATTATGGGTGCGCAAATTTAGATAAATCCCCGTTATACGCCAAACATTTTTTTAATTTACTCACCAATAAATATTTAATGTTTTGATACTAAATAACCTAGATACAATCCCACACGCTATAAAACCCTAAAACCCTTTTACAATATCCAGACAAGCCTCAGGAGATTATCGCCTTTTGTAGGTGTCAGGAAATGAGTTCAGCTAAAAAAATTAGCGGATTTCCTGGCAAAGTTCGATTAAAACTCCATTGGCATCCTTAGGATGCATAAAGGCCACCAGCTTGCTATCTGCTCCCTGTTTTGGTTGTTCATTTAAAAGTCGAAAGCCTTCGTTTTTTAATCTATTGATCTCTGCTTCGATATCATCTACCGCAAAAGCAATATGATGTATGCCCTCCCCTCTTTTCAGAATAGATTTTGCAATGGCACTATCGGCTGATGTTGCTGCAAGTAATTCGATCTTACTTTCCCCTATTTCAAAAAAAGAAGTATTTACCCCTTCGCTAAGTACGGCTTCGGTTTTATAATGTGGTTTTCCCATTACTGCCGCGTAGGTTTTAATGGCAGCTTCAAGATCACTCACGGCAATGCCTATATGTTCTATCTTTTTCATTTCAGTATATTTAATCTCGATTATCGAGCAAAGATGATACTAAAATAATTATTCTTATCTTCAATAAATCTACAGCTAAGTTTAAAGTACTATTTTTGCAACATGGAAACAAACAGACAGAAAAAAATAGGAGGCGTTTTGCAGAAAGATCTGGCAGAAATCTTAAATAACAATTTAAGGGATGCCGGGATCAATGGAATTTTAATTTCTGTTTCTAAAGTTAAAGTAACTACAGATCTTAGCATTGCCAAAGCCTATCTAAGCGTATTTCCGCAGAAACACGCCGGTGATATTTTAACCGAATTAAACGAAGTTAAATCTAAAATAAAACATCAAATGGCATTACGTACCAAAAATCAGCTACGTAAAATGCCCGATCTTAGCTTTTTTATCGACGACTCTTTAGAATATATCGAGAACATCGAAAAATCGATGAAAGGCGATGAGAACCCAATTAGCAATCCAGATCTATTAGACCGCAGGAAAAAGTCATAGCTTGAAATTCCCTTTTTACATCGCCAAACGCTACCTGTTTTCTAAAAGCAGTAATAATGCGATTAATATTATCACCATAATCGCTGCTATTGGCGTTTTTGCCGGTGCTTTTTCTTTATTTATAGTACTATCCGGATTCTCCGGACTTCGGGAATTTAGTCTTGCTTTTGCCAATGAGTTTGATCCCGACTTAAAAGTGATTCCTAAAACAGGGAAAACCATCACTTTTTCTAAAAATCTGGAAGAAGAATTCGCTAAAATCGATGGCATTGCAAACTATAGCAAAACAATCGAAGAACGGGTTTTCCTGGAATATAAAGAAAAAACAGCCTGGGCGTTTATAAAAGGGGTAGATGAAAGGTATCAACAGGTTACGGTTATCGACAGCTCTGTAGATGGCACCTGGTTTACCTCTTCTGAACCACAGGTGGTAATTGGTGCGGATATTTCCCGAAAACTAAATCCCGGGATTTTTAATTATAACCGACCTATGCGGTTAATAGTTCCTAAACCTGGAAAAGGACAGGTAACCAATCCTGCCGATGCTTTTAACCAAAAAAGTGTGGTGGTAAGTGGGATTTATAATATCAATTCAGACCTTAACGATAAATACGTTTTCTCGAATATCGCTTTTGCACAAAGCCTTTTAGATTTAGATAAAAACACCTACAGCGCCATAGAGGTTAAATTAACCGCGGAAGCTGACGCCGAAAAAGTAAAAGCCGCGATCTTGAAATTGTTTGGCAATTCGGTTGAAATACGAACCCGTGCGCAGCTTAACGATGTGCTCTACAAAATGCTAAATACCGAAAACCTTGCGGTATACCTGATTTTTACACTGGTTCTAATTATCGCATTGTTCAATGTGGTAGGATCGATTATTATGGTTATTCTCGATAAAAAAGAGAACATTAAAACCCTGCAAAGTCTGGGCGCGTCGCCAGGCCAAATCAAAAATATCTTCTTTACCCAGGGCATGTTAATGTGTAGTATTGGCGGGGCTATCGGACTTTTATGTGCGATCTTTCTTATCTACCTGCAAATGCAGTTTGATCTGGTAATGATTACCCCAAGCTTAGCTTATCCCGTAACTATTGAAATCAGTAATATTCTAACCGTCATCCTTACTATTGGTATACTTGGTTTATTTGCCTCTTTCCTCGCCGCAGGTCGCAGTAAAAAAGCTTTAGAAGAATAGTAACGAATGTTTATTCTCCTTCGTACATAGCAGGAGTAACATCTATATTAGTTATAAATTCACCATTTTTATCGAAATAGTTATAACTCATCGTGATTTTATGCTTTCTAAATTCTTTTAAATCAGAAGAAGTTTTTACACTTTTCGTAAGATTTGGTTTCATGTAGTTATTAAATTCTTCAGAATTTATTTCACTTTTTTCCAAATTCAATAAAGTATAGTGGTACTTAAAAATTTTATCTGAAACCGTCGAAGCACTATCCAGACGGGTATCCTCATCTATTTGCTGTGGAGAAATTTCATTAAGTTCTTGGGCAGCATCCTTAAGTTTATCCTCTAAATTAGCATCAAAAAATAAATATTGCACTGCAAAATAAGCCACAATAAAGGAAATCCCAAAGGTAATTCCTTTAATCACTTTTTGTTTGGTAGTTGTTTGTTCTTCTGTTTTCATATTATCCAATACTAACGGGTGGTTTAAATTTAAAAACTTCCATCCTGTTTATTCCTGATTCTCTCGTATATTTTCTAGACTTTCACTAAAAAAAGATTTCTCCATTTCGCTACGCTTCAGTCGAAATGACAACCTTTAGAATGCAATGTTTAAGGTTTAAAGTTCAAGGTTTTAAAGTTTTATCCAGCGTCTTGTAGATTCTAGATTCTAACAGTCTAGCAGGTCTATATTTAGAACTTTACAGTTTACGGTATACAGCAATCAGATTTCAGAAGTACATTCAAAATTCAGCATTTAAAATTCAACATTTTAATCTTGACTCCTGGTTCTTGCGTCTATTCTCTCTTTTCTAGGTTCTAACTAAAAAGATCTCTCCACAAGGTCGAGATGACACCTTTTGCGTTCAAAACTCAACATTTTAACCCTGACTCCTGGTTCTTGCTTCTTGTCTCTGACTTTTCTACTTTCTAACTTTGATACTTTCAACTTCTATTGATGTTTTTTCTTTTTTCCATTGACGAAAAAAGAAACAAAAAAGTCTAGGCTTACGAACCTTGCTCTAAATTGTACATTCGGAAGCTAAATTTTAGGAACTCGCTTCGCTCAAACAGCCTAAAATTTTAACGCTTCTCTCATTTTCAATTTCACGATCAATCTTCGATAGGCCATTACTAACTCAAAATTCAGCATTTAAAATTCAACATTTTAATCCTGAGTCTCGGGTCTTGTTTCTTTTGGTCTATTTTCCCTATTCTAATAGCGAAGCATCTAAATTTAGGATACAAATTATCATTTCCTAAGATTTTGTCATTTCGAGCGCAATGAAATGAAGTCGAGAAATCTCAATCAACTAGATTTCTCCATTTCGCTTCGCTTCAGTCGAAATGACAACCTTTGGAGTTCAATGTTTAAGGTTTAAAGTTCAAGGTTTCAAAAGTTATTGTATTGAGAAGTCTGTTTTCAGTATACAGTTTACATATACAGCCATTCAAAATTCAAAATTTTTGTCTTGTTTCCTGATTCTCTCGTCTATTCTCTCTTTTCTAGGTTCTAACTAAAAAGATCTCTCCACAAGGTCGAGATGACACCTTTTGCGTTCAAAACTCAACATTTTAACCCTGACTCCTGGTTCTTGCGTCTTGTCTCTGACTTTTCTACTTTCTAACTTTGATACTTTCAACTTCTATTGATGTTTTTTCTTTTTTCCATATGCATTCCTCTCCCTACAGTCGTCGGATGCAATAAAAAGAAACAAAAAAGTCTAGGCTTACGAACCTTGCTCTAAATTGTACATTCGGAAGCTAAATTTTAGGAACTCGCTTCGCTCAAACAGCCTAAAATTTTAACGCTTCTCTCATTTTCAATTTCACGAGCAATCTTCGATAGGCCATTACTAACTCAAAATTCAACATTGAGAATTCAACATTTTAATCCTGACTCTTGGCTCTTGCTTCTTTTGATCTATTTTCTCTACTCTAATAGCGGAGCATCTAAATTTAGGATACAAATTATCATTTCCGAAGATTTTGTCATTTCGAGCGCAATGAAATGAAGTCGAGAAATCTCAATCAACTAGATTTCTCCATTTCGCTATGCTTCAGTCGAAATGACAACCTTTAGAATGCTATGTTTAAGGTTCAAAAGTTGTTGTATCTAGAAGTCTGTTTTCAATATACAGTTTACATTGTACAGCCATTGAAAATTCAAAATTCAGCATTCAAAATTCAACATTTTAATCCAGACTCCTGGTTCTTGCGTCTTGTCTCTCACTTTTCTCTTTCCAACTTTGTACTTTCTAACTCAAACCTCAAACAAACTCATATCCCGCGAAATCTCTTTCAACCTCATCAAAAGCGGCAAAAACATCGGCAGCATCGTCGCTGGTGACCATTTTCATACGATATTCTTTAAAATGGGGTATGCCTTTAAAATAGTTGGTATAATGCCTTCTGGTTTCAAAAACTCCAAGCTTCTCCCCTTTCCAGTCGATCGACATCTGTAAATGCTTTCTTGCGGCCTCCACACGTTCCTGTAAAGTAGGTGGTGACAAATGCTCGCCGGTCTTAAAATAATGCTTTACTTCTCTAAAAAACCAGGGATTCCCAATACTAGCCCGACCGATCATGGCCCCGTCCAAACCATATTGATCACGCATTTCTACGGCTTTTTCAGGCGTATCTACATCTCCGTTTCCAAAAACCGGAATATGCATTCTGGGATTGTTTTTCACGTCGGCAATTGGTTTCCAGTCGGCCACACCTTTATACATCTGGGCTCTGGTTCTTCCGTGGATAGAAATCGCCTTACATCCAACATCCTGTAAGCGTTCAGCAACCTCCATAATCTTAATCGAATCGTGATCCCAGCCCAAACGCGTTTTTACGGTAATGGGTAAATTAGTATGCTTTACCATGGCTTTGGTTAAAGAAACCATCAAATCAACATCCTTTAGAATACCTGCACCGGCACCTTTAGAGACCACCTTTTTAACCGGGCAGCCAAAGTTAATATCGATAATATCAGGACCTGATTTTTCTACAATTTCAACAGATTCCAGCATTGATTCCAAATTCGCACCAAAAATCTGAATTCCTACCGGACGCTCTTTTTCATAAATATCCAGTTTCATCACACTTTTAGCCGCATCCCTAATCAAACCTTCAGAAGAGATAAATTCTGTATACACCACATCTGCACCCTGCTCCTTACATAAGGCTCTAAACGGTGGATCACTCACATCTTCCATCGGTGCTAAAAGCAATGGAAACTCTCCTACATCTATATCTCCTATTTTTGCCACAATCTTTTGATTTAGAAAGTGCAAAATTACTAAATAAGATTGAACAATTTAAAATTCAGCTAAACTACCTCTGGGTAAACCTCTGAGGCATTTCTTAGGAACAATTTTTTATTTCGAGATATCCAGATCCTGATAGCTATAGGGATCGGGAATCGAGCATTTCATCTCCACTATCGAGCAAAGCTTATTCCAATTCCTTTACAACATGTACAACATACTTCAGTAAGGTTTTTGGATACCATGCAATAATCAAGAACCTCGGGGAATTACCCCCTCAATGATGGATTAAAAGGATACCTTTGCACTGTTGAATGGACAACAAATTCTTCAGAAAAAAAGAAAGCAAAAATCAACAATTTCAGCAGCCATTGTTATGAGCTTTAAGTTGAAAATTCAAAAAATATCACCGAATAAAACGCTCCATAAGCAATTAATCTAACACCTGTCTTTCTTTAAGTCTGGTTTCTTCATCTGCATTAATGGCACGGTTATTATCGTTTAACCTGAAATTTCCAAAATTGTAACGCACTCCAAACGTTATTCTTCTGGTTTCAGAAATCGCATAGAATCCGTTATCCTGATTTAAATACTGGCTTTGCATCGGGATGTTCATGGTTCTCAGTATATCTTCAGCATTGATAGAAACCGAAATTTTATTATTCATAAAGGTTTTGCGGAGTCCCAAATCCAAACCAAACTGTGGATTCTCGTATTTATACGATCCCGCCAGAATATTAGGTAAAAAATACGTATTCACATTTCCGCTAAAGGTACCATCTCCACCAAAATAAAAATAGTTCCCAACATTAAGAAAAGCGCTAAAAGTATCGATTGTATAGGTTTCAGCAGCACTTTCCCTGGCGTAAATCTGGTTTTCCATATAAAACCCGGAAAGATAGCCATAGAGGTAATACCAATTGGTCACAAAATTAGCATAGGTAATATCCAGGCTAAATTGCTGGGTATAATCTAAGTTATCATTTACCGTTCTTAACAGCTGATTTTGGTTATCCTGAAATGATAAGACCGAAGGTGAATGATCTACCCTATCCCAGTATAAATCAAAAAACAATGCCCCTTTATAGGAATAATTAAATAATACTTTATTAGCAATTCCCGGTACTAAAGCAGGGTTTCCTTCTTTTACATTATTCTCGTTAATGTAGTATTGAAACGGATTTAAACTCTGAAACCGGGGACGTTCAATTCTCCGGTTATACTCCAGGCTTATCGAGCTTTCTTCTCCTAAACTTCGCATCGCGTAAAACGTGGGAAATAACTGAAAATAATCCTGATCGTTTACAAGTCCGTTTTGAGCCGAAATCCCGCTGATATCAGTATACTCTCCTCGTAAACCCGCTTTTAGGCTCCATTTTCCCAATTCTTTAGACGTGCTAAAATAAGCCGCATAGATATTCTCATCGTAATCCAAAGCATCCGAAAGTTCGTCTACCTGCAAAGCAAACGTGTTATTGTAAAAATCAAGGGCGCTATTCGAAGTAATTCCGGCATATTTTATTCCGGTTTCAACAGGAAGACTTCCCATGTTTGTGGTAATATCTACCTGACCCGTATAAATATCTGAGTTTTGCATGGCTCTGGTCATGATGATATTATTTCTAATCTCATCGCCATTGCCATAAAAATAAGTGGTGTTTAAATCCTGATCCTGATCTTTATCATAACGAATATAATTGACCTGAGCTGATAATTTAGCCCCGTTTTCTCCTAAGCTGGTTGAAAAATCAGCATTAAAAAGCATGTTTTTAGCTTCATTTTCCAGACGGCTATCGGTAGTAAATAAGGAATCTAAACTCCCGGAAGCACTGTAAATATCTGTTTGCCCGTTTAAATCTGAATCGTTCTTTGGAGTGAAATTTAAATTGGCACTCAGGCTTAAACTACTTTTTTCTGAAAGCGTAAAATCTAAAATCGTATTTAAACTATGAGCATAGTTTTTAGTATCACGCTCAAAATCCCCAAGCCAGGTAGAATTTTCTGAACCATCCGGCTCAAAATACGTCACATTGCTTTCGTCGTTTTTATAGATATTATTTGCGTTGAAGTTATAACTTGCAAAAGCATTTAGATTATTGGTTTTATAATACTGGCTGGTTCCCAAACTGTATTTAGGTAACACCGCAACAGTGTTTGAAGCATTTACACTTCCTTTATAACCAATCGATGGATTTTTGGACATTACAATATTTAAAATCGCACCGCTACCTTCAGCTTCATAGCGTGCCGGCGGCGTGGTAATCACCTCTACAGATTTTACATTTTCACCACTTAATCCAGAAAGTAACTGCTCTAATTCTGCGGTGGATAAATACACCTTGCGATCGTTGATATACACAGTTGCAGGACGGTTTTTTACCAGTAATTCACCCTGACTAACAATTACCCCCGGAGTACGTTTTAAAATTTCGTAAGTGTTTAAACTAGAGATAACCGAATTTTCCACATTAAATGAAATTCGGTCTATTTTTCGTTCAATTTTCGGCTTTCTGGCTTTTACGGTAACCTCATCTAAACTGTTACTGGTTTCCTGAAGTTCGATTTTCCCAAGATTAGTATTCCCTTCAACCTCAAAACGCTTTATATAATCTGCAAAACCTAAAAAACTGATTTTTAAGACATAGGGACGGTTTTCTATTTCCTCGAAGAGAAAACTCCCGTCATCTTCAGAAATCATTCCTTTTATTACCGAAACAGAATCTTTAGCATTTAACAAAACAACATTCGCAAAACTAACCGGCTGATTCTCTTTATCTACGATTTGCCCTCTAACCTGATTTTGCGAAAACACACGGTTAGGTATAAATACAATAAACGCTAAGAGTATTAAAGGTAGAAATGTTTTCATGAGTATGGTTAGTTTAGTTTGTTTAGCAAATATATAGTTTTGATCAGAAAAGAATAATCATTTCTCTATAACTTTACTTAAAATCAGGGGGATAAACTAAATAAAACCTACATAATAACAAGAACATTCCTGTCTTTAGTCGAAATATTATTTTTTTATAGCATCATATAACACCTGCTGAATTTGCGTGCGGGTATTTAAGCTGTAGAGCCGTGTATTGTCTCTTGTGGGTAAAACCCTGTTTGATAAAAACACAAAAAGCAAATCTTGTTTAGGATCCATCCAAACCATGGTTCCGGTAAAACCGGTATGCCCAAAACTAGCGGTACTGGCGTCTTTTGCGGTATTATTGTTAGGTCCCGCATATTCTAAATTAGGTTTATCAAAGCCTATGGCACGACGGTTATTATTATCAGGAAATTGTGTTTTGGTCCATTCCTTAAACGTAGCTTCTGTAATATAACGCTCTCCCCCGTATTCGCCCATATTCAAATACATTTGCATGAGTTTTGCCAGGTCGTTTGCATCAGAAAAAAGGCCGGCATTTGCTGAAACCCCACCCATCATTATCGCACCTTCATCATGCACACTCCCATGAATGGGTTTATGCCGAAAATCAAAATCACTTTCTGTAGGCACAATTCTGGCAAGTTCAAAGCTTTCCATTGGGCGATAACCTAAAGTTGTCGCTCCTAATTTCGAATAAAAATTATCTTTGAGGTACTTGCGATAATCTTCTCCGGTCAAGTTTTCTACAATCTGCGGAAGCAGGTAAAACGCGAGTCCGGAATATTTATATTCTGCTTTATCTTCTAAGGGAGACTTTTTTATGGCCTTATATATTTTCTTTTTGTAATTGCGGTGCAACCACATATTCTCACTTACTTTTACCGGAAAGCGGGCTGAAGAATCTTTTTTAAAGGTATTCCATTTATAACTTCCGTTTTTTCTTAAGGTATTTTGCCAGTATGCAATCCAGGGTTTAAACCTTGCCTGATGTGCAAATATTTGCCGAAACGGAATACCCGCTTTATTGGAATTTCTAAAATACGGCAGGTACTCATCAATCCCTTCTTCTAAACTGAACTTCCCCTCATCCTGTAATTTCATCAGGGCCGGTAAAGCTGAAGAAATCTTAGTTACCGAGGCCAGATCAAAAATATCTGATGTTTTTGTTTTTACCGTATCGCTGTATTTATGTAAGCCATAAGCCTTTTGAAATACGATCTTTTCATCTTTGGCCACTAAAACCACTCCGCCGGGAATCGCTTTGGCATCCATCGCCTGCTGCATTAGAGAATCTATCCCACTTGCTAAAAAATCTGCATTCATTCCTGCATCTTGAGGAGTGGTATAGGCAAATCTTATTTTTTCGGATGTTTCTAGACCATCACCGGCTTTAAATTTCTTTCCTACACTTACCGGTAGTTTTCCGTCTGCTTTAAATCCGCCAAAAATAAGTTGCGCTACTTTTTGTTCGGATAATTCAGAATCCTGGTAAGCTTCAATTAAAACCGCCGCATCTTCAATATTATCCATTTTATTTAAGGTATACGGATTTTTAAAAACGCTAAAAATCGTATGCTCGTTTTGGGCAATTTCAGCAATAAATTTTAAAACCGCATCAGAATACCGAATGACGTTTCTTGGGTATTTACTATGATCATGTAAACCGGCAATCACTACATTATAATCTTTTAATTTTTCTTTTACTGCAGAAATCTGGCTCGCGGTAGCTTTATCTTTAAGCTGAAAATGATCGATTTTGGTATACCACCCTAAATTTTCCTGAAAAGCTGTTTTCTTATCGGCGCCTATAGAAATACTGGCAATTTTTAACGTATCCAATCTTCGAAGCGGAATAAGTTCCTGATCGTTTTTTAAAACCGTAAGGGACTTTTCCACTAATTTCTGCTGAATATATTCAGCATACGAATTATTCAGCTCTTTATCGATATTGGCTGTTTTTAGCGGCTCATAATGGTTTAGACCTACCCATTGTTTTACGGCCAGTACTTTTCGGCATTTTTCATCGATAGCTGCCTGAGAAATGATACCCTGATCGATCGCTTTTCGAATTTCGGCAATTGCTTTAGGCACATCCTCGGTAAACTCTAACAAATCGTTCCCGGCAATGATCGCTTTTTTGTCTACCACTCCAGGTTCATTTCCAGTTGTCACCCCTTTCATGTTCATGGCATCTGTTACGATCAAACCTTTAAAGCCAAGTTTCTCTTTTAAAATTCCGCTGATGATCTTCTTAGATAAAGTAGAAGGAACACCACTGCTATCCAGGGCCGGAATATTTAAATGGGCGACCATCACACCACCAATCCCGGCATCGATTAATTTCTTAAACGGATACATCTCTAAGCTATCCAATCTTGTAAATGGATGGTTTATTTGTGGCAGCGCCTTATGCGAATCGGTATCGGTATCGCCATGCCCGGGAAAATGTTTGGCAGTGGTCAGGATTTTTTGATCCTGCATTCCTCTCATATACGCGATGCCTTTTTCGGCCACTTTTTCTTTATTCTCGCCAAAGCTTCGGTAATTAATCACCGGATTATTCGGGTTATTGTTCACATCTACAACGGGAGCAAAATTCATGTGCAAACCGGTTCGCTTAACCTGTCGCGCCACTTCTTCCCCCATCTTGTATAATAAGGTATCGTTCTGGATAGCACCTAATGCCATTTGATACGGGAAACTGATAGTATTATCCAATCGCATTCCCAAACCCCATTCAGCATCGATAGCGCCCAAAAGCGGCACTTTAGATACTAACTGATAATCGTTCATTAACTGCACCTGCTTTTTCGCCGTTCCCTGAAAAAAAATGAGTCCGCCTATTTTTTGCTCTTTAATGAGTTTTAAGATCGCTTCTTTATGTTTTAAATCCCTGTTAGAATAAGCCGCCACCATAATAAGTTGCGCAATGCGTTCATTAGGCGTTAAATCCTGCATTATAGAATCTACCCATTTACTATTGGTATACTCTAAAAATTCGGGCTGTTGTTGGGCATAGGAATTCAATTGGATTCCGCAGAAAACAATTAAGGTTAAAACGAGTTTCGTAAGGGAAAATAATCGCATTAGCTTGGGTTTAAACTTTGATATAAATTTTCTTTTTGTCTAAAATATAGGCAATAAGCCACATAAGTATTAAAAATAATAACGCATACAAAAGCGATGCATTATAAGGAGATAACCAGCTTAAAAATACATTTTGGTAAATCCAGCCTTTTAAGGAGGTATCGCCAATAAATATAAGTCCCATTGTTAACACTACCACACCGGAGAGCACAAAAATGAATAACGGATTTTTACCAAAAGGTTCAAAAAACCTGCTCCATGATTTAAATTCGGCGATTTCTAATATTCCTATAAGGGCGCCAAGAATTATAAAATCCCATCCGGTGCTTAGGATGACATAAGAACTGGTCCAGATTGGTTTATTAACAGGTAATATTACATCCCAGACCAGCGCGAGGCTAATCATTGCTAAACCGGCAATAACCAATTGGATAACCAGTTTTTTCTTATTTACACTTTGCTGGATAAACCTGCCGGCCAGATAACCAAATATCACATTGACTACCGCCGGAAGACAACTTAATAAACCTTCGGGATCAAAAGGAATTCCAAAACCATGATAAAGGTTTTCTTCATTAAACACCAAAAGATCAAATTTTAAAGCAGCGTTTGCTTCAAGACTATAGGGAGCGCTACCGCCAAAATACCATAATAAGAACCAGTACAACAACAGGATAAAAACCGATAAAACAACAAGCCATTTTTTCTTTAGAAACCGAATAGCGATTGCTGCCAGCAAATAACAAACAGCAATACGCTGTAAAACACCCATAATCCTAATATCCAGAATATTCTTTAGGATAAATTCTCCGTCTGTACGCCTAACAAAAGGATAATAGGAGAGCCCTAAACCAATAAGAAATATAATTGCCGCCCTTTTAAATGTTTTTGTCAGGAATTCAGGAGTACTCCACGAATTCATTTTTTTAAAACTAAAACTCATCGCATTCCCAACTACAAATAGAAAGGTAGGAAATACCAGATCTGTTAGTGTAAATCCATGCCAGGCAGCATGCTTAAAAGGCGCATAAATCGTAGCCCAACTTCCCGGATTATTTACCAGTATCATAAGGGCAACCGTCATTCCGCGCAGAATATCCAGGGATAAATAACGAGAGCGAGCCATAGATTTTAAAATAAAATAAACAATTATTGCTTTCTCTAAAAGTACAAAATTTAATTAAACAACCAATCTTTACTAAAATTTTACATTAAGTCTTTTGTAAACTAAATTTTTTATATACTTTTATTTTTCAGAAATTTAGTTCTTTGCAAAAAGAATTGAATTTTTAACGAAAGGCTAAAAGCTTTGTATTGTCCGACGTATATGAGTCTAAATTTACAGGATTTTCTAATAGAAGATGCTCAGTTAGAAGAAATGAGCAATGTTGAACGTAAAAAGGTTCATCAAAAAACAAGAATCATAAAACATATGTTTCTAAATGGTGATACCTCTAATGCTGAAATCTGTTCAAAATTTGGCATTAGCCTTCCAACCTCTATGGCGCTTATCAATCAGTTGCTGGATGATGGGATCGTAATTAAAAAAGGACGCGGAAAATCTGAAGGTGGTCGTAAACCCGATCTTTATGGATTAAAAGAGCATTCTTTTTTCGTGTTAAGTATCCATATAGAGCGCTTTAAGATTAAACTGGCCCTTATAGACAACAATCATAGTATTGTAAAAGAAGAGGTGCTTGAAACGCAAATTTCCCCAAATTCTAATATTGTAGATCTCTTATATGATTTTGCTGAAGCCTTTTTAAAAGCCTCGGAAATCGATCATAAAAAGATAATGGGCGTAGGTATTAGTATGCCAGGCCTGGTATCTTCTGAAGAAGGAAAAAACTTTACCTACTACCTTACCGAGCAGGATCCCGCTTCACTTAGAGATAAATTTGAAGATCGCTTTAAGAAGCCTGTTGCTATTTTAAACGATGCCAAAAGTGCTTCTTTAGCTGAATTTCATTTTGGACTCGCCAAAGAAAAAGAAAATGTACTGGTTATCTCGATGGATTGGGGTGTTGGTTTGGGTATTATTATGGGCGGAAAGATACAAACCGGTGTTTCCGGATTTGCCGGTGAATTTGGCCATATTCCAATGGTAGAAGATGGTACGCTTTGTCATTGCGGAAAAAGAGGATGCCTGGAAACCGAAGCCTCTGGTCTGGCGCTGGTTAGAAAAGTAAAAGAAGGCCTGGAGCAGGGACAAACTTCCGTATTAAATACGCTCTCGGATGAAGCACTCGAAAAACTCGAACCAGATACTATTGTAGAAGCCGCTAATAAAGGTGATCAATTTGCGATAAACTCGCTTTCTGAAATAGGCATAAGCCTGGGAAAAGGTATTGCTATTTTAATACAAATCTTTAACCCGGAACTTATCGTTCTTGAAGGAAAAATTGCAAAAGCCAAACAATTTATTACCACTCCTATTCAGCAATCCATGAACATTTATTGCATGATGCAGCTGAAGGAAAAAACGAATATAGAATTATCGAATCTTGGAAATAATTCCAGCCTGTATGGTGGTACCATTGCGGTTATGGATAGTATTTTCAGGAATCAGATTACAATGATAAAATCACATTTAAGTTAAAATAAATACTCATGGCCAGATTAAATCTCTTAGAAGAAACACGTTTTGAGAAGCTCCCTGTAAAAGTATATAAGGACGAGCAAGCCGCTTCTGTAAAAGTTGCAAAACGTATTGCTAAGATTATTAAAAAAAAGCAGGAAAAAGGAAAAAAAGCTGTTTTAGGTCTAGCAACCGGAGCGACTCCTGTAAAAGTTTATGAAGAGCTTATCCGACTTCATAAAGAAGAAGGGCTTAGCTTTAAAAACGTTATTACCTTTAATCTGGACGAATATTATCCCATGCAGCCGGATGAAAACCAGAGCTATGTAAAGTTCATGGACGAAAATCTGTTTAATCATGTGGATATCCCAAGAGAAAATATCAACATCCCGGATGGTACGCTAGAAAAAGATGCTATTGCTGAATTTTGCCTGGCTTATGAAAGAAAAATTACCGAAGTTGGTGGTTTAGACTTACAAATCCTTGGTATTGGTAGAACAGGGCATATTGGTTTTAACGAACCGGGATCTGCACCAAACAGTGGTACTCGTTTAGTTACACTGGATGATCTTACCAGGCGTGATGCCTCCCGTGATTTTGGGGGTAAAGAAAATGTACCTACCAAAGCCATCACGATGGGAATTGGCACCATCTTTAAAGCGCGTGAAATTATTTTAATGGCATGGAGCAAGAAAAAAGCACCCATCATTAAAAAAGCGGTTGAAGGTGAAATTTCTGGCAGTGTACCCGCCACCTACCTGCAGTTAAATGAGCATGTTGAGTTTATCTTGGATAAAGATGCTGCCTCAGAATTAACAAGATTCGATACCCCATGGTTAGTAAAAGACTGTAGCTGGGATAAAGAGCAAATTAAAAAAGCAGTAATATGGTTATCTAACGAGGTGGAAAAACCGATCCTGAAGTTAACCGACGAAGATTACAACAGTCACGGTATGGCACAACTGGCCACCGAAAAAGGACCGGCTTATAACATCAATATCGACGTATTTAACCAGTTACAACATACCATCACCGGTTGGCCTGGTGGTAAACCTAATGCTGATGATACCCAACGCCCGGAACGTGCCGAACCCGCTAAAAAGCGATCGATTATTTTTAGTCCGCATCCTGACGACGATGTAATTTCTATGGGAGGTACGTTTATTAGACTGGTAGATCAGGGACATGATGTTCATGTGGCTTACCAAACCTCTGGAAACACTGCAGTTTGGGATACCGATGTTTTACGTTATGTAGAATTTGCCATCGATTTTAATAAAAGTATTGGGGAAGACACCGCCAAACTTGAAGAAATTTACGAGAATATAAATACGTTTATTACCGAAAAACGTCCTAATGATATCGATCTTCGTGAAATCATGGATGTTAAAGGTTTTATACGTAAAACCGAAGCTATTGCCGGTGCGCGATATGCCGGTCTTGTAGATGAAAACATTCATTTTATGGCCTTACCGTTTTACGAAACAGGTAAAAAAGTAAAAAGCCCGGTAACTGAAGAAGACGTTAAGATTACGATGGAGCTACTTCAAAAAGTAAAACCTCATCAAATCTTTGCAGCTGGTGATTTTGCCGATCCTCATGGTACCCATATCGTTTGTTTCAACATTATTTTAGAGGCTATGAATCGTCTTCGTGAAACAGAAGAATGGACCAAAAACTGCTGGTTATGGATGTATAGAGGTGCATGGCAGGAATTTGATATCCACGATATCGAAATGGCCGTACCGCTTTCTCCACAAGAAGTAGCTAGAAAACGCGAAGCGATCTTTAAGCACCAGTCGCAAAAAGATACTCCGGTATTCCCCGGTGACGATGAACGCGAATTCTGGGTACGTGCCGAAGAAAGAAACAGCGAAACCGCAATGGCTTACCATAACCTGGGACTTGCCAATTACGAAGCTATTGAGGCTTTTGTTCGCTGGAAATTTTAGTACGCCTTTCACCAGGATTCCTTATTTTAGGAATAAAATGCGACAATGACATATTTTAGAAAAATTTTGATTTTAGGAGGTTTGGGTTTGTTGATCTCATGTTCTTCAAACCCTTACCGTACTACCAATAAAATATATAAGAAAAAGGCGAAAGCCTATGCTAAAGAACTTAGTAGATTCCCACTAGAGGAAAACCCTAATGATTCCGCACTCAATTACGGTGAGTATGCTGTGGGAACTACTAATTTCAACCTTAGACGACCCAATTTTGTAGTAATCCATCATACCGCACAGGATTCTACAATTCAAACCTTAAATACATTTACTATTCCCAGAACCCAGGTGAGCTCACACTACGTGATTGGTGATGACGGAGCGGTTTTTCATATGCTTAACAATTATTATCGTGCCTGGCATGGTGGTGTTGGGCAGTGGGGACATACTACCGATCTTAATTCGGCTTCTATAGGAATCGAACTCGATAATAACGGAAAAGAAGCCTTTTCTGAGGCTCAAATTTCAAGTTTACTGGATGTATTAAAACAACTCAAAGAAGACTATAAAATACCTGCGGCAAATTTCGTAGGGCATCTTGATATCGCTCCCGGCAGAAAAACTGATCCAAGCGCCGATTTTCCCTGGAAACGCCTCGCTGAAGAAGGCTACGGAATATGGTATGATGCCGAGCGTATCGAAAATATCCAGTTTGAGCACCAATTTTTTACAGAGAATCATCTGAAAATCGATAATATCAATCCTGCTTTTAAACAACGTATCCCGTTACTGGATCGATATCTATTTCCAGATGTGATCCCATCTGACTTTACCATCGCGGAAGCCTTAAGAATTATAGGTTATAACATTGATGATCTTGATGCCGCGATTAAAAGCTTTCAGATCCATTTTCTTCAGGAAAAAGACCATGTAAACGGAATTTTAAACGCTGAAGGAATAAAAATTCTTTATGATTTATATCAAAAATCGCTTTTGGAAGCACGAAGTTAGAAAACTGTAAACTTTCTGAATGAAGACCACAGCGCTGTTAGAATCTAGAAAATAGACCAAAAGAAGCAAGACCCGAGACTCAGGAACCAAGACAAAAATTTTGAATTTTGAATGCAAAAGGTGTCATCTCGACCTTGTGGAGAGATCTTTTTAGTTAGAACCTAGAAAAGAGAGAATAGACCCCAGACTCAGGAAACAAGATAAAAAATTTGAATTTTGAATGCTGAGTTTTGAATGGCTGTACAATGTAAACTGTATACTGAAAACAGACTTCTCGATACAATAACTTTTGAACCTTGAACTTTAAACCTTAAACATTGCATTCTGAAGGTTGTCATTTCGACTGAAGCGAAGCGAAATGGAGAAATCTTTTTTTAGTGAGAGTCTGGAATCTGGAAAATAGACAAGAGAATCTGGAATCAGGAAACAAGATTAAAATTTTGAATGTTAAATGTTGAATTTGGAATGACTTTTCAACGTACAACAACTTTTGAACTTTCTAACTTAAATTGTTGATTGAGATTTCTCGGCTTCATTTCATTGCGCTCGAAATGACAAAATCTTAGAAAATGATAATTTATATCCTAAATTTAGATGCTTCGCTATTAGAATAGGGAAAATAGATCAAAAGAAGCAATACGCAAGAACCAGGAGTCAGGGTTAAAATGTTGAATTTTCAATGGCTGTACAATGTAAACTGTATATTGAAAACAGACTTCTCGATACAACAACTTTGGAACCTTGAACCTTAAACATTGCATTCTAAAGGTTGTCATTTCGACTGAAGCGAAGCGAAATGGAGAAATCTAGTTGAGTGAGATTTCTCGACTTCATTTCATTGCGCTCGAAATGACAAAATCTTAGGAAATGATAATTTGTATCCTAAATTTAGATGCTTCGCTATTAGAATAGAGAAAATAGACCAAAAGAAGCAAGATTCAGGATTAAAATGTTGAATTTTGAATTAGTAATGGCCTATCGAAGATTGCTCGTGAAATTAAAAATGAGAGAAGCGTTAAAATTTTAGGCTGTTTGAGCGAAGCGAGTTCCTAAAATTTAGCTTCCGAATGTACAATTTAGAGCAAGGTTCGTAAGCCTAGACTTTTTTGTTTCTTTTTTCGTCAATGGAAAAAAGAAAAAACATCAATAGAATTTGGAAGTGAATAGTGAGAATCTAGAATCAGGAACCAACACAAAAATATTGAATTTTCAATGGCTGTACAATGTAAACTGTATATTGAAAACAGACTTCTCGATAAAACAACTTTTCAACCTTAGACATTGCATTCTAAAGGTGGTCATTTCGACTGAAGCGTAGCGAAATGGAGAAATCTAGTTGATTGAGATTTCTCGACTTCATTTCATTGCGCTCGAAATGACAAAATCTTAGGAAATGATAATTTGTATCCTAAATTTAGATGCTTCGCTATTAGAATAGGGAAAATAGACCAAAAGAAGCAAGAACCAAGAGTCAGGAACCAAGACAAAAATTTTGAATTTCGAATGCTGAGTTTTGAATAGCTTTACAATGTAAACTGTATACTGAAAACATACTTCTCGATACAATAACTTTTGAACCTTGAACTTTAAACCTTAAACATTGCATTCTAAAGGTGGTCATTTCGACTGAAGCGTAGCGAAATGGAGAAATCTTTTTTTTAGAATCTAGAATCTAGAATCTAGAGAATAGAAAATAGACAGGAGAATCAAGAATCAGGATTAAAATTTTGAATGTTGAATGTTGAATTTTGAATGATTTTTCACCGTACAACAACTTTTGAACTTTCAAACTTTTTACTTAAAAGAGACTTCTATATAGAACAACTTTTAAACTTTCTAACTTAAATTGTTGATTGAGATTTCTCGACTTCATTACATTTCGCTCGAAATGACAAAATCTTAGGAAATGATAATTTTTATCCTAATTTTTGCTGTAAACTATATATTGAAAACAGACTTCTTGATACAACAACTTTTCAACCTTAAACTTTTAAACTTTAAACGCTATTGTCCTCCCGGGCACTTCGATACGATTTCTTCGAAATCACTCAGTGACCTAAATTCAATACTGAAGTTGAAAGTACCAAAGTTAGAAAGTAGAAAAATCAGAGACAAGACAAAAATTTTGAATGTTGAATTATTTTGACTGCCGGTTTTTTCTGTTCACTATTCACTGTGACTAAGACTGAAATAAGTTGCCCTTTTTCTTAAACTTTTAAACAATGGAAAAAGGTAAACAACGCCGGGTTTTTAGTGTTGAGCTAAAACTTGATTTAGTGAAAAAAATCGAACAGGGTGACCTCCGGGTTTTGGATGTCACCAATGTTTACGGAGTGAGTCGTACCGCCGTTTACAAATGGCTCAGAAAATATTCCGATCTTTACCGCAGCGAAACCAGGGTTATAGTGGAACAAAAAAGTATGAGCAAAAAGAACAAAGAACTGCAAGATCAGATCAAGAAACTTGAGCAAGCCCTTGGTCAGAAACAGATGCGAATTGATTACCTGGAGAAGGTCGTTGAATTTGCTTCGGAACGTTCTGGGGAGGATATCGAAAAAAAGAACAAACGGCTGTCCTAGAATATTTCCGAATGAACAAGTCAAGTTTTAATGGTTCCATGACAGCATTATATAACATGCTAGGGATAACCAAGCAGGCTCACTATAAGCGGGTTAAACAACAGGCTCACTTGTCAGGGATTGCTCAGGAAGTAATTGCATCTGCTCAAGAAATCCGTAAGAAACATAGGAATATGGGGTGTCGCAAGCTTTATGATCAGATCAAGCCCGAGAGGATAGGCAGGGATAGGTTTGAAGCAATCCTTCTCGCCAATGGATTTAGGGTAGCACGTATAAAAAGCCATCACCGTACGACCTATGCAGGTAAGCGGTGGTATCCAAACCTGATAAGTGGCACTACAATAAAGAAAGAAAACAGGCTCTTGGTGAGTGACATAACTTATATATCGGTTTATATAGGATGCCATTACTATCTTACCCTGGTGCTAGATGTTTATAGCCGAATGATTACAGGATGGAGCTTATCGGCCAACATGACCACAGAGGACACCGTTGTTCCAGCCTTTAAGATGGCTGTAGCAGGTCTAGACAATCAAGAACGCAAAAAACTTATTTTTCATTCAGACAGGGGCAGCCAGTATGGTTCAGACAAAATGGAACAACTCCATAAGCACTATTCAACCACCCCTAGCATGGGAGGGAAAGCCTGGGAGAATGCCCATGCAGAGTCTATAAATGGGATACTTAAGAATGAGTATATCAATTTCGAAAATATGAATATATCACTTAAACAAGCTCAAAAGTTGGTAGAAGAGGCCATTTATTTATATAATTTTGAGCGGCCACATGGTTCACTGAAAAATAGGAAACCACAAGAATTTTTAAACTTTGTTCAGCGCTTAGCTACTGAACAAAGACCAGTATTTAAAATAAATTATTAACTTGAAAAAAGGCAACCTTATTCAGGCAAGGTCACTGTGCATCCAACGTATATTGTAAACTAAAAACCTCACAATCCCTTAAACTATCGGGACTGTGAGGTTTGTTTTATAGCTTCCTGGAGAACATATATAATTACGTTATTAGAAGAAAGCTGAACTTCTTAAGCCTTAACGCTTTGTTCTATTGTAATTTTAAATTCAACCTTGCAAACAAATAACGACCGCCTATACCAAACTGGGCGTTTCTGGGCCAGTCGAATCTTCCGCTACTTCGGTTATCCTCTATTCTATTTCTATCGGGATATAAATCGAATAAATTGTTAGCCCCCAAGGTTAAATTAATCGATTCTGAAAAGTTATAGCCTACCGAAAGATCGGTTACTACTTTTCCTGAATATACCTCTTGATTCGCCAATGTATTGGAAGGTTGTGTTACCTCACCAAAATACACATTCCGAAGGAAGAAATTAAAGTCTTCTACAGTAAGAACATTGGTTAAATTAATCTTCGTTCTGGGTACCGCTTCTTCTAAATAAATACGATTATCTTCAGAAAAATAGGTATCCAATTTATTTTGTAATAAAGGTGACGCATGAATATCGCCTACCCGTTGTGTCCTGGTAAAAGTTCCTGCAAGATCATTTTTCAACTTCCAGCCATTATCGAAATAGGTGTTTTGTGTAAGAACAATATCTAAACCTTTGGATTCGGTATCTATGGCATTCGCAAAAAAGGCTGCTGCTTCAGCATTCGCACTTCTAAGAATCTGACTAATTTCCGAATCCGGATCATCATCACTAAAACGTCCTGTATATACTACACGATCATCAATCGCTACAAAATAAGCATCGGCGGTAATGGTTAAATTGGCATCCGGGATTTTAGCGGTTATTCCTAAACTGGCACTTTTCGAGGTTTCTTCTTTTAAATCTGGAATGCCCAGCAATTTCGCCGCCCTACTATCATTAGAAAAAGTTCCTACCTGTACCGGATTTCCTTCATCATTAAAAACCGTAGAAGTAGAATTATAATAAATCTGGTGTAGCGAAGGTGCTCTAAAGCCTGTATTCACCGCTGCTCTTAAATTTATATTATCAGTAAGTTTATATCGGGAAGCTACTTTAAAATTTAAGGTAGATCCAAAATCTGAATAGTTTTCGAATCTTCCGGCAAAGGTGAGTAGCAAGTCTTTAGTTACATCGGCTTCAAAATCGGCATAGGCCGCTACACTATTTCGCTGTCTGGAGATAGCATTATCAGGACTAAAACCGGGAAAAACCTGTGCTCCTCCTGCTCTGGCATTTCCGAAGAAATCTGTAGTAGGTTGCTGGCTGGCATTGGTGATAACAGTGCCGTCCGCAGTATATTGCGCATAAGATTTTTCTTCCCCGGCAATGATATTATAATTTTCCAGGCGATACTCACCGCCAAAAGCAACATTAAAGCCTTCGAACAATTGTGGAAAAAACTGCGAAACATCAAGATTGGTCGTATTTTGAGAAAAAGAAAATCCGCCGGCATCAAAACTGGTAGGACTGGTACCTTCTAAAGAAGCATTAGAGGTATTGTCTATAAAATACATAAACTCATTTTCTCCCCAGGTATTACTAAAATCGACATCCCAATCGCCTACTTTACCACGTATTCCGGCAGCAAAAGATTTGTCACTGATTTTAGAGTTTATTTCTGGTAAAAACCCGTTGATATAATATGGGGTATAGGTACGGCTTTGATTGGGTAATCTATAAAATCCTGCCGCATTTCCTTTTCTGGAGCTTAGCCCACTAAACGCATAAAGCTCGGTTCCATTATCATCTAACGGTAGGGCAAAATTAGCGAATAAACGACCGCCACGTAAAGCAGACTGCCCTACTCTCATATTAAAATCAGATCGGTTTAAACCTCTTGCAGCCAATTCCTCTTCAGTTACATTTCTCCCTAACAGGTTTTGTAAGGTAGCCCGATCGTTCGCCTGAGCTATTTCATTTTTAAAATCAGCAGAAAAATAATCCACCTCTTGTGCATAATTCTGAATTTGCTGATTGGATAAACTGCTAAGATCTGCATTATCCTGATAGGCCTGCCACTCTACCGCATTATAAGCATTAAATATACTTCCTTCCCAGGCTTTCATGCGGTTATAAGCATCACGGTAATCAAAATCTCCTGAAAAGTTTATAAAACCACCTTTATCTCCTAACGGAATACCATAACTAGCGGCGACATTGATACTTTCACCATCCATACCGCCGGTTTGCTCATTGGCATTTCTGGATACATTAGCCCCGGTGGTTACATTAATATTAAGCGTATTCACCTCATCTTTCAAAACCACATTTATTACGCCGGCAATCGCATCAGATCCATACTGGGCAGCGGCTCCATCTCTTAGTACTTCAATTCTCTTGATTGCCGCAGCAGGTATTGCATTTAAATCGGTACCTACACTCCCTCTACCAAAAGTTCCGTTTACATTAATCAGGGAAGAGGTATGGCGACGTTTCCCATTAATCAATACCAAAACCTGATCGGGCCCTAAGCCTCGCAACGAAGCGGGATCGATATGGTCTGTTCCATCTGATAAAGATTGGGTTGTAGAGGTAAACGAGGGGGCTACATAATTAAGAATCTGGTTAACATTTACCTGGGGTACCGAGACCTGTAGCTCTTCTACATCCAAAACATCTACGGGTACGGCAGACTCGGTCACCGTCCTACTTCGATTCCTCGAACCTACCAGCACCACTTCTTCCAGGTTTGTACCGCTTACCAACTGCACGTTGATAGTGGTGGTGGTAATTTCTACCTCCTTTTTTTCGAAACCTACGAAGGTAAAAACAAGTGTTTGCCCTAATTCAGCTTTAATATTGAAATTTCCGTCGAAATCGGTAACCGTTCCGGTTTGTGTTCCTTTAAGCTGGATGGTCACTCCTGGTAAGGCTTGTGCATTCTCATCGGTGACATTTCCGGTAATACTTTCCTGTTGTGCGCTTAAGCTTAAACTTATTAGCAGGAAAAACAGGGTAAAAATTCTATTCATAGCGTTTTTGGTTTAGTAAATTACCTTAGGGCAACCCCAAAGGCATTTGTTTAGAAAATTATTTTTATTTCGAGGCATCTCGATTATCGAGTAGATCAATCAGAAACCTAGAGGAATTAAACCCTCAATGAGGGATTAAAAACCGATAGCGGTATCATCACCTCTAGGGTCGGCCCCTCCTTCTAAATTACCGTTGGGTAATACTTTTATCGCATCTACTTTACCGATAATCCTAGATTCTTTTTGATTAATTTTATATCCTTTTTGCTGCAGTTCTTGTATGGTCTCTTTTGCAAATCCTTCAGGCTCCATCATAATTTCGTCTGGCAACCACTGATGGTGAAAGCGTTTAGCTGAAACGGACTCCTGCATCGATAAATCGAACTCGGCAACATTTAAAAAGGTTTGTAACACTGAAGTAATAATGGTAGAACCTCCCGGAGATCCTACTACCATCCATAATTTCCCGTTTTTTTCAATAATTGTGGGTGTCATCGAACTCAGCATTCGTTTTTCCGGTTCAATCGCATTAGCTTCAGCTCCTACCAATCCAAACATATTAGGGACTCCTGGTTTTAGGCTGAAATCATTCATTTCATTATTCATAAAAAAGCCTAATTCAGGAATATATAATTTTGACCCATAGGCTCCGTTTAAAGTAGTAGTTACAGAAACAGCATTGCCCATCGCATCTACAATCGAATAATGGGTTGTTTCATTACTCTCATAACCGCTAATGGTACCATGTGTTATTGTTGAAGACGGCGTTGCCTGCTCAAAACTGAAATCCGACATTCTATCACTTAAATAAGCATCGGCTAATAAACTGTCCTGCGGTACATCATAAAAATCGGAATCTCCAAGGTAAAAACTCCTGTCGGCGTAGGCCCGGCGTTCTGCTTCGGTTAATACCTGTATGTATTTTGCCGAATTTGGTTGATATCCGGCTAATGGATAAGGCTCGATCATTTTTAAAATTTGTCCTAATACGATTCCACCACTAGAGGGAGGCGGCATCGAAATTATTTGATATTCTTTATAGGGAATACGAATAGGATCACGCCATTTGGCCTCGTATTTCAGTAAATCTTCTTCAGTGAGAATTCCGCCCCGCTGTTTAAGGAATTCCAGCATTTTTTTTCCTGTCTCACCAGCATAAAATTCGCTTCGTCCGTTGGCAACTATTCGCTTCAGGGTATGCGCTAAGGCTATATTTTTAATGGTATCCCCTTTTTTATAAGCTTTTGTATAAAGAGTCATATCCTGATTCACTTGCAGTAAAACATCACGATATTTTTGTAATCGCTCCTGCTGTTTTTGCGTCACAATCACTCCTTTTTCGGCTAATTCGATAACCGGTTGTACTATTTCCTGAATGGGTAAACTGCCAAATTTTTCATGTACTTTAAAAATTCCGGCAATGGTTCCCGGTACTCCCGATGCCATTGCCCCTAAGGTACTTTTACCTTCGATAACTTCGCCATTTTCGTCCAGATACATATTTTTTGAAGCAGCCAGAGGCGCTTTTTCGCGATAATCTAAACTTCCTGTGTTGCCATCAGCAGTACGATAGACCATAAAACCCCCACCTCCTAAATTACCGGCAAAAGGATAACTTACCGCCAGGGCCATTTCGGTAGCCACCATAGCATCGAAGGCATTTCCGCCTTTTTTCATGATATCGACGCCTATTTTGGAAGCTTCTCTTCTGGCAGAAACAAGCATTGCTTTTTCAGCCACTTCCCCGGTTTTATTTTTTTCTGTTGTTTCTGGTAATTTCGATTTACAGGAAACAAACAACAAACCCGATAGAATTACTAGGTTAATAGAAAACGAAATTTTAGTCATTTTAGATCTATGCTTAATTTAGAATCACAAAGAACTAAATTAAAATATGATTTAGGAAATGTAAAGAATAGAAATTATTGAAAAAGATATAAGGCCTATTGATACAGCATGATGAAATCTGAATCTAGATGGATATGTTTTTAGAAAATAGAGCAAAAGAAGCAAGAGCCGAGACTCAGGAAACAAGATAAAATGTTGAATTTTGAATGCTGAATTTTGAATTAATTTGTGCTGAAAGCTTTATGCTTACTGCTAATTAATTATTGATAATTGTAACCTGAGACTGCCTAGCTGAAAAAAGCTACTCCGTAAAAATATCCTCATCTTTTAAATATTGTAATCCTTTATCTTTTTCGTTTAGAATCCTTTTGGTACGCAGGTATCGGTTATAATTATATTCATCGAAATCTGTGGCAGTGGTATCCATGGTGCTGATATGTACATCGCCCATAGAATGTATAAATTTATGATCACCAATCCACATCCCTACGTGAATCACGCGTTCTTTAGTAGAATCTGTGGCAGGTCTTCCAAAAAACAATAAATCACCCGCAACAAGATTTTCGAAATTCCTGGTTGAATCTACTAAAACTCCGGTATGTACTTGTTGAGAAGCATCACGTGGAATCACCATTCCATTTAAAAAATATACCGTTTTGGTAAAACCGCTACAATCTACTCCTTTTGGCGAGGTACCGCCCCATAAATAAGGAAGGCCCATTAATTTTTCGCCGGTCATCACCAGTTCTTCACCATCAACATCTAAATCAGCTAACCAGGTTTTATAAGGTTTTGCATCTGTCTTTGGAACAAAAGCGCTTCTACCGTCTGGATAAGCAATCTCGTAGAAATTTCCTTGTTCAGCTGTCAGTTCTAAAATATCTCCGGCCACAAGGTCTGAAACCACCTCAGCATTATTTTTAGCCGATTTTAGCGATTTTCCGTAAGGATTCAGGTAAATTAACTTGTCCTTCGATTTCCAGTCAGCAAACTGTTCTTTGGTCATATTCTGGATACCACCATAATCTACCCAGGCCAAATACCCGTCTGGCGTTTGAATATAGTACCAGCTTCCCTGTTTTTTATACACTTTTACCGGCATTCCCAAGGTAGTTTGCGTTACCAGTTGCGCGGCATGGCGTGGTTCTTCGCGAAGATTCGCTACCGAAATTTTAATCACACCCATCGTTTGATTCTCTAAACCTTCAGCATCGGGTAAGGTCTGAATATTTGCAGTGTATTTTATGCCTTTTTGGTTTAGTGTATTTTCTAGATCTTTAGCGGCCTCAGGGAGGTTGGTTTCGCCTTCAATATTAAATCCGTCGGTTTCTTTTTTAGCTTCAAAATCGAATAAAGCTACCCTTCCATCGGGAGCATACACATTTTTTAAACTATCAATGACTACCTGCGCTTCGTTTTTTTCTTCAACAGTAGTTTCGGTTTTCTCATTACAACTTGCTAGCACTGCTGCTAAAACCAATGTCCAAAAACTATATTTTTTTATCTTCATTTTTACTGATTTTCAATCTATTCAAATTTAAACAATTTTACTCCAGTGCCATTTTCTGAAGGATAAATGACTTTTTCTGAAGTAATTTTTACACCCGTTGCGGTATCATTTTTTAAAAGCAAAGCACCATCCATATCTACATAATCCAACATGGGCGCGAGTTGCGCAATGGCTGAAATCCCAACGGTCGATTCGGTCATACAGCCTACCATGGTTTTTAATCCCAGGGCTTTTGCTTTTGCAATCATTCGTAAGGCAGGTGTAATTCCGCCACATTTTGTAAGTTTAATATTTACACCATGGAAATATTCGGCACACTTTTCAACATCACTTTCTACAATACAGCTTTCGTCGGCAATTACCGGTAAGGCAGAATTTTGATAGAGCAACTTCTGTCCTTCAAGATCATCTACCGCTAAAGGCTGCTCTAAAAACTCCACATTTAATTCTTTTAAAACATGGCTGTTTTCAATCGCCTGATAGGCTGCCCAGGCTACATTGGCATCGATCCTAAAAACCGAATTGGTATGCTTTCGAAGCTCTTTTATAATTTCGATATCATGATCGGTTCCTAACTTGATCTTGTATAATGGCCACGGAAAATCTTTAATCTTACGAATCATCTCTTCGGTTGAAGCAATTCCAATCGTATAACTTGTTTGCGGTACCTTGGCAGGATCTAAATTCCACAACTTATAAAGCGGTTGTTGCTTTCGCTTTCCATAAAGGTCATGCAACGCCATATCTAAGGCACATAACGCGAAAGTTTCGGTTTTTAATTCAGGATAAATTTTTTCCCATATGATTTCCGGAGGTTCTTCAATATGATTTTCGACAATTTGCTCCACTTTTTGTAAAGCCTTCATCATACTTTCTACCGTAACTCCGTAATACGAAGTTGCGGCCGCTTCCCCAAAACCGGTAACCCCATCGTGCGATACTGAAACTACCAAACTTGGCTGCACATCACGCGAAGCATGACTAATCCTAAAGGTGTCTTTTAACTGCAGTTGATATTGGTGATATTCGATCTTCATTTTTTAAGCTTATTCTAAAATAATTTCTTTAAAATCACTTTGATTTCCGGTACGGTCTACCGCCGTCATGCCTATTTTAGACAATTTTATTTTCTTTTCTCCTACCAGGTAGGAAAGCGTGGTTTTAAGTTCTGAAAACTGCGCTTTATTTAGGATTTTAAAATCCCATTTACTGCCTTCATACTGAAAATACAATACCCATCTAAAAACATCATTTTGATCGGGATGCTCCCAGGAAATTCTTAGTGTATTTCCATCAAGCTGAGTAAAAACTTCTGGTGATTTTGGTGCTTTATTATCCATCCACGGACTTGGCGGTACCAATGCCGGTTTTCTAAAATAACTTTCGGCTAAAGCTTTTTCAGTTTCTTTATCGTTCATCAGGGCTTTAAGATTCCAGAGTACGGCGCCAGGATCATCTGCCAGCATTCCCCGGGTAATCATTAGCTGATTAAACAATTCGTTCTCATAACCTTCTTCTTCGATAAGCCCGGCGTTTATCCCCGGCCAGATATGTCTATCTTTGGTATTTTCGCTTTCCCACCAGTGTAATAGCACCGGGAAACTCTGCGCAATCTGATCTGTTTTCCAGTATAACTGCGGAGTGAGATAATCTACCCAGCCTTCATTAATCCATTTTTTAGCATCGGCATATAGTTTTTCATACTGGTCATAACCGGCAATGGATTGTGGATACCCGGGACGCCAGATCCCAAACGGGCTAATTCCGAATTTCACAAAATTCTTCTCTTTTTTGACCACTTTGCCTACACGTGCAATAAAATCATCAACATTTTTACGACGCCAGTCTCCCCTACTTAATTTTCCGCCGGTATTTTTATAGGTATTCCATGTTTGATCGTCTGGGAAATCTTTGCCGCCGTTATAGCTATCGTATGGATAAAAATAATCGTCAAAATGAATACCATCTACATCGTATCGCTTTACCAGGTCTTCTACCACTGCAGTGGTACGATCCTGAACATCCTTACGAGCAGGATCCATCCAGTACATTCCGTTTTGTAGTTTCACGACCATCTCTGGATTGGTTTTTACAACGGAAGCTGCGCTGATTTCTCCCCCGGTGGTATGATAGGCCCGGTACGGATTTAACCAAACATGAAGTTCCATCCCGCGTTTATGGGCTTCGTTAATCCAAAAAGTAAGCGGATCGTAAAAAGGTTGAGGTGCTTTTCCCTGCTGCCCGGTTAAAAAATACGACCAGGATTCGATATCACTTTGGTATAAGGCATCGGCTTGTGGACGTACCTGAAAGATCACTGCATTATAATTATGATTCGCTAAAAAATCCAGTAATTTTATCGCTTCGCCCTGTTGCTGTGCGGTTGGCAAGCCAGAGCGTGACGGCCAGTTGATATTGGCTACTGTGGCAATCCACGCCGCCCTGAATTCAGCCACATCTAGTGGAGGTTCGCTTTTTATAATTTCTTCTTTTACCGTAACTTCTTCTGGTAATTCTTCTTTTGTGACCTCAGCAGGTTTTGTGGTATCAGGCTGTTCTTCCTTTTCTTCTACAGGCATTGGGTTCTCTACAACTTCTGGCTGATTTTTTGGCGTTGAAGATTGTACTGTTTGCTTCGTTTTACAGGAGGAAAAAAGCAGGGAAAATAATACTAATACTGCTGCTGAGTAGGAAATCGTAGTTTTCATAAAATTAAATAGGCATCGCACAATATTAAACAAAAGAAAGAGATATAGAAATGAATCTATTCTCTTTCTTGAGCAAACTAAACTGAAATTATCTATCCCTCCAGTAGTCAATATGACTTGAACCTGGATCTTCAGTATACGTCCCTCTTATCTGCGTGGTATAAACTCTTCCTAAACTTGCTAAAGTTAATCCATGCTCTAAAAACGACTCTGATTCCTGAGGATCGTAATCTGTTCCTGAAGGAAATACTTTAAAGGTGTAACTGCCCGGTGCTAACTCTGTATATTCTCCAGAACTTTTATAAGGTATTCCCTGTCCTAAAGAAATAACGCGGGCATCCTCTGCAGGCGAATTTTCAGTTGCTGGTACTGCTGCTCTAATGGCATAAACATCTACACTAAATGGAATATTTGCCATGGTATTCACAAATCTCCAGTAAATTAAATCGTGATTAGGTTCTGGTAAATTGTCCTTAATAAAGGCGATTTCATAATTCTCTGAAGTTCCTACCAGGTACGCCGAATAATGATTTTGTGCTTCTGTAGTAATACTTGTTGAGGCCAGGTTTTGTGCCTCTAAAGTTCTTACCTCCAATTCCCCACTGCCGGAAGGAATAACAGCATAAGCATTACTCGGATAAACTGAAGTATAGTCTAAAGCCTGTTCCTGGTCTTCACCAGAACTATTTTCCGCAGTTACTTTCTCATCATTAAAAAAGAATCCTGCATTTGGTGCGTCTTCTGCATGAAAAAAGAATTTCACGTAACTCATATCCTCAGCTACGGGTTCTGTAACCTCGGGAATGGCATTTTTTTCGCATCCCAGAACGAGTAAAGCTAAAAATGCTATGATTAAACAATTTGCTGATATTTTTCTCATAATCTTTTTTTATTCGTTGATACTAAACCAGGTTTCGTAAGTATGGTAATCTTCTTCAAAAGCATTTAATTTTTCCAGTGCCTCCTGATTCCACATATATTCTGAATTGTATCTTGGTCTTGCTCTATAAGCAGGATTCCCGTTATTAGCTTCAAACAAAGGATCTGGCAGCGTAAACCCCTGATAAACGGCTTCGCTTTCATCTTCTACACCTAAATCGTAGTGATATCTTCTCATATCAGACCAGGTTTCGAAGAACCCCCATCCCCAGGTCGCGATATATTTTTGAAGCATAATTTTTGAAAGTGTTAATCCAGCAGAGGTTTCGGGAAAAACAACATCACTACTTTCCATTAATGCTCTTCTTTGATCGTAAATTTCCTGGTCTGGCGAGTAGGGTCTGGCAAAATCTAAATGTGCATTTACGCCCTCTTTATAGGCTTCTAATGCTATTGCCATATCGCCAGCCAGGTAAGCTGCTTCAGATTTTATAAATTGTAATTGAGAAAAGGTCATTAGTGGAAATTGGGCATCATTATTAAAGAAATAAATTTGCGGTGAAGGATTACTGCCTCTATAGCCTACTTCATTCCAAAAGTTTTTAGGTACCATAGCAGCTTCAGCAGTTGTCCATTCGTTAATACCAACCTCTGGTGAAATTCCACGATATAATCCATCGGGCGAGGTAGCTAGCATTGATGTAATTCTGGGATCATTTAAATATTGTTCTTCCGCAGTAAAGACCGGATCCTGTCCTAATAAGTCGGGATCCTGAAATGCAGGATTGCTCCCGTTAAGTAATCCTAAAATAAATTTTGTTTGCCTGTAATAACCAATATTACCTCTTAGCGGCCCAAAGAAATTCGTGTTCGCGCTAACGGTTCCCTGGAATCTGATTAAAGCATTATCCTGATTACCCACAAGTGCCTGATCTACATACTCAATAACCTGCTGAGGATCATAACTGCTTTTATTGGTTAATCGATGCGCATTGATCGCTAAAAGTCCATAGGCCAGTTTTTTCCATCTTTCTTTATCTCCCTGATAAATTAAATCTGCTTCTGTTAATCCAGAATCTTCCGGACTTAAACCATCTGTTCTATCCAAACTTTCTATGCCTAGTAAAAGTAATCGCTGAATTTCTTCGTAGGCTACAGATTGCTCATCATAATCAAAAGTTCTTCTATCTGGATCGAATGCCTGAGTAACAATTACAGGACCGTGATAATCTGTAAGCATTTGCCAGCCAAAAGCTCTTAAGATATATCCTACTCCTACAAATCCATATTTCTCATTAAGTTCTCCACTTCTAATCATGTCTGAAAGGTTGTACCCCATACTCCAGTATACGGCTCTCCACAGTTGTGCATAAGAATCTGATAACGGATTAGAATGTAAGTTTAACGAATATGCATTCCCAGAGGTATACGCCCAGTTTTGGGTGTAAAAGCCTGTAAATCTTCCATCCCATTGTATAGCTACTGCAAGCTCTGATTCTATTTGAGGAAGAAAAAGTTCTGGTTGTAAAAGCGCATCTGGACCATTGGGATTGGTGTTTACATCCAGATAATCCTCGCAACTAATGCTGCATGTACCCATTAATAAAAGTAATGCTATATATATTCTATTTTTCATCTTTTTTTATTTTAAAATCCTGCTCTTATACCAATATTGTAACCTCTTGGTAAAGGAAAGTTACCATAATCAAGACCTACACCTCCAGCTCCTCCAACTGCAGCAGAGTTTCCGTTTCCTACCGGATCCAAACCAGAATAATTAGTTACCAAGAATAAATCTGTACCGGTTAAGAACACACTTGCATTTTTAAGAACATTGGTTTTTTTCAACAATTTGGAAGGGAAATTATAGGAGAAAGTGACATCCCGTAACCTCATCCAATTGATATCTTTTTCTATAAAACTTTGATAAGGATAAATTGCAGACCAATAGCTGGAATTTCTGGAAAGGTCTATTGGTATATTATTTTGAGTAGGGTTTGAAGTATTTTCGAGTCCGTCCTTTAAAACGCCGTCTACAATTCTTGGTGTTTCTCTATTCAATGTTCTTTTACTTAATCCTCTTGTGGTTAAATAATATTCCGTTGCATTGTATACGTCTCCGCCAACTCGAAAATCCAATAAGAAATCTAATGCAAATTGCTTGTATCTAAACGTATTAGAAAGGCCTATTCTAAAATCCGGATTGCGATCTCCTACGACTACCCATTCTTCAGTATTTAAAATTGGTAATCCTGAAGATGGGTTTACCAAAACTTCACCCGCTTCATTTCTTTGATAATCATATCCTGTGAAGGTAGTTAAAGGTCCGCCTACCCTGGATCCAACCCTAACATTTCCATAAAGCCAGGTATCTGAATTATAAAATTCTTCTACATCTGCCGGAAGACTTACTAACTCACTCCAGTTTTTGGTAAAGTTTGCCCTTATATCCCAGGAAAAATCTTTATTAAGAACAGGTGTTCCGTTTAATTGAAGTTCTATACCTTCATTTTTTATCTCTCCTGCATTAAAGGTCATTAACACAAAACCGGTAGCATAACTCAATCTCAGATTTTGTACAATCTGGTCTTCAGACTTCTTATTGAAATACGTTGCATCTAGACTTAATCTATTATTAAAAAATTTAAGTTCGGTTCCGAATTCATAAGATGTGGTCATCTCTGGCATTAAATTTAAACTTGGGCCGGTAAACCCGTATTTAAAACCTCCACCGGTTGTTTGTGCCGGTTCGTAATAAGGTCTTATACTATATGGACGCGCATCTTTACCTACCTGAGCGATAGATCCTCTTAACTTCCCATAGGTTAAAACATCGCTGTCTTTAAACATCCCTAATTCTGAGAAAATGAAACTTAAACCTGCAGATGGATAGAAGAAAGAGTTATTTTGTACGGGCAATGTAGAACTCCAGTCATTTCTTCCGGTTAATGTTAAAAATAGCAGGTCGTTATAGCCAATATTCAAGCTACCAAAAGCGCCTACTAATCTTCTTTCGGTTAAATTATTAAATGCTCTATGGGTTTCGAGATCTGTATTGTTGATAGACCAAAGATCTGGCGCCTGAAAATCCTGGCCACTGGCCGCAGCACTAAAAGTATTATAATCGTATACCGCACTTCCTAATTTAAAATCTATGCTTATATCTTTATCGAAAATTGTTTGAGTATGAAATTGTGCATAATATTGATACGTTAAATTTCTGGTCGTAATAAGTGCCTGATCAAACAAGCCACCATAATTTATCCCCGTATTTGATTCCGGATGTCTTACGATAGTATTTTTCTGGGTAAAATAATCCACTCCCACCTGTCCTACCATTCGAAGCCAATCTGTAGGTTCTGCTGTTACTCGAGTATTTAATTTATATCGATCTACTAAAGAATTAAATTGATTACTATTTACATTAAAAAAAGCATTTTCTACAGCATCTGCATATTCCGCATAATTACGACGATCACCTCCCTCTGTTAAATATACACTGGCATCATCTGTAGAAGGCCATAATAATAAATGTAACAAGGGCCCTCCACTACCTCTAAAAGCCTGTTCATTATCAGATCTTGTGTAATCAAAAGTTACATCTGCGGTTAGAAAATCTAAAAAGTTAGCTGTTACTGCTGAGGATAAATTTAGCTTGTCTAAACTTGTATTTGGTACAAAACCCTGAGCATTGGTATTTGAAGCAGAAACTCTATACTGTGTTTGTTCAGATCCTCCAGAAAGGGATATATTATGTTTTTGAGTGAAGGCATCCTGAAAAAAGTTCCCTATGTTATCGTAAAACCGGGTTCCCTCTGGATATTCAGCGCCAAAATAATATAAACTTTCATCAGCATCACTGGTAAACCCATTGGCTCCTCTACCATATTTTTGCTGAATTTCCGGATATTTAACGATTCGGTCTAATCTAAAACTATTACTATAATCTAGTTTACTAACCCCGGCTTTTCCTCTTTTTGTAGTGATCACAACAGCTCCAGAAGCAGCTTCTATTCCGTATAAAGCCGAAGCCTCAGGCCCTTTAAGGATAGTAATATTCTCAATATCCTCAGGATTAATATCTGCTCCCCTGTTGGTAAAATCGACCCCGCGATTGTTCAAAGCAGTTCCGCTATTTAATGACGAAGCAAATACGCCTGTAGAGGTTGTAGCGTTACTAATTGGTAAACCATCTACCACAAATAAGGGTTGGTTACTGCCGCTTAATGAGCTTATCCCCCTTATAACCATAGATGTTGAAGCTCCCGGTAGCCCTGAAGTTGAATTAATTTCTACCCCGGGAACCCTACCTGCCAGTGCATTAATAAAATTCTCTCGTTGTGTTTGCGCAACTGTTTCACCTTTAACTTCGGTTACTGCATAACCCAGTGCTTTTTTCTCCTGTTTGATTCCAAGGGCAGTTACGACCACCTCATCCAAACTTTCCCTGTCTACAGCCATCGTGACAAGAAATTCCCTTTTATCCCCAACTCTAAGTTCTTGTTTTTTAAAACCGACTGAAGAAAATACCAATACAACATCACTATCTGGAATAAATAGCGTAAAGTTTCCATCAAAATCGGTTACAGCACCCAAAGACGAATCTTTTACACGTACCGTAACCCCTGGAAGCGGAATTTTATCCTCATCCATTACTTTTCCTGATATTCCAATCTCTTGAGCCCAACCGGTAGCTGAAATCAGCAAAAGCATAAAGAAGAATGGTCTACATAGTTGTTCTTTCATAAAATTAAGTTAATAATTGGTTATCTAACAAACTTATCGTTTAAATATCTTAAATGCAATATTTAATTGCAATAAATTCAACAATTTAAAAGATTAAACCTGTAGTTTATCTATAATTGCGACTTTTTATTGCAAAATGATTGTGTTTCACATCAATAAGATCAGAAATAAATAAAAGTTTTTAACGTAATTTTTCAATATATCCTTAAGTTCGAAATTCATGATGATCCTAAATATGTTTATAAAAAAGGATGATGTTATTAGATGATTATTTCTCTATTTTAATAGCGAAGCATCTAAATTTAGGATACAAATTATCATTTCCGAAGATTTTGTCATTTCGAGCGCAATGAAATGAAGTCGAGAAATCTCAATCAACAATTTAAGTTAGAAAGTTTAAAAGTTGTTGTACGGTGAAAAGTCATTCCGAATTCAGCATTCAAAATTCAAAATTTTAATCCTGATTCCAGATTCTCACTAAAAAAAGATTTCTCCATTTCGCTTCGCTTCAGTCGAAATGACAACCTTTAGAATGCAATGTTTAAGGTTTAAGGTTTAAGGTTGAAAAGTTGACCTTGCCTGAATAAGGTTGCCTTTTTTCAAGTTAATAATTTATTTTAAATACTGGTCTTTGTTCAGTAGCTAAGCGCTGAACAAAGTTTAAAAATTCTTGTGGTTTCCTATTTTTCAGTGAACCATGTGGCCGCTCAAAATTATATAAATAAATGGCCTCTTCTACCAACTTTTGAGCTTGTTTAAGTGATATATTCATATTTTCGAAATTGATATACTCATTCTTAAGTATCCCATTTATAGACTCTGCATGGGCATTCTCCCAGGCTTTCCCTCCCATGCTAGGGGTGGTTGAATAGTGCTTATGGAGTTGTTCCATTTTGTCTGAACCATACTGGCTGCCCCTGTCTGAATGAAAAATAAGTTTTTTGCGTTCTTGATTGTCTAGACCTGCTACAGCCATCTTAAAGGCTGGAACAACGGTGTCCTCTGTGGTCATGTTGGCCGATAAGCTCCATCCTGTAATCATTCGGCTATAAACATCTAGCACCAGGGTAAGATAGTAATGGCATCCTATATAAACCGATATATAAGTTATGTCACTCACCAAGAGCCTGTTTTCTTTCTTTATTGTAGTGCCACTTATCAGGTTTGGATACCACCGCTTACCTGCATAGGTCGTACGGTGATGGCTTTTTATACGTGCTACCCTAAATCCATTGGCGAGAAGGATTGCTTCAAACCTATCCCTGCCTATCCTCTCGGGCTTGATCTGATCATAAAGCTTGCGACACCCCATATTCCTATGTTTCTTACGGATTTCTTGAGCAGATGCAATTACTTCCTGAGCAATCCCTGACAAGTGAGCCTGTTGTTTAACCCGCTTATAGTGAGCCTGCTTGGTTATCCCTAGCATGTTATATAATGCTGTCATGGAACCATTAAAACTTGACTTGTTCATTCGGAAATATTCTAGGACAGCCGTTTGTTCTTTTTTTCGATATCCTCCCCAGAACGTTCCGAAGCAAATTCAACGACCTTCTCCAGGTAATCAATTCGCATCTGTTTCTGACCAAGGGCTTGCTCAAGTTTCTTGATCTGATCTTGCAGTTCTTTGTTCTTTTTGCTCATACTTTTTTGTTCCACTATAACCCTGGTTTCGCTGCGGTAAAGATCGGAATATTTTCTGAGCCATTTGTAAACGGCGGTACGACTCACTCCGTACACATTGGTGACATCCAAAACTCGGAGGTCACCAATGTTCGATTTTTTTCACTAAATCAAGTTTTAGCTCAACACTAAAAACCCGGCGTTGTTTACCTTTTTCCATTGTTTAAAAGTTTAAGAAAAAGGGCAACTTATTTCAGTCTTAGTCAAGTTTTATCCTGCGTCTTGTAGATTCTAGATTCTAACAGCCAAGAGGTCTATATTTAGAAAGTTTACTGTTTACAGTATAGCGCAATCAGATTTCAGAAGTCAATTCAAAATTCAGCATTCAAAATTCAAAATTTTTGTCTTGGTTCCTGATTCTCAACTCTTGCTTCTTTCGGTCTATTTTCTCTATTCTAATAGCGGAGCATCTAAATTTAGGATACAAATTATCAATTACTCAGATTTTGTCATTTCGAGCGCAATGAAATGAAGTCGAGAAATCTCAATCAACAATTTAAGTTAGAAAGTTCAAAAGTTGTTGTACGGTGAAAAGTCATTCCAAATTTAACATTTAACATTCAAAATTTTAATCTTGTTTCCTGATTCCTGATTCTCTTGTCTATTTTCCAGATTCTAGATTCTCACTAAAAAAAGATTTCTCCATTTCGCTATGCTTCAGTCGAAATGACAACCTTTGGAATTCAATGTTCAAGGTTCAAAAGTTGTTGTATCGAGAAGTCTGTTTTCAATATATAGTTTACATTGTACAGCCATTCATAATTCGACATTCAAAATTCAACATTTTCCTCCGGCTTTGAAGTAGTGTCTGCTTTGGAGGTTTATAACTTTTTAGGAGTGGTTTTGAAATTTATAGCAGTTGCAGAGTTTCTAGCAAAAAACTATAAACACGGAATAAAATTCTATAAAGCAGGGTCATTTACTCATTAAATACTGAAGCAAAAAATCAGTACTTAAATAATCTGATAAGTCTATTAAAACATAAAGCTTGCCCAAAATTAATTAATCCTGAGCAAGCTTTATCACAATCTAACCTGAAAAAATTATTCTTCTACATCCCACCAAACCGGTGTGGTTAACCTAACTGCGGGATTGTTATCTGGCATATTTTCGTAATTTCTGTCTTCTTCATTATATTCATACATCATCGCTTGCAACCAGTCGTCTTCGTTTGGAAATAGACTAATGTTTACGTTATCCGGACGCTCCAAGCCAGGATAAATATCAGCACTATAATCCACTCTTCTAAAATCTACCCAGGTTTCTGGATTGAGCATATTGGCAATATATTTCTGAACAAAAATCTGGGAAAGATCAAAGTTAGCCTGGCCTATTTCAGTATCAATTTTAGTCATATAGGTTGTAATCTCTTCAGAAGAAACATTTAGTTTTTGAAGGTCTGCTTCTACACCGGTTTTATAAGCAGCATAGGCCCCAGCAATATCACCATTTCTAAATCTCGCTTCAGCTTCAATAAATTTCACTTCAGAATACGTCATCATATAAGTTGGTGAATCTGGCGAAGTATAAAATCCTCCATTCCCTAACGAATAATCGTCGGCAAGCTCAGCATCTACACCTGCACCGGTCTTCACTCCCTGATAGCCTCCGTTTACCGCCTCAGGAACAATGATAGACAGTCTTGGATCTTCAAATTCTTCCTCGATAGTTAATGGATCTTTAAGCAAGTTCACAAAAAACTCTGAGAAATAATCGAATCGTGTAGAACCATATCCATTCACGCTAAAAGGCTGATTATCATTCACGGCGGTTCCACCACCATAAGATATTAAAGCATTGTCCTGATTAGAGGCCAAACCATTTTGAGTTGCTTGGATTACAGCCTGGGGATCGTAGGCAAATTCACCGGACGACTTTTTGGTAAGATGGTTTAAATACCGTGCTTTTATAGAATAAGCAAAACGTTTCCATTGCGCAAGATCTCCATTGTAAAGAATATCACCCTCTGCAGCTTGCAGGGAAATTTCGCTGTCCATATCGAGTTCGGCAATTGCTTCATCCAATAGTGTAAAAATTAATTGATATACTTCTTGTTGTGATACAAATTCGGGTTCCAGCTCTATCGTTCTTTCGGGATTATAACTATCATCTGTAACTATAGAACCATATTGATCAGTAGCCATTCCAAAAAGATAAGCTCTTAGAATCTTTCCTACCGCCGTATAGTGAGGAGAATTATATTCTTCTCCCAGATAGATCAAATCTGCGGTATTAGGTAAAGCATAAACATACACGTTTTGCCATAAGAAATAACTTCCCGTGGTTAAAAACGTATTCCAGGATTCCGAATAATAGGCAGGCACATTTTGAGAACCATACTGTACCACACCCAGTACTTCTCTAGTCCCTCTGTACTGAGCGGTAGCTACCGTATTTTCTATAGCTCCCTCAATACGATATTGCGGCGCCAATCCAGTATTTGTTGGATTTGTTAGCGAATTATTTACGTCTAAATAGTCCTGGCAACTAAAAAATGTTGTGACAAAGCCTAAGAGGCAAAAATATTTATATCTCTTTTTCATGATTTTCTAAAATTTAAAGCGTATTCCTAAATCAAAACCTCTGGTATTTGGAGTTCCTAAATTATCAATCCCCACAGAGCCAGTACCCTGAACACCAGCACCAAAGGTATTTACCTCGGGATCTACACCACTATAATCTGTAATAGTAAAAAGGTTTCTTCCGGTAAGTGAAATTTGAGCGGAAGCAATATTGAGTTTTTCCAGAAAGTCTTTTGAAAAATTATAGGTTAAAGTTGCATATCTCAATCTTGTAAAAGAGGCATCTTCTATAAAATTTTCTGCGTCTTGAGAATAATACTGTTGATAATAGTCCATTTCAGTTACTTCCCTGGTGTTAGGGCTTCCATTTGCAGTTACACCTTCAACTAATCTAGTGCCGCCTGGATTTCTATTCAGTGTTTCATCTGCCAAGCCGTAAAATGCCAAAGCAGATTTAGTAGCATTATACGCTTCCTGCCCTTGTACTAAATCTAGTAAAAATGTGAAATCAAAGTTCTTGTAAGAAAGGGAATTGGTAATACCTAAAGTCCAATCTGGCAATCTGTTAACATCATCAAATATAACGGTTTCCAATTGAGGTAGGCCATTAGAACCAATTACAAGTTCTCCTGCATCAGTTCTTACCGCCCTGTAACCTCGCAATCCAAAAAGAGAACCACCAAGGATGGCAGCACCTGCTGCGCTATTCTGAAAAGTCCATGAATCAGAATTATATACCTCATCTAATTGCCCTGGAAGTCCTTTAACTTCATTTCTATTCACACCTAAGTTATAGGTCATATTCCACTGGAATTCATTTTGTCTCGGAAATATTTTTGCAGTTATTAAAGCTTCCAATCCTTTATTCACAATTTCTCCACCGTTAAGCGTTGCCAGGAATGTCCCGGAAGAAGGGGGAACCCTAATATCCTGCAATATTTGATCTGTAGATTGAGCGTAATACATTCCAAAATCTACAGCTAATCTATTCTGAAAAAAACGAGCGTCAAAACCTACTTCATAAGTATCTGTAAATTCTGGAACCAGTTCTGGATTTCCAACACCTAAACCACTAAAAGCATAGGCAGAGGTGGCCAAAGGATTAATATTTGTACTAACCAGTGTTTGTAATAAGCCTGGCGAAGGAGCATCTTTTCCGGCCTGAGCATAAGTAGCTCTTAATTTTAAATAAGAAAGACCATTATCTGAGGTTATATCATTACCGTTCTGTTCAAATATTTCAGTAATAATTGCAGAACCACCTATAGAAGGATAAAAGAAAGACCAATCCGACTGGGGTAAAGTGGAAGACCAATCATTTCTTCCGGTGACATTTAAAAAGAATGCATCTCGATATGACAATTTTAATTCCCCAAACACACCAATATTTCTTCTTCTTAAAATAACCTCGGTTACACTTTGATTTTCCTGTGCAACATTACTTATAGATGTAATCCCGGGAGCAAGAAATCCATTCCCATATGTATAAATGGAATGGTTTCGAACATCTTCCACTGTATTACCTACTAGAGCTTCTAACTCGAAATCTTCTGTTATCTCCTTTGTATAGCGTAGAATTAAATTAGAAGTAGTTCTCCTGAATTCTCTTTCAGACTGATTGATATAACCATCTGACCTATTTTCAATAAGAGATCCTTGCCCAATGACCATTTTATTAAATTCCCTGTAATAATCTGTACCTAGCTTATAGGATAGGTTGAAATCATTAAGAAAATCATAGCTCAAATTCAATATTCCTAATAAGCGATTTACTTTATTGTCGTTAGGACTATTTTCTAAACTCCAATAAGGATTATCAAATTGCTGATCACTATAAAAAGTAGATTGCGAACCATCTTCATTTAAGTAATCATTTATATCTACATTGACAGGATACGACAATAAACTATTAAAACTACTTCCTGAGACGCTTCCCTGCCGGGTACTGCCAATTTCAGTAACAATATAATTTGCCGAGGCGCCTATAGTTAAATTATCTGTAACATTAGAAGAAGTATTTATTTTAAATGAAGTTTTGTCATAACTGGTACTTTCAATAACCCCTTGCTGCGATAGATCTCCTATAGAAAGATACATTGTGCTATTCTTAGTACCTCCAGAGTAGCTAATATTGTGATCTTGAGTATATGCAGTTTTATAAAAATCCTTAATGTGGTCATAAACCTGTATTGCTGAAGATATTTGAGGTCCCCAGGTAAAGGGAGAGTCCGTATTATAATTAAATCCATCAGTACTTAAAATTTGCTGACCCTGCCCATATCTCTGTTGAACATCTGGTGTTCCTAAAATGTTATCTATGGAAAAAGTTCCTGAATAAGTAATACTACTAACGCCTGGTTTTCCGTTTTTCGTAGTAATCACCACGGCTCCATCAGCCGCCTGAATTCCATATAATGCCGCAGCCGCTGGTCCTTTAAGAACAGAAATACTTTCTATATCCTCGGGATTCAAATCGGCAGCCCGGTTAATACTTGCTACTGTAGTACTAGCACCAGTAGAGTTATCCATCGGGATACCATCTATTATAAAAAGCGGCTGATTATTACCAGTTATCGATGTTCCTCCTCTGATGAAAATACTGGCTGATGAACCTGGCGCCCCACCAGAATTGGTAATAGAAACTCCGGCTATTTTACCCTGCAAACCACTTACCACATTCTTCTGATTTCCTTCTTGTAGTTCTTCGGCTTTTATATCCTGAATGGCATATCCTAAGGATTTTTTGTTTCTCTCAATCCCAAAGGCAGTGACCACCACCTCGTTTAAACTCTCAGTATCAACTTCCATAGAAATATTCAAGGAAGTTCGATTTCCCACTGTTACTTCTTTGGTAGTAAAACCTATAGAGGAAAATACTATTACCACTCCATCAGTATCCGGTATAGATAAACTGAAGTTACCGTCAAAATCTGTAACTGTACCGATGTTCGAATTTTTTACCCGAACGTTCACTCCTGGAAGTGGAATTTGATCCTCATCCACAACCGTTCCTGAAATTTCTTTATCCTGTGCCCAAATTTGTATTGAAAACAATAAAAATAGGAACAAGACTGGTTTTTTGAATTGTCTTTTCATAGTAGTCCGTTAACAATTAGTTATGAAACAAACATATTATTAAAATTAAAAAAAAGCAATAAGAAACTGCATAAGTTCAATTTAAATGCAATTTATATGCTAATTAGATATAATTTATGCTATAAAAAATTGCAAAATATAAAATTTATATAATTTTACAGAAATTTAAATTTTTAACATTTTTTGTAGCTTAATAGGATTCTTAAACCAATACAAAAGACTTAATTAGTAATTTATAAATACATACCCCTAGATGAAAAAAAAAGAAAGACGCGAGATTATTCTTAACGAAGTTCATTTACATAATAGAGTATTGCTAAGTGATTTAACCAATATTCTTAATGTCTCTATGGATACTGTACGAAGGGATCTAATGGAATTAGATAAACACAAATTGCTCAAAAAGGTTCATGGCGGTGCAGTATCCAATGGTTTTAATATTCATTCTGATCAAAACCGGGAAATTTATGAATACGAAAACAAATCGATTATTGCCAAAAAAGGAATTTCGCTTTTAAATCATGGGGATGTTGTACTAATAACCGGCGGTTCTACCAATTTGGAATTGGCAAAATTGCTGCCACAAAAAATGAATCTTACATTCTTTACTCCCAGCCTTCCTATGGCAGTAGAATTACTTAATAATTCATCTATGCTAAGCGAAGTCCATTTAATCGGCGGTAAATTATCTAAAGGATCACAACTAGCTACCGGTGGAAATTCCATAAATACCTTAGCTGAAATTACTGCGGATATTTGCTTTTTAGGTACCGGTTATATGGATTTAGATAAAGGAATTACTGAAATTGACTGGGAAATTGCCCAGATGAAAAAAGCAATGGTCAATGCTTCCAGAAAAATCGTGTCGCTAAGTATTTCTAAGAAACTGGATACCATTAACCGGTATAAGATCTGTGATCTTACTCAGGTAGATACTCTGGTGACCGAGTTAGATCCTTCTGATAAAAGTCTTGAAAAATACCAAAAAGCAGGTTTAAAGCTACTTTAAACTAAATACCGTAATTTGATTTTATTTCAGTTCTTTTTGGTAATTCAGCAATACATTTCTTACACTACCGTGTTTCAGCAGTAAATCTTTTGCTTCGGTTTCCGGCACCTGGAGTTCATCCATAATCATTTGTGCACCGCGACCCACCAGTTTCTTGTTAGAAAGCTGCATGTCTACCATACGATTTCCCTTTACTCTGCCTAGTTTTATCATAGTACTGGTGGTAATCATATTTAAAACCATCTTTTGGGCGGTACCGGCTTTCATCCGGGTACTGCCGGTAACGAATTCAGGGCCGGTAACTACTTCGATAGGAAATTCTGAAGCCTCTCCCAAAGGGCTTCCACTACTACAGGCTACACATCCCGTGGAAATCCCACGTTTTCTGGCTTCTTTAATTCCTCCTATCACGTAAGGGGTTGTTCCAGAAGCAGCAATACCTACAAGCGTATCGTTTTCTGAAATTTGATATTTCTGAAGATCTTTCCAGGCCTGAGAAGTATCGTCTTCTGCATTTTCTACAGCATTTCTTAAAGCAGTGTCCCCACCTGCAATTAAGCCAATGACCATATCTGAAGTTACGCCAAAAGTCGGTGGACATTCTGAAGCATCTAATACCCCCAATCTCCCACTGGTGCCGGCACCAATATAAAATAACCGACCTCCTTTCTGCATGTTTTTAACAATGACATCTACCAGTTTTTCTATAGCCGGTAACTGGTTTTGTACATTTTTAGCAATTGTTTGATCTTCTTTGTTGATGTTTGCCAGCAATTGGGCTGTGCTCATCTTTTCAAGATCATTATATTTTGATTGCTTTTCGGTATCGGGTTGTTTACTCTCCATCACATCAAATTAACTCTCGCAAGTTCCGATTATTTTTCTACTGTTGAAAATACTCCTTTAATTTTTGTTGTATTCCATGGCACATCTGGGGTTTTATAAAAGTTAACACCCATATAAACCAGTCGTTTACCATGTATACCTAAACGTTTAACAAACTCCGTATAATCTTTCTTTTTAGGCGAAGACCATCCCACTTCTGCAACGGCAATACTTCGTGGCCAAAGACGATCGTCTGCGGTGGCATCGCTATGGACAAGCTCTGTCCAAAGGGCTCCCTCTACACCTATTGCTTTCTTATTTTCAGACACAAAATCGTATACGTTTTTTAAAGAAACTCCGTCTTTTTTACACCAGCTATACGTGTTTGGCTGATCGGGAATATTCCCGTGATCTAAATAGAAATTTTTACAAATCGATTCGATTATTCTGGTATCCACCACACTTTTGGTGGTTCCCGTCCAACGCTGACTAATAAACGAATCGTCTACCTTAGCCTGGGTAACTTCTTCCCAACCAATGGCTGTTTTACCGTTTTCACGTACTATTTTTTCAGCTTTTACTACAAATTCCTTATAGTGTTCATCTTCGATTTCATCTCCTCCAATATGAAGATAAGGCCCATCGGTAATTTTGGCAAGTTCGGCAATAACATCGTTTACAAAATCATAAACCACCGGCTTTTCCATACAAAACTTGCTCCACCCCACCTCGGTGCCATGAAAAGGCGCTGGTGGTGTCGCACGTATTGGATCCAGATTTTCGAAATTCTCGCAGCTTAATTCCGGATATCCCTGTAATGCGGCATAAG